>NZ_JABFDF010000003.1 GCF_013403985.1 Winogradskyella ludwigii
TGTTATTTCCTCAAGTTCTTTCTTCATTACTTTCAATTTGTTTTTTAGAGTGCCGTTCGTAAATTACTGGCAACGTGATTGTGTATGGTTAGTTGCGTGGTTCAGCAACTAAATTAGTAAACTTTTACGAACCCGTGAATATTCCGCAGGAATATTCGCAAGTAAGCTCAATAAAGCAATTAATTATACACGGTGTTAGCAAACGTTATTTTATTATTTGCAATTTTTGGAAATCAGACGTTTATTAAATTCATTCCAGAATTTTAATGAGTCTTTAAAAGTTAATTCTATATTCATCCGTTCCAAATTAAGAATCGCATCAGTTTCCAAAAAGTTTAATTCAGTATTATTCGTTCCAACGTATTTGATTATCGCTTTCGTTTTGTCTCTCCATTCTCCAAATGTCTCAAAGTAGAGAGTATCATTTTTAATTTCAATTTTTCTCCATTTTGATAATTCAACCCATACATTTTCTGAAGCGACTCTCATAGAATCTTTTTTGAAATAAACTTCTGTATATTCTCCATCAATACAAGACGAGTAATTTCCAAATAATGTTCCCGTATTTTGACAACCTAAAAAAAGGGTGGAAATTAAAATTATATTCCAGAAGTTTCGTTTCATTATATGTGGCTAACGTTTTTGATTTTATTCAAGGCACATAAACTAATTGAATGTCAATTAAATATTCACTATTGTTTTCTCTTATTTCAGCATTCAGAACTAAATCGCTCAATCCTTCGTCTTTTGTATAAAGGTCGATAAGTACATTCCAATAATCTCCATAACAAATATAAACTGATGAATTCCAAGTTTCATTCGGAAGTTCAACTAATTCTTCTCCATAATCTTCAATATATTCTTTGATTTGTTCAGCAGTTTCATTTGAAATCGGATTCACGTTTTTTATTTCTGAACTTAAATTATAATCTCCTTTAACAAAAGCGTTTATAATTGCTTTAAAACTCGGTCTCCAAATGTGAGGTATTGGAAGTTCATTTTCCTCGTTTTTCTCAACTTTAATTTCAGTCATTTCTTATAATTTATGATTTCCAAATTCAATTATTTCCTTTGTTGAGTTAGAGTGGTTAATGTTTGCTAACACTATTATATATGTTATTTATTAAAGATAGAAGAATTTAATAAAAAAACAATAAATCCTTTGTTTATAATTACTCGAGATAGATTTTTATTCATTATTTTATATATCAAAAATTGACTATCTTTATATCTGATATATAGAACACCTAATAAATGGAGCTGTCTGAATATAAATTTATAACTGGGAACCATAGGGGAAAGGAGGTGATATGGATTCATTTCAATTATAGTTTAGAGCTCAAAAATCAATTGCGTAAGCGATTTTCTTCCGTTAGATATAGTGCAACTCAAAAGCGTTGGTACTTGTCTGATTTACCTGCAATAAGAAATCAACTTAATATTAAAGAAAAAACAATTGGTCATAAATTGGTTTTAAAAATTCATCCAATTAATAGAGAGGCGTTTGTGTCTTTTCAAGATCAATTACACTTAAAAGCTTATAGCGTGCATACCCAACGTATGTATCTTTCTGAATTTGCCGAATTACTTGTGCTATTAGGTAGTTATTTTGTACAAGATTTAGATGCAAAACGTCTTAAAGACTATTTTTTGTATTGTGTTAAAACGCTAAAACATAAAGAGCGTAAAATGAATGGTAAAATTAATGCGATCAAGTTTTACTTTGAGCAAGTATTACATAGACCAAAAATGTTTTTTGATATTCCTAGACCTAAACAACCAAGTACGTTGCCAAAGTTGTTAAGTAAAAAGGAAGTAAAATCTATCATCGATTTTACATCAAATTTTAAGCATAAAATTGCTATAAAATTATGTTATGGTATGGGTTTAAGAGTGTCTGAGGTAGTTAATATAAAATTGATCGATGTAGATAGTTCTAGAATGTTGGTACATATTGTTGGTGCCAAAGGAAAGAAAGACAGATATGTGCCATTACCAGATTCTATATTAAATGAATTAAGGACGTATTACAGTGCCTATAAACCGAAAGAATATTTGCTAGAAGGTCGCTATGGAGGTATGTATTCTAAAAGTAGTTTACAGGCTATATTTAAAAATGCGATGGAAAAATCTGGAATTAAAAAGAAGATTGGTATTCATGGATTAAGACACAGTTATGCAACTCATTTATTAGAGTCTGGCGCAGATTTACGCTTTATACAAGAATTGCTAGGCCATTATTCCGTAAAAACCACTCAAATCTATACAAAGGTGTCTCATCGGAATCTTTCCAATATTAAAAGTCCTTTAGATTCATTATAATCACAGAAAAAACGCTCAACTATTTATTAGTTGAGCGTTTTGGGGTAGTTAAAATAATGTTGTTTTAATTGGGGACCGGAAATCCACGATCGCGCATTAAAGCTTCAATCTTAGCATCGCGACCTCTAAATTTTCTATAGGCTTCTGCTGGATCCATGGCATTACGTGGTGCAAATAAATACTTCACTAATTTTTTAGCGACCTCTTTATCGTAAAATCCACCTGGTGCATCTCTAAAAGCTTCAGATGCATCACTAGTTAAAACATCGGCCCACATATAACCGTAATATGCCGTTGCGTAACCTTCACCAGAAAATACATGTCCAAATTGTGGAGTTCTGTGACGCATTGGCAATTCTTTTGGCATCCCTAATTCGTCTAACGTTTCACGTTCAAACTTATCGATATCAATACTTGTAGGATCTGCTAAGTGTAATTTCATGTCTATTAAAGCCGAAGCTAAATATTCTGTCGTTCCAAAACCTTGATTAAAAGTTGAAGCTTTCTTGATTTTTTCAACTAATGAAGCAGGAATTGGTTCACCTGTTTTGTAGTGCACTAAAAACTGATTGATTACTTTATCTGTAGACAACCAACGTTCTAAGAGTTGCGACTGAAATTCTGTATAATCTCTAACTCCTCCATTTAATGTTGGGTATTTTACGTCTGCTGAAAAGAAGTGAAGCGCATGACCAAATTCATGAAAAAACGTAGTCGCATCATCCCAAGACACTAAAACGGCTTCTCCAGGTGCTGGTTTTACAAAGTTAGAATTGTTTGAAGCCAAAACATTGGTTTTGCCTTCAAAAGAATCAGAACTTCTATACGTTGTTGCCCAAGCACCAGAACGTTTACCTTGTCTAGAAAAAGGATCTAAATACCATAAACCAATATGCTTACCTGAATCTCTGTCTGTAACTTCCCAAACCTTCACGTCTTCATGAAAAACAGGAACGGTTCCCTCTTTAACTGGTGTGAATTTATAATTAAACAATTCTCCAGCCGTAAAAAACATTGCTTCTCTTAATTTGTCTAACTGTAAATATTGTTTGACTTCGTCGCTATCTAAATCGTATTTCTTTTTACGAACCTTTTCTGCATAGTATCTATAATCCCAAGGTTCTATAGTAATATTATCACCAAGTTCGTTGGCAACAGTTTGCATATCTACAACCTCTTCTTTTACTCTTGCTGTTGCAGCTGGCCAAACAGCCATCATTAAATCCATAGCATTTTCTGGTGTTTTTGCCATACGATCCTGTAATCTCCATTCAGCAAAATTCTTATAACCCATTAAGCCAACACGTTCTTTACGAAGTCTTAAAATTTGTGCTATAATTTCGTTATTATCAAACTCATCTCCATTATCGCCTCTAGAGTAGTAGTTTTCCCAAACTTGTTTACGTAATTCACGTTCAGTAGAGTAGGTAAGAAACGGATCTATTGATGAGCGTGTATTGGTAATGGCATATTTTCCGTCTTGATCTTTATCTGTTGCTATTTTTGCAGCCGATTTTATAAACCCATCTGCTAAACCACCTAATTGATTCTCGTTTAAATACGTAATGTAGTTTTCTTCGTCATGTAAAACATTATTAGCAAAGTCGGTGTAAAGCGTCGATAGTTCTTTGTTAATTGCTGCGTAACGTTTTTTCTTTTCTGGATTTAAGTTGGCACCATTCATTTCAAACTGCTTGTAGGTTAAATCTACCACACGTTGCGCTTCAGGTTCTAATGGTGTACTTTGAGACGCATTATAAACGGTTTTAATACGTTGAAATAATTTTTGGTTTTGTGAAATTTGAGATCTAAAATCGGAAAGTTTTGGAGCTAATTCAGATTGAATAGCTCTAAATTCAGGAGAAGATACATTACTTCCCATTATGCCATAGTAAGCAAATACACGACTTAAGGCTTTACCTGAACTTTCCATGGCAACAATGGTATTTTCAAAAGTTGCATCTTCTGTATTGTTGGCTATGGCGTCAATTTCGGCAAGATTTAATGCCATAGCTTCTTCCATTGCTAGTTTTATAGCATCTACAGACATCTTATTAAAGGCAGGAACTCCTTCAAAAGGTCCTGTCCATTCTTGGATTAATACATTGTTACTCATTTCTTTTTTTACTGTTGGTGTTGTGCCTTCTTTACAGCTTGCGAATAAGATAATACTGCAAATAAAACTGGCTTTAAGGGATTTAGAAATCATGGTTACTAATTTTTTTTTGAAATTTGATAGGGTTTTATCAAGCAAACAAGATACTGAAATTAGATATGATGTTTCTTAAATATTTTATAATTGTTGAAGATAATTTAACGGATTTTTTAAGTTCTTTATAAGAATTCAACTAACAAAAATGCTGATGAAAATTTTTCTAATATGAAATAGGAAAAGAATTGTATCGTCTTTTCATTTTTTTAGAAACGTTGAAACCTCATGAGCTCTGTTTACAACGCACTAATAAGTTCTACTTTTCTGATATAAACATTTTGTAAAGGCCAATCTCCCTCATCTGTTTTTACGTTCGCAATTTTATCTACCACATCCATACCAGAGGTAACTTCACCAAAAACGGTATAATCTTTATCTAAGTAGTCTGCTCCTCCGTTACGTTGAATAATGAAAAACTGAAAAGGAGACGCTAACTTATAAGCATTTTCCATTTCGCTACTTGGCATAGAGATCGCTCCACGCTTGTGAGTGTAACCTTGTTTTGTGTCTGGAGGTAAAAGATATTTACCTATTTTCTGACGTCTTTTAGCAAGGTTATAATCATCACTACTGCCTCCTTGAATCACAAAGTCTTTTACCACACGATAAAACTGTGTACCATTAAAATAGTTACGTTTGGTGAGATAAACAAAGTTGGCTCTATGGAATTTGGTTTTAGTGTAAAGCTGAATTTCTATGATTCCAAAATCGGTTGTAATCCTTACTTTATCATCTTTATTTTCTTTTTCATACTCCAAAAAGAATTCCATAGCATTTTTATCTGAGAGTACAGGAAACTCAGGATTAGCTTTCTTTTTAGGAATAATTTTAGTTTCGTTTAGAGTCGAATCTTTTATAACAGTTGTATTTGTTTTTTTTGAAGATTGCTTATCTTCACAATTCAGAAGTAATAATACACAGCCAATAGCCATTGGAAACACTAATTGAAATCTCATAAATGCTTTTTAAAACGTTTTTAGAATCTGTAGTAAAAATAAAACATCTGGAGCTTTCAGGCGAAGACTCGCATGCAAAAATGTCGCCTCCGTATCGTTTAGAGTTAGCAGATAAAATGAAAACGAAGTCTAAATCTGCTAGAAGAGCAGGAGTTATGGCTTTATTTTATCCAAAATCTAATAATGAAACACATTTAGTATTAATTCTTCGTAAAACATATAAAGGTGTGCATTCTGCTCAAGTAGGGTTTCCAGGAGGAAAATATGAAGATGCAGATCTTAATGATTTAATGCAAACAGCAATAAGAGAAACAGAAGAAGAAGTTGGTGTGTTAAGATCTGATTTTCAGGTTTTAAAAACGATGTCTCCAATTTATATTCCTCCAAGTAATTTTATGGTGCATCCTTTTATTGGTGTTTCTTCAGCGTATTTAAGTTTTGTAAAACAAGACGAAGAAGTAGAGGCTATAATAGAAGTAAAGCTTAAGGATTTCTTAAATGATATTAATATTGTAACAGCAACAGTACCAACCTCTTTTGGTGCAGAAGTAAAGGTGCCAGCTTTTAAATTGAATGAGCATATGGTTTGGGGAGCAACAGCAATGATGCTTGTAGAAATAAAAGACTTACTAAAACAAGTTTTATAACTTGTCTAAAATGTTACATTTGTAAATAGACTAAATTTTAAAATTATTTATGGGATTATTCAAACGAAATCCTTTCGGACATATACTTTGGGTTAAAAAATGGTTGATTAGAATCTTAGGTGCGTTAACACATCGCCGTTTTAGAGGTTTTAATGAATTACAGATTGAAGGTTCTGAGATTATAAAGAATTTACCAGAAACCAACGTATTGTTTATTTCTAATCATCAGACATATTTTGCTGATGTAATTTCTATGTTTCACGTTTTTAATGCGAGTTTAAGCAATAGAGAAGATTCTATTAAAAACATAGGCTATTTATGGAATCCTAAACTCAACATTTATTATGTTGCGGCTAAAGAAACTATGAAGTCTGGCTTGTTGCCTAAAATTTTGGCTTATGTAGGTTCTATAAGTATAGAGCGTACGTGGAGATCACAAGGTAAAGATGTAAATAGACAAGTGAAAATGAGCGATATTTCTAGTATAGGTAAAGCGCTAGATGATGGTTGGGTAATTACATTTCCTCAAGGTACAACCACACCTTTTAAACCCATTAGAAAAGGTACAGCACATATCATTAAACGTTATAAACCTATCGTTGTTCCTATTGTTATTGATGGCTTTAGACGCTCTTTTGATAAAAAAGGATTACGTGTAAAAAAGAAAAATATATTTCAATCTTTTGAAATTAAAGCTCCTTTAGAGATTGATTATGAAAATGAATCTATTGATTCAATAGTTGAAAAAATAGAGTATGCTATTGAGCAACACCCTTCATTTTTAAAAGTGATTCCACAAAAAGAACTGGAAGAAAAAGAACGTTTAAATAAAGAATTACGTGATATGTAATTTTTTAGATTATATATAAAAGAAAAAAGTCAGCAATTAATAGTGCTGACTTTTTTTATGAATGGTTGAGATTTATCTCACTTATTTACGTGCTAAACTTCTAGCTTCTTTAATTCCTTATAGTTTCTGTTTAAGCGCTTAATTAAAATACCATAAATCAATTTATAGAATAACCATATAAATAATAGAAACACAACTGTAATTACTACAGTGATTAAGAGCATTACAGCTAATTGTGCAGGAGAAGCTGTACTCAATTTTTCTGATATTTCAGGATGTTCATTAATGGAGAAATAAAGCGAAACTGGAATACTTATAAATGCAATCAATAAATTATAAAGCACATAGTATTTAATGATGCGTCTCGTTTTTAAAATACTTTCCATCAGTTTTTTTGCATTATCAGTAACTGAAATGGCTTTATGTGCATTCCAAAGGAGATAAACAAATAAAATGATAACGGCATAGCTTAATATATTCAATCCAATATAAATCCAACTATGGCTCATTTCTTCTAATTGTGCTTTCATTTTGTCTGAAAGTACAATAGGTAGAAAATTGACTAAAACCCAAAACACCAATTCGGCCATACTGATATAAAACAAAGTTTTAACAATGTTTGATGATTTTTTATGGCTCATTGTATAGATATCGCTATCTGAAAATGATTCGTATTTATTGTTGGATTTATTCCAATCTTTCTTTAATAATTCTAATTCATCCATAATGTTACGGATTAAGTATGGTTCTTAATTTCTTTTTTACGCGATTCATCTTCACTCTAGCATTAACTTCAGTTATACCTAAAGTTGCACTTATTTCGCGATAATCTTTGTCTTCTAAATACAAGAAAACTAACGCCTTCTCAATATCATTTAATTGATGTACGGCTTGATACAATAGTTTTAATTGTTGTTCTTCAGTATCATCATAGTCT
Organism: Winogradskyella ludwigii; assembly: GCF_013403985.1. GTDB lineage: Bacteria > Bacteroidota > Bacteroidia > Flavobacteriales > Flavobacteriaceae > Winogradskyella > Winogradskyella ludwigii. Next base: position 7,925 of record NZ_JABFDF010000003.1, read on the forward strand.
TCCGCTTTAATTTTAAATTCTACAGCATCAAATTCTTGTGTTGTTATGCGTCTTTTAGATTTTCTGTATAATGTAATTGCGGTATTTAACCCAACGCGATACATCCAAGTACTAAATTTCGCTTCACCTCTAAATTTGGGGAATGCTCTCCATAATTGAATGGTGATCTCTTGAAACAAATCGTTATGAGCATCTGCATTGTTAGTGTATAAACGACACACTTTATGCACAATGTTTTGATGCTTTTGCAACTGTTCTACAAAACGATGTTCTAATTCTTTGTTCAATTGATGAGGTTGGTTAGTTATCTTATTAGTAGCAAGAGTTTCTGTTTTGTTACAAAATTATTCAACAATTGTTTTAAAACGCTGTTTTAGGCTCGGAAATTTGTAATTTTGTTTGTGAAATCTCAACTAGTATTCAATGAATATTCCACAGTCTAATTTACCAAGAATCGTTATTATAGGTGGCGGTTTTGCAGGTATTAATTTAGTAAAAGCTTTAGCTAATAAAAATGTTCAAGTCGTATTAATAGACAAACATAACTACCATACATTCCAACCTTTATTGTATCAAGTTTCTAGTTCTGGTTTAGAGCCAGATTCTATTGCTTATCCTTTAAGAAAGATTATTAAGAAGCATAGAACTACTTTTTTTCGACTTACTGAGGTGGAACAAATTCTACCCGAAACCAATGAAATTATTACGTCCATAGGGCATTTGTCTTATGACTATCTCGTTATTGCCACAGGAACAAAAACCAATTACTTTGGAAATAAGGCTATTGAAGCGAGTAGTATGCCAATGAAGACGGTTCCTCAGGCTCTAGACATACGAAGCCTTATTTTACAGAATTTTGAAAAAGCGGCAATTGCGGACTCAGAAGCAGAACGTGAAGCCTTTCTTAATTTTGTAATTGTTGGAGCAGGACCAACAGGAGTTGAGCTTTCTGGTGCTATTGCAGAACTTAAAAATAATATTTTACCAAGAGATTATCACGATTTAGATCCGGATGATATGCACATTCATTTATTAGAAGGTGCAGATCGCGTATTACCGCCAATGAGTGAGCATGCCTCTAAAAAAGCGGCTAAGTTCTTAGATAAATTAGGTGTAAAAGTACACTGTAACACGTTTGTAAAACATTACGATGGTAAAACAGTGACTACAAATTCAGAATTAAAAATGCAATCCGAAACCTTAATTTGGGCTGCAGGAGTTACAGGAGCACCAATACAAGGTTTAAAAGCAGAAGCTTTAGTAGAACGTGCAAACCGTTATAATGTGAATCACTTTAATCAAGTTGAAGATTATACTAACATTTTTGCTGTTGGTGATATTGCATTAATGACCTCTGAAGCTTATCCAAAAGGACATCCACAAGTCGCACAACCTGCGATACAACAAGGGCATTTATTAGGAAAGAATTTAATACGTTTAATTAATAAGCAACCGTTGAAACCCTTTGTATATAAAGACAAAGGTTCAATGGCAACCATAGGCAGAAATAAAGCGGTTGTAGATCTTAAACACTATAAATTTGGAGGCTTTTTTGCCTGGTTTATTTGGATGTTTGTGCACTTAATGTCTTTAGTTGGCTTTAGAAATCGTGTGATTGTATTATTTAACTGGACGTACAATTACATTAACTTTGATAAAGCAGCACGACTTATTATTAGACCTTTTAAGAAGTAATTTTTTTTGTTTAGTCTAAATATGATTGAATAAATATAAATTATGACCTCGTAAATTCAATTCGTCATTAAAAAAATACAACTCGGTATATTAGAATTCATTAGTTAGGTAAAATCATTGAAGTTTGTTTCATCAATAGATACTGTTTCGATAATAATCGGAATTAATTCAGCATTTAGAAACGAACTTTTAATCATTTAACCGAGATGAAATACCTAATCACCATTCTTGCTTTCCTTTTAATCACCATAGGAAATGCACAAACTACTATTTCAGGAAAAGTAGTAGATAAAAATAATTTACCCATTATAGGTGCCAATGTTTATTTAGAGGGCACTTATGATGGCGCAACTTCAGATGAGGTTGGTGGTTTTTCGTTTACAACAGATGAAAAAGGAACACAAACCTTAATAGTGTCATTTCTATCTTTCGAAACCAGATCGATTATTAATGACGTTTCTAAATTAAACCATCTCAATATTAAGTTACTTGAAGATGTAGAAACGCTAGATGCTGTAGTTATTAGTGCAGGAACGTTTGAAGCTAGTGATAACAGTAAGGTTTCGGTTTTAAAACCTTTAGATGTAGTTACCACTGCAAGTGCGCTTGGCGATTTTGTAGGAGCTTTGCAAACCTTACCAGGAACATCTAATGTGGCAGAAGATGGACGTTTGTTTGTTAGAGGAGGCAGTGCAGATGAAACACAAATATTTATAGATGGTATTCGTGTTTTTACACCTTATTCTCCTACAACCAATAACATACCAACTAGAGGACGTTACTCTCCATTTTTATTTGATGGTATTACGTTTTCTACAGGAGGTTATTCTTCAGAATTTGGACAAGCATTATCAAGTGTCTTACTATTAAATACAATTGATGAACCCGACCAAGAGAAAACAGATATTGGTATTATGAGTGTAGGAGCTACATTGGGTAATACACAAAAATGGGAAAAATCGTCATTAAGTTTTAACGCCTCTTATATTAATTTAGCTCCTTATTTAGGTGTTTTTAAAGATAAAAATGAATGGAAGACACCTTATACAGGCGCACAAGGTGAAACTGTGTTTAGACAGAAATTAAACAGTGGTATGCTAAAGTTTTATGCCGCTTTTGATGCGACTAAATTCGAATTAAATCAAGAAGATATTAATGATACCGATGGTATAGATTTTAAACTTAACAACAATAACTTTTACCTTAACAGTTCTTACAAAGGTGTATTAGGCAATAATTGGAGCATAACATCTGGTATCAGTTATACATATGCAAAGAATACTTTAGGGATTGAAACCAGTGATATAAATAATACAGAAAACTCAGCACACTTAAAATTGAAGTTAAAAAAACGTTTTAATAGTCGTTTAAAATTAAGCTTTGGAGCAGAACAATTTATTACAGATTTTAATGAAAACTTTGAAGACAGTTCTATTAACGAAACATATGGTTTTAATAATAATAATATTACAGCAGGTTTTGCTGAAGCTGATGTAATTTTCTCTAAAAAATTAGCTTTGAAAGTAGGACTGAGAGCAGATCACAGTTCTATATTTAATACAACAGATTTGGCTCCTAGAGCTGCATTGGCTTATAAAAGTTCAAAAAACGGACAGTTTTCGTTAGCTTATGGTAATTTTTACCAGAACCCAAACAGTACGGTTTTAAAGTTCGAAAAGAGTTTAAAAGCACAGCAAACAGCACATTATATAGCAAATTATCAATATGTAAATAATGGAAAGATATTTAGAGCAGAAGCATATCGTAAAGATTATAAGAACTTAATAAAGTTTGACGGTGAGTTTGAGACGTTTGCTTCAAATTTTACATCTACAGGTGATGGTTACGCACAAGGACTCGATTTGTTTTGGCGAGACAATACAAGTATCAAAGCAATAGACTATTGGGTCAGCTATTCGTATTTAGATACAGAACGCGATTACAGAAATTTTGAAACAGCAGCACAACCCAATTTTGCAACTAACCACAACCTTTCTATTGTAGGCAAGTATTGGATCGAAGATTGGAAAAGTCAGGTTGGTTTGTCTTACGGATTCTCTTCAGGACGTCCTTACACCAATCCTAACACCAATAAATTATTAAGTGAACGTACAAAGTCGTTTAACAGTTTAAGTCTTAATTGGGCTTATTTGCTAGATCAGCAAAAGATTCTGTATTTCTCTGTAAATAATGTTTTAGGATTCAAAAATATAAACGGTTACCAATATGCAGACACTTTAAATAGTGGTGGTCAATTTAATAGACGTGCCTTAACTCCTGCTGCAGATCAGTTCTTTTTTGTTGGTTTCTTTTGGACGATTAGTGAAAACGGTAATGACAATCAGTTAAATAACTTGTAGGTTTTAAGTTGTTGATTTTTAGATAAACATGATATATGTCATAATTTAAATGTGAGATAAGAATTAACTTTATAACATAAAATTAAACGTCATGGAACTCAAAAAAAACCCACAAGCCAATGTAGGTCGAAACAGCAGTTTATATTTTGCTGTTGGCTTAAACGTAATGTTACTCCTAACATATTTAGGACTTGAACATAAGACTTACGAAAAAGAAGCAACTAAGATTGATATCTTAATGTTAGATGACCAATTTGATGAGGACATTCCTATTACTACAATAGACCTATTACCTCCACCTCCTCCGCCTCCTGCACAGCAAATGGTTTCTGAGGTTATTACAATTGTAGAAGATGTGGTAGATGTTGAAGAAAGTGTTATACAAAGTACAGAAATAGGACAGGATGATATTATTGATGACCGAGAAGTTGGAGTAGAAGATGTCGCTGTTGTAGAAGTAGAAGAGGATATCGAAGTTCCTTTTGCAGTGATTGAACAAGTACCACAATTTCCTGGATGTACTGGAAATAATAAAGAATTAAGAGCGTGTTTTGAACGTAAAATTCAAGAGCATCTTCAGAAAAACTTTAGATATCCATCAGCAGCAGCAGAGCTTGATATTCAAGGTAAAGTATATGTGTTCTTCTTAATAGATAAAACCGGAAAGGTGACTAAAATAAAAAGTAGAGGACCCGATAAATTGTTAGAAACAGAAGCAGAGCGTATTGTAGATTTACTGCCAAGAATGGTACCAGGTAAACAACGTGATAAACCTGTAGGTGTTCCTTATAGTATTCCTATTAACTTTAAATTGCAAGAACAATAACTCTAAATTGTTACCTAATTTAAACAACAAGATCCCAGAAATGGGATTTTGTTGTTTCTATAAATAAGGGTTTTTTAAATTGTACCAATTGCATAATTCATTTTTATAAGTGAAAGTCCCTGAAACAGGCATGCCAATTTTTTTTAAAATAGCGTTAGATGCTAAGTGATCTACATCTGCAGCTGCACCAATCTCTTTTAGTTTTAAATCTTTAAATCCGTAATCTAAAGATGCAATAGCAGCTTCAGTAGCATAGCCTTTTCCCCAGAACTGTTCTTTAAGTCGATAGCCTAAATCGTAATAATTGAATTCTTTTCTTAAAATCTTTTCATATTTAAGACCAGCCCAACCTATAAATTCATTAGTCTTTTTATTAATTATAGCTAAACGTCCTAAACCATTGGTTTTATATTGTTGTAATATGTCTGCAACCATTTGTGCTGATTCTTCGATACTTTTAACGGGTTTCTTCTCAAGAAAAACATGAACTTTTGGGTTAGAATCTAACTCAAAGAAATCATGTACATCAGCTGTTGTTACAGGTCTTAATAAGAGTCTTTTTGTTTCTATGTGTTGGAAATCCATAATTGGTGCTATCTTGACGGTTAAAATTATTGCAACAATATATACTATAAATTCATTCAAGTAAATTTAAGTCTGTATCTTTTATCTCCAAAACGATTACAGGTTGAATTTAAAAGTCAAAAAAACATACTAATATGAGTCAGATTATAACATTCGGTGAGGTTTTATTACGTATTTCTCCTAGAGGTAATAAAACGTTTATGCAATCTAATAATGTTGAATTTTATTTTGGTGGTACAGAATTGAATGTTAACATTTCTATTGCTAATTTTGGTGGAAGTGTAAAGCATATAAGTGCCGTTTCTGAAGATTTTATTGGTGACACTGCCATTTCCTATATTAGAAAGTTTGGAGTCAGTACATCATCAATTGTGCGTTCTAAAAGGCCTTTAGGTGTTTACTTTTTGGAAGTAGGTGCTGTAATGCGACCGAGTAAAATTTCATATAACAGATCCCATTCTTCTTTTTCTGAAATTGTACCAACCATGGTAGACTGGGAAAAAGCGTTAAAAAAAGGGAATTGGATGCATTGGACAGGTATAACTCCTGCATTATCTCAAGGTGCTTATGATACTTTGAAAGAAGGTTTAAAATTAGCGAATGAAAAAGGATTGACGGTTTCTGCAGATCCTACGTATCGTAGTGGTTTATGGAAATATGGAAAAGATCCTAAGGAGACTTTAATAGAATTATTGCACTATTCTAATATTTTTATTGGTGGTATTAATGAAATTAATGAAGTTTTAGGAACAGATTACACATATTCGAATGACGATTTTATAAAAGCGAGTCAGCAACTAATGGAAACATTTCCATCAATAAAAAAAGTGTTTGACAAGATTAGAACCTCACTAAATGCATCATGGCATAAGATTAGAGCAAGAATGTGGAATGGGTCTGAATTTAGAGAAACTGAAGATTTAGATATAACACATATTGTAGATCGTATTGGTACAGGAGATGCTTTTGCAGCCGGATTAATCCATGGTTTACAGCATTACGATGATTATAAAGCCATGTTATTTGCGAGCGCTGCTTGTGCATTAAAACATACTTACGAAGGTGATGTAAATCATAGTAATGTAGATGATGTAGTGCAAATTATTGAAGGTAATATTTCAGGACGTTTTGTGAGGTAGAGCTATTGTAATCGTATTTAAATTACAGGCCTATTATTTCCATTTAATTCCACAACCCATACTCGGTTTTTGATTTGGGTTTACAGTGGTATCATTAATTAAGGCATCCATGGCTTCTCTTATGTCTTTTCCAGTTACGGGTAAGCCATTTCCAGGTCTAGAATCATCTAATTGCCCAGCGTAAACAAGTTTTAAGTCTTTATTAAATAAGAAAAAATCGGGAGTACAAGCGGCAGTATAAGCTTTTGCAACCTCTTGGGTTTGATCGTATAAGTACGGAAAAATAAAACCGTTATCAATAGCAAATTGTTTCATTAGCAAAGGGCCATCCTGTGGGAATTTTTCAACATTATTACTAGAAATTGCAATACAATTAATACCTTTTGAAATGTAATCTTTAGCCAATTGAGCCAATTGCTCAGTTTCATGAATAACAAACGGACAATGGTTACAAATAAATAATACCAACGTTGCTGTTATACCTTTTAATTCGTTAAGTGATTTTTGAGTATCATCTACTGTATTTATAAGTTTAAAATCCGGAGCTTTAGTTCCTAGAGGTAACATATTTGATATTGTGTCTGCCATGACTTAATTTTTATTAATTTTATAGAATGGAAAAGATAGTAACTTATGAAGACTTTACAAAGGTAGATTTGCGTATTGGAACAATAATAGAGGTTATCGATTTTCCAAATGCCCATCGTCCAGCATATAAGCTCACTATAGATTTTGGGGATTTAGGACTAAAAAAAACATCAGCACAAATTACGACACAATATTATAAAGAGGATTTGCTAAATAGGCAAATAATAGCTGTAGTTAACTTTCCTAAAAAACAGATTGCTAATTTTATGAGCGAATGTTTAGTTGTAGGTGCTGTTAAAGCTAAAGATGTCTTTTTATTACATCCTGAAACTAAAGTTAGAAATGGAGTAGTGGTTTCATAACAAAAGATCATTTAGAGGATTTTACAAGTTGAGGTATTCATCTCATAAACCTGAAATAGAAATAAAGTAATTACTATATTTTTCGTCCTCACTACTTCGTGAAAAACTACATTTCTTCACGAAAGTAAATTGCATTCATTAATAATTTATTTGTGCCATACCAAAACGCTCTAAAATTAGTGTTATCTGTAAAAGCTATAATATTACCACGGCCAAGACGTGCTATTTTTAAAGGCACCGTTTTGCTAATACTATCTAAATTCATTTTAGAAATATAACCACTCAATAATGGATTTTTGGAGTATTGTATAGGATTGTTATAGCTGTTTTTATCTGGATTAACAAATAATGTAGAATTTCTAAACAACGCCAAATTATCATTTTTATAACCAAAATTAATAGGATGAGAACGGTCTAGTTGCGTTTCAAAAATGGCACCTCCAATAACTTGAGATCCTCTAAAATCACTACGTTGTTCGAAGCTAATATTTTTAGCGATGAGCTTATTCTTTTTAAAATCGATTTTCATTAAATTTTTAGAATTCAACCACTTCAAAGCATTTTTATAGGCAATTAAAGTCCCTCCATTTCTAATCCAAGACTGTATCTTTTTAGTATTATCATCGCTTAATCCAGAAGAACTCACCGTTATAATTGTGTTGTAACGACTCAAATCCACTCTACTAATAGTTTTGGTATCTAATTTTGTCGCGATGATATCGTAACGTGTATCAAATAAATGCCAAATTTCGCCAGCATCGCTAGAGTTTATGCCATCGCCAACTAAAAGAGCAATTTTGGGCAGTTCTAAAGCTTTAAAATTCCGGCTTCCTAAGTCTATACCTTTATTTAATCCTGTTGAAACAGCATCAATTTTAATATAACTCTCTTGAGCATTATCATTTAAAAACGTATAAATTTCAGAGGTTGATAATTCTTGATTTTGAACAGGAATCATAATCGTTCCATAGTCATAAGATTTACCATTGGCTTCAAAATTTTTCATCGCTACTTTGGCTCTTAAACCTTTCTTTAAAATAGCATTTAAAAGTTTTGGAGAATAATATTCATTCCACTCAAATAAATAAGCGTAGTCACTTTTTGAATTTACACCACCTTTAAGATGTTGTAAATCTTTGATAATAGAACCTGCTTTGTCAGTTGTCGTTTCAGTATAATCTAAATTAAACGCTAAAGGAAACGTCCATGCAGAGACATCGTAAAATAAAGAATCTTGAAATGTTGTTCTTTTTTCGAACATGGCATTAATCAATCTTGTATTCTTTTGGTTTTTAGGAACCACATAACTGTAGCCTTTTTTATAATTTTTTCCATCTTTTGAAAAATCGGCTTTTAAGGCATGGAATTTAATATGGTGACGTTTTAAAATTTCAGCCAAATGATACGTTTTTGCAGCATCTTTTTCATCTCCAAACACAATAGCATTTTTGCCTTCTTTTGAAGCTTCACTTCGTGCATTTTTAAAGAAGTTGTATTGGTACTCTAAAATATCTTCTCGCATGCCATTAGAAGCTGCAAGCGTAGATAATGCTGCGGTAAATTGATTTCTTATTGTAAACGGAAAAGTTAATATGCCATTTTCACTTTCTTGAACATGACCTCTAGAACTCGCTTGTTCAAATAAAATACCAATACCTCCATTAATGTCTGGAAAGGTTGAGCCTTTTCCGTAATAGAAATCGTCAAAACTCTCTTCAGAATAATAGAGCGAGCCTATTTTATCTAGTGCTTTTGCATGATATGTGGCAATACCTTTAGTGAGCTCTTGATTTAATTGTGGAGTTAATGGATGTGTACGTGAAGGAATACCAGGTTGAAAAAAGAAGCTAGAATTAGTTCCCATTTCATGATGATCCGTTAAAATATTTGGTAACCAATTATGATAGGTTGTAATACGTGCTCTAGATTCTGGTAATTGCACAGGGAGCCAATCTCTATTCATATCAAACCAATAATGATTAGTACGTCCTCCTGGCCAAACTTCGCTGTATTCTCTGTCGTTAGGATCTGGATTTAGGTTTATATTCTTATTAGAATTTGCCCAATATGCAAAACGTTGTAAACCATCTGGATTTAAAGACGGATCAAATAAAATAATAGTATTATCTAATAAATTATCTATTTCAGAACCATTTGCTGCAGCTAAATAATAGGCAACTAATAAAGCTGCATTAGAACCACTTGGCTCATTACCATGAATTGAAAATCCTTGATACACAACAATAGGTCTGTTTTTTAGATTCGCAGAATTGGTTTCGGTGGCTTCAATATGTTCTGATTGAATGGTCTCTATATTTTTGTGATTTTTAGGAGATGTAATGGTGAGTAGAAGTAGAGGTCTATCTTCAAACGTTTTACCTCTATCTTCAATGGTAATTCTATCCGAAGCATTTGCTAAAGCTTTCATGTACTCTACAAGCTTATCGTGTGTAATATGCCAATCTCCAACGTTATGATTTATGACACTTTGTGGTGTGGGAATACTTGGGTTATAAGTAATGTCTTGAGGTAAATAATAAGATAAATCTGTAGACGATTGTGAGAATAATGTAGATGTTGTTATCAGTAAGAGTAGAAAGATGCGTTGCATAGAAAAAGGTTGGTTAAGAGCTAAAAATAGAAAAACCGTTACGAAGTGTAACGGTTTTTCTTGTTATTTAACAAAAGTATGTTTAAATATCGTCGAAACTGATATCTGTAAAATTGTCTATACTTTTAGTGTCTTCAGGTGTTTTTGCTTCTTGTGCTACAAAATCATCTTCGCGTTTAAAGTCTTTTTGGTGACGCTCGCTAATGACTTCTTGCCCTTTTTCGTTAATGATATAATCAGTCATTTCAGCTAAAATTTCTTTAAACTCAGAAAAGTCTTCTTTATAAAGATAGATTTTATGCTTTTTGTAATGAAAAGATCCATCGTCATTAGTGAATTTTTTACTCTCTGTAATAGTTAAATAATAATCACCAGCTTTAGTAGCTCTCACATCAAAGAAATATGTTCTTCTTCCAGCACGTAATACTTTAGAATATATTTCTTCCTTATCCATCATTTCATAATCACTCATATCTCATTTTTGTTTTTAATTTCCATTCAAAAATCTTAAAAAAAAGTAACCTAAGCAACAAATTACTACATTTCTTTTTCGGAGAGTTGTTTGTTGTATAATTCCTTGTAATAGCCATCTGAATTTACAAGACTTTCATGGTTTCCAGACTCTATAATTCTACCATCTTCTAATACAATAATTTGGTTTGCATTCTTAGCCGAAGACACGCGATGACTTACAATAATGGTGGTTTTATCTTTGGTTAGTTTTACAAGATTCTTTAATATTTTTTCTTCTGTTTCTGTGTCTACAGCAGATAGACAATCGTCAAACAATAGAATATCTGGTTTCTTGATTATTGCTCTTGCGATAGATACACGTTGCTTTTGTCCACCAGAAAGTGTAATACCACGTTCTCCTAATACCGTATCATAGCCATTACTAAAATCAATGATATTTTTATGGACACGTGCATTTTTTGCAGCTTCGATAACTTCATCTTCTGTAGCATCTTCTTTACCAAATTTTATATTATTTTTAATGGTATCTGAAAACAGAAATGCATCTTGAGGCACATAACCAATACTTTCTCTTAAGCTGAAAAGATTTAGTTTTGAAATTTCGGTATTATCAATTAAAATTGAACCGTTATTAATATCATATAAGCGACCAATTAAATCTAGAATAGTGGATTTACCGGAGCCTGTTTTGCCTAAAATAGCTAGTGTTTGTCCAGATTTTAAACTGAAACTTACATCTTTTAAAGCTTCAATATTGGTGTCAGGATAAACAAAGGATACATTTTTAAACTCGATATCTCCTTTAATTGGAGTCAGTTCTGTTGCTGTGTTTTTTATATCTGGTTCTGTATTTAGAAATTCATTAATACGTTCTTGTGATGCTTCAGCTTGTTGTAATAAGGACGTTACCCAACCAACGGTTGCAACTGGCCATGTTAGCATGTTTACGTAAATAATAAATTCTGCAATAGTTCCTATTTTTTCAATTTCGCCATTCATGTATTGCATACCACCAACGTAGATCACGATGAGGTTACTTACTCCGATTAATAAGATCATCATCGGAAAAAATAACGCTTGTACTTTGGTAAGGTTAATTTGTTTTTGTCTGTTTTCTGCCGAAAGATTTTCGAATTCTGTATTGGTTCTAGGTTCAATGCCGTAAGATTTAATTACAGAAATACCACTAAAGGTTTCTTGCGAATACGTAGAGAGTGTTGACAAGGATTGTTGTACAATAGTGCTTCGTTTATTAATTAAACGGCTCAATTTATATATCGCAACCGAAAGAAAAGGCAAAGGAAGTAGTGTATAAAGTGTTAAAGTTGGAGATCTATCTACCATATAAATTATAGCAACAGCAAATAATGTAATGGTATTAATGGTGTACATTATTGCAGGACCAACATACATTCTTACTTTACCAACATCTTCACTAATACGGTTCATTAAATCTCCAGTTCTGTTAGATTTATAGAAATTTAAAGACAGAATTTGGTAATGGTGATAGATTTCATTTTTAAGATCATATTCAATATATCGCGATACATTGATGATAGTTTGACGCATTAAAAAAGTAAATATACCAGCAATAACAGCTGCTCCAACGAGGTAGAGGATGTTAGTCATTAATTCACTTCTAAAAATTTCTTCGGATATTTTCCCATCCAAACGGTCAGAAACAATATTAATAGAAGCTCCCACTAAGCGCGGAGTAAAGAGTGCAAATATCTTCGCAATTATAGTAATTATAATTCCGATAATGATACGATACCTATACTTGTAGAAGTATTTGTTGAGATGTTTAAGTGCCTTCATTATGTATTTAGTAGGTCAAAAGTATTATGACAATCTTATTTAAATAGTTTATATTTTGCTAATCCTTTAATTATAATTTACTTTTGCACGCTAGTTTTAGAATATCTTTAAACTCCCTAAAATTTAATGAACATGACTTCAGAAATTATAACTTCAAAAGAATTGAAAAAAATGGATCCGGTTTTCGGACAACATTCTTTTGATGATCATGAGCAAATTGTATTTTGCAACGACAAAGATACTGGTTTAAAAGCTATAATTGGTATTCATAACACAGTTTTAGGACCTGCTTTAGGTGGTACTAGAATGTGGAATTACGCTAATGAATGGGAAGCACTTAATGATGTATTGCGTTTATCTCGTGGTATGACATTTAAATCTGCTATCACAGGATTAAACCTTGGTGGAGGTAAAGCGGTTATTATTGGAGATGCTAAAACGCAAAAAACTCCAGAATTAATGAAACGTTTTGGTGAGTTTGTACATTCATTAAGCGGCCGTTACATTACAGCAGAAGATGTTGGAATGACGACAGAAGATATGGATACCGTAAGAGAGGTAACTCCTTACGTCACCGGAATATCGGAAAGCAAAGGTGGTGCTGGTAATCCATCGCCAATTACAGCCTATGGTGTTTTTATGGGAATGAAAGCTGCTGCAAAATTTCAGTTTGGTTCTGATATCCTAGAAGATAAAAATATCTTTGTTCAAGGTATTGGAAATGTTGGTGAAGCTTTAGTAGAACATTTGGTTAACGAAGGTGCCAATGTTACCATTTCTGATATTAGTCAAGATCGTTTAGAAGAAGTGCGTTCTAAATATGGTGCTACTATTTATGGCGGCAACGATATTTATAGTGAAGCTATGGATATTTATGCTCCTTGTGCTTTAGGTGCGACTATAAACGACGACACTATTTATAAATTAAAAGCTAAAATTATTGCAGGTGCTGCAAATAATCAATTAGCAGAAGAAAGCAGACACGGTAAAATTTTACAAGAACGTGGTATTGTTTATGCTCCAGATTTTTTAATTAATGCAGGCGGAATTATTAATGTTTATGCAGAATTAGAGAATTACGACAAACAAGAGATTATGCGTAAAACAGGGAATATTTACAATACAACATTAGAGATTTTAGATAATGCAAAAGTGAATAATCTTACAACACATAATGCAGCTTTAAATATTGCAAGAGAACGCATTGAAACACGTAAAAGAGAAAATTCGAAATAGAGCACATTTTATTTTTATTTCAGAAGTAATTAATAGTATTTTTGCAAGGTGAACTTTTAAAGGTTCACCTTTTTTAATAATTAAAAATAAAGTGAGTTCTTACACATGCTAAACCGAAGACACATCAGAATTAAAGTCATGCAATCCATGTATGCTTTTAGAGGAACAGAGAGTGATGATTTAATAAAAGAACAGAAATTTTTGTTGCACAGTTTAGAGAGCATGTTCGATCTTTATTTAGCACAATTAGCTCTATTCACAGAATTACATAAGAAGAGTAGAAATTATAACGAGAGACTTCAGAATAAAATAGTAAAATCAGAAACTGATAGTAATCCTAATTTAAAATTTCAAGAAAATCAACTTTTACAAGCTATAACTAGCAACACCATGCTACAAGAAGCTATTTCTAATAAGCACTTGAATTATTGGGATTTAGATTTTGAATACGTTGATATTATTTTCAAAGAGATTCTAAAAAGCGAGCTGTATAAAGTTTATACAGAAGAAGAAGAGACTAGCTTTAAAAAGGACAAACAATTTGTTTTAGATATTTTTACTGAAATAATTGCACCTAACGAAAAGCTCTATGATTTCTTTGAAGATAAGAAACTTACTTGGGTAGATGATTTGCCAGTGGTAAATACGGCCATGTTAAAAGTACTTAGAAAATTAAAGTTAACATCTCCAGAAACGGCTTTGATACCAGAATTATATAAAGACGAAGAAGATAAGGATTTTGCAATAGAATTGTTTTCAAAAACATTTCTTAACAGTTCAAAATTTGGAGAAGAGGTCGGGAAGAAAACAACCAATTGGGATTCTGAACGTTTAGCAAGTTTAGACGGAGTGTTGTTAAAAATGGCACTTTGCGAATTTCAAAAGTTTCCATCGATACCTTATAAAGTAACGATTAATGAATATTTAGAAATTGCTAAAGAATATTCTACACCAAAGAGTAGTTTATTTCTTAATGGTATTTTAGATAAAATTGTAAAGGAATATCAATCAGAAAATATTCACTTAAAAGCAGGAAGAGGCTTAATGTAAATTAAGAATTTTATTACAAAAGACCTCTTGTTAAGATTATACTGCTTTTAAAGACCTAAAGTAATATTAACAGTACATATTTGAGCCACTTTCAATATTTTGAAAGTGGCTTAATAGCTTTATAGACGTTAGTATTTCTTGTTTTACATTGATTTTAATCAAATTGTATCACCAATAAGGTAAATTCTTACAAAATTGTGTTAACAAAGGTTTAAAAATTTTAATTCGATGAAATAATCATTAACTTCGGCAGCTGAGATAAATTTCTAACAATAAAAATTAAAGTAATGAAAAAAGTAATTTTAGGACTTAGCGCATTGTGTATGGTAGCCTTTACATCTTGTAAAGAAGATGCTGCTAGTAAAATCAAATCAGAAAACGTAGCTGTTGCAGCAGAGAGAGATGCAAACGCTGGTGATTTCGCGGTACTTTCTTTAGACAAGAAAGAACATGATTTTGGTACAATAGCAAACGGAACACCTGTTCAGACTATATTTAAGTACACAAATACAGGAAACTCTATGTTAGTTGTAAGTAACATTAAAAGTACTTGTGGTTGTACAGTACCTTCTAATTACACAAAAGAAGTTCAACCAGGTGAAACTGGAGAATTTACAGTAAAATTTAATGGAAAAGGAAGTGGTAAAGTTACTAAATCTTTAACTATGATCACTAATACTGAAAAAGGACAAGAGCCAGTAAAAATTACAGCATTTGTAGAAAAAGATCCTAATGCACCAGTAAAGCCAGCAACGGCAGCTAAAACAAACCCTTTATCTGTTTCACCTTCAACAGCAGTAAAGTCTTCTACACAACCAGGACACGAAGGACATAACCACGATTAATAATTTTTACTTATAATTACTAAATGGACGCAATAGGATCATTTTTACCGTTTATCGCCATTTTTGCTGTGATGTATTTCTTTATGATTGCACCACAAATGAAACGCTCTAAACAAGAAAAAAAGTTTGCCAGCGAATTAAAAAAAGGCACTCGTGTTATTACTAAAAGCGGTATGCACGGAAAAGTTGTAGAGCTTAATGATAAAGATAACAGTTGTATTATTGAAACATTAGCAGGTAAAATTAAATTTGACCGTTCTGCAATTTCAATGGAAATGAGTAATAAATTAAATGCACCAGCTGTTGTAAAATAAACACTATTGCATATTATTATATAAAAACCGTTCATTAAGTTGAACGGTTTTTTTGTGTTTAAAAGCATAGTTACTCAATAATAATTAATAAAATATTTATTAATTTAAAAGTGTCATTTGATTTATTATGGGGTAATCGTATAAGTCCTGTTTAAACACATAAAAAAAGCAATAAACTAAATAGTATAGTTTACTGCTTTTTTAAAATGTAATTTGTAATTGAGGTTATTTCTTTAAAGCCGTTAATTCAGCAATCTTACAAATAACTTCCACTGCTTTTTGAATACTTTCTACAGGAACATATTCATAACGACCATGAAAATTATGACCACCTGCAAATATATTTGGACAAGGTAAGCCCATATAAGACAATTGAGAACCATCGGTTCCTCCACGTATGGCTTTAATCAAAGGTTTTACTCCTACAGCTTTCATGGCTTCTTCTGCAATATCTACAATATGCATTACAGGTTCTACCTTTTCTTTCATGTTGAAGTATTGATCTTTCAATTCAATCTTAAAAACTTCGCTTTCGTATTTCGTATTTAAATCATCAACAACTTTTTGCATTAAAGCTTTTCTGGCTTCAAATTTATCTTTGTCATGATCTCTAATAATATATTGTAGTGTAGTTTCTTCAACATCACCTTCAATATTATGTAAATGGAAAAAACCTTCATAACCTTCGGTATGTTCTGGAGTTTCAAGCCTTGGTAAAGTATTCATAAATTCCGATGCATAATACATAGAATTAATCATCTTTCCTTTAGCATAACCAGGATGAACAATTTTACCTTTAACCGTAATTTTTGCACCTGCAGCATTAAAATTCTCGTATTCTAATTCTCCAACCTGACTACCATCCATGGTATATGCCCATTCAGCACCAAATTTTTCTACATCAAATTTATGTGCTCCTCTACCAATTTCTTCATCTGGAGTAAAACCAACCTTTATAGTTCCGTGTTTAATTTCTGGATGGTTAATGAGATATTCCATAGCAGTAACAATTTCTGTAATTCCTGCTTTATCATCGGCACCTAAAAGAGTTGTTCCATCAGTTGTAATCAATGTTTGACCTTTATACATCAATAAATCTTCAAAATAATCAGGAGATAAAATAATGTTTTCTTCAGCATTTAGAACAATATCCTTTCCATCGTAATTTTCTACAATTTGAGGTTTTACGTTAGCTCCTGTGAAATCAGGAGACGTATCAAAATGAGAAATAAAGCCAATGGTTGGTACTTTATGAACTACGTTGCTAGGTAAGGTTGCCATAATGTAGGCATTCTTATCAATACTTACATCACTTAAGCCAATTGCCTTTAATTCTTCAACTAATTTATTGGCTAAATCCCATTGTTTGGCAGTACTAGGTGTACTATCAGAATCTGCATCAGATTCGGTATCAATAGTAACATAGCTAATAAAACGATCTATTATATTTTGCATTAGTGGTTATTGAAAATTAAAGTTTAAATGTTACCACAGGTAGTTTAGAATGATTAACTACTTCCTCAGAAATACTACCTTCAAAGAAATGACTTAATCCTGTTCTTCCACGTGTAATCATTGCTAAAGCATCTGCTTTATGTATGGTAGAATATGCTAAAACACCATCTTCTACGCTATGATCTGAAATACGAGCAATATTTACATCTGATTCTTTTAAATCTGCTAATTCTAAAAACTTAGCGATTTTTTCATCAATTTCAAACGTACTAAAGAAACCTAAGTTTGGTAAGTTAATATGAAGTAATGTTGTTTTTGTACTTAATTCAGCTAGTACTTTTAAAGCATTTTTCACAGCAGGAATACTATCTTCAGTAAAATCTGTTGCCATCACAACATGTTCAAAATTTATAGAATTTGGTTTAGACTTAACTACTAATACCGGAGTTTTGCTATAACGTACAACTTTCTCTGTGTTTGATCCTGTAAATATGCCATCGTGATTACTATGTCCTCTAGACCCCATTACTATTAGGTCTGCTTTGTTTTCAAGAGCAACTTCTGCAACTTCTTTTAAAACTTTGTGATATTTTATTAAAGAAGTAACATTTACACCTTCTAAGTATGGTTTATCTAAAAAAGCAGAAAAGTTTCTGTTTGTTACCATCATCATAAATGCATTTTCCTCATTTCGCTCTTCAGTCGAAGCAGAAAAAATGGATTCAGACATTTCTAACATGTGCATAACAATTAATTCTGAATTATGCTTTTTTGCTAATGCAGCAGCAGTTTCTAAAGCAAATTCTGAATGTTTTGAAAAATCGACAGGAACTATTATTCTTTTCATGATATATTGGTTTTTATATGTGAAGTCAAAGTTAATAAATTCAATACTTAAAAAGAATGATTAATGACAGTTTCTGATAAAATTAATAGAGTATTTTAACGATTAGATTCTTACTTTTGTAATGTTAAACTCCAGCCATGTATAAAGCATTACTAAGACCCATTTTATTTCTCTTCGACCCAGAAAAAGTACACTATTTTACTTTTTCTTTAATTCGTAATTTATCTAAACTCCCAGGCTTTAAAAGTCTTTTTAAATCGCTTTACGTTATAGAAGATAAACGCTTAGAACGCCAATTATTTGGACTCACATTTAAAAACCCAGTAGGTTTAGCTGCAGGTTTTGATAAAAATGCTGTGTTGTATAATGAATTGGCCAACTTTGGATTTGGTTTTATAGAAATAGGAACGGTGACGCCAAAAGCACAAGAAGGTAATCCTAAACAACGTTTATTCAGACTAAAAGATGATAAAGGTATTATTAACCGAATGGGGTTTAATAACGAAGGGTTAAGCACTGCTATAACTCAATTAAAAGGCAATAAAGGGAAACTTATTATTGGTGGAAATATTGGGAAAAACACGCAAACGCTTCCTGAAGATTACACCAAAGATTATTTAGAGTGTTTTAATGCGCTACATCCTTATGTAGATTATTTTGTGCTAAATGTAAGTTGCCCTAATGTTGGAAGCCATGCCAAATTAAATGATAAAGATTATTTGCTAGAACTTATAGGATCGGTGCAAAAAGCCAACAAAGCATTCGCAGAACAAAAACCTATTCTTCTTAAAATTGCTCCAGATTTAAACGCCTTGCAATTAGATGAAATTATTGAATTAATGGCAGAAACCAATCTCGATGGAGTTATTGCAAGTAATACATCTATAGATCGAAGCGGTTTAAAAACGTCTGAAAAGCGTTTATTAGAAATTGGTAATGGAGGATTAAGCGGTAAGCCAATTAAAGAGAAGTCCACAGCAGTTATTAAATACTTAGCCGATAAGAGCAATAAAGCGTTTCCTATAATTGGAGTAGGTGGAGTGCATTCTGCAGAAGATGCGTTAGAGAAAATTGAAGCAGGAGCAGATTTGGTTCAGGTTTATACCGGTTTTATTTATGAAGGTCCGTCTTTAATTAAACAAATTAATAAGGCTTTGTTAAAGTGATAACTCATTAAATGCGTGTCTAAAAAATAATACTTTCTATTGAATTACGATATTCTTATATCATTCGCATTTGCAACATCTGCATTGGCAATTGCGCCAGGTCCAGATAACATTTATGTTTTAATACAAAGTATTACCAATGGTAAATCTTATGGATTGGCAACTGTTTGTGGTTTAATTACAGGTTGTATTATTCATACCACATTACTTGCGTTTGGTGTTTCTGCAATAATAGCAGCCAATGAACATTTATTCTTTGGTATTAAATTGTTAGGTGCAATTTATCTTTTGTTTTTAGCTTTTAAAGTTTTTAAATCTGATAGTCAGTTGGATTTAGAATCTAATATTGCAACTAAAAAAAGTTTGAAACAATTGTTTGTTCAAGGTTTTTTTATGAATGTTCTCAATCCAAAAGTCACCATTTTCTTTTTAGCCTTTTTTCCTGGTTTTTTGTTTAGTGAAACGATGAGTACCGTTTGGCAGTTTTATATTTTGGGAGGACTCTTTATGTTGGTGTCTTTTGTGATTTTTTCATCAATTGCCTTGTTAGCCGGACAGATTAAAACCTATACCTTAAAACATAAAAATTCTGGATTGTTTTTAAAATGGCTTCAGATTGTGGTATTTGTTGGGATTGCAGTTTTTATTTTAATTTAGAAGAATCATTTAGGCTAATTATTATCTCCTTCAAATTTCATTTCGAATTCAATTTCAATTTCAATTAATGTATATTTGAACCAATGAATAAAGCGGTTAAAATAATAGAATGTCCAAGAGATGCCATGCAAGGCATTAAGGATTTTATACCTACAGAAAAGAAGGTACAGTATATTCAGTCGTTGCTTCGTGTAGGTTTTGATACTATTGATTTTGGTAGTTTTGTGTCTCCAAAAGCGATTCCGCAAATGGTAGATACTGCTGAAGTTTTAGCACAATTAGATTTGAGTAAAACAGAAAGTAAATTATTAGCTATTATTGCAAATACTAGAGGTGCAGCTGACGCTTCAATGCATAAAGAAATAGAGTATCTAGGCTTTCCGTTTTCAATTTCTGAAAACTTTCAAATGCGAAATACGCACAAAACGATTGCGCAATCTGTGGTTACATTGTCTGAAATATTAGAAATAGCAGATAAAAGTCATAAAGAAGTTGTGGTTTACATTTCTATGGGATTTGGAAATCCGTATGGTGATCCTTGGAATGTGGATATCGTTGGAGAGTGGACAGAACGTTTATCTAAAATGGGAGTTAAAATTTTATCATTAAGTGATACTATTGGAAGTTCTGATCCTGAAAATATTTCTTATTTATTTTCAAATTTAATTCCTGCCTATTCTAATATAGAGTTTGGTGCACATTTACATACCACACCAACCACATGGTTCGAAAAAATTGACGCAGCTTACCAAGCGGGTTGCAGACGTTTTGATGGTGCCATTCAAGGTTTTGGTGGTTGCCCAATGGCAAAAGATGATCTTACAGGTAATATGCCAACCGAAAAAATGCTATCGTATTTTACGCAAAAAAAAGCACATAATCTCAATGCCATGTGTTTTGAGAGTTCTTATAATGAAGCGACTAAGATTTTTAGTGCTTACCATTAACAAAAAAGTCCTAACAGTTTATGTTAGGACTTTTTTGAACTTAAAAAATGTAAATATTAGTTAAGAATTAACTTCTTAGAAACACTTTGATTTCCTGATGTTAATTGTACGACGTAAACTCCACTTTCTAAAGTGGTTAAATCTAAATTCTTTTTGAAAATTTTAGAAGTTTTAACTAAATTGGTTTCAAATACTTTTTGACCTAAAGTAGAAAATATGGAAACCGTATGTGTTGTATCACTCAGTTTACTTTCATCATAAACTAAATTAACGATCTTGTTTGTTGTAGGATTTGGGTAAATTAGTAATTGATTAGTAATGGTAAACTCATTAATACTTAAACTTTCCTGTTGGTTAGTATACACTTTTGTTATAGCATCACTGTTACTATTAAGACCCGTTAAAACAAAATCTAAATCTCCATCATTGTCATAATCAGACCAATCAGCAGCGCTAACGTATGTTCCGTAAATTCCTATTTCGGCATTTGTATCTTCTGTAAAATCTCCATTTGTATTTTTATAGAATTTAGCATAGGCATTGGTATTGGCATCTGCTCCAGATAGAAAAATATCTAAATCGCCATCATTATCATAATCTACAAAATTTGAAGTTCCCCAATAAAGTTGTCTTAATGTAACTGCAGTGTTTTCTGTAAAGTTTCCGGTACCGTCATTATTGTATAATATTGTAGAAGGTACATAAGCGGAATTAAAACCTGAAATTAATACATCCATATCTCCATCATTATCATAGTCAGCTGCACTAGACGTTGAGAAATATACATCAGCTAATATAGTAGTGCTTTCCGTAAAAACAGCAGCTCCGTTATTAAGATATAGTTTTGTTTCTGGAGCATAGCTACCACTAAATCCAGTAAGTAATACATCTATATGACCATCATTATTGGCATCAAAAATCGTTATATCATTGTAGGTACTTCCAAAAAAAGGAACATCAGCTTCTATAAAGTTACCGTCCAGATTCTGTAAATATAATTTTGCGATATAATTATAATTAGCATCAGAACCAGTAACTATTATATCACTTAGATCATCATTATTTAAATCTTCAATTTTCATTTTCCCATTGGATGTTCCAGGAATCGCTAAATCTTGTGTAGTATAAGAACCATTTCCGTCGCTTATATATAATATAGTGCTTTCTGTATTTTCAGCGTTTAATCCATTGATAATAAAGTCTGTAAATCCATCGTTGTTATAGTCTAATTTTCCAATTGATGAAAAATAAGAAGGATCAATAGTAATTGGTAATAGACCAATATTATCTGCTTGATAAGAATAGAGTGCAGAGTAAGCTTCATAATTGACATCATATCCAGAGATTAACAATTCATCGTTACCAGAGTTGTCTATATTTATCCACTTAGCTTCTCCGTATAAAATTCCTGTTAAGCTAACTTCGGTGTTTTCAATAAATTGTTGAGAAGTTGTGTATTGATTGTTTAATATGATGCAAATGGTTAAGAGTAATATTTTTTTCATAATATGTATATTTATTTAGACTAAATAAAAATAATTAAATAAGATTTAAAAAAACCATCTCTTTAGAGATGGATTTTTAAATAAAATTTAGATTTTTATAAATTTTAGATTAGTTATCGTTTTCTAATAACTCATACTGAAATTGAGGATAACCTCTTTCTCCAGTTTCACTTTCTACCGCTGTAAATCTTAACTTATAGTAATTGCTATCAGTATCTTTTACAATGTAATACCTATCTTCTCTTACTGAAGTTTCACCTGTCATGTAATCTACACTTCGCCAGCCACTACCAATAGTAGTACGATCTCCATAAACAAGACTAGATTCACTAATGTCACTGAAAGTAAAATTGGTATATGTTGGAGTTGTTTCATCTTCAACTGTAATTTGATATAAACTGGCACCTCCTAAAGTATTGTGTAATGTATAATCTGAATATGTTAAACCAGCGGCTAAAGTTCCCTGCAAACCATAAAAAGAGAATACTCCTCCTAAATCAAGATCCCAATTAGCAGATTGTGGTTCTACACTCACAATTTGTTCATTTGTTAAGCTTATAGCTGTTAGATTATAGCTACCATCTTTAGTTACGCTAATTTCAGAAAAATCATTAGTGTTAGAAAGTGAAGCATATTGAATAGTGTAACCGTTACCATCTGCTAATATTCTAACTTTCATGAAGCCTCTAGAGTCTCCTGTAGTGTTTATAGTACCGTTATTAGCTGTTGGGATTTCGTTTCCTAAATTTACAATATATACATTATTGTCGCTATCAGTGGTAGAAATTTGGTCAAAAGCAGTACCTGTTAATTCACCTTCTTTACTATCGGTAAAAGAAATACCAGCTTCTAAATTTCCGTATTGGTAATAATTTACGGGTAAGCCTTCCATTAACTCGGCAACCGTGTTAACAGTTATTGTAGTTGGAGTAAAAGTTTGATCTAATGCATTTAAAGTTAAAGGTGTGGTTAAAGTTGTTGTCTCAGAAACCGTTGTGATGTCAGTAATTCCTTCTAATTCTGCAGCAGAGACTAATAATGAATTATTAAGATACACTCTATTTTGAGAACCGTTATATACGGCAATTTCCCATGAATCTCGTTGAGAAGTTACTTGTGTACCAGTACTTAAATCTACATAGACACGGTTTGGTTGATTAAATCCTCCAACTTGAGGATCTATAATACCACCAGAAGCAGGAGGAGTTACAGGTGTTGAAACATCATCATCACTGCTACAACTTGTAAAAAGCGTAACACAGATAAATAGGATTAAAGTAAAAGACTTGTTTGTCATAATTGTTAGTGTTTAAAGTTTAAATTATATGAAAGTTTTAAAAAATAAGATCGGCCATTACCGATTAATTGAGATGTTGATGTTGAGCTTGTATGCGCTCCAGATGAGGCAGCAGTATTTATATTTACAACATCAAAAATATTTCTAGCTCCGAGAGTGGCTACTAGTTTAGAGTTTATTTGAGTTCGGATAGAGGCATTTAACCACGTAAATGATTCTGTAATGCCAATGAATTGTTCTCCATCATTATTATTAAATATACCTTGAGTTTCTCCAGTATACTTTAATTGAGCAGAAACAGTTGAGTTCCATTTTTTTATTTTATATGCTAATGACGTTTGTAAATTTAGACTCCATAAATAATCATCATTACCAGTTTCATTTTCTTGAATTTCATTTTTAACTCCAAGATATGTTCCACCTAGACCTATGTTCCAGTTTTTATAAATAAAACTGTTATCTAATGTAAAACCTAATCGGTTACTATAATCAATATTGTCTTGTGTAAATAGCGTTGTACCATTATCATCTTCTGCTGTTATGCTAGCAATTGCATCCTTTAAATAGATATGAAAAAAGTTAAAACTGGTATTTAAATAGCCTTCTTTAGCAATCTTAAAGTTATCTTTTAGATTCACAAATACAGAGATACCATCTTCAGGTTCTAGGTCTGGATTTCCTTGCACATTATGATTAGCATCTACAAAGTAAAAGAAAAGCTCTTCAAAATTTGGAGCTCTATATGCTGAGCCAACGACAGCTTTAAGTTTTAATTTTTCTGAAAAATCATAATTAGAAGATAAAGACCAAATTAAATGATTGTTAAATTGAGAGCTATGTGTAAATCTCGCACCAGGATTAATAGATAATTTTTTTGTTGGTTGTAGTTCAGTAATACCAAATAATTCATAATTTGTTATGGTGTTTTTCACAACTTCATTTGAGTAAGCTCCTGTAGCGTTGGCATCAAAACCAGATTGATTGGTAAATTCATATCCTAGTTGAAGATCTATAAATTTACTTTTAGAGATTATACTGTTTACAAAAGCTTTAGAATACCATACATCACTTGATTGACTTAAGGCATCTGTTTCTACAGATTGAGTTGTTTGTTCTAAAATGTTGTAAATTAATTCTTTATAATGGCGTTTTTGATTCTGATAAGAAAATGAAAAATTATATTTTGTTGCACCATTAAGAGGTCCTGCAACATTTATATTATTGACCCATCTATTAGTAGCGTAATTTTGATCTAAAGCCGTGGGATTAAGTCTTCCATTTTCATATCTACCATTTACAATTTTATTATAAATGTCTAAATCTTCATTGAAGTACTGTAATTTATAAAAGATATTATGCTTGCCTAAATTCAAATCAATATTAGCTGATGCTGTTATTTGTTCTTTAGGATTCCATTCTGTTCCTCTTAAACTATCATTAACAACAATATTATCTTGAATATTTACATAGTTCTGACCTTTATAACCGTTATAATAACCTGCAAAATCATTTCGAGCAAGACCAAAAGAATATGATAATTTTTCATTAACCTGATTAATAGCTCTGAAATTTTGGATGTGTTTACCTTCATCAAAAAACTCAAATTCATTACCTACAGTTTCTTCCTGAAGTGATAACTGAAGTTGCCATCCTTCATCCTTTAATCCTCTTTTAGTAATAATATTAATGACACCTGCAACAGCATTATCTCCATATAACACACCCATTGAGCCTTCAACAATTTCTACACGTTCTACATCATCAATATTTATTTGAGAGATATCTATATTGTTTCCAAGACCATTATCGCTAATTATAGGAATGCCATCTACTAATATTTTTACATATTGACCATCTAGACCAAACAAACTAACGGTTGAGCGTCCCGTAGAAGCATCTGGATTAACTGTAATGTTTAGATTATTGAATAAGATATCTGCAAGATTTGAACCAGCGACATTGTCAATGTCTTTTCTACTGATAGTGCCTACTGTAAATAGTTTTTTACTTACAGACATCACATTGGTTTCTCCAACAACGACAACTTCCTTTAATTTTTCAGTTGTAACACTGTCCTTTTCTTTTTCTTGAGCTCCTAAGGTGGAACTTAAAAAAAGTAAAAAATAAATTAGATTTTTATTTTTAATTAGACTCATTCTATATAAATTTGTCGCAAATATATAATCTTATTTTAATTCATTCTAAATAAGAATAGTTTTTTTTAATTTTTTTCAAATCACAATAATAAAATCTAACAGATGAAGAAATTCGTTCCAGTACTATCTATTATTCTAGCATTCTCTTTAAGTGCAAATGCTCAAAAGAAAAAGACACAAGATCAAGAATCCATTAAAGAAATGTGTGGTTGTTTTGAGGTGACATTTAATTTTACCGAAACTTTCAATTACAGTAATGATTCGCTTTATAGACCTTCAGAAACTAAGGTAGACAAAGGGTTAGAATATGCATTGGCTATTGAAGATGAGGATAATAAAATTTCTATTCAACACTTACTACAAGTAGGAAGACCAGATGATCCAATGATTATTAAACATTGGAGACAAGATTGGTTGTTTGAGAATCAAGATTTCTATATGTATAACGGTGATAATAACTGGACGTTTGAAAAAAAATCTAAAGACGACGTAAAAGGGCAATGGACACAAAAAGTGTATCAAGTAGATGATAGTCCACGTTACGAAGGCTCTGGAACTTGGGTTCATGTAGATGGTAAAAACTATTGGGAAAATATAACGACAGCACCATTGCCAAGGCGTGAATACACTAAGCGTAGTGATTACAACATAACATTAAGAGGTAACCGTCATGAAATTACTAACTTTGGTTGGGTACATGATCAAGACAACGAAAAAGTAGTACGTGTAGCAGGTTCTGAAGATATAATTTTAGCTAAAGAAAAAGGTTACAATACTTATAAAAGAGTTGATGAAAGCAGATGTCAGGCTTCAAAAGATTGGTGGATAGCACAAGAAGGAAAATGGAAATTGGTAAGATCTAAATGGGATGATGTGTATGGAAGAGATAAAGATTTAACATTAGCGGAAAAAGTTGATAATAAAGTATTGTACAAATACTTATTTGATGATAAAATTATAGAAACAAAAGAAATCAATAGTATTATAGAATCTTTTGTAAAATAAGATTAAAAACAAACATTTATACATGAAAACAATTAAGACTGTAGTAGTATTACTTCTTGTCATATTGGCATTACCTGCTTTTGCCCAGAATAAGAAGAACGAAAATATCTTTTTAAATCGTGATTATTGGGGAACAAAACCAAGTGTAGAAACGGTTAAAGCAATGATAAAAGAAGGGAATAATCCTTCAGAATTAAACGGATCTAGTTTTGATGCTGTTGTTTTTGCAACGTTACAAGACACACCATTAGAAACCATTAAATTTCTTTTAGCTCAAAAAGGTAATGATGTAAACAAACTGACGCATGATGGTAGAACATACATTTTTTGGGCAGCATATAGTGGTAACGATGAATTAGTTAAATACCTTTTAAAAACAGGAGCTAAAACAGATATTACGGATGATAAAGGAAGTTCTATAATTAATTTTGCAGCTTCAGCAGGACAACAAAACACTAAAGTTTATGACCTTATTTTAGAAAAAGGAGTAAACTTAAAAACAGACTTAACACCAAGTGGTGCAAATGCTTTATTATTAGCTGCACCAAGTGATAAGGATTTTAAACTTGTATCTTATTTTCAATCTAAAGGATTAGATATTAAAAGTGTTGATAAAAATGGAGACGGAATTTTTAATTATACAACGAAAACCGGTCATATTGATGCTTTAAAATCTCTTGTAAATAAAGGATTAATAGGTACAGATCAAGCTTTTATTTTTGCAGCTAATGGAGCAAGAAGATCATCTAATGGAATAGAGGTTTATGAGTATTTAGAAAGTATTGGTTTAAATCCAAATACAACAAATAAAGAAGGAGTATCACCGTTACATGTCTTAGCGTCAAGAAGTAAAAATGTAAACATCATTAAGTATTTGCTCAATAAAGGATTAGATGT
The DNA here is from genome assembly GCF_013403985.1 of Winogradskyella ludwigii. Classification (GTDB taxonomy): domain Bacteria; phylum Bacteroidota; class Bacteroidia; order Flavobacteriales; family Flavobacteriaceae; genus Winogradskyella; species Winogradskyella ludwigii. The sequence goes on from NZ_JABFDF010000003.1 coordinate 35,760, forward strand.
TAACCAAAAAGATCACAAAGGAAATACACCTTTTATTAATGCTGCTTCTGGTAATAATTTAGAAGTTATAAAGGTATTGGCTTCAAGTTTAAAAGATATAAACGATACAAATAAAAAAGGGCAAACAGCTTTAAGTTTGGCTGTTGCTGGCAACGATGTAGATGTTGTAGCTTTCTTAATTGAGAATAAAGCTAAAACAACTTTATTAGATACAGACGGAAATAACTTAGCATACTATCTAATTGATTCTTATTCAGAAAGAAACAAAAAGCAATTTTACAGTAAAAAAGAGTTCTTGAATATGAGTAAAGTAGATTTAACTGCTACTCAAAAAAATGGAAACACATGGTTTCATTTAGCTGCCGAAAAAAATAGTTTGGAGTTATTAAAAATTGCACTAGAGATGAAACAAGATATCAATGCTAAAAATAATGAAGGCAATACAGCATTGCATTTAGCGGCTCTAAAAGCTAAAGATGACAGTGTTTTAAAATTTCTTTTAGAAAACGGTGCTAAGAAAGATATTGTAACAGATTTTGAAGAGTCTGCTTACGACTTAGCTAAAGAGAACGAGTTATTAGCTAAGAATAATGTCTCAGTTGAATTTTTAAAGTAATATAATTTTAAATATGAAGAATATAAAACTTATAATTTTAGTCTTTACTATAGCTTTTGGCTTAGTATCTTTTAATACCTTATCTGAATCTTCAAAGTATAAATGTATGATTCAAATGACGAATTATACAGGTGAAGGCGCCTATATTGTAATTTCATTATTAAACCCAGAAGGAGAATATGTAGAAACCCTTAATGTTATTGGAGATGATGACGAATGGTATAACACCATTGAGTCTTGGTGGGATTTTTACGGTAAAAAGCGAAACGATATCGATGCTATTACAGGAGCAACGGTAAGTGGAGGTCAGCGTACAATAAATGTTATTGAAATAGATAACGATAAATTAGACAAAGGCTATAAACTTCGCTTTGAATCTGCAGTTGAAGATCAAGAATATTACCAAAGTGATGTCGAATTAGAGTTAACTTCTGAAAGTGTGAAATCTAAAGTTGAAGGCAAAGGATTTATCCGTTATATACGTATGATGCCTCAATAAAAGCAATGCAAATGACCCTTTCTATTTGGAGATTTAGTCACCTTATGTTGGCTTTGGTGTCTTCTCTTTTTATTGTTTTAGCTTCCGTAACTGGTACCATTTTGGCTTTCGAGCCTATTTCTAATCAGTTGGAATCTTATCAAATTAATGAGGACACAACTTTAGCCACAACGATAGAAAGTTTAACTAATAACTATGACGAAATTATTACCATCTCAACGGATGAAAATGATTTTGTCATAGCGTCGGTTATTACAAAGGAAGGTGATAGTGAAACTTTTTACATCAACCCAGAAACAGGGGAGAAGTTAGGTGAGCTTATTGAAAAATCACCACTTTTTAAGTTTACCACTAATTTACACCGTTCTTTATTTCTAAAATCTACAGGACGTTTTATTGTAGGTTTGGTGTCGTTCTTTTTAATCTTAATGGCTATTACAGGTTTGGTTTTAATCGCCAAAAGACAAGGAGGAATTCGTCGGTTTTTCTCTAAAATAGTTAATGAAAATTTTGAACAATATTATCACGTAGAATTAGGACGTTGGTTTCTAATTCCTGTGATTATTGTAGCCTTAACAGGTGTTTATTTATCATTAGAAAAGTTTTCCCTTTTACCAGAATCAAATATTACGCATACTTACCCCGAAGATGTATCTGAGGATATTGATAAAATACCATTTTCAGATTTTGAAGTTTTTAAGTCTACACCAATTTCTGAAGTTGAAAATTTAGAATTTCCTTTTTCTGATGATGTAGAAGATTACTTTTTTATCACATTAAAAGATAGAGAACTTTTAGTCAATCAGGTTTCTGGCGAAATTGTAAGCGAACAACGGTATCCTTTGGTTCATATGTTATCGCAATGGAGTTTGTTTCTGCATACAGGCCAAGGCACTATTTTATGGGCTATTGTTTTAGCATTGGTTGGTGTTGTCTTGTTATTCTTTATTTATTCTGGTTTTGCTATGACTTTAAAACGTCAGAAATCGAAAGTGAAAATTAAGAATAAATTTAAAAAAGAAGACGCAGAATATATTGTTCTAGTAGGTTCAGAAACAGGAAGTACATTTCGTTTTGCAACCTTATTTTACAAAGCTTTATTAGCGGGAGGAAAGAAAGCTTATATCACCGAATTAAATCAATATACAACATATCATAAAGCAAAAGAACTCATCATTTTTACAGCAACTTACGGAGAAGGAGATGCACCAATAAATGCAACTAAATTTGAAAAGTTATTGGGAACAATTGAAAATTCTAAGCTAAATTATTCAGTAGTAGGTTTTGGTTCTTTATTATATCCTGAATATTGTAAATACGCAGAAGCAGTTGATGAGCTGCTAAATGTGCATCCAAATTTTAATCGAAAATTAGAATTAATAAAAATCAATAATCAATCTTTTGAAGCATTAAGAAATTGGGTTTTACAATGGAATACCGTTTCTAATCAAGATCTAATTATCACACAACCAACGGAGAAATTAAATTCAAAATATACACGAACGTTTAAAGTGGTAAAACGAACGGAGTTAAATATAGATGATACTTTCTTGTTGCAGTTAAGGCCATTAAAGAAGATTAAATTTCAGTCGGGTGATTTATTAGCATTTAAGCCTAATGAAGATGAAGCTGCCAGAGAATATTCAATTGCCAAAGTAGAAGGAGATATTCTTTTAAGTATTAAAAAACATGAAAAAGGACTGTGTTCTACCTATTTAAGTACATTAAATAACGCTGATACTATTACAGCAACGATAAGTGAAAATAAAGATTTTCACTTACCTGCTAAAACAAAAGACGTCATTTTAATAGCCAACGGAACCGGTATTGCGCCATTTCTTGGGATGATTAACGACAATAAAAAACAGAAAAATATACACTTGTTTTGGGGAGGACGAACCAAGGCATCTTTAAAGTTGTATGCTGGTTTATTAGAAGAGGCAAAAAAGCAAGATAAACTAAACCAATTGCAAACAGCATTTTCTCAAGAACAAGCAGAGAAAATTTACGTCCAAGATCTTTTAATTCAAAATAAAGAATTTATTGCAAAGCACTTACAGCAAAATGGAGTAGTCATGATTTGTGGGGCTATAGCCATGCAGAATCGTGTTTTAGAAGTCTTAAATAATATTACCACAAAACAACTCAACAAACCATTAAGTGCGTTTGAAAGTAACGGGCAAATTAAAATGGATTGTTATTAAAGAAACAATATATGTGCAAAAGTGTAAAAGTATTATCTAAAGTTAATAGTGGTGAGTTATTGTTTTGTGAAGACTGTGAACTGTTTCATTTAGCATTCAATAATTTATTTTTTGTTCTTAATTATGACGAGTTAGAACGTCTAAAAGTTTATATGGAAGATATAGACATTGAATATTGGGAAGATAAGTATGAAAATGCAACGGTAAGGAGAAAAATACCACTGCCTTCTACACAAGAAAACTTGGTTATTATGTTTAGTAGGCAAGAGCTAAAAGAACTAAAAACGTTGTTAAGCTTCAATGATTATGAAGAGAGTAATTTTATAAAATTTCTGAGTGTAGATGATATTGATTATCATCTAATCTTAAATTAAGATGGAGGATATTAGATTAATTTATGGCAATTATTTAGGAATTACTTTTTTCTTAAAGCGAGGAACATTAATTCCTACAAATAAAGTACAGTTGGTATTTAATAAGTGTGTTTTTGAGTTTACCAATGAAGAGTTAGTTATTTGTTATCACACAATAAAGAACGCTTTAAAAACCTTATCGAGTAATAGTAGAATAGCCAAAAAGAACGTTATTACTGTGGTCTTTCCTATTAAAAAGGATAAAGAATTTTACTTTATGTTCCAGGAATTAAAAGCTTTGGAGGATTTAATAAAAGGGACATTATTCAGCTTAAATTATAAAACTATTTTTAATCCCATATCAAATCATTGAAACTTTATTTAAATTTAATCTAAATAAAGTTTGTAAAATCTAAAATCTAACTTAAATTTGTGGCTTCAATCTAAATCTATTTGTAATTAGTCTAAATAAAGGCTTAAAAAAAATTAAAATGAAAAGAATTGCGTTAAGTTTATTTGTTATAGGAGCCTTATTCACATCATGTGAAAGTGATGATGATAATGGTGGAAATGGAGAATCACAAATTGAAACACCAGCAACCTATCAATTTGAAAGAAATGGTAACACAACCGTGAGTTATGGCGGACAGACCACACGTATAGAAATGGGTGAAGAATTTGTATCGTCTCTTAGTGATAATACAAAATCAGAAGTAGAATTAGATGGACTTTTTACAAATACCGGTAATTATTTCTCTACTTCAGAATTAAATGAGTCAGGTAAAGATATAAGAAGTAAAACAGCAGCTTCAACAGATTATTTTTCTGCTAACACAACAGATGCAATAGCTATAAAAGCACAATTTGATACTTGGATCGCTAGTCAAGTTAGTGAAGTATTTCCTAATTGGGATATTGATGCTGTTGCTGGTACTGCAGGTAAAATTCAACAAGCAGGTGGCGGTTCTACGCGTTATGTGAGTGCAAAAGGTATAGAATATAACCAAGTTATAGCTAAAGGATTAATTGGAGGTTTAATGTCAGATCAGATACTAAACAATTATTTAAGTCCTGCGGTTTTAGATGCTGGTGATAATATTAGTAATAATGATAATGATGTGTTGGACGGTTCTAGTAACTATACATCAATGGAACATAAATGGGATGAAGCATTTGGTTATTTATATGGAACTGATGATGCTTTAGCTCCACAGTTAGATGCAGATAGCTTTTTAAATAAATATTTATCTCGTGTAGAAGGTGATGAGGATTTTGCTGGTATTGCTGAAGATATTTACAATGCTTTTAAATTAGGAAGAGCGGCAATTGTAGCTAAAAATTACACTATTAGAGATCAACAAGCTAATATCATTAAAGAAAAAGTATCAATGGTTATTGGTGTTAGAGCTGTACATTATTTACAAGGAGGTAAAGCAGGTTTAGGATCTGATTATGCATCTGCGTTTCATGATTTATCTGAAGGTTTAGGTTTTGTTTACAGTTTACAGTTTACACGTCAGCCAGGAACGGATAGTCCATATTTGTCAAAGTCTGAAGTTGATACATTTATGTCTCAGTTAACCGCAGGTAATGGGTTTTGGGATGTAACAACAGAAACATTAGATGAGATATCAGAAGATATAGCATCACGTTTTAATTTTACTGTTGATGAAGCAGCAAATTAATATTTTAAAGTAGAAATAGTATAGCATAAGCTTTCATTAGGATGAAAGCTTATGCTTATTTATCTTTGCACCCGAAAATTAATAATTATGTTAAAAAAAGTATTTATTCTCTTTACAATAGCAATGGTGGTTATTGCATGTAGTTCTACAGATGATTCCAATGGATCAGGCACTAATGATGGCTTTAATAGAACAGAGTTACTAACCAACGTAGCTGATAATCTTATTGTACCAGCATTTCAGGATTTACAAACTAAATTATCTGCTTTAGATGCGGCTAACGAGAGTTTTGTTACTAATAAATCTGTTACAAATTTAGAATTGTTAAGTGATGCTTGGTTAGATGCCTATAAAGTTTGGCAACATGTTCAAATATATAATTTAGGTGAAGCAGATAATCTTGGAGGAGGTGAGCGTGGTTTTGTAAGTTTCTTTAATATTTATCCGGTTACTGTAGCTGATATTGAAAATGGAGCTAATACAGGAAATTATGATCTAAATACAGCAAATTACCATGATGCACAAGGTTTTCCTGCTTTAGACTTCTTAATACATGGTGTCGCAACAGGAGATGCATTACCAATAGATAAGTTTATTACTAATAGTGACTCTAATGGCTACACAACATATTTAACAGATGTTATTACACAAATGATAACCTTAAATGATGCCATAGTTAATAGTTGGGAATCTGGTTACAGAGATACATTTATAGACAACACAGATAGTGGTGTTAATGGTTCTTTCAATAAATTAGCTAATGATTTAATCTATTCTTATGAAAAAGATTTTAGAGCACAAAAAGTAGGAATTCCTGCAGGTGTTTTTTCAAATGGAGGATCACTTCCTGAAACTGTTGAAGCATTTTATAAAAAAGATGTTTCTAAAGAATTGGCCTTAGAAGCTTTAATAGGAATAGAAAATTTATTCAATGGTGTTGGTTATGCAAGCACAACTACAGGTTCTTCTCTAAATACATATTTAGAGTTTTTAGATAGAGCAGATTTAGTCATAGAAATTAATAATCAATTTACAGCTGCCAAAAATGCTATTAATGGTTTAAATGAAAACTTTTACCAACAAACAATAGACAATAATGCACAAATGACGGCTGCCTATGATATCATACAAGCTGCAATTCCGAAATTAAAAGTAGACATGAAACAAGCTTTAAATTTTGTGATTGATTATGTAGATGGTGATGGTGACTAATTTATCATAAAAATGAAATAAAAGAGGTTGTCTAATGGCAACCTCTTTTTGTATTACATATTAAATGCAAACAAAACTAAAATCATATTTAAACCGTACAACTAGCGCAGCACCTTTAGCTGTTTTTAGAATAGGTTTTGGTGCTATGATGTTAGCTAGTATCATTAGGTTTTGGTCATTGGGTTGGATAGATAAGCTCTATTTACAACCAAAATTTCAGTTTTCTTATTATGGTTTTGAGTGGATAAAACCAATAGGGAATTATACCTATCTATTGTTTGCAATAGCTGGTTTGGCAGCACTCTTTGTGCTCATTGGTTTTAAATACAGAATTGCCGTTATTACATTTTTTCTGAGTTTTACTTATATAGAATTGATGGATAAAACCACCTATCTTAATCACTACTATTTTATAAGTGTATTGAGCTTTTTAATGTGTTTTTTACCAGCTAATGCCTACTTTTCTTTGGATGCATTCATCAAAAAAACACAATATAAGCAAATACCAAAATGGACTATAGATAGTATAAAACTATTACTTGGTATGGTCTATTTTTATGCTGGCTTGGCCAAATTAAATAGCGATTGGTTGTTTAAAGCAATGCCATTAAAAATCTGGTTACCATCTAAATACGATATTCCAATTATTGGAGAAACTTTAATGCATAAGGAATGGTTTCATTTTGCCATGAGTTGGTCTGGTATGTTATACGATTTAGCAATTCCTTTTTTATTATTGTATAAAAAAACGAGAACAGTTGCCTTTATCATAGTTATAATATTTCATGTGTTTACTAGAATATTATTCCCTATAGGTATGTTTCCGTATATAATGATTGTGTCAACTTTAATATTTTTTGATGCCAATATTCACGAAAAAATATTGAACGTTTTTAGAAAGGGAATTAGTCTTCTAAAATTAAAAGCAACAGAACTCAATACTCAAGTTTATAACTATTCTAATCGAAAAATTAGTATTCCAATTCTCGTTGTGTTTTTTACTTTACAATTGGCAATGCCTTGGCGCTATTTATTGTATCCAAACGAATTATTTTGGACAGAAGAAGGCTATCGATTTTCTTGGAGAGTGATGCTAATGGAAAAAGCAGGTTATGCTAATTTTAAAATTGTAAATAGCGAGACTAATGATTTTTTCTATGTGAATAATCTCGATTTTTTAACACCATTTCAGGAAAAACAAATGAGTTTTCAGCCTGATTTTATTTTAGAATATGCACATTATTTAGGTGATCATTTTAAAAGTCAAGGCCATGAGAATGTTCAAGTTTTTGTAGAATGTTTTGCCGCTCTAAACGGAAGAATGAGTCAACCCTATATTGACCCTAAAATAGATTTATACAATGAAAAAGAATCGTTTAACCATAAAAAATGGATATTACCATTCAATGATGAAATTAAAGGTTTATAACACATTACTCGTTTTATTTATTGCAATGACTACTGTTTTAGCTCAGAATAAAGTATCAGGAGTTGTTACAGATAAAGCATCAAATAAGACATTAGCTAACGTAGAAATATTTGAAAAATCGTCTGGTGTATTAGCTAAGACAAACACTGATGGTTATTATGAGTTTACAACAAATAAGAAGACGATAACATTGGTTTTTTTCTCTTATGAATTTCAAGTGGCAGAAATTCAATTGACAATAGCTACAGACACAACAATTAATCAACAACTTGAAGCTTTAGGAGAACAATTATCAGCTGTAGAAATTACAGCAAGAAAATCTAAAGTATTTGAATTAAGCAGATTAAAAGATGTAGAAGAAACCGCTATTTACGCAGGTAAAAAAACGGAGGTTATTCTTGTAGATCAGTCTATGGCAAATTTAGCATCTAATAATGCTAGACAGATTTTTAGTCAGGTGGCAGGTTTAAATATTTTTCAGAATGATGATGCAGGTTTGCAATTAAATATTGGTGGTAGAGGCTTAGATCCAAATAGAACGTCTAATTTTAATACAAGGCAAAACGGTTACGATATTAGTGCAGATGTTTTAGGATATCCTGAGAGTTATTACACACCAGCATCAGAAGCTTTAGAGCAAATACAAGTGGTGCGTGGAGCAGCATCTTTACAGTATGGAACACAATTTGGAGGGCTTATTAATTTTAAAATAAAATCGCCTAATCCTAATAAACCTATTGAGTTCTTAACCAGAAATACATTAGGAAGTAATGGACTATATACCAACTTTACAAGCTTAAGTGGTACCAAAGATAAGTTTAGTTATTACACCTATTTCAATTATAAAAAAGGAGATGGATTTAGACCAAACTCAGAATTCGAATCTAAAAATGCGTTTATCCATTTGGGCTACCAATTATCCGATAAAACTAAACTTACAGGCGAGTTAACATATCTGCGTTATTTAGCACAGCAAGCAGGTGGTTTAAGTGATGCTATGTTTAATGAAGATGCTTTTCAAAGTAACAGATTACGAAATTGGTTCCAAGTAGATTGGTTGCTTTATAATTTTAAACTAGCGCATAAATTTTCTGAGAAAACTAACTTTACATTTAATTTCTTTGGACTAAACGCAGAACGTAATGCTTTAGGGTTTAGAACAAATCGTCAGGATATACCAGATAATTTTGCAGAGCGTGATTTAATAATTGGTGAGTATAATAATTTTGGTTTTGAAGCGAGGTTACTTAATAAGTACAAGTTATTTGGTAAGGATGCAACAGGTTTAATAGGTACTAAATTCTATAAAGCAGATAATACATCTATTCAAGGTCCAGGAAGTGATGGTATTGGACCAGATTTTGAATTACAGACAGATGACTTCCCTAATTATGGAAATCAATCTAACTTTAGTAATCCAAACCTTAACGTTGCTATTTTTGGAGAAAACATATTTTATTTAAACGATAAATGGTCAATAACACCAGGATTTAGGTTAGAATATATAAAAACTGAAAGTGATGGGTTTTCTAAACGTATTAATTTAGATGGAGCTGGAAATGTGATATTAAATGAAACAGAATTTTCAGATGAGTTAAACGAACGTTCTTTTGTATTGTTTGGATTGGGTACAAGTTATAAACCCAATGATAATTTAGAATTTTATGCTAACGCTTCTCAAAATTATAGATCTGTAACATTCTCTGATATTAACTTAGTGAATCCAAATTTTAGTGTAAGACCTTTAGTTGATGAAACAGGTTTAACTGGTGATTTTGGTTTTAGAGGAACTTTAAAAGAGGCAATTTCGTTTGATATTAGTGCTTTTAGTCTGTTCTATAATGATAGAATTGGGATTACGTTAGAAGTGCAAAATGATAATAGTGTTAGAAAAGTAAGAGACAATATTGGTGATGCTTTTATTGTTGGCTTAGAATCTTTAATAGATTTTGATCTCAACAAACTTTTTATAAACGATAGTAAATATAGATTCAACTATTTTATAAATACGTCTGTCATTCATTCAGAATACGTACAATCTGACGAATCAGGGATTGAAGGTAATCAAGTTGAATTTGTACCACAATTAAACATAAAAACAGGTTTACGTTTTGCTTATGAGAATTTACAAGCAAGTATTCAGTATACATATTTGTCTGAGCAATTTTCTGATGCACCCAATTCTAGTAGTGATCCTTTAGGTAGCTCTGGAATCATTGGTTTAATTCCTTCTTATGATATTTTAGACCTTTCGTTATCCTATCAATACAAACAATTTAAATTAGAAACAGGAATCAATAACGTTTTAGATAATACTTATTTTACACGAAGAGCAACAGGATATCCTGGACCAGGGATTTTGCCATCACCACCAAGAAATTGGTATACAACTTTAGAAATTAAACTTTAGTTAAAGGATAGTAGAGGCTATGTAACGATTGTAAAAGATATATTTGTAAAAACTATTGATATCGTTACAGCTAACACTAGCACTATATATATTGTATCTTTATTTTTTAAATTGTTTTAAAAATATTTTAATTAATTCAACTTATTCTTTTTTAGTAAAATATCCATTTCAATCTGAAAAATGGTACCTTTTAATAAATCTACCATTTGATTAATTTCAATATAACTCATCGCAAAACTTACCATTCCAGAAGGTGTTTCAAGTAGTATAGCTTTAATTGAATTGTCTGATTTGCATTCTTCGCATAATTCCAGATTGTCCAATATTTTAGTTATATATTTTAATAATCTTGTTAGCTGTCTGTTTGTAAGGTTTAATCCTGTATTTCCAAATACGATTTGAATTTTTTTCGTGTTTTTGATAGGACTATTTTTCCATTTAAATGCAATTCCAAAATCGTTATGATAAAGTTTATATATATCGTTCATTGCACTAGTCTTTTTTTGTTTTCAAAAGCTTTATAAGACAGAAATTTCTAACCATCTGGATGCATAATTTGTTTGATTTGTTTTGAGATATATCTGAAGTTTGAATGAATACTCTGGCATCAGGATTAATAATCTGAAAAGCGTCCATATTAGAGGTTTTATAGGAAATCATTTTATCTAAAATTGAAATCAAATTTAATAATTTAAAACCATTCTAAATAATAATTCAAGTATTTAATGGTAACTAATAGTTTAGAGTGCTTATATATTTAATTAGAGGATTTAAATAAGCATTTAAACTTTATTACCTTTATAAAAAAATTAAATTATGAATTCATCAATAGAACAATTATTAAATAATCAAATAAAATATGAAGCTCAAGCTTCAATCCAATATTTAGCCATGGCATCTTGGGCAGACGCTCAAGGTTACAACGGTGTTGCAGATTTTTTTTACAGTCAATCAGAAGAAGAACGTCTTCACATGACTAAGCTTGTAAAATTTGTAAATGAGAGAAGTGGTAAAGTGCTTATACCAGCGTTAGAAGAACCTAAACATGATTTTGAATCGCTTAATGAACTTTTTGAGAAGTTTTTAAATAGCGAGATATATGTTACAGAACAGATTAGTCATGTTATTTATGAGTGTTTACAAAACAAAGATTATAACGTTCATAATTTTATGCAATGGTATGTTACAGAGCAGTTAGAAGAAGAAGCAATGGCAAGAACTTTATTGGATAAATTAAACATTATTGGTAATGATAAATCTGGTCATTATTTATTTGATCGAGATATAAATGTTATAGCTGCTAAGCAAAGTAATGAATAATAAATAGTGTTAATATTTAAAAGACTCCTTATTAAGGAGTCTTTTTTTTTGTAAATTTGTTTTTATTTAGAACAGATAAGAATAATGAACACGGCTATTATTGATTCTCAAAATGTATTAATCATTTTACCATGTATGATGTCATGTGGTAGTGATACCAAGAAAAAATGCTGTAAAAAGTTTAAGAAAAAGGGAAAGACTAACTGTAAGCGTTGCCCAAAACTTTAAGTTTAATCTCCATCAGTATCTGTTGTAGTAATTACAATAGATAAAATACTTCTTACATCAACAGCAAATAAAATACGTAAATCTTCTAGTTTAGAATGTAAGTCTTCTACTTGGCTATGGTTTTGGACTACAGCTTCGCTTAAAGGTGTGGTTATAGCATTAAGAGCTGCATAAATTTCATTTATCTTGTTTTGTATAGCGTCATTTAAGTCTGTTGTATTAGTAATAGAAAACACGTAATCATCCAACCCTAATCCACTTGGGTTAAAATAAGCAGTCTCTACACTTTCAATACTTGCTAGCACAAGTGCTTTAGAAGTACCACTATAATAGGCTTGTGTTAATTCAGAATTAATAACTTGAGAATTTTCTAAACCAGCAGGTTTACCAACCTTTGTAGTTTTAGTAACATCTAATGCATTATGAATACCATTGTAATATTGATTAAATGAACCTTGAATTCCAGAATCATCATTATTGCTAAATGAAGTCGCAAAATCGTCTCCAGAAGTAGACCATATTTCTTTAAGTCTTTCAGCTCTAGATGTTAAGTAAGCCGAAGATAATCTTAAATAATTTCGTCGTTTTTCAGAATCTAAAAAGCTTTGATTAGTAGTTGATGCATCTTCAGCAAACAATAAATATTCTAAAGCTGCTAACGATTTTGCTTGAGAACTAATTGTTGACATAAAATTTTCATCAATAGTGTCGTTATCAGAGATAAAAAATTCAATAGCTCCTTCTACAGTTGGCCAATTATAGATGGATGTGTGTATAAATTGATCTCTAGCACTACCAATATGGTGTACATAAGTTTTTTCATAAGCAATAGCCGCAACTTGCCATTGTGCTTTTGCAGTTTCTAAATTAGCAGTTGTAGTATTATTTAAATAGTTATTTACAGCCAGCTCAAACGTAATGCTAGAATTAGCAAACGTATCTATGGAAGGTATTATTTGTTGATTAGTTAAATCAGTTAATAACGTTTTAATTTTAAATCCGTTATTAGAATCGTCATTACTGTTACAATTAACAAATAGAAGTAATGCAATGGTTAAAAATAATGCTGTTTTTTTCATAATTTCTTATAATGAGTTTACAAAATCAATAACGTTTTCACGTTCCTCTTCTGATAAATTTTTAAAGGCTGTTTTAATAGTTTCAGCTTCTCCACCATGCCAAAGTATGGCTTCTTCAATATTGCGAGCACGTCCATCATGCAAGAAAAACGTATGATTATTAACTGTAGAAATAAGACCAATTCCCCAAAGTGGTTGCGTACGCCATTCGTTGCCATTGGCATCAAAATCTGGTCTGTTGTCAGCCAAATCATCTCCCATATCATGCAGTAGAAAATCAGAATAAGGTTTTATAGTTACATTTTCTAAAAGTGAACTTACTTCTGAAGGTCCTGTAGTTTGATTAATGGCATGGCAGCCAATACAATTTAATTCACTAAAAAGAGCTTTTCCTTTTAACACAGATTCTTCTGTGAAATTTCGTCTATTGGGAACTGCTAAATTAGATTGATAAAATAAAATACGATCTAATTGAGTATCTGTAACTTCTGGTTCTCCACCATTAGGAGCGTCAATACAATCTTGTTGTGGTGACGGACAATTAGTTTCTGGAAAAAGCGATGTCGTTAAGCCCATATCTCCACTTAAAGCTCCAGCTATTTGTTGCTTTAGAGTAGGCATATTAGCTTTCCAACCATATTTTCCGATTTTATCAGTAAGCTCTTCAACATCGTAAACGTAATTTGGTCGTCCAGAAATACCATCATCATTAATATCAAACTCATCTGCAAATTGTAAAATTTCACTATCTGGTAGTGCACTTACTAATCCTAAACCTATGGTTTGTTGTGCTACTCTAGGTGACATTTCTACACCTACCAAACTTCCAAATTGTTCATCAGAAAATGAATAAATTGGTTTTTGTAGTTGGTAAGACGTTCCATCTGCATATTCACCATTTATATACTCATAAGTAACATTTACTTTGGCTTCATACGGAATATCGTTATTAGCTCTATCTTGAAGTTGCGTGCCGTAATTTGCAACAGGATTGTTATTACCAAAGCTATCTTGTCCAGGTAAACTAATTCGCATTAAAAAACCATCAGAATCTTGTCCATTAACTAATGGTCCACCGCGACCATCTTTAAAATGGCATCCTGCACAAGCTCTAGCATTAAACGTAGGTCCTAAACCATCTCTTCCTGTAGTCGAAGCAGGTGAAGACACCCAATTTTGATTGAACAAAGAATTTCCTGTAGAAAATTGACCAATTTCTGTAAACGATAAACCGTCAATTTCAAAACCAAAAGCATTACCACTAGTACTATTAACACCTAAAGAACCTGTTAAATACTCTTCACCTTCTTCGTATAGATTTTCAACAGAAGTGTAATTGTCATCATCAGATTTACAAGATGTAAATCCAATAGTTAAGATCATTAAAAAAATGAAATTTGTTTTTCTTTTTAACAAGGTCTAAAATGTTTTAAATAGATAAATCCCAAAACGCAAAGTTCGGGATTTATCTATGTTTACTAAAATTTAATATTAAATTATTTAGTTAAGGTTAATACCTATAACAGATGCTGATGCACTAATTTCATCTGCTAATGTAAATAAGGCTTCTACAGCTTGCATTACAGGACCAGAAAGATCATCAGAAGTTTCTTGAGTAATTAAATAATCAAAAGGCTGCGCATTGTTACCAACAATATTAACTTTAGTCATTGCATCAGTGGCAGCAACTTGTAAAGCTAATGCTTGTGCAGCGTCTTCTTGGTTTACTAAATCGTAAAAAGAAGCCCCTTCAATAGATCCGTAAGAACCGTAGATAACATTTATTACACCTTGTGCATTTGCAAATACATCTCTGTTAGTGTTGTCAGAAAAACAAGAATGTTCATCTTCTTGTCCTAGTCCATTAATTCCATCTGTAGAATCTACAGGTGCAATCATACGCTCAGAGCTTAATTCATCACCAGCAATAAAGAAAGCACCATTAATAGCTTGTTGTAAAGCCGTATCTGTATCTAAGTTTTCAAATACAGTTCTATATGCTCCACCAACAGCCCAAGTATTAACTAAATCTAATAAATCACTAACTAATAAGTCAGTAGAAACAGTTAAATATAAACCTCTTCTCGTTGCATCATCAGCAGTAGTATAGTCTGTATAACTACGTTGACCAGGTAAATCATCTGCAGGTACAGTATTGTCTTGTCCCCAAAGTAAAAATTCAATAGCGTGCCATCCTGTACTAATAGATTTGTCATCTTCACCTTCATTTAATCCTGCAATTGTAGCTTCATCAATGGTTACACTAGTATCACTAATGATACTTCCATAAGTACCAGCATAATTTTCAGTACCAGATGCTACATAATCAATGTAACTTTCGTCAATTGGCCATGCATTCATTTGTCCTTCCGTACCTAAGGACCAAGAATCAGATTCTGTATCAATTGGGCCATTAGTTTCTCTGTAAGCTTCTGTTTGTCCATAAAACTCTCTTGCAGCCAACCAAGACGTTTTTGCAGATGTAAGACCAGCTTCACTTGG
This sequence comes from Winogradskyella ludwigii, assembly GCF_013403985.1. Taxonomy (GTDB): domain Bacteria; phylum Bacteroidota; class Bacteroidia; order Flavobacteriales; family Flavobacteriaceae; genus Winogradskyella; species Winogradskyella ludwigii. The sequence continues at coordinate 51,297 of NZ_JABFDF010000003.1, forward strand.
GTTGGTAACAAAATTGTTAATTGCGTTTTGCATAGTTACAGCTGAGTTATAACTATCTAAATAAGATTGATATACAATATCAGCATAATTAGAAATCACTTCTGCTTTTGTAACATCAGTATTGTTACCGTTGTTATTGTTGTCGTCATCACTTGAACAAGCTAATACAAGTGATACTGCTAGTAATAGAATTGAAATTTTTTTCATTATGGTTATATGATTGTTAATTAAAAGACAAAATTATTTTTTATGATTGACACAACAAAACTTATTTAGACTAAATTCAAATAAGAAATTGATATTTATGAATATGTGAATATTTTAACTGGTTTTTAACCATTAACAAAATTTAATACATAGCTAATTATCATTTTCTCAAAAGGTGAATAATGCAAAAAAAATGCGTAGATTTGTTCGCAATTATATCTTAATTGCCATGACAGCACACGAAAATAAAATTGTTGGAGAAGGTCTTACTTACGATGACGTACTCTTAGTTCCAGCATATTCAGAAATACTTCCTAGAGAAGTTAGTATCAAAACAAAATTCACACGAAACATTACCATTAACATTCCTGTTATTTCAGCAGCTATGGATACGGTTACGGAAAGTAAAATGGCAATTGCTATGGCACAAGAAGGTGGAATAGGAGTGTTACATAAAAACATGACTATTGCACAGCAAGCCGATAAGGTAAGGCGTGTAAAACGTGCAGAAAGCGGAATGATTATCGATCCTGTCACCTTACCAATGACGGCAACTGTTTTTGATGCAAAATCAAATATGGCTGAGCATAGTATTGGAGGAATTCCTATTGTAAATGAAGATGGAAAATTAAAAGGAATTGTTACTAATAGAGATCTACGTTTTGAACATGAAGGAACAAAACCAATTATTGAAGTAATGACCAAAGAAAATTTGGTAACTGCTGCTGTTGGTACATCTTTAAAAGATGCAGAACAAATTTTACAACAAAACAAGATTGAAAAATTATTGATTGTTGATGATAATTTTAATCTAAAAGGACTTATTACTTTTAGAGATATTACTAAAGTAACTCAAAAACCAAATGCGAATAAAGATTCTTTTGGTAGATTAAGAGTTGCTGCAGCTATTGGAGTTACTGCAGACGCTGTAGAACGTGCTTCTGCTTTAGTAAAAGCAGGTGTAGATGCTGTAATTATAGATACGGCTCATGGACACACCAAAGGTGTGGTGATGGTATTGAAAGACATAAAAAAGAAGTTCCCAAAGCTTGACGTTATTGTTGGAAATATAGCAACAGGTGCTGCTGCTAAATATTTAGTAGAAGCTGGAGCAGATGCTGTAAAAGTAGGGATTGGACCAGGTTCAATTTGTACAACTAGAGTAGTGGCAGGAGTTGGTTTTCCTCAGTTTTCTGCGGTTTTAGAAGTCGCTGCAGCTATTAAAGGCTCTGGAGTGCCAGTTATTGCAGATGGTGGAATTCGTTATACAGGTGATATTCCTAAAGCGATTGCAGCTGGTGCAGATACGGTAATGCTAGGTTCGCTTTTAGCAGGAACAAAAGAAAGTCCTGGTGATACGATTATCTACGAAGGAAGAAAATTCAAATCTTACAGAGGGATGGGTTCTGTTGAAGCCATGAAACAAGGAAGTAAGGATCGTTATTTTCAAGATGTTGAAGATGATATTAAGAAATTAGTACCAGAAGGTATTGTTGGTCGTGTGCCATATAAAGGTGAGTTGGTAGAAAGTATTCACCAGTTTATTGGTGGACTTAGAGCTGGAATGGGGTATTGTGGTGCTAAAGATATCGAGACGTTGAAAGAAACGGGACGCTTTGTGAAAATCACAAGTTCAGGGATTAATGAAAGTCACCCTCATGATGTAACGATTACTAATGAGTCGCCTAATTATTCAAGATAACTAAATTCCTGCGAAAACAGAAATCTATATAAAAAACAAAAACAGCATCTTTTAAGGTGCTGTTTTTTTGTTACTATAATAATCTAGGGGTTGTTTTAAATTTCTTTTTATGAGAAATTATTCTAGTCCCTTTTTTTCAGGGTTCCAAAAAGGTTTTGTTTTTATTCGTTTGGTGTCCCAATGCAATTCTTTCCTGAAAAAATGATTTAAAGCGATACATGTTCTGCTATCGCCAGCAATATAAGCTATCGTTTTGCCCTTTAAAGTAGGAATAATTTCTTTTAATTGAACAATGATTTCATGGTATGGATTTTCAGGTAATTCATAAAAGTTAAAAGGAAAGCGTCCATCAATATCAGAAAAGAAATCGCTTTTATCAGAATTATAGATAACACTAACTATTTGCTTATCCTTGCCAATATTTCGGTTAATCATGTATAAATGAGAAAGGGCAGAAAGGTCTCCTATCATAATATAGCTATCGGCTGAATCATCTGCAGTAAAATTACCTTTCTTCCATTTGTAATAAACGATATCGTCTTCTTTACAATCTTTTGTCCATTTCGAGCCTACACCATTACTATGAGTAGCAATTGCTAAATCTAATGTGCCTTTTTCTTTATCAATATCCCAAATGCTATAGCTTCTTATTTTGTCTTTCATTGACAGTTCTTCTTTGCCAATACCTACAGCCATTCTTAAGAACGCACCAGGTGTGAACGTTGCTTTACGAATGCTGTCTCCTTGAAGACGAATTCTAAAAGCACTCTTAGAAAGTGTAACCTTTTCTATAATAGTAGCTTCCTCTAAGACTACCGTTTTTAATATATTTTCTAAAATGCTCAATGGTCTTAAATTTAGTTTTGAACGTGATTTTGATGGTAAGCCTCTATTAGTTTTAATGCCGGTTTATGTGCTCTACCAGTAGCTTTTTCATAATCAGAAGGCACATCATTGGCACCATTTTTAATGCCTTCGTAAATTCCTGCTATAATAGTTCCTAGAAACTCACCAAGCTCAGCTATTCTATCGGCTTTATAAGCTTCTACAGAAACAGCATTATAGACTAATTTTGTGCCGTAAACCTGATTAATAAAGTCTGCAAGTTGCTTTTGCGTAATCGCTTCACCTACTAAATTATAGATGTTACCATTATGTTTTTCTTCTAATAACATTTTAGCATAGGCAAGTCCCAATTCTTCACGACTCGTATAAGTACATTTTCCTTGATCTGCACAATTTCTTATCTCACCGTCTTTTATATAGGTATCTAAATATTCTAAATCAGGTTCAATATAAATACCATTTCTACCAATACCCCATTGTAAACCGGAATTACGGATGTCTTCTTCCGTCTGACGATTACTTTGCACCACAGGACTAAAAGCATTGTTTTCTTCAGCACCTACAATACTCGTATAGACTATTTTTTGAACGCCGTTTTGTTTGGCTGCTTCAATGACATTTCGGTGTTGTTGTAATCTTTTCTGTGGATCATCCATACCAGAAACTAACAATACAGTGTCTATTCCTTTTAAAGCGGCAATGAAATCTTCACGACTGTTGTAATCTCCTTTTCTGACTTCTACACCTAAGTGTTCTGCTTTTTCTGTGGTTCTTGCTATGGCTATAACATTTTCTTTTTTAGTGGCTTTTAAAAGTGCTTTTACAATGGCAGATCCTAAATGTCCGCTTGCTGATGTTACTGCAATTTTCATAATTAATGGTTTATGAATGTTTAGATTTTAAAGCCTCTAACTCTTTTTCAAGTTGTTCTGCTTTTGTTTTAAACTTTTCAAGCGCTTTCTTCATTTGGCCAACTTTTTTTAAAGCCTCTTCATCTTGTACTGCTTGATAGGTGGTTTCTCCTTCTTTTTCTTTTATTTTAGAATAACTGCCACATGTAGGGCATTTTGCAATGTCGCTCATAATATTTATTTATTACAAAGTTCTGAAAAGTACTAAAGTGGCAAAAGGTAAATGATCTGTTAAAAATGGTAAATGTGAAACCTAAATCTAAAGTGTAGATTTAAATTCCTTAGGCGAGAGACCTGTATGTTTTTTGAAAAACTTGGTGAAATTAGTGACTTCATCAAAACCATTTTGATAAGCGACTTCTTTAAGACTTATAGTACTACTAAAGATTACACGCTTAATTTCTAAGATGACGTAGTTGTCAATAAAATGCTTTGCTGTATTTAATGTGGTTGCTCTAACTATGGTGTTGAGATGTTTTGTAGATATATTTAGTAGTTGAGCGTAATCTTTGACGTTCCGTGTTTTTATATAATGTTCTTCTACCAAATTCTTGAAATTGATAAAAACACTTTGGTGTGTTTTATTGAACGTTTCATCTGAGACTTTATGAGCTTCACGCTCTAATTTTAATAAAAATAGCTCTAATATTTTAGCAATTATTTCCTTTTGGGCGTAAGTGTATTTGCTTTGAATTTCTTCAGTTATCCGTGCTAAAAAAAAGTCGGTTAAAGTGCTGTTTTCAACTAATGGATCTGAGATATGATAGTTGTATAAATGCGAAATAAATCCGACCGAAGATTTTGAGAAATATTTTAAAATAAAATCCTCTGTAAATACCACTAGATACCCATCGTATTGAAAATGATCTTGAAAAGCATGAACCTGACCTTTCGCAATTTTAAGTACAGAGCCTTTTTGGATGTTGTAAGTCTTTAAATCGATTTGATGTTCACCTTTACCTTCTGTGACAATCAATAAGGCAAAAAAGGAAATTCGGTGCGGCTGATATGGATTGTGATTAGGATCTTTTTTAATTCTTGAGAATAATTCGTCTAATGAAATACATTCAATATCTGTAGCTCCTTCGCTACTTTTAAAAGCTATATTTGGGAAATGATTCAATGATGACTTGATTTATAATTTTTGAATAAAAATAACAATAAATACTGAATGTATTAGGAATTGAAAATTAGGGAATTTTGTTCTTAGTCTCAATATATTTATACCTTTAAAGCTAGTTGTAGGTAATATCGCTTAACCAACAAACTTAATTACTAATCATTAAACAACGGAAAAACTATACCTCTTTTAAAGAAGCTTATATGCAAGAGAGCCATAATATTTGCACCGATTTTTATAGATGATTTAGCCGAGGCAATTGTTGCACATTGTAGTTATACAAATATAAATGGAGTAGATTTAACTTATGCCAAAAATTTGGGTTTGGGAGGACTCAAAGGCAATGAAGTATTTACAGACGCAAATAATCTTACAGAAACAGAACAATTAGAAGCACAAACTTTATTAGCTTATGAAAAATTTAATGACACTAGTAATGCAAAAGGAAAAAAAACTTGCAATTAAAAGTATCTGTATTTTACTTTTACTTTACTTTCCGACAATATCATCACAACAAGATGATGTAAGCAGTATTATTGAGCAATCTATAGAAAATTTTAAGTATAAAAAAGACTCAATGGTATGCTCAATGAAAAGTATAGATATTACGAATATGAAATCAGAATTAAAACATTACTATGATTTTAGGACTAAAAATAGACCGTTTTATACATTTTTCGCTATTGATAGCATTACAGGCGAAGATTATATAGATAGTATTCCGAGTGAAAATTCAATTAAATATTGGAAAAAAAAGTATGGAGCTTTAGATAGTTTATTTACCGCAAAAGAAGTAAACCATATAATAGATGTAGAACTTTCAGAAAGTAAAGATTATGTTTTTAATAGTAAACAGCAAAGTATGGAATGGTGTAAAGATTGCGAATGTACAAACAGAATATCTAAACCATTTTTTAATACGAATAGAGATGTAGTGCTAGTATTGCATAGAATAAATAATAGTTATATTTCAAATCATAAGATTGCTTATATCTATCGAAAATCAGATGGAGAATGGCTTTTGTACAGCACAATAAACACTTTTGGAAGTGGATTATAAAAAATACTGACTACAGCAATATATAAGAAATAGCAGTTAAGAGCTAAACCAAAGGTTTGGTTCTTAACTGCTATCTTTGTTTACAATCTGAAAAATAATTACATTTTACCTGCTACTTTTCATATACGGAGACGTTGAAAAATAAAAACAGCATCAAAATGATGCTGTTTTTTTATAATTGTTATTTTAAGGAACCTTAAGCCTTACTAGCTTTTACAGGACATCCTATAGCTTTTGTGAAATTAGGGCTTGGTTTTTTACCTTTTTCTAAAGCCTCAATAGCGTCTTTAACGTAGTTTACTTTGACGTCTTCTGGTGATTTTGCATTATCATCTACAGTACCAATATATTGTACTTTACGATCTGCATCTAATAAGAAAACGTGAGGTGTTCTTACAGCACCATATTGTGGATATATTTTTTGTCCTTCATCTACTAAGTAAGGAAATGTAAATCCTTTGTCTTCTGAACGTTTTTGCATTGCTGCATAGCCTTCTTTTTCGTTTTCAGGACTGTTAGGGTTAATCGCAATTACAGGATACCCTTTTGTTGCATATTCATTGTTTAATGCAATTAAACGGTCTTCATATAATACTGAAAAGGGACACTCATTACATGTAAATGTAACGATATAACCTTTTGCATTTTCAATACTAGCTAAAGAAACCATTGAACCATCTACATTCTTAAGATTAAAATCTGTAGCAACATCTCCAATGTTATAACCTCCAATTTCTTCTAAAGTTTTAGTTTGTTCTGGACTACCACCTCCTTTTGGAGGTCCTTTTCTATCGCCTCCGTGTGGTGGCCCTTTTCGGTCTCCGTCATGCGGAGGGTGTTCACCTTTATGGTCTTTATGTTGATTTTCAGCAGAAGGTTCTCCTGTTTTATTTTCTTCATTTTTACAAGATACAAGTACACTTGCAGATAAACCAATAATGGCTATTAGGACACTGATTCTTTTCATGATTTTTTAATTAAGTTTTTTTATTTGGTTTTCTATGTCTTCTAAATTTTCAAAAGAGCGTTCATAAAATAAACGTTCGTTTTTGTTAAACATAATTGTAAATGGGATTGCACCAGACCAGTTAGGATCTATTTTATCTATCCACGCGTTAGCATCTGCATCATCCAATAGTACAACTTTTTGAGTTATGTTTTTTTTCTTTAAAAAAGGCTTAAGCTTTGTTTCAATATCTTTTGGGAAATCTAAGCTTACTAAAATGACTTCGACTTCGGGATTTTGAGCAGCGAATTGCTCAATGTATGGTAGCTCTTTGACACAAGGTGCACACCACATTGCCCAAAAATTAATGAGATAGGTTTTATCAGATTCCGTGTAAATTAAGGGTTCAAATTGATTAAAATTGTAAACAGGAATGTCTTGATTAACGTTCGTAGTCGTATTAGATTGTAATGTTTTATCTGATTTAGTATTGTTGCAACTCAGAAAAAAGCTAAGAACTAAAACCAAATGTATTGCCGATTTGAGTGGCTTTATTTTTAATAAATTCAAAATGATGTATTCTATTATTTTTTGTTAGACTCCATAAAAGACAAAAGGTTTAATGTAAAAGTGTTTTATTACTAATTAGACCAAACCGCATAACCTTCGCGTCGCAATTCTAAGGTAATTTGTGCTTCTGCTTTTAATGCTTCTGCTCTAGTAAAAAAAGGATCAATATGATTAAAAAGACTTGGGCGTAAATAGGTGCCATATTTCTCAACAATATTTGAAGATATTTTATGACCCTTTTTGTTACGATGTCCTGTTTTGTGTTGGAGAAAACGTTCTTTTGGAGTTTTACTTGTCATGCCAACATACAAACATTCTAAAACACCATTAAATTGTGGATTTGCATTTCTAAACTTCGCGTTTTCGGTATAAACGCGTTTAGAAAGTTCTATGACGTATATAGTATATAAGGTTTTTGACATTTAAGCTAAGCATTCTAGAAAACCCTTATGAGTATTATTTTAAACTAACATCTATTAAAAATAATATGAGTTAAAGCTCAATTTTATTTTTCAAAATCGCTTTGAGATAAATTATTATTAAATTTTATGTTCGTCCAACTCACATTTATCCAAGGTAAATCACTCTCTTCAGCAGACCAGTTAGAACGTTTGTACTGACGCTTTGTAGGAATTAATAAACCATCAATTTTTTCGTACTGAAGTTTCATAAGAGATGGGTTGTCCATTTTTCCAAAATCTGCAACGGTGAACAAAAACTGATCGACTAAGTTGGTTTCTTTATTGATATATAATTGATAAATGTCTGTAGGTTTATCATCTTTACTTGTAAAACTTACTTTTACAACATTATAGATTTTATTATCAATGGTTTTCTCTTCAATAAATTCATAATTTAAACCTGGATCTAACATTTTTTGAAACATTGTAAACCAATAGAAGTTTGTAGGTCTATTAAAAGCGGCTCTTTTTATATAGGCTTCATTGTCTGAAAAAGTGCCTTCGTGCTTTAACCAATACGTTTTACCATCGTAACCTTGTTCAATTAATCCTGTTAAATTCGCTAATGTTCTCTCATGTTTGCTATATGCACCATAAGATAATTCACCATCAAAAATATATTTCTCTGTAGAAGTATCTGTTTTCCCATCTGGAGTTTGGTATGTGTAGGTATAAATAACATCTTTCTTTTTACTTAATTGATCATAGTTTCCAACTTTTTGAACCATATTATATACAATCTCATGACCTTTGTTTTGAAATACTTGTGCTATTTCTGTAGTAGATTTAGACTCCTTTTCTTTTACAAGTTTCGGATTGTCATTTTTACAAGACACTACTAAGCTTGTCAATAGGATACTGAATATAATAGGAAACTTCATTTTTTGTAATTTAGATTTAGTTGATAATACGATAGAATTTGGTGTTAACTTAATAAGAAACCTTTCAGTTCATTGTAAGAATTTATTTTTATAGATACACCTTCTTTATCCATTACAGCTTCTATTTGAGAAGGTAAAGCCACGCTTTCTTTAATAACGTCTTCCACAACATCTAAAAACTTTGTTGGATGGGCTGTTTCCATAAATACCACATGAGCATCATTTTCTTTTAAGTAGTCTTTGGCACCTAAATACCCAACAGCTCCATGAGGATCTGCAACATAACTATAGTCATTATACAATTCTAAAAGGGCAGCTTTTGTTTCTTCGTCTGTATAACTATATGAAGATAAATTTGCTTTTAAAGCGTCAAAATCATTGTTATGTAATTCTTGAATTCTTATAAAATTACTTGGATTCCCAACATCCATAGCGTTACTAATAGTTTGTACTGACGGTTTTGGGATGTAGGTTTGAGAAATCATATAATTCACAACGGTATCATTTGCATTATTTGCTGCTATGAAATGCTTAATTGGTAAGCCTAATTTTTGAGCAACCATACCTGCACAAATATTACCAAAATTACCACTAGGAACAGAAAAAGCAATGTCTGAATGTTTCGATTTTAATTGCTTGTAAGCAAACATGTAATAAAAGAGTTGCGGTAGCCAACGTGCAATATTTATTGAATTTGCAGACGTTAATTGCATTTTATCCGTTAGCTCTTTATCCATAAAAGCCTGCTTTACCATATCTTGACAATCATCAAAAACGCCATCGACTTCCAAAGCGGTAATGTTTTGTCCAAGTGTCGTTAATTGCTTTTCTTGTATGTCACTCACTTTTCCACTAGGATAAAGAATAACAACATCTACTCCTTTAACACCTAAAAAACCATTAGCAACAGCTCCTCCTGTATCACCAGAAGTGGCTACTAAAACAGTAACATGGTTGGTATTGGTTTTGTTGAAATACCCTAAACATCGCGCCATAAAACGTGCGCCAACATCTTTAAATGCCATGGTTGGTCCATGAAACAACTCAAGCGTTGAAATATTTTCATTGATTTCAACTACCGGAAAATCGAAGTTCAGTGTTTCTTCAACAATCGTTTTTAAAATGTCTTCTGGAATTTCTGGAAGAATGAATTGTTTAATGGCTTCAAAAGCAATTTCTGCATTTGATTTATCTTCAATGGTTTCAAAAAATGAAGGATCTAATGGTGTTATTGATTCTGGGAAATATAAACCTTTATCTGGTGCAAGTCCTCTGACTACTGCGTCAGCGAAGGTTGTGTTTGGTGCTTTTTTATTTAGAGAATAGTAATTCATAATATTTTTATTCTAAATTATTATAAGCTTCAAGTAAGTAGACTGGTTAGAGAAAATTCTTTGTGAATCTTCGTGCCTTCTCTGTGAAGCTTTGTGTTATAATTTTAGTATTAAGTCTTCTGTCATTTTATTACAAAACCCGAATCCCTTCAACATTAATTTTAGAAACATAGGTTTCAAATTGTATATCTGTCGTAGAATAGACTTGTCTTATCGCATTTTCTACAGCTTTTGCTGTGGCTTCACTTTTACTCAACATAAAAATAGATGGTCCTGAGCCAGAAATAGCACAACCCAAAGCTCCAGCTTCTAATGCTGCTTTTTTAACGTCATCAAAATGCGGAATCAACTGTTTTCGGTACGGTTCAATTACCACATCGATTAATGACTCTTTTATTAAATCGTAATCCGAAGTATGAAGTGCATGAACCAAACTGCCCACATTTGCCCATTGGGCAATAGCATTGCTTAACGGAATGTCTTTGGGTAAAATTGCTCTAGATTCAGACGTTTTAATTTCAATCTGCGGATGAATTAACGTTGCAAATACATCTAATGGAGTAGGTAACTCTAAAATTTGTAAAGGCGAGGCACTTTTTACCAATGTAAATCCACCAAAAATAGCTGGAGCTAAATTATCTGCATGCTCGCATTTACTTGCCAAAGCTTCGCCTTTCATGGCAAAATTGGTTAATTCTGTTTTGTTTAATGGATAACCTAATAAGGCATTCATCCCAAAAACACTTCCAGCTGCACTAGCAGAGCTACTTCCAATACCACTTCCTGGTTTAATCTTTTTATAGATTTCTATTTCAAAACCACAGTCTGGTTGTAAAGCGTTATACATCGCTAAAGCCGAAACTCCGGCTACATTATTTTCAGCTTCAAACGGTAAGTCGTAACCTTCAATTTTTGTAATTCTAATACCTTTTTCTTCTGTTTTTCTGATGACCATTTCGTCTCCAATAGTATCTAAACAAAAGCCAAGTACATCAAATCCACAAGCTACATTAGCTACTGTTGCTGGCGAAAATATTTTGATTTCGTTACTCATATCTAATTATTAGCAATTCTTATGATATCGGCAAATAAACCTGAAGCCGTAACATCTGCTCCAGCTCCTGCACCTTTTATAATCATAGGTTGTTCAGGATAACGTTGTGTGTAAAACATGACGATATTATCTTTTCCCTTTAGATTATAAAACGGATGACCTTCAGGTATTTCTTGAAGTCCAACTTTAGCTTTTCCATCATTAAACTCAGCAACAAATTTTAACTGACAGTTATTGTCTTGAGCAGATTTGAATAAAGCTTGATAGTAAGCTTCATCCTTAATTAAAGTTTGAAAGAAATCATCGACAGTATCTGATTTCATGGCAGCGTCTGTTAAGAAATTATCAGTTTCAAGATCCGATAATTCGATGGCATGACCACTTTCTCTTGCCAGAATTAAAACTTTACGAGCAACATCAATGCCGCTTAAATCTATTCTAGGATCTGGTTCTGTATAACCTTCTTCTTGTGCTTGTTTTACAACATCATGAAAAGTAGTTTCAGCATTAAAGTTGTTGAATATAAAATTTAAGCTTCCTGATAAAACAGCTTGTATTTTGTTTACTTCGTCACCAGAAGTAATTAAGTGACTCAATGTGTCTATAACAGGTAATCCAGCACCAACATTGGTTTCAAACAAAAATGATGCATTATACTGTCTTGATAATTGCTTTAATTCATTGTAATATTCAATATTTCCTGAACAGGCAATTTTATTACAAGCTACAACTGAAATACTGTGTTTAAGATAATTGCCATAAATGTTAGCAACGGCATCATTCGCTGTAATATCTACAAAGACTGAATTTCTTAAATTCAAATTCTTAGCATGATCTAAAAACCCTTGAAGACTTGATTTTTCTCCATTTTCTAATTGTTCTTTCCAATCTATTAAATTGATACCATCGTCTTTTACAACCATAGTTCTAGAATTAGATAAACCAGCAATTTTTAAGCTGATTTTAAAGTTTTCTTTAACATAAGCTTTTTGTTGTTTAATTTGCTCTATAAGTCGTTCTCCAACATTACCAACACCTGTAATAAACAAATTGATTTGTTTGGTTTTAATTTCAAAATACTGCTCGTGTAAACTATTTAAAGCTTTCTTTACGTCATTTCTATGAATCACTGCAGAAATATTACGCTCTGAAGCTCCTTGAGCGATCGCTCTAATATTCACATTGTTTTTACCGAGAGTACTAAACATTTTTCCGCTAATACCTTGATGACTTTTCATTTTATCTCCAATGACAGCTATAATTGAAAGTTCATCTTCTATAATGATAGGATCTATTTTTTGAAGTGTAATTTCATATTCAAATACATGATCTATAGCTTCTTTTGCGCGTTGTGCATCACTAGACGAAATTCCAAAACAAATAGAGTGTTCTGATGACGATTGTGTGATTAATATAATGTTGATTTTTTCTTGTGCTAACGTTTCAAACAAACGTTTACTAAAACCAGGAACACCAACCATACCATTGCCTTGCAAGGTTAGTAAAGCAATGTTTTCAATATTACTAATACCTTTTACAGGCGAGCCATTTGACTGCGCATTATGTGAAATTGTAGTTCCAACCGCTTCTGGATCCATTGTGTTTTTAATTACAATTGGAATTTTCTTTTTAAGCACTGGCATTACTGTCGGTGGATATAAAACTTTAGCACCAAAGTGAGATAATTCTACAGCTTCTTGATAAGACAATTCTACAATTGGAGAAGCTTGTTTTACTAACCTAGGATTTGTTGTGTACATACCACTAACGTCTGTCCAAATTTGTAATTCTTTAGCATCAATAGCAGCTGCAATAATTGCAGCAGTATAATCAGAACCACCACGACCTAAAGTTGTAATTTCTCCACTAATAGATTTTGATACAAAACCAGGAAACAATACAATGGAGCTAGAATTAGACTTAAAAAATGTCTGAATATTAGTATTTGTAACGTCAAAGTTTACAATCGCATTGTTAAATGTTGAATCTGTAATAATAAGGTCTTGCGAATTTTTTAATTGAATGTCTATCTTTCTAGATTTTATAGTGTGATAGATAATGGTAGAAGATAGTGCTTCACCAAAACTTAAAAGTTTGTCTTTTGTTTTTGGCGACAATTCATTAATGAGATAAATACCATTTAAAAGGCTTTTTAGATCATTTAATTTATCTGAAATAACATCCTGTAATTCTTCATAATCTTTTTTTAGATTTTCATCATTATTTGAACCTTCAAAAAGACCTTCAATTACTTTATTGTGTCTAGACCAAATAGCATCGTAAGTCTGTTTATAGGCCAGATTTTTATCACAAGCTAAATTTGCAGCTTCTAATAACACATCTGTGATACCACCAACGGCAGAAACGACTACAGCAATATTTGATTCTTTTGATTGTTGATCTAAAATTGAAATGACTTTATTTATGTTTTCGGCTGAACCTACTGATGTTCCACCAAACTTGAGAACTTTCATATTAATTGTATATTTAAGAGAATAAAATGTCTGTTTAGACAATAAGGGACGGAGATCATATTATAAATTACCCCAAAGGGTAATTCGTGTTGAAATAAAAAACATAGAAATAATTGTACCTAATGTACGCACTATTGTATTTGCTGATATGTTTGTTTTTTTATTCATGACTACATGTCAAAAGTATTATTTTTACAACAATAAAAAAACTTATATTTCCTTTTTAGGGAATTTGTAAAAACGGGCTAGTCTTTGCATTTAAATTGAATTATTACTAGTGTTTTGTAAAAAGTATTAAATTATTCATATGAATACTGAATATTTATAGAATTTATAATTATTTCATGAATAATTTAAACACTATTGTTTTTACAATCAAAACATATAAATAAAAAAGAATGAAATTATTTTCAAAAGAACAAATTTACGAAGGTGATAGGATAACTACCGAACTGCAAAAGATAGCCTCTACAGAGTTAATGGAGCGCGCAGGAACTCAAATTTTTAATTGGATTCATAGTAGAATGCAAGGTGCTCAAGTTCCTATTCATGTTTTTTGTGGTATTGGAAATAATGGAGGAGATGGACTGGTTTTAGCACGGCATTTAATAACTCATGGTTACAACGTAGTAACGTATATTACTAATTGCAGTGATAAGCGTACAAAAGACTTTTTAATTAACTACGATCGTATTAAAAATGTAACTAAAAAATGGCCCATTTTATTGAGTTGTAAAGATGATCTCTCTAATATTGAAATTGGTGTAGATGATATTATTGTGGATGCTATTTTTGGAATTGGTTTAAATCGTTCTCCAATTGAATGGGTACAATTATTGTTTCAAAAATTTAAAGCTTCAAAAGCGTATACACTATCTATAGATATTCCTTCAGGCTTATATACTGATAAACCTGTAGAAGATGAAAACGCTGTGGTTTATGCTAATTATACCTTAAGTTTTCAATCTCCAAAATTGATTTTCTTTTTACCAGAAACTGCGAAATACACCATAGAATGGGAGGCTTTAGATATAGGAATTGATCGCGATTATTTAATAAAAACAGATACAGAAGCAGAGCTAATTTCTAAACATGAAGTTTTACCCATATACAAACCAAGAGAGAAATTTTCTAACAAAGGCGATTTTGGGCATGTGATGATTTTAGGTGGAAGTTACGGAAAAATTGGTGCTGTTAATTTAGCAAGTAGAGCAGCATTGAGTTCTGGAGCAGGATTAGTTACAGCTTATGCACCTAAATGTGGTTATCATAGTTTACAAACAGCCATTCCTGAAGTGATGGTGATTACTGATAGTGATGAAACTCATATTTCTAATATTCAATTTGATATTGAACCAACCGTTATTGGTGTTGGAGTAGGATTAGGAACATCTTCTAGAACGGCAAAAACATTTGAAGCGTTCTTAAAAAGTAATAAATCAAAGTTGGTTATAGATGCAGATGCTTTAAACCTGTTGTCTAAAAAGAAAACCTTATTAAAACTTTTACCAGAACAAAGTATTTTAACTCCGCACCCAAAGGAGCTGGAACGGTTAATAGGAAAATGGTCTGATGATTTTGATAAATTAGAAAAAGTAAAAGTTTTTTCAAAGAAATACAATGTTATTGTTCTTATAAAAGGAGCCAATTCCATTACTGTTTATTTAGATAAACTTTATGTTAATACAACAGGAAATCCTGGAATGTCTACAGCAGGAAGTGGAGATGTTTTAACAGGAATCATCTCTGGTTTGATAGCTCAAGGTTATGAATCGTTATCAGCAACAGTTTTTGGGGTTTACTTACATGGAAAATCGGCAGATATTGCTATCGAAGATTATGGATATCAAAGTTTAATCGCGAGTCATATCATTGAAAATTTAGGTAAAGCTTACCTAGATTTATTTAAACAGCCAGAACAACCAAAAGTAGCAGAAGAGGAACAACAATAAGGTAAACAATCAAAAAAGCCTGTCTAAGTTTAAATTAGACAGGCTTTTTTATTATTTGAGTTTGAATTTAGATATTTAACTCATTAAATAAATCTATTAAAGCAGAACTCGATGGTCTTGGCGCATCTGCATTTACAATATTACCATTTGGATCTATTAATATAAATCTAGGAATACCATTAACTTTATAATCTTGCACAAATTGAGATCTAAAACCGTTATCTGCTAACAATTGCATACCTCCTAATTGCTTTGCACCAATCATAGTTTTCCAACCTTCATAAGATGCCGCTTTGTTATTTTTATAACCACGACCTTCATCTACAGAAATACTAACAAATTCAATGTTTTTTCCTTCATATTGCTTTTCAATTTTTTTAAGCGAAGGAATCTCTTTTATACAAGGACCACACCATGTTGCCCATAAATCTATATAAACATATTTACCTTTTAAGTCTGAAAGTGATGTCGATCCACCAGCATAATTTTCGTAATTTTCAAATGTAGGCGAAGGAGATCCCTTTGGAAAGGCGTTAATAGTTGCTTGTTTAGATTTCATAAAATTAGAGATCTGACCGACTGTGCCTTCTATGTTCTTGTCCATATTAGCAAGATGTGTAGAATCTATATCAGTATATTTAATCTTTAGATCTTCGTATGCAGATTTATAACCGTCAATTGCTTTTTCTACATCTTCCATGTTTCCTGAACCAACAAGATCTTCAGTAAAATAATCCTTAGAAATTAAAAAAGATTGAACAGAAAAATTATTAAGATCAGAATCATCTCCTTTAAATACCATAGAGTCTATAAACGAATCGTAATTAGTTTCAAAAGATGATGTATTGTTATTTTCTAAATATATTTGACCATATTGTTTTCCATGTTGAAAGCTGTAATCTCCAGCTTCAACTTTTAAAGTATCATTAAACGTACCATCATCATTTAGGGTTATTATTTTTTCGAAATCACGTCCTTTTAGGATTTTTAATATTTTACTTTCATCTGGGTTTTCAATTTTTCCAGAAAGTGTAACATAATCTTTAGGTTCTCCTTTACATGCAAATAATGCAGAAGCAATGCAAAGTAATAATAATCGTTTCATAGCTAATGTTTTGTTTAAGCTCAAAAATAAACATTAAAAGGCAATGTTAATTTTAAAATTATTATAAAGTTTTAGTTGAATTATTTAGACCTTAAATTAAAATAAGCCTTCATTGAGATGCTTATTAAATAGCGTTTAATGCTTGATAACATGAGTGTAAGAATACCGTATTACTTGAAGTGAATAACTATTTAATTTTTCTAGCTTTATTTGCATTGCTATAACGAATTTATTTTGTTAAAAAGATTGCAACGATTTATTAACAAATCCTTGTAGACTGTAAAAATATTCTCAATTTTGAAACAATAAAAAACGACTCCACATGGATAACTATCATATTATTTCTTCTGATGCTATAGATATTGTAACGATTTACAATATTTTTTATGAAAATAAAAAACTAAAGCTTTCAGAAGAGTCTGTAAATAAAATACAAAAGTGTAAAGCTTATTTAGATGATAAATTAGCCAATAATGAAAAGCCAATGTATGGTATTAACACAGGTTTTGGGTCGCTATATAATGTTAAAATTTCCAATTCAGATTTGAGTCAGCTTCAAGAAAACTTGGTAATGTCTCATGCTTGCGGTACAGGAGATCGTGTACCAGAATCTATAGTTAAGGTCATGCTGCTTTTAAAAATTCAGTCCTTAAGTTATGGTCATAGTGGAGTACAATTGGCTACTGTAGAACGGTTAATAGCGTTTTTTAATAATGATATTTTTCCTTTTGTTTTTACACAAGGCTCTTTAGGAGCATCGGGAGATTTAGCTCCTTTAGCGCATTTGGCTCTTCCTTTATTAGGTAAAGGAAAGGTAATGCATAATTCAAAGGAGTACGATGCTGCAACTATTTTAGAAGAGTTTAATTGGGAGCCTATTACGCTTGAAGCAAAAGAAGGTTTAGCGTTATTAAATGGCACTCAGTTTATGAGTGCTTATGGTGTTTATTTATTATTAATGTCTCATAAAACGTCTTATTTAGCAGATATTATTGCAAGTATTTCGTTGGATGCTTTTGATGGACGTTTAGATCCTTTTCATGATTTAGTACATGCTGTAAGACCACATCCAGGACAGCGCAAAGTGGCCAGACGTTTTAATGAATTTTTAAAAGGAAGTGAACTTATAACTAGAGAAAAGGAACATGTACAAGATCCTTATTCTTTTCGTTGTATTCCGCAGGTTCATGGAGCCACAAAAGACACCTTGGATTTCGTTGAAAGGGTAGTCTTAACTGAAATTAATTCGGTAACGGATAATCCTAATATTTTTCATGAAGAGGATTTAATTATTTCAGGTGGAAACTTTCATGGTCAGCCACTAGCATTAGCTTTAGATTATTTAAAAATTGCTATGACAGAAATTGGGAATATTTCTGAACGACGTGTATTTCAACTCGTATCTGGATTGCGAGGATTACCCGCGTTTTTAGTAGATAATCCAGGTCTTAATTCAGGATTTATGATTCCGCAATACACAGCGGCAAGTATTGTAAGTGCAAATAAGCAAATGGCAACTCCCGCTAGTATAGATAGTATTGTGTCTAGTAATGGACAAGAAGATCATGTTAGTATGGGAGCTAATGCTGCAACCCAAGCTTACACATTGGTGACAAATGTAGAGCGCGTTATCGCTATAGAATTAATGAATGCTTCGCAAGCACTAGAATTTAGAAGACCTTTAAAAACGTCACCATTTTTAGAATCATTTTTAGATCAGTATAGAAAAGTCGTGCCTTTTATAAAAGTAGATGAGGTGTTACATAATTCAATTGAAGCTTCAATTCAGTTTTTAAAAGATGTAGATATTGAAATTGATGAATTATTTTTGAATCATTACGATTTAAAATAAGTCTTAAATATTGAAAACATCCTAAAATAGGAAGTTGCTAAACTGTTATTTTTAGAAATAGATTTGCTTTTAGAAATATATTGAAGATCTTATATTCTAATTACAATGATATGTCATCTCATTAGCCCAAGCAACGGCATCTTCAAGTTCAGTAAAAATCTCAAATGGTTTATTGAAAAACATTTTTTCAATTTTAGCATTGACTTTTACTTGATAATTATTGGTTACTACAGCTAGACCTTTTATGGTTGGTATTTGTTCTGTTTTAAAATAAACTTTTGGATCTACAGAATAGGAATTTATTCTATTACTAATGTAAACAAATGGCTTGTTTGAAAAATAAGACTCTGCAACTTTAAGAAGTGTTTCGTTGTGTTCTAATGTGATTACAACTCCTTCATTAATAACCGTTATGACGTAATTATCATAAATGGTCATACTACAAAAATCGAATGTTAGGGATTCTTTCATGAGTAACTAATATTTAAAAGCAGAATATAAAAAAACTCTTTCATTTCTGAAAGAGTTTTCTTACTAATTTAATGATAATTTAAAGTTCTGTTGTTTTACTAGATGAATTTATTTTAATGCTTAGAACATCATTTTCTTCATCTAAATCCATTGTAATTTTGTCTCCTTCATGGATTTTAGAATTTATGATTTCTTCAGCTAATGCATCTTCAACATATTTTTGAATAGCTCTGTTAAGTGGTCTTGCTCCATACTGCTTGTCAAAACCTTTTTCAGCAATATAGTCTTTGGCTTTTTGAGAAAGTTTTAATTCGTAGCCTAAGTCTTTTATTCTAGCTATTAAGTTTGCAAGTTCGATATCGATAATTTTACCTATATCTTCTTTTTCTAAAGCGTTAAATACAATAACATCATCAATTCTATTTAAAAACTCAGGAGCAAATGCTTTTTTAAGCGCATTTTCTATAACTCCTTTTGCATGATCTGATTCTTGTGCAACTGCTGCAGAAGTTCCAAACCCAACACCACTTCCAAAATCTTTTAGTTTTCTAGCGCCAATGTTAGACGTCATGATTATGATTGTATTTCTAAAATCAATTTTACGACCTAAACTGTCTGTTAAATAACCATCATCTAAAACTTGTAATAACATATTAAAGACGTCTGGATGTGCTTTTTCAATCTCATCTAAAAGAACAACAGCGTATGGTTTACGTCTTATTTTTTCAGTTAATTGACCACCTTCCTCATAACCAACATATCCTGGAGGTGCACCAACTAAACGAGAAATAGCGAATTTCTCCATGTATTCACTCATGTCTATTCTCACTAACGCATCATCACTGTCAAATAGCTCACGAGCTAAAACTTTAGCTAGTTGTGTTTTACCAACACCAGTTTGTCCTAAGAAAATAAATGACCCAATTGGTTTGTTAGGATCTTTAAGTCCAGCTCTGTTTCTTTGGATAGCTTTAACCACCTTAGCAACCGCTTGGTCTTGGCCAATCACTTTACCCTTTATTAAATCGGGTAATTTAGAGAGTTTAGTAATTTCCTTTTGTGCAATTTTATTAACAGGAATTCCTGTCATCATAGAAACAACATCAGCAACATTATCTTCGGTTACGACTTCACGATGTAGTTTAGTGTCGTCTTCCCATTTTTCTTGTGCTGTAGCTAATTCTTTTTCAAGTCGTTTTTCATCATCTCTAAGCTTTGCAGCTTCTTCATACTTTTGTTTTTTAACGACACTATTTTTAGTTATTTTAACTTCTTCAAGCTTCTTTTCTAATTCTAAAATTTGTTTAGGTACATCTATATTAGTAATGTGTACACGAGAACCTGCTTCATCTAAAGCATCAATAGCTTTGTCTGGTAAAAAACGTTCCGTCATATAACGACTCGTTAATTTTACACAAGCCTCAATGGCTTCGTCTGTATAATTAACATTGTGGTGTTCTTCGTACTTACCTTTAATGTTATTAAGTATTTCTATAGTTTCTTCAACAGTTGTAGGTTCAACAATTACTTTTTGAAAACGACGTTCTAATGCACCATCTTTTTCAATATACTGTCTGTATTCATCTAAAGTTGTAGCACCAATACATTGAATTTCACCTCTCGCTAAAGCAGGTTTAAACATATTTGAAGCATCTAAACTTCCTGTTGCGCCACCTGCACCAACAATGGTATGAATTTCATCTATAAATAAAATGATATCATCGTTTTTTTCAAGCTCGTTCATTACGGCTTTCATGCGCTCTTCAAATTGTCCTCTGTATTTTGTGCCTGCAACTAAACTGGCTAAATCTAAAGTAACTACACGCTTATTAAATAAGGTACGTGACACTTTACGTTTTACAATACGTAAAGCAAGTCCTTCTGCAATGGCCGATTTACCAACACCTGGTTCGCCTATTAATAAGGGATTGTTTTTCTTTCGTCGACTTAAAATTTGAGACACACGTTGTATTTCTTTTTCTCGGCCAACAACAGGGTCTAATTTGTTTTCTTCTGCAAGTACAGTAAGATCTCTTCCAAAATTATCTAAAACTGGAGTTTTAGATTTTTTGTTTGTCTTGTTAGATTGTCCACCAAATGGATTCTGCTTTGCGTCTTCTTCTTCATTTATATCATCATCAGAAAAAGATTCTGCCTTTGGTGTTTCTAAATAATCATCTTCGCTAGTTGCCATAGATTTAAATTCTTCTTTAACGTTATCATAATCTACTTTGAGCTTATTTAAAAGCTTAGTGGTAGGGTCATTTTCATTTCTTAAGATGCACAATAATAAATGTGCTGTATTAATTGAGGTGCTTTGAAATAATTTGGCTTCTAAAAAGGTTGTTTTTAAAGCACGCTCTGCCTGTCGTGTTAGATGTAGATTCTTTTTTTCATTCGATGTTGAAATGATATTAGGGTTAGCAGGACTTAAAATCTCTACTTTACGCCTAAGGTGATTTAGGTCTACATCCAGTGCACTTAATATATCAATTGCTTTGCCGTCGCCATCTCTTAATAGTCCAAGCATTAAATGCTCAGTACCAATAAAATCATGACCTAAACGCAAGGCTTCTTCTTTGCTATAAGCTATAACATCTTTAACTCTTGGTGAAAAATTATCGTCCATATTGAAATCCTTTCTGCTTTAAAAATAGTAAAAACATATTGAGTACAAGGCAAAAACTATACCTTAATTATATGTTATAAACGAAGAGAGTAAAAAAGCATTTTAAATCAAAGGAAATAAGCAGATACTTATTAACGAAAAAGATATCAGGTATTGTTAATAAAAAATACCAAAAATATCATTGGATTAGGCTTTAAACATTAGGATTTTGGTTATATTAGCACGTTATGAAAACTCACAAAAAAACTAATTAATTTTATATATGGCAGAAGGAGAAAAACTCATTCCAATTAACATTGAAGATGAAATGAAATCGGCTTACATTGATTATTCAATGTCGGTCATTGTGTCACGTGCGTTACCAGATGTAAGAGATGGTTTAAAACCAGTACATAGACGTGTACTTTATGGTATGCATGAACTAGGTATTAGAGCAAATAGTGCACATAAAAAATCGGCAAGAATAGTTGGTGAGGTTTTAGGTAAGTATCACCCACACGGAGATACTTCAGTATACGATGCAATGGTACGTATGGCTCAAGAATGGAGTTTACGATATATGTTAGTAGATGGACAGGGTAACTTTGGTTCTGTAGATGGTGATAGTCCTGCAGCAATGCGTTATACGGAAGCACGTATGCGTAAAATATCTGAGGACATGTTGGCAGATATTGATAAAGAAACTGTAGATCATAAATTAAATTTTGATGATACTTTAGAAGAACCTACAGTTTTACCAACGCGTATTCCAGGACTTTTAGTTAATGGAGCTTCTGGTATTGCTGTTGGTATGGCAACTAATATGCCTCCTCACAATTTAACAGAGGTTGTAGATGGTACTATAGCGTATATCGAGAATAATGAGATTGAGATTGATGAATTAATGCAGCACATTAAAGCTCCAGATTTTCCTACAGGTGGAACAATTTATGGCTATGATGGCGTTAAGGAAGCTTTCCATACAGGTCGTGGACGTATTGTAATGCGTGCTAAAGCTATAATCGAAGAAGTACAAGGTAGAGAATGTGTTATTGTTACTGAAATTCCTTATCAGGTGAACAAGGCAGATATGATTAAGAAAACTGCCGACTTAATTAACGATAAAAAGCTAGAAGGTATTTCTACGATTAGAGATGAATCGGATAGAAATGGTATGCGTATTGTTTATGTTTTAAAACGAGATGCCATTCCTAATATCGTTCTTAACAAGTTATTTAAGTATACAGCGTTACAAACGTCTTTTAGTGTTAATAATATAGCACTTGTAAATGGTCGTCCGCAGTTATTAAATTTAAAAGAACTTATTCATTATTTTGTTGAACACAGACATGAAGTTGTTGTTAGGCGTACAACTTATGAATTGCGTAAAGCAGAAGAACGAGCTCATATTTTAGAAGGTTTAATTATAGCTTCGGATAATATAGATGAAGTGATTAAAATTATTCGTGCATCATCTAATGCAGAAGAAGCGCGTAATAGTTTAATTGAACGCTTTAAATTATCTGAGATACAAGCAAAAGCCATTGTAGAAATGCGTTTGCGTCAGTTAACAGGTTTAGAGCAAGATAAATTACGTACTGAGTATGATGGTATTATGGCAACTATAATAGATCTTAAGGATATCCTAGCTAAGAAAGAGCGTCGTATGGATATTATTAAAGGAGAGCTAGAAGTTGTTAGAGATAAATACGGTGATGAGCGTCGTTCTATAATAGAATATGCTGGTGGAGACTTAAGTATCGAAGATATGATTCCTGATGCACAAGTTGTAATTACAATTTCGCATGCAGGTTATATTAAAAGAACCTTACTTACAGAATACAAAACACAGCATAGAGGTGGAGTAGGACAAAAAGCATCAACCACTAGAAATGAAGATTTCTTAGAGCATTTATTTGTAGGTACTAACCACCAATACATGTTATTCTTTACGCAAAAAGGAAAATGTTTCTGGATGCGCGTTTATGAAATTCCAGAAGGATCTAAAACTTCAAAAGGTAGAGCTATTCAGAATTTAATAAATATTGAGCAAGATGATAAAGTGATGGCTTTCATTTGTACTCAAGATTTAAAAGATGAAGAATATATTAATAGTCATTATGTGATCATGGCGACTAAGCAAGGTCAGGTTAAGAAAACATCTTTAGAGCAGTATTCGAGACCAAGATCTAATGGTATTAATGCTATTACTATTAAAGAAGATGATGTTTTATTAGAAGCGAAGTTAACAACAGGCGAAAGTCAAGTAATGTTAGCCTTAAAATCTGGTAAAGCTATTCGTTTTGAAGAAGCTAAGACAAGACCAATGGGTAGAAATGCTTCTGGTGTTAGAGGAATTAGACTTCAAGATGAAAAAACAGACGAAGTTATCGGAATGATTGCTGTAGATGATATGGAAAGTAATATTCTTGTCGTTTCTGAAAATGGTTATGGTAAACGTTCTAGTTTAGAAGATTACAGAATTACTAATAGAGGAGGAAAAGGGGTTAAAACTATTTCTATCACCGAAAAGACAGGTAATTTAGTATCTATTAAGAATGTAACAGATGAAGATGATTTAATGATTATTAATAAATCTGGAATTGCAATCCGTATGGCAGTAGCAGATTTACGTGTTATGGGTAGAGCAACGCAAGGTGTAAAGCTTATTAACTTAAAAGGAAATGATTCTATTGCAGCAGTTGCTAAAGTAATGAAGGATGATGAAGAAGAAATTATTGAAGCCATAGATTCTGAAGTTCTTGATTCGGAATTAGCTGATAATGAAGATGCTTCTGAAGATGGCACAGCTATTGATAATACTGAAACTGAAAACGAATAATTAACAACAAATATTTATTACAAGATGAAAAAATTAATGACATTAGTGCTTTTATTAGCAATTACGTCAATGTCTTTTGCGCAAAAAAATGAGATAAAGGAGATTGAAAAAGCACTTAAAAAATCAAATTTTGCCGATGCTAAATCTGCCGTAACAGCAGCAGAAGGTTTAATAGGTTCTATGGATGATAAGTCTAAAGCTAAATTTTATTTATTAAAAGCACAAGCATTATATGCAAATGGTGCTGGTACAGATGCCAATATTGATGAGGCAATTACAAGTTTAGATGAGTTAAAAACTCTAGAGTCTAAAATGGGTAAGCTTAAGTATACAGCAGAAGCTAATGAAATGACAAGCGGTATGGTCAATTCTTTTTTAACTAAAGCTAACGATGCATTTACAAACAAAAACTACGAAGTTGCAGCTAAAGGTTTTGAAAAAGTCTACAGAATGTCTCCAAAAGATACACTGTACTTGTATTATGCTGCTTCTGCTGCAGTATCTCAACCAGACTTTGATACTGCGTTAAAGCATTATATAGAATTGAAGAATTTAGGTTATAATGGATCTTCGATGAATTATTATGCGACTAATGTAGAGACAGGTGTAGAAGAGAATTTTGCAGGTAAAACAGCAAGGAACTTTTCTGTTAAAGCTAAGTTGCATGAGAAACCAAGAGACGTTAGAAGTCCTTCAAAAACAGCAGAAATTGTAAAAAATATTGCTTTAATTTATGTGTCTCAAGGAGACAATGAAAAAGCATTAGGTGCAATGTCTGATGCTAGAGAAGAAAATCCAGATGATATTGGTTTATTATTATCAGAAGCTAATGTTTATCTTAAAATGGGTAATAGAGATAAATTTAAAGCTTTAATGGAAGAAGCTACAGAAAAAGATCCTGGTAATGCAGAGTTACAATATAACTTAGGAGTATTAGCTGCTGAAGGAGGTAATTCAGAAGAATCAATTAGGTATTATGAGAAAGCCCTTGCCATTAATCCAAATTATGTAGATGCTTATAATAACTTAGCCGTTGTTATTTTATCTGGTGAAGCTAAAATTGTTGAAGAAATGAATGGTTTAGGAACTAGTAGAGCTGATAACTTAAAATATGACCAATTAAAAGAAAGTCGTACGCAAATCTATAATAAGGCGATTCCTTATTTAGAAAAAGCTTTAGAATTGAAAAACACTAACGTTGATGCAGCTAAAACGTTAATGAACATCTATAGCGCCTTAGGTGAAACAGATAAGTTCAAAGCAATGCGAACAAGAATAGAAGAAATGGAAGCTTCTGCTAGTGGTAATTAAATCACTACGAGAGATTGTATAAAAAAAGCGACTTATTTATAAGTCGCTTTTTTTATACAATTTTTTTAATCACTCTTAGTTTGTGTGTATGTATCTTTTTATCAATATTATAAATACCACTATGATCTAAGCGATCAATTCTTATTTTTCCGTGAGCATGGATAATATAGTTGTCTTCCATTATAATACCAACGTGAGTAATATTGCCTTCAGAATTATCAAAAAAGGCCAAATCACCTGGCTCACTTTCTTCTATAAAACTTAGTGCTTCACCTTGTGTTGCTTGTTCAGAAGCATCTCTTAATAGTTTGTAACCATTAATTTTATATACCATTTGTGTAAAACCAGAACAGTCTATTCCAAAAGGTGTTTTTCCTCCCCATAAATAGGGTGCATTTAAAAATTGAAATGAGGATTTAACAATATTAGTTTTATCACTTTTAGAAGTGATTGCAATACCATCAAAGTTATGATTAAGTAATTTTAAACTGTTTAAGTCAGAACCTACAGGAATCGGATACAAACTGTTTGAAGCATCAGAAACAAATTCAATTAAATCTTTTGAAAGATAAATTTCAGATTTTAATAAGTCGTTGTAATTAGATTCTTCAACTTCTATATATTGCTTATTATCTATCCATCCTTCATATTTATCAAAAGCAAAACGAATACGACTCCATTTTTTACGTTGTTCGAGAACTTTAAAATAATCGCCATACAAAGCTTGCGTTACCATTTCTGAGGTATCGCTAGGTTCTAATCGTATAGGTACAATTCCAAGATTACAAATGCCGTATTGCATAAAATGTTGTTAAGCGCGTTCTAATATCACAGCAGAAGCACCACCACCACCATTGCAAATAGCAGCTGCACCTAGTTTAGCATTGTTTTGCTTTAGTACATTAATTAAGGTTACTAAGATTCTAACACCAGAACAACCAAGCGGATGCCCTAAAGAAACGGCACCTCCATTAACGTTTACATTACTATCGTCTAATCCTAATATTTTCATATTAGCTAATCCAACGACAGAAAAAGCCTCGTTAAATTCAAAAAAGTCAACATCTTTAATATCAATATTTGCTTTTGCTAACGCTTTTGGTAAAGCTTTAGAAGGCGCTGTTGTAAACCATTCTGGTTCGTGTGCAGCATCAGCATATCCTTTAATTATTGCTAGAGGTTCTAAACCTAATTCTTCGGCTTTTTCTCTACTCATTAATACCATTGCGGCAGCTCCATCATTAATTGTTGAAGAATTAGCAGCAGTCGCTGTTCCGTCTTTAGTAAATGCAGGGCGCAAAGCCGGAATTTTTTCCATTTTCACATTCGAATATTCTTCGTCTCTATCTACAATAACAGGTTCTCCACGACGTTGAGGTACTTCAACAGCAATTACTTCATCTGTAAATTTACCAGATTCCCAAGCTGCTTTAGAGCGCTCATAAGATTGAACAGCATAAGCATCCTGATCTTCTCTTGAGAATTTATATTCAGCGGCACATGCATCTGCACAAACTCCCATAGCATTATTATCGTATGCATCTACTAATCCATCTTTTTGCATACCATCGATAAGTGTTGCAGGTCCAAATTTTGTTCCTGAACGTGCGTGCATATAATGCGGAATAGAACTCATGTTTTCCATACCACCAGCAACAACAATTTCGGCATCACCTAATTGGATCGCTTGCGCTGCTTGCATTACTGCTTTCATACCAGAAGCACAGACTTTATTTATCGTGGTACAAGGAACTGTATTTGGTAAACCAGCATAAATGGCTGCTTGTCTTGCCGGAGCTTGACCTGTACCTGCTTGTACAACATTTCCCATTATAACTTCATCTACCATTTCTGGTTTCAGGTTAATTTTACCTAAAGCTCCTTTAATTGCAGCAGCGCCTAATCGTGGTGCTGGTACTGAGGATAATCCTCCTAAAAAACTTCCAATTGGTGTCCTAACTGCTGAAACTATAACGACGTCCTTATTCATTCTAATTTTGTTTTTGCTTGATGCGAAATTAAACATTTTTTAAGAGATTTGAGAATGTATTAGTGATATTAGGTGTGTAAAATTCTAATATTTATTACATTTGATTGTATATGAATGTATTCTTCAATAAGTGGTATAAGAACCATGCCTTAGTCTATAAGATTTTGTTGTTTATTGTAACAACATTATTTATAGTATATCTTTTTCCTAAAACAGGAAAATTCAGGTATTCCTTTGAGAAAGGGAAGCCTTGGCAATCCGAAAACTTATACGCTCCTTTTAATTTTGCGATTAAGAAATCTCAAGCTGAATTAAATAAAGAGAAAAATGAAATTAAAAGCCGAAGTCTTGTCTATTTTGAACTGAATAAAGATACTAAAGCTGAAGTTCTGTCTGATTATTTGGTGCGGTTTAATCAGGTATTTAAGGACTCGAGCGCTTTTAATATTGAAAACTCTCAGCTCTATAAAAAAGGAAAAACTATAGTTAGTGATCTTTACAATTCTGGCATATTAGATTCGGATTATAATTACGCTGATGATAGACCTGTAAAATTAGCAACTTCAAATAAGGTAGAAAAAGAGACCGAATACGGAAGCTTATTTGAATTGAGTAATCTAAGACATCGGGTAGAATCAGACTTAGGGAATTCAATACCAGAAGATGTTAAAAAACGTATGCTATCCGTCTTTTTTGATGTTATACAACCCAACATTAAACTCAATAAAAGCTTAACAAAAAAGGCATTAGAGGAAGAGTTGTCTCAGGTCTCTTTAACAAGAGGTCGCGTAGAAAAAGATCAACTTATTATTACTAAAGGACAAGTTATTGAAGAGTCTCAGTATGATATTTTGAACTCTATAAAATCGGAATATGAATCTCAAGTTTGGAATTCTGCGAATTACAATTGGGTACTTATAGCTTATACATTATTGGTTGCCTTGGCACTTCTCATGTTGTTATTATTTCTAAGAAAATATAGAAAAGAGGTCTTTTTGAATAACACAAAAGTGACGTTTTTATTTTTCAATATTGCTTTAATGATATTGCTAAGTACCTTAGTCATCAACTTTAATTCGCAATTTATTTATGTGGTTCCGTTGTGTATTCTACCACTGGTTTTAAAAGCGTTTTTCGACGCGAGGTTAGGTTTGTTTACACACGTACTTACTGTATTGCTTTTAGGTTTTGTGGTTCCTAATAGTTATGAGTATATGTTTCTTCAGATTATAGCTGGTATGGTGACTATATTGACGGTTTCGGAATTATATAAAAGAGCAAATCTATTTATTTCAGTAGGTCAAATAACATTTATATACATTATAGCATACTTTGCTTTTTTTGTGATTCATGAAGGGCAACTCACAGGATTAAAATTAGAAACCTTTGGATTATTTATCTTGTGTGGTTTAGCAACACTTTTTGTGCAGCCTTTAATTTATATTTATGAAAAGATCTTTGGGTTGGTATCCGATGTATCATTATTAGAACTTTCTGATACAAACTCAAAACTGTTAAAGGAATTATCTAATCGCGCTCCTGGAACTTTTCATCATTCTTTAAACGTTGCTAATTTAGCCGAAGCATCTGCCAACGAAATTGGTGCAAATGCGATGTTGATTAGGGTAGGAGCTTTATACCACGATATTGGTAAGATGAACAATCCTACTTATTTTACAGAAAATCAGAGTACAGGAATTAATCCGCATGATGAATTATCCAGTAAGGAAAGTGCAAAAATTATTATTGATCATAGGTTAAATGGTATTGAAATAGCAAAGAAATATAACTTACCAGATCGTGTTATTGATTTTATTAGAACACACCATGGAACAAGTTTGGTGTACTATTTTTATATGAAGGAAAAAGCGACGAACGAAAATGTAGATATAAAAGATTTTACGTATCCAGGACCAACACCATTTAGTAAAGAAACAGCAATACTAATGATGTGCGATAGCGTAGAAGCGGCTTCTAAAAGTTTAAAAGAACCTACAAGTACAAAGATTAACGATTTTGTAGAAAACATAATTAACAAACAAATGGAAAGTGGTCAGTTTTTAAATGCTGATATTACATTTAAAGAAATTCAATCAATAAAAAAAGTATTGAAATCTAAGTTGGCTAATATTTATCACCTTAGAATAGAGTATCCAGAATAGCCTTAACAGGTTCGATATTAAACAAGATATATTCAACTAAAACGAATCCCTACTTTCTTCATAGGGAGTGTTTTTTTTAAATTATAATCCTAATCTATAAAACAAGAAACATAAAACTCGTTTAAACCTTTTTATATTCTTAAATGAATTGAAAAAGTATAAACGAGTTTTATGATTTAAAAACAACTTTTAATGTTTCACTAAAAGTTCAAAATGCTTTTTAACATAAGCTTCTTTTTCAGGCTTGGACATATTATCAGCGGATTCAACATCGATATTAATAGCTTTAAAATGTAAATCTTTTTTCAACAGATTATATAGTTCTTTTTTTGCATCAGTTGGACCAAATAAAAGCACATTATTATAGTTTAAAATAGCATCTGAAATACTTTTATAATAAGCTTTGGTCAGTTCTTGTTCTTTATTATGCATGGAACTTTCACCTTTTTGTAATGCCTCTTCTTTGGTATCAAAAGTAAATTGTGATACTATAGAACGACAATTTTTAGAGTCATTTAAATCAATTAAATTAGCTTCAGCATGACTCATGTAAATGCCTAAGTTTTTTTGAATTTTCATATTTTTAAATTTATAATTATGATACCAAATATTAATACATCTACTTTTTTAAAATAGCATTAAGTACTTCAGCTTTATCCATTTTTTTAGTACAGAAAAACCAATCTTTACAATCTAAACCAGCTGTGTTTGTCATTCGTTCTTCTGCAACACCACAAGAACCAGCAGGAGAAACAATAACATCATCTCCTGGATTCCAATCAGCAGGAGTTGCCACATTAAATTTATCTGCGGTTTGCATAGCAATTAAAGCTCTGTAAATTTCATCAAAATTTCGTCCTAAGCTTAAAGGATAATAAATAATGGCTCTAATTATACCATTTGGATCAATAAAAAAGACAGCTCTCACAGCTTGTGTTTTACTTTCGTTGGGTTGAACCATACCGTATTTTTTGGCTACTTCCATGCTAATATCTTCAATCAATGGGAATTTAACATCGATATTTTTTAAGCCATTAAATTCAATTTTCTCTCTAATGGTTCGTAACCAAGCGATATGGCTATATAATCCATCAATGGATAAACCAACTAATTCGCAATTGGCTTTATTAAATTTTTCTTCAAGGTGTGCGAAGGTTATAAACTCTGAGGTACAGACAGGTGTGAAATCTGCTGGATGACTAAATAGGATAACCCATTTACCTGCATAATCTTCAGGGAAATCAATATTTCCTTGCGTTGTAACTGCTTTAAAACATGGAGCTTCATCACCAATTCTTGGCATTGGTGTTATCTGTTCTTGTGATTGTATCATTTCCATAATGTCTGTTTTTATATTTGATAAGTATAAAATTAAGACATAGTTACACGACTCTAAATGACCTGTGTCAGTTTCGATTTTAATTCGCGCTTTTGTAGATATTTAAAGCGTAATAATGCAGCAACATAACCTATTAATAATAAAATGAGAAGCTGAATAATTTCAGTTCTGTACAAATAATTGTCAACACCCATTATGGTTTGTTTTTTTAGAAATTCGAAATAAGGTTTTAGCGGAATAAGGTTTGAAATAAATTGTAATACCCAAGGCATTTCTTTAAAAGACCATGTAATTCCTGTAATTAAAAAAACAGGATAGGATGTAAAAGCCATTATTTCCATAGCTCTAGCTTGAGATTTAAAAAAGCTTGACACAAACCAGCCATAAAATATAGCCGCAATAAAAAATAATATGGATACAATAATTAATGAAAATAAACTCCCATTTATAGGTAAATCAAAAATAGGATATGCCACTAAAAATGTAAGTAACATGTAAGCGGAATAGAGTAAAATGTAGAAGCCTGTTTTTCCCAAAATATAATTAAGAAAATTATATTCACTTTCCTTGAATCGTAATGCTACTTGATTTTTTTCACGATCTAGTGCGACACTTTCAGAGAAACCGATTAATAATGTTTGATGTAAAATAAGTATCAATAATGCTGGTAACAAAAAATTACCATAATTATTAGTTGGATTGTAAACCGCATTAATTTGTGCTGTAATAGGTTGGGCTTTTTTTACTGCAAGTGATGGATTTATACCTTTAGATTCAAAAAAGGTCTCTCGAGATTTTTCAGCATATTCCATAGCCACCAAATTAACGGCCTTATTAACATCGTTGGAAGACAAAAATTTCGAATTATTGAGAATTAAGGCTATTGGAGTACTTTCATGAGCTTTTAATTTTTTTTCAAATCCTTTAGGAATATGAACTAATGCTTGTACATCAAAGCTATTAAAGCCATGTTTAGCTTCTGCGAGATTGTTGCAAGCCTGTATTATTTTTATTTTTTGAGTCGCATTAATTTTATTTAAAAACGCTTTACTGCTCTGCGATTGATCGAGATCTACAATACCTACACTTACTTTTTCTTCATCTTTATTAAAATAGGTGGAACCCATCAGTGCAAAATAAAGTAATGGAGCTGCCAATAAAGCCAATAGAATACTATGGTCATTGTAAACTTGTGTAGCTTCTTTTTTGAGTAATATCCAAATGATTTTTAGGTTCATAACGTACTCAGTTTAGGTGGCAGGAAAATGTGTTTTCTGTTTACAATTAATCCGAGAATAATTATGAATACAGCAATAGCTAGAAAAATAAAGAGTTTTTGAATTTCGGGGAGTATAAATTTGAATGGTGTATTGAGCTGATAAATTTTAAGAAAGCCCGTTAAAAAATGTGTATATGGAATTACTTGCGCATACAAGGAATTAAACCAAGGCATCGCCCAAATAGGAAAGGTAAATCCGCTAAATACAAAGGCAGGAGAATTGTAAAAAATAGCCACGTCGAGTGCTATTATTTCATCTTTTAATAACAATGAAATCCCGAAGCCAAGGGCAATATTAACCGTAAGAAATAATAAAAGTAATACAAAGAGCGAACCAATATTACCATAAATAGGAATCCCAAAAACAGGAAACACAATAGCCAAAAGGAAACCACATAAACTGAGTCCAAATACCATATATGCTAAATATTTCCCCAGAATCATGGACCAAATGTTCCCATTCGCCATCGCATATAAATTAGTATACGTATTTAACTTCCATTCGTTATTAAAAGCTCTTGACGCTGTAAAAAATAGAATCATTTGAATTAAAACGGTGGCTAAACCAGGTAATAAATAGTAAACATAATTGTATTCAGGGTTGCCTAAAACCTTTGTGTTTATATCAATTGGCATTACAGTTCCTAATATTTTATTGGGATTTATACCAAGAGGAGCTATGTTTTTAACAACAACAGCAGCACTTAGTAGTTGTGTAACTTGCGATGCTGATTTGTACAACAAATTTCCAAAAACAATGTTTGTAGAATTTGTATAGATTTTTATCTGTACAGGAACATTCTTAAGGACATCTTTATGAAAATCCTTTGGAATATAAAATATGCCTTGAACTTCATTTTTAACAAATACGTTTTCTATGTCATCTTTTGAAGACATATAATACGTGATTTTTAAGTTGGGTGAAGCTTCTAAATAACGAATATAAGTACGACTTAAAGTACTATTATCATTATCATAAACAGCAATAGAAAGGTCTCTTATTGCGCCTTTGTAGTAAATAGAACCCAATATAAAGAATACCACAACAGGAATGATTAGAAATAAATTTCTAGCCGACTTTTGTTTAGATAATCGTAGTAGTTCTCGTTTAAAAATATGGTAAAAAGCCCAAGTCATGGATTGCTATTTATTTTATAATTTGAATAGACATTCCTGGTCGTAATTCTGCTATGCGCTCTTGTGGTTTTAGATGGATTTCAAAAGATTTAAGCTCATATTCGCCTTTTGCTTTTATAGGCACCCAAGTTGCAAAATCTGCCATTGGTGAAATATAAGTGACTTTAAAATTGATTTCATCATTACCTAAACCTGGTACTTTTGCTTTGTAAACGGTATTCATTTTAAAATCGGATAAATCATCTTCTCTCACATTAAAAATGGCATATATTTTCTCTGGAATTTGAACAGTTAATAAAGGATAACCTGCAGCAATAACTTCACCTTCTTCGGCAATTTGATTACTGATGATTCCAGAAGTAGGCGCAATGATCTTTAATTCATCATAAAAAGCTTCCACTTCATTAAACGCACTTTGGGCACTTTCATAACTTCCTTGAGCGGCTTTAATATCTTCTTTTCGAGTCCCTTTTTTTCCCATTTCCCACATCGATTTTGCTGCATTCATTTGTTCTTTTGCAGCATCAAATTTAAATTGTACTTCATCTATTTCCTGTTTTGAAATGATACTATCTGCATAAAGCGCTCTGTAACGTTTATAGCTTTTCTCGGCAAAATCAAACTGACTTTTAGCCATTAAATATTGATTTTTAAGCGCATTAACTTCTTCTATACGAGCACCTGTTTTAGCTTTTTCAATTAGAGAACTTGCTGCTTTCACCATACCTTCTGCTTGCCCTTTTTTAGCATCCAAAATATCCGGTTCTAATGTGGCTAAAACTTGTCCTTTTTTTACCGTATTTCCTTTTTCGATTAAAATGGAATTTACGCGTCCTGAAATTTCTGAGGATACATTAACCTCTGTCGTTTCTAGCATACCAACATAGATATCTTGTTCAGCTGTGTTAGATTCTAAAAGAAAATAGACAATAGAGAACACTATAATTAGAATAGGAATTGATAATATGATGTGTGATTTTTTCATAGTAATTTTTGGTTACTTATAATTGGAATTATTTTTTCGGGCTGCCCAATGGCTGTGTATAAATTAGCGATGGCTTTATAATAACCATCTAAGGCAACGAGTTGTTCTATTTTTGATTTTTCGTAGAGTAAAGACGCATCTATAACATCAATAGATTTTCCCAAACCTTCTTCAAAACGTCTCGTATTAATTCTAAGGTTTTCTTTGGCTAGATTTACTGTGGTTATTTGGCTATTGTATAATTTTTGCTGGTTAAGCGTGTTCATATAATTACTTTCCACTAGTAACCTAATCTGTTGCGAAGCATAGGCTTTTGCATTCTTAACTTCTGCGCGTAAATGTTTGCTAACTTTCAGTTTATTAACATCTTTAAATCCGTTAAAAATATTGAGTTGCGCCTGAACACCAACGATGAATTTTGGTGGTACAATGGGCAAATCTTCACGGAACATATTGTAAGTTCCAAAAGCAGCGATATTGGGCATGAATTTAGATTTTTCAATGGCATAAGACTGTTTTGCCATGATTTCTTTTTGATCTATCAATTCTAAAAGCGGTTGACTTGTGTTGGCTGTGTCTAGAAGTTTGTTAAAGTCAAAATACAAATCTTGGTAACCAATACTGTCCATTGTTTTTAATGGTATAGAATCGGGCAAATTCATTGTAGTACGTAATGCCATTTCTGCTAATTTCAACCTGTTTTCATCATTATTAAGGTCTTTTTCGGCATCTGCTACAGCTACTTTTGCTCTTAATAAAATATGCTTAGGAAGTATCTCTAATTCAATAGCACGTTGGGTTTGTGCTTTGTGTTTTTGCATGCCATTATAAACTTGCTGACGTGTTTTGATCACCTGTTTTAAAAGTGCCACAGTAAGATATCTATCGATAAGCTCATTGGCAATATCATCTTTTATTTGTTTCAGTTCTATTTCTGAATATTCTAGTTCGGCTTTAGCATAGCGCTTTGCAGCATTAATTTTTCCACCTGTAAATATTGGCTGTGTTGCAGTGATCGCAGCTGTTGAAAACTGTTGGTTATCAATAACCATATTTGGATACGCAGGAAATTGCCCTAGAACGTCTACCAAAGTACTGTATGCACTCTCTGCAGACACACCAGATAAACCAATTTGTTCGCCATAAGCTTGCACAAATGCGGCACTGTATTTTCCACCTAAGGCATCTAAAGAACTTTGAACTTGAGATGTATTTACTTCCATGTTTTCACTCAAATACGTATAGCCACCAATAACATTGATAGATGGCAGAAAATTACCTTTAGCAGCTTTGTCTTCATAAAATTTTTGTTCTACACGTTCCGCATAACGTTTTATTTGCTCGTTATTTTTGTAGCTTATCATCAGGGCTTCAGAAATGCTTATTTCATTATTTTGTCCGAAACCATAAATACTACAAAACATAAGTATGGTGTAAATGATTTTTAGTTTGTGTTCCGAAAATATAGAATTCCAATGTTTCATTTGTATACAGAATGATCAGTGAGAAATTTTTTATAAAATTACTATTCATATTGAAAAATAAACATGATCTAAGTCAGTCTTTAAAACTAAAGAAAGGATTTTTTCAGCGATTCAAAATTTCAAAATTTCGATGTTGTGCTTTAATAAATCTACAGTGCGTATCGTAAAAGAAATGTCATTAAGATGATTAAGGTCATTTTAGTTATAAACTATGTACTCTAATTTTGTTTATCTGTAGAATGCGGATATAATCGTATAAAAAAATATAGAGCTCACAGATATTGCAGATTTGGATGATGCTATAGAGAAGACTGAAGATGACTATATAAAACAGGTGTATAAAAAATTGTTGGCAGCATCACATAATCACCTCAATGTTTTTAACAGACAGTTATCTAGATATTGATTTTAAATAGGATTAAACATATGATAGGTTAATTAAATTAAAATTACAGTTATAAAATAATACTACTATTCTCATGACGATAGCGCTTATTATATACTTTCTTTTAGCATTCGTTTTAATGGGTAAATTATTGCTTTATGGGATTAGACCAACAAAAACTTTAGCTTGGTTGTTGGCCATTTTTACGATTCCAGTTGGAGGTATGCTTTTTTATTTTGCATTAGGTCGTAATAGAAGAAAAAACAAATTCTACATTTTAAAAAGGACAAGATCAATTTCAGAATATCTAGATAAAGTTGAAGGCTATTATAAAATCATAGATTCTAATTCCGAAGTTCCTATTATTTTAAAGCGTCATATAAAGCTCGTTAAATTAATTATTAAAGGCTCAAACTTTGTTCCAACTGTAGGAAATGAAATAAGTCCGCTTAAAAATGGAGCATCTACATTCGAAGCCATTTTTAAGGCCTTAGAAATAGCTAAAAAATTCATTCATATTCAATATTACATTTTTGAAGAAGGAGATTTAGCCGAAAAGTTTAAATCTATATTAATTAGAAAAGCTAAAGAAGGAGTTAAAGTACGTTTCCTTTATGATGCTTTAGGAAGCAGAACATTGAGTAGCACATACATTAATAGTCTTAAAGCAGAAGGTATAGAAGTATTTGCTTTTTTACCCATGCGCTTAGGCCGATTTCTATCTTCAATAAATTATAGAAATCATAGAAAAATTGTCATCGTCGATGGTCTTTATGGGTTTACGGGAGGCATCAATGTTGCTGATAAATACATCTCTGGCGATACTAATTTAGGAAATTGGTACGATATGCATCTAGAACTAAAAGGAGCTGTGGTAAACAGTTTACAAGCTGTTTTTGCTATGGATTGGAGCTTTGCAAGTGGTACAGATCATTTATTAAATACAGACTATTTTATTAAACATTCTAACGAAGGCAATTCAATAGCACAAGTGGTTGCAGGAGGGCCAGATTCCGATTTTTCTGCTATACAACAGCTCTATTTTTCAGTAATCAATAGTGCCAAGAAGTATATTTATATTATTAATCCGTATATAATTCCTGGAGAAGCGATAAAGGAGGCGTTACAAGTAGCAGCAATGAGTGGAGTAGATGTTAGGTTGTTGCTTTCTGCAAATTCAGATAGTCTTTTGGTAAAATGGACAGTTCGTTCAAATTTTGAAGATTTATTGGAATCAGGAGTTAAAATCTATTTATATCCTGATGGCTTTTTACATAGTAAAGTTATTATTTCTGATGATGAACTCTCTACCATTGGAACTGCAAATCTAGATATTAGAAGCTTTGAACAAAATTATGAAGTCAATATTTTAATGTATGATAAAGCCATTACAACTCAATTGAAACAAGACTTTTTAAAAGATTGTAGAAAAAGTAATCAGTTACAATATGAGCAGTTTTCAAAAAGGTCAAATATAGAACGATTAAAAGAAGGCATTGCCAAAGTATTTAGTCCTGTTTTGTAAAGAACTGATAAACGTCATTCTCTATTTATAAGCAACAATGTATCTTTGTTTAAACCAACTTAGCAATATAATGAACATAGGTTTAGTACTTTCTGGTGGTGGCGCACGTGGAGCAGCTCACATTGGTGTTATTAAAGCATTAGAAGAACATAATATATTTCCAACACATATTTCAGGTACAAGTGCAGGAGCTATTGTAGGTGCTTTATATGCTGCAGGTGTTAATTGGTCTGAAATATTAAATTTCTTTAAAACAATTCCTCTTTTTCATACGAGTAGATATGCTAGAAACAAACCTGGGTTTTTAAATTCAGCAAATTTTTATGATGATCTTAAAACCTACTTTCCTGAAGATAGCTTTAGTGCCTTAAAAAAACCAATGTTTATTGCCGCGGCGAATATCATAGATGGTAGTTCAAAGATTTTTAGTAAAGGACAACTTATAAAACCTATTATTGCTTCGGCATCATTTCCAGGTGTTTTTACACCAACGGAAATCAATGGTAAATACTACGTAGATGGAGGAACTTTAAATAATTTTCCGGTAGAACCTTTAAAATCTTCTTGTGATAAAATTATAGGTGTGTATGTTAATCCGTTAAAGGAAGTTAGCATTAACGATTTAAAACATTCCTATTCTGTAATTGAGCGCGCTTATAAAATAAAGGTTGCTGCAGAATCCATGAACAAATTTCCAGATTGCGATTTAATCATAAGTCCACAAGAATTAGTGAATTATGGCACTTTTGGTATGAATAATATGGATGCCATTTTTAAGTTGGGATACACAGCTACCAAGTTAGCTTTAGAAGGAAATAAATTATTAATAAATAATAAACTAAAAATAGACTGATCAAGGTCATTTTAATTAGAATAACATTCATCTAGTTTTGCAATCTATATGGATAGCAACAACATCAAATTACCATTTAATTTAGATTCTTGGATTACTTTTAGTCTAGTAATTTTAGGCTGTATTATACTTGGTATAGTCTCTCAATGGATTCTTTTTTCATTGATTAAAATTTCTAAACGGAGAAAGCCAACAGTTTTAAAAGTGCAATTAATCAAGTATTTAAAAGCACCAGCACTATTTCTGTTTCCCATACTCTTTGTTTTTAGTTCACTTAACTTTTTAGATATAAATGCTATTTGGCACAAGATTATTGAAAGCCTAATTATCATTAATTTCTCATGGCTTTTAATTGCATCAATAAATGCAGTAGAAGAAATTGTAAAACAAAAATTTACAGTTAATGATATACACTTGGTAAAAGAAAGAAAAGTATTGACGCAATTGCGTTTTATGAAGAACCTTTTAGTAGTTATAATCATTACGCTTGCTGTGGCTACTATTTTATGGAATATTCCTTCAGTTAGAAAATTAGGAACTACCATACTTACCTCTGCAGGTGTTATAGGAATTATAGCAGGAGTTGCTGCTCAAAAATCAATTTCTAATCTTATTACAGGATTTCAAATTGCATTTACCCAACCCATAAAAATTGATGATGAAGTAGAAATAGAAGGAGAATTTGGAACTGTAGAAGACATTACACTGACTTATGTTGTGATTAAAACTTGGGATTGGAGACGCTTGGTAATTCCTCTTAATTATTTTAACGATAGTGCTTTTATTAATTGAACGTTTAACTCGGAGGAATTAATTGGAACCGTCTTTTTTCACGTCGATTATATGTTTCCTGTAAATGAAATAAGACAAAAATTTTTAGAAATTTTAAAAAGTGATGATTTGTGGGATAAAAACGTAGCCGATTTAGTTGTTA
Source organism: Winogradskyella ludwigii (assembly GCF_013403985.1). Classification (GTDB taxonomy): domain Bacteria; phylum Bacteroidota; class Bacteroidia; order Flavobacteriales; family Flavobacteriaceae; genus Winogradskyella; species Winogradskyella ludwigii. The sequence goes on from NZ_JABFDF010000003.1 coordinate 91,077, forward strand.
CTAAAGCAGCTATAACAACAATGGAATTACGAGCTACTTTTAGTGCAAAAAATGCTTCAGACATATGGAATTTGCGCTGCAATGTAAGAGAGAAATTGATTGTTTTTATTCAGAAGACTCATGAAAACGGTTTACCTATAATTAGGTTGAAAGAATTAAGCCAAACCTAAAATAGTTAATCTTAATTACCGTAAATTGAAAGCAAGCTATTGACCACTGAAAACGATAAACATAGTACATGAAATTAGATTCTCTAATTAATAATTTACCAAATTTATTTTACCGTGTAAAGAACGATAAAAATTGGACTGCAGAATATATTAGTGAAGGCTGTTATAAGTTAACAGGTTATAAAAGTGAAGAATTTATAAATAAGGATATTCACTTAGGTCAAATTATTTTAGAAGAAGATCGGGATAGAGGTTGGCATCTAGTCCAAGAAGCAGTGGCTAAAAAAGAAATATTTAATATTGAATACCGTATAAAACATAAAAATGGAACTATTAAGCACTTTTGGGAACAAGGTCAAGGTATTTACGATTCAAACGATCTTTTAATTGCCATAGAAGGTTTTGTGCAAGATATTACAAAGCAAAAAGAAATAGAATATCAGTTAAGAGACAGTAAGGCCAAATACAAGGCCTTATTGGAAGCGATGCCAGATATGTTATTTATTCAAGACTTAGAGGGTGTCTATACAGATAGTTTTACACCAAAACCTGAGCAATTATTTATGTCTCCAGACAAAATTATAGGTAAAAACATGAAAGATATTTTACCTGCTCACGTTTATGATATTATTAAAAACGGACATGATTTAGCTATTGCAAGTGGTGGTGTAGAAGTTGCAGAATATAATATTACCAATAGTAACGGAGAGCATTTTTTTGAGGCACGAATGGTGCATTTAAATCAGCATGGTGTTTTAACTATTGTTAGAGATATTACTGAGAGAAAGTTAGCAAAAAGTCAGTTTACAGAAAGTGAACATAGAAATAAGGCCATGTTGCAAGCTATTCCAGATTTTCTATACGTTCTCAATAAAAAAGGTATGTATCTAAGTGCACATGCACCAGATAATTTAGTACTTCCTGAGCATAGAAAAGATCTGGTTGGTTTAACCATCCATGATATTCTTCCTAATGAACTTTGTGAAAGAATAATGAAATCCCTTTATCTTAGTGAGGAAACTAAGGAAACTCAATTTTTAGAATATTCATTTTTAGTTAAAGAAGAATTACATTATTACGAAGCTAGAATTGTAGCAAAAGATAATGGTAAGTTTTTAGTGATTGTGCGTGATATTACTGAAAGAAGAGTAATGGATGATATGCTCTATCTTAGAAACAAAGCCTTAGAGGCAGCATCAAGTGGTATTATAATTACAGATGCACGACAACATGACAATCCTATTATTTATATAAATGAAGCATTTGAGAAAACTACTGGCTACCAAAGTGCCGACTTTATAGGTAAGAATTGCCGTTTCTTGCAAGGGGATGACTTAGACCAAGAAGAAATTAAAATTATGTCTTCAGCAATTAAAAATGGAGACTTATGTAATGTGGTATTACGAAATTACAGAAAAGACGGTTCGCTCTTTTGGAATGAAGTATCGCTCACGCCTATTTTTAACAAACATAACGTATTAACTCATTTTATTGGTGTTCAAAGAAATGTTACGGCTCGTAAAGAAGAAGAATTTTTTAAAAATGCCATACAAAACGTGATGGATATGATTATTCAAGACGAGCCTTTAGAACAAATTGGTAATAAAATAATTGAAACCATTGAAAATGCTATACCCAATTCAATAGGTTCTATTTTACTACTGAATAAAGAAAAAACTACATTACATAAATTGTCTGCACCTCATATGCCTCCAACTTATAGCAAAAGTATAGATGGTATTGAAATTGGTGAAAAAGAAGGGTCATGTGGTACTGCAGCTTTTTTAAAAGAAGAAATTATTGTCTCAGATATAGCCACTAGTCCTCTGTGGGAAAAAAACAAGAAATTAGCATTAGAAAATGATTTAAAAGCCTGTTGGTCGTTCCCTATATTCTCTTCTAACAAGGAAGTCTTAGGCACATTTGCCATATTTTTTAATACTATAAGAGTGCCTTTAACAGCGGAGACAGACATTATTTATAATATTATACGTACAGCGAGTTTGGCAATAGAGCAACATAACACAAACATTGCATTAGAACGAAGTACAGATAAACTTGCAGACTATGCCGAAGAGCTTGAAAATGAAGTAGAATTACGTACCAATGAATTAAAACATATTGTTCAAAAATTAACAGAGTCTAATTTAAGTCTCGAAGACCAAATTCACGAAACCAAAGTGGCAGAAACTAAAATGCTACGCAATAAATTTTTATTAGATAATATCTCTCAAAATTTTCCCAAAGGATTTATAGTTGTAATAGATTCTGATATCCGAGTAGAGTTTATGGCTGGCGAAGAATTAGAAGAATTAGGTTTTAGCGATTTGGTAAAGAAGAAACCGACATTAGATGATTTTACCATGATGCCAAAAGAGATTCTGGTTGATTTTAAAAACTATGTAAAACGAACATTTAAAGGAGAGCATTGTTCTTTTGAAGTTGATTATTTAAACAAAACATTTCTAGTTAATACCACACCTTTAATGAATGACAATAACAAGATTAAACATGTCTTGTTTGTATATAACAATATTACGCTACAAAAATCAGCGGAACTTAATGTTCTAAATTCCTTAAAAAAAGAACAAGAACTGAGCGAGCTAAAATCACGTTTTATATCCATGGCATCTCATGAATTTAGAACACCGCTTAGTGCAATTTTATCTTCGGCCATTTTAATAGAAAAATTAAATGCACCAGGAAAAGAAGAGAAAAGAATTAATCATGTATCAAAAATTAGATCTAATGTTAAAAACTTAGTCGTTATACTCAATGACTTTTTGTCGTTAAGTAAACTTCAAGAAGGTAAAGTGAAAGCACAACCTTCAACCTTTGATTTTATTGTGTTTTCCAAATCTATAATTCAAGATATGGAAGGCATTAAAAAGCGAGGACAAAAAATTAATATTAAGAGTGAAGAACCTCATATCGAAGTGTATTTAGATTCAAAATTAATGCAGCATATTATTTTCAACTTGTTATCTAATGCACTTAAATATTCAGATGAAAACACAACCATTATTTTTGAGATAGAAACAGATCAACAGCAATTATTTATAGAAATAACAGATCAAGGTATTGGTATTCCAAAAGAAGAAATAGATAATATGTTTCAACGCTTTTATCGCGCCAATAATACAACCAATATTCAAGGTACTGGTTTAGGATTAAACATTGTAAAAGAATACACAGAACTTATGGAAGGTAGCATAAAGATTAAAAGTGAATTGCATATAGGTTCTACTTTTTATGTTACGTTTCCATTAAATCTAAGAAAAGATGAAAAAAATACTATTCATTGAAGACAATAAAGATGTTAGAGAAAATACAGCCGAAATTCTCGAATTAGAACATTACGAAGTTTCCACTGCCGCAAATGGCATCATAGGAGTGGAAAAAGCAATCCAGGATATTCCTGATATTATATTATGTGATATTATGATGCCAGAGCTAGATGGTTATGGTGTGTTTGAAAAGTTAAGCACCAATCCTAAAACGGCTAGTATTCCATTTATATTTTTAACGGCAAAATCCGAGAAAGCAGATTTAAGAAAAGGAATGAATCTTGGAGCAGATGATTACTTAACCAAACCTTTTGAAGAAACGGAATTGTTGGAAGCAATAGAGTGTAGAATTAAAAAAAACAATTTTTTAAAGAAAAAATACTCAAAAAATATACAAGGTATTAATGAATTTCTAAACGAAGCTTCAGAATACTTAAATCTCGAAGAACTTGCAAAAGAACGTGATTTTGAAAACTACGATAATAAGGAACGTATTTATGACGAAGGCAATGCGGCACATCACATGTATTTTATACAAAGTGGGAATGTAAAAACATATAGAACAACAGAATCTGGAAAAGAATTTGTTACAGGTATGTATAGTGCAGGCGATTTTATTGGGCAATTATCCTTACTTGGCGATTCTGGTATTTATATAGAAACCGCTAGTGTTTTGGAAGAAGCTGAGGTTTGTAGTATTCCTAAAGCAGATTTTACTAAGCTTTTGTTTCAAAACAAAGACGTTTCTAATAAGTTTATTGGGATGATTTCTAATAGTTTAATCCATCTACAAGAACATTTGGTAGATATGGCATTTGCGACTGTAAGACAAAGAACAGCAAAAGCGCTTTTAGAATTAGATGATAAAGGCATGATGATAAATGAAGATCATGATGGTATTAGTATTCCAAGGGAAGATTTTGCAGGACTTATTGGAACAGCTACAGAAACAGCGATTAGAATGTTAACCGAGTTTAAAAATGAAGGATTAATAGGTGTAAAGCCTAATAGAAAACTGGTGTTATTAGATAAAGTAGCTTTAAAAAATATTACTGAATTTGGATAATAAAAGTTGAATTAAAAACTTACTTTTTCTATTAAGTTATACTGTTATTTATTTAAAGTATATCGTCTTCTTTATGCCCTTTTAGTTTTTGAAATAAATAATTTTTCAAAAACATTAATAGGCGCTCTTGTAGTAAACCTTTAAATTCAGTCTTAATATTAGTCGCTGTAAAACTATTTTTAGAACTATTTAAACTCAGTTTTATACGTTGCTTATAAATCTGCTTTTCTAGACTCAAAATCTTTAACTGATGATCTATGTCTGCAAACGAATTATAACTATTTGGTATCATCTTTTGTAAAATAATAATTAGAAAATTTTCTTATCAAAGGAGTATTAAGCTTAGTTCTAAAGACGTAAATCAATATAACAACTAATACATAAAACAAACCTACAATTAGAAAACCATAAAATGTATTCTCTAAAATTTGGGCTAACTTAAAAGCAATTGCAAAAGAAATGACCAATAAAGCAATAGAACTTAAAGCACCTATAATTAGTGTTTTGGTAATAAAAATAATACCAATCATAAGTGCTTTAAAACTTTTAAGCTTAATGTAGTCTTCACTGCTTTTTATATAGCCATGAATATTATCATCAGTCTCTAAAATGCTTTCTTTTAATGCTTCAAAAGCCATAATTAGTTTCTTTGAAGATGTACATTTTTCTTTTTAAGATCTTCTAACTTAGTTTCTAAAGCCGAAATTATATCATCTGCCTTGCCGCTCATGTTAGAAATGGTGTCGTCTAGCGTTTGTTCAAATTCGTCTTTTTTGTCATTTACCGTTTTAGTAAGTTCTTGTTTGGCATGAGAAACACGATTAGCAATATCATGTTCCAAATCCTCCGCTTTTTGTTTAATTTTTCTTCTGGTTTCTGTGCCCTTATCTGGTGCATACAAAATTCCAATTCCTGCACCTATTGCTGCTCCTGTTAATAAAGCTAATAAGGTGTTTTCGCTATTTCTTGTCATGATTCTATGTTTTAAAGGCCTACGATATATAATGGCAGGCAGATTAATAATTTAATTATATACTTCAAAATTAGGACTAATATCATAAGATTAGAATGACCTAGGTCAGTCTGTTATAAATTAAAATAGTCTAAAAAAAAGGTGGATTGATATAGGTCATTTCACAGGTTTAATTATCACATTAACTTAGCTATACAATTGAGATTAATAGTGCTAGTAGTAAAATACAGATGAAGAATAGAGTAGAAGATATAAATGATAAACGTGTTTTATTAAAGTCATTTCAATCCATTAATCAAATTGAAAATATTGTAAAACAAATTTGTAGTTCAGAGATGGATGATATTCAGATTTCGGTATTAGGGAAAGTTGAAGACGTCAATTTAGATACAAATTTTTCAGATTCATGGACGGAATTAAAATCGTACTGTTCAAATAAGTTACGTCTAACTTCAAATTTTGGAATGGTTTCTAACGCAGAGATTGGTACGTATTTTATAGCAGGATTTTTAGCACCTATGTTTTTGCAAGAAATTAATGGTAAAACTATAGGAGCTATGTCTGCTGGTTTTTATGGGATCTTAGGAGGTTTAGGTATAGATCAAGAAAATGTTTCGGATTACTCAAAAGCATTAAATAAAGGAGATCTGATACTTATAATTAGAGGTAATAAAAGTGAAATATCTAAATTAAAACCATTGATAGTTTAGATTTTGTTTGATTCAATTTTATTAAATTAGAAATGTTTTTAATGTTATTGAGAACATTTTATAGCAGTAAGATTTATTAATGAGTACAAAAAATAATGTATTACACATAAAAAAAAGGAAGCCAAACAACCACGGACTTCCTTTTTTTTTGGAACTTATTAATATAATTTAATAAGTTCACTTATTGGTAAATCGCTTATAAAAAGCTAAAATAAATATAGTGTTAGTTACAGTATTTCCTTTATTTAATACTGTAGGACTTTAAAATTTTGCCTTTTCCATCCATAAAGACTACCATTTTTGAATCTTCTTTTACTAGGTTTAGTTTGTATCGTTCTTTTTTCTGTTTGTTACTAAAGTGTGTCATTTTATAGTGGTCTTTTGTAATAGTCCAACCAGAGAAATTGTCTGCAACACTTCTTCTAACGGCAATGTTAGGTGCTACGTTTTTTAAATGCTCAACGGTACTTTGTAGCTGACCTTTTTTATTGTAGGTTGCATTTATTCTACCTTGCTTACCTTTTAAAATTACTTGGTAAGTATCGTAGTCTTCATTGTTATCAATGTCTTCATTTACATAGACATCTTCTTCAATAAACTCAATAGGTAAAGCATAAAACTCAACCACTTCTAAATCCCCAAAATCAGTAGCGATCACTTCTATGATTGCTGTAGGCATTTCTTCTTTTTTGATTTTTTCTTTAAAAATCACGTCTTGACCATAAGATTGAATTCCCAATCCTAAAAAAAATAGGCCTAAAATAATTTTTTTCATTTTTTTAATATTTAAAGTTTTATTTAAATTCAGTTCTGTAATTAATAGTATAAATCTAAAGCAGGATTTTGATGGTGAGAATGACTTGGGGCAATCTTAGATATTTATTTTTAAGCGATTTCCAATTCATTTTTCACTTCATAAACACCAGGCGCATAATAAGCTGTTTTTTTAGCTTCATCTCGTTCTGAAATAGAATGGACTTTACCTTTTAGTTTTACAGTATGTCCATCGACCTCTACAGTAATATTTTTAGACTCTAGGTCTGCTAATCGTTCAAAAGCTTTTTTTATTTTATCTTTAATTTCAATGGGTTTTACTATTGGTTTTATAGAGATAGAATTAGTGACACCATGTATACCATTTAAATCTTCAATAGCATTTTTTGCAGATGTTTTTTGATAATCCCATTCAACCTCACCTGATAAATAAACCCATCCATTTTCAACTTTTATTTCAATTTCATTTTGAGGAACAGAAGAATTCCAGGTTAAAGCATCAATAGCAATTTTGGCAATCTCTGCATCTGTTTTTTTGTGCTGCATTCCATACTTTATAGTGATTTCTTCAGCAATAGCTTTTACTCCAGAAACCCCTTTTACAGCATTTTCTACTGTACGTTTTTTGCTGTAGGTATCTACAATGCCACTAAGAGTTACAACGCCGTTTTGGACAATGACACCAATTTGAGTTTCATCTATGTTAGGCTGCCAACTTAATTCGGCAAGAACATCTTCTTTTATACTAAAATCTGATTTCATAATATTCTAATTTTTAATTAAACATGCTCAAAATTACTTCAGAGTATTAAGTTCCTAAATGATGTAAGTCAGCCTTATATATTTTTAAGGACTGACCTAGGTCATTCTAAATGGCTAAAGGCATCCTTAAATTTGAAGTATATAATCACGTATAAAAAATTTCAAAATGAACAGTCTAAAATATTATGAAAGTAAAAAAGAATTTAATGTATTTGTAGCAAGTACGTTTTCGGATTTAAAGACTTATAAACTCGAAAACAAACAAGCAGCCTTCAATGAATTATTATTTACAGACTTGTACGAAGTAAAACGTTTCATCATTAAAAGATTAAGTACTGCTTTAACCAAAGGAAATCTTCCTCACGGCAAATACAAAGCAGATGATTTTATAGATCAACTTTTTATTGAAGTCTATGATCATTTTGAAGACGTTGAAAACGAAAAGCAACTATATCCTTGGTTATTTAAGAAAGCAAATGATTTGTTAGATAATGTTATTACAGAAGAAAATTTTGATGATTCTTTTCTTAAAAATATAGATGATTATACCAAGCCAGAATGGGATGCCATGGAGGAAAAATATAGCACAGATGCTAACGGTCATTTATTGATGATTGAAGAATTAGACGATATGTCTTACAACCATAACGACTACACTTTAAATCATGTATTTATAGAAGATGACGAAAAAGATTGGATAGAAAAAATAGACAAAGATTTAACTGCAGAAGAGATTCAAAATCATATCTCTATGGTGTTGTATTACTTGCCGTTAGAAGTCCGAACTGTTTTCCAATTATCAATTGTTCAACATCTAGAATTGGTTGAAATTGCTGAAATACGAAACATTACAATTGAAGCTGTAAAACTACATTTAGCGACGGCAAAAAAAGCGCTTAAAGTCAGTTTACTCAATAGATATCCTTTAAAATAAGAAATCACTTTGTAAGATGAACTATAAGGATTATTACAAAATATTAGGCGTTAATAAAGATGCTTCAGAAAAAGACATCAAAAAAGCCTATCGGAAATTAGCAGCTAAACACCATCCAGATAAAAATCTAGATGATAAAGCTTCCGAAGAAAAATTTAAAGAAATTAATGAGGCTAACGAAGTCTTAAGCGATAAAGAAAAGCGTGAAAAATATGATACGCTTGGCTCTAATTGGGAAGCCTACCAAAACACAGGAGATGATTGGAGAGATTATGCCAATCAAGCTAACCAAAGAAAGAGTAGGGGAGACGGTTATTCTTATCAAGGAGATCCTTCAGGATTTTATGGTCAAGGCGCTCAAGGTGGAGACGATTTCTCAAGTTTCTTTGAATCCTATTTTGGAGCAGGAGGACGTTCTGCAAGAGGACAACGACCAACACACTCAGGAGGAGACACGCAAGCCGAAATGCCCATTACACTTTTGGAAGCTTATGAAGGAAGTAAAAGAACTTTTGAAATTCATAATGAAAAGTTACGGATTACCATTAAAAAAGGAGCTTATGATGGTCAGCAATTAAAAATAAAAGGCAAAGGCCAATCAGGTGCTCAAGGTGGAAAAAGAGGAGATTTATATATCATTTTAAAAGTACAAGCAGATCCTAGATTTGAAAGAAGAGGAGATAACCTGTTATACAATGCTTCAGTAGATTTATATACCGCCATTTTAGGTGGAAAAATAGAAGTGCCAACATTTACAGGAACTTTAAAAATAACAGTTCCCAAAGGTAGCGAAACAGGAAAAACACTTAGACTTAAGGGAAAAGGAATGCCAAAGTATAATAAGCCAACAACACATGGAGATTTGCTTGTTAAATTAAATGTAGATCTGCCTAAAACACTCACTAAGGAAGAGGAAGAATTATTTAAAAAATTACAAGATTTAAGAACAACTCAAACGGTAAATTAAACACAAATTAAAACTATAAAATCATGGACACATTAATTTCAAACCCAAAAGAGCAATATTTATTAGGTGCAGGACTAGATGTTTTACACTTTGAAAGCAGAGAGTGGCTAGATACTATTGACTTGTATAAAGATGAAGTTCGTTTTTTTGAAGACTTATTAACTAAAAAAGAAATTTCAAAAAAAAATAATACAGACTATGAACAAATGCTGAAAAATCTTGATAAAATTCATAAAGATTTGTTTGAAGATTTAGAAGAAGCCATCATAAAACACGAACAATTATTATCTAGAATAGAACTTTCAGAACAAGGATTATCTGATAATAACTATCGAGAAAAACACCAAGAAATTGGCTTAAGAATGAGCACATTTACAAAGGATTTTAAAACTTTTAAAAGAATCGTTTTTAATTATGCAAAAGGGCTTTAATAACAAATAATCCAACTATTAATTTACTTAATCCAATATGTGAATTAATAGTTTGGTTTTAAAATTAAAAACAGATGAAAGGCGATTTTAATAAAATAGTAAATGAAAAAACACCTGTTCTGGTAGATTTCTTCGCAGAATGGTGTGGACCTTGCAAGGCGCAATCTCCAGTTATTAAAGAGCTAGCACAAGAAGTAAATGGTAAAGTACGTGTTATAAAAATAGATATAGATAAAAACCAAGCAGTAGCACAGCGTTACAATGTTAGAGGAGTACCAACTTTGGTTTTATTTATAGAAGGTCAGATAGTTTGGAGACAATCTGGTGTACAAAGTAAATCGCAACTTTTAGATGTTATAAAACAGCATACATCTGTATTGGGTTAACTATTAATTAAAAAAAAGACATTATGGAATTAGCAATTTATACAACAAACTATGACGTAACAGATACGGTTCAAAATTTTATGAATATCTATTATGCGACAAACATGCCATATTTGGCAAGCGATCTTTTAAAGAAAGGATTAACACCAGTTCAAATTTCTGATGCTGTCAGTGCTGCCATTAAAGTGATTAATGCTTCAGGTATTGCTGCTCACAAACATTTTATGCCTGTTTTTAGTAGCTTAAAGGAAGGAATTGTTCAAGATTGTAAACTTTCTGATATTGGATATGGTTTGGTATTGATGAATGCAGAGAAAAGTTTACCAGCTGTTAGTGAGTTTCAAATGGATATTTTAAATAATTTTTTAAAAGTGCATTAAAGATTCAATCGGTATCAAATTTTAGATATATAAAGCTCCTTCAGTATTAACTTTAATTGTTCTTTAGAACTATAATTAACACTGAAAGAGAAGTTTTGTTTTGTTTTTTTTAGATTGTATTCATAGTTATTTCAATAGAAAAATAGCTTCTTAAAATTCAGGATAGATTAATACCCTATGACATTTAACTCATTAATTACAATATGAACACCAGGAGCTAAATAGGCGGCGTTTTCGGCGGCTTTCTTTTCTGCTATGGAATGTACTGTTCCGTTTAATTTTACGAGACCATCTGTGTTATCTACTGATATAGCATTGGCATCAATATCTGCGGAACGAATAAATGCTTTAGCTATTTTCTCTTTTATATCAAATGGCTGTAGACTTTTTTTTATGGTGATAACATTGTTTATCCATTTTACACCAATAATATTTTCTGCAACACGTTTTGCAGCATCTTTTTGGAAAGCAAAGTTGACTTCTCCAGACAAGTTAACCCAACCATCTCGTACTTCAATTGAAATTTTATTTTCTGGTACTGCAGTATTCCATTCAAACGCTTTAACAATGGCTTTGCTAATCTCTAAGTCGGTTTTTTGGTATTTTGTTCCATACTTAACTTGGATATCTCCTGCTAAAGCTTTTACACCTTTTACGCGTTTTATTGCTTTCTCCGCGGCTACTTTTTTCTGATAATTATCAAGAACACCAGTAAGCATGACGGTTCCATTTTCTACAACGACTCCAATTTGAGTTTCATCTATATTTGGTTGCCATTCAAGTTCTTCTAATACATTTTTTTTAATATCTGAATCTGTTTTCATGATCTAATGAATTAATCTATTATTTATTTATACGACTTTCAATCTAAGCTCAATTTATTTCAAAAAATCTAAATCTTGAAAAGCTGGATTAGGATATTTATAGAATCCTTCGCCTGTAGAAACTCCTAATTTATTTTTATCTATAAAGTTCTCTTTGAGGTATTTTACGGTTTCAATTTTTAAAGGATCATTAGTTTTATCAGCTTCTATTTTATTAATGTTATAGGCTGTAGTAATACCAACAACATCCAAAATAGCAAAAGGACCTAATGGTGCACCTGTTGCTTTCATCCAAGTTTTATCTATAGTTTGAGGCTCTGCAACTTTATTTACCAATAACGCAGTTGCAGCACTTAATAATGGTACTAATAGTGAATTTAAAATATAGCCAGGTTGTTCTTTATGCAAAGGCAAGGCTAACATGCCAATCGCTTTGGCAAAGGCAACTACATCTTTGAAAACTTTTGGGTCGGTTTTAGGATGTCCCATAATTTCTGCTGTGTTATGAATCCATATGGTGTTCGCAAAATGTAATGCCAAAAATTGAGAAGGTCTTCCTGTAGCGTCTGCAAACTCACTTGGTAAAAGTGTTGAAGAGTTAGTAGCAAACACCGTTTTCTTAGGTGCCACTTTTGCCAATTTATAGTAAAAATCTATTTTAATTTTTGGATTTTCTGGTACGGCTTCAATGAGCAAATCAGCATCTTTAACCGACTCGGCTAAATTAGACGTATAGTTTAAGTTTTTAAACGTTGCATCAATTTGCTTTTGTGTTGCATTTAAATCTCTTTGATAAGCTTCACTTAAGATATTAAATTTTGTTTTAGCTTTTTCTAAATTTTCATCTGTGATATCATAAACGGTAACTTGAAATCCATGAAATGCGGTTTGAAATGCTATTTGGTATCCCAAAACACCGCTTCCTGCTATGGTAATATTTTTATAGTTCATTTTTATAGTTTTTTTGTTTTTGTGACTTCAGTTTATATTATGTTGAACCTAATACTCTTAATAGATATTCAATATGCAAGGTTTATTTTAGTTGAATTTCTCTAAAGTTTTTTTACCACCTTAACTCTTTTAATACCAATTGTTTTGCGTCTAAGTCGGTTCATCTTTTTAGATGACCGTTTAGTTGAATCATCAATGGTATACTACAAAATTAAGACAGTATCTTTTACTAAGTACTGACCTAGGTCAGTCTAAAAAAAATGCCCTAATCTATGGTATTAGATTAGGGCATTTTTATATAAGAAACTAGAATTTTCAATTTCTTATATCGTTTTTAAAACAATTAGTAAACAACTTCTAATTCATTATCTACTGTCCAAACTCCAGGAGAGTAATAGGCGGTTTTTCTAGCATCGTCTTTTTCTTTTAATGAGTGTACTTTCCCTTTTAAGGTTACAGTATGTCCATTAGTTATTACAGCAATACCTTTAGAGTCGATATCTGCAGAACGTTCAAATGCTTTTTTGATTTTGTTCTCAATATCTTTAGCATCTACTAAGTTTTTTAGTAAAATATTGTCAACAACATATTTTACACCTTGTAAGTTTTCTACAGCTTTTTTAGCGGCATGTTTTTCAAAATCCCACATAACTTCTCCAGATAGATAAACCCAACCGTTTTCAACTTTGACATCAATTTTACTAGAGGGCACTGAAATATTCCATTTTAAAGCATTAACTGCTGCTGCTGCTAGTTCTGCATCAGATTTCTTATAACCGTCTCCATAATGTACTTCGATTTCTTCTGCTACAGCTTTTACACCAAATACGTTTTTAGCAGCATTTTCTGCCTCACGTTTTTTTGCGTAACTGTCAACTGTTCCAGATAGTGTTACAATACCATCTTTTACAACAACACCAATTTGGGTTTCATCGATGCTTGGTTGCCATTCTAGCTCGTCTAAGACATCTTGTTTGATACTTGAATCTGTTCTCATGATTTTATGATTTAGATTAAACATTAATTAATAGTTCAAAGGTAATGTGGACTTAAAGTGTTGACACTGATCTAAATCAGAATAGTGTTTTTTTTGAAAATTTTAACAGCGCATAAATTATAGCTGATAGTTGAACACCTAGAAAAGCAATTGCCATGTCTTTTTGAGAGTCCCAGATGTCTCCTTGCGTTCCTAGATATGAAGCACCTTCTTCTACAAAAAAAACATTAGCCACCAACCATTCTATAATTTCATATAAGGCGCTTGCAGATAGAATTATTAAAATGGGAAGTACAAAAGCTTCGCGTTTTGAAAGTTTCAACCATTTTGAAAGTAATTCGTGCAATGGGAGGAACAGCAGAAATCCAAAACTAAAATGAACGAGTCTATCGTATGGATTTCTAGAGGTGTGGAGTACATCTTGAAGCCAAAAACCAAATGTATTATCTGCATAAGTATATTTAGAGCCATAAACATGTAAGCATAAAAAAACACAAATTAAGAGATAACTAAAATCGCTAAACCTGTGTTTTTTATAAGAGACTATTAAAAAAAGCAGCGCTATTACAGTTAACGTATTTTCTATAAGCCAATTCTTAATGTCTGTAGTACCAATTAGGGAATTTGCCCAAACGATACAAAACAACAAACCATACCAAAAAGTCTTATGTCCGATTACAGTAATAACACTGCTTTGCAATTTCATATCAAAATAATTATAAGTTGCTAGCTACTAATAGATTTAGCCGCTTTAATAAGCGATTTTGCTTCGTGAATTGAAGGGTAAACAGGAATTAGTTTTTTTCCTGTTTCAAACAATCCATAGACTGCTGTTTGTGCTGTTCTTACTGAGTATTCTACCGTAAACACAATATCTTTTGGTACCTCTGCAAACTGACCTAAAAAGGCAAAATTAGTTACGCCTTCAACTAAAACTTCGGGTCTATCTCCATATGCTCTTGGCATAAATAAGCTATCAATAAAAGGCATTGCTGTTGGAATACAGTTTACTTTTCCTTCAGCAACAATTGGTTTCATTAATTTCTGAATATTTAAATGATACCAAAGTTCTTCTAAGATTTCTTCACCTGTACATTCTGCCATTGTTTTATTAACATAATTTCCTTTTCTATCTGGATATAAACCATAACCCCAAAATACTTTAACATCTTTAGGTTGATTAGGGAAATGTGGTTGACGAGCAATTACAATAGACATCAGCCAATTAGAATCTGTCATGGTTACTAAACCACCAGTACCATCTACATTACCTGAGAAATTCTCCATGTAATCATGAAAGGTACTATCTTTCAACGTTGCTGTAAATGAATACCATTTTTGTAAATCTATATTGTCACAGAAAACACCAGGATTACCAAAAGCCTTATCTTTTTTAGCTATGTGTTTCCAAAGTTTCCAAGACCCAGATTCTGCAACCCCTTTTAGTTTTGCAGGTCTGTCCCAAGCGCCATTATCTGTACTATCTGTAATAGAACCATTGGTAATAAAAACGTAGTCATTTTCACCAAGCACTATTTCATTCTTATCTTTTAGATGTATTACAGCTGCTGTTTTTTTATCTGAAGATAAATCAAAATCTATATCTACAACTTCACATTTCATATCAAATACAACGCCTTTGTTTTCTAGATATTTTTTCATAGGACGCACTACAGAATCGTACTGATTATATTTTGTACGCATTACACCACCTAAACGATAAAGTCCATCTACTAAATGAATTAAACGTCTCATGTATCTTCTCATTTCGGCAACACTGCTCCATTTTTGAAAAGCAAACATTGTAGACCAAATGTACCAGAAGTTAGTTTCAAAAAAATCGTGATCGTACCAATCTTCAATTCTTTTGTTCTCTAATAATTTTTCAGACGTCATTAATAGTTTTAAGAAATCTGCTTGCTGTTTAAGTGAAAGTCCATAGGAAGATACATCTAGTTTTTTACCCTCTTTTAATAACCTCGCTTTTCCATTTGAAACAAACCTTTCATTAAATTCAAACGATTCATCCCTTACAGAAACCTTTGGATCTTCCAAAGATGGAATATAGGATAGTAAATCCCAGTAACACTCATAATGTTTTTCGTGCATTCTTCCACCTCTAACCACAAAACCGTCGTCTTCATTTCCTGCTCCATCTAAAGCACCACCAAGGATATTATCTTTTTCTAAAATATGAATGTTTTTTCCTTGCAAACCAGCATCTTTAACTAAATAAACAGCACTTGCAAGCGATGCTATTCCGCTACCAATAAGATATACTTTAGCATCTTTTGGATTTTTATTTTTATGTCGCTTCATAATTTTTATTTTTTCCTCAAGACAAGTGACTACTTTTCTTGAGATATTCTTATTGTTAACTGAAATCGTTTTTAATTTTCTTTAAACCAAATGCCAGAAATATTCGAAAAATACCTGCACTTACAAATGCCATCGCTGTCATGTAAATTATGCTTAAACCTGCAAAAACGGGATTAGCTAATAGTAGAAATGCAAACATTAAAGTGAGAAACCCTAAAAATAATAACCATCCCCAATTTGGAACATCAATAGCTTTAAACTGAAACGATAATCCAATAGCCATAAAGCCCTGAAACAATAGCCAAAAACCAACGTAAAAAGGTAAAATTGTCATTGTCATTAAGGGATGTGACATTAATAATAGGCCTATAATAAGATCTAGAATACCACCTGCGAGATACCAGCCCCAATTATTTATATCGTTTTTATTTGTAATAGAAAACAATATTTGAGATATACCTGAAACAAATATGAATACACTAAAAACAATACTTAAGGACACATAACTTGCTAATGGTGTTTGAAACACCCAAACTCCAGCAATGATGTATAAAATTCCAATTAAGAGTGATATCCACCAATTTCTCACTGTAGATTGTGCTGAACTTAATACTGTAGTTGCCATGATTTTTTTAATTCACATTGTTTTTAAATAGATCTTTTAAGGCAGTACCTAGTTCATTCATATCGTGAGTAAACTCGCGTTCAAATTTGCGTTCTGTAGCGATAGATGCCTCGTTAAAAGAAATTACTCCGTCTTTAAATGCTTTGCTTCTTTTTGCTAATTTTTCTTTTAATTCATTATTTTTTTGTTCAAGCTTATCGAGTTGTTGAGTCAACTTTTCTTTTTCACTTTTACTTGCTTTTGCAATTTTTTCTCTTAATAATTTGATTTCTTTTTCTGAATTTTCAATAGTTGTTTCAGATTCTGTTTTAAATTTTTGCCAGTCTGCACTTACTGCAGTTTTAATCTCTTTACTCGTGTCTTCTGCTCCTTGTTTTAAATCTTTGCTTAGTTCTTTAGCATCTTCTTTAGCTGCTTTTGCATCTTGTTTAGGGGCTTCGCCGCAGCTTGTTAAAACTGTTCCTGTCATAAATACTATTATGATGAAGGATAAAATATTTGTTTTCATAATTAATTGTTTTAAAAATTATTTTATTTGCTTGTTTTCCAAAAATCTCTGAGTCCAGCTAAAAGTTCATTCATATCTTTTACAAATGCATTTTCAAAAGTTGTTTTTAAGACTTTATCAGATTCATTAATACTTCCTAAGGTTGCTTTTAACTTTGTATTAAAATGTGCTAAACGCGTTTTTAAACTGTTCTTTTTTTGTTCTAACGAGTCTAGTGTAGTAATACGTTTTTGTTCTTCCTTTTTTCTGTCTGTTAAGATTTCTTTTCGTAATTCTTCTATTTGAAATTCTCTTTCTTTTATGGCAATCTGAGCATTGTTATAAAACACTTGCCAACTTACTTTTTGAGAATCTCTAGATGTTTCTGTGTCGTTTTTTGTTACAGAACCACATCTAATTGAACGAATAGAGAAGAGAATCACTATAGCAACCAAGAATAATATGTTTGCTTTTTTTAGCATTGCTTTACATTACTAATTCTCTTTTTTGTTTTAATCTGTAATTGTCCTTTAAAGTCATAGTAGAATCAAAATCATAAATATTTAAGACTCCTGTTTGTACTTCTACTTTAGAAATTTCAGTAGCTGGAATATTTAAAATCTCTGTCATTAAGGCTCTAATGGAATTTCCATGGGCAGAAACCAAAACGGTTTTACCTTTTACCAATTCTGGGACAATAGCTTCAAAATAATACTGAACAGCTCTTTGCTTTGTGTCTTCTAAAGATTCTGTAAGTGGCAAATCTGAGCTATTTAATAGCTTGTATTTTGTATCAAATCTTGGACATCTCTTATCGTCAATAGCTAGGGGAGGAGCAGCATCACTAAAACCACGTCTTACATTCCAAAAAAGCTCTTCGCCAATTTCTGCTCTTACCTTATCTTTATTTTGGCCTTGCCAAGCTCCATAATTTCGTTCATTTAGCTTCCAACTTTTAATGAAATCTATATGTGTTAAATCTGCTATTTCGAGTATAATCGAGGCTGTTTTTATCGCTCTTTTTAAATAAGATGAAAAACAAATATCAATATTTATATGTTCATCTCTAATCAGGTTTCCTGCTGTTTTAGCTTCTTCAATACCTTGAGGAGCAAGCTCTATGTCTGTCCACCCAGTAAATATATTTTCTATATTCCAGACACTTTTTCCGTGTCTTACTAATATTAACTTTCCCATGATTACTTTATTTATGAGATGGGATTAATCTTAAATTTTTAATCCACAATATCTTCGCCTAATGCGTTATGTAATTGATATAATTTTTCTTCTTGTCTTTTTATTCTCTTTTTTAACCTGTTTTTTCTTGCTTTTGTAAAAGAATTAGCAACAGTATGCTCAAAGCCTGCAAGTTGAGATTCCATTTTTTTGATTCGAGAATTAGTCTTGTCCTTAATCTCTTTTAAAGTAGATTTTCTTTTGGCTTCCAACTCAGCGATTTTAGCTTTTCGTTTTGCTTTTAAACTGGTAATCTTATTTTTGATCTTCGTTTTTTCGTCTGAAGTTGCTTTTTTAAGATGTTGACGTTCATCTTCAATTTCTTCTTCTAATTCTTCGATTTGTTCATCTATATAATCGTCGTATTCTAATTCTGCCTGACTTCGTATAATTTCAGAACTTATGGTTTTAAGCGCTTCATCAATGAACACTGGACTATCTTCTGCGACTTCTGCGATAATTGCAATGGTGCCAACATTCATTTTATTATTCACTTTCTTAATAAAATCATTTTCGAAATCAAAGTGATTAACATCCCAAATAGCGCCTGCAACAGTACCTGTGTAAAGACCAATTGCAAATCCTATTGGACCAGCCAATGCACCAGCTATTCCGCCTATGGCCATTCCAGAGAGTGTTCTCCATCCTGAACCATCTGTTTTATTATTTAGTACTTCGTATTGATTTTTTTCTGTTTTACGAATCATCATGTGTTCATAAAGTGTAATATCTCCATAAACATCTAGTTCTTTAATTTTGTGTAAAGCATCTATTGCTTTTGCCTCTTCCTTAAAAGGAATAACTATGATATTTGCCATTTTGTTTGTGTTTTTACCTAGAACTTTATTCTAGATTTAGTTCATATTAATTTTTATTAAAACGTATTTCTTAATCCGCCAATGATCCCATTTCTTCATCTAATTCTCTTAGCATAATCAACTCTTCTCCAAAGGCCTCTAATCTATCCATTAGGTATTGTACTTTGTTGAGTTCTTCGGCTTGTTCTTTGCAATACCATAAACCAAGTTCTACCACCATATAGTTTTCTTCTACATGAGCCATTTTAGTAAGGTCGTAACATTGTCTTGTGATTTCTTTTTCGTGTTCCAAGGCTGAAATTATGACATCAGGAAGGCTTAAAAAATCTTGTTTTGGTTTTTGTAGTGCTGGTGTTATTGGTCTTATGCCATTTGATAAAAGCATATTTTTTGCTTTTGTTGCGTGTACGGTTTCCTCGTCACTATATTGTTTAAATAGCTTGGCAGCTCCAACAAATCCTTTATCATCTAACCATGTTGACATGGCCAAGTATAATCTTGAAGAATACTCTTCTTGTTCTACTCTATAGTTAAGTAACTTAACCATAGCTTCACTTAAAAATTCTGATTTAGGTTTCATATCTTTTATTTTAAAAATTGTTATTCGTTTTAAATAATATTCAAAATTAGATAGTTATACTGCGAGCGACACTGACCTAGGTCAGCGTGATGAAAAAAAATGGATTTTTATATGTTATTGTTTTTTTTGCGTGAGTGATTATTCGTGGTTTATTATTTTTAAATTAATGAACTTATGAATATAAAAATGTTTGCAATGGTAATCCCATAGTCTTACAGCCAAGAAGAGCGAGAAATTGTAATGGAAATCGCGATCCTTGTGGTCACTCCCAAATTAATATCTAGTGCTACTATATAATCTTTTATGAATAATTATTTTGAGATTTATGAAAAAAAAGACCTCACAGGTTTTGAAAACTTGTGAGGTATATTCTGAAAATATTAGAGTTTCTAATTATTTTATTTTGGTATATTGAATTGATTACATCGTTTTTTCAAGAAATCTAAAAAAATCTTTTTTCAGTTTTGCGTAAATTTCGCGTTGTGTTTCTAGCCGGTTTCTAAATTCAATATGTTTTTTAGCTAAGTCCATATCTATAGCATCTTCACCTTCTAAACTTTGTCCTGCAATGCGTTCTTCATGTTGCTCTATGGATTCTTCTAATTCTTCAATGACGCTGCCGTGAAGTACAAATTCATTTTGATAGTGTTCTAATTGTGCTAATACATCTTTGTTTGTCCAACGTGTAACTAGTTCACTCAACCGGTTATTAAAAGATCTTAATTCATCTTTCCAAAACTCGAGTTCACCTTTCCACAGTCGGTGCTCAAAATGCATATTTGAGTTGTATAAAACTTCTGTTTTCATGATATATTTTTTTTAAATTAATATATTTCAAAGGTTGCGATTTATCTATTTATATGAAATGACTCAGGTCATTACTGAAAAAAAAAGACACAAAAAAGCTTATATTTTTATAATATCCGTTGGTGTTTGTACTAAAATGGTTTTGTCTCCATGCAATGCAATAGGTTGTTTCATGATTTCCGGGTTGTGCTGAATCATTTTTATCCAATCATCAGTAGATAAATTGTGATGGTCAAAGTGTGATTTATAGGAAGGATGTTCTTGGTTTATTAAACTAGCTACTTGGATGTGTAATTTTTCTGCCAATTCTACAATTTGTGTTCCTGTAAGTTTTGCTTTTAGTATATCGATATCTTCGAGTTTTAACCTTTCAGATTTTGCATAGGCTAAAGTTTGTTTTCCTATTTCCGATTTTGAATTGTAAAATAAGGTGATTTGTCTGTTTGATGTGGCTATCTCTCCCATGACTTCGATTTTTATAACTTATTAATTCTTATTTTTTCTTCTTCCACATATTGGTTCAATACATCTGTTAAGCTTTCTAGGTATTCTTCCATCACTTTTTTGTCTATATGAGGATGTTTACTAACAGGTAAAGTCATTGGGTTCTCATCCAAAGAACGATAGAGTTCTGGATAATTGGTTTCAATATTACTGGTCAATGCTGTTATCTGCGTTAATATGTTATGTAGATTTTTCATGGTGTAAATGCTTTTCAGGTTAAAAAAATCACTTTTATACAGCTTCTAGCTGCTGTATCAGTTCTTCTCGTTTTATTAAGTGTTCGGTAATTTGAAAAACATCTTTTCTGTTATTTCTAAAATCTTTTACAAACTGAGCGAGGTCGTCTTCCAATTGTGCGTGCTCTATTCTAAATTTTTGCGAATTGTACAGAAATGGATGCTCTATTAATTCTGCAATATGATGTAAATGAGTATTTATATTTTTTAATAATGCAGCACACTGCTTATCTACTTTAAGTAAGTTTATTTCAATATCCTGAACTTTATCTATATTCTCTTTATTTGAGATCCAAAGAAAATATTTATCAATAAGATCATGTGAGAATTTTAAATCGTCGTTATAAAAAAGAACGTCAGATTTCCAATGTTCTGTTAGCACATAAAGTTGATTCCAATTGGCTTCATTAATGTAATTGTCTTTTGGTCTGTATCTAAAATTAGTCATGATATTAAATATTTTAGTGTAAAGATAAATTAGAGGTTTAGAGTTTAAAATGACGTAGGTCATTTTCCATTTCTTATTATCTAAGTAATTTTGATTTATAATTGAAATGACCACCATCTCATGAAGACGATTCTATTTGCTACTGATTATTCCAAAAACTCTGAACTAGCGTTGAAATACGCTTACAATATGAGTACAAAAATGAAAGCTAAATTATTGGTAATTCATGTTTTTGATTATCCAACGATGTTAGACCATTTAAGTTTGGAAGCTGAAGACCCATTCCCTGATATTGAAGGTGAGACTCATAAAAAACACAATGCAAAACTTACTGCATTTTCTGAGCGTGTTCTAAATACTAGTGTGGCTACTATAAATATTGAAATAGAATCAATTGAGAATAAATCTGTAGTAAAAGGCATTATTAAAAAAGCTAATGAAATCAATGCTCTTTTAATTGTTATTGGAATTAAAGGACTTAGTGAAATCCGAGAAATTATTATGGGAAGTACAGCTAAGAATCTTATAGAAAATGCACCATGTCCTGTATTAACAATTCCTAATAACGTTGCAAATACACAAATTAAAACTATAATATACGCTACAGATTTTGAAGACGAAGATTTTGGTGCTATAAACGAGTTAGTAGAAATAGTGAAACCCTTCAATGCTAAAATAAAGATTTTGCATATTTCTCCATTAGATAAAACGATAGATAAAAGCGAAAAGAAAGAAATTGAAGCTAAAATTCATGAACATATTGTTTATCCTAATTTGGAACTAGATATTTTATATTCAAACGATGCCTTCAAGACACTAAAAAGTTACTTCGGTACTTCTAATGCAGACCTCATAGCAATGCTTGAGCGTAGGAGTAGTAGTTTTTCTTCAAAAGTGTTTCATAGAGACTTAGTAAAACGCTTGGAGTCTTATGGTAAAATTCCTTTACTAAGTTTTAATTCTAAAAATTATGGAATATTCCATTTAGAATAATTTACAAATTTAAAAAACAGAAATAATGACTAGAAGATTATTTAGAATAGTAATTGTAATTGCAATTGTTTTATGGATATTTCTCTTTTTTGCAAAAGCAACGTTTTCAAACAGCACATTAATTATTATCTCCAGTCTTATCTTTTTACTATTTAGTTTTGGTATTCAGGGATTGATTGCACATTCTATACGCCCACCAGAATCACGAGGAGAACTTATTACGTTTCCACTTTTAATGTGGTATTTTGGGCTTTAATGTTTTTGGTATTTGTATTTTTTATTATTCCTGTTTACTGTCCAAATTTTTTGATGGATATCTAAAATTAATACCATTTACTAAAATCACGTTCTAGTGAAATTTAAGTTGTTATTTTCTCTTATTATGTAATGCTTATAAAGGCTTTGAAATCTCTTAAATTCATCTTAATTAAGAAATAATCTAGCATTCAATTCTTATATTCGAAGTTGATTTTTTTTTCAAAAAAAACAACTTATATGATAAAAAAAGTATTTCTTACTCCGTTTCAAAAATTTGTAAAAATTGAAAGTTTTAGTGGTATTCTGCTTATGTTCTCCACAATTATTGCTTTAGTTTGGGCAAATTCATCCTTTGGAGATGTGTATCGAGAAATATGGCAATATGATATCGGAATTGTTACCGAAACTTTTGAATTTAAAAAACCCTTAATTCTTTGGATAAACGATGGATTAATGGCTGTATTCTTTTTTCTAATAGGCTTAGAAATAAAGCGCGAATTATTAATTGGAGAACTTAATACACCTAAGAAAATCGCCTTTCCGTTAGTTGGTGCATTAGGTGGAATGCTGGTGCCTGTACTTTTCTATTTAGTGCTTAATCAAAATCCAGAAACTACGAAAGGTTGGGGAATTCCTATGGCGACTGATATTGCCTTTTCACTAGCAATTCTAAACGTCTTAGGAAAACGCGTGCCATTAAGTCTTAAAGTCTTTTTAACGGCTTTTGCTATTGTAGATGATATTGGTGCCGTTTTAGTCATTGCCATATTTTATAGTGGTACAATTAATATTACGTTGTTATTAATTGCCTTAGTTATGTTGGCCGTTTTATATTTTCTGTCGTTTAAAGGTTACTATTCAAGATTTGTTATGTTTTTCTTCGGAGTAATCATTTGGTTCTTGTTTTTAAAATCAGGAATACATCCTACAGTGGCTGGTATTTTATTAGCGTTTTCAGTCCCAATTAGACAAAAAATAGATACATCAACATTTTTAGAACAATTAGAAAACGTTTATCAAGATATTAAAGGAGCAAGTGTATTACAAAAACCTATTCTTTCTACAGAGCAGATTCAGCATATAGATGATTTGGACGATTGGTCATCAAAATTTCAATCGCCATTGCAGCATTTAGAGCACAATTTACACGGTTGGGTGGCTTATTTTATTATTCCCATTTTTGCACTTGCAAACGCAGGTGTTTTAATCAGTGGAGCTGAAAATTTAAATACAGCTTTGGTAACTAATATTGTAATTTGTTTAATTTTAGGAAAAGGTATTGGCATTAGTGGTATTGTATTATTGGCTAAAAAAATTAAGTTAATTGAAGTTCCAAGTGATATTACTTTTCGTCATATTTTGGGTGTTTCATTTATCGCAGGTATTGGTTTTACAATGGCTATTTTTATAGCGAGTTTAGCATTTGCATCTACACCAGAATATATAGATTCGGCTAAAATTGGTATTCTTATTGGGTCTTTTATCTCAGCTATTATTGGATATACAATTTTACGAATGGACTCTAAAAAAGAGATAAAATAAAAAATCGCTTAGCGTTTTTAGGTAGAAGTTACAGCATAGAATTTATAAGATTTCAAAAAAGAAATGAGCACAACAGAACAGGCTTTAAAAGAACGGATTAAAGAACTCACATGTCTTTATGAGGTATCGTCTATTATTGGTAATACAGATGAGAATCTTATAGAAGATACATTAACAGCTGTTGCATTTAGTTTAAAAAAAGCATTTCAGTATTCTGAAGATACAGAGATTGCGATTAGTACAAGTGGGTTTTTAATTTCAACTTGTAATGTCGTTGAAAACGCAGAAAGTATTCAATCAGAAATAAGTATTTTTAATGAAAACAAAGGACAATTTACGGCTTATTTAAAGCCTTCAAATGCTCTTGAAAAGGTGTTTTTAAAGGAAGAACAATTATTATTAGATAATGTTGCTATAAAAATAGGAAGCTTATTAGAACGGATTGAAATTCAGAAAAATGAAGCCTCTTTAAAACGACAGATGGAACGTGCAGATCGTTTAGGAATCCTTGGCGAAATTACCGCTGGTATTGCCCATGAAATTAATACACCTTTAGCTAATATTTTGGGCTTTGCAGAATTATTAAAAAGTGATTTAGAGGAAAGAAAAGAATCTATAGCTGATATTGATAAAATTATTCAGAATGCCATATTCTCTAGAGAAGTTGTTAAAAAATTAATGTTTTTTGCTTGCGAAATGCCTCAAGAGAAAAAACGCATTAACATTGTACCAAACATTAAAAATGCAATCAATTTACTAGATGCTACGTTTAGAAAAGCGCAGGTAAAATATATTGTAAAAATTGAAGAAGAAGAAATGTGGTTGCGAGCAGATCCCATTCAGCTTACACAAATTATTTTCAATTTATTAATGAATGCCATTTACTTTTCTCCCAAAGAAGGTTTAGTAACTGTAGAAGTCACAACCACTAAAAAAGATATTATTTTAAATATTTTGGATGAAGGAAAAGGGTTTGAAATAGACGATTTGGAAAAAATATTTCAACCTTTCTTTACCACAAAACCAACAGGAGATGGTTCTGGTTTAGGGTTAAGTGTGGTACACGGAATTGTAGCATCACATAAAGGACGGATTGTTGCCCAAAATAATAAAAACAAAGGGGCTATATTTACCATAACACTTCCAAAAGATTGATTTTTAACTATGCAATTACACAAAGAAAACATATTAATTGTTGATGATGACGTAAACATTCTCGAACTGTTACAACGTCATTTGCAATCATGGAATTACCATGTTTTCAAAGCTATTTCCGTAAAGGAGGCTGTTGTTATTTTGCGAGATACTAAAATCGATTTATTAATTACCGATTTAAAAATGCCAGAAGTAGATGGTTTTGAACTCATCCAATTTGTATCTGAGCATTACCCAAAATTACCAAAACTAGTAGTAACAGGTTATCCTTCAGTTCAAGACTCGTTATCTGCAATAAAGTCTGGAGTCGTAGATTATTTAACAAAACCCTTTACTAAAGAAGAGTTAAAATTGGCACTGACTAAGTCTATAAGTAGTCAAGATATTAAAAATGATGACTATAAGCAATCAACTAATTCTAAGGATAAAGCTTATGGAGAACTTATTGGGAATTCCGAAAAGTTAAATAACGTTATTCAAATTATAGAGCGTGTAAAAGATAATAAAGCTACCGTTTTTATAAAAGGAGAAAGTGGTACAGGAAAAGAATTGGTTGCAAGAGCTATTCATTATCAAGGTAAATTCTCTAGAGCACCATTTATTGCTGTTAATTGTGGTGCCATACCAGAAAACTTATTAGAATCCGAACTATTTGGATATTTGAAAGGTGCTTTTACAGGAGCAGAAACTAATAGAAACGGGTTTTTTCAGGCAGCAGATGGAGGGACTATTTTTTTAGATGAAATAGGAAACGCTTCGCTTGCTGTACAATCGAGATTATTACGAGTGCTTCAAGAAAAGGAAGTGGTAAAAGTTGGTGCAACTAAAGCAGAAAAAATTGACATTAGAATTATTGCAGCAACCAATAGCGACCTGCGAGAAATGATTCAGAATAAAACCTTTAGAGACGATTTATTTTACCGACTAACCGTTGTAGAAATAAACGTTGCACCATTAAGAGAACGTAAAGAGGATATAGAACCTTTGGTAGATAAATTCCTCTTTAAATATGGGGTAGAGTATAAAGATCGTTTTCTTAAAATAACACCAGACGCGTTAGCTATTTTAAAACGTTACAATTGGCCAGGAAATATTAGAGAATTAGAAAACGTTATTCAACGTGCTGTAATTATGTGTGACAAAGTTATTGATGTCACACATTTGCCAGAGCATTTAAAATATACGTTATCGTTTTCTTCAGAAAATCTTCAACCTTTAAAAGTTATAGAAAAAAAATACATCGAAAAAGTATTGAGAGCTACAGGTAATAATAAAACTAAGGCCGCAGAAATTCTTCAAATAGACCGAAAAACTATTCGGCAAAAACTCTCAGAATAGCCCTTTTTTTACTGATACAAATTTACTCAACCGGGTAATTTTGTACCACTTCATATATTACTTAAATTATATTGATTGTTATTGAAACCCTTTATTTATAAGGGTTTTTCTATTTGTAATAAACAATAGTATTTGTTTTGGCACAGCCATTGCCTTTTGGTAGGTGTATAACAGTAATACTTTTTTAATATGAATCAATTTAATATTTGTCCAAGTTGTATACATCTCCATAATTGTGTGTTAACAGCTCAAAAAGATAAAGTTTGGTCATGTAGTGAGTTTGATGAAACCCAACCAAGCAACGTCGATTTAATTAAGACAGAACAGCCAAAACGTACACTAGAATTAGTTTAATTTTTTAGAAATAGAATTATGATTTATAACGCATTAATGTCAGTGTTTAGGTCTCGCAGTTTAATAGAAAAAAAATCTGTATTGAGATCATCTAGAAGTAAATATATCAATGAGAAATATCAGGAAAGATCTATAACTAACCGTTATTTTAAATAAGAATTTTAATTATAAATAAATGACAACAATAACTGCGAATTTGAAAAAATCGGCAAAAAAAATGCCTTTAAAAGGGATGATGGATAACGTGATGGAGCAATTTAATAGTGCTGCAGATCATATTAATTTACATCCTAACATCCGAAAAATTCTAAGCATCACTAACAATGAAGTTTTGGTAAATTTTCCTGTAAAAATGGATAATGGAGACGTCGAAATCTTTACAGGCTATCGTGTACAACATAATAATGCATTAGGTCCTTATAAAGGCGGATTGCGTTATCACCCAACTGTAGATTTAGATGCCGCTCGTGCTTTAGCGATGTGGATGACTTGGAAAACTTCATTAGCAGGTTTGCCTTATGGAGGTGGTAAAGGAGGTATAAAAATAGATCCTTCAAAGTATTCAGAATCAGAATTAGAGCGCATTACAAGACGTTTTACGTTTGCATTGGCCGATAATATTGGTCCAGAACACGATATACCTGCACCAGATGTTAATACCAACAGCCAAACAATGGCATGGATTGCAGATACTTATATGAGTACAAGACCACCTGCACAACGTACTGCAAACCAGCATGTCGTTACAGGTAAGCCAGACGGAAGTGGAGGCTTAGAAGGTAGAGATAGAGCCACAGGATTTGGAGTCTATTTAACTATTAAGTTTTGGGCAGAGAAAAATAAGGTGAGTTTAGATGACAAAACATTTATTGTACAAGGTTTTGGAAATGTTGGTTATTGGGCGGCACATTTCTTAGAAAAAGATGGAGCCAAATTAGTAGCTGTACAAGATGCTCATGGAAGTATTAAAAACGCTAAAGGAATAAACGTGGAAGATTTATTTAATTATACTAAAGTTAACAATGGTAGCATTGTAGATTTTCCAAATTCTAAGTTGGTAGATAAGAAAGACTTCTTCACTTTAGATTGCGATATCTTAATTCCTGCAGCCTTAGGAAATCAAATTACAAAAGAAAATGCACCAAAAATTAAAGCAAAATTAATTGCAGAAGGTGCTAATGGTCCAACAAATGTAGATGGTGAAGCCATACTTTTAGAAAGAGGTATCGCTATTATACCAGATATTTTATGTAATTCGGGAGGTGTAATTGGTAGTTATTTTGAATGGTTACAAAACCGAAATGGTGAGATATGGCATTTAGAAGAAGTCATGGAAAAACTAAGTAAAAAGCTAAAAGGGTCATTTGATAAAGTCTTCGACTATTCTGAGCGTCAGGCGATAGATATGAGAACTGCTGCATTTTGTATCGCTATAGAGCGCATTGAAAAAGCGTATGTGCAAAGAGGAATTTTTCCATAAATCTATAAAGTATATAAAATGAAATACGGAAGTATAATTTTAGAAAAGAAAGAATACGTATACTTAAAACGCATACTTAATATATCTGGTTACGCAGGAGATCTCGAAACACAAAAATGCTTAATGTCTCTGGCCAATGAGCTTAAAACAGCTCATATTGTAGATGAAGACGAAATGCCTAAAGATGTCATAAGATTTAATAGTACAGTTACTTTGGTTTTAGAAAATGGAGTAGAGAAGGTGCTGCAACTGGTAATTCCTTCAGAAAGAGACATAAAGCAAAGTAAAATTTCAGTGCTAACTCCAATGGGTTCTGCTTTAATTGGCTATTCTGTAGACGATACTGTTCAGTGGGATTTTCCTTCGGGAAAACAGAATTTCAGTATCATTAATGTCGTACAAGACTGCACTTATAGAGAAACAGAGATTACGGAACAATTCAAAACCTAATTTAAGTAATAGGTATTAATTGGATAAATAAACACAATGTAGAGTTTAAAATTCAGCATAGCATAAAATTTTTGTTATGCTGAAATAAACGGATACTGTATTAATATTAAAACTATGGATACAACTCATAACACCGAAATATTTCACCATG
Source organism: Winogradskyella ludwigii (assembly GCF_013403985.1). Taxonomy (GTDB): domain Bacteria; phylum Bacteroidota; class Bacteroidia; order Flavobacteriales; family Flavobacteriaceae; genus Winogradskyella; species Winogradskyella ludwigii. Next base: position 120,470 of record NZ_JABFDF010000003.1, read on the forward strand.
ATTCTGACGTCGATGTCACGCATAAAATCAACACTATGGAACTAGATAATTGGATTAACCATTTAAAATATATAAAAAAGGAATTGGTTAATCTAACTAGTATATGCTCGGAAGGTTTTAATGCAAAATTAGAAGACATTAATGTTGAAGAACGTTTTCAAAAAAAGAAAACCCAAAATAAAATATTGCTAGAAGCACTTATTAAATATTCTAATTCTAGAGTCCATATAGTGGAGTGTGAAGATACACAATGCGATATGGTATATATAAAAGAACATGAGAGTTACCGTAGAAGCTATTTGTACCATTTGGATAAATACAGAAGGTTAAAGGATGAATTCTTTAATAAAGTACAAGGAAAGTTTACACTTTTAAAAGTTAATTGATTTTAGATCATTGGACAGAGCTTTAACGTACAAAATGGAATCTTACAGAAGATTATCCATTCAAAAAGATTTAGCGGAATTGTGTTCTTGGATCAACAATCTAGAATATTTTAATACAGAGTTAGATAATTTTAAAATTGTAGAAAAACAACTTTTAAAGGACACCACCATAGCATTAAGTATACAAGCTATACGAAGAAAGAATATTCTTAATATGGCAGCTTTATGCAAATATGAGCAAGAATTAAAAGCCGAATATGAGTATGGAAAAACGGACTATGATTTTAGCAGAGCAAAGGTGCATGAGTTAAGACGAGCAAATTACAGTAAGCTTTTAAAGGATTACCAACTTTTTAGAAGTCAATTTTATACAGCATTAAAAAGACTTCATCGTAAGTAATTAGTAAACCTTCAAGTTGATTTTTTAAACTTGTCTAGGACCACAGCGACACCACAACTTAATAGTAGAGTAGAGTGATTTTTAGTTATTGCATCTGAAGCTGAAACCGCAACTGTTTTCATGGTTATTCTTAAGAGATAAATATCAATTTTAAAAGTATAGAAATATGAAGAAGATTTTAATTCCCACAGACTTTTCAATTAATAGTTTACATACAATAGATTATATCATTGATTTTTTTAAATATGAAGAGTGTCAATTTTACTTTCTTAATAATTACACCTATGATTCTAGTGGCTTAAATGCTATTGAATTACTTCAAGCAGATGATGACTGGTTCGAAAAACCAAAAAAAGAATCATTACTGCAATTAGGTAAATTGGTAGAACAACACACGTTGAATTCTAATAACTCAAAGCATGAGTTTAATGCTATTTCCAAATGTATAACTCTAGTTGATGGGATAAAAAATAGTATTGAAGAGATCGCTATAGATTTAGTGATTCTTTCTGGTAGCGTAGGGAAATCGATTAGTAAACATAATGAGAGCATATTAGAAAAAATAAGATCCTGTCCTTTTTTAATTGTGCCACCAAATGCAGCTGTTAGTAATGATGTTTATATAACTATTGCTTCAGATTTTAAACAAAAAGTTAATACAATTGAAATTGATAAATTTTGTAAAACGCTAACAAACACAAATTATAAAATAGGAATTTTAGTGCTTGAGGAATCTAACACCTTAGATATAGATGCAGCTAATAACTTAGAAATATTTACTGCTTACCTAAAGATCTATTCAGGAAAAAAAATAGACATTGAATATATACATTCATCTAAAGAGCTTAAAAACTATGCGGTTTCTCATCATGATGATATAATATGTGTGATAGACCAAAAACCGAACCTGTTCAGAATAATAGGACTTTATAAATCTAAAGTTATTTCTAAAATAGGTCAATTACGTCATAATACGGTTTTAACCATTCATCAATAAAAAAAGAGACTTATGAGTAATCGTAAATATTATAGTATTGCTATTCTCTTAGGAATTTTAATTATTGTGTTATTGTCTTGGTTGGTACCAGCACCAATTTTTAGTAATTAAAATATAAGTAGAATATATCATTCTAAGATACAAAAAAGCCTCACTATTTTTTGTAATCGCACTAGGATTCGAACCTTGGATAGCCTGCTTAGAAGACCAAAAAACTGACTAGTTTTATTAGTAATATTGTTTGTAAATAATTGATTTTGTGTTGTTTATTTGGGGTTTTAAATTGTTTGATATCAATTGTACTCAAACAAAAGTGTACGTAAAGTATGCGTGATTTTTACTGCTTATATATTTAAAGTTACGGAGAAATGGCACGAGCAAAATTAATTTTGGATACTAGTACTAAGTCAAAAACTGCGAATGAAGGGTTGTTTCCAATCCAAGGGTAAAGTTTCATAAGATTACAGGAACTTTTTTAACTGAATTTGAGATAGAACTTTAGTCAATAGGAAATTCTAAAAATGGTATAAGGTCATACGCTAGAGCAATTAGAGCTATTTATTATAGTGCAATTAAAGAAGATGTATTTATAAATATCTTTTTTATAGTTACAAAATTCCATTTACAGCGAGAACAAAAAAAAGCATTATCTAGAGAAAAAATAATTGCTATTCGAAATTTGAAGAAAACAATTCTCTGTGGTTATAAAATTTCAAAACCTTATAATCATTTTTAGGAGTAGTCCTTGGTTAACCAAAAAATAAATCTTTTTTTTTATTTTTAATAAAAAAAGTAAGATTTTTCGTTAAAAAGCATAATAAAATCGTTAAATAAATCATTTCACAAGAAATGAGTATGTTTTTGGGTCAAAAAAGCAAAGCGCAATCGTTTTAAATGCTTATTTTTGTTAAATCTTATAAATCTACTTATATTATGAAAAAACAACTACACTTTATTATGCTTTTAGTCCTCGCAGGATTAGGAAGTTCTCAACTAAACGCACAAGATGCTACTTTTGCTGAAACTACAGATGATCTTTGGACTAACAACGCAAACTGGACACCAACTACACCAGCAACAGGTATAGCGACCATGACAACTAAAGCGGACTTAAACGGTGGCACTTTTTCTTTAGATGAAATAATAATTTCAGGTACACCAATAACCATTTCCAATGGTACTTTAACAATTGGAAGTGCTGCTACAGGTAGTAATTCTATTGGTAATAATGCCAATACAGCAATAACTACTTTTGACTGTAACATAAATTTAAATACTAATAAGAGAATTAGAAATGCTAGTTCGAGTAAACTAATTTTCGCTGATGGAAATACATTGGCATTAGGAGCATCTGCTGTTTATTTCCATAACCTATCTACTGTTAATCCTATAGAATTAAATGGAATTGTTACAGGAAGTAATAGTATTAGATTCAGAAATGAATTAATTTTAGGAACTACTTCAGATTGTACAGACTTTACTGGTAGTTTTAATTTTACAGGAGGCAACGATGCGTTATTAACTGTAAATGGAGAAAACACTATTGAAGCTTCCATTTCAAATAATCAAAATACAACATCTGAAGTCGCATTCAATGCCAACCAAAACAATATGGCTAACCTCAATCTTAACTCAAATACGTTAGCGTTAAACTTTGATTCATCAGTAACAACAGTTCAGTTTTCTGGAGCTTCAACAAATGGAGGTATCGTTGATTTAAAAAATTATACATCTGGTGTTCTTAGAATAGGAACAACAGATACTAGTGTTTCTCAAACGGAATTAGATACGTGGCTTATTGATGGTGTAGAACCTGAAAATGGTACTCTTGTACAAGATGCTTCTGGCTATATTACTAAAATTATCCCAGTAGGTGTGACGTATACTTCAACAACTGGTCAGAGTATGGATTGGGAAGATGCTACCTCTTGGGTAGGTGGTGTTGTACCTAATGCGATTAATGATAATGTAATAATACATGGCCTTATATCAATAAATTCAGACGTTATTGTAAATGACTTTACCATTGTAAATATAGATGGTACGGACGTTGAAAAAGAAAGAGTAATAGTTACTCCAGGAAACTCTCTTACTGTAAATGGAGATACCGTAACAAGAAATGGTCAACTTTTTGCTCAGAGTCAATCTGATAGTTTTGGTAGTTTAATTTTTAACGGTGCCGTAGATGGAGATATTAGATATTATAGATATGTAAATATATTCTCAGATAACGATTTAATATCGACTCCTGCAACGAGAGTATTTAGTGATTTTACAGCAGAAAACGGTAGTCTTTACGAGAACCCAGCAACAACGACTGAAAAATTGTTTGGTCCTTTTGACAATACCGCTGGTGAATACCTAACGTGGGATGAAGTGGATGATGGAGCTGAAAATATAATCCCTGGAATAGGTTACAGAACAGCAACTAATGCTGGAAGTACTCTTTTAATTAGAGCTGAAGTCGCTTCACCAGCAGTAGATGTACCTGTTTCTATTTCAGATGGAGGTCACGCTACTTATGGTAAATGGAATTTAATAGGAAACCCTTTTCCTTCATATTTAGATTTTGATGCTTTTTTCACAGAGAACTCAAGTCAATTCGATACAGGAGCTTTTCAAGCCATTTATGGTTATGATGCTGATGATTCTAATGGTAGTAATTTCACTATCTGGAATGCATTTAATACGACTGATAAAATTACACCAGCACAAGGTTTCTTTGTAAGAACTAAGTCTGGTGGAGGAACTGTAACTTTCAAACCAGAAATGAGAACTATTGGAAATTCAGATGATTTTATTGTTGGTAGAACAACACCTGACTTTGTTTTATCTGAGTTATTTTTGTCTAACGGAACATCTAATTTTACTACAAAAATATATTTTGCAGACAATCAAACTCGTGGATTAGACCCTGGTTATGATGCAGGTGCTTATGCAGGGTCTGCAAAAGGGATCTTTACACATTTAGTTGAAGACAATACAAATATTGAAATGGCTATACAAGCATTATCATATGACGATTTTAACGATGTAGTTGTGCCACTTGGTGTTAAAAGTGAAGCAGGTGTGCAATTAACATTAGGGTTAAATGCTACAACGGCTACTATACCTTCAAGTGTTAATGTTTACCTTGAGGATAATGTCACTAACACTTGGACGTTATTAAATACTGGTGATTACGTATTTACACCATTGAGTACATTAAATGGAACAGGTCGTTTCTATATACATTTTTCTGCATTAACATTATCAATAAAAGACGACTTGTTAAACGGATTAAATATTTACTCAGAGCAAGTAACAAAAACAGTTGTAATTAAAGGTCAATTAAATACTAGTACAATGGCTACAGTATATGATATGCAGGGCAGAATGGTATTACAACAAGCTTTAGATACTACTAGCACTACAAATACTGTTAATGTGAATGCAATAGGAACAGGAGTTTATATAGTTGAATTAAAAAGTGAAACGCAAAACAGAACTCAAAAAATTATTATTAAATAAATCATATAAAATCAACACTTTAAATTGTTGAATATACATATCATTTTGAATTAATCAGTACCAAAAAAAACCGCAATATTTGAAAAAATGTTACGGTTTTTTTATAAGATAGAATATTTCTTTGTGCTGTCTTAGGGGTAAATTCATAAGCAAACTCAAATTATTTGGGAGCATAACTAATAAAATTAGTAGCAATAATCATAATGTTATGGCTTAAAATAGTTTATTTACAATAGGAATACTAAGTCACGTAAAGAATAACTATCAATTTGCACATTATTTAAATAAAGAAAAATAGTTTAATAAAAATTAAAACAACATGTATCATCAACACTTAACAAAACAATGGGCTTATTTAGCTTTCGTTGTATTACTGTTTTCATCAGTGAGTAGCTGTAAAAATCAAGAGCAGAAACAAGTCAGTGAGCTCGAAGTTAAAGCTGAACCAGTTTCAAAAATAGAAGCACCTGAAGGTATGGTTTGGGTGGAAACAAAAACCTTTTTACAAGGAGCAAAAGATACTGATCAGTATGCTATGTCTAGAGAAAAACCGGCACATTGGGTTACTGTTGATGGCTTTTTTATAAACATTACTGAAGTTACAAATAAGCAATTTAAGGCGTTTGTGGATGCTACAAACTATATGACCATTGCAGAACGCGAGATTGATTGGGAGGAAATGAAAAAAGAATTGCCTCCAAATACACCAAAGCCTCACGATTCTATTTTACAACCAGGCAGTTTAATTTTTAATAAAGATGTAAATGCAGTGGTAAACATGGAAAATTATGGACAGTGGTGGACATGGAAAACAGGAGCTGATTGGAAACATCCTGACGGCCCGGAAACTACTATTGAGGGTAAAGATGATTATCCTGTAGTTCATGTGGCTTACCAAGATGCTTTAGCGTATTGTGAATGGGCCAAAAGACGTTTACCAACAGAAGCAGAGTGGGAATCTGCTGCTCAAGGTAAAAACTCAAATACCATTTTTACATGGGGAAATGATGCTACTAAATTAGATGCCAATGCTAATACTTGGCAAGGTGTATTTCCTACAGATAATGAGTCTCAGGATGGATTTGAATTCATTTCACCTGTAAAATCGTATCCGCCAAATAGCATTGGGTTATATGATATGGCTGGGAATGTATGGGAAATTACGAGTGACTTTTTTAGTGTGAAATATTATAGTGAATTAGACACCTCTAAACCTATTGTAAATCCTATAGGAGCAGATACACATTTTAACCCTAATAATCCTTATCAGGTAGAACACGTAATGAAAGGTGGCTCTTTTTTATGTCATGCTTCTTATTGTGCAAGTTTTAGGATTTCGGCGAAAATGGGTGTTTCAGTAGATTCTGGGTCAGATCATATGGGCTTTAGAACAGTAGCAACACCAAATATGTTAGAGTCTAAAGAATAAGGATTGTATTTTATATCTATAAATAAAAAAAGGGAAAATTAATTTTCCCTTTTTTAGTTCTTAAAAACTATTTATAACACTTGCTTACTGTAGTAACTCTATAGAGCTGTTTAGTCTATCAAAGAGAATTCTTTAGACACTCTAGTTACTCTAATGTAGAAAGCTCCCCAATCTTCATCATCATTGGTTGTAAACCAAGCACTCATATCAGTTTCACCTTTAGTAAAATTACCTTTAAAGTTTATAACTTTTGCGTCTTTTTCAATAGCTTTAGTTTGTTCCCAAGCTCCAATTTTTACACCACCAGATTTAAAATCCATGGTTCTACCTTCACTAATGGCTTCAGTAGATAGTGTACCTTCTCTTCCGTCTGCAGTAGCATTAATAGCTAAATCAGATTCAAAAGGCCATCTGCTTAACTCAATGGTATAGGTGCCAGATTGCTCAAAGGCTACGGTAAATTCACCTCCTATTGGATTCTTTTGAGCTTCTCTAATGTAATTCTGATTCCATGGAATTTTAGAATCGTGAACATGCGTGTCATGACAAGTTAATTCTATAGGGTTTTGTGCATCTGAACCTAAAATAATAATAGGAAACTGATTAAACTCTGTAGATACAGAACTCCACCATTCATTATAGTAGCCTCGCATTTGTTCTACTTTTTCAGGAAACTGTACGGCTAAGTCATTTTCTTGACCTGGATCTTTAGAAATATCATACAATTCTGTACCATTTACCAATCTCATTTTGTCTGACATCACTGCGCTTTTTCTCCATTTTATAGGACTTTGCACACGCTGAGAATCTGTGATTAGATAATCTCTACCAATGGTTTCTTCAGTTCCTAAAAGCAGTGAAGAAATATCTGAACCATCAATTTTCTTTTGTCTTTCTGGTAATTCTAAATCACACAACGTCGCTAAAGTTGGTAAAATGTCTAAATGAGCTGTTAAATCCGTAACATCTCTACCACCTTCAATATGCTGTTCTGGATACGATATAAAAAATGGTACTCTGTGTCCGCCTTCATATTCACTGTTTTTTGTTCCTTTCATTCCTGCATTGAAACCGTATTTTTTACCTCCTACAGTTTTATACCCAGAAGCAGTTCCGTTATCCGTCATAAAAATAACAATCGTATTATCTGCAATATTTAAATCTTCAAGTTTCTTTTGAAGTTTAGCAAAGTTATCATCCACATTGGTAATCATTCCATAAAATATTTTTTGAAACTCCGGAATGTCTAAATCTTTGTATTTGTTATAATAGTTTTCTGGGACATTATAGGGTAGGTGAGGTGCATTTGTAGAAATATAAGCGAAAAACGGTTCGTCCTTTTTATCTTCGATATATTTTATAGCCTCGTCAAACCAAACATCTGTACAATACCCTTCATACTTCGTTGGTACTCCATTTTTAAAATACGTATCATCAAAATAATCATTATCCCAATAATCTGGAGTCTGGCCAACACCACCACCACCATGAGATATAGTGTATTTAAAACCTTTATCTTGTGGTCTAGAAGGGTAGGTGTCTCCTAAGTGCCATTTACCAAACATGGCTGTTTCGTAGCCGTTTTCTTGAAACACATCAGCCATAGTCACTTCATCTTCTCGTAAAATAGAAACTCCACCTATCGTATGCCAAACACCAACTCTATCTGCATATCTTCCGGTCATTAAACCAGATCTTGAAGGCGCACAAGTTGGACCCACATGAAAGTCTGTTAAACGAACAGATTCATCATGAAATTTGTCTAAAGCAGGAGTTTTAACTAAGGTGTTACCATGAGCTCCTAAATCTCCATAGCCTTGGTCGTCTGTGATAATCACAATGACATTAGGCTGCTTTGTTTTTTTAGTTGTAGCTGTCTTTGTTGATTGAGATGTACATGAAATTGTAAGTCCCACAAGTGCCATTAATACTATTATTTTTTTATTCATTTTGATGCTATTTTATTTATGCTAAACTATTTTCAATCTATTTAGGTAATTCTTTTTTCCAATCTTTCCACAAACCTTTAAGTTCACTTACAAGTTGCTCATTGTTTTCTGCTACATCAGTTTTTTCAAACGGGTCTTTAGAAATATTGTAAAGTTCTTCTTTATTAATTTTTTCATTAAATAAAAGTTTCCAATCTCCTTTTCTAACGGCTCCTTGTGCCCAGTGATTTGAATTCTCTTTTGTAAAACGCCATTCCCAAAATAATGGTTTTGTTCTTTTAAAGCTATTATTTTCCAAAATAGATCTTATATTTTCACCATCTATATTATAGCCTTTTTGCAATTCTGTTTCTGCTAGACTTGCAAATGTTGGTAATAAATCTACCGTAGATAGTACACTTGTAGAATCTACTTTGTTTTCTTGGACGTGATTTTTCCATTTTACAATGAAAGGCACTACCACACCACCTTCATAAATATCTACTTTTCTTCCTTTTAAACCTGCTGTCGATCCTGCTTCTAATGATGGTCCGTAAGCTGCTGGTCCATTATCACTTGAAAACACAATTAATGTATTGTCATCTAATCCCATTTCTGATATGGAGTTTAATAAGCGTCCAACATGAAGATCAGCATCCTTTAAAACCGCATAATACGTTTCTTTACTAGGTGATAAACCTTTAAAGGATTCGCGTTGCGCTTCAGAAGGCCATAAAGGTGTATGTGGATCTTTTAGCCAAAGGTTCACAAATAGGGGCTGTTCTCCTTTATTTCGTTTTATAAAATCTATCGTTTCATCTACAGCTATTTTACTCGAACTTTGTACCCATAAGGTGTCGGTATCCATAAATCGGGTAGTTGGCCATTTTTGATCTCCTTTCCAAGTTGGACCATTGCCGTTCCAAACTCTAGCCTCATCATAGCCATAAGTTTTAGGTTCTGGTGCTGAAGGATCTCCATGAGGTTTGCCACCACCTCCTAAATGCCATTTACCAAAATGTGCTGTTTTATAGCCTGCTTTTTGCATGGTTAGAGGTAAATAAACAGGTAAGGAATCATTTAAATAATTAGGCATGTTACGTCTGGCATTCACTTCATTCCCTGCAAAATGACCATGCACGCGATGTCTGGCTGGAAAATGACCTGTGATAACCGAAGACCGACTTGGAGAACACACTCCGCTTGTAACATGAAACTGTGTGAAACGTGTGCCTTCAGCTGCCATTTTATCTATGTTTGGAGTCACTACTTCGGTGCTTCCATACACTCCTAAATCTCCAAAACCCCAATCATCTGCAAAAATGAAAATGATGTTTGGCCTAGTGTCTTCTTTTTCTGCTACAACTTCTTTTTTAGTGTAATTGCAAGAAAGCATCGCAATTACAACGACGCCTAATGTGATGTGTTTTAATGGGCTTATTCTCATTTTAATATTAATTATTAAACGTTTCTGTTTTTTGTTCTTTCAGTAATACTGTTGCCAACTCATTTACTTTCTTTGGGAATTGACTTGCTAAATTCGTCGTTTGCCCAATATCGTCTTTAAGATTGAAGAGTTGTACGGTGTCTTTAGCCGTTTTAAAACGTTGTCCTTCAACAAACCATTCTGGTATTCTGGCGTGATAACCATCTTTATTATTGATATACAGCCAATCTCCTTTTCTAACGGCATATTTGGATGTAAACGTATTATGAATAATATTCGCTCTTACAACCTTGTTATTTTCTTCTAGCCACAACTTAGAAAAATTATAACTATCGTGTTGAAAGCCTTTTGGTAAATCGCTATTTGTAATAGTGACTAGCGTATTTAGAATATCTATTTGACTAAATAATTGAGAACTTGTAGTCCCTGGTTTTATTTTGTGTGGCCATTTTACAATAAACGGCACATGGTGTCCGCCTTCGTAAACGTCTCTTTTTACACCTCTAAATGGGTGGGAACTATCGTGATTGTAGTTTTTAATACGATCATAAGCATAACGCTCTGAGCCATTATCTGAAGTAAAAATAACAATGGTATCTTCGTCTGCATTTATAGCTTTTAAAGCTGCTAATACTTGTCCGATAGCATCATCTGTTTCATACACCCAATCTCCATAAGGACCTGCTTTACTTTTGCCTATAAAGTTTTCATTCGGAATTATAGGTGCGTGCGGAGACGGAAACGGGAGGTACAAAAAGAAAGGTTTATCTGCTTTTTCTTGATTTTTTATAAAAGTTACTGCCGAGCTTGTTATTGTAGGTAAAACGTTATAAAAATCCCAATCCTTAACTGCTGGTCCTGGTCGTAATTCCCAATTACCTTCTAAAGGCATATCTTCTCTTGGAAGTTTTAAGGTTTCTATAGGCGCTTCTGTGACCTTATCATTTTCAATCCATGTATAAGGGGGGAAATTAATAGTGCCATCTCCAAAATAAGAATCAAAACCAATAGACAAAGGTCCATTAGGAATACTTTTAGTCCAATCATAAGCCTGTGCTGGCCAGATTTCTAATTCCTTTTTTCCACGTATGACTGTTTCTTTTTGTGTAAAGTCTTTTTTTCTGATGGCTTCCCAATTCCAGCCCAAGTGCCATTTACCAATTGCAGCCGTATGGTACCCATTCTCTTTAAGAATTTTAGGTAAAGTCACCTGATTTTCTTTAAAAACAGATTCTCCCATAGAGTGTACAATATCATTGAAATCTCTCCAATGATAACGACCAGATAATAAGGCGTACCGACTTGGCGTACAAACACCAGAAGAACTATGAGCATCTGTCATGAGTAGACCTTCTCTAGCAAGTTGGTCTAAATTAGGTGTTGGAATTTTAGATTGTGGATTTTGAATTGCTAAATCTCCATAACCCATATCATCAGCGTAGAATATAATGATGTTGGGCTTATCAGACTTTACTGTTGGGTTAGTTGGTTTTGTTTGTTGATGACAAGCTGTTAAGAACACCAACATTACAAGATAAAAGTAGGCGCTTATTTTCATGGTATTAGATTTGTTTTTTCCAGTCAATGGTTGCTTTCTTGTTTTCTAAATCAACCCAAATACTAGCATGCTCGTAATTTCGGGTCAAAATCCAATCATTAACTTGCATCTCATTTAAAGGTTTACCTAAAGGTTTATCGAATTCTGGATACCATGAAAGTGATCCCATTTTTAAGCGATATCCCCAATTATAAATAATATACGAATGTTTTTGTGCACCAGCTAAAAAAGAGGCCAAAGCAAAAGTTATATGTTCTTTAGAAATTTCTTGCTTTTCTTTGTCAGATTTAGCCAAAAACTTTTTGTTAACCCAAGCATTTTCTGGCCAAGTCTTAAACACTACAATTTTTCCGCTCTTACCTGCTTTTTCCATTTCTTGAATATCTTGAAGCATACTTTCTTTAGTTTTGCTATTGAAAAACCCAAAATGTTCAATCATTATGGCATCTGTGAAATCTGGAAAATTATTTCCTACATTTCTAAGTGGAGTGGAGCGTATGCCGTTGTATACAATTAATTTATCATTACCAATTTTGGCCCTGGTTTCTTTAATTAAATCTTTTAAGCCTTGCTGAATGGCATCAAATTTTTCAGTTCCCCACAATTGTTTGTTGCCTGGGTTTGTAACCTGAACTAAAGCATCGAAGAAAACACCGTCTATGTTTTCATTCTTTAAATTATTTAAAGCAATATTAGACCACCAATCTCTAAGCTCTGGATTTGATAAATCATAACGCTTTAATTTACCATCTTTTAAATCTAAATCTCCTGTTTTTGTTTTAAGCCACCAATCTGATTTTGTTTGATAATCTTCATGCGCTTTATACATATTATAATCTAAAAAGGCATTCCAATAGAATACCACTTTCATGTCTGGATTTAAATCTTTTAACACTTTTGCATCAGCTGCAATAGCTTCTTCTGAATATTTGTATTTTGGAAAACCATGCGCCTTTTCTAACACAGTGAAATTAGAATGAGACGCTATAAATTTTGCTTCAGATTTAGTTAAGAGGTCTCCTTTTTTACCAAAGTGAAAAGCTACAGGAACTTTGTCCCAACTAAACTTTGGATAATGCTTATCGCTTTGTGAAAAGGCTGCTTGAGCAATTACCAAACTCATTAAAAACAAACTTTTATGTAAAAAGGTTAACTTCATTATGCTCACATTATTTTATTGGTAAAATTTTAATAGATTTTAGACTAGATGTTTGCGCATCACCCTCAACCAAAGACGTTTTTATTATATGATTACCTGCCGTTTTAAATTCTAAAATTCCCATTCTGCGATATGCATATTTATCGGTTGCTGCTTGCTGGTTTTGAACTTTTATACCTTCATCTGTTGTTGTTTTCCAAACCAATCGTCCTTCACCTTTGTATTCTAAATCTAGATAATAATAACCTGGTTCTTGAACATTAACCTCCCAACAAACCATGCCGTCTTCTTCCCAATTGCTTACTTGATTGGCGTGTTTCCATTCACCAAATTTTTCCATCCAACGTACGTTTTTTTGTTCTGCGCCTTCAGCTTCTCCAAATTCGGTTAATAATCTAGTCGGCAAATTTGGATAGATGCCTAAGTTTGTTTCTACAATCGGTTCTGCGTCTTTTAGCTTAACTTCAATTACAGAGATTAACTCTTCTGGAGCTTCGTAAGGCACATTTATAACCAACCAATCGTTTTCTATTTTATATGTTAAGTCACTGCTTTCTGATCCATTTAAAAGCAACACGTCTTTCACTTTAGATTTTAAACCAGGTAAATATAATTTACCATCCGTTGGCCATTCACTTACAGATAAATAAAGAGATTCATCGTTTGTAGTGACATCTCCCCAAGGCAATGCAAAACCCCAAGGCGAACTGCCTGCGTCATAAATAACTTGTGGATATTTTTGTATCCAACGACCAGATTCCTGTAAAAACTCTATCCCTATACTTGGAATCGCGCCGCTACTATCTGGACCAACATTAAATAAATAAGTACCTCCTCTAGCAACCGTTTCAATAACGCGACCTAGAATTTTTTTAGGACTTTTAAAATTGTTATCATACCAAGCATAAGACCAAGAATCGTTATTTGTGTCTGCTGTTTCCCAAAGGCCTTCCACATTTCTGGTAGGCACTTCCATATCTCCAATGCTGGCATAGTCACCCATACCATAACCAACTCTACTACACATCATAGCATTTGGTTGTAATTCTCTCACCATATCGGCTAATTCTACCACATATTCTTTTGGCATATCTCCTGGTGTATCGAACCACACAAAGTCTATTTGTCCATAATTGGTACAGATTTCTTTAACTTGAGGTTTACACTTATTATAGAAGTAATCTTTAAAATCCACTTTATTTCCTTTTTCGTCTACTTCAGGACCTCTAGTGCCTCCTGGTGCTGTCCAGTCTTGATTATGAGAATAATAAAACCCGAATCCAAGTCCTAATTCTTTACAAGCTGCAGATAACTCGTGCATTGGGTCTCTACCAAATGGAGTTGCTTTAACAATATTAAAGTCACTCGCTTTAGAATCGAACATGGCGAAACCTTCATGATGTTTACTGGTAATGATAATGTATTTCATCCCAGCATCTTTTGCAAGTTGCGCAATTTTTTTTGCATCAAATTCCGTAGGATTAAACGTTTTGGCGGTTTCCATATACTCTTTTGGAGAAATATTTGCAACACGCTTGCTCATTAGCCATTCTCCAATGCCGTAATAGGTTTTATCTTCCCATACACCACCTAGATTTGAAAATAAACCCCAATGAATAAACATGCCGTAATTTCCTTCATCAAACAATTTTGCTTTTCCACTTTTTAAGGCATCACCAGTAACACTAGTTTCACCCCACATTTCTTCCATTCCTTTTTTATCCTTCTCTTGAGAATTTATGTCCAAAACACTAATTAAGATTAGTAAAACGGAAACTATAAAACATCTATTCTTAAACATATACGTACTATTATTAATTTTAAAACTTTTAGAAGTCTTTTCTAGACTTTTAATATTTATGGCATTGATATAGTCTTGAGAGTCATTTATATTTATCAACCTAATGATCATCAAGAATTATTATTAAAACTTATATCTCATCGTTAATTTCCAAATAGGGTTTCTGCTATAGTAAGCTGAAAAATTTCTAGTATCACCTCCTTGATACCTTCGAATATCCTCACCTGTAAGGTTAGATACGCCTGCACTAAGTTGTAATTTCTTATTTAATAAACTCTTTCTAAGGGTAATCCCAAGGGTTGTGCTTCCTTCAGTATAGTGTGGTTCATCTGCACGTGTATTTCCACCGATAGCGCCTAAATTACTAAGGTAATCACCTCTATAAGCAGCAGTAAACCTTAGAGAAAAACCAGATCGCTCATAATACAAAGTTCCATTAGCGTTATGCTTAGCTGTTCCAGGAAAACCATCAGCTTGCTCCCCTAAATCTCCATCAAATTCACTTTCTACGTAAGAATAATTAGCTTTTATACCAAAATCTTTTGCAAAACCAGGTAAAAAAGAAAGGTGTTGATTAAGTCCCACTTCAAAACCATAAATTCGGCCATCTGTAATGTTTATTGGCTTGGTTATATCAAATAACAAACCAGCCAAATCATCAGTACCACCTGTGCCATCAGGTAATGCTATCCCTAATAATTCTTCTCCGGGATATGTTTGATCTGGTGTTACTGCTTTTACTATATAATTTTTAAGATCTTTATAAAAAACACTAAAAATAAAAGCACCTCCGTTATTGGTATAAACCTCCAAAGTGGTATCATACATCCATGCTGTATAAGGTTTTAAGTCAGGGTTACCAGAAACAATAGTGCCTCTTAATCCCGAATTAGCTAAGTCTGCTGCATCTACAGGATCAATATTGGTAAGAAAAGTAATCTCATTGTTTGGAATTAGATCAACAAACTTTGGTCTTGAAACTCCTCTATAAGCACTTAATCTTAACTTTACATTTCTTTTTAATGATAAATTAGCATTAAAGCTAGGTAATACGTCCCATCTTGAAGTTTCTACTTCGTAGTAAAAATTCTCTGTTGAAAACTCATCAATATCATCACCAGTATCTGCATCTTCAAATGTTACTCCACTAAATCCTCTTGATTTATTTTGTGTTCTTACAGCTCTAACTCCAAAATTTAAACTTACAGGTAGCTTAAAAATCGCTGTCTTAACGTCCATTTGTGTATAAAAATCGGTACTAGCTTCATTCGCACCATAAGATCTTCTAGCATCAAAACCTAAATTATTTTCTTCTGCCTCTACGTCTTTTAAATCTATATCAAAATCAAAAATACTCCCTCCATCAATATCAGCATACCCTGGTAATAAATCTAATACAGCTTGTCCAGGGACTTTAACCCATCCGTTTTGCAAACCAGCAACATTACCTTCATTAAAACCTTCGCCTGTAATCTCTCCTAAAAGATCACTGTAAGCACCACTTTCATTTAGTTCCGCTACAATACCTCCATACAGACCACTTAATTGATCACTATCAGTATGTGAGGAAGTTGTTTGTCTAGCTTCAAAATCAGTTACCGCATATCTCGTTCCAAAAGTTATTTTTGCATTTTTATTTAACTCATATTCAAAATCAAATTTTGTAGCATAATTATACCCTTTAGTTTTAATAAGTCTACGTGAAACTCTATTAAGGTCGAAAGAAGCTGGATCAAAAGCCTCTGCGGGTAATCCATAACTAGGAAGTTCTCCTCTCAAATCAATATCTAAACTTGTTTGATCATATCCTCCGTTACGTCCTTCAACTCTGTGAGTTATTTGTGTTAAATTTTGAAAAAAATCTAAATCTGAATACGAAATATCTGAAATGATTTTTAATTTATTTATTGGTTTAAATGTTGTATTTAAACCAACTATATTATTGGTTGACTCATTATCATAAAATTGATTTGCATTCGTAATGGTAGTCCTAGCATTGTCCTCTGAAGAAGGACTTATATACGTTAATATATTTCCATTAAAATCAAGATCTCCTTCATCAAAAATATGGTTTCCCCCTAACAATTGAGTACCTCCTGTACTACCCAAACCTATCTGGAATTGCTGTCTATTCGAATTAGCTTCTACAGTTGTTCTGGTATAGTCTAATACCATATCTATTTCTTTTATTGGTCTCCATTGTATAGCTGCAGATGTTGCAAAACGCACTTCATTTTTTCTTAACAATGAATTATTAATGGTTCTTCCAACAATTACATCAGAATACTCTGTCCCATTTTCATCCGTAAGAGTAAGACCCTGTGTAATTCCTCTTAATGAGGTTTCATCTTTAATATTGTCTTCATCCGCATAAATAACTGAAACAGCAACACCCAGTTTATCATTTATTTTCGTTCCATAAACACCTGAAAACCTTTGACCAAAATCAAGTTCATCAATTGGTGTATTAGATGCACCTCTAGCATTTATACTGGCAAAATAATTCTTCTTTCTATATTTTGCTTCTAGCGGTCTTATAGTTTGAAAATCTACAGAACCTCCAAGATTCGTTGTAACTTCTTTAGCCTGCGTTGTCTTATGAATTCTTGCGCCCGAAATAATTTCGGTAGGGATAACATTTAAATTAAACTTTCTAAAATCAGACTTACCTTCATTACCTGCAGATAAAGGTGTACGACCATTCACTGTTACACCAACAAATTGTGGCCCTATACCTCTAATAGAAACTCTGTCTCCAGAAACCCCATCAACATCTCTTTCTATTTGTACTCCTGCAACTCTTTGCAAAGCATCTGCTGCGTTGGTGTCTGAAAAATCCCCAATATCTTCTGGTGTAATAGCTTCTATAACAGTAACAGCATCTCTTTTAGCTCTTACTTCAGCTAAATGCGAAGCACGTATTCCTACATTAATAACGACTTCATTTAAAGACTCAGCGTCAGTTAACATCTGAACATTGATAATAGTTTTTCCTGTTGTAGAATATTCTACAGACTTAAAACCTAAATAGTAAAACTCTAATACAGCATCAGCATTCTTTAGTTGTATAGTATATTCACCCTCCATATTAGTCGTTGCACCATTTTTTGTGCCTTTTTCTATAATACTTGCTCCTGGTAAAGGGATATTATTTTCATCTGTAACTTTACCTGTAATAATTTGTTCTTGAGCAAAACCAATAAAGCATTGGAGCAGAATCAAAAACAATAAGCCTTTAGTTTTATTTTTTTTCATGACATGATGAGTTAGTTTGTGTTATTACAAATATGTATCAAATAAGATAAATCAGCTTGCTCAGTTCGCTTTAAAATTTTCTCAATTCAACCACACCCATTAAGAATCAGGCTATATCAGTACGTTTGAATTTTTACAGCAAAAAAATGACGGAATAGAGAAGCGTTACTAAATTAGTAAATGGTTACTTTGTATGTATACGATAAATGAACACAGATGTCTATAGAAAAGCTTACAATCATCTTTTTTTTTACATTAAGTACTTGTTTTGTTTTCGGTCAAACTAAGTCGGCTGAAAAAGTAATTGATGCGAATTGGAAATCTATGGCTGAGAACTATCAGGTTCCAGAATGGTTTCAAGATGGTAAAATTGGTGTTTGGATGCATTGGGGAATTCCGTCTTCAATTGATGAGAATAGACCAGATGATGGATCGCACTACGGAAGACGAATGTATGGTGATGAAGATTATGATGCTAGAAATGAACCAGACAGACTTAGAACGGTAAGATTAACAAAATGGCATACGGAACGTTATGGATCTCCTTCAGAATTTGGTTACGAAAAATTTATAGCAGACTTTAAAGCTGAAAATTTTAATGCCGATAAGATTGTACAGTTTGTTAAAGCTTCTGGAGCACGTTTTATAATGCCAGTGGCCACGCATCACGATAATTTTGATATGTATGATTCCTTCTTTCCTTGGAATTCGGTTAAAATGGGCCCAAAGAAAGATATACTTAGAGAGTGGAAAGATGCGGCATATAAACATGATTTAAAATTTGGAGTATCTACTCACTTATATTGGTCGCCTCGCTTTTTTAGAACGGCTCGGAAATTTCAAAAAGAAGGCACACCAGAATGGGAATTCTTTAATATGGATTATGACACTAAGGAATTCGCTAGTCAAGATAGTTGGAACGAACATTGGTACAAGCGATCTTGGGATTTAATAGAAAAATATGATCCAGATATGTTTAATAACGATTCTCCTTATCCGTCTATAAAAACCGGAAAAGGATTAGGTGTTAAACTATTTTCAGAGTATTTAAATAGAGATTTAAAAGAGAATAATGGCAAACAAACCACTGTTTTATCTTTTAAAAACGCAAAAGAGAACAAAGCTGCATTTACTTATAATTTAGAACGAGGGATGTTTGGTGAACAACAAAAACAGCCGTGGATATGGGCAACCGATTTATCTGGAAGTTGGTTTTATAGAAAAGATGCTTTCACCAAAATGTCTTTAAATGTTTTAATTGGTAATGCTATTGATGCCATCAGTAAAAATGGTATTGTAATGATTAATTTGGCGTTAAAAGGCGATGGTACGATTCCTGAGAATCAAATAAAAATGCTCAGCGACTTTGGAGCTTTTGTAAAGATTAATCAAGACGGTATTTACAATACCAGACCTTGGGAAACTTTTGGGGAAGGTCCTTTAGAAATTGTGACAAAACGCGCTGGTGAGAATTTAAAGCCATTCTCAGAAAAAGACATTCGTTTTACCACAAAAGATGGAAATCTTTACGCTTTTCTATTAGCACCACCAACAGAAGATATTTTGATTAAGTTGTTAAAGCAAGATGGGCTTTTACAAAAGAATATAAAAGAGATACAGTTGTTAGGTAGCGATGAAAACATCAGATGGAACCGAAACAAAGATGGTTTGGCTATTACATATGATTTTAAAAACATCCCAAATCAATCTGCTATTTGTTTTAAAATAATTACAGAATAGTTAAAAATAAAATTAAATTAACTAGAGGTAACTATGCGTTTAAAATCGTCCTTTTTAGTAGTTTTATTAGCCGTTTCTTTAAGTGCGTGTTCAGTACAAAAACAAGAGACACCTGTGGTAAAACAAAAATTACCAGAATTTTCATGGGATAAAATGCCTTTGTATATGCATCTGCGTAAATCTGAAGCATTTACAAAAAAAGAGCTAACCTATCTTTCAAAATTTCCTCTAATAACATTTGAAAAAACAACAGGAAGTAAAGCATATGGATCCACAGAAATAGGTACTATTAGAGCTGCTAAAGCTGTAAAAAAAATAAATCCTGATGCTAAAATATTATACTACAAAAACGTTATTGTAAACTGGGGAGGTTATTCTGAAGATGAAGAATTTTTATATAAACATCCCGAAGCTTTATTAGTTAACACTAAAGGACAAAAAGCGTTGATGCCAAACGGTAGAACGGGCTTCTTTGATATCTCTGAAGACTATGTTCGCGAATATTGGTTAAACCATGTGAAAAAAGTTACCGAAAGCCCATTTATTGATGGGGTGTTTTTAGATGCTAATATTAAAGTTTTAGTCCCTATGTTTTTTAACAATCGTGTTGGAGAAGAAAAACGAGAAGCTATTAAAACGGGCTATTTATCCATGATGGCAGATTTAGACGCTCAAATAGGAAAAGACAACTTATTAATTGCAAATATTCTTCGTGTGCGACCAGAATTTGAAGATTCAGGAAGGGAATATTTGAAATTCTTTGATGGTTCTTACATAGAAGGCTTTGAACATGAAAGTTTTGGCATGACTTATGAAGATTACCTAGCAAAAGGTATTGAGGCTGTTCAAAAATCAGCAAGAGAAGGCAGTGTCATAGCGATGTCTCTTGGTATTGGTAAAGGATTGGAAAATGCTGAAGCAGGTATTGATGATGCTAGAAAAAAAGTAACCATAAATGAAAATTTTACAAAACGCTTAGATTATCTATTGGCTATTTTTCTTGTTTGCGCTGAGGAATACAGTTATGTCTATCCACATGATGGTTATGATATTCAAAAATCTGCGGTTTGGCTTAAAACGTTTCCGCAGTATGAGAAAAACCTAGGAGCACCAAAAGGCTATGCCGTACGTGAAGGCTACATTTACACAAGGTCTTTTGAATATTTAGACGTTACCTTAGATATACAAAACAAAACAGCCCAATTAGATTGGAAATAAACTAACACTAAATTATTTATACATATAAAATGAAATCACTTTTAACAACTCTAGCAATTTTATTGTTCTTTTCTAATTATGGAATTAGTCAAGAAAAAAAGGATTTAGTAAAACCCAATATCATTATTTTTTATGCTGATGATTTAGGTTGGCAAGATACAGAAATAAATAATTTGGATGAACCAAGCCCATGGGAAACGCCTAATATTTCAAAATTAGCCAAAGATGCTGTAAACTTTACCAACGGATATTCTCCTGCACCTACTTGTGCTCCATCTAGATGTGCTGTTTTAAGTGGATTACATCCTACCAAAACAGGAGTAACACACGTTGCTGGAGGTCAAATGCCTACTGCAGAACAAAGCGCTAACTATATATCGCCTTTTTTTGAAGGAGGGTTGTTTTCAAAACATTTTACAATTGCGGAAGCCTTAAAAATGAATGGATATAACACAGGACATATTGGAAAATGGCATGCAGGACATGACGATTCTCAAAAATCAAAAAACCAAGGTTTTGATTTTGTTCATGAATCTAGAGGAGCACATCAAGGACCTAAAAAACCAGACAATCGTTTAAGTAAATTTGCGACAAAAGCAAAGAATGATCCTTACCGTTTAAGTGATGAAAAATATCCTCCTTTTACCAAAGAATCTCCAGAAGGAATTTCATATCCATATGATGAAATTACTGAGAATGCTCTTAAATTTATTGGTGAAAGTAAAAACGAGCCTTTCTTCTTATATTTAGCACATTGGATGGTTCATTCTCCAATTCATACTAAAAACCGCGAGTTATTACAATACTACTGTGATAAGTTAGGAATTGATTTCCCAACAAAAGATGTCCCTGTAACTACAGAAGGTCAAACAAACCCTTATTTTGGATCTATGGTAACAACCTTAGACTGGAGTTTAGGACGTGTTGTAGACTTACTAAAGAAAACAGACGACCCTAGAAATCCTGGTAAAAAATTATACGAAACTACTTATATCTTTTTTTCTTCGGATAATGGAGCCGTTGAACATGTAGGCAAAGAAATAGTTACAGATAATTTTCCATTAGATGAAGGAAAAAAATATGCTCAAGAAGGTGGTATTAGGGTACCAATGCTAATTTCTGGACCAAGCATACCAAAAGGAAAAGTATATGATGGATTGGTAAATCAACTAGATTTTTACCCAACAATATTAGGTTTAACAGATAGTAAGATACCAACGAAGTATAGTTCGGATTTAGATGGATTAAATATTTCAAACGTATTATTAAATACTGATGCTGTTATTAAAGATGAAAAGGGAATAGAAAGAAAAGATTTATGGTGGCATTTTCCTCACAATCGTGAATTTCAAATGCAATCTGCAATAAGAGCGGGAGATTATAAATTGTATAAAAACCATGTAAAAGGTAATTATGAATTATACCGCTTGTACAAAGATGGTAAAAGAGCAGATTTAGAAGAGAAATTTGATATTGCAGAACAGTCTCCAGAGATTGTTAAAGATTTATCTACAAGATTAGAAAAGTATTTAAAAGATTACGATGCTAAATTCCCTTATAAAAATCCTTTAAAAATAAAAGGAGAACCAGAAAATGTAGCTGCTATTCCAAAAATTAAAACAGATTCTTTTGACTCTTCATCACGTAAAGTTACGGTTACATTAGAAAAAGGGAGCTCTAAAGTTATTGAGTTTTATGGATTGATATCTTACAAAGATTTACATGCCGTTAAGAAAAATGGAAAACATAGAAAAGTTCACGAACCTTTTACAAAATTAGAAGGAGAATTTAATAAAAAGACCTCAGAATATACCTTAACGCTTCCAGTTGGAGTAACAGAAGCAGGTGTCATTTTTATAGATGAAAATAGATTTATGGTTAAAAGTAAATTTCATGCTTTAAAATCACCTAAAAAAATCTAAAAAAAAATAAGAAATAAGAAAAACAAATAAAATTTAAAATACTTAAGATGAAAAACAAAACAAATCTTTTAGGTTTATTGTTCTTATCACTATTTGTATCCAATACAATGTATAGTCAAAAGAATTCTAAATTAATAAAACCAAATATCATCATTTTTTATGCGGATGATTTAGGTTGGCAAGATGTACAATTAAACGATTTAGACGAACCTTGTGCTTGGGATACACCAAATATTGCGGCATTAGCAAAAGATGCCATCAATTTTACAAATGCATATTCTCCAGCTCCAACTTGTGCGCCTTCGAGATCTGCACTTTTAAGTGGATTACATCCTGCTAAAACAGGCATAACAAATGTAAGTGGAGGAGGAATTCCTAAGGCTCAGAGAGCTGAAAAATATATTAGTCCTTATTTTCCATCAGGATTAATGCCTGAAAACTTTACCATAGCAGAAGCTTTAAAAATGAATGGCTATAAAACAGGACATGTAGGGAAATGGCACGCAGGACATCTTGAGATTCAAAAATCAACGAATCAAGGTTTTGATTTTGCACATGAATCTAGAGGTGCACATCAAGGTCCTAAAAAACCAGACACTCGTTTGACGGCGTTTGCAACAAATGAAGCTAATGATCCATACCGTTTAAGTAAAGAAAAATATTTTCCTTTTACAAAAGAGTCTCCTGAAGGAATCTCTTATCCAACTGATGCAGTCACAGAAAATGCACTTAAATTTATTACCGAAAGTAAAGAGGAACCTTTCTTTTTATATTTAGCGCATTGGATGGTACACTATCCAATTCACACAAAAAACCGTAAATTATTAGACTATTATTGTGATAAATTAGGAGTAGAGCTTCCAGAAGTAGATGCTGAATGGACTAAAGAAGGCCAGAATAACCCTTATTTTGGTGCTATGGTCACCACTTTAGATTGGAGTTTAGGTCGTGTTGTCGATTTATTAAAGAAAACAGACGACCCTAGAAATCCAGGAAAAAAATTATACGAAACGACTTATATTATCTTTTCATCTGATAATGGTGGAGCGGAAACTCGTAAAGCAGAAGTAATGTCGGATAATGCTCCTTTAGATAAGGGGAAAAAATATAGCGAAGAAGGTGGTATTAGAGTCCCAATGCTTATTTTGGGACCAAATATTCCAAAGGAAAAAACAAAAGATGTTTTAATCAATCAATTAGACTTCTATCCAACTATTTTAAGCCTTACCAATAGTGAAATACCTTCTAAATATAGTGATGATTTAGACGGATTAGATATTTCTAATGTCTTGTTAAATAACGAAAATGATGTAAAAGACAGCAAAGGAAAACCTAGAGAAGATTTATGGTGGCACTATCCTTATGGAGACGATGTTAAAAACCAATCGGCTATTAGATCTGGAGACTATAAATTGTATAAAAACTTTAATTCTGGTAAATATGTATTGCATCGTTTGTATAAAGATGGAAAGCGATATGATTTGGAAGAACAACATGATATTGCAGCAGAATCTCCTGAAATTGTTAATAAGTTAGCTGCTAAACTAGAAAAGTATCTAAAAGATTACGATGCTAAGCTGCCATATAAAGATCCTTCTAAATTTAAAAACGAAGAGGATGCAGTCGCTATTCCAGTTATTGTGAATGATGTTTTTGATGCAAACTCTCGTAAAGTTTCTATTCAATTAGAAAAAGGAAAATCTAATGTAATTGAAAGTTATGCGCTTATTAAAATCTCTGATAAACCAAGTGCTACTGGAAAGAAAAAATTACACACAACATACATAGAAGTACCTTTAGAGTCTAGTAAAGATAAATTAGAATACACTTTTAATGTACCAAAAGATGCACATGAATGTGGAGTTATTTTTATCGATGAAAATAGATTTATGGTGAAAAGTAAATTTCATGAGTTAATAAAGACTCCTAAAAAAGGAAAGAAAAAAAATAAAAAGAAAAAGAAAAAAAAGAATTAAGCTTTTAAAGGAAGTGAAAAGATATAAGAGGTCTTTAATAGAGTTATAATCTTTTTATGGAAAAAGTCGAGTTTCAAAAAGTAAAGTAATTAAAAGTTAAATATAAAAATAGGAATCATGAAAAATGTAGTTATCAACTGTTGCTTGTGTTTCCTGTTTTATTTTCAAATTAATTACGCACAAGAAAATTTAAAAAATCTTAAAAACAGTAAACCTAACATCATTTTTGTAATGACGGATGATCAAGGTATGGGAGATTTTTCTTGTATGGGAAATGAAGTTGTAAAAACTCCAAATATTGATGCTTTTTATCAAAAATCAACACGTTTTACAGAATACCATGTAAGTCCTACTTGCGCTCCTTCTCGAGCTGCTCTAATGAGTGGTCGTCATGAATTTAGAGTAGGTGTTACTCATACCATTTTAGATCGCGAACGCATGGCTTTAGAGGTGTACACGCTGCCTCAAGCGTTGCAGTCTGCAGGTTACCAAACCGGACTTTTTGGTAAATGGCACTTGGGAGATGCAAAGGAGTATTTACCACAAAACAGAGGATTTAATGAAGTACTGATGCATGGAGCTGGTGGTATTGGACAAGTGAGTTTAGGTGATTTTCCACCTAATAAAGACAATGTTTATTTTGATAATATTTTACTTCACAATGAAACGATTGTAAAAACCAAAGGCTTTTGTACCGATGTTTTTTTTGATGCTGCCTTGTCTTGGTCCAAAGAAAAGATAGATCATAAACAACCCTATTTTACCTATATCTCTTTAAATGCACCTCACGCACCTTTGGTTGCTCCTGAAGCCTACAAAAAACGATTTTTAGAATTAGGATATGATGAAGGGACTGCAGGCAGATATGGTATGATTGAAAATATTGATGACAATTTTGGAAGATTGATGCGTAAACTTGAAGAATGGAATGCTTTAGAAAACACCTTAGTTATTTTTACTACAGATAATGGAGCAACACATTTAAGAGGCACTTTAAATGGGGAAAACGTAAAGCACTTTAATGCCAACCTTAAAGGTGGAAAAAACTCGCCAAATGAAGGTGGAAATCACGTGCCGCTTTTCTTTTATTGGAAAGGTGTTTTAACGGAAGGCAAAGATATTAACCAGCTTACAGCGCATGTAGATTTATATAAAACTTTTACGGAATTGGCAGGAGCTAAGTTACCAGAAGATATACAACCTTTAGAAGGCTTATCCTTATTGCCATTGTTAGAAAATACAACGACAACTTGGAAAGATCGTTTGATGTTTACACATTGTGGACGTTGGAAAACAGGAATGGTTAATGAAGCTAAATACACTAAAATGGCGATTAGAAGTCAGCAATGGCGTTTTGTAAATAACAAGGAATTGTATGATGTAATTAGCGATCCTGGTGAGCGTGAAAATGTGGCTGCACAAAACCCTGATGTGATTACTAAATTTGAACAACCTTATAATGAATGGTGGACCAATTCTATTCCACTTATGGTAAACGAAAACAGAAAAAGAGTAAAGGAACATCCGCTTCACATAAGGTATTATAAGCAACTAGATACAAAAGGGATACCTTATTGGAGTCCGAAAAGTGGGATTGCTGAAAAAAACTAAAAAAGTAAAATGTAATGATTTCTAGTTCATCTAAAATGATCCATTTATTTAAAAGAGATATCTTTTAGGTTGAATTAGATATGAGGTTAATCTAAAAGAAATTGCAAATTAGTAATCTTTAAAAATTTCTTTTTCGTAGAAAACGATTTTGAGATTCTAATGAATTTACAAGTACACTGGTATTCTAAAACTATGATTAATATTATGAAAAAAGAGCACGGTTTTTCTAAAGATCTTAACTTTCTTAAAAAGCATACAAATATTATGGTCTTACAAGAAGGTCAGAGTGCTGTAGTTATTGCACCTCAATTTCAAGGACGTGTTATGACGAGCACTACAAATGTAAATGAAGGCGACGGTTTTGGTTGGATTAACAAAAAAGTTATTGAAGCTGGTTTCTTATCAAAAGAAGAACGTAAAGGACGCTTAGAAAATCAGATTTATGTATTTGGAGGTGAAGAGCGTTTTTGGTTAGGTCCTGAAGGCGGTCAGTTTTCGCTCTTTTTTAAACCCGAAGACGATTTTGAATTTTCAAACTGGAAAACTCCAGCTGTTATAGATACAGAGGCTTTTACCTTGGTTTCTCATACAGATCATTCGGCGACGTTTGAACACCGTTGTGAACTCATAAATAAAAGTGGAACAATTTTTAAAATGGGTATTGGACGTTCCATTTCTATTTTAAATAAAGCATCCATTGAAAACATAATAAAAAAGAAATTTTCAACAAATGTTGAGTTTGTTGGTTATCAAACCAATAATCAAATTACAAATATTGGTGATCAACCATGGATACCAGAAACGGGCTTACCTTCTATTTGGATGTTAGGGATGTATAAACCATCGTCAGAAACGACTATGATTATTCCTTTTAAAGATGGAGAAGAAGCTATTTTAGGACAAACAGTAAATGACACCTATTTTGGTAAGGTGCCTAAAGACTATTTAGAAGTAAAAGAAAATATTTTGTTTTTTAAGGGAGATGGGACCAAACGGAGTAAAATTGGAGTCAACTCAAAACGCTCAAAAGGAATTGCAGGAAGCTATGATGCCTTAGGTAAAGTTTTGACTTTAATTACTTATAATACCCAAGAAGCGCCTCATGGATATGTGAATTCAGCATGGGAGCACCAAGAAGAACCCTTTGCAGGAGATGTATTAAATGCTTATAACGATGGTTCTCCAGAACCAGGAGTTCCACCGATGGGACCATTTTATGAGTTAGAAACGTCGTCGCCAGCAGCAGCCTTAAAACCAAATGAAACGATGGTTCATATTCAAACCACTATTCATTTACAAGGAGAAGAACAAGAATTAAGTAAAATCGCAGAAGCAACATTAGGCGTTAGCTTAGATGCTATTATAAAATCATTATAGCAATGAAGCGATTAAAAAATATATTAATACGATGTTTAATGTTGGTGTCTTATGTAAGTTTGACATTTATAGCAACAGCTTGCGCACAAGAATCTAATAAACCAAATATCATTGTTATTTATACAGATGATCAGGGCTATGGAGATGTAAGCACTTTAAATAAAGATGCTAAATTTAAAACACCAAACATGGACCGTTTAGTAAATGAAGGGATTGCCTTTACAAATGGGCACAGTGCGTCTTCAGTATGTACACCTTCTAGATATTCCTTGTTAACTGGTCGTTATAGTTGGAGAACAACACTTAAAAATGGTGTGATGAAATCTGAAGCCACATGTTTAATAGAAGATGGAAGAGAAACATTGGCATCACTTTTAAAAAATCAAGGTTACCATACAGCAATGGTGGGCAAATGGCATTTAGGAATGGATTTTCCTGGAACTCCTCAAAACAGAGATTGGTCACAGCCTATAAAAGATATGCCCTTAGACAAAGGTTTTGATTATTTTTATGGAGTACCAGCCTCATTAAATTTTGGTATTCTGGCTTGGTTTGAAGGTAGATTTGCCAAAGTTCCTCCAACAGAATATACGAATAAAAAGAAAAATGATAGGCATGTAGATTATCGAATCATGCCACCATATGATACAACTCCCGAACAGACAAAAGAGAAATTAGGAAAACCTGGTTTTGAGGTTGCTCCAGATTTTACGGATAACCAATGTCTAACTCAATTTACAGAGAAAGCCATTGATTGGATGAAAACAGTAGAAGGTGATGCTAAAAATGATAAACCTTTTTTCTTGTATTTACCATATACATCTCCACATTATCCTGTAGCTCCATTACCAGAATTTCATGGTCAAGGAGATTCAGGTGCTTATGGTGAATTTGTAATAGAGACGGATTATCATATTGGACAAATTTTAAATTATTTAAAAGAGTCAGGACTAGATGATGATACCTTGATTGTTTTTACCAGTGATAATGGTCCTGAAAAATCTTGGAGTAAACGTATCGAAGAATTTAATCATGACAGTAGAGGAGGATTAAAAGAAGGAAAACGTTCGGTTTACGAAGGCGGTCACCGCGTACCATTTATAGTGCGTTGGCCAAATGGAATTAAAGAATCTGGTCGTACATGGAATAAACCTGTAGGACAAGTTGACTTATTAGCAACTTTTGCGGATTTATTAGGAGTTGATATTTCAGACAATGCAGGTGAAGATAGTCAAAGTTTTGCTTCAGTTTTAACAACAACTCAAAGTACATATAACCGCTTACCTCTTATAAATAGAGGAGATAATGGTAAAATTGGCAGGTATGCTATTACCGAAGGCAACTGGAAATTGGTTTTACCATCTAAAAAGAAAGAAGAAGGCATTGAATTATATGATTTAGATAATGATCCAAGCGAGGAGACAAATTTAGCAAAGAAACACCCTAAAAAAGTAAAGGATTTGACAGCTAAAATAAATGTCATTATTGCTAGCGGACGCACAACTAAAGGGGTTTATCAGAATAATGATACTGGGTATTGGGATGATTTAACTTGGATGACAGCTGAAGCGTATAATACCATAGCAACAGAAAACTAGAAAGAAAGTAAACAACAACTATATTTAAGATGAAAACTAATTTAAGAATTATTTGTTTACTAATTGTACCCATTTTGGCACAGTATGGATGTGTACAAAAAGAAAAGACAAATGAATCTGAAAGTCAGGTTTTTGACCAAACTACGAATTGGGCAATATTGAATAAGGCAGATGGTGTAAAAGAAGCAAATACATACAGTTGGGATATTGAAGTCACACACCCAATTGATTATTCCGTACAAGTTGTTTTTGATGCTTTACCAACAAATTCATCCGTGGCTAAAGTTACGATAGATGATCAGGAGTTAGAGGGAGACTTTCAAAAAGATTACACCACTTATGACCATAAAATAGTTTCAGAATTCAAGAAGCCAATTAAAATTAAGGATCTCTCAGCTAAACATGTTTTAACTATAGAGACAGAAGCCAATTTTAATCAAGTACGATTGGTTCCGCATTATAAAAATTTAGTGGGTTCTGGTAAATATCACAGCGAATGGTTAACCATGCATCAATCTAATGAAAAACAAGAAGCGCTTAAATGGTTTAAAGAGGCAAAACTGGGTATGTTTATACATTGGGGATTATATTCTCAGGCAGGTGGAATTTGGAAAGGGACTAAAATTAACGATGCTCCATATCCAGGACCAAAAGTAGCAGAATGGTTAATGCATGCGTTTCAAATTCCTAGAGATGAATATGCCCAACTCGCAAAAACGTTTAACCCAGATAAATCTTTTGCGCAAAACATAGCCAAACTTGCCAAAGATGTTGGAATGAAATATGTAGTGATTACCTCTAAACATCACGACGGTTTTGCATTGTTTGATTCTGAGAGTTCAGAATACGATATGGTAGATGCAACGCCTTACAAAGCCGATGTTGTAAAAGAATTATATGAAGCTTGTTTAAACGAAGGTTTAGATTTTGGTGTTTATTATTCACATGGAAACGACTGGAATGATGGAGGTGATGGTAACTACGCTAACGTAAAAAAAGTAAATGATTCCTTAGGAATCTATACTCATAGTTCTGGTAAAAATTTGTGGGATCCAAGTCCAAATACACATGCCGAATATTATGCCTCTAAAAGTTATCCGCAAATTAAAGAGCTTATTGCGTTATTACCAAAGTTACGTTTAATTTGGTTTGATGGTGAAGGATTTACAACTGAAGAACAATCCTTTACGTTTTACAAAATGGTGTACAATGCAAATCCAAATATATTGGTAAACAGAAGAGTTGGCTGGGAGTTTGGAGATTATTTAGATGCTGGAGATAATAAGATTCCTTCGGCTTCAGAAACCCTAGAAAAGTATTGGGAAACTTGTGGTACTACGAATAATTCTTGGGGTTATAAATCTTATGATGAAGACTGGAAAAGTCCAAAAGAATTGCTGTATTATTTTGTAGATATTCTATCTAAAGGTGGAAACTACCTATTAAATATAGGTCCTGATGGAAAAGGACACGTACCAGAAGCTAGTGCACAAAACTTGCGCGACATGGGCAAATGGATTCATCAAAATGCAGATGCTGTTTACGGAACAACCCGTTGGAAAACACCAAACGAAGGACAAGAAGAAACATTATTAGATGGCACAGGTCATAGAGCTGCCAAAGGTTTCAAAAGAGATTTTACATCTAAAGATTTTTGGTTTACTGCTAAAGAAAATAAAGTTTATGCTATTTCACTCACCCAAACAGAAGGAGATATCTTAATAAAATCACTAAAAAAGGGTGAAGGAGATATTGAACAGGTAAAACTATTAGGAAGCGATAAGATCCTTAATTGGAATCAGAATAAAAACGGATTACAAACCACAATAACAGGAGTGCCTAAAGACGCACTTGGTTACGTTATAGAAGTGACTTTAAAAAATAATTAAATAAAATTATGAAAACTAAAACAACTCAAATACTTATAATTAGTAGCTTATTATTGGCATCACTTTTTATGCTTACCAGTTTTGATAATAACTATACTACAGAAGAACCAAAACCCCAAAAGCCAAATATCATATACATTTTGGCAGATGATTTGGGTATTGGTGATTTAAGTATTTATAACGAAAACAGTAAAATACAAACCCCTCATTTAGATCAAATGGGTAAAGAAGGCATGC
Organism: Winogradskyella ludwigii; assembly: GCF_013403985.1. Taxonomy (GTDB): domain Bacteria; phylum Bacteroidota; class Bacteroidia; order Flavobacteriales; family Flavobacteriaceae; genus Winogradskyella; species Winogradskyella ludwigii. The sequence goes on from NZ_JABFDF010000003.1 coordinate 151,908, forward strand.
AGTTTACAGATGCACATACCTCTTCTTCTGTGTGTACACCAACACGATACGGCATCTTAACAGGAAGATATAATTGGCGTACGCCTTTAAAAGAATTTGTGACTTGGGGAAATTCACCTAGTTTAATTCAGAAAAACAGATTAACAGTGGCACAGATGTTAAAAAATAAGGGCTATAAAACAGCAAGTATTGGAAAATGGCATTTGGGTTTAAACTGGACGATGAAAAACAACAGCAAAGAGTTTGATCATTTTTCAGATACATCAGATCGTTTAAATTTTAAGGCTATTGATTATAGTCAACCTTTAAAGTTTGGACCTAATGATATGGGCTTCGATTATTCATATATGATTTCAGCATCCCTAAACATGCCACCTTTTGTGTATATAGAAAATAATAAGGCCACCATGGTACCAACAGGAATTTCGGCTCAAACCAAAAAACAATCACCATATGCCACTTGGATTAGAGGAGACATTGCGGATGATTTTAAACATGAAGACGTACTACCAAATGTTGTAGATAAATCTATTGCTTTCATTAAGGAAAATGCCAATAAAGACCAACCTTTTTTTATGTACATTCCTTTGCCTTCTCCACATAATCCCGTGTTACCAATTGCACCATGGAAAGGTCAAAGCGATATTAAAAGTCCTTATGCCGATTTTGTAATCATGATAGATGATTTAATGGGTCGTATTTTTGAAACATTAAAAGCGCAAGGCATTGACGAGAATACATTAGTCATCTTTACTAGCGATAACGGTTTTGCTACCACTAACGATTTAAAAACTTTAAAAAAGGAAAAACACAGTCCAAGTTATATTTATAGTGGTTATAAAGGAAGTTATTTAGAAGGAGGTCACAGAGTCCCATTTTTAGTAAAATGGCCAGGAAAAATAAAACCAAATTCGGTTTCAGAGGCCACCATATGTACTACAGACTTTATGGCAACATGTGCAGACATTATCGATTATGATTTTAAGGATAATGAGGCAGAAGATAGTTTTAGCATGATGCCTTTATTAACCAATGAAGGAGATTATTTAAGAGATGCCACTATTCATCATGACAAGTATGGTGTTTTTGCGATTAGAAAAGGAGATTGGAAATTAATTGTATCTCCAAACTCAGGTATTATGGCTTCTGGAGAAACAAAAATACATAAAGATGTTACTGCGGAAGAAATTCTATACAATTTAAAAAAGGACGTCAAAGAGAGAAATAACGTTGCCGATCAATTTCCTGAGAAAGTTAAGGAATTAAAAGACATACTGATCCAACAAATAAAAGAGGGCAGAAGTACGCCTGGGAAAGTTCAAGCAAACGACCCTATTTTAGGAGAATGGCCTCAAGCAAAGTTTGCTTTAAAAAAATAATTTAAGCAACAATAATTATATTAAAAGAACGAATGAACGTATTAAAATTTCTTTTCATATCAGTTTTAGTAACATCCTGTAAGTCTAATGCGACTGTCCAAAAGCAAGAAGTTCCTATTAAAAACACAACTCCTAATATCGTATACATTTTAGCCGATGATATGGGTTATGGAGACCTTTCGGCTTTAAATTCAGAATCCGGAATTCAAACTCCACACATGGATAAAATGCTATCAGAAGGAGTTCATTTTACAGATGCACACACAAATTCTTCAGTGTGTACACCTACTAGATATGGCATCATTACAGGGCGTTATGCTTGGAGAAGCTCACTAAAAAGAGGTGTTTTAAACGGTTATAAACCTGCCTTAATAGAAGAAAGCAGGCCAACAGTAGCTTCTTATCTTAAAAATAATGGCTATACAACAGCATGTATTGGAAAATGGCACATAGGCTTAGATATGCAACCAAAAGATGGAGATAAGACTATAAAAGCAAAAGACGGAGTTAGTAATGTCGATTTTAGTAAACCCATAAAAGACCCTAGTTATTTAGGCTTTGACTATTCGTATATCATTCCTGCATCATTAGACATCCCTCCTTATTTATATATCGAAAATGGAAAAGCTGTAGAATTACCTACGGAATATACAAACGTAAAAAGAAAGGGGCGCGGTCTTAGTTGGAGGCCAGGGGAAAAAGCACCTAATTTTGTTTTTGATCAAGTCTTAGACAATTTTACAAAAAAATCGGTTTCTTTTATTGATGATCAAAAAAATACAGACCAACCTTTCTTCCTTTATTTTGCGTTAACAGCACCTCATACACCTTGGTTACCAATAGGTGATGCTGTTGGTAAATCTGAAGCAGGCGATTATGGTGATTATGTTACTATGGTAGATGATGCTGTTGGTGCAGTTGTTACTGCCTTAGAAAAAGCAGGAAAACTAGATAACACCTTAATTATTGTGACTTCTGATAACGGCTCTAATTGGACAGAAAGAGATAAAGAAAAATTTGCGCATCGTGCAAATTATATTTATAAAGGGCAAAAAGCCGATATTTATGAGGGAGGTCATAGAGTCCCTTATATTGCAAAATGGCCAGGTGTCATTCCTGAAGGATTGGAATCGAATCAACTCATGTGTACAACAGATTTGTTTGCTACCTTATCTGGTGTATTAAATCGACCTAACTTAGAAAAAGGAGCTGAAGACAGTTACAATCTTTGGCCTGCTTATACATCTAATATAGAGACACCAATCAGAGAAGCCGTGGTACATCATTCAATTTACGGCATGTTCTCCATAAGAAAAGGCAAGTGGAAATACACTCCCGAATTAGGTTCAGGTGGTTTTACAAAGCCAAAATCTATAGAACCAAAACCTAACGAAGCTCCTGGGACTTTATATGATATGATTAATGACCCTGAAGAAAAGAATAATCTCTATAATGAACATCCTGAAGTTGTAGCAGAATTAGAACAACTTTTAGAGACCTATAAAAGTCAAGGGTATAGTAATAAATAGGAATACAGCAGAGTTATGACAAGATTTAGAAAATTTAATTTTTCATTAGTAATTCTAGGTATCACATTTCCTTTTTTACAAGGATTTGCGCAATCAGAGGATCAATCCAACGGAGCGTATCGTGATATTTACATTAACAAAACTTGGGAAAGATTAGATGTAAACAAAGACGGTCAATTTACAGAGGAGGACAACAAACGCCTATGGAAAAATTTAAATAAATTATTGGACAGTAACGGAGATGACCTAATTAGCTTTGAAGAATTTTCGGCTAAAAAGCAAGTTCCGTACTTAAAAACAGAAGGAAAAAGAAAGTTAAATGTGCTTTATAAAGTTACCGAAGAAGAGGATTTATACTTAGATATTTATTATCCTAAAACGTCAAAGGAAGGAGAGAAATTACCCGTAGTGATATACACACATGGAGGTGGCTGGACAACCGGTAGCAGACACGGCGCAGCTAATGCTTCTTTTAAAACTGTACATACAGCACTTTTAGAAAAAGGATTTTGTGTGGTATCCGTGAGTTATAGACTTTGGAAAAAAGACGGAAATACGACCATGAGAGACTGCGTAATAGACAGTAAAGATGCTATGCGTTATTTGTCTAAACATAGTGAATCATTAGGCATTGATGCCAATCGGTTTTTCTCTTTTGGAGACTCTGCTGGTGGTCAAATTTCCCAAATGCTATTATTAAGCTCACCTGAAACTTTAAAAGGCGATCCTGATTTGGCTTCTTACAAATATAATATGGTCGCTGGAGTATCTTGGTACGGTCCTTGCGATTTTGAGAATACAAGTTTATTTAATCATGATGATAGCCCCAATTTTAAAGATCGATTTGGTGCTAGAATAACAAAACTAGATACCAAACCTAAAGATAAATTAGCGCTGTATAAGGAAATGAGTCCGATTAATTATTTAGAAAAAAACAGCGCTCCGTTATTAATGATTCAAGGCGATAAGGACACCACTATCCCTGTTAAACATGCTTATTATATGGCAGAAAAAGCGAATGAGGTTGGTGCACCTGTAACCACATTAATTGTGAAAAACGCAGGTCATAATTGGCGAAAAGTTGGAGCTGATATTAATCCAACACGAGAATCGATAATCAAAACAACAATAGACTATTTTAATTCATATTTAAAATAAACGGAATACAATACTATAAAGATTCCTTTAAAAAAAAATATTTCACAACAATACTAAATTAATATAACCATGAAAAAACAAAAACGTAATAGCCTTAGATTAATTGTTTTGCTATTAAGCATCTTTACTTGGTCTTCTAATGCCCAAAAAAATGCAAAGAAACCTAATATTGTTCTAATAGTCTGTGATGATTTAGGCTATGGTGATGTACAAAGTTTATCACCAGAAACTAGTAAAATTAAAACCCCTCATATAGATCAATTAAACCAAGAAGGGATGACATTTACGGATGCACATGCTGGAGCATCTGTTTGTACACCTACGCGATATGGTATTATGACCGGACGTTATAGCTGGCGTACAAAATTACAAAGTGGCGTCGTATCTGGTTTTGCTCCAGATTTAATTAAAGAAGACCGACCAACAATTGGAAATTTTCTTAAAGACCAAGGGTATCATACAGCTATCATTGGAAAATGGCATTTGAATTTTCAATATATAGATCCTGTTTCGCAAACAACCATTCGCAAAAAAGGGAGAAACTTACCACCTGTAGGTGCAACGATACCAGATGGACCAATTCATAGAGGATTTGATTATTATCATGGTTTTCACCACGCTGGAAGTATGAAAGCAGTTATAGAAAACGATAAAGTAATTATTCATGACGAAGTAATTAATATGTTACCGCGTTTAACAACAAAATCGGTAGAGTATATTAACCAACAAGCAAAAAACAAAAACGAAAAACCTTTTTTCTTATATGTGCCTTTAGGATCTCCACATACACCAATTGTACCTTCAAAAGAATGGCAAGGAAAAAGTGGTCTTGGTAATTATGGCGATTTTGTAATGCAAACAGACGCCACTGTGGGAGCTATAACTGATGCGCTTAAAGCTAACGGATTGTCAGAAAACACATTAGTAATTTTCACTAGTGACAATGGTGCCTCTAAAGCTGCAAATATCAAAGGACTTGCAAATAAAGGACATTTAGTAAGTGCAGGCTATCGTGGTTCAAAATCCGATTTATGGGATGGCGGCCATCGCATACCATTTATTGTAAAGTGGCCCAATAACATAGAGCCTAACACCACAAACAATGATTTAATTTGCTTAACCGATATTTTCGCTACGTTTTCTGAAATAACAGATATTGCTATGCCAAGCAAAAGTGGTGAAGATAGTGTGAGTTTTTTACCAGCATTACACGGGGAAGCTATTAATAGTACTAGAGCTGGAGTTATTCATCATTCCATAAGTGGCCATTTTGGGTATAGACTAGGAAAATGGAAATTGTTATTAGCTAGAGGTTCAGGAGGTTGGAGTACTCCTAAAGAAGATGACCCTACATTAGATACTATGCCTGTTGCGCAATTATATGATATGGAAAATGATCCTGCCGAAACCACAAACTTATATACAACACATCCTGAAATTGCGGAACAACTTTTAAAGCAATTGGAATTGGATATAAAAACAGGAAGAAGTACAAAAGGGGAGTTTTCTGAAAATGATATGGATGATATTATTTTATGGAAAAAAAGAACTGTTAATAGGAGTAAGAAAGCAAAAAATAAAAAGAAAGCAAAAGATTAATAATCTAATTTATTCACCTTAAGTATTATATATAGAACAAAAAAAATTTTTTAATGAAAAGCAGTTTTGTTATCAACGGCGTATTATCATTTTTTTTATTGTTTTGTTCATGTGTAACAGTTCAACCCCCTTATAAAATAAGTGATGGTAGTACTTTTGAAACAAAACCATTTTATCCCAAATTTAATTGGAAAACGACACCAATGTATTATATGTTTGGTGACCCAAAAAGGATTTTACTCCCAGAGGAAGTAGATTATATTGCGGAAAGATCCGATTTTATTTGTATTGAAAAATCGCATGGACAAGGTGAATTAGGAGCTGCAGAATTAGGAGCAAAACATGAGGTAGCAGCTTTTAAAAAGGTAAAGCCAGATATTAAAGTGCTTTTTTATTTTAATTCGGCTTATGCCTGGCCTTTTACATCGTATAATAAGAATTTTACAAATGAAGATATTAATAATTACCCAAAACTTAAGGCTTTTTTAATAGAAAATCCTGAAACTAAAGAATTAGAGGAACGCAAAAAAGTGTTTTATTTTGATGTTTTAAATCCTGATTTTCGGGAATGGTGGGTAAATACAGTAGCAGAAGGTGTTGAATTTTCTGGTGCAGATGGTGCTTTTATAGATCAAATGCATGGTTTTGCATGGTTACGCCAAGATAAAGGGCAAGATGTTCAAAAAGCCATGGGAACTATGATGAAAGCACTAAAAGAAAAATTAGGTCCTGATAAAATATTGCTTGGTAACAATGCAAACGCTAAGCTTGCACAACATGTTTTCCCTTTTATAGATGCCAATATGTTTGAACATTATGGAAATGACTTACTAAGTAAAGAAAAACTATTGAAGGATTGGGAAGATATGCTTAGAATTTCTAAAGAAGGAAAAATGTCTATATTTAGAATTGGTGTGGAGTATGATAGTGTAGCTGTTGCAGATCCTTTATTTTATAAAGGGAAAAAGAGAAATGAGCGTTTTGCGAAACTCTCTAAAGAGAAATTAGAGTTTTATCATGCTTGTTATTTAATAGGAGCGGAGCCATATTCTTATTTTCAATATGGTTGGGGTTGGCAATTGTCTCATGGTTCTTTAATGGATTATCCCGAATTGCAAAAACCACTAGGTGCTCCCAAAGGTGCATATCATAGAACATCGAGTTCAGGGTGGGAGTTTACTCGCGAGTTTGAACATGCTTCAGTTTGGGTTGATACCGAAACTAGAGAGGCAAAGATAACCTGGTATTAAAAATTACGCTAATAGAATTTCAAATCAAAAAAAATATTACTGAAGCAAAAAAAAAAAATAAGATACTAGAAGAGAGGACTTTATTGGTAATTAATAATTATTTACAAAACTTCCTTTCTACGAATATTAATTCGCATAGTACCTTCTATTGGTTTTTCAGAGACCAATATTAAATAGCCACCGCCTCCAGCACCAGCTAATTTCCATGCAAGTGCTTTATCTTTATATTTTGCAATCTCTGCATTTATTTTCTGATTAACCATTTCAGGAAACATTTTAGTTTGCGCATTAAATGATTCTAGAAATGATTCAGCAAATTTTTCCAAATCTTCACTTTTAATAGCCTCCCAAACGTTATCAGCCGAATCGGTAAGTGATTTTACATTGGCTTCATTTATATAGGTTTCTTTTAGCAGGTCCAATCCTTGTTCTCTTGGCCAAAGTAGTACCATACAAAGATGTTTTTCTAACCACGAAAGCGTAGCTTCAGAATGAATGGATTCGAATTTTGTTGGCCAATACCCATTATTATAATGATGTCTAACTACACCAGGCATACATATTCCTATGGCATCTTGTGCGCCTGAAATTAATGTTGATCCAGGTGTGTTTTCAAATTTAAAAAGTATTTCAGCTAATTTTTCTGGTTTATCAAAGGGCAAATAATGAGGCCATATTTTTTTTGCTGCATTTCTAGTTGAAGTAGACATACCACAACGTTCATTATACTCTATAATTGGTTCTAGGGATAAAGTTATAGCCCATCCAGGATGATACTTTGAAACGTAAGGTTGGTCTATCCATGTACCTGCTAAATCTATTCTATACGGCAATGAACAATTACCGGAAGTTCTAATTGCAGTGGTTGAGCGAGCTGGAAGGTCTGCATCTGGCACGCGTCTTAGAATTTTCAATTCAATACCTAAAGAATTGCAAAACTCTTCTTTCATAGAAGAAAAACCATCTTCATTAACAACAAAAACATCTGGATTTAGTTGTACTAATTCCTCCTTGAAATCTAAAATTCCCGAGCCACTATTAACGAAAACCTCTTTTACGTACTTTATAGAATCAATCATATAAAGTCTTTCTTGTTCTGAAGTTATGGTGTTACGACCCTTCAATTTTTCTATTGTCGCGTCTGAACCTATTCCTACATATAAATCTCCATAAGTTGCCGCTTCTTTAAAAAAGGCAACATGCCCACTATGTAGCATATCAAAACATCCTGAAACAAATACTTTTTTAGTCATTCTTTTAATCAATATTATGAGGTGAGTATCTAGAAAATAATAGGTTTAAAGCACCTAACTATATAAGATTCCAAATTTCATACATTTTTTGTTAAATAAAGATTAATCTTTAAAAAATCTAATTATGCCATTTTAGGGCATCATTTTTAACAGTCTATTTACCTACATCATTTGCTTTTAAAATAAAAAACGTTTTCCAGTTGATGTCTCGACAGTTTTACTTCCTGCTAAGGATATGCTAAAGGTTTTAAGAGAAAAGACGTTTTGTAAGGTATAATTAAGATGCTATTTTTAAGCCTATTTACTCTGATTCAATAGGACTTGTGCCTCTATATAGAAATCATTTAAGGAATTCTTACCTCAAACACTTTAGTACCATAATCTCTTACCGCAGTAATCTTTATTTTTTTTTCTGAATATTTTAAGAAACTTATCTAAAAGTGAAATATTTCAAATTCTATATTGTTACTTATTTTCATCTTACTCACTGAATAATTACTTTTTGAGATTTTAAAACTTTATTACCTGAATAAATTTTCATAATATATAGTCCACTTGAAACTTCTAGTTTTATTTCTTTGTCACTAGACGTCTCTAATTCCAAGTTTTGAACAGCATATACTTTCACTCCTTGTAAATCATAAATTTCCACAGAAGTAGTATAGTTTTCTGCCGTTGTTTTTAAATTAAAAAAACCATCTTTTGAAACTGTTGGATATATAATAATAGAATTATTACTTAGCTCATTTTGATCTATTGATAAATCACTATCTGCTGTGAAAGTACTTGTAAATAGCCCTCTGCCATAAGTAGAAGCTAACACTGTATTATCTGCTTCTCTTAATTCAAACGAAGTTACTTTTACACTAGACATTCCGTTTTGAGAATGTACCCATTCAGGATTATCATCCGTAAAATTATCTGTTTGCCAAACACCATAATTTGTCCCTATAATTACTTCATCATCATCCATTGGATTCATCATTATTGCTTTTACAGGAATGTCTGCAAAATCTCCATCTTTTACAGCCCAATTAGTACCTCCATCAGAAGTGTAATAAATATTATTTACACCATAATTATGCAACGTTACCAATATTTCATCTTCGTTCTCACCTAATTCTATACTAGAAATTGAACCTGTATTGATTATTCCATTAACATCTATGTTTGTATAAGTAAGAGTATTACTACCAAAACTATCGTCATCAGCATTTTCTATCTTTGCAATTGACCCTGTAGCAGAACCCACAAATAATGTAGTGCTACCTGTAGTATATGGTGAAACTTTGATAGCTGTAGGCTCACTATCTATAAAATTACTATTTGCAAAACTACCTGCCCCAGCATTACCGGATGTTAAATCTGTAAATCGAGAAACTCTATAGGTGCCATCTGATGAACCATTCACATATAAAATATCTAAATTGTCATCTAAATCTGCAATATTTGCGAAAGAACCTCTAGAAGTATCAAATCTAATTGGTATACTTTCACTATTAGCAGTTATTGGTAATAAATAAGATTCATATACATTATATACAAAAGAAACAATTAAATATTCTTCCTCTTTATCTATAAAAGTAGCCACTCCATCACCTGTGAAAATTTTAGAAAATGAATTAGTTCCACTTGTAGCATTACCAACATATAAAGAGCCATTGTCTTGTGCTCCTCCTAATAATATCTCGTTTTCAGGATCTGGACCAATAGCTCCTGAATAAAATTGTGTTATATTGTAGTTGTTATTTTTGGCAACTATTGCTGTTTCGCTTGATGAAGCACTTGACAAATTAGATGAATAGTAAACACCTCCATCATTGGCAAATATTCCTTTATTAGAATCAGAAGGATCAAAAACAAGTGCATGATGATCGGCATGAACCAATGATACATTTAAATTTGCTAAATTATTATTGTTAGACCATTTAGAAATTTGATTCCAAGAAAAACCTCCATTATCAGATCTAAATAAATCTATTCCTCCTACATAAACAATATTATCATTCGTAGGATCAACCTCTACCATTAAATTATAAAAAGCCTGACCTCTTGTAAAGTGATCTGCATCAATTCCAGTATCTGCATCTGCTGGTTCTGGAAGCACAGTAAAGTTTTCTCCATCTGTAGTTTTAACAATTCTAACACCTGTAGAGTTCCCTTCTTCTACCAGCGCATATACTAAATTAGGATTTGTTTTAGATGCAGAAAGTTCTACTCTATCTCCTCCTGTTAAAGAATACTTCTGTGTAAAATTTTCTCCGTCAGTTGTTCTATATATCTCTCCACCACCAGTACTCCATCTATTCTTTTTTGTAGCGCACCATAAAGAATTATCTGCTGCTATCTCTACGTCACTAAAAACATAGGCTCTTGTATCTCCATCAACATCAAATTCTATTTGATTAATGTTTCCATTTTCCATTTTATACCAGCCAGAGGCATTAAAACCAACATGATTATAGTCTAACCAACCATCTAATGAGAAAAACACTTCGGTTGTACCATTATTATCCCATGCTACAATTTCATTAAAAAAGTAAGGGCGTCTGCCTCTTCCTTGATTTAGGTTGATGGACCATAATACAGACCATGTATTTCCTCCATCTGTAGTATACCATGCTCCATTTCCTGTGCCATCATTATGCGTATATGCCTCTCCTGTACCTACATACCACGTATTAGAATCATTTGGGTCTATAGCAAAACATGTAATCGCTAGGTTTTCGTCTATTCCTACTTGAGTCCAAGAAGAAGATGCATTACTAATATCATCGTTTACCCATAAACCTCCACTTACTCCTCCTGCAAATACTCTTGTTCCGTTTATGTCATTAGGGTCATAAAAAACAACTCTAGTTCTACCTCCAATATTATTTGGACCTCGATCTACCCATGCAGTTTCTGTATCTTCACCTGGTGACCTAGCAGATCCCCCTAAAAAATTTGAAGATCTTTCTTCTTCTATAATTGCTTGAATATTTTCAGGATTTGTTTTTCCTGTAGCAGGATTCATCTCTAACAAATATTGATCATCGAAATACCTATTTGGGGGAATCCCTGATTTTTTTCTCTCCGATTTAGACAGTTTTAATCTTTCTTGCATTGGATGATTGTCTATCATCGTTCTAAATTCTTCTTTTGTTACACCTTTATTTTCTTTAAAAAAAAAGGTTAAAAACGCAACAAAAGCTGTCGAAATGATTAAAAATATAGTAATTTTTTTCATGAAAATAAATTTAAATTTATTGAGTTTTTTATCTTAGATGAAACACATTGAATTTACTTAAGGAATGATGACTTCAAACACTTTAGAACCATAATCTCTTACCGCAATAATCTTTACTGTCTGTCCCGAATATGTTTTAAGGAACTTCTGTAAATGGGCAATATTTAAAATTTTATGCTTGTTTAATTTTTGAATCACCCAATCTTTGTTCAATCCAGCATCCAACCACATTTGCGCTTTTTTATTATCTAATGACTCAATATAACAACCAAAATTATAGCCTCCTGTAGCATCTATTAAATCTGGATCATCTGCAATGTTAATTAACAAAGCTCCATGCACTTCTTTTTGAAGTGCTTTTTTAATTTTTGTAGTCTTATCTTCAGTAACAGTTTCTCCTGTATACTTACCAGTAAGTAATGTAGCTAACCAACTAGGGTAGGTGACTTCTTTAACTTTTGTGAATTCAACTTCGTTTGTAAAACCAACTGGAATTCCATTAGAATCAAACGTTCTAGCTCTCAACAATGTTGATTGGTTAATTTTAAATGGCTCTGAATATTTTAACGAATTCATCGTTGGTTCTGAACCATCTGTAGTATAATAAACATTAGATTTTTTACCTGCTCTAATATCAGCCTTTAAACGTACAATAGTTTCGTTTTCAAAATCACCTCCAAAAGGTAATATACGAGTCATTGTATGACCGAATTGATCCATAGGGAAGTTTTTAAACCCTGTCTTTAATGCTGGAGAATTCTCTTTAACTTGATAATTTCCATTAATAGGGTCTACAAAATTTGGATTTGCTGAAACAGAGTTTAAATCATAGCCTTCCTTATTCCAAGCTTCCATTTTCTGATTAGGTGACATGTGAAAATTATCAGGATAGTTAACGTTCCAATAGGTATTATTATCATAGTTTTCACTCCATTTAACTTCTTTAGACAATCCTACACCTCGAATAAAGTTTTGAGTAGGTACATTTTTACCAGGCAATGTACCAGCGATCACAAAAATGTTTTTATAAATCTCGTCTTCCGAATTCTCTGGCCATACATGCCATCCTGAAGGTACTGCACTTACTGTAATATTATTGTACACCTTACGTCCCATACCATCTCTAAGTTTGATAGTAGAACCTAAGTTTAAGTTGTTGTAGATTTCGTAATAACTAGAACCATCATCTAAATCAATCGTCCAATTTCCTGCACTAATAGATTTTCTATAATTGGCTATTTTGTTATTTCGTAAAATTGTGTTGTCAATAGCATCCAATCTTGTTAATTCCTTAATAAAATGCTCATCCGTTCCTCTACCTCCTTTCCATTGTCGCTCTCGTCCCCAAGAATTAAAAGGGCCATGCTCTCCGGTCTCTCTTACCGTTTCCCATATATCATTAAATTCGATAAGGTGTCCGCCCCAAGTACCATCATTAATACATATACCTGCACGTGGACAATTATAAATGGTATTGTGAGACGCTGTAATTTTATGACTCATAGAAATATAAACGCCTGCCACTTGTTTACCAACATCACCAAAATCGTGCATGATACTATTTTCAACAATGCAATTCTTTGGATAATCTGGGGTTTTAGGACCAGCTTCTAAGTCCATATTCTCACGCATGTGATTCCAGTTTTTTCCGTCCATTAATCTATCATCCCAAGTTTGATAAAACCGAACAGCTTCCGGCGAACCGACAAAACAAACCGCACTTTCTCCGGTGTGCACAAACCGGCAACCAGTTACTTTATTATTACGATTGTAAGCACTCATAAAAACGCCATTTCCACCTACATATTCAAAATTACAATCTGCAATTAACAGGTTTTCTGTACCTTCCATAAAAATAGCACCACCTCTATGAATAGCCCAATCTCCGCGCGCAACCGGCTCATAAGACTCCATAAACGTGTAGTTGGTTTGTGTAAAATGAAAGCCTTTAAACTGAATGTTTTTTACAGGTGCTTCTTTAGTACCCTTCAACTGAATCATATCTTTTATAACAGGAACTTCAATTTTAACGTCACTTAATTTTACGCCTTGCATCGGATAATAGTAAAGCGTATGGGTTTCTGTATTTAAGAACCATTCCCCAGGAACATCCAATTCCTCAAAAATATTTTCAACAAAATAGTAAGACGCATGGCTTTTTTTTCCTCCAATACCATGTGTTCTTTGAAGTTGCCAACCACCTTCGTTAAGGTATATTCTACTTTCTTCTTTATGGATTGATTTAAGTCTGTACTGCATATTTCCCCAGTTATGACTTTGGAAACCATGCACAATTCCTGTTTCTGGATGCTCCCATGTTTTATTTGAAAAAGTTTTAGGATCGTATGAAAACCATTTATCATAACGCTTATCTGTACCACCTGTGACTTGAAGGTATCCTTTCCCGTCGCGAAGTGGATTCTCATAATCATAATTAGGGAATCTTGCTCTAACTTGGCGTTCTTCATTAACAAATAATTGATCCATAGACAAGCCTTCAGGAACTTGCGTTTGATAAATACCATTTTTATAGGCTTTCCATTCTAGATGCTCTAATCGCTGAGAGCCTTTGATAATTACTTTTGCTCCAGGTATAACTGAAAATACAACGGGATATTTTTCCGTTCCGGAATAAGCACTACCTATCTCAATGGTTTTATTAAGATAATAGTCTCCAGAAGTAAACCAGACCGTAACGGCTTCGTTACCTGCATATTTTTTTACCTCTTGTAAGGCTTTTTCAAAACTTAAATAAGGACTGTTTTTTGTTCCGGAATTAGCATCGTCTCCTTTAGATGATACATAAATATCTTTGGCAAAAGCGTTTCCAAACACGAACAGTGCGATAAGAACGGTTAATATATTTTTCATCATCTTATGAAACTTAAATTCGGTTTTAATTTTTTATTTCTTAAACGACACAACTACCTTATCTAAAATTGGTTTTGATTCATTTTCTGTAGTATCCGTCATTTTAACCTCAAATTGAAAACCATAGCCTTTAGGTAAGTCAGAAAAATTCAACTGTGCTGGTGTTTTTTCAACCTGCTTAGAAAACCCTTTTATATAATCATACTCTTCCTTTACAACTTGCCAGTTACTCCACTCATTAATTTGTCCGTCATTGGTAGTGTCCACTCCCATGCGCACTTCTACAGTTTCTACCCAAGGACCAGTACTTACATAATCATTTCTAGTTTGCGTAAGCAAGTAATATTTACCTTCTGCAAACATGATATCTGGATCTGGATGTCCTTGACCTATATTTCCACAAAATTCAAATTGTTTATTAATATCATCAGACGTAAACCAAGCAACACTCATGTGTTTACCACCTGTCTTACCTGCTGGATCATAATCTGCGAATAAATAATATTGACCACCAATAGAAATAGAAGCCCAATCTCCAAAAGAATTTTGTTCTGGCTCATGGATTTCGTATTTACCAAAAGAAACGACGTCTCCTTTTTTGATTCTTTGTCTAGGTATATCAACAGGTGACGCTTTTCCAGGATAGTTATCAGGATCTTCCTTAAACCAATGTGGATGTGCATATTCCGCAAATTTACCAGTTGGTTTGGTGCGTTCATCTACAGGAGGATTTAAAATTTTAAAATCATTAAAACCATCTTTACTTACAGCATGAGTTGCTAAGGGCGAATCCCAAGCATGCGTAGAAGCATCAATAGGCGACCAATCTTCAGCTATAATATGAAAATTACCATCTAAATCTCTAATGACTGCACAATCAGAACCATCTGAGGGATCTTTAAAAGCCATGCCCATCTTTTTCCCAACAAGACCATCAGTTAAGTTTTCATCAATAAGTAAATGCGGATCTTGATCGTTTGGAAAATCGTAATAAAAATAAAATTTTCCATCAATATATTCTGCAGAAGTTACCCAACGTGAAGACATGTCTGATATAGGTCCATAATGCACCCAGTTTTTCATATCGATACTATGCCAAGCATGATAGCCCTTTAGCGATTTTTTTAATCCTGATGGAGCATCAAATTGATTTTTAAGATGTGTGGTTTTTAATACCACATCATAACCTTTTAAGATGGTATCCTTACTTTTAAAATCATTCGGTCGTTTATTATTCTTTCGAGTATCATATTTGCCAAACATCCAGTAATTTCCATCTCCTAACTGCAATGCGACAGGAGCATCACCTAAATTTGCTGGTGCTGCAGTAGGAATTTGTTCCCAATTTAACCATTCTGTTGATTGAGAAAATGTAATAGATTTTGCAGCTCTTTTTTTTGTAAACTTTTTCATGGCGCTTTGAAAAACAGCTTCCTTTTCAGTAGGAATTACTTTTCCATTGGTGATTTCCAAATTTGATTTTGTTGCTATATTCGCTTGCCAGTCTTCTTGAGACTCAAGGGTCCAAGTATCTTGTGCGTGTAGCATTCCGCTTGCTGTAAATAATAAAAATGCAAGTGACAGAAATAAGCCTTTATTTACTTGTGTTCTATGGTTTGTTTTCATGATATTTTTAGATGAATTATATGATTTATTTTTCAAAAGAAAATGTTTTTGATTCTTGATGTCTCCATACTTTCACGGTATGTTCATGGTTCGCTAATTGCTTCATTTTTTTAATAAAATCTTGTTCATTTGCTATTTTTTCCGAATTTAATTCAAATACGACATCATCCACTTTAAATCCCATTTTAGCCAATTTACTATCCTTAGGAACAGAAACCAATAAAACGCCATAGGTGTCAAACATTCCTGTTGCTGTAAGTTCGGCTTCTGTTTCTAGCGTTTTAAACTTAGCTCCAAATAATCCTTTCATCTTTTTCTCCACATACACATTAGATGCTACCTCTTTTGGTGCATGTATTTGTGGTTTCATCGCTAAGCGCTTCAATTTATCTGAAGTAACACCAAAACCAGACATTGGAAAGTTTTTAAATCCAAGTTGTAATGCTTCTGATTGATTTGAAACTGTAAAATCGCCATGTTGAGGCGCTGTAAAAAGAACATTTCCATAGAGACTTTCTGCATCATCTAATGTTTGCTGCTGTACTCCATAAGCAGGAACAACGTCTATAGCATCTGGATTGTGAATGAAATTTTTATTGCGTATACCTCCCCAAAGCGTTGGATTACTAGATTTGTATACTGTTCCACCCCATAAAATGTTACTTTCAAAAATATCGTGCGTTGGTTTAGGGTATGGTACATTACAGGTATATCCTCTACCTAAGATTACATTATTAGTAACATTACGATGATAGCCTTCACGTGTTTTAATACCACCTGAAAGACTGATATTATTATAGATTTCATAATTAGTGGAACCATCATCTAAATCGATATCCCAACCATGATCGCATTGCATTCTGTTATTTCTAATTGTAGTTGTTTGATAAGCATCCCATAAAGGCATATTTGGATACTTTTCTATATAATTACTAATCATAGGCTTTCCATTTTCATCCATTAAATCTGGTCCTGATGGGCCAGCTCTAAACCAAAAACGATCTCTTCCCCAAGAATTAAATGCGCCATGATCGTGCGTTTCTAGTACAGTTTCAAAACAATCGTTCCATTCTATAATATGACCTCCCCAAGTACCATCACAAATATTAATGGCAGCTCTTGGTGTATGACTAATAGTATTGTGAGCAATTGTAATTCTTGATGACATAGAAATATTGATTCCTGAGGCTTGCTTTTCAAAACGACCACAACGCATCATTAAATTATTTTCAACTATACAATCTGCTGGATATTCTTCAGATTTTGGACCAATTGTAGTGTCTATTTCATCTATTGGTGGTGGAAGATGTTGAAAACTAAATGAAGGATCACGAACCGCAGCAAAGGAACCAACCAAGTTAACATCCGTAGAACCATTATTCTGAAAAAAGTTGCTTTTAATTTCTATATGACGATTATAACTATCTATAAATACAGCGTTTCCTCCCAATTCTTCGAAAGAACAATTTTCAACAATAATATGCTCCGTACCACGTATATGAATAGCACCTCCACGATATACACACCAATCACTTCTGAGTAAAGGCTCAATGGTTTCTTTTAAGGTTCTTTTTGTTCCCGTAAAGTGAATACCAGAAATCTGAATATGTTTTACCGGCTTAGTCGTTTCGTAGTTTTTAACAACGGTTTCTTTTTGTGCATTACCACTTTTGTGAATAACCATTTCTGCAACAGGTAGTTTATGCTCTCCGTAAATTTCAATAAGGTGTTTAATTTGAAGAACGGCTTCAATCTTTGTGTCGTTAAGATTTACATGGGCTTCTGGCATATAATATAACCAACCGTCCTTGGTATTGTGATACCATTCTCCCGGAACATCTAATTCTTCAAAAACGTTTTCAATCATGCGATAGCCTTTGTGAGGTGGAGCAGATCGGTTGTTTTGCCAACCTCCTTCGTAAACCAATTCTCCTTTATCGTTTTTGCCCGTCACAAAATAATGCTGACTTCCCCAAAGCCCTCTGTGCATTCCATTTAAGATGGCGCCTTCAGGATTTTCCCATTCTGCCGCTTTTTTAGCATCCCAAGCGTCTGGCGTCGCTCCTGAAAAAGGAACTGTTCCTGCTTTTTTTCCACGTACAGAATCATCACCATCTGTAGGTATAAATCCAGCGTTAAAATTAGGATACCTAGCCATATGTTGTCTGGTATGATCTACAAAAAGTTGATCGATAGCATTTAAATCACCAACGTTAGTTCTATAGATGCCATCCTTAAATAATTCCCATTTAGAGGAAATTAATTGCGCTCCAGTAATTACGACCTCTTCATTTTTAGCTGCAGCATACATAACAGGAAATTGTTCAGTACCACTATCTTCTGTTGTAATCCTTAGAGGCGTGTTTAATCGATAAGTTCCTTGATGCATGATGATTTGACAGGGTTCTTTTCCTAAACGTCCGCTAGCTCTTAATTTTTTCTGAGCAGCTTCAATAGTTAACAAAGGCTTAGATGCCGTTCCTTCATTAGAATCTGAACCATTTGTAGCGACATGGATATCTAGTGCATACATTGGTACAATAGATAAGATTAATAATAAGGTAATTAAGTTTTTCATTCGTTTAGATATTTTTTTATTCCTATTTAATCTGTAATTTATTTTGCTTTATCTTCTGCATAAATATTGACATCTCTATCATTTTTTTGAATTTCCCCAGGTGTACTTCTTCCTTTATCAACATAAGATTGAAGTAATTGAGTTAATTCTTCTACTTTTTCAGGGTATTTATCCTGCAGATTTGTTGTCTCAGCAATATCGTCTGATAGGTTGAATAACTGCACACTAGGTGATCCTTCTGGAGTTTGCCCTGCTCTTGGCGTACTCCAACCACCAGACCCTGGACAAAGTGCTAGTTTCCAATCTCCTTTTCTGATAGAAAAAGAACCATTAATACTATGGCTAATAATATCTTCTCTATTTGTTTTCTTTGGATCTTTTAACGTTGGTAAAAAAGAAATGGCATCGACACCAGATGTATCATCTAATTTTATACCTGTAATATCAGAACAAGTAGCAATAAAGTCAGTCATACATGTTAATCTATCTGTTTGTGTTCCTGCTGTTATAACTTCTGGCCAACGAACAATAAAAGGTACGCGATGTCCACCTTCGTAAATATCGGCTTTATTTCCTCTTAGATTTCCACTAGGTGAGTGTCCTTTCTTTTTTAAAGCAGGAATTTTTGCAGCAGGCGAACACCCATTGTCCGTAGAAAATATAACAATGGTGTTTTCGGATAAATTATGTTTATCCAAAGCTTTTAAAACTTCTCCTACAACCCAATCTGTTTCCATTAAAAAATCACCATAAGGTCCTAATTCAGACTTTCCTCTCCATTTTTCACTAGGAACAATAGGCGTATGTGGTGAGGTTAATGGCAAGTATAAAAAGAAAGGTGCTTTTTCTTGAGCTCTCTCATTTATATAATCCACTGATTTTTCTGCAAAAACTTGTAAACATTCACCTGATTTAAAACTTGGAGCAGAAGGCCCTTTTCTAGAACGTATCTTTGGGTCATTCATAACAGAAGGAAGTTCTGTCACTTTTTCATTTTCAATATATACATAAGGAGGCATATCTAATGAAGCTGCTATGCCATAAAAGTAATCAAAACCATTACTTGTTGGCGTTATCGCTGGTTTAGTATAATCGATATTCCATCCGCCACCAATTTGCCATTTTTCCTTTTTATAATTAGGTAACAGTTCCCAACCGATACCTAAATGCCATTTACCAATCATTGCGGTATGATAATCTGCTTGCTTTAACAAACTTGCTACGGTTGTTTCATCTTTTTTAAGCAAGGGTTTTGTAGTCGGTTTATGGATGACCCCTTTAGATAAACTTGTTCTCCAATTATAACGACCCGTTAAAAGTGAATAGCGAGACGGAGTGCAAACGGAAGATGAGGTATGTGCATCTGTAAAACGAATCCCTTCTCCTGCCAAACGATCTAAGTGTGGTGTCGCCGCTTTTCCTGTAGTATGAGAAACATCACCTATTCCCATATCATCGGCAAAAATAAATATGATATTTGGACGACTAGTATCTACTTGTTCTTGTGCTCGTATATGTTGGCTAAAACATAATACAAAAATTGCAATTATAGATTTATACATTTTGATCTGGATTGGATATTGGAATTAATAATGTAAAACTATGCATTAATGCTACAATGTGTTTTCTGTTATCGACCATTTTCTTACTCAATTTAAACTTGAGCAAATCATCGCGCGTCATCATGGACGTTCTTAGGGTCAATTCAATTTTTTTTCCTATACGGATTAGTAACCAAAAGGGTGTCATATTTCATATTTAAAATTTGGTTTACGCACTATATATTTACTGAATGCTGAAATAAAGAAAGTAATTGCAAGATTAGAGAACAACTTTCTTTAGTTAATAAAATATATTTGTTATTCATTATCTAAACAAATATTAGTCCATGTTTCGATTAAAATTAGAAATACGTATTCTTTATCTTTTTATTCTTGTTTCGAGCACCTTATTTTCTCAGAATAATCAGGTGGATTTTAAAGTGGATTATGAATCCTTTTTATCCAAACACGACCTGCTTTGGGATCTTGTTCCAGACAAATGGCAAACCGCGCCTTATTCAGGAAATGGTAATGTTGGCTTTTTATTGTATCAAAGTCCAGAAGAAAACGACAATGTGATTTCGCTGCATATTGGTAGACATGATTATTACGATCATAGAGAAGCTGAAACAAAGGCGGATGAAATGCTTTGGATTAAACGAAGCCGTTTACCATTAGGTCATTTTAAACTGAGATCTAAAGGAAAGATTACTGATATTGATATGCGTTTAGATTTATGGGACGCAGAATTAACAGGTACTATCACAACGACTAAAGGAAGTTACAACATTAAAGGGTTGACGCATAGCACCACTGATATCATTTATTTTGAAACAGAGACAAAAGATGAAGACGTAGAAATCACATGGCATGCTGAAGATCCTATTCCACCAGTTTACGAAGTTTTAAAAAGTGGTGGAGGACCAAAAGGAGGTACATGGGATAAAATGAGGGCCGTAACTTTAGAAATGGCACCCAAACCGACGTTCAGTGAGAAAAACGGTTACAAATTCTGTTACCAACCGTTATACGACAATAGAGGAGAAACTACTACAGGTTATAAAATAACAGGTAATCCTTCCGGAAAACAACAATTAATAGCGAGTGTACACCATTGTTTTCCAGATCATAATTCATTAGAAATAGTTACAGAAAATTTAAAAACGGCTGATGTTCTAATCCAAAAAAACAACTTTGTATCTACCCATCAAAAATGGTGGCACGACTATTATCCATTAAGTTTTTTAACCATCAATGATGCGGAAAAAGAATCGTTCTATTGGATACAAATGTATAAACTAGGCTCTGCTTCTAGAGGAAACGGACCCATTTTAGATTTAATGGGACCTTGGTATAACCGAACGTTTTGGCCAATGGTTTGGGGCGATTTAAATGTGCAACTCATCTATTGGACGCATTTAACAGCCAATAGAATGTCTATTGGAGAATCTCTACCAAACAATATTGACAAATATGCTAAAAACCTAGAAAACAATGTGCCTGGAAGTTGGAAAAACAGTGCTGCCGTTGCTGCTTTAATGCCGCAAGACCTCATCGCTTTCAACGGAGCAAAAGTGCCAGATATGTTAGCATGGATGTTAAACGATTATTGGTTGCATTGTCAATTTGCAGGCGATGATATTCGTATGCGAGACAACCTATTTCCAATCTTAAAAAAGACGGTGAATAGTTATTTAAATTATATAAAAGACAATCCTGTAGAAGCCGAAGACGGCAAAATTCATATTAAATACAGTTGGTCGCCAGAATACAAACCTGGTCGTGGGCAAGATATTAATTTCACGTTAGCCTTAATTCGTTGGAGCTGTCAAACCTTAATTGATATTGATGAAAAGCATGAAATAAATGACCCGCTTAAAAAAGAATGGCAACATTTATTAGATAATTTAGTGGATTTTCAAATTGATGAAAATGGTCTTATGGTAGGAAAAGATAGACCTTTTGCCAATCCGCACAGACACTATTCGCATCTATTAGCCTATTATCCTTTGATGGTAATCACACCAGAAAACGAGGAAGATAAAAAATTGTTACGTACGTCTTTAGATCATTGGTTGGATGTTACGTTTAATAGTGGTAAGAAAATCAAAGCCATGCCAGTTACAGGTTATACAGCAACTGGAGCATCTTCTATGTATGCCAATTTAGGCGATGCTGAAAAAGCGTATTATTATTTAGATTTTCTAATTAAGCATAAAAATATTTCGTCTACTACGATGTATTCCGAAGGAAAAATTAATCCGGTTATTGAAAGCCCGTTGTCTTTTGCCACAAGTTTACACGATATGATGTTGCAAAGTTGGGGCGGAAAAATTCGTGTATTTCCTGCGAGTCCGAAAAAATGGAAAGATGTGGCGTTTCATGATTTAAGAACACAAGGTGCCTTTTTAGTCAGTGCCAAAAAAGTAGAAGGAGTTACCGAATTTGTATCTATAAAAAGTTTAAAAGGAAATGCATGTGTCGTTCATGTAGATTTTGAAAATCCTAAATTTTATATCGATGGGAAGTCCGTTTCTATAAATCAATCCAAAGATGGTTCTTATAAAATTGATTTAAAGCAAAATGAATCGGTTATTATTACTTCCAAAGAAATAAACAAAACAGATTTAAGCATAAAAGAGTTACCAAAATCGGAAGCAGAGCAAAATCTATTCGGTTATGGTGAAAAAACAAAACGATTACCTGGTCATAAATACTACAGTTCTTATTAAATATAAACTCATGAAAAAATCTATTCTATACAGCATTTTTATATGCGCTTCGTTTATAGCGTGCAAAGCACAAGAACAACAAAAGAAACCGAATGTCATTTTTATTTTTTCAGATGACCAACGGTATAATTCTCTGAGCATGACGGGAGATCCTATTGCCGATACACCAAATATAGATCAGTTAGCAAAAGAAGGTATCTTTTTCAACAACGCCTATATTACCAGTCCTATTTGTGGACCAAGTAGAGCCAATATCTTTACAGCACAATGGGAACGAAAAAACAAAATTGGGTTTACCTACGTTTCTAAACATGTGATTTCCAAAGAAACCTATCAAAACAGTTGGCAAGCACAATTAAAAAAAGCTGGATATTCCACTGCTTTTATTGGGAAACATCACACCAAAATTGGAGATAAAAAAAATACACCGTTAAATAAAGATACTGACTTTGCTTATTATGGTAATGGTCATTTGGGGTTTTATCCTGCAAAAAGACACAAACAGTTTGCTAACCTTAAAAACAAAACACAAATAGAAGGGTTCTTAGAAGCGACCAAAGCTTATTTGTCACAAGATGAAACCTATGATTACTTTTATAAAAACGCAGACCCATCTATTAAAAATCAATTGAAGAAAAGAGATCCTAACAAACCCTTTTCGGCATGGATTAATTTAAATCTTCCGCATGCCTCTAGTATTGGTGGTATGGGATCGCAAGACACAGATCCAGAATATTATAAAACAAAATACGATGATGTAAAGCATAAAATGGAATTACCTGACAACTATCCTCAAGATATTAGTTTGCCTAAAGAAGTGTATGCGACCTCAGATTTAATGAAATATTATGTAACTGCTAATAAAGGCAAATTATTAAATGAAAAGCTAAAAATGGATCGTGCTAATTATGCTATCGATCTAATGGTAGGGAATTTACGTACCTTTTTAAAAGAAATAGGAGAAGCAGACAATACTATTATTGTGTTTTGTTCCGACAATGGTTTGTTTTTAGGCGAACACGGATTAGGCGGAAAAACCATTTTGTATGATGAATCGGTGCATGTGCCGATGATTGTGTATTCGCCATTTTTCAAGGATAAAACAAAAGGAAAAGTGATTGAGGAATTGGTTGTTGGTCAAGATATTCCTGCAACTATTTTAGAAATGTGTGGTGTAAAAACACCGGAATCCTATCAAGGTAAAAGTATGCTTCCATTAATTGCCGGTGAAAATACAGATTGGAGAGAAGACATCTTTTTAGAAAACTTATTTACAGATCAAGGTTACCCTAGACAAGAAGGAGTACGCAGTAAACAGTTTAAGTACATTCGTTCGTTTGGTAAGGAAAACGACCGAAATAAATATGTTCCAAATCAATCTACGGAAACGAATGAAGCCCCAATTTACGAAGAGCTATTCGATATTATAAACGATCCTAAAGAACAGAATAACTTGGTTGGGAATAAAGACTATTTAGAGATTTTAAACGTGTACAGACAAAGATGTAAAACCCTTGTATCTGAACTAAATTAGTTTTATAATTAAGTAATAATCATCATGAAAAAAGTATTTCTATTAGGAATGGCTTGTTTAGTTATGTCAAGCAGTTTTGCACAAGAAAGACCAAAAAAGCCAAATGTAGTATTAATTTTAACCGATGATTTAGGTTGGCAAGATGTAAAATGTTACGATATTGACGAGCCTTCTCCATTCGAAACTCCAAACATTGACAGATTAGCTAAAGAAGGAGTTTTATTCTGGCAAGCGTATTCTCCTGCAACGACGTGTTCTCCGTCTAGAGGTGCAATCTTATCTGGCCAACACCCAGTGCGTTTAGAAAGAACTAGCGTAAGAGGAGGTCATCCACCATTGCCTTTTAATCATAGATCTACCTTGATTAGTCCTTGGATGCGCGGTGCTTTAGATGCTTCTAAAGTAACGATTGCCGAATCACTTAAATCAAATGGCTATAAAACAGGACACTCAGGAAAATGGCACGTTGGTATTGCTGTAACAGACTATCCTGAACCTAAAGATCAAGGATACGATTTTTCAAAACATGGTTTTGGACCTCATAAAAGAATGACCGATCGTACAAAAGGATTTGCAACGACGGATCCTTCAGATCCATTTACACTAGACGAAGATGGTTTTCCTTTTGATGATATCACTCAAGACGGTATTGATTTTATGAACCAAAATAAAAAAGATCCATTTTTTCTTTACTATTGCTCTCGATTAGTACACACGCCTATACAAACACGAAGTGAAGCTTTATTGCGTAAATACTATGAGAAATTAGGATTAGAATATCCTAAAAAGAATGACATGTGGGACAAAGCAGGTCAAAAAAACGCCTATTATGCTGCCATGGTAGAAATGATAGATCATTACACTGGTCAACTGATTACATATCTTGAAGAAACAGAAGATCCAAGATGGCCAGGGCATATGTTAATCGAAAACACCTATGTTATTTTCACCTCTGATAATGGAGGTATGGAACAACATACAAAAGAAATTATTACAGACAACTATCCTTTAGACAAAGGAAAGATAAATGCAAAAGAAGGTGGTGTACGAGTACCACTAATCATAACAGGACCAAATATTGCTGCAAATACGGAATCTAATGTTATGGTAAATGGTGTGGATTTCTATCCTACGATACTAAGTTGGACAAACACTCCAAAAGATGCAAATCAAATATTCGATGGTGCTGATTTATCTACATTACTAGATAAAGACCCAACAGATGCTAAATTAGTTTTAGATCCTGAAACCGGAAAACCAAGAAATACGATGATGTGGCACTTTCCAAACAGCGCTATGCAATCTACATTACGAATTGGAGACTTTAAACTAGTGCGTGACTATACGGCTACAGAAAAAAAGACCGATTTGGCCTTATATCAATTGTACGAAAATGGTTCAAAACGTGTCGATATTGAAGAATCTCAAAATCTAGCAGAAAAAATGCCAAAGAAAACAGAAGAGATGAATCGTCTTTTAACAGAACGATTACAAAAACTAAATGCGAGATATCCTTATTTAAATCCAACTAGTAAATCTGCGTTACCTAATAAATCTAAAATACCTACTGTTGTTGAGCATGGCATAGATGGAAAAAATGTTTGGTTAAAATATCAAAACAATGGAGCTAAGGTGGTAAAAGCAGAATTAATTTATACAACTAATGGTGGTGTACGTGGTGAAATTTGGTTTCCTGTTTCTATGAATCTTAGGAATGATAATGTTTCTGTAGCATTGCCAAAAGGAACTACGCATTACGTATTTAATTTAATTGACGAAAACAATTACTTAATAGGTTATCCTGATGGAGGCTACCAAAAAACTACTAAAGTATTTGCAACTAAAGCAATTGCCATCAAATAATTAAAATTATTTCATATTTAAAGAAGCACAATAGGATTAAATTCTATAGTGCTTCTTTTGTTATATATACATATAACCTCAACTATATCATTACTAAAACGCAATTCAGAGGATATTGAAACCACTATGTAAATCTGCTTAATTTAAATAAGTGGTCGATTTAAGTCTCGCTTTGGTTAAAGGGTTGAATTAAAATACTATATATAAATAATAGCACTATTCCACTGTATAACGTGAAATTGGTAGTATAGAGCAATGATTTAGTGAATGAGAGAAAATGTAGTTAAGTCTCTAATCTTATTTTTACATGGTCTTCAAAATATGAAAATGATGATTTATTTGGAGGCTATTAAATAAATTAAGCAATTACCGTTATGCCAAAGATTTTATATTTTTTTTTATTTTCAATATCATTTGTACAGATTTCTAATGCACAATTTTTGTGGTTAGAAGATCAAACGAATACGCGTAAAATTGAGTTTACAGCCGAAGAAGATGTACCGACTAATTTAACAGGAAACATTCCAAACCCTAATACTTTAGGAATTAATACACACACTATTGTCTCTAAATTTAATAGAGTTGAAGGTACACAAGATTTTTTGAAATTTAATTTATTCAATTACGTAACAGATTTAACCGATTATACAGTTACGTTTAAAGCTTATATTGATATACCTACTGATGAGCTAACTACAAACAACTCAAAATTAAGAGTGTTTTTTGATAGTTCTGATGAAGGACAACGTGTTTATGAACAATTGAATTTTACAGTTGGACAAGAATGGGAAACGTTTACGTTTCATTTTGAAAATGTTGTGGTTCCACATGTTGATGGCTATGACCTTATGACAATAGGTTTTGCTAATGGTAGTATAGAAGAACCAGCCATGACTTATTATATAGATGAGATATACGGATCAACAGATCAAACCGCTACCGTAGGAAATCATCCAGCTGCTTGGTTACAGGGTTCATGGGGAGTTACATTTCCTGTTTTTGGTGGTGAAAGGTTAGATGCAGAAGTTGCTACAGGCCATGACCCATTAGGAGGTGCACAAGAGGTTGTTGCAGAACTTCCAGCTGTAGGGCACGTTATTACAAACCTTAGTTATTTTGCACACTCTCATTATTTTACAATGAGAGATAATACTAATGTAGATGTCGCTACAGAGATACACGAAAGTTTAGTTCCTAGTGCAGAGAATCAACAAATCATGCTGGACGTCTTGCAAACATTTAAAGATGCAGATAAGAAGATTATTTTGTATATATCTTCTAACTATTTAGATAGAGCAAGTGATGAAACGAAAGCGGCTTGGGTAGATTATTATACAGCTAATTTTGAAGGAGATGAATATTTAGCTTACAGAGATTTAGTTCAAGGATTTATTCCTGCGATAGCAGAGTATGCTGATGGATATTGGTTTGATACAACAGGAGTACTTCTTGACGATGGAAATTTAGAAGATTTTGTTCAAATGTTTAAAGATGCCGATCCTGGAGCTGCTATGTCAGTGTCTGAGTTTGGTCATAAACATTATATAGATGGCGTATTAGTTGCCGTTGATTCTGATGGAGTTGATGATGAAGATGATAGAGACTATGATGTATCAAACTTTAGAGGAAACAATACTTCTCAAGATTTTACAAGAGGACATGTCTCTGCGTTAGCTGGTGGTGCTCCGCCAAATTCTTGGGGATACGAAGAGTTTACATTACCTGCTATGGTTGGTAACCCTTGGTCAATGTATGAAAAAAAACAAGTATTAAAACATGCATGGTTTCCTATTAGAGATAAATGGCATGTTAGTTCCGCAAATTTAATATTTGGAATAGAAGATGCTTACAGATTTACTAAAATTCTAATAGATGCCAATGCTGGTGTTACCTTTGCAACTACGGTATCTAATGCTAATGCTGATGAAGGCCATATAATGGCTGATGAAATGCTTATTATGAAAGCAATTAACGATAGACTTCTTTCTAGTCCTGTACCCGATTTTGAACCATATGTAAGACCAGATGGGGCTTATCTAGTCGGTGAAACGCTAAGTACAAATTCATATGAATTTACTAATCAATCAGATGTTAAGTTGTATCCCAACCCAGTAGCTGATCGACTCACAATTTCTAGAACAACTACAGATATAAATAACATAACGGTCCTAAACGTACTAGGAACTAAAGTACTGAATAAAACATGGACTAATGGCACGACGACCACACAATTAGATGTGTCTACTTTAAAATCAGGAATTTACCTTATTAAGCTTTCGAATGGTAATAATTATAGCATCACTCGAAAAATAATAGTATCCAAGTAAAAATAAGTAATACCAAATGAATTATAAAATGAGACTAAAATAATTTGGATTATAGCGTTCACAGACGACTAATAAAATCTAAGCATAGCCATAAGTCTACGGTTCTATTTTATTATGAAGTATGTGAGTGATAGAAGCAAATTATTAGGCTTATTTTATGGTTTATTTGGTATAATCGCAACTAATGTAATTTTTGATAAAACTTTTTTAAATAAACTAATTTTATGATGAGAAACACAACACTACTTTTATTATTCAGCATTCTTTTTTTACCACAAATAAATGGTCAAGAGATAATTAAACCAAATATTGTTTTTATTTATGCAGATGATCTAGGCTGGCAGGACACCCAGTTAAATGATGTTGGAGATGTTGTTCCTTGGGAAACACCTAATATGTTAGCATTGGCTGAGGATGGAGCTAATTTTTCACAAGCCTATGCTTCTGCACCAACTTGTGCACCGTCAAGAGGAGGTACAATGAGTGGTAGAATGCCTCTTAAAACCAAAATGACTCATGTCGCAGGAGGGCAAATACCTAAAGTTAAACTTTCAAATAAAACTATAGAGTCATATTATCCTGGTAGATTACAACTAGATGAAGTTACCATAGCTGAAGCATTAAATCCTTTAGGATATGTATCTGGTCATGTTGGTAAATGGCATATGGCAGCTAATCACAATATTTATCCAGAAGCTGTAGACCAAGGGTTTGATTATCAGGATACTGATAGAGGAATTACGCGATCCATGGGAGACCGATCAGTGGACTTTGCTACAGATGCTGTAGATGATCCTTATCGATTAGATGCAGATGGAAGACCTTATGATGCTGTAACAGAACTAGCATTGGATTTTATGGATGATAACAAAGAGGAACCCTTTTTTCTATACATGGCTCATTGGTTAGTTCACTCACCAATACAAACAAGAGATTTAGCATTACTAGAATATTATTGTGATAAATTAGGAATTCCTGTGCCTACAACCGATGCAAATATTACGACTTCAGGCCAAACAAATCCCTATTACGGAGCGATGATTGCGAGTTTAGATTGGAGTTTAGGGAGAGTAGTAGATTATTTAAAAGTTACTGATGATCCAAGAAATCCAGGGATGAAATTATTTGATACAACGTATATCATATTTGCTTCAGATAATGGAGGTGCAGAAAATCATGGGTCAGAAATTATTACAGATAACTTTCCTTTAGATTTAGGGAAAACACACACCAAAGAAGGCGGTTTGCGTACGCCATTTGTTATAACTGGACCTGGTATTGTAGAAAATCAAGTATATGATAACATAGTTTCTCATTTAGATTTTTATCCTACAATTATGGAGGTTACTGGAGCAGATGCCGTTCTTGATGCCAATGTTCTGAACAATTTAGATGGTGTAAGTTTATTTCCTTTTTTAAGTGGCACTGAAGCAGAAATAAAAAATAGTGACAATACTGAAAGAACAGATCTTTTTTGGCATTACCCACATGGACAAGATGAAAGAGCATCTTCAGCAATTAGAAGTGGAAATTATAAATTGTATAAAATCTATGATAACGGAGATTATTATAAAGCTTACCAATTATATAATACCGATGGATCAGACAATGATATAGAAGAGATGGTGGATGTTATAGATACGATGGATACATCTCTTAAAAATGAAATGATCTTAAAACTAGAGACGCTTTTAGCTGAAAACGATACAAGAATACCACATTTTAATCCAGATTATAATGGTGATCCATTAGTTAATCAAGATATTGTTCCGTCTGTTACTTCAACAGTTTATGATCATGATACAGATGTAGCCACAGCAACTCTTACTATTAATGCTGGAGATGCAATTATTGAAACGGCTTATTTGCTTTATAGAATAGAGGCTGTAGATTCATCAGAAGAAGAATGGTTTGAGCTTCCTGCTACTATAAATGGTAACGTGATTACAGCCGATGTGCCAGAAGTAGCTACAGGAATTGTATTTACGTTAATAGATGAAAATAATTTTGTGGTTATAACGGATGACATCTCAACAGTTATTGATCCTATAGATGGAACTTATACTAATGCAGTTGATCTTGGAGATGAAACATGGGATACAGCAACTAACTGGACAAATAGCATAATAGCGAATGAAACTGGTATAGCAACTCTTGAAAGAACTATAGACTTAGAAACCAATAGTTATACTGTTGGTCAACTTCAAATAACAGGTAATAGTAATACCAAAACATTTTCTAATGGTACACTAATTCTAAATGGTACTACGTCTTTAAATCCTGATCAAATTATAAGGAATCGGTCTAATAAAGCCATCACCATTACATGTAATGTAACAGTAGATGTTGATGATAAAGAAATTCATATTAGAGAAAATGCTACCACACAACTTATTTTTAATACTGGTACATTTGCATTAGGTAGCAATACGATTAATGTAGATAATAAAAGTACTGCCACTACTACTATTCCTGTGGAATTTAATGGAGCTGTAACAGGTGATTCAAGTAGTCGTATTAACATCATAAATCAAGATGTGTCTTTAGGAGCTTCATCTGATTTTTCAGGTTTTACTGGCAGTATAACTTTTGGAGGTACTAATGGTGTGTTAACCGTAAATGGTGTAAATACTATTGAAGGTTCAATTGGAGTATTAGCTGCATCAGATGGTAATTCTATTATAGAATTTAATGCTAGCCAAAACGGTTTAGCTAATCTTTCAGTAGATACACAGGCATTGGCATTAGATTTTGATGCTGCAGCAACCGCTGTAGAATTTGCAGGATATACGACATCAACTACAGAAGGCGTTGTAGACTTACAAAATTATGTATCTGGTTCTCTTAGAATAGGAACCAATGCTACTACTATTTCTCAAACCATATTAAATACTTGGCTTATTGATGGTGTAGAACCTGCAGATGGTACACTTGTACAAGATGCATCTGGATATATTAATGTACAAACATCTGTACAAAATATTAGAACTTTTTTAGAAGCAGCACCTAATGGAGAATGGCAAACTACTACTAATTGGGACACTGGTACATTACCATTAACAACCGACCAAGCATTAATATTATATGCTGGTGATTTAACTTTAGATCAGGATCGTACAATAGGAAATCTTAAATTTCAAACAAATACAGCTAGGTCTTTTCTTGATGCTGGTTCGACTATATTAACTGTTGATACTCAGTTGGCGTCGAATTCGCGTTTAATTGATAATTCTACCAGTAAAGCAATTACCATTTACCCTAGTATAAACTTTACGACTTCTGGGATTATTTATAATAGAAATAAAACTGGTAATCAACTTACTTTTACAGGTGGTACAATTTATATAAATTCTAATACAATTACTACCGATAGTCGATCGACAAATTCAAGTAATCAATACATAGTGTTTAATGGACCTGTAGTCGGAGATGGTATAATCAATGTAGATGATTCACAAGCTGCTGGTGCAACACAAGGAATTTCTTTAGGTGCTGATTCAGATTTTTCAACATTTACAGGTACAATTAATGCTAAAAATAATCCAATTGTTTCGTCTACAACGAATGCATTTGGTAGTGCTTTAACTTTAGACGGTATAGCTTCATTTGAAATTAATGTTGCAAGTACTTTTACAGGTTCAATTTCAAGATTAGCTACAACTGCTGGCGCTGCAACTGTAACATTTAATGCAAACCAAAGCATGGGTGCTCTTACAGTAGATACACAGCCATTAGCAATAGATTTTGATGCTGCAGCAACAGCTGTAGAATTTTCGGGATATACGACATCAACTACAGAAGGTGTTATAGACTTACAAAATTATACAGCAGGTATTCTTAGAATAGGAATAGATAATACTGGAATTTCCCAAACCATTTTAGATACTTGGCTTATTGATGGCTTAGAACCTGCAGATGGTACGCTTGTACAAGATGCATCTGGATTTATTATATTTCCAACGACGTTTACGTCAACCAATGGTCAGAGTCTTAATTGGGAAGATGGATCTTCTTGGGCAGGAGGAATTGCTCCTACAGATCCTACTGAAAATGTAATAATACATGGTTGGATTACCATAAACTCAGACGTCACTGTAAATAATATAACTATTGTAAATGCTGATGGCGCAAGTACTTTAGAAGAAAGAGTAGTTGTAGGACCAGGACATTCTCTTACTGTAGAAGGTAATGCAGTGACAAGAGGTCAAATTTTTGCATCCTCTAATTCTACTAGTTATGGTAGTTTAATTTTTAAGGGAGTTGTAGATGGTCAAATTAGACTGCAAAGATTTGTAAACGGAGTAGCAAATGGCAACGACCTAATAGCGTCTCCTGTCACTGAAACTTTTGCTTTTTTTGCTGGTGATAGTCCTAATCTTTTGGAAAACCCTAGTAATACTACAGAAAAGGCATTTGGCCCTTTTGATAATACTACTGGTGCATTTGTAAACTGGGATACGGTAAATGATGGAGGAACAAATATCGTTCCTGGTCAAGGTTATAGAGCAGCTTCTAGTAGTGGAGATTTCGTTACATTTAGAGCTGAGCCAGAATCACCAGCAGTCGATGTACCTGTTTCTATTACAGATGGTGGTGACGCTACTTATGGACTATGGAATTTAATCGGAAACCCTTTTCCATCATATTTAGATTTTGGTGCCTTTTGGACTGAAAATTCAGGCGTACTAAATGGTGGAGGAGGAGTCTACCAAGCGATTTATGGTTATGATGCTGATGATTCTGATGGTAGTAATTATACGATTTGGAATGGATTTAATACGACAGATAAAATAACACCTGGTCAAGGTTTCTTTGTTAGAACTATATCTGGTGGAACCGTAACTTTTAAACCAGAAATGAGAACTGTTGGTTCTTCTGATGATTTTATAGCTGGTAGATCATCGACAACTGGTTTTGTTTTATCGGAGTTGTTTTTATCTAACGGATCATCTACTTATAATACAAAAATATATTTTGCTGAGGATAAAACAAAAGGGCTAGATCCAGGATACGATGCAGCAGATTTTACAGGTGCTACTAATGGTATTTATACCAATCTAGTAGAAGATAATGAAGGTGTAGAATTTGCTATTCAGGCCTTGCCTTATAATGATTTTAATGATGTTGTAGTGCCACTTGGTGTTAATAGTGATGCAGGTATACAATTAACTATTGGTTTAGATGCAACAACTGGCACTATTCCTTCAAATATTAATGTTTATCTTGAAGATAATGTAGCCAATACATGGACATTATTAAATAGTAGTGATTATGTGTTTACACCATCTGCTTCCATAAATGGAACGGGACGTTTCTATGTGCATTACTCATCTACAACATTAACAATAAAGGATGATTTGTTAAACGGATTAAACATTTATACCGAACAATCATCAAAAACAGTAGTTGTTAAAGGAAAATTAACCAATGATACTACAGCTGTAATTTATGATGTACAAGGTAGAAAAGTATTACAACAAGAATTAGATAGTGCTCATACAACAAACACAATTAATGTGAATGCTTTAACTACCGGAATTTATATTGTTCAGCTAGAAAATAATTCACAAGTTAGAACTCAAAAGGTTATCTTAAATTAACTATAGAAATATCAGGTTTAAAAAGAGGTTTATACTTTTTAGAAGTGATTAATCTAATGTAAGTAAAGCAACTTTAAAATTGTTAAAGGAATAAGATAGACGTGCTACAACGATTAGATATCTAACTTTTTTGTTTCTGACGGCTACCTAATCTATAGGTGTAACTCAATATGATGTAGCGTCCTAAACTTTCTGATGTGGTTTCTTCAAAATAGTTGGTGGTGCTTCGTCTTTCAAAATCTACATTTCTATCTAACAGATCTATTAAAACCAGTTTAAGACTATTATGGCTATTTCCTATATTGTAAGAAATAGCCATATTCCATATAGGAAGCTGAAGGTTACTATCAAATTGATTATCTGAAAAAGCGAAATAATCAAATTGCGTATTAAAATTCAGTTTTTCTGTGAAATCATAATCCACGGCAGCATAATAATGTTGCTTTTTATACCTTCGATTAAGATCTTTTTCTATAGAAAATGAGGTGTTATTAACACTGTAATTGGTTCCAAGCTTTAAATCTATAACATTCTTGTTTGCGTTCTCTATTGACAAACCCATTAGAATATCTTTTGAAACCACATCGTTAAGTTGAAGGTTAATTAATGATGTGGAAGAATTATAAAAACTACTGTTCTTTATAGCATAGCGAATTCCTAGGCCCTTTATTTTTTTGCTAAAATTAAAAAAGGCGGAAAACCGTTTTCGCTCTCCACTATTGATATAACTTCTTGTTTTAACAAAGTCATCATCAATAGCAATGTTTTGTATAATAGCATCTCTAGAAAACTGATATTTAATTCTACTTGTAAAATTTAGCGATGATTTGTAGTTGTATATATTAGCTATTAAAGAGAAATCGTCAGTTTTTTCTGTTTTCAAATTAGGATTTCCTTTTCTTATAAAAAACGGATTTAAATCATTGATAACTGTTGAGCTTTCTGCAGTGCGAGGGCTGCGTATTTTTCGGTTATAGACCAATCTGTATTTTACACCATTTTTAGGTTTGTATTGCAGTGTAGAAAATGGATTTAAGTAAAATTGATTGCTATTAAAAGGATCTTCTGTAATGACACCAAAAGATCTATCGAGCTCTTGAAGTTCAACTCCAGCAAAAATGTTCAGTTTTTTGGTGCTGTAATTGTATGCCAATCGGTTTTGGTAACTGCCTTCTCTGTTGTTGTATTTGTAAGTAAAGAGCTCTTCGGCATTATCATTCGTTATTGTGGTTTTAAGTTGGTATATGTCTTCATTTTGATTTAAAACTTTTAAAAAGGATTGAAATTTAAAATAATGATTATTACCTAAAGGTTCTGTGTATTTAAAATTGAAATTGTATAAGCCGTTATTAAACGTTTCGTCTCGTAGCGCAAAAATCTCAGTATTTGTAGGGTTGTCACTATCTATATTTCTGGTCACAAAGGTGGTTTGTTCATTATCCTTTGCTTGTTCGCTTATATTGGTGTTAAACCCAACACTAAAGCTACGACCAGCTTTAGCTAATTTCTGATAGAAGTTAATATTAAAATATAATGATTTTTTAGTGTTATTATTACTGTAGTTTTGACTATTTGAAGTTACTAAATCACCATCTTCAGTATAATAAAATCCGTCTCTAACTGAATTTTGTATCACCTCATCCGAATTTAAACGCCCTTTAATGGTTAGGCTATTTGTACGATTTGATTTGTTTATGTAATTAAAATTGAAATTGTGATTTTTTGAAACCTTGTCAAAATTATTATCTGCTTCGTAATCAAAGTTATTGGTATTTGAAAACGAAATTCTTTTGGAGAAGGACGTTCCTCTGTTGTCCGAGAGATTGTAAAAATAGTCGGCATTAAGAGATTTTTTCTTTTTAAACTCATGTCCAATATTTATGCCGCTTACTCCCGTTTTTAAATAACCACTTAAGCTTTTTGTTTTTTTTGAATTGGAATTGTCATCATCAGATTCATCAGCAATGCCATCAGCATTTTCTAGAAATCCTTGAATGTTAGATCCCGTAATATTGATGTTGTTGTATTTACCAATAATTGCCAATTGTGTTTTTGGCGAAAATTTGTTGTAGTTAACGTTGCCAAAGTAGCGACTGTCTAATCCTATACCTGCTGACGCTTTTCCGAAACCTTGATTTTTTTTCGATTTTTTCAAAGTAAAATTTATCACAATCTGTTTATTACCGTCATCTACGCCTGTTAGTTCTGCTTCATCACTTTTTTTATCGATGACTTCAATTTTTGCAATGGCATCTGCTGATAAATTTTTTAATACAAGTGCCGGATCTCCTCCAAAAAATTCTTTGCCATCGACATATATTTTAGTGACTTGGTTACCTTGAGCAATTACTTTTCCATTAGACTCAATCTCTAAACCAGGTAATTTTTTTAAAAGCGTTTCTAGATTATCACTTGAGTTTACTTTAAAAGAATTGGCATTAAAAGCAATAGTATCTTCTTTTATTTGAATTGGTATTACAGCAGATATCGTAACGGCATCTAACTCATAAGAATCCTCTTTAAGAATGACGTCGCCAAGGTCTATAGGTTTGTTTTTATAATAGACATTCTCAAAATGCGTGACATATCCTAAGTAAGAAAATTGTAATAATAGAGAGTCCTTAGGTGTATCCAAAATTACAAATTCACCCTTAATATCAGTAATGGTGTTATTAATAAATGTAGAATCCTTTTGTCTTAAGAGAGCTACAGAAACAAATTCTATAGGCGCTTTATTTTCGGTTATGACGATACCTTTAATTGGAGGTGAAGACTGACTAAAAAGAACATTAGACAGAACTAGAAAAACTAATATTAAGAATTTTGATGGATTCATGTCACAGTTAAATCACTTAGATTTTAAATTAGAGCATTTTTATAATTGAAAAAGACAGTGTCTTTATGCCTTACTTTTAAGTTCTATATAATTGTAAACCCTATCGCTTAAATAGCTTGGTTTTCATTTATAGATAAAAAAAAGGTAGCAATTTAAATTACTACCTTTATTTTTTACAAAATAATTTAAGCAACGTCTATTACTTAAAATGACCATATTAAATTTTTATTCTTTTA
The DNA here is from genome assembly GCF_013403985.1 of Winogradskyella ludwigii. Lineage (GTDB taxonomy): Bacteria > Bacteroidota > Bacteroidia > Flavobacteriales > Flavobacteriaceae > Winogradskyella > Winogradskyella ludwigii. The sequence continues at coordinate 189,049 of NZ_JABFDF010000003.1, forward strand.
CAATTCTCAAGGTTTTAGATCCTAATTCCGTCTTGATATTTGCAATATAAATCCCTGTTGATAAATCACTAATGTCATAATTAGCTTCTTCTTTAAATGTTTTTATCAAACGTCCAGTAATATTATATAATTTAAGACTCTCAATACTTCTATTAGAATCTATTTGAAAACTGTTAGTTACAGGATTAGGGTAAGCAACAATAGATGCATTATTTAATTCAAAGTCATTTACAGGTAATGTGGTTGCAGATGGTCCTTGAAAAGCATCTAAATAATATACATTTCCTGTGGCGAGAAAATCAGCATCTGGTTGATCAAATAATAGGTTTACAGTACTATAAGATACACCATCTGTAAGTGTAACTCCTGTAAAATCAAAGGTGTATTCTTCCCATTGATCATAAACAGTAACATCAATTGTTACGTTCTTTTGGCCTGCAGTTTCAATTCCATCTCGCAAAAACAATCTTAATCTTCTACCAGAACTGCCATCTACATTGGTTGATGGTGCATAGGCTCTTATTTTAAAAATAGCAGCTGATTGATTTGCTGAAGTAATTATAGCCGGTAATTGAAACTTTAATTGTGAGTGTACTTCTTCTCCTTTTGTAAACTTGGCAACTAATGGACTGCTGTTTCCAGTAGTTGTTGGTGTAGCCACTGCTGATGCTTGTTCTAAAAACTCACCGCCTAGCACCTCATTAAGTGTTACGCTAAATGTATCTGGGCTATAGTTATGATACCATTCATTTCCAGATTCTAAAACGGCTTCTGCATCCAAAGGTGGTTCAGGCACGTCTTTATCGGTAACGTTAAATTTATACAATCTTGATGCAGTAACTGATGGTGCAGTTCCTAAATCTAAATCTGTAATTTCAAATGTAATAGGCGTTGGTGTAGTTGAAAATGTGACAGCTCCAGCATAAGTAGCAGATAATACTTGATATGTACCAGTACCACCATCAGTTTCACTATATGTGAATGTTTGTGGTGTTTCAGACCCAACCGTAATTTTTATAGCCAATGTATTTCCTTCTTTTTTTCTAAAATCAAATGAAATAGTACCGTCAATAGTACCTGATGAAGTTTGAGCAACAAGGTCAAACGTACCAGCAACATCGTTAGAACCAGCTTCATCAGCCACTATTTGAGTACGATTTGGTGTAGCGGGTGCTTCTGAAATAGTAGCAGCCGTTCCAGTAGAAACAGAAGTTACTAAAGGTGAAATCATAGTAAAATCTTGATCTGCTGCATCCACTGTTATAATAGCTTGTGCAAATGCCAACGTCGTGGCAAATAAAAAGGACATGATAAAAAGTAATTGTTTTTTCATATTATAAAGTTTTAATTAGTTAATCAAAGTTAGTTATACAAGGTGTTTTTTCTTTGCTTATTTCAACCAAAAATTTTTCTATCACAACTATTATACTTAAATAATGTAATGAAGGGCATTCTCAAAATGAGTCTTAAAAGCATAGACATTTCACAGATTAATTAATGGTTTAAACTGAGATAACACTATTTTGTAATGTTTTGAGAAAACAAAAAAGTTCCTTAGTTAAATTTAACTAAGGAACTTTTTTTAATCAATTTATAACAACAACGTTTGTTGCATTAAATACTTGAATACCGAAATCTTATTCTTTTACAATTCTCATTGTTTTAGAACCTAATTCCGTCTTAATATTTGCAATATAAATACCTTTTGCTAAATCACTAATATCATAATTAGCTTCTTCGCTATATGTTTTTAATAATTGGCCAGTAATATTATAAAGTTCTACACGCTCAATACTGTTGTTAGCATCTATTTGAAAGCTATTTTTTGTTGGGTTAGGATAAACTTTAACACTTGTCTTTTGTGTTTCAAAATCATCTACACCTAAAGTTTCATTAGAAAATCTAAGCCAATAGAATCTAATTCTAGCGCTATTAGAAAGGTCTTGTAAAATATTAATATCCAATGTTATCGTTTTAGGAACAGATGTAATAGTAACATTTTGGGAAAATGTTAACGTATCAAATGTCTCAAAGCCATTAAGGTTGCTTGCACTAGCGTCAGCAGCTAAAGTAATCGGTGCGTCAGTTGTGCCATCAACAGTCATAGTTACACTCCCAGAATTACCAAATAATTTTCTTACGTGAAAAACAATTGATGTTTCGAAATCTGCTCCAGAAGAAACTACATCAAAACTAATAGATCCATTAAGAGTTTCTGGTATAGTTGCATTAAGATGAGCACCATTTCCGTTTGGCGCAAAAGGTCCTCCAGTTTGAGTATAATCTGTACTTGCTATACTGATCTGCTGTGTTTCAGAGTCTAATGGATCAAGCACTGTTGCTTGCCCAAATGTAACACCTGTAGCAAAAAGTAAAATTGCTGTAAAAAGTAATTGTTTTTTCATAATTTATATGGTTTTAAAATTAGTTAGACAAAATTAGCTCTATTATTTTATTTTTCTTTGCTAAATTAACCCAAAAGTATGCTCATTTCTTGTGTAAAAACTTAAAATTACTAAAAAACAATGGTTTATAGTTTTATTTTAGAGCTAAAGATAATTGTTGTAAACTCAATTGAAACTTTATTATTTGCTACTTAGAGCATAGTTAGAATACTTTTTTTTCTTCATTTTAAGAGATTTAATCGTAGGTATTTCAGGATAACTTACTAAGAAATTATTCGCATCAATTAAGTTAATAATATAATGGGTAGTACCTTTAGGTAAATTGGCTGCTATAGTACCATCAGTATTTATTTTGGCATCGGTTTTAAACCATTCTTCGTATTGGTGCCCTCCGTTAGTTGTATAAATCAAATCGGCCTTTATCACCTTAGCTCCATTTTCTTTATATTTAAAAGTAACTTGGTTATTCTCTTTTGATTGAGATAATACAGTGGGAACCGTTTCTTTATGCTCCATATCACTTTTGTAATAGGGATTGTAAGACGGATAACTCGCTTTCATTTCTGTTAAAATAGAAGTCAATTGCGCGTTCATTTCTTTTGTTTTTTCAGGATAAGACGACGCTAAATTATTTGCCTCCTCAATATCCACACGTTCTGCGACTCCATTATTGGTGGTATATAATTTATATAATTCATATTCTGGTGTTCTAGGGTTATTTTTATAGTCATAATTTCTAATGAATTTATAATCACCTACACGTAACGTACTTTGGTAAGACGCGTGTGGAAAATGCCACATCATAGACGTTCTTTCTTTGCCATTTTCATCTAAAACTAATTTAGAATCGGTAGGATCTTTTAATAACAACGTCGATAAATCTGCACCATCCAAATGTTTGTCTTTTGGTTTCTCAATTCCTAATAAGGATAGGATAGTTGGGTAAAAATCAAGTCCGTTTACTACAACATCAGATTCTATTCCTTTTATAATGCCAGGTCCTGAGATCAATAAAGGCACTCTTGTACCACCTTCTTTAGCATTTATTTTTCCTTTGTCTAATGGATAATTGTCAGTAAAAACTTCTCCTGGATGACCTTCCATTCCTCCATTATCTGAAGTAAAAATAATATAAGTGTTTTCACTTAGTTTATGACCTGGCCAACGTGGATCATCGGTAGTTTCTAAATAATCAAAAACTTGTCCTACATAGTAATCTAACATTTCTACCATGGCTGCATAATACGGATTGTTCTGTCCTTTTACGTCCCAATGATCAGGATCCGTTGGAAAAGGCACACCTAACTTTTTACAATATTTTTCTAAGAGGGCTTTACTCCTTGTATGTATTGGTGCATGTACAAGAAACGTAGCATAGTACAAGAAAAAAGGATCTTGTTTGTTTTCTTTTAAGAAGTTTAAGGCATCTTGACTGTTTTGATGGTATGGAAAACCGTTTTCATCCAAGCGGTAAGGATCAGAAGCTTTAGTTGTTGCAAAATCGGTTAAACGATGTGGTTTTTGTGGACTCGTTGCTCCACGATTTGCAGTAGACACATCAAAACCTTGATCCGTAGGTTGCGGGAAAGCAAAGTGGTTAATAGCCATATGCCATTTTCCAGCATGCCCTGTGGTATAACCTTTTTGCTGCAATACTCTTGCTAGAGTCATTTCGTTTTCTGGCATTCGTCCACTATACCAAGGATCGATAATGCGTTGTGTGTCTTTGTTTGCATAAACGGTAGGAGGTGCACCACCAACAACATGTGTTTTTTGGGCTCTTGCTGGATGGTTTCCACTCATTATAGCACATCTACTCGGTGCACAAGTTGGAGCAGGTGAGTAGGCTTGCCAAAATTGAATACCTTTTTTTGCGAAGGCATCAATGTTTGGTGTTTCGTAAGGAGAAGGTTCATCAATATCATAAACCTTTACATCTTGCCATCCTAAATCATCAGTAAGTAAAAGAAGAACATTAGGTTCTGGTCTATCAGTATTTTGAGTTTTTTGGTTCGATACTTTTGGGTTTTGTGTATTACAGCTAAAACATAACATAGCTGCGATAATACATATCGTAAATTCTTTATACCTCATTTCAATTTTATTAAATTATTCCTTTGCTCTTAAAATTTTTATTCATTGTTACGTTTTATTGAGTTCACTTTAAAACGATTTAAATCCTTTGGCTAAATAACAAAACTATATAGTTATACGATGTCTTATAACGTCTAAAATTTTGCTTTAATCAATCAATTCAAATATCAATCAGAAATTAAGTATTTTGGTTCCTCATAATATTTCCATAATAAAAAGAGTGAAAAACACTATCAGATAATCAGGCATTTAAGGTCGGCTGCAATATATAACTTAGCTTTCAATTAGATGATAACCATTTAGATGGATTACAGTAACAAATGGATTGATTAGAGAAATCACAATAATAACAACCTTATTATCTTTATGAAAAATAAAAAGCATGATTAACAAAATAAATTTTATAGTTCTATTTTCATTTTTCTGCTTAAGTACCATTGCTGCGCAACAGACTTGGTATGAGAATTCAAGTCAAACAAATAACATCCAGTTTTCTAATACGCAACAAGGACTTTTTACTACAGATGAAACAAATCCTGAGACCAATGGTATAAACTCAAATGCAACTGTTTCTAAATTTGTAAGAGATGGGCAAGAAAATTCAAGAATTATATTTAATTTATCAGTACCTATAACAGATTTGTCTTCAAATACGATAGCGTTAAAAGCATTTACATCTATACAAACTTCTGATTTGAACACCACAAATAGTAGAATCCGATTATTTTTAAAAAACTCAAGTATTGGAGGTTCGAGCAACCTATACCAACAAGCAAATTTTTCTGTAGGGGAAACCTGGGAATCTTTTTCTTACGATTTTGATCAAGAAACAATTCCTTCCGATGTTTTAATTGCTGGAGGTTACGATCAAATTATGATTGTATTTGCTTCTGCAGATACTAGCGGATTAACATCAACCTATTATATTGATACTATTTCTGGGAGTTTTGAGCAACCCTTACGAAATGCATTATTTTTATCTAGTTCTTGGGGTGTGCGGTTTAATTTAGATGGAGGTTATCGGTTAGACAACTCTAGTAATGATGATTGGGTTGCTGGCGCACAAGAAATTGTAGATAATTTGCCAGCTGTTGGACATGTTATTACAAATTTCACACATCCAGCACATGGTTATTATTATACCTTAAGAGATAATCCATATGTAGATATTGCCAATGAAATTCATCCAGATATGGTACCTACTTTAGATAATGAACAAATTATTCTTGATGTTATTGATGTTTTTAGAAACTCTGGAAAGAAAGTTATTTTGTATCTAAATGGTGCAGGCCCAGGACATCTTCAAGGGAGTAGTGATAGAGAATTTGAAATTTTAGCAGCATGGGAAACGTATTACAATACAGAATTTGGAGGAGATGAAGGTTTGGCATGGCGAACTTTAGTCAAAGGATATGTAGAGCGATTTGAAGGCTTAGTAGATGGTTATTGGTTAGATAATTTATCCAATTTACCAGGAGAACTAAGTGATTTTGTCGCTATGATTAGAGAAGTTGATCCTGATGTGGCTATTGCTACCAATTTAACGAAGTCGTATGTTGAGGATGAGAATGGTGATGATATATTTGTAGATTCCGATGCAACAGATGATGATGATCCGACAGATTATAGAGTTTTCTTTTTAGAAGCAAATGACCCTTATATGGATTTTACTGCGGGTCATCCTACACCACTAGGTCAAGGAGCACCGCCAAATTCATGGGCTTATGAAGAGTTTTCTTTCCCTTTAATTACTGAAAACCCTTGGTCTTCTTATGATGGTAGCAAGCAAACATTAAAACATTATTTTGCACCTATTAGAGATCGTTGGAGTGTGGCTAGTGCTGATTTAGTTTTTGAAGTTGAACAAGCCTACCGTTTTATAAGAACGTTTACAGATGCAGGTGCAACGATTACTTGGAGTACAACTATTACCGATGGTTTAATTACGGATGATGAAATGGCTATAATGCAAGACTTAAATGATAGAATGATGCAGTCTCCAAAACCAGATTACGAACCTTATGTACGACCAGTGGGAGCTTTTTTAGTAGGTGAATCATTAAGCATTGATTCTAATGATGATTTTAACAAGCTTGCTTTATTTCCAAATCCTGTAAAGCAAAACTTTAAATTATCAAAAGAAATTGCTTCTGCAGTTATTTACAACACTAACGGAAATAAAATTTTAGAATTTAAAAGCAATCAAACTTCCTTTGATGTTGCATCACTAACTGAAGGTGTTTATTTTATAAAAGCTTATTCAGAGAACAATGAAATTCAAGTTTTTAAATTTATAAAACAATAAAACAACAGTTATTATTATCTAAATAAAAAGAACAATAAATTTGAGAAAATATATAAATATCCCTCCTTGTATGAAAAATAAATTAGTTAAAGAAAGAAAAGTGCGTCATAGAAATATTGTTTTTTATGCCTTATTATTTATGGCCTCTTTTTCCTACGCACAAGTTGGTGTTGGAAACACAAATCCACAAGCCACTTTAGATATTACAGCATCTAATCAAGCAACACCTTCAAATGTAGATGGCATCTTAATTCCTCGAATTGATACCTTCCCTGCAACAAATCCTACTGCTGCCCAAGATGGAATGCTCGTTTACCTAACCACAACGGTTGGTTTAAATTCTAAAGGTTTTTATCATTGGGATCAAGTAACAACAGGTTGGATTCGGTTTTCAAGTATTGAAAAACTAAATGATCTTTCTGATGCAAAATCTGATGTAGATGGTACTAATGACGGTTCTTCTATTTTTATTGGGATTGATGCAGGATTAAATGATGATGCTGATCACAATCAAAATGTTGGCGTTGGTTATAACGCATTAATGACAAATGTAGATGGTGATGCCAATTCTGCTTTTGGATTTCAAGCCTTGAGTTTAAATACAAGTTTAAATAACTCTGCTTTTGGCTTTAGAGCCTTAGCTAGTAATTCCACAGGACGAAGAAATTCTGCTTTTGGAAGAGGTGCTTTAGAAGAAAATACGACTGCAAATTATAATACTGCAATAGGAACACAAGCATTGGCTAAAAATACAACTGGAGCTGACAATGTGGCGATAGGTAACTTGGCTTTGTATGAAAATTTAACTGGAGCTGGAAATACCGCAGTTGGTACAGAAGCTTTAACTAATGCTACAGTAGATTCCCTGACTGCTGTTGGTTATCATGCTTTATTTAAAAATGAAGCTGGAACATCTAATACAGCAGTTGGTTACGAGGCGCTTAATGAAAACGTTAGTGGAAGTAGTAATTCTGCGTTTGGTCATGGTGCGCTTAGATCTAATACATCAGATTCTCTGACTGCCGTTGGTTATCATGCTTTACACGCAAATACAAGTGGTGCACAAAACACAGCTGTAGGATACAAGGCACTTAATAATGTTGTTACTTCTAATAACAGTTCTGCATTTGGTCATGCAGCACTTAGTGCTAACACATCTGGTAATAATACTGCCTTCGGTTCATTTGCAGGAGATGAGTCTTCTGGAAACTCTAATGTACTATTTGGCAATAGAGCTGGTAGTCAATTAGCAGGAGATTCGAATGTACTTGTTGGTCAACATTCTGGTCGTGAATTAGAAGGAGATAGCAACGTGTTTATTGGAAAAAGTACTGGTCGCAGAACAACTGGGAATAATAACGTTTTTATTGGCCATAATGCTGGTTTTACTGGTACTCAGACTGCGGTTGACAATACGTTACTAATTGAAAATTCAAGTAGTGCAACACCATTAATCTATGGAGAGTTTGATAACGACATATTAAGAGTAAATGGTGAGTTACAAATTGCGGAACCAGGTGTAACCAATGGTTACGCTTTCCCAATTGCAGATGGTACTGCAGATCAAATTTTGGTTACAGATGGTGCTGGTCAGTTAACTTTTGAGGATCAACAAACCATACCTGTTGTACCAGATGTTTCTACGTTTACGGTTATTAGAGCTACTTTTGACCAAACAACACCGCTTGTTCACCAAGTTCTCGATGATTCTGGATGGCAAAAATTAGATTTTGACACGGTAGATTTTGATGCTACTTCCTCTGGAGAATTTAAAACCAGCACTAGTAGATTTGAACCTAATAACGGAGGTGTTTACAGAATAGATGCTAGTTTTCAAACTACAACGTCACAAACCAATACAGAGTATTATGGTGTTGCGGTATACATAAACGGCAATCTATATCAAGAATTTTCTGCAAATCACTATTATAATCTAAGCGATTCTAGTCAAGTCGCTAGGCAGATTTCGTGTGTGATTCAACTTGTTGATACTGATTTTGTTGAAATATTTGCTCTTAATACTCAGAATGCAACATCACCTGATGTAGTTGCGATAGAGGCTGCTTCTAATAAAACACATTTTACAATCGAGCGTATTAGATAAAACGTGTTATAATACATATAAAAAAAGCTTCTTGTCTCCAAGAAGCTTTTTTTATATGTTATTTAAGTAGAAAAGCATGTTTTTCAATTATCTATTAATTAGTCTAAAAAACGTAAACCAAAAACTTATAATGACGATAATTAAAGCTCATACGTTTTAGTTGCGCTACGGACATAAATTAAAGAGTAGACTAAAGTTGTTGCCATTAAATATTACACCAAAAGAAAATGGTTACAACAAGCATTAGAAGAGGTCATCTATTCAACATCTTAAATAATTATAGTGAAATCAAACTTATTACCACTTTATAGATATTCCAAATAATTATAAAGTCTCTATTACACTACTTCATAATAGATCTTTATTATATAAAAAGTCATGCCCTTTAAAAGTATTCGCTAGGGGAATACTTTTAAAGGGCATGAAATCTAAAGTCTAATTTAATAGGAATTTCCTATTAAAACAGAATTTACTTTTTCTTCTTATTCTTTCTGGATGCCAACTTTATTTCTTTAGCTCTGTCTTTTCCAAATGCCTTATTGAGAGACTTAGAAAATTCTTTATTACTTTCTTTTCTTTTTTCTTTTAGCTCTTCAGAACCTTTTTCATACTTAGCATTAATTTCAAAACTAGCCTTCACCTGAGCTTCTTTTATAGTTATTAATGTTTCCTTTTCTTCACTCGTTAGTGTTAACTTACTTTCTACAGCTTCTACATATGCACTAACTTTTTGTTCTATTTTTTTATCTGCATTTTTTTGAGCAAATACTGAACTACACATTGCGATACTAAATACGAGTAGTAAAATTGTTTTTTTCATAATTTTAAAAATTGTTTAAGATTAATTATTTATTTGAATAACAAACTTAATTAATATTAACATTAATGGCGTTCTATCATTCATCATTTCGTTGCTGAAAACTATCATCTTATCGTTTTGAATACTCAGAAGGGGACATACCGTGTAATTTTTTAAACGAGGTAGAAAAGTAAGAATTAGATTCTATACCGATTTGATACATCACTTCCGCAACGTTAAAACCACTATTACTATCTAATAATTCCGCTGCCCTTTGTAACCTAAAATTACGTAAGTAGGCATTTGGAACTTGGCCTGTAAGTTGTTTCAATTTTCTATAAAAATGAGAGGAACTTAAGCCTGCTTCTGTAGATAATTCTTCTACTCCAAAATTTGAATTAGATAAGTTCTTCTCGATGATTTCGGTGATGTTCTCTAAGAATTCGAGATCCCTTTTAGAGAACCCTAATTCCTTTTTATCTTTTGGGGGTAAACTATTCTTTGAAAAATAGTCCTTTATCTTAACATTATTCTCTATCAATTTTTTCAGTCGAAGCTCAAGATGCTTTAAAGAAAATGGTTTACTAATATATTCATCGGCACCAAACTCTAAACCTTTAATTAAATCCACATTATCCCCTAAAGCGGTTAATAATAAAACAGGGAGTTGGCAAGTTTCAGGGTTGGCCTTTATTCGTTTACACAATTCAAAACCATCCATCTCAGGCATCATGACATCACTTATAACGGTACTGAATTCAGTCTTTTTAATTTCTTCTAATGCTTCAATACCATTATTTGCTATGGTGATATTGTATTTGTCTGACAATGCACTATTTAGAAAGTCTTGAATATCTATTTCATTTTCAACAACTAAAACATTATGCTGTTTCTTGCTTTTTTTGATATTATCAGTCTCTTCAAAGGTTTTGCCTTGCAAGGGCACCCAATTTTTTATGAATGATTTTTTTACATGACTGTCTTCAATGTTTACTTCTTCAGTTGGGGAAGATGGAATCACAATCGTAAAACGGGTTTCTTTATTTGGTCTACTTTTTACAGATATACGACCATCAAATAAATCGACTAAAGACTTACAAAAGGATAAGCCAATTCCACCACCACTAACATTACCATCTTGATTTCCTAATTGATAAAATCGTTCAAAAATATTATTCAAACTTTCTTTTGGAATGCCTTTACCAGTGTCAATAACATCAATTTTTATCTTTTTAATATCACCTTCATATATTATAGAGGCATCGATACTAATAGTTCCTTGAACAGGTGTGTTTTTAAAAGAATTTGAAAGCAAATTAAAAAGTATTCTTTCAAGCTTTTCTACGTCAATAACAATCTCTTCATTTGGAGAACTAATTTTATAATAAAAATTAATATTCTTTTCTAATGCATAATTTTCAAAAGCCTCTGTTGTTGGATATAAGAAATCTCCTAAAGTAGATTTAGTAAAGTTCAAATTTAGATACCCTTGTTCTGCTTGTCTAAATGTTATTAACTGGTCTATTAAACTTAAAAGTCGATGTGTATTTCTTTTAATAATAGCTAAGAATTTTTCACTCTCTGGGTTACTGTTGTTTTCTATAACTCTATCTAAAGGCCCTGAAATTAATGTAAGTGGTGTTCTAAACTCATGAGATAAATTTGTGAAATATTTAAATTTACCTTGGTTAATAACTTCCATTTTGTCTTTGTCCAATTGCTCATAGATGAGTTTTTGTTTTAACTTTTCATGTTGAACAAAATAGAAAACAATTCCAACACCAATGCCTAAAAATATAAGAGCCAACAGTGTGTAGCTCCACCAAGTTTGATACCACAGTGGCAGAATTACTAATGTTAAGGTCTTATTTGAAGCACTCCAAATACCATCTCCATTAGCAGATTTTACTTTTAGTGTATAAGTACCAGCTGATAAATTGGTATAAGTTATCGCAGATTTCCCTTCATCTGTTTCTACCCAATCTTTATTAAAACCATCTAATTTATATGCTATTTTATTCTTCGCTGGTGCAGAGGTATGCTCAGCAACTAAATTAAAGGAAATGATGCGCTGACTTTTAGAGACTTCAACAGTATCTGTTTCTGAAATCGATTTTTTAAGGATTGTAATGTTATTTAATTTCTCACCAATTTTTATCGATTTATTATTTATTAATAAAGACGATATTAAAACTTTTGGTGCTTGCTTATTTAGGGCTATTTTCTGCGGATCGAAAATAGTAAGGCCATTTAAACCTCCGAAATACATATATCCTGATTTACCTAGTGCATATGCTGATTGTCTAAAGTTATTTTGCATTAAACCATCACTTACATCAAAGACATTTAATTTGTTCGTTTCTGTATTAAATCGAACTAATCCCATATCTGTACTCATCCATAAATTAGAACTATTTTTTTGTGGCAAAATTCCATAAATAACATCATCTGGTAGGATCTCATTTTTTCGGAAGTATTCTATTTTTGATGGATTGCTAGCACTGTCTAAATTTAATTTATTTAAACCACCACCAAAAGTACCTATCCAAATATTCTTTTTGTCATCTTCATGAAGCGTAAAAATATTATTGTAACTTAGTTTGCCACTTCCTATTTTACTATCGTTATATTCTCTTACAATTTCAATTTTTCCTTTTACATATGTGCATTGTAATAAACTAACATCTGTACCAAACCATAATTGATGATTACTATCTTGCAAGAAACATTGTACTTTATTAGCTGTTATTTTTAATGTCGATTTAATAGATATTTGGGGTTGTTTTGATTGGTCAATTGCTTTCCATGGGTTTTCTACAACTAAAATTCTATTACCAGCTAAAACAAAATCTGTATCATTTATTTGCGCAATTTTTCGGGTTAAGAATAAAGAAGCCTTATCTCCATTTGATAAAAACTGAATCTCTTTAAAATCTTTTCTTATTGGACTATAAACAATGACTTTTTTGTCTGTGCCAAACCAAATATAATTTCTTTGGTCTTGATAAATACACCTTATAACATCAGTATTTTCAATAGGTAATTTACTTTGTAAATCTTCAAACTGAATTTTATGTAGATTATTTTCGTTTATAACATCTACACTTCTAAATAATTTTTTATTGTAACCAGAAACCCAAATCTTACCATTGTTGTCCTCTAAAATTGAGGTAATTAAATTGTCAGCAATAGAAGACTTATCATAAGGGTTGTTTGTGTAAGAATGAAATGGTTTTTGAAATAGGTCTAATTTATTTATTCCTCCTTGTGCTGTACCTACCCAAAACACATTGAAACTATCTTGATACACTGCATTAATTTGATGGCTACTTATACTATTTGTATTCTTTGAATCATAGTTAAAATGCTTAAAAGAATTTAGAATTGGGTTAAATTTGTAGAGTCCATCACCTGTCGTTCCTATCCAAATGGCATTATCATTATCTTTAAAAAGGCTATTAACATAGAACGTAGATTCTTGATTTGGAACTTTTATTTTCTTGACCAGGTAATCGGAGTTTGTATCTAAATTGGAACTATACAAACCTTCTGTTGTACCAATCCAAAAGATATTATCCACTTTTATGATTTCAGTAATTTCTTTTTCATTAAAAAAATCAAAATCCTTTAAATCTGGAATTACTGATTTTAATATTTGGTTTTCAGATTTAAAATCAATTTTTTTCAACCCTTCATTTGTTCCTAGAATAATAGAAGAATTATGTCCAAATGTAAACGTGTTAATTATTATCGATTTGCCTTTTAAATCAAGAACATTTTCAGACACCTCAAAAACACCATTACTTATATCTTTTAATTTGCATCGTATTAATTTCTTTGTAGACGTTATCCACAGATAGCCGTCATCCTGAGAGGCAATCTTATTGACATTGATGTTATAGTTAAGTGGCACTGTGAAAAACCGTTCTAACCAAGGGACATATATATTAACACCTACATTAGTACCTATCCAAAGAATACCATCTTTATCGTTAAACAAATAAGTGACATTATTACTAGAAATGGCATTCTCATCTTTAGATTGTGTACTAAAGGTTTTAAACTCATAGCCATCATAACGAATTAATCCGTTTGGTGTCGCATACCATAGAAAACCGTATTTATCTTGTGCTATGGAGTTAACAGTATTTTGATTAAAACCTTCTTTATTAGAAATTCGTTCAAAATTCTGAGAATAACCTTGTTGAGTAAATAGTGTAATTACAACACTAATAAAGCATATAATTCTATGCATATAAAATATTTAGTTTGGCTCAAGAATATACATTTTTAAATTTATTGTCTAATAAATTCGAGTAATTTTTTTACCATAGAACGACTTCCACAATAAAAAGGGGCACGCTCATGTATATGGGTAGGAATAATATCTAGTATATTTTGCTCACCATCAGTAGCTATACCATCCGCTTGCTCGGTTAAAAATGCTATTGGATTACATTCGTAGAGTAATCTTAGTTTTCCATCTTTATTAACGGTACTATTTGGATATAAATAGATACCACCTTTTATCATATTTCTATGAAAATCGGAAACTAAAGATCCAATATAACGCTGTGAATAAGGTCTGTCTGCTTCGATCTGCTGACAGTATTTTATATACTGTTTTACCGCTTCTGGAAAATGACTATAATTTCCTTGATTAACAGAATAAATAGAACCATTTTTAGGAAATTTCATATCAGGGTGTGACAAATAAAACGATCCAATAGCTGGGTTAAGTGTAAAGCCATTAACGCCATCTCCTGTGGTATAAACCAACATGGTAGATGTACCATACACAATATAACCGGCTGCAACTTGATCTCTGCCTGGCTGTAAAAAGTCTTTTTCTTCTACGAGAGTTCCTGGCGGAGTTAATCTTCTGTAGATAGAAAAAATAGTTCCAACAGAAACATTTACATCAATATTAGATGAGCCATCTAAAGGATCCATAAGTACCACATATTTACCATTAGATTCTTTATCGCGTCCTTCGATGGTTATAAACTCATCATTTTCTTCAGAAACAATACCACAAACAATATTTCTATTTTTTAAAGATTGAATAAATGTTTTATTGGCAAATACATCTAATTTCTGCTGATGCTCTCCTTGAACATTAACATCTCCAGAATCTCCAAAAAGATCTACTAAACCCGCTTTGTTCACCTCGTGGTTAACCACTTTGGCAGCTAAACGTAAGGCATTTAAGAGACTCGATAATTCTCCGCTAGAAAAGGGAAAAGACGCTTGATTTTTTATAATGAATTCTCCTAAAGTAGTTTTTTGATGACTCATAGTTATTGTTTTTTATTTCTTTAGATATATGATTTCATCATCAATGCAGCACCTAAAGCACTTTCATTTTTACAATCAGAAATTTTTATTTCAATATCATTTTTTAATAACTTTAAAAAGTGAATGAATATTAAGTTCTTATTAAATCCACCAGAAATATAGATGTCTTTAATTGCTGAATTTTCATCAGAAATTAAATTAATACCATGAATTACTTTTTTACTAATTTCAAAAATTAATTGATAATAAGCCGTTTCATAATCGGTATAATTAGCTAATAACTCAGGATGTGCTTCAAAATCACTATCGATGCCTTCAGATAAAAACACACGTGCATTTGTATTAATCAGTTCGCTGCACAACGTTTCATTCAGCTCGAGTTGTAAATGTGTATCTATGTCAATGTTAAAATGAGTGCTTAAAGCTGTAATATACACTTCATGAATTTTCCCTAGAAACTGCATGGACGATTTTATCTGCTGTTTCTGTGGAGTCATAAAACACAAACAGTTGTTTTTTAACTGGTGTTGTGTCAACGTTTCCTTGCTAAAAGGATTCATCGCTATAATCCAAGTCCCTGTAGATAGTAAAATAAATTCTTTATCTTTTTCGGATTCTAACAACGGAATAATAGACGAGGAACTATCATGCAATCCTGTTCCAATGGCAATTTCTTGTCCATTAAATATAGTCAATATAGCATCTTTACCATTTTGTGGAGTAGGTAAGTTCAATTTATAATCAGAAACCCACTTATGATATTGCATCGTATCAAAATCCCAGGTTGCTGTATGTGCGCCTACCGACGTAAAATCTGCAGTTATTTGTTTAGTAAAAAGATAACTTAAGTATTGTGGGTAATGCAGAATAGCATCTACCTTATTCCAAAATTGTGGTTTTTCTTTTTGTAATTTTAATATTTGAAGTCCTGTATTTAGCATACCATAAGCTGGAGATGCTGTTTTTCTAGAGAATTCTTCTTGACCTCCATTAGCCCCATAAAACTCTTGATGTTCTTCTAAGTTTAATGGCTTTAAGTAATTATATAAAGGTGTAATTCTATGGCCTTGAGCATCTAAATAGATAAGACTCGCTCCATGCGTAGAAAAGTTAATCGCTTTTATATCGTACTCACCTTCGACTTGTATTCTTTTTATCTCATTTTGAATCCAGTTTTCAATAGATTCTATATCATCACAAGGGTAATCATCTTCATCAGAAACCTCATCAAACCGTATTGAATTTCGGTATACAACGTCAAACTCTTCGTTAAATAAGAGTATTTTTTTATTCGTTTTCCCTATGTCTATTACAGCAATTACATTCACCATCACAGTTCAAAAATTAAAAAAAGGGTGTTAGTTATTAAGCCAAGCACCCTTTTGAGTTATTCTAATTAGTTTTTAAATCCGTACAACGGACCATAATTTTTACAAGCTCTATAATCAGCTCCTTCTAAGCCTTCTCCAAAAGCAGACCATGCACTTGGTCTAAATACGTCATCTTCACTAACATTATGCATGTTAACAGGAATACGTAACATGGCAGCTAAAGAAATTAAATCGGCACCAATATGTCCATGAGAAATAGCTCCGTGGTTTGCTCCCCATTTTGCCATTACTGTATACACATCTTTAAAGAAACCTGTTCCTGTTGTTCTTGGTACAAACCATGTTGTTGGCCACGTTGGGTTTGTTCTTTCATCTAAAACTTCATGAACATCTTCTGGTAACTCAACACTCCATCCTTCTACAATTTGTAAAACCGGTCCAATGCCTTTAACCAAGTTTATTCTACACATGGTCATTGGTAACTCACCTCTAGTTTTAAACTGAGACGAAAATCCTCCACCTCTAAAATATTCAGCAATAGCTGCTGGCCATTTGGTGTTGTCTAAACAGCGTTGAACTTCTTCTTCTGTAATATCCCAAAAAGGTTTCATAGTTGGGTTTCCATCAGCATCTTCTTGTTGTGCCGTTGCATCTAACGTTGTAGAACCAGAATTGATTAAATGAATAATTCCATCCTTAGCAATACCCGTTAATTTTTTACCAGTTACACGCTCTACAGACTCAGGACTCCAGTACGTACGTACATCAGAGAATAACTGAGCTTTGTTAGTTAACAAGTGTCCAAATAACATTGAAATAGCATTTAAACAATCGTTTTCTGTTGCGAATGTGTACGCTTGACGAATTCCATTCCAGTCGAATGAAGAATTTAAAATAGATTCTGTGTAATCTGCGTTGGGTTGGTAATCTGTCCACTGACGTTGCCCTTGGAATCCTCCCATAATAGCATTTCTACCTTTAGATTCTTCACCGAATCCCATGTCTTTCAACTTAGGGTTTCCGTTCATTAAATCTTTACAGATTAAAGTCATTTTTACAACTTTTTCCCATTCAGCATCTTTTACTTCTGCTGATTTTTGTGTTTCTGGCGTATTATAATCTTTACCTTCTATACAGTTTTCTTTGGTCCAAGCTAATGCTTTTTCAAATTCGTCATGATCGTAAATACCTTCATCAATACGTCTTAAAAGCTCTACAGATTCTACAAACTCAGCTCTTACGCCTAAATAATCTTGTAAAAAGTTAACATCTACCATAGATCCTGCGATACCCATAGAACTGTATCCTATAGATAAATAAGATTTACCGTTCATTTGCGCCACAGCTAAACCTCCTTTTACAAAACGCAATATTTTTTCTGAAACATCTTGAGGAATGGTTTGGTCACCACCATCTTGAACTTCCTTACCATAAATTCCAAAAGCTGGTAATCCTTTTTGAGAATAGCCTGCTAAAGCTGCCGCTAAATAAACAGCTCCTGGTCGTTCAGTTCCATTAAATCCCCAAACGGCTTTAGGTGTTGAAGGATCGGTATCCATAACTTCTGTTCCATAACACCAACATGGTGTCACTGTTAATGATACTTCAACGCCTTCTCTATTAAATTTATCTGCACAAGCAGCGGCATCTGCAACACCTCCAATAGTTGTGTCTGCAATTACAACTTCTACTTTTTCTCCACTTGGAAAACGTAAGGTGTCTTGTATTAATTTAGCTGCCGCTTTAGCCATATCCATGGTTTGAACTTCTAAAGACTCTCTTACACCTAACTCACGTCCATCAATCACCGGACGAATTCCTACTTTGGGTAGTCTACCTATTAATCTACTCATGATTATATTTTTTATTATGTGAATTGCTCTAATTCTGTTAATTGATCGTTTGAAAGTCCTGCTGGTTGAAAACCTGCAGCCCAACACATCATTAACATTTTAGCTCCTTTATTTGCTACATCTAAAAAGTCCCATGCTTTCATTACATCTGGCGCTGTTGCTGTTGCTCCATGCTTTTCCCATAATGAAACATTTCTTGTTTTAAACGCTTCCATTGTTACTTCTGCTAGAGCTGCTGTACTAGATAAAGCATACGGTGTACAGTGAATGCCTTTAGGAACAAATACTTTTACTTCAGGACACATCATCCAGATTTGTCTGTTTAATTCTTCTTCATTATCAAATAATTCGTGATGACTCATACAGATTAATTCTAATGGATGTGTATGTACAACCGCTAAATTTTCCGGATGATAAATAGAGTTAAATAAATGGATACTTGCATGAGAAATTAACTCACACGTTGGTCCAAAGTTTTCACGCTTACCTCCCCAAATAATTGAATAGGCTGTAGCATCTTCATTGATATATAAGATACAAGACGCTTCTTCAAGCTTATCTACTAAATCTCTCAAATAACAACCTGTACCAGTAATGTAGATTACAAATCCTGCAGCTCCTTTTGGGAATTCAAATGGGATTTCAGTTCCAATGCCTTGTACTTCTTCTTTTGTAAAGTAAGATGTTAAGTTCATTGAAATATTTCCTGCATTTCGCTCTGCCCATTCACGTTGCCATAAATAACCTGCGACTTCAGATACTTTTTTTAATTCTGCTTCTACCTGTACTGGGAGTTTTATCGTTTTCATATCGTTTTAAATAAAATTATTGTAACAAAAATAGAGACCAAATACACCTTATTAAATATTCAAAATCTGTATTTTTGTATCTAATTCAAACATTAGTGTTCAATGAAGTTTGTAAAAGAAATTGAATTAGGCGATCCATCTGCAAATCATCAAAATTTTATTGACCTGAAATTAAAGATGTTATGTTGTAGATATTGGTTATTAGATTTATGGGATTGTCATGAAATGGTATTTCCGTTTTGGAGACTATATTGGAATAAAAACACAGGTGGCCAATTAATTCATCAGGATACTGTTTTTGAAATGGATCCGAATTATATCTACATTATTCCTCCGTTTACTTCGTTTTCGTCACTATACACTAAAAATCACATTCACTCAGAAGGTATTCATGTTTCAGGAAAACAGTTGAATATTAATCATAACGAAGCGGAATTAGAAAACATGTTCTTAATTCATTTCTTCGCTCACTTTAATTTAGGAGTGCCATTTGATAGTGTTTATCCTGGTATTTTAAAAATAGAATTAACAGATTACTTAAAGGACAGATTAAATTATTTAACCAATCGTTTAAAAGTTGAAAACAAAGATTTCAAACTCACTTTTAATTTAAAGTTACAAGCCTTCATAAAAGAAGCACTTACCAACATTGGTCCAGAATTATGGAAAACCATTAATATAGATGAACGTGTTTTAAAAGTGATCCGCTATATTGAAGTCAATATTGATAAAAAATTAAGCAATACTAAAATGTCATCGCTGGTTAATATGGCACCAAATTCATTTTCACGATTATTTAAAGATGAAATGAATGTCACGTTGCATCAGTTTGTTCAAAACAGAAAAATCGCAAAATCTTGTGAGTTATTTGAACACACTAATAAATCTATTGAAGATGTTGCTTTTAATTTAGGTTTTTCAGATCGCTACCATTTTTCACGGGTGTTTAAATCGGTTACAGGATTAACTCCGGCATCATACAAATCTGGAAAATACACCTAGACTTACCTTTCAAAATGTTTAGATCTTAAGCCTAAATATGAGTGTTTTTAGCACTATGAAGATTTTGAGCAAGCAATTGACGGATTTGAGAAACGTACTCTATCTTATTATTTCATTCTTTGTAGAGGCCAATACCATTAGGTTGTAGGTCCACAAATTTCTATAACAAGATTTATGTTTTTCAACACCAAAAACTGTTGGTGATTTAAACATAGAAATTATTCGATGTTTAAATTATACATATTATTGATTAATATGGATAAATGCCAAAATCACATTGTTATATAAGTTTGTCAACCACATTGGCAAATAAGGATTCGAACTATTGTTTATTTATAATAAAACCATCGAATTTATTAAACATATCAAAAATATAAACTAAACGTAAACACTCATGAAACAATTTAATCAATTTATAAACGGAAAGTTTGTAAAATCTACTTCTTCAGAAGTAACAAAAGTACTTAACCCTTGTACAGAAGAAGTATTGTCAGAGATATCTCATGGTTCTGTTGAAGATGCAAATAAAGCATTAGAAGCTGCAAAAGAATCACAACATGCTTGGAGATCTCTAACAGCGATTGAACGCGCTGGCTTTTTAAATAAAATGGCTACTGTAATTCGTGAAAATCGTGTGTTTTTAGCAGAAACTTTAGCAGCAGAACAAGCTAAAGTAATGGGATTAGCACAAGTAGAAATTGATGTTACAGCCGATTATTTTGATTATTACGCAGGTTTTGCGAGACGAATAGAAGGTGAAATTATACAAAGTGATCGTAAAAAAGAACACATCTTTTTGCATAAAGCACCAATTGGAGTTGCAGTAGGTATTTTACCTTGGAACTTCCCATTTTTTGTAATGGCAAGAAAAGTTGCAGCTTCATTAATCACAGGAAATACTTGTGTAATTAAGCCTAGTTGTATTGCACCAAATACGATTATGGAATGGGTAGATTTAATTCAAAAAATTGAATTACCTGCTGGTGTCTTAAATTTTGTGTGTGGTTCTGGCCCAATAGTAGGGAACGCTTTGTCTAAAAGTCCAGTTACAGGTATTATCAGTTTAACTGGTAGTGTATTTGCTGGTCAGAAAGTTATGGAAGCTGCTTCAGAAAACATTACAAAAGTTTCTTTAGAATTAGGAGGTAAAGCCCCTGCAATTGTTTGTGCTGATGCAGATCTAGAATTAGCTGTAAATGCTGTTGTTGGTTCTAGAATTATCTATAGCGGACAAGTATGTAATTGTGCAGAACGTGTTTATGTAGAAGAATCTATTCACGATCAATTTCTAGAGATGGTTACTGCTAAAATGAATGCTTTAAAAGTAGAAGATGCTTTTTCTGATAACAATCCTGACATGAGTGCATTGGTTTCTAAAGCGCAATTAGATAAAGTAGCCGAAATGGTTGAGTTTGCTAAAAAAGAAGGTGCAGAAGTTCTAGTTGGAGGACAAAAATCTAGTCAGTTTGATAAAGGTTATTTCTACCAACCTACATTGTTAACTAATGTAAGACAGGATATGCAAATTATCCAAGAAGAAGTTTTTGGACCTGTATTACCAGTAATGAAATTTAGCACTTTGGATGAGGCAATTGCAATGGCAAATGATTCTGAATATGGTTTAACATCATCAATTTTCTCAGAAAACTTTAATAAAGTAATGCACGCTGCAGAAGAATTAGAGTACGGAGAAACTTACATCAACAGAGAACATTTTGAAGCAATTCAAGGGTTCCATGCAGGATGGAAAAAATCTGGACTTGGTGGAGCTGACGGAAAACATGGTATGGAAGAATACCTTCAAACCAAAGTGATTTACGCACAGTACAGATAAAAATTAAGATTAGATTATCAAAGCACTATTCATTTTTGATTATAATTTGAATGGTGCTTTTTTTTCATTGACACTAAAAAAACTAAGACTAAATGACAAATTCAACAAAAATACCAGTAGTATCCAAAGAGGTCATAGTACCATTTGTACTCATCACATCTTTGTTTGCACTTTGGGGTTTTGCTAACGACATTACCAATCCTATGGTAGCTGCATTCGGAACCGTAATGGAGATTTCAACAGCGAAAGCAGCTTTGGTACAATTAGCCTTTTATGGTGGTTATGCTACTATGGCTATTCCTGCAGCACTTTTTGTTAGAAAATACAGTTATAAAAAAGGAATTTTATTAGGCTTAACGCTTTACGCTTTTGGGGCTTTATTATTTTATCCAGCAGCAAAATTTGAAGTTTTTGGATTCTTTTTAGGGTCACTTTATATATTAACATTTGGATTAGCTTTTTTAGAAACCACTGCAAACCCGTTTATATTATCTATGGGAGATGAACGTACGGCAACGCAACGTTTAAACTTAGCGCAAGCTTTTAATCCTATTGGTTCATTGTTTGGAATGTTTGTGGCTTCAAAATTTATATTGATTGCTTTAGATTCTGATATACGAAATGAAGCGGGTGAACTTGTTTTCAATACGTTAAACGAAGCTCAAAAAGCGGTTATCAGAACACACGATTTAGAAATTATTAGAAATCCTTATGTTATTCTTGGTTTTGTTGTTATCGCTATGTTAGTGGTAATATCTATTACTAAAATGCCTAAAAGAACAGTGAGTGATAATCCTACAAGTGCAGGATCTTCATTTAAAAGATTGTTCAAAAACGGAAAATATAAAGAAGGTGTTTTAGCGCAATTGTTTTATGTGGCAGCTCAAATTATGTGTTGGACATTTATTATTCAATACGCAGGAAACTTAGGGATACCCAAAGCAGAGGCACAAAACTATAACATTATTGCAATGACTATATTTTTATGTAGTCGCTTTATTAGTACCTTTTTAATGAAATACGTTAACTCTAGAAAACTGCTAATGATTTTTGCATTGTGCGCTATGGGAACGATGTCTGGCGTTATCTTAATCGAAGGAATTGCAGGACTCTATTTATTAGTAGCGACTTCAGCCTTTATGTCTTTAATGTTTCCAACTATTTACGGTATTGCGTTAGACGGTTTAAGAGCAGACGATACTGCTATTGGTGCAGCTGGTTTAGTAATGGCAATTGTTGGTGGTGCTTTAATGCCAATCTTACAAGGATTAATGATAGATACAGAAAAAATAGGGCCTTTTTCTGGTGTTAATTTCTCTTTCATTCTACCTTTTATTTGTTTTTGCTTTATCGCAATTTATGGTTATCGAACTTTAAAGATTTATAAATAAGAAAGCGCAATTAAAACTTTAGAAATTTTAATATGGAAATAAAAATAAATCCCAAATATCCTTCAGTAACAGATTTAAGAAAAAGAGCGATGGTTAAAATGCCAAAATTCGCTTTTGAATACTTAGATGGTGGATGTAATGAAGATATCAATTTAGATAAAAATCGTACTGATCTTCAGAAAATAGAATTGATGCCACAATATTTATCAAAATTTGATAAATCTAATTTAAAAACAGAATTGTTTGGTCATACTTACGATGCTCCTTTTGGAATTGCTCCAGTGGGTTTACAGGGTTTAATGTGGCCAAATTCGCCAGAGATTTTGGCAAAATCAGCTTTTAATCATAACATCCCTTTTATATTAAGTACAGTAACCACTTCTAGTATTGAACGTGTTGCAGAATTAACAGAAGGAAAATCTTGGTTTCAACTATATCATCCTGCTGAAGAAAAAGTAAAAAGAGATTTATTAGATAGAGCTGCACATGCAGGAACTGATGTTTTAGTCATTCTAGCAGATGTACCAACATTTGGTTATAGACCTAGAGATGTTAGAAATGGCTTAGCAATGCCACCATCTATGAGTCTAAAAAATATTATTGAAGTTTTTAGAAAACCAGATTGGGCTATTCAAACTTTAATACACGGACAACCTGCTTTCAAGACCATGGAAAAATATATGCCTAAAGGACTTAATTTGAAAAAATTAGGTGAATTTATGGATGTTACTTTTTCTGGTCGTCTAAATGAAGACCGAATAGCTTCTATAAGAGACCAATGGAAAGGGAAATTAGTTATAAAAGGTGTTGTAAATGAAATAGATGCTCAAAAAGCGATTAATTTAGGTGTTGATGGATTAATTGTATCTAATCATGGTGGGAGACAGTTAGATGCTGGTCAATCTTCAATTGTACCCATGACACATTTGGCAAAAAAGTTTAAGAATGAAATAAAAATCATGGTGGATTCTGGTTTACGTGGTGGTCCAGATATTGCAAGAGCAATGGCAAATGGAGCAGAATTTACATTCATGGGACGTAGTTTTATGTATGGTGTTGGAGCATTAGGAAAAGAAGGAGGAGACCATACCATTTCTTTAATGAAACGTGAATTTCAACAAGTCATGGAACAGCTATGTTGTGAAAGCGTAGGGGATTTACCACAACATCTAATTATAAAATAAGTAACCGTTAATATTTAACCTTATAAGATAGTTATCAAAATAGTAATTGTTTTTATAGCAATTATTTAGTTAAGAAAAAGTCGCTGTAGGGAGCGGCTTTTTTTTTGTTATTATTTAGATGTTCAAAAGATGTTTTTTAGTCGTTTAGAAGTCAAAAAAATAATTTGAACTAAGCATGTTCTTAAATCGTAAGCTCAGGTAAATTCACCTTATTTTTTCGATATGATTTGTATTTGATGTTTGGATTAAAATGCACTTCAGTTGGTTTTCTTAAATCTTGGCTAAAATACGTTCTTAAATTATTATAAATATATACAGCTTGCTTTGTGATTTTTTAAGCAATATCAGTGTTTTTAAACGTTTCTTTTAATTCGTATTCATATTTAATTGAAGCTTGCAATTAATCCGTTCTTCAATTGCGTTTTCATATGGGGCGTAAAGTTCTGTCATACTCACGGTAATGCCATTAATTTTAGCAAATTCTTTGTGTTTAGGATTGCAGTACAGAAATCCACTACCGGAATGATGTATAAGCTTCTGATTAGGATATTTTCTATTTTTAATAGCTATAGCGAGTGCATCTGTATAAAGCGATGTTCTCGTGTGGTTATCGAGTTTATAGCCCATAATTTACTTAGAATAAGCATCTGTTACTAATGCTAAGTAGTTGTATCCATTTTCTGTTTTAATGTATGTGATATTGCTGACCCATAGCTGTTCAGGTTGAGTAGAGGGACTAGGTCTTTAACAAGCGCACGTAAACGGGAGATTTGATAAAAATTAATTCAAGTAATTATCATTATTTAATCATAACTATTGTTCTATTCAGACTTATTTTTATTAAAGTTAAAAATAGTTATTTATTTAAAATGCAGTATATTATGTTTGTTTCTTAAACACAAAAAAGCCTCAACATAAATGTTAAGGCTTTTTGTGATCGCACTAGGATTCGAACCTAGGACCGCCTGCTTAGAAGGCAGGTGCTCTATCCAGCTGAGCTATGCGACCATCTTAGAGTAAAACTCTAAAAATTCAATAAAAGTCGGGGTGGCAGGATTCGAACCTGCGGCCTCCACGTCCCAAACGTGGCGCGATAACCGGGCTACGCTACACCCCGAATTGGTTATCAAAAAAAATTAAGCACAGCGATAATTGCTGTGCGTAATCTTAGCGGAGAGACAGGGATTCGAACCCTGGGTAAGTGTTTCCACCTACGACGATTTAGCAAACCGTTCCTTTCGGCCACTCAGGCACCTCTCCAATATTTAAAAGAACATTCTTTTATTGCGGGTGCAAATGTAAGTTACATTTTTAAAAAATGCAACATTTCTTTTGAGTTTTTTTATGTTTTTTTTCGAATAATCATACTCTTTTATTTAAGTGTATATTTATCAGGAGTATATGAATTTAATCAATTCTCATTTTGTGTATTACGTTTTGTTTTAATCTTAAGTAATTTCTGAATTTAAAATGTCTAGTTATAAAAATGATAGAGCTTTTACCGATTATGTGCATAAAAATATTGCACTACCCAACATTTATGCACCAATACAATGGCAAGAGGTTAAACTTAAAAAAGAGTATGCCAAGCATATTGACATGATGGATGGGATTGATTATGTCTTTAGAACGGAAAATGCCATAAAGAGCGTTCAGGAACGTTTTAGAGAAGAAAAGTATAAGGTGTTTACAGATTTTACTATAAGGTATAGACGAGACGAAAACAAGCATGAAGAGCGTCATGAGTCCGAGTATTTTAAAATGAAAGCTCACTATTTTACCTATGGTATTTTAGATAGTTCGAAAAAAGAGATAAATAACGCCTCTAAATTTTTGAAGTATGCTATTATAGATTTAAAAAAAGTTTATGATAAATTAGATTCTGGATATATCTTTATTTCTGATAATGGTAAAAATAAATGTCAGATCGTAGATGGGAATCGCATCGAGTGTCCCGTAAAATACAATACGGATGGTTCTTCGTCATTTTTTCCTATTGATATTACTTATTTGGTAAAACTTTGGGGAGACGATATGCTAATTGCTCAAAAAGGATTTCTGTAATTAATACATTTTTTTAAGCTCACTATAATTGTGAGCAGACTAGTATTATTTTTGAATTGTCACAGTCTGTGGTAAAAAAGAGGTAAGTAGTTCCTCCATCTTTAACTTTTAATTTTTTTCTGATGTCACTCACTGAAAGCGGAAAGTTTCGGGTTGTAATATTGGCCTTCGTTATTTTCTCTTTTGAAAATATTTTTTTATTGAAAGGCAGTATCTTTTCAATCTTAAATCGTCTTCCTGGAAAATCCAAAAGTGTTTCAGAAGTATATAAATGAGAATGTTTGTGCAGTTTGTCTATATTGAGAATTTCACTAACAGAATTAAAACCACCAGACTTTAATACTGCAGCGTTGGGTTCGTACAGATAGGTGAGTGGCTTGTTGTAGTTTACATGAGCTTCAGATTCATCTTTCAAATTAAATTCAAAATTCTGTAAATTATCTTTTTTTAAATTCACCGTTTTAGCAATAATGGTTCCTTCAAAATCACGCTCTAAAATCCATAATAATTCTTTAACTTCATTGTTAAGCGCTACAATATGAATTTCCTTAACATGTTTTAAATCGGCAAGTGTCGCTGATAAATCTAATAATGGTGACGTTTTAACCATTACATTTTTAGCGTATTTTAAAAATAAATCCTGAAACGTTTTTATGTTAGGCTCGCAGTCCGCCAATAAAAACACTTTCTGTTTGGCGCTGTCTCTTCGAGATGGGTCTATATAAACCCAATCAAAAGGTTTATCAATGCGTTTTAAGGCTTCAATTCCGTTTTCATTAAGGCAAGTAATGTTTGAAATATTCAAGGCCTTAAAATTATGATTTACTATTTCAGAGAGTTCTGTGTTAATTTCGCAATGCGTTACATGTTCTACTTGTTTAGAAAAATAATAAGCGTCGATACCAAAACCACCTGTAAGGTCAATTATGGATTTTTCAGAGATTAAATGGGCTTTATAGTCTGCTGTTTTTTCAGAGGACGTTTGTTCTATATTTAACTTATTTGGAAAGTATATATTTTTAGTATTAAACCACGTTGGTAGCTTTTTATGACAGCGTTTTTTTGCCTCAATCTGTTCAATTATTGATTTTGAATCAATAGTCTTAAACGGAACACCTTTTAGTAATAGATCTGAAATATCTGAATTTAAATTTTCTTTTATATAGTTCTGTATATCAATATGTAATAAGTCTTTATTCAAATTAAAACTATAAGCCTTTGGTTAGTTTCTGAACGATGTTGTAATCCGATAAAAACTCCTTCAAAATCACTTTAATAGCGGTATAAGTTGGTATCGCAACAATCATTCCTACAATGCCGAATAAGATGCCTGAAATAATGATCACTAAGAAGATTTCTAAAGGATGTGATTTTACACTTTTTGAAAAAATATACGGCTGACTAAAGAAATTATCTACCAATTGTGCAACGATAAAACCAATCATCACATAAGTCGTTTTTGGTAAAATAACATCGCTAAAACTTTCTCCTAAATTGCTAGACATACTTAATAATAACATTAAAAATCCACTAACTAAAGGACCAACATAAGGCACTAAATTAAGGAGCGCACATAAAAAAGCAATGACAATAGCGTTATCGATATCAAAAATTAAAAGCACTATGGTATAAATAATAAATAGAATTAAAATTTGAAATATAAGCCCAACAAAATAACGAGACAATAGATCCTTTATAGCTGTAATTGATCTGCTTGAGCGTTCTTCATTTCCGTTTGGTACAAATGTCATAATACCGTCTTCAAATAGTTTACTGTCTTTTAAAAAGAAAAAGGAAATAAATAACACAGAGAACAAACCAATACTAAAACTACCTAACCCACTAATAAAACTGTTTAGAAAGTTGGGAATTAAAGCAAAATCTAGTTTAGATAATAAATTAGAATCTTTAATAGATTGTTCTACATCAATATTATTAAATTGAAAATAGGTGATAATTTGATCGTAGAGATCTTCGATATTAATTTGTAATTGTTCAATATTTAATAGGGCTAGATTATGACCTTGTTCAACAATAAGTGGAATAAAAAGACCAACTAAACCTACTAAAAGGCTTAAAAGTAAAACCATGGTTACTACAACAGCTAAGGTATTACTGAGCTTTAATCGTTTTCTTAAAAATAATATTATGGGACGACCAATTAGTGAAATAACTGCTGCAACGGCGATGTAAACAATAACGGATTGAATTTTAAAAAGAAAAAACAACACTAAAATAATAGCGAGGACAACGCCTAATGCTCTTAATATGCCGTTTGCTAAGGTTTTTGAATTCATCACTATTATTTTCTCAAAGATGCTGAAATAAACTCAGCAAGACAAATTTAGGAATTAAGTTGCTTAGTAATTTCATAAAGCGCAATGCTTGTAGCTTGCACGACATTCATACTGCTATTATTTCCAAACATGTTGATGTGTACAATAGCATCAACTTGTTGTAAAATGCTTTCTGAAACACCAAAATTTTCATCACCTAAAATTAGAGCAATTGGCTGCTTTGTGTTTAATGTAAAATCAGTTAGAGGTTGGCTGTTTTCTGAGATTTCTAAAGCAATAAGATAATAATTGTTTGCTTTTAGAGTTTTTATTTGTGTTTCTATATCAGCTTGTATACTGTGATTAACATACTTTTCAGTAGAGCGCGATGTTTTTGTCATTCGTTTGCCTAGCGGAATATCAGAACCGCAAAAAATGAGCTCTTCAATACCAAAGGCATCAGCTATTCGGAATAAACTTCCAATATTTGGTGCGTTATTTACATTATCGCAAACCACTGTGATTGGATGTTTTTGTTTCTTAAAGTTGGAATTATAGTGGGTGAGTTGGCTCAAGAGTTATTAAAATTAGTGGTATTTATCAAAACTGCAAGTTGCAGATATGTGCGTTGGGTAACATCCAAAACAGCCACACTGATAATGGTAATTGTCAACTCCAACTTTGTAAGTATGGCTATTTATAGATTCCATAGATTGAAATGTAAAAGCCAAAACTAATAACAAAGCAATTATTTTATATTTTAGACTAAGCTTTTTCATATCTATTTCACTAAAGTTTTATTAAAGGTACTCGATTTCTTTTTCATTTCTGTCCAAAAATAGAGAGGAATGGCTCCTGTTAATGTTGAAACCCAGCCTAAATCCCATAAAAAAAATGTAGCAATTGCAGAAAGAGCAAATCCAACAAAAACTAAATTATAATCGTCGTCTGCATATAATCTATTAATATGCTTTTTTGTAAAGTGACCACAATGTTTACAGCGCTCATTAAACTCGTTTTTACCCATTTCCATAAGTAAGCCGTGCCTGTCTGTTGCTTTGGTTTTAATGGTGTTGTCTTTTTTGCACGACTCGCAACGGTAACTTAATTTCATAGTAACAAGTCTTAGATTCTTGGTTGTTTTATCTTAATTCTAATTAAAAATTAATTTTCAAAAGCATACTTTATAATATTAGAACCCATTTTTAATGCTTTTTCTCTAACGTCTTCAGGATCGTTGTGTACTTCTTGATCTTCCCAACCGTCTCCTAAATCGCTTTCAAAGGTAAATAGTAATATTAGTCTGCTCTCATGAAAAATACCAAAAGCTTGAGGAGCTTTGCCATCGTGCTCATGGATTTTTGGTAAACCATTAGAAAACTCAAATGCCGAACTGAAAATTTTATGCTCTTTTGGGATTTCAATTAAATCACTATTAGGAAATACTTTTTTGAGTTCTTTGGTAATATATGGTGCCATGCCATAGTTGTCATCAATATGAAGAAAACCTCCAGATATAAGATAGTTTCTTAAATTTTGGGCATCATCGTCACTAAAAAACACATTACCATGACCTGTCATGTGTAGAAAAGGAAACTGAAAAATATCAATACTTCCGGCTTCTACAGTTTGGACACTTTCATTAATGTGAGTGTCAATATTGTCGTTACAGTATTTTACCAAATTAGGCAAAGCAGTAGGATTACTGTACCAATCTCCACCACCTTTATACTTTAAAACAGCAACTTCTTGCGAGAACATGAGTATTGAAAAGAGGATAAAGAAAAAAGAGAATAGAGTCTTCATATTATTCATTTGTGTATGCCACAGAATGGCATGCAGCAATAGCAGCGGTTTCTGTGCGTAATCGTGTCTCACCCAAAGTTACAGGAATAAAATGGTGTTGCAAGGCCATTTCAATTTCTTTAACGCTAAAGTCTCCCTCAGGTCCGATTAAAATAGTACAATCGGTTGCGGTTTTCAATTGTGATTTTAAGGATTTTTTATCGGTTTCTTCGCAATGAGCTATAAAAATTTGATCCGTGAAATCTTGATTAACAAAATCTTTAAATGAGATTGGTGCATTTAGTTTTGGCAAGTAGCATTGTAGCGATTGTTTCATAGCAGACTGAATAATCTTTTCAAAACGTTCTGTTTTTACAATCTTACGTTCGCTATGCTCGCAAATAATAGGTGTAATAGTTTCAATTCCAATTTCTGTAGCTTTTTCTAGAAACCACTCATACCTATCGTTCATTTTGGTAGGTGCAACAGCTAAGTGTAAATTATAATTCCGTTTGGGCTCTAAACGACTAGAGATAATAGAAACGATACATTTTTTTTGCTCTGCAAATGTAATTTCTGCTGTAAAAAGCCAACCGTTACCATTTGTTATATGCAGTGTGTCCCCAGTTTGTTTTCTTAGGACTTTTGCAATGTGTCTGCTTTCGTCTTTGTCAAAACTAAAACTAGTATCGTTTTCAGAGATGTTTGGATTATAAAATAGCTGCATTAGTCAATGTTTTCAGAAAATTTTAAAACTGTAATTTCCTCTATAGGTGTTTTGTTTTCGGTTTTAATTACCAAATAGTATTTTTTGTTTTCAACATCATCAACTAAAAATATAGTGTCTGTAGCATGGTTTTCGCCAAAAGCAATCTCATCAAATGCAGTAGACATTTCACCAGCTTTTATCCAACCTGTATCACCACCCATTCTTGCAGTAGGACCAGATGAATTGTGTTTTGCTAAATCCTTAAATTTATAACCTTCATAATACTGATCGAGGATTTTAGTACGTTTTAATTTTGCTTCTTCTTCGGATGTTTTTGAAGCATTTATTACAATAATGTTGAATTTAGCATAGTTAACTTCAGCCTTATCTACCACTTTATAATAGGTTTTCTTAAAATCAGTTCTAGTGACTTTTGTTCCACCTTTAGATAAACTAAATAAGTCATTTGCTAGCCTAGTTTTGTGTTTTGCTTTGTTAAAAGTGAATAGTTTACCTTGTTTTGGTTTGTTCTCTTTTAAGAATGCCGTAGCGTCTTCTGGTGACGAAATAGAATCTAATTGCTTTTCTAGTGATTCTTGAGAAAAACATAATAATGGTAATAAAAATAATAATGTAAATAAATACTTCATGTTAAGTGGAAATTAATTTGGGTGAATTACAAAACAACTAAATTTTAAGATACAATGGAAGTAAAGCTTTAAAGATGTTAACAGATGTTTTAACAATTTTGATGATTTAAAAGAATATCTACGCATTTTTATAATTCTTAACTTTTTTAGAAATAAACATTGTAATGAATACAATGGACGAAAAAATTATAATCTTCTCAAAAACTAATAAAATAATACTCTTAAATATTTTAGATTCAATCCCTGTAGAGTTAGATGTTTCGGGTAAAAAATCTCTATAAAAATCCATGCTAAGTATTATGTATTTCTCTATAATATAGGTTGCAAACATTCCTAAAATAAACAGAAATAAGATGAGTATGCTTTTTACATATTTTGATTTTTTTATTGATGAAAGCCAAAAGAGTTGAGAGAACAAAACAATGAGTAAGGCTCTAAAAATGAAGAATAAAGTAATGAAAAAATCTTCATCAGTCTCTAGAAAGCTTTTAATACGAGAATAATTTTTTATAGTTATAAAAATCAAGTAAAACAGGTAAATAACTCCAACATTTTTAATGACACTAATGGATGCATCAAAGAACTTTAGGTGAAAATCAATAAAGAGTTTTCTTTTAGTTAGCGTAAGTAGAAAAGTAATAAATATACTTAATCCAAAACCTAAAAATAGACCTTCAATAAATATATCAAATATGTGAATCCACGAGTATTCCATATTAGATCTTCAATCTCGCAGTAGCCATCACATCAAATCTCGAAAAATCTTTTTCTAAATATTTAAAATACCCAACAATAGCAATCATGGCTGCATTATCTGTAGTGTATTCAAATTTTGGAACATAGCTTGTCCAGCCAAATTTCTGTTCAGCATCTTTTAGTGCCTTTCTTATGCCTGAATTAGCAGATACACCACCACCAATTGCAATGTGTTTTATACCTGTTTGTTTCACGGCTAATTTTAATTTATCCATTAAAATTCCGATAATGGTATACTGAATAGAGGCACAAATGTCATTCAGATTCTCTTCAATAAAATTAGGATTCGCTTTTACTTCACGCTGAACAAAATATAGAATATTAGTTTTTAATCCCGAAAAGCTAAATTTTAAGCCATCAACTCTTGGTTTAGTAAACTGATAAGCTTTTGGGTTTCCAAGTTGCGCACGTCTGTCAATTTCTGGTCCAGCAGGATAACCTAGACCTAATACTTTACCACTTTTATCATAAGCTTCACCAACGGCATCGTCAATAGTTTCGCCAAGAACTTCCATGTTAAAATAGCTATTTACCTTTACTATTTGTGTATGACCACCAGAAATTGTCATTCCTAAAAAAGGAAAAGGAGGTTTGTTATGGTTGTCTTCGTCTATAAAATGAGCTAAAAGATGTGCTTGCATGTGGTTAACATCAATTAAAGGGATGTCTAATCCGTAAGCTAAAGATTTAGCAAAAGAAGTCCCAACCAATAAAGACCCCATTAAACCAGGACCACGTGTAAAGGCTACAGCGCTTATTTGTTCCTTTTTAATTCCAGCTTTTTCAATAGCTTGGTGTACCACAGGAACGATATTTTGTTGGTGTGCACGCGATGCTAATTCGGGTACAACACCACCATATTCTGCATGTATTTTTTGATCAGCAACAACATTGCTTAAAATCTTGTCGTTACATAGTATTGCAGCAGATGTGTCGTCGCAAGACGATTCAATTCCAAGGATATAAATATTTTCTTTTTCCATAGTCGATATTAGGCACAATAATTGTTAATTTTACGAGTTATAGCCCATTCCTTTATTTAACAATATTATATTGAGCAAAGGTAGTGAAGATTTCAAATATTAAAACGTAATAATTCTATCAAACGGATACTCAAAATAGTAGGAAAAATAATAGGCATTATACTGCTCTTGTTTTTGATTTTCTTTCTAGTGCTGTCAATTCCTGCGGTGCAAACCAAGTTAGGACGGTATGTTACAGATAGACTAAATGAAGACTTTAAAACAGATATAAATGTTGGTCGTGTTGGTCTTCAGCTCAATGGTGATATTGAATTAAAAGACATCCTGATAAGAGATTATAAAAAGGATACACTGATTAGCGTAGGGGAATTAAATAGTTCTATTATTAGTTTCCGTAATCTTACTAATGGCAAGCTTAACTTTGGTGATATTGATCTTCAACACGTGGTTTTTAACTTAAAGACGTACAAAGATGAAACCGATACTAATCTAGATGTGTTTGTTGCGAAATTTGATAGTGATAACCCTAGAGAAAGCCCAAGTGAATTTCTGTTTTCTTCGAGTGATGTTTCTATAGAAAACGGAATTTTTAGATTAATAGATGAAAATTTAGAAACACCTAAAATTTTTGAATTCACGCAACTTAACGCCAATACTACCAATTTTTTAATTAATGGTCCCGAGGTAAGTTCTCGTATTAATAAATTCAGTTTTTTAGACAGTAGAGGTATTGCCGTTAAGAATTTAATGGCAAATTTTGAATATACACTAGACCACATGACGTTTGGTGATTTAAATATTAAAACAGAATTATCAGAATTAAAAGGAGATTTAAGATTTAACTACAAACGTGAGGATTTAAAATATTTTAAAGACAAAGTAAATGTTGTGGCCAGTTTTAGGGATTCAGATATTTCGTTAACAGAACTTAATGCGTTTTTTGATGAATTTGGAACAAACCAAAATGCTGCATTTAATGCCGATTTATCTGGAACATTAAATAATCTTGTAGCCACAAACCTAAATGTTAGTACTTCAAATAATACAAGAATCATTGGTGATATTACATTTAAAAACTTGTTTAGTAGAGAAGAAGATAGTTTTGCACTTCGTGGTGAATTTCAAAATTTAGCTTCAAATTATAACGATTTAACAGCATTATTGCCAAGGCTTTTAGGGAATTCTATTCCAAGTGTAATTTCTAAAGTTGGTAATTTCAAAATAAAAGGAACCTCTTATATTACTGCAAAACGTGTTGAAGCTAATATAGAAATCGATACAGATTTAGGTTTTATAAATTCAGATTTACAACTTACCAATATAGATAATATTGATAATGCCAATTACATTGGAAATATAGTTTTAGATGAATTTAATATTGGAGAACTGATCAATGATCCTTTGGTTAAAACCACATCTTTAAATCTAGATGTAGATGGTAAAGGATTTACTATAGACAATTTAAGAACTAAAGTAAAAGGCGAAATTTATGTTCTAGATTATAACGGTTATACGTATCGCGATGTAACACTTTCTGGAGATCTTGGGAATAAAATATTTAACGGAATTGTAAAAGCCGAAGACCTTAATTTACAACTCGATTTTAATGGATTAGCAGATTTCTCAGAAGATCTTAAGAAGTTTGATTTTAAAGCTAATGTAGGCTATGCAAACTTGAGCAAATTGAATTTTGTAACACGAGATAGTATTTCAGAATTTAGAGGTTTAGTAACCATGTCTGCAAAAGGAACAACTTTAGACAACGCTATAGGCGCCATAAATATTAAGAACACAACGTACAAGAATCAAGATGAGAGTTACAATTTTCAAGATTTTGATATTGTGTCCTCTTTTAAAGATAACGAAAGAACGATAGCCATTAACTCTCCAGATATTATTGATGGTAAGATTACAGGAAAGTTTAAGACTAAAGATATTTTAGGTTTAGTTGAAAATTCCGTTGGAAGTATTTACACCAATTACATACCAAATAAGGTTAGTGCAAATCAGTATATAAATTTTAGATTTAATATTTACTCTAAAATTGCTACTGTATTTTTTAAAGATTTAATTCTTGGTAAAAATACCTTTATTGAAGGACGAATTGAAACTGATGAAAAAGGATTTGAACTCACCTTTAATTCGCCCGAAATTAAGTTTAAAGATTATTTTGCTAATAACATCAACGTTAATATAGATAATAGTAACCCATTATATAATACATATATAGAAATAGATAGTTTAAGTGCTGGTATTTATAATGCATCTCAATTTAGCCTTATTAATGTCACAAAAAGAGATACGTTATTAATAAAATCTGAATTTAAGGGTGGAAAAAATAATGCAGATAAGTTTAACTTAAATCTTTTTTATACCATTGATGAAACTAATAAATCAGTAGTTGGTTTTAGAAAATCTGATGTTAAATTTAAAGGCTTCGAGTGGCTTTTAAATGCGCAAAAAGACACACTCAACAAAATTCGTTTTGATAGAGATTTTGAAACATTTGATATTTTACCTATTAAAATCACACAAGGCAATGAAGAGATTTTAGTTTCTGGTCAGGTGTCAGACTCAATTAATAAAGATTTTAATATAGATTTTAAAGAAGTTCAACTTGTAAAAATCACACCTAGAATAGATAGTTTAGCCTTAAAAGGTATCGTAAATGGAAAGTTAGATGTTTTTCAAAATGATGGTGTTTACCTTCCAAAAGCAGATGTAGAAATAAGTGGTCTATTTGTTAATGACTATGATTTAGGGAATCTTAGTGCTAAGATTGAAGGCAATAATTCTATTACCAATTACAATGTAGATGTCACTTTAATTAACGATAATTTAAAATCGTTAGATGCAAAAGGCACCATTGATGTTTCAAATA
Organism: Winogradskyella ludwigii; assembly: GCF_013403985.1. Taxonomy (GTDB): domain Bacteria; phylum Bacteroidota; class Bacteroidia; order Flavobacteriales; family Flavobacteriaceae; genus Winogradskyella; species Winogradskyella ludwigii. The sequence goes on from NZ_JABFDF010000003.1 coordinate 225,562, forward strand.
AAAACCCAACAATAGATTTAGATATTGTTTTTGAAGAGTTTATGTTAGATCCTTTAAACCCGTTAGGAGAAGGTGTTATTAATAATATTAGAGGATTGGTTTCTGGTTATGCCAATGTTGTAGGAAGCTTAAATAAACCCGCTATTTATGGCGAGTTATTGCTAGATAGAGCTGGTTTGTCCATTCCGTATCTCAACGTAGATTATGGTTTCGATTTTGATTCTAAAGTGTCGTTAAGGGGACAGCAATTCATTTTTAATGATGTGTCTATGACAGATTCTAAATACTTTTCTAAAGGAAGTTTAAATGGTTTTATTGCGCATAATAATTTTTCAGATTGGAAACTAGGGCTCGAATTAAATACAGATCGACTTTTAGTTTTAGATACAGAAGAAACGGAAGATGAGCTGTATTATGGAACAGGTTTCATTTCAGGAAAAGCAGAGATTAAAGGACCAACAGAACAATTAGTTATAAAAGTAATAAATGGGAGAACAGAGTCTGGAACTGAATTTTTTATTCCACTAAACGATTCTGAAAGTTTTGGAGATAACTCATACATTCATTTCTTAAGTCCAGAAGAAAAAGCAGCAAGAGTAAAAGGCGAGATTTCAGAACAAATAGAAGTAAAAGGTTTGGTGTTAGATTTCGATTTAAATGTAAATGAAAATGCATTAATTGAAATTGTAATAGATAAAGAAGCAGGAAGTACCATAAAAGGTAGAGGAGTAGGCGGATTAAACTTCTTAATTAATACCAACGGAAAATTTAATATGTGGGGAGATTTTGTGGTTTATGATGGGGTTTATAACTTTAAATATGGTGGCTTTGTAGAAAAGAAATTTAAAGTTGAGCAAGGAGGAAGTATCGTTTGGGAAGGAGATCCGTTGGATGCAGAGTTAAACCTAAAAGCCATATATGCAGGAAATGCAAACCCTTCGGTTTTATTAGATAACCCAATTAGTCAAAGTATAGATGTAGAAGTTGAAATTCATCTAACAGGAAGATTAGAGCAACCAGAACCGCAATTCGATTTTAGATTTCCAAATGTAAGTTCAACAGTAAAGTCTGAGCTAGAATATCGATTATCATCAAAAGAAGAACGCGATAACCAAGCCTTAATCTTTTTAATGTCTGGAGGATTCTCTAGTGGAGTAACAGGAGCTAATTTCACAGGAACCATCTCAGAACGACTAACAGGTATTGTAAACAACCTCTTTGGATCAAGCAATGGGAATTTAGATGTTGGTTTTGATTTTGAATTGGGCCAAGACACACCAGATCTTCAAACTAATAATAAAGTAGGTGTTACACTTCAAACTAAAATAAGCGATAAAATATTAGTAAATGGAAAGGTTGGTGTACCATTTGGAAGTGCAAGTCAGACCGTTATTAGCGGAGATGTACAAATAGATTTATTGCTAAATGAAGATGGAACACTAAGAGCTAAAGTTTTTAATAGAGAAAATAGTATTAGAAACTTTGGAGAAGAAATAGGGTATACACAAGGAGTAGGTTTATCATATAACGTAGAATTTGATTCTTTTAAAGAGTTGCTTCAAATTATTTTTTCAGGCGAAAATAGACAAGATAAAAAGGCTAAAAAAGCACAGGAAAAGAAGAAAAATGACGATTCTGATATGATGCCTGAATACATGAAAATCAAGGAAAAGAAGTCAAATACTAAGTCTTAAGATTAAAATCTATATAGAGTTATTAAAATACTTATTAACGAAAACGTTTGAATTGGTTTTTTGTATATTATTTTATGATAATAGTCACATTTTTATATATATTGTTTAGTAATTTTACTGAAAATTGAGTGATATAAATGGTACGTACAATTAAAAAAATAGGAGTTATGACTTCTGGAGGAGATTCTCCAGGGATGAATGCTGGTATTAGATCTGTAGTAAGAGCTTGTGCTTTTCACAACATAGAATGTATCGGGATTTATAGAGGTTACGAAGGAATGATCGATGGAGATTTTATCTCAATGGATGCTCGTAGTGTAAAAGGTATTATAAATAAAGGTGGTACCATTTTAAAATCGGCACGTTCAGTGCAATTTAGAACAAAAGAAGGAAGAGCAAAAGCTCATGAGCAACTTGTAAAAGCTGGTATCGATGCTTTTGTAGTTATCGGTGGAGATGGTAGTTTTACTGGAGCAATGATTTTTAATCAAGAGTATAACTTTCCTGTAATGGGAATTCCTGGAACTATAGATAATGATATTTTTGGAACTACACATACTTTAGGTTACGATACTGCATTAAACACGGTTGTAGAAGTCATTGATAAAATTAGAGATACAGCCAGTTCACATAACCGCTTATTTTTCGTAGAAGTTATGGGAAGAGATGTTGGGCATATTGCTCTAAACGTTGGTATTGGTGCTGGTGCAGAAGAAATCTTAATTCCTGAAGAAGATTTAGGATTAGAGAGATTAGTAGAATCTTTACGTCGTAGTAAGCAATCTGGAAAATCTTCTAGTATTGTGGTTGTGGCAGAAGGTGATAAAATAGGTAAAAGTGTTTTTGAACTTAAAGATTATGTTGATGAAAATATGGCAGAGTACGAAGTGCGTGTTTCTGTTCTTGGCCATATGCAACGTGGAGGATCGCCATCTTGTTTTGATCGTGTATTAGCGAGTAGAATGGGAGTAAAAGCAGTAGAGAGTTTAATTACAGGTAAAAGTAATTACATGGTTGGTTTAAAAAATGATGTTATGGATTTAACACCATTTGACCAAGCAGTAAAAGGAAAATCAAAAATTAATATGGAACTTCTTAGAGTTTCAGAAATAATGTCAATTTAATAACAAACGAAAAATTAATAAATAGAGATATGGCAAATTTAAAATTGGGAATCAACGGATTCGGTAGAATTGGAAGAATTGTATTTAGAGCAACAGTTAAACGTAGTGATGTAGATGTAGTAGCTATTAATGATTTACTAGACGTAGAGCATTTAGCTTACTTATTAAAATATGATTCAGTTCACGGAAGATTTGATGGAACGGTAGAGGTAAAAGATGGGCACTTAGTTGTAGACGGAAAAACAATCCGTGTAACAGCAGAAAAAGATCCAAAAAGCTTAAAGTGGGATGAAGCAGGAGCAACAGTTGTTGCAGAATGTACAGGTATTTTTACAACTTTAGAAACAGCACAATATCATATTGATGGTGGTGCTAAAAAAGTAGTAATTTCTGCTCCAAGTAAAGATGCGCCAATGTTTGTAATGGGTGTAAATGATAGTAAATTAACAGCTAGCGATACTATTGTATCTAATGCATCATGTACAACAAACTGTTTAGCACCAATAGCTAAAGTTATAGAAGATAATTTCGGAATTGAAGAAGCTTTAATGACTACAATTCACGCAGCAACTTCTACACAATTTACAGTAGATGCACCTTCACGTAAAAATTACCGTTTAGGACGTTCTGCTCTTAACAACATTATTCCTTCTTCTACAGGTGCTGCAAAAGCAGTAGGAAAAGTAATTCCTGAATTAGACGGATTATTAACAGGTATGGCATTTAGAGTACCAACTGTAGATGTTTCTGTAGTAGATTTAACAGTGAAAACTAAAAAAGACACCACTTTAGCAGATATTAAAGCAGCTATGAAAAAAGCAGCTGAAGGATCTATGAAAGGTGTTCTAGGATATACTGAAGATGCTGTTGTATCTCAAGATTTTGTAAGTGAAGAAAGAACAAGTGTTTTTGATGCAGATGCTTCAATTGAACTTAACTCTAAATTCTTCAAATTAATTTCTTGGTATGATAATGAATTTGGATATTCTAATAAATTAGTTGATTTAGCTCAAAAGGTTAATAACTTATAATAGTTAAACTGAAATAGTTTTTAGTATTAATTCTAAAATTCCGTAGGTTGATGAATTAGTCATACCTACGGAATTTTTAATTTATAAATATTATGATTTTAATAACAGATGGTGGTTCTACAAAGTGCGATTGGATTGCAGTAGATGATAACGGAAAACAAGCCGTTGATAAAATTAGAACTAAAGGTTTAAATCCTGCGATTGTAGCAGAGAAAAAGTTAAACAAAATTATTCGTAAGAGTAAAGAATTAATGGCAATTGCAGACGAAGTAACACATATCTATTTTTATGGTGCAGGTTGTGGTACAGATAAGCCAACGTTGTTATTAAAATCAATATTACAATATTATTTTAAAAATGCAATAGTAGAAGTTAGAGAAGATACTTACGCTGCAGTAAGAGCGTGTATTGATTCTAATGAAGAAGCTGCTGTAGTTTGTATTCTTGGTACAGGATCTAATTGTAGTTATTTTGATGGTAAAGACTTGCACCAACGTGTCTCAAGTCTTGGTTTTATTTTAATGGATGATGCTAGCGGTAATTATTTTGGTAAACAATTAATTAGAGATTATTACTTTAATAAAATGCCAGACACCATTAGTGTTGCATTTGCTCACAAGCATAACTTAGATGCAGATTTTATTAAATACAATTTGTATAAGCAAACCAATCCAAGTGCTTATTTAGCAGATCATGCTGAGTTTATGTTTATAAATAAAGACTCAGAATATATAAGTAACATTATTACAAATGGTATTCGTTTATTTACTGAAAACATGATCCTTCAATATAAAGAAGAATTAGCACAAGGAATTCCGGTGCATTTTGCTGGTTCTATTGCCTTTTTTGGACAAACAGAAATTAAACAAGTCGCAAAAGAATATGGTTTTAAAGTTGGTAATTTTGTAAGAAGGCCAATTGAAGGCTTAGTAGATTATCATGTAAAAAATCTTTAATATGGAAATAGCAATCATAGCTCATGATGGGAAAAAAGCTGAAATGGTTCAGTTTTTAAATCAACATAGTGATATTTTACAGCAGAAGAGTATTACTTTAATTTCAACTGGTACAACAGGAGAAAAAGTAAACAAAGCAGGACTTGAAGTTCATGCTTTGTTATCAGGACCATTAGGAGGAGATGCGCAAATTGCAGCTAGAGTAGCTGAAGGTAAATGTAATATGGTGTTATTTTTTAGAGATCCATTAGACCGTCATCCTCATGAACCAGATATTTTGATGTTAATGAGGCTATGTGATGTACACAATGTTCCGTTAGCAACAAACCCAGCAACAGCAGAATTATTAATTAAAGCGATTTAATTCTTAATAACCTGTTAATAAAACTAGGCATAGCTATTGTAAAATTTATTAAATGGTTATATCTTTGTACTATTAAACTGTAAACGACACAATAATTATGTTCGACTTTGATCAATATTTAGGATTTTTAGCATTTTTAACCATATTAACTATAGGATTTTGGTTAATGATTTTCCTTTTAACCTTTGTGGTACCTTACTGGATTTTCGGTTCTACAATAGAACGTTTAAAAGAAATTAAAGAAGAAAGAAAAGCGAAACGTGAAGGCTTAACACTAGATTAGTAATCTATATTATATAAAACAAAAGAGCGCAAATTTAATTTGCGCTCTTTTTTGTTTTTTAATATCGTTAAACAAAGTCTCTTTTTACATTGAAGACTTATAAAATTAAATCTTCTTAAATAGAATACTCTTTTTACTAAAATCATAAGCTGCGTTTACAATGTCTTTATAAGTATCATAATAGTCTAAGGGCATAGTAAGTCTGTTGTAAGATTCGATAGCATTTATGGTAATTACATTGTCTAAAATACTATAGCTTGATAAAAATTGACAGGCTATTTCATTTTTTATTTCTACAGTTCTATTTATTATAATATCATCTAAACCTTTAGCTTCATAACCATCAGGTATAGGAATAGAAAACGTGTATTTATAGGCTATTAAACTATTTAATTCAATAGGATTAACACGTTTAGATTCTTGATATAGCTCATTTTGAGAGCCAATAACTTTTCCGAAATTTAGCATTATATCCTCGTTTACTTCATCAATTAAACTTTCTGCTTCATAACTATAATCAAAGCCAATAGGTGTGTTGTTAACAGCTAATGACAGCATTTCATTTTCAACTTCAAAGGTTCTAAATTCGGCATCTTCTATACCATTTGCAGCAGTAAAAGATTTAAATTCATTTATATCTTTTGTTTTTAGATATTTATAAGCACCTCTAGCACTAGTAGCTCTATAGCCTGTGTTTTTTTGATTGCAGTTAACCGTTGCAACTAGATTCTCAGGATCTACAGAAATACTATAGTCTCGTTGTATAATATTGTCCTCGACTTTTGGTGTTTCAATTTTACTAAATCGTCTGCCATTGGCACTAATAAATAGTCCTTGATTGCCAATAGTTTCAGTTGGAGCAAAGTTTAGTCTAGCATTAATATCTTCCGGTTCTACGTATTTTTTTTCGTTTTTAAAGAATAATAACGCAGTTTGTAAATTACTTCGTGAAAAAAATGTAGAATCAAATTTATGTTTAAATCTATCTGATGTGAGCACAAATTCATAATCTATGTTTTCTGAATTTAACAAGCAGGTATACAATCTAATAATTCCTCCTTCAGTAGCTTGTTTCTGTGCAAATATGTGTTTTAATTGAAACAATTCTTCAGATGGTGTATGTATAACATTATATGTAGTGGTTATATATTCACATATATTGTTTATTATTTCAGCAGAACTGTCTTTCGATTTTGTTTCTACAAACTTTTTGTAATCGTTAATAAGCGCATTATGTCTTCTGGGTCTAATATCAACATAATTGGTTTTAATATTAGCTTCGAGCCTGGCCCACATTACCGCATCAGATGGTATACCCATTGCAACTTGGTATGAAACTTTCATTCTATTAGCAGTGGGACTTGCAGATTTTTCATCTGTCATACCATCAATATTATATAGTGTTGCCGTTAATGCTTCTTTTTTACCAGCAACTTTTTCTGTTTGCATAGAAGGAAAACCATTATAGCCTTTAACACGATATTTTAGTACACGAGGTTTTCTAATAATAACAATAGCTTCTTTTACAGGATAATCTTTTTGTACAACCACAGAACCTAAATTTATAGTATTATTTTCTAGAGTATATATAATTTCTAGTTGAGAATTTGTGGTTACACCTTCAATGGCAAATATTTTATAACCACCAGAGTTTTTAACATTTTCTAATTCTTTAATATTGTTTTTATCAAGGTAATTTACCTCACCATTACTTTGTGTTACACGGGCTTTGATATCAATAACTTGTTTTACATTTCGCATTGGGATGTAAACTCTATTATGATTTTTTATGCCTTTATCCGTATTTATTCTAATAATACTGTGTTTAGTTTCAAATAATCTAAATGATTTTTTTAAAACCGGTTGATAATATTGAATTAAATATTTTTCCATAATAGCAATTGACGATTCTTCTTGTTCAGCTGCTGTGAGTTCATAAAATTCTTGATCTTCTACCCAGTCATGACTTTTATATAATTGTGCAGAAGCAGAAAAACTAATAAATATAAGTAGGAGTGTGCTAAGAAATGTTCTCATGGTTATTGATTTGATAATACTATAGATTGTTTGCTTGCTTTATTGAAAGTTTTAATAAAGTTATTCCAGTCATTAATCGATTTAACTTCAACTTTTAAGGTGTTAACTGTAATGTGTTTTTCTATTTGAAGTGTTTTAGAATCTTCAGATAATTTGTAACGAATCTGAAAATTGAAATCAGGATGGTTAAATTCTGAATTCTCAGGAATAGTTTGAAGCTTATATTCCTCAGGAATACTTAACGTAGTGATAAAAGATTTTTGATATTTATATTTAATTTCTTTATCAAAATCTTTCTTTTCATTTTTTATAATTTCCGATTTTAAACTAAAATTTAAATGAGGTTGAAGGTAAATATTGTTTTCAATTCGTTTTATGTAGCGTTCGGTTTCCGTATTAAAATCAATTAAAAGGGTGTCTTTTTCTAATTCAATATTTTTATAGACAACATCTTTTATAAGCGTTCTCTTTTTTCCAAACTTAAGTGCAGATTCTAAAAAACCGATATCATCATTGTCTTTTCTTTCAAGTTTATGGTGCATGTATAATTTTTCAAAGCCTGTTAATTTTACTTGGTGATGACCTATCAAAGTTTCATTGTCAAGTTCTAATTCTGAAATAATATTCATAGAGTTCAAAGAAGCTGGTACTTCTGGAACTTTTATTATTTTAAAATCAGTGTCACTCAATCCAATTAATGCTTCTTTACCTTGTATAAAAGGCGAAGGAAATCCATAACCTAGGTATTTTGCAGTGGCATCTAAAAACAGGTATTCATTATTTACTTTAACCGCTGTAATCATATGATTATCTGTCATTGGTGTAGGAAGGTCTGTATAAGAATAAGGTCTTTGACGAGTACCAATCCAAGTTAAATAAGAATCTATTCCTGCATAATGAAGCATTTCATTTAACAAATTAGCCATATCCTTACAGTCACCATATTTGTTAGAATAAATATTGAATGCGTCTCTTGGGATAAAGCCATTTAGACCATCTTCAAAAGCGATATAGTTAATTACACGTTGTACATAATAGTAGATTTTTTTTATTTTTTCCTCTTCGGAATTCATATTTTTAATTAAATCTAAAGTCGTATTTTTTAATTCCGTTTGGTCAGTAGTGTTGATGTTATTAATTAAAGACTTGTACCAGGCATATAAACCTGCCGTATCTGAGAGGATAGGTTGAAGGTCACCTTTTGTTGTATAAGATTTTATATAAACTATTACTTGAGGAATGTAGTATAATGGATGAAAATCATAATTACTATTTATTTTCGGAACCGAGTTTAATGTCCATTTGTAGGTCGTTTTGTTTTTATCCTTTATTATTTCAAAATTAGAATCTATTGCTTCTAAATTGAAAGTCGTGTAAGCAACATCAACATTATTAGGGAAACTAATGCTTAATATAGCTGTTTTTATAGGCGTGTTATCGCTAATTATAAAGGATGGCAAAAAGTGTGGGTCACTTATTGTTTTTACATATTTTAAAGTGGTTATTGAGCCTTCTTTAACATTAGGGAATGAAAAGGTTTTCTTTTTCTGGTCTGCAAAGAAAATGCCATTTCTTATAACATCTAAATTTTCAAAATTGCTGACATTATTTTTTGAATCTTTATTTTCTGTATAAGCATCAATGCTTTTTATAGTATTAAACGTATTGTAACTTACACTTTCGTTGGCATGAGATAATCTTTGATTTGTTAGATAATAATTCTTTTTAATAACCGTCTCTTTAATTGACAAGTTTCCATTAGATTCAGTGATATCAATATGGTTGTTTAGTGATAATGTAATGACATCATCTTTTGGGTATTGGGTTTGATAGATCTCTAAATTTTGAGAGAAACAAAAAGCAGAACTAAAAATAGCGAAGAGCAGTATAAGAGTTTTCAATAAATTATGGGGTAATATTTTTCACTCAAATTTAACAAAAATCTTATGTTTTTGGTATTAAATCAATGCAAAAAACAGCATTATCTTCAATAATAATGCTGTTTTTGTATAATGGAACTGTTTTATTTAATATATTGATTACTAAACCTGCAAAACTCCCATGTTAAAAGGTTTTTCAATAGGAGCGTGGTTAGCAGCTTCAATTCCCATAGAAATCCAAGTTCTTGTATCTAAAGGATTTATTACACCATCAGTCCAAATGCGAGAAGCAGCATAATAAGGAGAGACTTGGTCATCGTAACGCGATTTAATCTTATTAAATAATTCTTCTTCTTTCTCTTTGGTAATTGTTTCTCCTTTCTTTTTAAGCGAAGCGGTTTCAATCTGTGCCAAAACTTTGGCGGCAGAATTTCCGCTCATTACTGCAAGTTCGGCACTTGGCCAAGCAGCAATTAATCTAGGATCATATGCTTTTCCGCACATCGCATAATTTCCTGCTCCATAACTATTTCCTAATATGATTGTAAATTTTGGTACTACAGAATTACTAACGGCATTCACCATTTTTGCTCCATCTTTAATAATTCCTGAGTGTTCAGATTTACTACCAACCATAAAACCTGTCACATCTTGTAAGAAAACCAAAGGAATTTTCTTCTGATTGCAATTCGCAATAAAACGAGTAGCCTTATCTGCTGAGTCATTATAAATAACACCACCAAATTGCATTTCACCTTTTGCGTTTTTCACTAGTTTTCTTTGGTTAGCTATAATTCCAACAGCCCAGCCTTCAATTCTGGCATAAGCCGTTATAATTGTTTTACCATAATCTTCTTTGTATTCGTCAAATTCAGAATTATCAACCAAACGTTTTATGATCTCTTTCATATCGTATTGGTCAGCACGACTTTTTGGAAGAATACCAAATATATCTTCAGGGTTTTCTATTGGTTTTTTAGATTCAGCTCTATTATACCCGGCTTTATCAAAATCACCAATCTTATCAACTATAGATTTTATTTTGTCTAACGCATCTTTATCATCTTTAGCTTTGTAATCTGTAACACCAGAAATTTCGCAATGTGTTGTTGCACCACCTAAAGTTTCATTATCTATAGATTCTCCAATAGCAGCTTTTACGAGGTAACTTCCAGCTAAGAAAATACTAGCCGTTTTATCTACAATTATAGCTTCGTCACTCATAATAGGTAAATACGCTCCACCAGCCACACAACTTCCCATAATAGCCGCAATTTGGGTAATTCCCATACTGCTCATTACAGCGTTGTTTCTAAAAATACGTCCAAAGTGTTCTTTGTCTGGGAAAATTTCATCTTGCATTGGTAGAAAAACTCCAGCACTATCTACCAAATAGATAATTGGCAAACGGTTTTCTATCGCTATTTCTTGAGCACGCAAATTCTTTTTTCCTGTAATAGGAAACCACGCTCCAGCCTTCACTGTGGCATCATTAGCAACAACAATACACTGCTTTCCTTTTACATAACCCATTTTTACAACCACACCTCCAGATGGGCAACCTCCATATTGTTCGTACATACCGTCTCCTGCAAAAGCACCTATCTCTATAGATTTAGCTTTAGGATCCAAAAGATAGTCCACACGCTCACGTGCTGTCATTTTACCTTTAGATTTATGTTTTTCAATACTTTTTTCACCACCACCTAATTTAACTTTAACTAAACGTTTTTTTAAATCGGAAAGTAGAAGTTTATTATGGTCTTCGTTTATGTTGAATTTGATATCCATTGAGCAAAATTGTTTTGCACGAATTTACGAAACGAAATGATGTTTGGAAAGTGAATGTTTTGCAAAATAATATAACATGGAATTATTTTCCTTGGTAAATAAATTGTTTTGCGCTACATTTGCTTGAAATAAATCAAACTAAAAATGAAAAAAAACAAAATAATCTATTATGTAGCTACAGGATTGTTAACGCTAATATTGTTGTTTTCTGTAAACATGTATTTTTTTAAGCACGACATGGTTGCGAAAATGTTCACGGGTTTTGGGTACCCAGCTTATATAATTTACCCTTACGCTATTGCTAAAATATTAGCATTGATTGTACTTTGGTCACCAGGTCTTAAAACGTTAAAGGAATGGGCGTATTCAGGTTTGTTTTTTGCTTTTATTTTAGCCTTTTTTGCACATTATATGATTGGAGATGGAGGGCAAATGGCAGTCGTAATAGCATTTACTTCATTAATCATATCCTATATTTTTTATAAAAAGATCAACTAAATTTATACGTATATGAAACATATTATAGCATTTGGCGGAAGTAATAGTAGTACTTCCATAAATAAACAATTAGCCACTTATGCGTCACAATTAGTAGATGGTGTAACGGTAACTATATTAGATTTAAACGATTTTGAAATGCCAATTTATAGTTCTGATAGAGAAACCGCTTTAGGGTTTCCTAAGCAGGCTGTAGATTTTGTAAATCACTTAAAAAGTGCAGATGGTTTTATAATTTCTTTGGCAGAGCATAACGGAGCTTATACAACAGCTTTCAAGAATGTCTTTGATTGGGCTTCGAGAGTAGAGCAAAAAACGTTTTTAAATAACCCCTTACTACTTATGGCAACGTCACCTGGAGTTAGAGGTGGAGCATCTGTTTTAGAAATGGCATCTGATCGTTTTCCAAGGCATGATGCCAATATTGTAGCACAATTTTCTTTGCCTTCATTTTACGATAATTTCTCTGAAGGTAAAATTACTAACGAAACATTAGATTCTGAATTATTAAATAAAGTAAAACTATTTAAAGACAGTCTATAATTATGGAATTAAAACACGAAGAATCAAATAATAGAAATAGATTTTACCTTCTAGATAATAACAAAGAGATTGGTGAAATCGCGTATACTTATGTTAATGAAGCTCTCATCGATATTAATCATACAGAGGTTAATCCTAATTACAGAGGTCAAAATCTTGGTCAGAAATTAATTGAAGCTGTTGTAGGTTATGCAAGAGAAAACAAATTAAAAGCAACTGCTAGTTGTCCTTATGTAGCTAAAGTATTTGGTAAAACAGATCAATACGATGACATCAAAGCGTAAATAGAATTTTAAGACTATTAAACATGGGAGACATATCTAAAGACATAAATTCTAAATTCGAAAATCACAAAATCAAAGCACTTCTAAATATTATTTATACCGCAAATTGGATTACGAGTAGCCAAAATGAATCTTTTAAAGGTTTTGGGATTTCGCAGCAGCAATATAATATTTTAAGAATTTTAAGAGGAGCAAACGAGCCTTTAAAAGTGCAGACTATTAAGGATAGAATGTTAGAACGTTCGCCGAATGCCACACGATTAATGGATAAACTATGTGCTAAAGATTTAATTAAACGTTTACCATCAGAACACGATAGACGTGTGGTTAAAATTGAAATCACTAAACAAGGATTGGATTTGTTAAACACCATTCCGAGTGATATGAATAAAGAATTAGTTGAAAATTTAAGTGAATCTGAAGCGGAACAATTAAGCAATTTATTGGATAAAATGCGCTAGTAGAATTAAATAAAGGTAAATAATCATGAAGAAAGTAATACATAAAGCAGACAGTAGAGGATTTGCAGATCATGGGTGGTTACAAGCCAATCATTCCTTTAGTTTTGCCAGTTGGAACAATCCTGAACGTGTACATTTTGGAGCATTAAGAGTCTTAAATGATGATATTATAGCACCAAAAATGGGATTTGGCACACATCCTCATGATAATATGGAGATTATAACTATTCCATTGCAAGGTGTTTTAAAGCATCGTGATAATATGACCGACGATTGGCAAGCTGTACTTCCAGGTGAAGTACAAGTGATGTCAGCAGGAACAGGAGTTCAGCATTCTGAAATTAACGGATCTGTTGATGAGCATTTAAGTTTATTTCAAATTTGGGTGATTCCTGACAAAAGAAATGTGAAACCGCGTTACGATCAAAAAATGTTTAATGCTGAAGGGCGAAAAGGACAGCTTCAAACTTTAGTTACGTCATTTGAAGATAAGGATAATCAAAGTTTGAAAATTCACCAAGACGCAAAACTATCACGAATAGATTTGTTAAAAGGAGAAACGTTTAAATACGATTTAAAAAGTCAGAATCATGGAGTTTATGTGATGGCTATTATAGGTGCTACTGAAATTGAAGAAACAACTTTAGAAGCTAGAGATGCCATTGGTATTTCAGAAGTCAATAGTTTCAAAATAACGTCTATAACTAATAGCGAATTATTATTTATTGAAGTTCCAATGCTTAATTTATAGTTTTCGAAACAATTTTATCTTAGAAGCATCACAAATAGTGATGCTTTTTTTATTAAAAATGCGATATTTGTATTCTAACTAACTATTAAAAATTAAGATTGACTATGGCAATGAATAAGAATACAGTATTAGCTTGGGCTACATGGATAATGGTATTTGTAGGATGTGGATTGATTGCCTTGGGAGCATTTAGATACGATGATGTTGCGGGTTGGGGTTTTGCTGCTGTTGGTGGTGGATTCTATTGCATTGCATGGGTTTTTAATGCTTTAAAAGGCCGAATGTAAGTCGTATTGAAAATCAAACTAATACTTAATCTTTCAACAAACAACAAAAAATTATGAGTGACGATAAAAAAGTAATTTTCGCAATGTCAGGTCTAACAAAGACCTTTCCTGGAGCAAATACTCCAGTATTAAAAAATATATATTTAAGTTTCTTTTACGGAGCTAAGATTGGAATTTTAGGTCTTAATGGTTCTGGTAAATCAACATTATTAAAGATTATAGCAGGAGTCGATACTAATTTTCAAGGAGATGTAACATTTCAACCAGGTTATTCTGTAGGTTATTTAGAACAAGAACCAAAGTTAGATGATGACAAAACGGTTATGGAAATCGTTAGAGAAGGTGCTGCGGAAACGGTTGCGATATTAGATGAATATAACAGTATCAATGATCAGTTTGGTTTAGAAGAGGTTTATAGTGATGCCGATAAAATGGAAAAGCTAATGAATCGACAGGCAGAACTTCAAGATCAGATAGATGCTGCAGGTGCCTGGGAATTAGATACCAAACTTGAAATAGCAATGGATGCTTTACGTACTCCAGATGGCGATAAAAAAATAGGAGTACTTTCTGGTGGTGAGCGTCGTCGTGTTGCTTTATGTCGTTTGTTATTACAAGAACCAGATGTTTTATTATTAGATGAGCCAACTAACCACTTAGATGCAGAATCTGTACATTGGTTAGAGCACCATTTAGCACAATACAAAGGAACTGTAATTGCTGTAACGCACGATAGGTACTTCTTGGATAATGTTGCAGGTTGGATTTTAGAATTGGATAGAGGTGAAGGTATTCCTTGGAAAGGAAATTACTCATCTTGGTTAGATCAAAAGTCTACACGTATGGCTCAAGAAAGTAAAGTCGCATCAAAGCGTCAAAAAACTTTAGAGCGAGAGCTAGATTGGGTACGTCAAGGAGCTAAAGGTCGTCAAACCAAGCAAAAGGCACGTTTGAAGAACTATGATAAGTTAATGAGTCAAGATCAAAAGCAACTCGATGAGAAGCTGGAAATCTATATTCCTAATGGTCCACGTTTAGGAACCAATGTCATAGAAGCCGTTGGTGTTGCAAAAGGTTATGATGATAAATTGTTATATGACGATTTAAACTTTAATCTTCCACAAGCAGGAATTGTAGGTGTTATTGGGCCGAACGGTGCTGGTAAAACGACCATATTCAGAATGATAATGGGAGAAGAGAAATCTGATAAAGGTGAATTTAAAGTCGGAGAGACAGCAAAAATTGCATACGTAGATCAGAAACACTCTAATATAGATCCAGAAAAAACCATTTGGCAAAACTTTAGTGACGAGCAAGAATTGGTAATGATGGGAGGAAAGGAAGTGAATTCTAGAGCCTATTTAAGCCGATTTAATTTCTCTGGAGGTGAGCAAAATAAAAAGGTAAAACTACTTTCTGGTGGTGAGCGTAACCGCTTACACCTTGCAATGACACTTAAAGAAGAAGGTAATGTATTACTTTTAGATGAGCCTACTAACGATTTGGATGTTAATACATTAAGAGCGCTAGAAGAAGGTTTGGAAAACTTCGCAGGTTGTGCTGTTGTAATTAGTCACGATAGATGGTTCTTAGATAGAATATGTACACATATTTTAGCTTTTGAGGGAGATTCTCAAGTTTATTTCTTTGAAGGAGGTTTTAGTGAATACGAAGAAAATAAGAAGAAACGTTTGGGTGGTGATTTAATGCCAAAACGAATTAAGTATAGAAAATTAGTAAGATAAGTTTACTAATAGTATTAAAATAAAAAAAAGCCAGCAATTTGCTGGCTTTTTTTATTCGTTATTATAAATATGATTATTATTTATGTGATAGTTATTTTTTATTTCTAAGTTTTCTAGTGCTTTAAAGTTTGCGTTAAAATTCTCTATTTCTTCATTGAAAGAAGCCTCATGCTCATGTGCGTATAAATCACGTTTACTAAAAATAATAAATGCTATAAGAAAAATGAAGAACGGAATTAATAATATAAAACTCATAATCATTTATTAATGATCGCCATAAAGGTGTCCACTAGAAAGTTCTTCACCAGATTCTTCGTAGTCTGTAAATGCGTTAGTTTGCATCAGTTTTTTATTCTCTGCTTTAAGTTTATACATTTTAATAATTGCTATTAAAATAAAAATTGTGAAAATAACTGCTACAGCAATTAAGATCATGGTAAGTTGTGTTGTTGTCACAATCAAAGCTTGGGAAAACAGATTGTTAATCATAATTCACTTCGTTAGAATGGGGTTCGATACTGCTAAGATATAAAAAATGATTACGTTAAGTGCTTAATAATAATATAATTATCATATTTTTTTGTCAATTTTACCGACTAACCGATTACTAAATCCGATGAAACGCTGTATTTATCAGTGTAAATGGACTTTTTTGTGATTTTAATTTTACTCAAAAAATATCGAAATAAAACCATGAAATATCAAAATTCATAGCATCTTTTCTCAAGAATAATCTAATAAGGTTAAGTTTTAATCAAAAACGGTGTAACAATTTAAGTTATTTAGCTACTTATATTTTAGTAAGTAAAATTTTTGTAGTCCTAAAAATTTACCGAAATTGTTAACCTATAAATGTCCAACTTAATAACACTATACAATATGTCTGATGATTTTGATTTATTAGAAACAAATTCCAACGAAAAAACTGAGAAAGTCGATGTAAATTGGGGAAAAGCCATAGACCAAATGAAGTCTAAGCTTGCCCAAGAAGATGATCCCGAAAGTCGTCAGAAAATACTTAACGCAACATTAGATAATGTTGTAGATATGGCAGAAAAGGACCGTTCTACCTTATTAGATGCAATTAAAGACTTAACGGACTACCAAGATGAAGTAGGAATTATGTTCGAAGGTTTTTCGGCATTAAACGCTTCAGAGCAAAAAGTGATAGACGATGCAATTAAACGTTTAGAGCGCGCTAAAGTAGAACTTGAAGATGCTAATAATAAACCAGACACATGGTGGAATAACCTTTGGGGAAGAAAAAGCAAAATTAGTGATGCAGAAGCAGAACTTAAAAATGCACAGAAAACACGTGATGCTGCAGATAATGAAGCAAAAGCGATGTTTCAACAACGTATTGAGACGGCAGACATACAAACTTTATTAAATGAATTATCATTTAAAAGTCAGGCTGCGATCAAACGTTTAAAAGATAGAGAAGTAGAAATTAAAGAAGTAGAAGAAAGTCTTAAAACGGCTATTGTAGATGCTTCTAATAATCATACAAAAGCACTTCAGAAGAAAAAAGAAGTAGAGGATAAGCTAGAAACGCAATATGCTTTATTAAAACAAGCACGTCAGGCTTTAGAAGAAGTATCCGATAAACAATCCACCGATTATTCTGATGCTTTAAGTAAAGTAACCACTTTAGAGCAAAAAGTAGAAGAGTTAGAAGGTCTTAAAAATGCTTACACAACGTTAGCCGCTTCAAAAGATAGTTTTGTGCATAAGCATAATTTAACAATTAAAGTATTAACCTCTTTACGTAGTAATTTACAAACGCATCGAGCTAAATTAAAGTCTGATACAGACGAGCGTCTTAAGTATTACGATGGTTATGTTGTGGCTTTAAAAGCACGTACAGATCAAGAATTTGCTGCTATCTTAGAACATTTAGGTGTTAAAACGGATGAGCACATTGGAGCAACTTTAGCATCGATGCATACGGCAAGTGCTCGTGCACGTCAAGAAATGATGGATAATATTCCAGTGCACGAAAAAGTAATGCAAGGTGTTTACGGAAGTTATGCAGAGGCTTTAAGTGAAATTCGTGAAAAAGATAAGTCTATTCAAAAGAATTTTGCAGAACGTTACGGCATCGATATGAAAGAAATTTTTGAAGATTACTACGCAGCAGATGCAAACGCACCTTCAGGTGATACAGCAGAAAAACCTGCTAGTGAGCCAAAACCAGCATCTACTGAAGATGATATGTTAGGATAATTAAATGATGGCGTTTCCTACTTTTGCTTTTATTAGCAAAAGTAGGTCAGGCTTTCACTACTCGCTCTCTGCGAGGAGCTCAAACAAACCGTTCAATCCTTAACGCATTTACTCAAAGTTTAATTATGAAAAGAATGACTGTTTTTTCAACACTATCAATACTATTTTCAATTATAACATTTATAATAATTAGAAATACTAATGATCATAAAGAGTGTCATACCAAGACAGAATTCAGTTATGGGTATAACGGTGAAAAAATCGTTTCTGAGATTCATGTATGTGAAGAAAAATATAATCTTTAAATGAATGTATCTATAACAAATTAAATACTGCCAACTGCCTACTTAGATGATTGTAACACCTTTAGATTCCGCAATTTTAGATTCCAAAGATCAATATGTTTTTTATCACAAAATGATAGATTTTACATTGAAAGAATTAATAGTTGCTGTTCAACAAAAACACATTTTAAGCCAACAAGAAGTACTTCTCTTTAAGCAATACAGTGATTTGTTATTGTATTCTATTGAAGCCATGCGTGTAAAATACATGTATGATGATGAGGAAAACATGAAGGTGGATTTAACCGATTCTAGTTTTCCAAATTATTTAGAATTTAGATATCTTTTTAACGATTTAGAATTACGCAAAGAATATTTAGGAAAACTAACCAGCACGGAAGAATTAAAGGATGAGTTTCTAGACACGTTAATGCGAAAAAAAGAGCCAATTTCTAAACGTAAACTTTTTCAAGCAGCCTCAATTGTTTATTATACATCTGCGAAGAAAGAATTTATTTTCAACCGATTTGTTCAAGGTAAAATTATACCAGCACCAGAAGGTGCAGAAGAGGAGTATTTAGTGAGTTGGAGTTTCTATGATGTCTCTCACAATAGACCATACATTTGCTATATGTATTTTAATTACGATGGTAAAGATGTACAAGGTTATAAAGACGAAATTTATTCCGTTCTAAAAAACGTAGCAGATCGCGACATGAATTTAGATACTATGGCTTATGCCATAGACAAGCGTTTACCAAAAGTCTTTCCAAAACGAATAAGACGTGCAGATTTAGGACCAATTCATAATGTATTTGCTAAAGATGAAAACAAAGTAACACATGCTATTTTACAAAGTATAGCTCATAAGGAAGTGCCTTTAGAATCGTATGCAATATCTCTTAAGGTAGATGAATTAAAATCGAGTAGCGAATTTAAAGAAGGTAGTTTTTTTAGTAAACAAACGTTTCAACGTTGGGATGCAGTTTATAGAGAACGTTACATTTTTGCACCACATCGTATTATTCAAATGTTATATAATAAAACACCAGAAATTATGAATAAGTTGGCTCTAAGTCCAATTCAGGTGTCAGAACTAGAAATTAAGAAATAATAAACTAAAATAAATAATTTGCCTTTGGGAACTTTAAAAAAACCATTTCCTTTAATTAATATCAATAAAAAATTTATTCTTTTTACGAATGCAAAATGCGGAGGTACCACATTAAAAAGTTGGTTTTTAGATTCTTTAAATTTAGAAAATACATTTTCCAACTCTTCCCAAATGTTTACAAATTATGGATTTGTATTTGGGCTTAAATGGTACAAGTATAGTTTTTTAGATCATGACTTAGATAAGTTAAAAAACTTAAATTCATTTTTAAGAAAGTTTATAAAAATTTACAGATCAAGAACAAAAGGTAAAATTAAAAAGCATATTAATGATGCTTCATTTTATAAAATAGCGGTTGTAAGAAATCCTTATGATCGTTTGGTTAGTGGTTATGTAGATAAGTTTTGTGGAAAAGACCTGAAGAAATCTTGGGTACGTAAAGTACTTAAAGAAGTTAATTCAAAGGATCCTAAAGGAAACTATCAAATAACGTTTTCTCAATTTGTAGATTATTTATTGAATCATGATTTAGAGAAAGTCAATTCGCATTGGAGAGGACAAACCTATATTTTAAAAGATGTTAAATTAGATGAAGTCATTCATTTAGAAAATATGTCTGTTAGATTACCAGAACTTAGTCAAAAATTAGGATTTGAGTCTAGTATTAATCTCGCAAAGCGCAGGCAATCTAATAATTATGAAAATAAAGAAAACATTAAAGATTTAGTAGATGTATTCGATATTTCAAATACAGATTTAATTGCATATCAAAAAACTAATGGGAGTTTCCCTAAGAAAGATACATTCTATAATGATAGTCTTAGGCAAAAAGTAAAAACAATCTACAAAGATGATTTTGACGCTTTTGATTTTTAGTCAAAGTTTCAAACTTTAGTAAGATTGATATATAATTTTTAATTATAAAATAGCATGGAACACAACTCAACTTTCCCTATAAAACAAAACGAATTAGATATGCTTCGTGATGAAGCAACAACGTACCTTAAATCCATTCAATGGGAACAAAGTCAGCGTGCAAAAAATAAAGATGCTGACGCTAAAGACGAATCAATTCTATTATATCTGTCTAGAGCAAACAATGGAAGTAACGTTAATGTCACTTCGGTATCTAAAACCATTTTGGCTTTAAAGAAACGTTTGTTACCAGAATCGGTTGCACTTCCTATTTATTTAAATCAGACCTTATATGCGGTTCAAGAAGCGTTAACTTTAGGTATCTGGATTAAAGATTCCTATTATGATGCTTCAGGTTTATCTACGTTGAGTGAAAATAAATCGGCATTAGATAGTTCTGGGAAACGTGAATACGAAAGTAAAATGCATACATCAACAGCTTTTATGTTGTTTTCTGCAGCTTATAAAATTTTACACGATTTAAAACCACATGCTTCAGATGATTTATCAGTGATGAAGCAAAAATTTGCAGGCATTCCGGAAGTCTCTTTATTAACACCTTTGAAAGGAATTTCTTGTCAGTTGTTTTATTACGATAAGTATTTAGGGCATCCTGAAATTGTAAAATCAGATAAAGATGTTATTGATTTTACAGTGGTTTATTTTGAAGCCTTAATTGACGAAATTCAACTTAGAAAAAGCAACTTAGAATACACTGAATCTATTGTAGATAGAACGTACAAATTAGAAAATTCAGAGTTTGCAGTTTCAGGTTGGGAGAATTCTTTTTCAGGAAGTGCAAAGAGTATTGAGTTTAATAAAATTCAGTTTGAGCAAATTGTAGGTAACAAAGATGCTAAGCATTTTGGACGTCGTTTAACGGAACGTTTGCTGAGTTATGATATAGACGCAAAGAAGAATCCATTTCAAGAATTAGGTGGATTTATGCCTGTTTTTATGGGTTACGGAATTCCTGGTACAGGAAAGAGTATGTTAATTGCTGCTATTGCAACTCGTTTAAAAGAACATTCAGACAATCTTGATATTCCATTTTTATTTCACCCAATGCCAGATACGTTGATTAGTACGTTTCAAGGTGGTTCTGCCGAAAAAATGGTAGAATGGATGAAGCCTTTGCAAGATCCTACAAAATTAATTTTTGCACCAATTGATGATGCCGAAAATAATTTACAAGAACGAACATCGCAAGGTGTTTCTGCAGGTGTAAAAGAAGTGATTGGTGTGTTTTTAAGATATACAGAAGGTGCTTATGCTGTAAATTATGGTAACAGTTCTATTGGGTTATTTACCAACTTACCAGAAATGTTAGATAAGGCTGTAATTTCTAGAGTACAAGGTAGATTTAAAATTGATGGTGCACGCACGGAACACGATTTTGTTGATCAAGATTACATTTGGTGGAAGAAGTTGCAAGACACAATGCCTGATTTTGTAAATATGAATGATCCTGAGGTTTATAAATATTTATCAGATCAAGGTTTAGCCAATAGTATGGGAGAAATTCTTAATGCTATTGAAAATCCGTCGGAAGCAAGAGTGCATGATACGTTTGATAAAATTGAAAAATTACATCAAAATAACGATCACATGTTTTATGCTGCACTATATAAAGAGATTCAGAAAATATTTCCATTTTTCTCTTCAAGAGATGTTAGAAACATTCAGTCTGCAATTTCATTACGACTTACGGATTTTGATTTAGAACAAGATTGGTTCGAAAACCCTGAAACGTATTTTAAAAAGGATTACGAAACTAAATTCAACATGCTTCAAGAATTAATGAAGTCTAATATGAAAGGTTTAAATTTTTCAGATATTAGACGACAAGAAGTAATTAGATATTTAGACAACGTAGCAACCATTGCAGATACAGATTTTAAACGTAAAGTAGATTCTAGAGTAAATCAAATGAATATTGATAGTAAGGCTCGAGAGTTGTTTGGAAATAGAGATTAAATGAAAAAGTATTACGTTTTTGTCATTCCGACAGAGCGAGGAAGGCGTGACCAGGAATCTCATAATTAAGAAGATTTAAAGCTTAATTCAATTTTATAATAATTAAGATTACTGCTTAGTGGCAAAAAAAATGAACAACCTAAAAAACATAAAAAAAACAACCCTCTCAAAAGAATGGGCAAAATTAGATAGAATCGATTACGATTATCAATTCAAAAATGATGAGTGGAAATCAGTGTCTAGAGAATGTTATAATCGTGGAAATGGAGCAGCAATTTTATTGTATAACCCCAAGAAAGGTTCTGTGATTTTAACTAAACAGTTTAGAATGCCAATTTATGAACAAAATCCACAAGAAGGCATGTCTATTGAGGTTTGTGCAGGAGCAATTGATAATAATGATGGTGCTTTAGAAACTATAATTAGAGAAACAGAAGAAGAAGTGGGTTACAAAATTAATAATGCTAAGCAAGTATTATCGGCTTATACATCACCAGGAGCTTTAACTGAAAAAATGTATTTATTTGTAGCAGAATATAGTGATACAATGCAAGTTAATGATGGAGGAGGATTAGAAAGTGAAAACGAAGAAATTGAAGTTTTAGAACTACCATTTTCTAAGGCTATAGAAATGATAAAAACAGAGGAGATTATTGATGCAAAAACAATTATGTTATTGCAATATGCTCAGATTAATAATTTACTAATTCCTGCGTAGGCAGAAATTTGATGAAACAAAAAAAGAAAATCAAATAAAACAAATGGTGTTTGATGAGAAATAGTTTTAAAAACTATTAATGATTTTTTGAGAGATTTAATTACAAATAATGAGATTACCGCTTTCGCGGCAACAAGATGCAAAAACTAAAACAAGCAAACCTATACAGAAGCGAGCTCATTCCAATAAGTGGGAAACTAGTAGAGCGTTACAACAAATGCTTAAAAACTTTAGGCTTTAAGGAGACAAAACTCACCTCATTTTATATCGATGGAGTAGGTTGGAGTCCTGAGGTTGCAGAAGAGAAAAGCAACATGCATTACTTAAATCATGGAGATGCTAATCCGCATGGTATCATTATTTCACCATTACAAAAAGGAAAACCTGTGTATTTGCCTTTTCATTCTTTCGATAAAGACATGATGCAACATGTGTTTAGAACGCATGGACAGAAAATCAATGATATTACAAGAGATTCTGCCATTTGTATAGATTTCGATCAGAATATAGATGTGTTTTACGAACCTTTAGATATTCTAAAATACGATACAATTAATATTACGTTCAGACTTATAGATAATCTTGAGCAAATTCAAAAAAAACAATTAAAACTCGTCGATAAATTTAGAAGAGACAATAATTTTATAGACGAAGGCATTCAGGCACAATTACTAGAATCGGCTAAGACGTATGGCGATTTGCGTGAAAGAGATTTAGGATTACATGCTTTAAACTATTCAACCAGTTCATTTTACACAAGAGCTTTTAAAGGTGTGTATTTACTTCGTGATTTTATAAAACCAATCATCGTTTTTGAAGATAAAGAAGCTTATAAAGAAGCCATAAAAGATACCATTCACGATATATTAATTTATCATATCGCTCAGCCCGAATTAATAGATAAATTAAAAGATCATATTATTATAGAATGTGATTTAGAGCAAATAGTTAAAACATCAAATTACGAAAGAGTAAAAAAGTTTGAATTAGCACAGTTTTTAAAAGATACAGAACATCCTATTAATGATATATTATCAGATAATGTACTTTTTAAAAGTTACTTAAATAAAATAGATATTAAGGCTAGAAAACAAGTGATGGGAGTTGAGATATATCTCGAAAAATTAGAACGAAGTAATGCCTATAAAATTGAAGATATTTTAGATCAATCTTTCTATTTTGCGTTGCATCAGCCACACTCATCGTTGTCCTCTGCGCATCGCGATTTAATACATAAATTACTCATTAACATAGCACCCAAAGATGTATTATTTTTGTATTGGTACGATAAAGAACAGTTTTACAAGAATTACGAGACTTGGGAAGATTCTTTTAAGGATTGGGTAATTGAAAGAATCCGTAACAATATCTAAGTTTTTTAGACTAATTTTATAAAGGCTGTGATTCCATACGTTGTGCGGAATTATAGCATTCTGAAATAGAATAAAATAAAACAATAATTAAAGTTGTAAGTAAACATGAATTTACGATCGCTAAATGTCGTGTTTCATACTTTTAACTATAAAATTTTTAAACCATGGGAATAGAACTAGTCATATTTATCGCAGCCATTTTATTTGGTATATTTCTGTATTGGAGAGAATCCAATGGAAACGGAGCATATCGGTTTTTAAATAAAATAGTAAACAGCAAAGAGCTGCAAATGAGTCCTGATAATCCAAAAGGATTTGTTTACCAACGATCACTTTTACCACGGATTATTTTTGTGGTTAGTTTGGTTTTGGTTGCGGCTTTAGTAATTGAATTTTTAACACCTATTGCTGTGTTTAGTAGTTACAATGGAGTTTCAGCATTTGCGTCTTTTGCAGTAGGAACACTTATAGGAACTTACATTGCTAGTTTTGTAATTAAATCTTCAGAAGTTATTGAAGAACAAAGTGATTCTTTAGAAGATAAGTTTGATGATGTTGTAGAAAAAGGAAAAGATTTTATTGAAGATTTAAGAACAAGAGAACCAAAAGTTGTTGAAGAAGCTAAAAAAGAAATAAAAACAGAACCTGAAGTAGAAAAACAAAGTGCACGTGACCGATTGAAAGATAAGGGTCTTATGTAACAAATTCCTGCGGAAGCAGGAATCTCATATTTACTTTTACAAAAATGAATATTAATAAAATTTGGAGATTCCTGCTTTCTCAGGAATAAATACTATGATAAAAAATTATTGGAACAAAGGAGGAAAGCAAAAAGGGATTACAATAGCCTTGGTATTGCTAATATTAGTGTTGTTATTCTTTTTTAGAGACGATTATCAGCCTGTTTTATTATTTATACGTAAGTACATTTTTATACTATTAACGAGTATACTAATCTTATTCTTAGGTTTACGTAAATTCAGAAAGTCGTCAAGTGTTGGCAGTCGCTTAGGTATTTTGGCATTGCTTATTATTTTCTTCGGAATTCTATACACCGTTGGTTGGCATTATAAAATGTACGATTATATGAAAACCTATAATGTTTTTAATAGTCTGAATAAAGTTGAAATAAACGAATTACCCTTAACACAAAATGAACGTATTCAACCATTAAGAAATGTATTTTCTATGGCTAACGAAAGTGTTGGAGAAACCAAAGATGTTTCCTTGCCGCATTTAGTAAGAATTGGTACAGATAATAAATGGACGATGGCTATTCAGCCCAGTGAAAAGTACGTGATGCAACAAATGAGTGATAATACAGAAGAGTTATTTGCTGTAAGTAGTACAACGCCATTTCCTCGTTTTTCTAATGAAAACAGAATCGATGTCACATTTTCCATTGGTGAATCTTTAAAATTTAGTAGAAACACTTACAATGCCGTTGTGCAACGTTTTAACCCTTGGATGCTATTTAATCATGAACCTAGTGATACATTTTACATGAAGAATGATTCTGGACAATGGGTTCAAGTAGTAAGTTTAATAAAATGGAAAGGCTTCTTTTTTCCTTATCCTAGTTTTGGAGGAGTCATGATCATTGAAAACGGTGAGCATGATTTTAATGATTATATGGAACGTATTACGATAGGGAAAGGTACTTATGTAAGTCCAGATGAGATTAAAAATTATCCGTTTTTAACAAAGCAAAATACGTTATCAGAAAAAGTATCGCAGCTAGAAGCAGAATCGTTAAAATTCTTAGGTGGTTTTAGTGATCCATTACCTTGGAATATGGAAACAGCTGTAAAAATTCCGTTGATGCCAAAAGATCAAAATCAACAACCTTATGTGACGGATTTTAATTTTTCGGGTTCAAATACAAATGCTTATAATGGCTTGTATCATTGGTTTGGCTTAGAACCTGTAGGAAATGAACGTACCAGTTTAAGCTATAGTGTTTTTATTCCAGCAGACGGAACGGATAAATTATACTATTACGATCATGCGTCTAAAAAACAAGGTTATGCAGGTGTTTCTGCCATGCCTTTAAAAGTAAAAGAATCGCGAAAAGAATATGATTGGAGTGCGAGTACACCTGTTGAGTTTAGACCTTATATAAAAAATATTGCAGGTAGAAAGCGTATGTTTTTCTTAGGTACAATATCTTCTATCAGTTCTTCAGATTCACAACAATTTGACGGTTCTGCAACGCCAGACTTAGTTTTAATTGATAGTGAATATAGAGATGTTATTTGGATAGATGTTAAGCATCCAAGTACTTGGGACGAGGAAGTTTATAATCAACTTAATGAAGCTTGGAGAGCTAGTGAAGGGATTGGTTACTTCTATAATGAAAAACCAAAAGATGAAGATATTGTAGAACGTGAAATAGATTCTATGATGGCTGTCCCTAAAGTAGAAGATAATTCAGATAAGATTAATGCTTTACAACGTCAGTTAGATTCATTGAAAGCTGCTGGTGGACAATAGAAAATTCAGTTTAATAGAATTAAAAAAGACCTGTCAGATTTTAAAAATCTAACAGGTCTTTTTACTAAAATTATTTTTTAGGTCAATACTTAATTGAAACTATGCGTATTAAAACTAGAGTAGAAGCGCTTATTTCTTATTACGTTTATTATAATTTTTATCACCTCTAGTTTTCGGCTTTTTATATTTTGCTGCAATTTTAAATTTGTAAGAACCACCTAAATTTTCTTTAGAATTCTTTTCAGATTTTTCATGAAAAGCAGGTCCAGGAGCGTCTTCATCTCTACGTTTTATAGGATTGTTTCGTTCTCTAATTTGTGGACGTTCTTCTTCGATTAATTCAGTAGAAATTTCTACACTTTCAGGAATAGAAAGCGTTTCAATTTTCATTTGCATTAATTCTTCAATACGTTCTAAACCTTCTTTTTCAGTTTCTGTAGAAAATAAAATGGTATGACCTTCCTTTTCTGCACGACCAGTTCTACCAATTCTGTGCATGTAGTTTTCAGGATAATCTGGAGTATCAAAATTAATAACATGAGATACACCTTCGATATCTAAACCACGAGCCATGACGTCTGTAGCCACTAATAAGCGGTTTTCACCTTCTCTAAATTGCTCTATACTTCGTAATCTATAATTTTGTGTTTTGTTAGAGTGAATAACACAAGATTCATTTGGAAATAATTCTTCTAATTGGTCAAACAAACGATCTGCCATACGTTTGTAAGCAACAAAAATTAAGACTTTTGAAAACTCGTCTTCATTTCTAAGTAAATGTTCTAAAAGATTTACTTTAGTATAAAAGTTTGGCACATCGAAACGCTCTTGCTTAATATTTTCTAATGGAGTACCAGAAACAGCAATGGCTATTTTTTTTGGGTTCTTAAAAAAGTCAGTAATTAAATCATCAACATCTTTTGTCATTGTAGCCGAGTACATGATGTTTTGACGACGTTCTGGTAAGATATCAAAGATGTTTAGTAATTGATGTCTAAACCCTAAATCTAACATTACATCTACCTCATCAATCACTAATTTTTGAATTGATTTAAGTTGTAAAACACGACTTACAGCCAAATCATATAAACGACCAGGAGTGGCAACAATGATATCTTGTCCTTGAGCAACGGCTTGCTTTTGTGTATTAATATTAGTACCACCATAGACACCTAACACACGGTTGTTAATGTATTTAGAGAATTTTTCAATCTCGCTAACTACTTGTACAACAAGTTCTCTAGTAGGTACTAAAATAAGTACTCTTGGGTTTTCTTGTTGCGAATATTTAAGGTTTCTTAAAATAGGTAACATGTAAGCTAATGTCTTACCTGTTCCTGTTTGTGCTATACCTACCACATCTTTTCCAGAGGCAACCACACTAAATGATTCTGCTTGTATTGGAGTTGGAGTTGTAAAGCCTAAATCGTCTAAGGCGTTATGTAAAGGTGTATTTAAATTAAGATCTTGAAAAGTCACGTTGTATATTTAAGCTGCAAAGATAGTTGTTAATAAATAACTATGCTAGAACTCTTATAAATCTGTAATTAGGGATTCTATTTTAGTTTCCCATTCATCATTATAGTCATCCCAATATGTGTGCGACTCGTACATTTTAAGCTTAGAATTTTGAGATATTTTTTCAATGGGACCAACAACACCTATATATGATTCTGTTTCATTTGCATCGTCATCATTATATTGAAATTTCACCGCATAAAATTCAGCATCGTTTTTCTTAATTTTTTTCAAAATAATAACCTCATCAGGATAACCACCATCTTCACCTACATAATTGTAAAAAGATAGTTTTGCGAATTCTTTCTCTTTAAGGTATTTCTTGTTTATTTCTTTTGATTTGTTTATTTTAAATAGCGCTTCCATGATTTCAAACCTAAAATATTTATCTTCTAAATAAGTATTTAATACCGATTCAGAAATCGTTTGGTTATTAAAAACTCTTGCAGTAATAGCCAATAGTCTCAGCCATTTGTCATCCTTACCATTTATAAGTTTAGAGGTGATAGCATTGCTAACACTATCATTAGACTTTATGGTATTCATACTTTGTAAATAGGCAACCATTACATTGTAAGAGGTATAATCATAATTATCAATACCGTCTTCTGGTAGTGCTTGATTAAAATACACTTCAGAATCCGTAGCGAGATATTCTAGAATCTTATTGTAATTTAATTCTACAATATTATCTGTATCTAATTCTGAATCATAAATATTTTTACCTAAGTAAATGATGTCTTTTCTATATTGAGGATTTGGCATAAGCGTTAATAGCTTATCGTAATTCTCTAAAGCATAACTTAAAGAGTCGTTAAAGGGTTGAAATAAATTATAATCATAAGCCTCTTCCTTTGTAGGAGGATTAGAAAAAAGTAATTCATTATAAAGTGCTAATGATTTTTCTGATTCAATTGATGGTATAGCAACAAGAATAGCGGTTTTTAAAAGGTCTGATGTTGTAGGCTTGTTATAATATAGTTTAAGAAATTCTAAAGACGCTTCGTCATTAATTAAAGTAAATTCATAAATGATCTTAGATTTTATAGTCTCACTTTTGTCGTCTGCGAAAGGAAAGTTTAAAGCCTTTTTTAAGATGGGTAATTCTTGAGCATTAAATTCATAATAATTAAAAGCACCTAATGCTCTGTTATAAATAATGGAATCAGTAGACTTTAAATCTTCAATAATATATTTAGCTTTAGATTCTGAAAGCGTAGTTTTAGATGGAACAGCTTTCATCTTAATAGAATTAAAAATTTGCTCAGTAATACCAGAATTTACTTCTTCATCGTTAACAAAAGCTTTAGCTAGTTGTATTCTATTAGTGTTGAGCCAAATTCTATTAAACGTTTGAGACTTTGTGTTTTTATCTAATTTGTTTTTAGTAGAAAACTGTATTATAGAATCTCCATTTTTTACAAAGTATTTTTCGTGAATAATACTATCATTAGCCTCCAAAGAATTCTCCTTATAAAGTTCTAAAATTTCTTTATAAGATATCAGTTTAAAGTATTTTTCTAAATTACTATAGCCATATTGGTAAAATCCTCCAGTAGTTGGGTTCTTAGAAGAAAAATCATGAGAATCGAGAATATAAGAATCAACTAGACGTGTAGAGTCTATTGATTCCGTAACGTCATCAAAAAGCACGGCTTTAAAATCTTTATTAGAAGCTTCAAAACTTTTGAGTTCTGGTTCTGCATAAGGAAGCAAAGTAAAGCTATCAAAAAATGAATTATTCACTGTTGTTTTTTCGGTCTCCGAAAGTTTTTGAGCCAATAACAAATAGGTTCTATTACCTCTAAAATAGACTCTAGCAATAGAGTGGTATTTGTCTGCTAGAAGTAATTCATATTCGCGACCTTCAAAGCCATCTAAATAAATGATTTTAGGTTCAGAAATAAGTTTAGCTGTTTGTGTTAATGATGTTTCAGTTCCTTTAAAAGCTTCTTCTGTATCTTGCAGATAATAACCAGATGGCATATCATTATATCTAATTAAATAATTGTTCTTATTAGTGTTATCTGTTGCCATGTACAGATTCATAAAATAAGGTTCTCCTTCTGGATCTAATGGATTTGGGTATTCTCTAGATATATCTTTTGCTTCTACAGGAATGTCTACTGAAAAAGCACCTTGTTCACTTTTAAATTCTTGCCAGTTGCTTATGTAAGCTTTCTTTTCTACACCATCTATTGTAATCGAATTTAAAAACCTACTGATATAATTTTCTTCAATTTGATTGGCAGGTGTTTCTGCAGAAAAATAATAGAAATGACTATTTTTTAATACAAATCTAGATTTCATTTTAAGACCACCTGGTAATTTACTAATCACAGTGTAGGCATCTTTATCTGTATCTGGCATTTTGTGTTTACTAATAATTTCGGCATCACGACTTTGTAATATACTACTAATCATGTTTTCCAAAAAAGTGTCTGCTTGCGTTTGCTCTATAGTATAGCCTAAATCAAATGCCATAAATAGGTAAGTGGTTGTAGTTTGTATATCTCCATAACCATAAAAGGTAAACTTGTCAAAATCTTCCTCATAATTTGGTGCTTTTGGTATTTCAAGATAATAACCCAAATCCTGATCTATAAAGTTATGCCAAAGTCCTTTTGAGTTGTCAATTTTATAAGTGTCTGCAACCCCTGTAAATTCTGCATTGGCAACACTAACGCTATAACCTTCTTTTTGTAGTAATGCAATAACATTGTCTTCGCCAACTAAATGAGCTGCACCAACTCCTGCAAATAGACTTCCTTTTTTCATGATGTTTATGATACTGTTACTCATAACTTTGTTACGTGCTATCATTACATCATCAATAACGTCGAAGTCTTCTATAAATTTAGCAATTTTATCTAAACTACCACTTGCATAAATAGTGGTCATTTGTTCCTTAGTTCTATTGATACTATCTAAATCAATATCTAGATTACTTGAAATTTCTTTTCGTTTTCTTTCATCTGTAAGCTTATCAAAATAGTTAAGTTGGTCATCTATATTTTCTAATCCTACAATTTTTTTACCCATGGTTCTCGCGTGACCTAAAAGATGTAAATCTACAAAGGTAGGTTTGTCGTCTTCCTTATTAATGTCAGGAATCAACATGCTTATTATCGCTTCTGGACTCATAATTTCAGAGTCTTCTAGAGACTCATTATTAACGTCTTTAAATCGTTTTAATAAGCGTTTATAATCATTGGGTTCTAGTAAGTTTTTAAAATATTGGTTTGCTGTTATGTCGTATTTAAGATTTGTAATAGCATGCATTAGAGAATCAGGATTAATTTCTAAAGCAAAATACTCAACGCTTTCTATCGCAGGCATTACAGCATCACTAAAGTTAAAAACTCTAGCATCATCTATATGCATGGTTCCAAATAAGTAAGATGGAGATTCTAAATTGTTACCTTCAATTTTCCAAAGTAACGAGTACTCATCATTATTTTGTGCAGTTGTTAATTGAGTTGAAATTAGAAAGGTAAAAAGTAGGTGAAATATAATGTTTGCTTTGAAGATTTGGTAATTCATAAATAGGGTTGATTATATTTTTTTAAGTAAAAAAAGATGCGTTTTAATCACTGCGATAATTAAACTAAATGGCTTTGTTCAATTTCAATACTATAACTCGCATTAAAAGTTCCTTTAGCATCTAATTTAAGAATGCCTTCTTTTGTTTCAATCTTTTGATCTGTAGTTTCATTGTCTGCAATACCAAGCCAAGGCTCAATACAAACATAAGGTGCGTTTGGTTTTGCCCAAATACCTAATTGTTTAAAATCTTTGAAATTTACGGTTAAGACGTTTCCTTTTGTTTTATGTTTTAAAGTTACAATTCGCGACTCTAAATCTTTAAAAATTAAAGCATCTTCATTAAATAAATCGGGTCTTAAATGAATTTTATTACCTTCAGCAAATGCTGGTTTCGTTTTGTTAGTTAATAAACCATTTGCCATATTTAATAAATAAGACTGGCTTTTTTCAGGCTTTTCAAATTCTAAATAATAATCAGTATAATTTTCATCTTCTGAAAGCGGACAATTAAAAGCAGGATGACCTCCTAATGAAAAATAAAGGGCTTTGTCATCTTTATTGGTCATAGTATGTTTAATAGTTAACGTGTTTTTTGAAAGCGTGTAAGTGATATCTAATTCGAATAGAAACGGATAAAACTCATATAATTCGTCATTTGAAGCTATAGTAAACGTTATACAAGAATCAGTCTGGCTTTTAATTTTGAAACCATCACTGCGTCTCACAAAACCGTGCTTTGGCATTTGGTATACCTTATTATTGTAGATGTAGTGGTCATCTTTCATACAGCCAATAATAGGAAATAAGTTTGGTGCATGTCCTCCCCAAATTTCAGGATTAGCTTGCCACATAAATTCTGTGGTATTTTTTACTGAGGTAATGTTGCATAACTCAGCTCCTTTAGATTTTATATTAATTTGTAATAGGTCGTTTTTTAAACTATGCATTTGAATTTATTTTTTCTGAAATATACAATTCTTATACTTTTAATGAAATAGCTTCGGTAGTGAATTTGTTTTCTATCAAATTATAATTTAGGTAAATTGCACCAATTATTTTTCTATTGAGAGCAACACAAATTCATTTTCCAAAAAACATTGACAAATTTAAGCAAAACGTACTGCTGTGGAGTCAGCAATTTGATGATGTCGTTTGGTTAGATTCTAATAACCATAAGGATCAGTATAGCAATTACGATGCTGTGTTGGCTGTTGATGCTTTTACAACAATTCGAACTGATTATTTTGATGCTTTTGAGCGTCTAAAAGAATACCAATCGCTAACTAAAGACTGGATTTTTGGTTATTTAACCTACGATTTAAAAAATACTACAGAACGTTTAAAATCTAAAAATTTTGATGGTTTAGATTTTCCTGATTTGTATTTCTTTCAACCTAAAAAGCTCTTTTTGTTTAAAGATAATCAGGTTGAAATCAAGTATCTAAAAATGGTTGATGATGAGATTGAGGATGATTTAGAAGTTATAACAAATAGCATTTCGAGTGAAAGCGAGAAATCCCATAACGATAATCCAATAAAAATAAAACTAAGAATTCATAAAGACGACTACTTTGAGAAAGTTAATAAAATGATAGCTCATATTCAAAGAGGAGATATTTATGAAGCTAATTTTTGTCAAGAGTTTTATGCGGAAGACAGTGAAATAAATCCGATTGAAACGTTTAAACAACTCAATGAAATTTCTAAATCGCCATTTGCGAGTTTTTTAAAGTTTGAAGATAAATATATGATGTCTGCGTCACCAGAACGTTATATTAAAAAGAAGGGAACAACTGTAATTTCTCAACCTATAAAAGGCACAGCAAAACGATCTATAAATCAAGCTGAAGACCTAAAACTCGCGGAAGACTTATCAAAAGACCAAAAAGAACGAAGTGAGAATATTATGATTGTAGATTTGGTGCGTAATGATTTATCACACACAGCTACAAAAGGAAGTGTAGAAGTAAAAGAATTGTGCAAAGTCCATTCGTTTTTGCAAGTCCATCAAATGATTTCTACCATACAATCTGAAGTAAAATCAGAAACCAATCCAGTAGATATTATAAAAACAACGTTCCCTATGGGAAGTATGACAGGTGTTCCAAAACTCTCGGCTCTAAAAATTATCGAAAATCTCGAAGAAACCAAACGTGGATTATATTCTGGTTCAGTTGGCTATTTTACACCACATGGTGATTTCGATTTTAATGTGATTATAAGAAGCATTCTCTATAATGCCTCTAAAAAATATGTTTCCTATTCTGTAGGTGGCGCAATTACAGCAAAGAGCGATCCGCTTAAGGAATATGAAGAATGTTTAATTAAGGCAAAAGCAATGCGCCAAGCTTTAGGAGGTTAATTCTTAGTCTGCGCATATTAAACTAAATATGGCGTCTAAACGTACGCTTAACTTTATCAAAAATGGCTTCAACACGTTTTTGTTCAATGTTTTTAATTTTCGAAATAGATTCAAAATCTAATTTACCAAAAATGTATAAATCTACAATGTTAGAGACATTAAATGGCAACCAATTATAAAGTTTACCAAATACTTCTGGCGATTGTTTTTTAGATAAATCTTCAACTTCAAAAGCACTTAAAATTGATGTTTCTTTATCCGAATATAAATGTAAACCTTCATTAAGATCTTGATGATAAGAAATATCATTCAACTCTGTGTTTAGAATAAAATCATAGTCAGCATCAATGGTATAATCTTCATTAAGCTTCGATAATTCCTCTTTAAGAATAACATCTGTACTAATCGTGTTTTTATGATAGGCTTCATTTTTAAATAGCACATTCATATAACGATCCACAATTTTGAAAAGCTCTAGTTTTATAGCCATAGGCTCAGCATCGACATCAAAGTCATTATCATAAAGAATAATAATACTTTCGTCTATAATACCGTTAGATGAAAACATATTTTTGGGTAAAATGCCTGTAGTTTCAGCAATATAAATTCTATGTTTTACGTAAGGATGTATATGTGGTAGTGCAGAAAGTACCTTTTTTTCAAAGGTAGTTCGTGCAGAATTGGTTGTTAATTTCTCTGATACGTTCATGACCTAATTGTTTTAAATTCCCTTAAAGTTAATTAAAAGGGAATCACTTGAGTATGATAATTATCACTTTAACATCAATTTTATAATATGTAATTTTTAGTAAAATATAAACTGTTAGTATTCAAAACAACGCTTTTCTGAAGCATCATGCAACAACTTTAAAAGAGTCGTTTATAGAAACCATAAAATTGAATACCTTTGAGATGTGCAAAACAACTTCCAAATACATATCAATAAAAATCTTTCGTTTTTAAAGGAAAGCAAGTTTCTCATTGCCATTTCGGGTGGAATAGATAGTGTTGTATTGGCATATTTATGTAAAAATTTAAATCTGAATTTTTCACTTGCACATTGTAATTTTAATTTAAGAGCAGAAGAAAGTAATAAAGATGAAGATTTTGTACTAGAATTGGCCGAAGCTTTAGATGTCGAAATATTTATTCAGAATTTTGATACGCAAGCTTATGCTGATGAAAATAAGCGTTCTATTCAGATGGCTGCTCGCGAATTGCGTTACGATTGGTTTAAAGAATTGGCACAACAATTAAAATTCGATTATATTTTAACAGCACATCACGCAGATGATAACCTCGAAACCTTCCTCATTAATTTTACAAGAGGAACGGGTTTAAATGGATTAACGGGTATTCCTGTAAAAAATGATAATGTGGTGCGTCCATTGTTACCATTTTCAAGAGTGCAAATTGAAGCGTATGCGACTAAGGAAAACATTATTTGGCGCGAAGATGCCAGTAATGCATCAAGAAAATATTTAAGGAATAAATTACGCCATGAAGTGGTTCCCATTTTAAAAGAAATTAATCCACAATTATTAGAAAGTTTTCAGAGCACAACGTCTTATCTTAATGATACAGCAGACATTGTTGAAGAAAGTTTAAGAGCGGTTAAAAAACGCGCTATAGTAAATAGTGATAAAACAGGTGTTACTTATAAGGTTTCAGAATTTAAAAAAGTAAAAAATTCAAAAGCTTATTTGTTTGAAATGTTTAAAAACTATGGCTTTACACAATGGGATGATATTGTTGATTTATTAGATGCGGAATCAGGAAAGCAAATTCGCTCAAATACGCATCGTTTAGTAAAGCATCGCGAGTTTTTAATTTTGGCCGATTTGCCTGAATTAGATCTGGAAAATGTTTCAATTTTTATAAATGAAACGGATTACCATATTGAAACACCAATAGGGCAACTTACGTTTACAAGTGAAAGTGTTATTTCAGAAACCTCAAAAAACGTCATTTACGTAGATAAAGACACTTTAAAATTCCCTTTAGAATTAAGACTTTGGAAAGAAGGAGATGTCTTTTATCCATCAGGAATGACAGGAAAAAAGAAAGTTAGTAAATATTTAAAAGACGAAAAGTTATCGTTAATAGAAAAAGAAAATATTTGGTTACTCGCTTCTAACGATAAAGTAGTTTGGATTGTAGGTATGCGAAATGATGAGCGTTTTAAAATAACAGAAGCCACAAATAATATTTTAAAAATAGAATATAAATAATTTGTCATTCCACAATGAATACGGAATTTAAATAGAATTTATGAAACTAAAAGGAAACATAGTAGACATAGCAAATAGCAGAATCTTTAAAGGAGAAGTAACTATTGTAAACGGTAAAATTTCAAGTATTGAAGAGAAAGATTGCGACGAAAATCATTTCATCTTACCAGGTTTTGTAGATGCACATATTCATATAGAAAGCTCAATGTTAGTACCAAGTGAGTTCGCTAAGATAGCTGTAAAACATGGTACAGTTTCTACAGTGTCGGATCCTCATGAAATTGCGAATGTACTTGGAGTTGCAGGTGTTGAGTTTATGATTAATAACGGAAAAGAAACACCATTCAAATTTAATTTCGGTGCACCATCTTGTGTACCAGCAACAAGTTTTGAATCTGCAGGCGCTGTTATTGATTCCGATGCTATAAAGACATTAATGGCAAATCCGGATATTAAGTATTTAGCTGAAATGATGAATTATCCTGGAGTCATTTACGATGATGCAGAAGTACTTAAAAAAATAGAGTGGGCAAAACACTATAATAAACCCATAGATGGACATGCACCAGGTTTACGAGGCGATGATTTAACAAAATATATTTCTGCGGGAATTTCTACAGATCACGAATGTTTCACGTTCGAAGAAGGCGCAGAAAAACTTCAAAAAGGTATGAAAGTGATTATCCGAGAGGGTAGTGCAGCTAAAAACTTTGAAGCCTTAATTGGTTTGTTGGATGAGAATTACGAGAATATGATGTTTTGTAGTGACGATAAACATCCAGACGATTTATTATTAGGTCACATTAATCAATTGTGTGCAAGAGCTGTTGCTAAAGGAATTGATGTATTTAAAGTTTTGCAGTCGGCTTGTGTAAACCCAGTGAAACATTACAATTTAGATGTGGGATTGCTCAATGTAGGAGATGCTGCAGATTGTATCGTTGTTGAAGATTTAAAAGATTTTAAAACGCTTGAAACTTATATTAATGGTGAGTTGGTATTTGCTAATGGAGTTTCACATGTGAAGCATGTAGATTTTCAGAATTTAAATAATTTCAACACCGATAAAAAAGACGTTTCAGATTTTAGATTTGAATCTGACGCCAAGAAAATTAGAGTGATTGAGTGTTTGGATGGGGAATTAGTAACCAATGAAATTATCGTAGATTCTAAGATTGAAAATGGAAATCTGGTGTCTAACACTGAAAAAGATGTTTTAAAAATGACGGTTGTTAATCGTTATAAAAATGATAAACCTGCTATTGCATTCATTAAAAATTACGGATTAAAAGAAGGAGCTATTGCAAGTTCTGTGGGTCACGATTCTCATAATATTATTGCTATCGGAGTTTCTGATGAAGCTATATGTAAAGCGGTAAATTTATTAGTAGAAAATGAAGGGGGAATTTGTGCAGTTAGTGATACAGAACAGAAAGTAGTTGCACTGCCTGTTGCAGGAATTATGAGTGATAAAAATGCCGAATTTATTGGGAAAAAATATTCAGAACTCGATAAAATGGCCAAACAATTGGGAAGTAAACTTCATGCACCTTATATGAGTTTGTCATTTATGGCTCTGTTGGTTATTCCGGCTTTAAAACTAAGTGATAAAGGCTTGTTTGATGGAGGTAAATTTGAATTTACATCCGTTGAAGCCTCTTAAATTTTAACAATTTTACCTTATTTAAGTTATTAAATTGCGCCAAAATCATCAATCATGAAACATATTCTTTTAATCATTGCCTTGTTATGTGCAGCTATTTGTAACGCACAACTAAGGACTACAAGTTACGTCACTGTCGGTGGTACTGGTGACTATACCAATCAACCGTATGTGCCACAAGCAAAATTTTCGCGTACACAGACCATTTATTATCCAGAGCAAATTAAATTTAATGGTGAGATTACTGGATTACGGTTTTTTACCGCGTTTTCAAACACAACGACGTCACCAACGCCAAATACCAACTTAATTTTTAAAATTGGTCATACAACCAAAGAAGAATTTGAATCTGGAGATGGATTTATTCCTGATGAAGATCTAACCGAAATCGGAATTACAACGTATTACGCTAATGCTTATGAGTTTATTCTTATTTTTGATGAGTCTTTTAATTATAATGGCATCGATAATTTAGTGATTGATGTTGAGGATGTAAATCCTGGACAATCGTCGAGTGCTTTATTTGGGTGGCAAGGCACAGAAAATTTTAATAATCCACCAACCCGAAGTAGAGTTCGTATTACGGAAGCTTTTGATGATGGTTCTACATCAACCTCAGTATTGTATCAAAATTCATTCGCAAAAACGCGTTTCGATGGAAACCTGCAAGTCTGTCAAACCAGTTCTGTTGCAAGTATAGACAACGTTACAAATACCACGGCAGAATTCACGCTTAACGAAAATATAGAAGCAAATCATTACAGATATGTTATAACTGAAGCTGGTGAGGATATTCCTGAATCCTATACTGTAACCAATGATCTTACATTTTCAGTGTCTGACTTGTTGCCTTCACAAGATTATTATGTCAATGTAAAAACCGACTGTGATGCTTTTGGTGTGACGACTGGTTATCGTAGTTTTTATTTTAAAACCAGACCAAATGCCTTAAGTTTACCATATACTATTGATTTTGAATCTGATTTTGCACGCGATTATGCAATACCGAATTACGGAGTAGAGATTAATGCAGAAGCTGCCAATGAGAGTAGTTTGGGATTAATGCTTAATGGTCCTGGCTATCCGCAATATCTGAACTATGTTGATTACGGTGATCCGTTTGAAGAAAATCAAGATTTTATTAGAACATTTTCAATAGATGTCGATCTTACTCAAAATGCAATTCATCCTATACTTAAATTTGATATTAATCAAACTGCTGAAGCGTATTTACGCGTAAAAATAAAAGCCTATGCCGACGATAATGTTTACACAGGTGTTGCGGAAGATTTTATTTATAATGCAGCTTATGATGATAATGATTTTAAAACCGCTTCAATAGATTTGTCCCAATTTGTTGGCGAACTGATTACTATTAAGCTTGAAAATGTAAGTAAATCTACAACTAGAAAAACGTATTTAGATAATATTCAAGTATTAGAAAATGATTGCGAAGTCATCACTAATATAGCATCAATTAGTAGTAATAATAGTATTGCGTTAAATTGGGATGCCACTGCTGATGGCGCCTATGAAGTGGTTGCCGCAGAATTTGAAGAAAATCCTAGCGTAGATTATATACCTGCGGATACTGAAAGCTATACGTTTTCAGAATTACCAGCAGCGACATCGTATAAGCTTTTTGTTCGTAATAGTTGTGAGACGTCTCATTCGCCTTGGTCAAAAATATATGCGTCCACAGATCCTGAATATTTAGAACCAGGTTACGATAATTATTTTAATGACGAAGCCGTATTAGAAACTAACTTGTTTTCTGTAATGCATAGTGAATCTTCTAAATTAGAATTTGTAAATTATTCTGTTTATGATCGATTAGTGCTTCATCAACGTGACTCAAATGCAGAGTGGGTTGGAGGAGATGCTACAACGGAAACTCAAGCTTGGAATGAGAATACGGATTTTTTAACAGGTTTAAAGTTTAAAATCGATGGAGCTCATCTTTCCGACGGTAGTGTAGATATTACATTCAATCAATTACACCATTATAGTTCTACACCTTCAAATTCATGGTTTAGAATCCTCATTAATGGAGAACAATATGGTCCTAGTTATAATCCTACCACAAGATATCAAGATCCTTTAACTACGGTGAGTGTGGATTTAGATCCGTATTTGGGAGGTGATATAACCTTTGAGCTGCAACATGTTGGACGCACTAAAGATTATTTTTCATTCACGCCAATTGGAGGTGATGGTGCAGTAATTAATAGAATAGTGTTTACGGGAAATGCCTTGTCTATTGACGATTCAGAATATCTTTCAGTAAAGTTATATCCTAATCCTGCAACATCAGAAGTTCTTATTGAAGGATTGCAACACCATAGCGAACTTACTATTGTAGATGTAAATGGAAGAGCGCTTACATCGTTTACCTCGCGCGACACTTTTGTTTCATTAGATGTATCTCAATATAATTCGGGTTTATATTTTGTTGAAATTAAATCAGGAGAGCAATTACAAACATTAAAATTTATTAAACAATAACTAGTTGAAGTTGACATACTGGTTTGGTATAGAGTCGTTTTTTTTTAAGTCATCTTTTAACCTTTAAATTATTAAACATATGATTAAGCATTGTCTTTTTATCGTCTTATTTGTCGTAGGATTATCTAGCTGTAGTGAAACCAAGCATCAAGCGATTGCAACTTCAGAAGTTGATCAATCTGAAGAGACATTTGCAAAAGATAATTATACCAAAAAAGAAGTGATGATTGGCATGCGCGATGGTATAAAATTGCACACCACCATTTATACTCCAAAAGATACCACAAAAACGTATCCAATGCTCATGATGCGAACGCCATATAGTTCTAGACCTTACGGAGAAAATGAATTCAAAACCAAAATTGGACCAAATAAATACCTGATGGAAGAGGGGAATATTATGGTGTATCAAGATGTGAGAGGGCGTTGGAATAGTGAAGGTGTTTACGATAATATGCGTGCTTATATTCCTAATAAAACAGGAAAACAATTTGATGAGGCTAGTGATACTTACGATACTATTGAATGGTTAGTAAATAATGTAGCGCATAATAATGGTAATGTTGGGACTTACGGAATTTCGTACCCAGGATTCTATGCCACTTATTCGCTTTTAGATGCGCATCCTGCTTTAAAAGCGGTTTCGCCACAAGCCTGTATTGGCGATTTCTTTTTTGATGATTTTATTCATAATGGTGCATACATGTTAAGCTATTGGAGAGCAACCGGTTTATTTGGTAATATGAAAACGGAGCCAACTACAGAATCATGGTATACGTTACCCGATTTTGAAACCGAAGATCAACATCAGTTTTTCTTAGATCATATGCCATTGAGTAAACTGAATAAATTCTACGACAGCACCAATGTGTTTATGGAGCAAATAAAGACACATGTGACTTATGATGAATTTTGGCAATCAAGAGGTATTATTCAACATTTAAAAGACATTAAGCCAGCAACTATGATTGTTGGTGGTTTATTTGATGCGGAAGATTTATACGGTCCATTTAACACTTATAAAGCTATAGAAAAGAATAGCGATAATTACAACACGGTTGTTTTTGGACCTTGGAGCCATGGGGATTGGGCTAGAAATAGCGAACGACAAGTGGTTGGGAATATTCATTTTGGGGATAGTATATCTGATTATTTTCAGAAGCATATTGAAACGAAGTTCTTTAATCATTTCTTAAAAGGTGAAGCTAATGGAGACACTAGTTTGGCTGAAGCGCAAATGTTTAATACAGGAACAAAACAATGGGAATCTTTTGCAACTTGGCCACCAGAAAACACAACAAAAGAAGATTTCTTTATGCAACCATATGAACGTTTAACAAAACAAGCGAATCGTATGCTAGCAACGTCAGATTTTATTAGCGACCCAATGAAACCAGTGCCATATACGGAAGATATAGGTGTTGGATTTACACCACGTAAATTCATGACAGACGATCAACGTTTTGCCTCAAGACGTCCAGATGTGTTAACCTTTGAAACTGAAATATTAGACGGAGATATCACGTTAGCTGGTGATATTTTAGCAAAATTGATGGTTTCAACAACAGGAACAGCAGCCGATTGGATTGTAAAAGTGATTGATGTATTTCCTGCAGATACTGAAAACACAGACGATGTTCAAGATCACTTAAAACTAAGCAATTACCACATGATGGTGCGAAGTGAAGTGCTACGAGGACGTTTTAGAAATAGTATGTCAGAACCAGAACCTTTTGTGCCAAATCAAAAAACAGCGATTAACTTAAAGTTGCAAGATGTGTTTCATACCTTTAAAAAAGGTCATAAAATTCAGGTACAAGTACAGAGTACATTCTTCCCGTATATCGATGCGAATCCACAGACGTACGTAGAGAATATTTTTGAAGCGAAGGCAAGTGATTTTCAAAAGCAAACCCATAAAGTGTATAATGACTCATCTATTGAGTTTACTGTGCTTAAATAATATATAACAATCACATCAGAGTTGTCACTTCGAGTGATTTCGAAGCATGAGAAATTGTATCGAGAAGTTTTTAGTAATTAATGCTTTAAAAAGTTCTCGATACAAAATTGAAAAAAATCAATTTCACTCGAACTGACGTTTAACATGATTACCCGATTAAAAAACTAAATACAGAATACTGAAAATGCCAGTAATAGAATCAACCTACAAACCACCATTCTGGGCTAAAAAAAGCTTTGTGTCCACCGTTTTTTCTGGCTTAGCTCGAAAAGTTGATGGAGTAGATCAAACCAGAGAACGCATTATATTACCAGATACCGACTTCTTAGATTTAGATTGGAGTTATGCGCAACAAAAATCGAATAAGATCATTATTCTCTTACATGGATTAGAAGGTAATGCGCAACGTCCATATATTACAGGAACAGCAAAACACTTTAATAACAACGGCATCGATGCTATTGCGGTAAATTTTAGAGGTTGTAGTGGTGATCCCAATTTGTTATTTCGGAGTTATCATTCTGGTGCAACTGAAGATTTAGATGCCGTGGTACAACATGTATTATCAAAAGGACAATATGATGAAATCTATATTAAAGGCATAAGCTTAGGTGCTAATATGGTTTTGAAATATGTGGGTGAAGGTAGGGAGCTTCCAACGGAATTAAAATCGGTTATTGCAGTGTCTACACCTTGTGATTTAAAAGGCTCTTGTGGTGAATTATTAAGTTTAAAAAACAAACATTACGCGATTCGATTTTTAGCACATTTAAAAGATAAGTTGAAACCGAAATTAGAGCAATTTCCTAATAATATATCAGTTGCAGATTTTGATTCAATTAAAACTTTAATAGATTTTGATCATGTGTATACTTCAAAAGCACATGGATTTAATGACGCTTTTGATTATTATGAGAAAGCCAGTTGTCTACAATTTCTTCCAAATATTAAAGTGCCTTCTTTAATTATAAATGCGCTTAATGATTCCTTTTTGTCTGCAGCATGTTATCCTGTAAAAGAAGCAAAACATAATCCTAATCTGTTTTTAGAAATGCCGAAATATGGAGGGCATGTTGGGTTTATTGGAAAAGGGAATGTGTATTATAACGAACATCGTGCTATGGAGTTTGTTAATGAGGTTGAAAACAGTTAATTTACCGATTAGAAATTTAGAAATATGAAACAATTTTACATTACAGTTATTTTATTTTTTAGTTTGCAATTTTGTTTTGGGCAGATTGGAATTCAAAATATAATAACTGAAGAAGTTGATGGTCCAACCAATGTTATTTCGGCTGATTTAGATAATGATGGAGATCTTGATATGGTTTCAATATCAGCAAGTGATAGAACTATTGCATGGTTTGAAAATTTAGATGGATTGGGCGAATTTGGTGAGAAGCAAATAATTTATCAAGATGCTAATAATTTTCCCATAAGAAAAGCTTTACTTGTATATGATATGGATAATGATGGTGATTTAGACGTTCTTACCGCAGTTCCAAGTCCTGTTATCGTGTATGGTACATTATTATGGTATGAAAATAGAATTAATGAAGGTTTCAGTTTTTGGGCAAGTAAAACAATCAATAGTAATATTGGTGCTTCATTTATGCGAATAGCAGATATTAACAATGATGGTGTAGATGATATAGTTTCTAATGCAATGCATAACAACTATAACAGTGATAAACTGGTTTGGCTTAAAAAAACAGAAACCGGAACTGAGTATACTGTTACTACAATTGATGAATCAGGAGATAATTTATTGGATGTAACTATTGGTGATATTGATAATGATGGGGATTTAGATGTCGTCGCTATGTTCAATTACTCTATTTATTTATACAAAAATTTGGATGGCGTAGGTTCTGACTGGGAAAAGATCTCTATCTTAAATGAGTATAACTACAATAGATCCATTGATCTTGTAGATATTGATAACGATGGTGATAATGATATTTTATTTGGTTCATCAACGGACGACAAAATAGCTTGGTTTGAAAATACAAATGGATTAGATTCATTTGATGTTGAACATGTAATTACAACGACA
The DNA here is from genome assembly GCF_013403985.1 of Winogradskyella ludwigii. Taxonomy (GTDB): domain Bacteria; phylum Bacteroidota; class Bacteroidia; order Flavobacteriales; family Flavobacteriaceae; genus Winogradskyella; species Winogradskyella ludwigii. The sequence goes on from NZ_JABFDF010000003.1 coordinate 270,235, forward strand.
ATGCAAATCGCTCATCCAGTGGATTTTGATTCCGATGGAGATATAGATATTCTATGTGCAGGTCAATATCCAGGTGTTGTAATGCTATATAAAAATATTGACGGGTTGGGCAATTTTAACAATGGACAAATTATACTGAATAATTTACTGTCTGTATCATCATTCCACACTTCCGATATAAATGATGATGGTATTTTAGATATAGTAGTAGCGTCAGTAGCGTATAGTTGGAATGATGTTGTAATTTGGGCTGATGTGTTAGGTGCTTTTTCTAATGAAATTTATGGACTGATTTCGTTCGATTTAGATAATAATGGCTGTGATGTAGATGATATTGCTTTACCTCAAATTTTAATTGAAGCTACGGATGGCGTTAATACTCTTGCAACATTTTCTGATACAAATGGAAATTTTAATTTATTCACAAATGAAGGTCAATTTATAACATCAGTTCCTCAATTACCAAATTATTTTATTTCAAATCCGTCTACATATACTCATAGTTTTGATGGGAATAGTAACACAGAGATAGCTGATTTTTGTATTAAACCAATAGGAGAGATTAACGATTTAAACATTGCTATTTATCCATCACAAGATGACCCAAGACCAGGCTTCAACACCACCTACCAATTAGTGTACAACAATATGGGTACAACGCAATTAAGTGGTTCTGTAGCTTATGAGTTTGATGATTCAAAATTAAACTTCATAAGTGCGAATGAAGCCATAACGTCACAAACAACAAACACTTTAAACTTCGATTTTACAGACCTAAATCCTTTCGAAACTAGAACCATAGATTTAGAATTTAACGTTTTTGCACCACCAACGACAAATATTGATGATGTACTTATTTCGACAGCAACGGTAAACCCTGTTTCTGGTGATGAAACAGAAGAAGATAATGTATTCACTTTAGAGCAAACCGTTATAGGTTCATACGATCCAAACGACATCACAGTCTTAGAAGGAGACCAAATCACAATTGAAGAAGCAGATAAATATTTACACTTTTTACTTCGTTTTCAAAATACAGGTACAGCAAGTGCTATTAATGTAAGAGTAGATCATGTATTAGATCCTAAATTAGATTGGACAACCATGCAATTGGAAAATTTAAGTCATACAGGTCGTGTGGAAATAATTGACGAAACTGATGTGAGTTTTATATTCAATAATATCAACTTAGCGGACAGCACAAATGACGAGCCTAATTCTCATGGTTTTATTGCTTTTAAGATAAAGCCAAAGTCTAATGTTCAAGTAGGTGATGTTTTTAGTGCTGTAGCCGATATTTATTTTGATTTTAATCCGCCAATTATAACAAATACAGTTAATACTCAAATTGTAGAACCTTTGAGTGTTGATGATTTTAATAAGCAAACTGTTCAACTATATCCTAATCCAACAACTTCTATATTAGAAATAAAATCAAACCAAAGCATTGATAAAATTTTTATAGTAGATATTAATGGTAGACTATTGAAAGAAATTAACCTATCTAATTTAAACTACGATTTAGATGTTTCAAACTTAACCAAAGGAGTTTATTTCTTAGAGCTTCAATCTAGTGATTCAAAATTGACTAAAAAGTTTATAAAGAACTAGTCTGTCATTTAGAGCACAGCGAATAATTTCATTCTCAATCTGAAAACCTTTCAAAGTTAAATTTTGAAAGGTTTTCTGTTTTATTTTAAATTAATAGACCTCAGGAGTATTTAATATCTTCGATGATGGATTTTGAAGTTTGTAATGGATAATATTTATAGTAGTTTTGATACTCTTAAAAATCCATTATGAAATCAAAATTACTTTTTACCGTGCTAATGTTATTTAGTACATATAGTTATGCACAGTTAAATATTATTATAGATGACACATTTGGAGCTAAAAATCCATTAAAAGTGCTTGCGGCTGATTTGGATGGTGATGGGTTTAAAGATGTTATTTCTTTAGCAGATGGTGTGCATTGGTATAAGAATATTGGTGGTCAAGGGAAATTTGATAAACCTCTATTAATTGAATACGTTGATATTTCTGATTTAGAATTCGATATAGATGCTGCAGATATCGATGGTGATAATGATATTGATTTAGTTTATTTTATTAAAAATCCAGCAGATCTCAATGAGCCAATTTTGGTTTGGTCAGAAAACATAGATGGCCAAGGTAATTTTGCGGCAAGTCAAACTTTAAGAGTTTTAGATAATGTATCGCGATTAAAAGTTGACCTTCTAGACGTAGATAACGATGGAGATATCGATATCACCTATTCAGATTATACAGAAATAGGATGGTTAGAGAACACAGATGGAAATGCTAATTTTACAGATCATATCTTATTATCATCTGCCATAAATTATGATGGGTATAGTTTTTCAGATCTTAATGGAGATAATCGAATGGATATCGTGGTAGATTATCAGAATACTCTCGATTTTTATGTGCACAATACCAATAATACGGTTACACTTACACAGAATTTAGATACCTCATCTACTGGTAAATATGTGGTAACAGCAGATATTGATGGTGATAATGATAAAGATGTTGCTACAATCTTATTGGATGGCGCTAACAGTCAGGTTTTATGGTACGAGAATACAAATGGATTGGGTGTGTTTTCATCTAGAGTTACAATTACTAGTCTTCCTGATATGGTAGATGCAGATATTGATAGTCTTAATGATATAGCATTTGAGGATTTGGATGGTGATAATAATTTAGATCTGCTCTTTTGTTATCAACCTACGGATATGATAGGTCTTAATTGGAGTTCTAATCCAACGAATAAAATGACTTGGTATAAAAATTTAGGTTCAGGAAATTTTGGTGCTGAACAAATAATATCATCTTCATTATTGGGCATAAAATCATTTTTCGCAACCGATATTAATAATGATGCTAATGTTGATGTGATTACATCTTCACTTTATGATCGGCAAGTTGCTTGGTTTAAAAATGAAGATGGTCAAGGCACATTTGGTGAACAAGAGTTAATATCGAATGCTTTATTTGGAATTCGCGGTTTAGATAAAGGAGATTTAGATAGAGATGGTGACCTAGATGTAGTAACCGTTTCTGTAGATGGAAAATTATCTCTTTTTGAAAACACAGATGGTCAAGGTAATTTTGAGGAAGGCCAAGTCATTGTTAAGAGTGTATTGCAAACCCAGGGTATCGATGCTATAAATGACCTTAATGTTTCAATAAGTGATGTCGATGGAGATGAGGATTTAGATATTGTCGTTTGGGTGTTTGAAGAATTAGATTTCGTAGAAGGCAGGTTACATTTATTTACGAATGACGGAAATTTGAATTTTACTGAAAGTCTTCCGATAGAATATGAAGGTTTTAGAAACTATATAGCATATAAAGATATTGATGGTGATTACGATTTAGACATTATAGGTGTTATGGGTGATTTTTACTCTACTATTTTTTATCATAAAAACAATGGCGATGGTACTTTTGAGGCTGCACAGTCACTAGGTGATGGCTTTAATTTTGTTAGAGCATTAGATTTAGGTGATATTGATAATGATGGAGATTTAGACCTTGTCATTGCAGAAACAGGTGGTGATATATCTTGGTTTAACAACGATGGTTTAGGGAATTTTGTGCTTTCTCAAACCATAACAGACAATGGTTATTATATAACTGAAGTTACAATTGAGAATATAACCAATGATAAAAACAGAGATATTACTTTTGTTGCAAATAATAATAGTAACACTTTAAGAGAAGTAGGTTTGCTAAAAAACAATGATGGATTAGGAGCTTTTAGTACAAAAGAAATTTTATTGTCTACTGATGATTCTATTGATAATGTAACATTTATGGATTATGACAATGATAGAGACAAGGATATTTTAGCAGGAAGATCTAATAATTTTGGTGTAAATGATTTAGTATGGTATGAAAATATAGGTGTAATCACAAGCAATGTGTTTATCTATAATCCTTACATTACAATTTTACAAAACAGAAGGCCAAACCAATTAAATCTCTTTGATATTGATGATAATGAGACTATTGATATCGTTGGAGCTTTTACGGATAATAGTGTGATGTGGTTTGAAAATTCCTCACTCGAATGGAATGAAATAGTCGGATCCATAACATTTGCAGATGACGTACCGTGTGATGAAGATAATCCACCTTTTCAAAATATTATGGTCGTTGCGGATAGTGGTGAAAATGAATACGCTACCTTCTCACAGATTGATGGAGCGTATCAATTACTCATTGAAGAACCAGGAATATATTCAACCACACCAATAATTCCTTTTTCCGGATCTTTTACGGTTTCACCAGAAATGTATGTCTCGGATTTTGAAGACTTAGGCATTACTGAAAACCATAGTTTTTGTGTCGAGCCTAATGGAGCATATAATGACTTAGAAATTTCTATTTTCCCTATAACTGAAGATCCAAGACCAGGTTTTAATTCGGATTATAGAGTTGTATTTACAAATGTTGGTCCGCAAATAGAGAATGGAACTATAACATTTGAATATGATGGGTCAATGATGTCATATCTTTCGGCTTCAGAAGATATCCAAAGTGTAACGTCACTAGAAGTTGTTTTTAATTTTCAGGATTTAGCACCTTTACAATCTCAATTTATTGACATCACCTTCACAATTTTACCTCCACCAACAGTAAATGGAGGTGACCTTTTGGACTTCTTTGCAACCGTTGATGGTGGAAATGAAGACCTGACTCCTTTTAATAATTCTCATGGTATAAAACAAATCGTGGTTAATTCTTATGACCCTAATGATATAAGGGTAATGGAAGGCGATGAAATCACTATTGAAGATGCAGATAAATATTTACATTATTTAATTCGTTTTCAAAATACAGGTTCTGCAAGTGCTATAAATATTAATATAGAGCATGAGCTAGATGAAAAACTAGATAGGGAAACCATGAGGTTAGAGGATTTAAGCCATCCTGGTAGAGTTGAAATCATTGATGGTTCAATGGTTAATTTTATTTTCGATGATATTCATTTACCAGATAGTAACTCAAACGAACCAGGGTCTCATGGACATATTGCTTATAAAATAAAACCAAAATCAGATGTTGAAGTAGGAGATGTGTTTAGTGCAGTAGCCGATATTTATTTTGATTTTAATCCTCCAATAATAACGAATACGGCAACTACAGAAATTGTTGAACCATTAGGTGTAGCTGAATTTGATACGCAATCTATCAAGCTATATCCAAATCCTACAAATTATAAACTAAAAATCACATCAAATCACATAATTGATAGATTATCAGTTATAGACCTTAATGGGAGGCTATTAAATGAAATAATTATCTCACGTTCAGACTATGATTTAGATGTTTCTAGTTTAACTAAGGGAGTTTACTTTTTGGAAATTCAATCTGGTGTAAATAAAACAGTTAGACGATTTATTAAAAGCTAGATTATCTAATGTTTTATCATTAAAACCTTTCAAAATCTAGTTTTGAAAGGTTTTTTGTTTTATATTTTGGCATTTATTTAACATTATCCCGAATATAATAATTTGAAGTAATTAGATATTAGCATTAATTGAAACTTATGTATAAAGAGTATCATCAATAATTACAAATTTAAATATCCTACAATAGCTTCTAAACTAATTGAATACACCCTTTTAAACCGCCCTTTATGAATCTACTTAAGCTGTCAACGTCAATACTTTTCTGTATTGTAGTTGCTCAATTCTCCTTTTCTCAGAATGTAAATATTCCAGATGTAAATTTTAAAACCGCCCTTTTAAATCACGATCCAGTTATTGATACCAATGGAGATCAAGAAATTCAGGTTTCAGAAGCAGAAGCTTATGCCGGAAGTCTTAATCTCGGTTTTTTAGAAATTTCTGATCTTACAGGTATAGAGAGTTTTGTATCTATTGTAGAGTTGCTATGTAATAACAATGAAATAATAGCAGTTGATTTATCAAATAATATTGCTTTACAGAAAATAGATATTGCAGCTAATGAGTTGAGTATTTTAGATGTTTCTCAGAATATTAATTTACAAGAATTGGCTTGTAATGGTAATAATATTACAGAACTAAATACAAGTTTAAATCCTAACCTTCAGATTTTAAATGTTGCAGCAAATTCGGTTTACGAGCTCGATTTGTCAGCTAATATTGCCCTGAAAAATCTTAAATTAAATTTCACCTCTATTGTAGATCTAGATATTACTAATAATGTTAATCTAGAGGTTTTTAGCGCGACTTATTGTTATAGCCTAAACACTATAGATTTTTCAAATAATAATTTATTACAACAAATTTCTTTGTGGTATACCAATCAATCTGAAATTAATGTGTCTAACATGCCAGATTTAGGCCTACTATATCTTAGAAACTTAAACCTTACAAGTGTAGATGTTTCAAATAATATTAACTTATTTAATCTTTATGTCACTAATAATTTTATTACGGAACTAGATGTCAGTAATAATATAAATTTAGCCTATTTATCTCTTGATGATTTATACGTCAATACAGTAGATGTTTCTAATAACCCTAATTTAGTATGGTTAGATTTGAGTGGTTCTCAAATAGCATCAGTAAATGCTAAGAATGGTAATAATTCAATTTTTACATATTTCAATATCAATAATGCATCGTCTTTGGGTGGCATTTGTGTAGATGATGTCATTTATGCAAATGATAATTTCATAAAACCATCAACAAGTTATTTTACGGAAACCTGTAGTCCTGACGATTGTGATGCTGCAGTCATAGGTTATACACAAAGTTTTGAAACAACAACACAGCCTTTTATAGATGATTGCTGGAGGAAATCGCCACTTTATTCATCAAATTACTATTATGTAAAAACGGTTGGTACAGCAAATACAGGTAATAATTCGGTTGGTATGCGTGTTTCATCTAATAATGAAGCTTTTTTAATCACTCCAGAATTATCAGATTTTAATAGTTCTAAGCGTGTGTCTTTTTGGTTGAATTCACCAATAGCGAGTGGGCTTAACGTAGGAACAATTTTAGATCCTGATGATATAACAACGTTCGAACCTTACCGAAATGTTACTATGAGTGGTGGTATTGGTTCTCAATGGAGGGAAGTTCATGTTGATTTCGAAAATTACACAGGTGCTGCAAATCATGTTGCATTTAGAGTAAGCGGAGGCTATGCATTATCTTTAATCGATGATTTTACGTACCAAGATTCACCAAGTTGTATAACACCTTTAGATTCTGAAACAATAGCTTATGCTACTGAAGCATTAATAGATTGGACAAGTTTAGGTAATGCCGAAAGTTGGGACATTGAATATGGTATTGAAGGGTTCGCTCAAGGTACGGGTATGGTAGTTAATACATCCTCAAAACCGTTTTTACTACAAGGATTAGATAGTGAGACAACTTATGATTTCTATATAAGATCGCAGTGTAGTAATGATGAAAATAGTGAGTGGTCGTATTCAAGTCAATTTACAACGGCATGTCCAGCACTTGTTGCAGATTACGCTTATGATTTTGAAGATGGTTATGGTGGTGAATTCTATAATTGCTGGGAAATATTAGGAAGTGGATATATAACTCAAGATGGAAATACAGCTACATCTGTTGGTGCTCTTAAAATAGAAAATTCGGTTGACGGCGCTATTGTTACTCCTGAGTTATCTGAATTAAATAGTTCTAAGCGTATCAAATTTTGGTTAAAGAATGTAGATGGAGCGTCTAATTTGGTTATTGGTACTTTATCGATCCAAAACGATATGTCTACGTTTACACCTTATCAAACCATTTCATCATTAGATTTGATAGAAGGGGAATGGCAACAAATTATTATAAATTTCGAAAACTATACAGGAAATGATCGTTTTATAGCGTTTAATCAGGTTCAGGTAGATAGTTATGCTGAATTTTATATAGATGAATTTGTATATCAAAACACTCCAGATTGTTTAGAGCCTGTTGATGTAGAAGTTATGGCAATAACAGATACTACAGTAGATTTAGAATGGTCAAATACTGTGGGAGTAACAGATTGGGAGATTCAATATGGTTTAGTAGATTTTGAATTAGGTTCAGGTACTATGCTTAGTGGAACAGGAGAAAACACAACCGTTAATAATTTATACCCAGATTCTACTTACGATATTTATATCAGATCAGATTGTGGTGGTGGAAGTTATAGTGATTGGTTTAAGATTTACAATTTACATACTGATTGTGGTCTGTTTTCAGGATATTATAGTCAAGATTTTGATAGCAATGAGTTTGCAAATTGTTGGTCGCGATTACCGGTTGTAGATCCAGAAATAAATGATACAAATATTGTAGATGGTTCTAATCAATATCCACTTGGAGGAAGTGGGAATACTATTAAATTCAATAACTATGAGCAGACAGATAATCTGTATTTAGTGTCACCAGAGTTTAGTGATTTAAGTAATGGTACTAAACGTGTTAAGTTTTGGTTGCATCCAAGATATAGCAATGCTGATATTGTTGTAGGTACTATGACTGATCCTGCAGATGAAAACACTTTTACGGCAAAAGAAACTATTTTAAGTGCCGATATGCTTTACAGAGAGTGGAAGCAATTCACAATCAATTTTGATGATTATTCTGGAACAGATAATTATGTAGCATTTAAAATGCAAATCGCAGATGAGCCAATAGGAGGGACTTCTATTATTTATTTAGATCGTTTTGAATATTCAGATATTCCAACCTGTCTAACACCAAGTGATTTTGCGAATACATCAATTTCTAACGGTGAAATTGAATTATCTTGGAGCGACGAAAGTGCCGCTACGCAATGGGAAATATTATATGGAGAAGAAGGGTTTTGGTTTGATGATGGTACATTGATTCAGGCAAATTCAAATCCTTTCAGTGTTATAGATTTGCCATTAGGTGTTGTGTATGATTTTTATGTGAGATCTATTTGTGATGCGAATAGCACGAGTGATTGGTCAGAAAAGGTAACGGTAGATGTAGGTTGTGGTCAATCTTATTTTACAGGGTATACTTACGATTTTAATAGCTCATCGCTAGATGAGTGTTGGACAGCTTATGAGTTTTCTTCAAACCATTATTCAACATCTTTCGAAATGGTTATTGATAATAATTTTGGTGATGATGGTTACTCAGCTTACTTGGGAGATACCAGTTCATATTCTAATTATGGAGTTATGATGGTGTCGCCATTATTTACAGATTTATCAAACGATAAAAAGATTGAGTTTTATATTAGTAATTACGACGAAGGTTTAACTGTTGGAACCATGAGTAATCCTGATGATGCTTCGACCTTTGAAGCGTTGCAAACCATTACAGGAGAAGTTGAACCTGATGTTTGGGAAAAGAGAACCGCATACTTAACGGATTATAATGGTACAGATCAATTTATAGCTTTTAGACAAAGCCGAGCTAATTATTATTCAGGTGATCAGGTGCTTATTGATGATTTTTCTTATCTACAATCTGTTGTGTGTGATGTTCCTACAGCGTTAACTTTAGATAATATTTATGACAATAGCGCAGAAATAAGTTGGACAGCAGGTGAAGCAGATATAGAATACGAACTGGAATTTGAACAATTAAATGCCTATAATTCAGAAGAGTCTATAGTGGTAACGTCTAATAGTTATGTATTAGAAAACCTTCTTGAAGGAACGGAGTATGGTATTAGAGTTAGAGCTAAATGTGACGATGACGAGTTGTATTCAGAGTGGACAGAAGTGATAACGTTTTTTACGGCATGTCTTCCAATTGAAGAAGATTACTTTGAGTCTTTTGAATTTGAAGATGAATTAAGTCCATGTTGGAGTGTTATTTCTAGTGATAGTTATGCATTTATTAGTCCAATTGAAACATACGGAATATTACCTGTAACCGGAAATCAGTTTTTAAGATTCAATAATAATACAGGAGAAACTGATTTATATCTTGTTTCAAGACAAATATTAAATATAGATAATACGAAGCGATTACGATTTAATCTTGTTTCGGATGCTAGTTTTGGTTCATCAACTTATAATCAATTAGCTATTGAGGTCGGTACAATGACAGACCCAACTGATATTTCTACATTTACTTTAGTTGGAGATGTACAACCTGAAGAAATGAGTGAGCTTAAAAATGACGGAAGACCACAAGCGCAATGGAAAGAACATACTATTTATTTTGATAATTATACAGGAATTGATACATACATTGCTATTAGGTTAGAAAACGAGAGTTCCGCTACAGATTTCTACTTAGATGATTTTACATTCGAAAGTGCTCCAGAATGTACAGAACCACTTTATCCAGTTGTTTTAGATGAACGTTATGATGCTGTAGATGTGCGTTGGGAGACTTATGAAAATTCAAACCCTACAGATTGGGAAATTGAATATGGTTTTTCAGATTTTGAAATTGGAAATGGGACAACTATTACAGCTAATGAGAGTTCATTCTTAACGATTTCAAATCTTTTAGAAGATACGGAATATGACTTTTATGTTAGAGCAAATTGTGGAAGTGCATTTAGTGGTTGGTCTGTAAAGCAAACTTTTAAAACAAAGTGTGAAGGTTATGAGGTTGGTTACCAAGAAGGTTTTGAGAATCATCCATTAGGCTATTTAGAGCATTGTTGGACAGGTTTGTTGCCGCAAGTAGGATCACCATATTGGGATGAAATAGCTCAGATAAAGGTTTATAATAATAGTGCAATTTCTACACCAGATGCGCATACAGGAGAACAGGCGATATGGTTTTTAAACGAAACTAATAATCCATTACATGAAGAAGTTTCAGAGCAGACAATTTTAGTTTCGCCAAGATTAATTGATTTAGATAATTACAAGAGAATATCGTTTTGGATGTATCCACTTTCTAGCGCTTATGCAACTCCTTCAGAGGTTATTATTGGCACAATGTCAGACCCTGATGATTATACAACGTTTACACCGTATTATACAATCACAAACGCTTATGAGAACGAAGATACTTGGACAAAGTTTGAGATCGATTTAGCAAATTTCTACCTAGAGGATGAATATATAGGAATAAGACAGGCAGGAATAAATGAGCGTCAAGTTATTCTTTTTGATGATTTTGAGTATACAGAAATCGGATGTGTTACGCCTACTAATTTAGAAGCTACACAAACCGATTCTGGTGAAATTACTTTAACATGGCAAGATAATAACACACAACAAGGGCCTCAAAATTGGGAAATTGAATATGGACCTATAGGTTTTAGTATAGGTGATGGTACAATTGTACAGGCAGATTCAAACCCATTTGTCATTAGTGGTTTAAGTTCTTTAACTAATTACGATTATCGTGTTAGAGCTTTTTGTAGTACAGAGCAAGGTTATAGCGATTGGAGTGTGCCGTATGCATTTACGATTACTTGTGAAAAGCAAGCTCCGTTTTACGAAAACTTCGATCAATATGATGCCTCGTATCAATATGCAATATATGAACCCATTCCAAATTTTTGTTGGACCAGGAATGATAAGCAAGTTTCAGGGATTTATAATTCAGAGGGGCTTGTGGTTAGTCCTAGTTCTTCACCAAATGTTGGTTTCGTGAATTTTACGGGTACAAGTAACTCACCTTTAGCGGGAGTTTTAGTTTCTCCGTTTTTGTCAGATTTAGATGCGAATAAGATTCTTAAAATTTGGGTTAGAAATGAAACTACAGGATCAGCTTATAATCAATCAGGAATCATAATTGGTACCATGACTAATCCATTAGATAGTGAAACATTTGTTCCTTTTACCACTATTTGGGCAGATGAAATTCCACTATTTGGAAAAGAGTTTTTAATCGATTTTGCGTCTTATACAGGAGATGCACATCACATTGCGATAAAGCATAATGAAGAAAACGATTATTCAATGGTTATGTTTGATGATATTGAGTATAAAGAAAGGCCAGCGTGTTTAGAGCCTATAAATGTCGATTTCTTATGGGTTTCAGATACAAGTGTTGCGATATCTTGGGAGAATCTAGATTTAGGGGCAACATTCGATGTTGAATACGGAATAGAAGGATTCTCGCCAGGTACAGGGTCAATTGCGAGTACAAACACCAATGACATAACAATTACTGGTTTAGATGTTGAAACCACTTATGAGTTTTATGTCAGAACAAATTGTGATTCATCAGGAACAAGTGATTGGGTTGGACCAATTAATGCCACCACAGCCTGTAATGTAGAAAGTGTACCATGGGTAGAAAATTTTGATACCATGGATGCTTACGGTCAAGGTATCTTGCCAGAGTGTTTTCAGGGAGATGATGTTTGGGTGTCTAGTAACTCTAATTTAAGTGCTTATCAAGTCGGTGATGGAGATACAGATTATCTATACGCTATTTTTGACCAATATGGTATTGAAGCTTACATGATAACTCCAATGTTTAATATGCAAGCTGGTACAACGTATACACTTTCATTTAAAATGAGAAAAGAGCAAGGAGATTATAGTTCTCAGAGTGTTAAAATTTGGACAGGTCAAGGAAATACAACAGATGCCTTAGATAATTATATTAATTATTTTTCAGAATATAGTTATGGTTTTTATAACTATTACACCATAGAAACGACGTTTACTCCAATAGTAAATGGTGATTATTCATTTTTATTAGATTTTGGGTATTCTTCTATCGTTCATACGATTTCAGTTGATTCCTTTAGTTTAGAAGGAGAATATGAAGAAGTCATTGATATGGTAGGTGGTGCTGATTTAACTTTTGATTTTGAGAGTGATAATCTTGAAGGATTGATTTTAGAAGAAACAGAGAATACACTATGTAGACCTGCGAATGATAATGGTGAAAATGTGATTATGATGACTGGTGGCTTGGATAATACCGAATGGTATAACACAGGTAATGCAAATTTAAATTGGTTAGAAAATCAAAACTTTATCTCAAAAGTGAATTTTGAAATTGATGCGACCAATGTGTCAGAGTTGTTTATGAATTTCGATTTAAGACAAACGTTCTTAAATTCAAATACAGAATCTGTATTTCGAGTTGTTATTAATGGAGATGAACTAGAAAGCTTTAACGCTAATAATGCAGATGATTATCAGAATGTAGAAGTAGATCTTTCGTCCTATGCAGGCAACACTTTAAGGGTGTCCTTACAGCAACTTGGTAAAAACAATGATGATAAAGCTTATTTAGATAATCTTACGTTTGGTGGAGAAAGTACACTTAGCGCAAATGATTATTTATTTTCTGAATTTTCATTCCGTCCAAACCCAGTTAATGATCAGTTGTTTTTAAGTAACTCGACTACAATAGATCGTGTTTCAATAATGGATGTTACAGGAAGACAGTTACAAACTATACTTGTTAATAATGAAAATGCAACAATAGATATGGCTTATTTACCGTCTGCAATGTATTTTGTTGAGGTTAAAATTGGAGAGGCTATAAAAATCATTAAAGTATTAAAAGAATAGATTTTGTCATTTTTAGTATGAAGGCCTTTCAAGATTAAATTTTGAAAGGCTTTTTTATTACGCTGATTTTCTTACTTTTAAGAAAACTAATCATTCATGCTCAAAAAAGTTTTCGCAAGTGCTGTCTTTGGAGTGGAGGCGTCCACCATTACGATTGAGGTTAATATTGACAAAGGTGTTGGTTATCATTTAGTGGGACTTCCAGATAACGCCATTAAAGAAAGTAATTACAGAATAGCAGCAGCACTTCAAAATAATGGTTACCGAATTCCAGGTAAAAAGATCACTATTAACATGGCACCTGCCGATTTAAGAAAAGAAGGTTCGGCGTACGATTTAACTTTAGCTGTTGGTGTTTTAGCGGCCTCTAAACAGATTAAAGCAGAAAACTTAGAGGATTACATTATAATGGGAGAGCTGTCCTTAGACGGCAGCTTACAACCTTTTAAAGGCGCATTGCCAATTGCTGTTAAAGCAAGAGAAGAAGGCTTTAAAAATATCATTCTGCCGATTCAAAATTGTAAAGAAGCCGCTATTGTAGATAATATAAAAGTCTTTGGAGTGGAAAACATCATGCAAGTCATTAATCATTTCGATAAAGGTGAGCCTTTAGAGCAAACGATTATTAATACAAGAGAAGAGTTTTATAAAAATCTAGATTTCCCAGAGTTTGATTTTGCAGACGTTAAAGGACAGGAATCCATTAAACGTTGTATGGAGATTGCCGCAGCAGGAGGTCATAATATTATATTAATTGGTCCTCCAGGATCTGGTAAAACGATGTTAGCAAAACGCTTACCGAGTATATTACCTCCAATGACTTTGCATGAAGCTTTAGAAACCACTAAAATACATTCGGTTGTTGGTCGCGTTAAAGCACATGCTGGACTCATGGCGCAACGTCCTTTTAGAAGTCCTCACCACACAATTTCGAACGTAGCACTCGTCGGCGGCGGAAGTTACCCACAGCCAGGGGAAATCTCCTTGTCACACAATGGAGTCTTATTTTTAGATGAATTGCCCGAATTTAAACGCGAAGTTTTAGAGGTGATGCGTCAGCCTTTGGAGGATCGGGAAGTTACCATTTCTAGAGCGAAATTCACAGTGACTTATCCTTCGTCTTTTATGCTAGTGGCAAGTATGAATCCAAGTCCAAGTGGTTATTTTAATGATCCAGACTCTCCAATAACATCATCACCTGCAGAAATGCAACGTTACATGGGAAAGATTTCAGGACCACTTTTAGACCGAATAGATATTCATATTGAAGTTACTCCTGTGCCATTTGAGAAATTGGCAGACGAGCGTAATGGAGAATCTTCAGTTGATATTAGAAAACGAGTAACTTCAGCTAGAGAGAACCAAACGGAACGTTTTAAAGAATTGGAAAATATTCATTACAATGCGCAAATGAACACGAAGCAAATCCGAAAATATTGCAAATTAGATGAACCTTCAATGTTACTTTTGAAATCTGCTATGGAACGCTTAAATTTATCCGCAAGAGCTTACGACAGAATTCTGAAAGTTTCTAGAACAATCGCAGATTTAGAAGGTTCTGATGATGTTTTAGGAGCACATATTAGTGAGGCCATTCAGTATCGTAGTTTAGATCGTGAAGGTTGGTTAGGTTAATTATATTTTTAAATCATTAGTAGTTGATTTATAGTTTAATAATTGCCTTTACCTAATTAAACAGTTTATAATAATAGTTTAAAAATAGAAATGAAAAAATATTACATTTTAATAGGAGTATTGTTTGTTTTTAGTTGTAAAAAAAATGAAGAAAAACAAATTGAGATTTCGGCTAATGTTGTAGAAGTTGAGGTTTTAAAAACTCCAGTTCTAAATCTTGAACAAGCTAACCGTTTAGCGCAATTACCATTGCATTGTATGGATACTGAATATCCAAATAAGCTGAATCAGACGATTGGTACTGCTTCTGATTTAAAGACTCCAAAAGAATTACATCCTGCATTTTATGGTTGTTTCGATTGGCATTCTGCTGTTCATGGCCATTGGAGTTTGGTGTCTTTGTTAAAGGATTTTCCTGGTTTGGCTAATAGAGCAGAAATAGGACAGAAATTACTTCAGAATATTTCAAAGAAAAACATAGAACAAGAATTGCTTTATTTTGAAGGAGAATACAATTCGTCTTTTGAGCGAACTTATGGCTGGGCTTGGTTGTTAAAGTTAGCGGAAGAATTGCATACATGGGATAATCCGTTGGCTCGTAGATTGGAGGCTAATCTACAGCCAATGACAGATTTAATAATCAATAAATATTTAGAGTTTCTACCTAAATTAAATTATCCAATTAGAGTAGGTGAACACCCTAATACCGCATTCGGTCTAGGTTTTGCTTATGATTATGCGGTTGCAGTAGAACATTCAGAATTAATGACTTTAATAGAAAATAGAGCGAAGGATTTTTATGAAAATGATCAAGATTGTCCAATAGAATGGGAGCCAAGTGGTTTCGATTTTTTGTCACCTTGCTTAGAGGAAGCTGCCTTAATGAAGCGCGTGTTATCAAGGGAGGATTTTAAGATTTGGATAAATGATTTTATGCCAGAATTAATTCAAGCCGATTTTGATATCGCTGTAGGTGAAGTCTCAGATAGAACTGATGGGAAATTAGTGCATCTCGATGGTGTTAATTTTTCTAGAGCATGGAGTCTTAATTATATTTCTAAAGATTTACCAGAGTACAAACATCTTCAAAATTTAGCGAATAAACATATTAATTATTCGTTACCAAGTATTGTTGGAGATAGCTACGAAGGAGGTCATTGGTTGGGTAGTTTTGCTATTTACGCTCTGAATTCTATAGAAGATTAATTTCTTAATTCTTTATAAATAAGTGGTTGTATTAGGTTTTATTTTGAATGTATTTTTTAGGTAAATAACAATGCCATTTAATAGAGTAGAGGTGTTGCTTAAATAGGTATTTTTATTATGTAAAAAGATGCCGAAATATTATTAAAATATTGAAGTGTTTGATCAGGGATTTCGATGGGTGAAATGCTGTTGTTCAATAATAAATAAGAGGTGATTTTTAAGTATTAATTGATGGGTGTTGTGTGATTTTGTTTCTACGTATATCTGTTATCATTAATTAAATTGTTTATTTAAGTAATGATTATAACTTATTAATAATTAACTTTTTAAACATTTGCTATTGATAATGTCAATGATGTGTTTTTTCACCTTTTACTTATTGAAATAATTCGAAGATTAAGGTCTAGGAGAATTAAAAATATTGCAATATCTGATGAGGATTTAGGTGTAGCTTTATGTTCTTTTTTTTGGATGTAGGACAGTTTAAATTGGATGTTTAAAATTATATTAAGAGGTGATAAGAGGTGAATTAATTATTCTAAAACCGAGATTAATATTGTGTTTTTATAATGCTTCAGACTCGATTTAAAATGGTGTTTAATTTGTTGAATTTTACTAAATTTAATGGTTAAATATGTGATGGTTATTAGTTAAAAAATAAACTGTATCATGTCTTCATTATGGTCTTTTATTCTTGATCTCTAATTGGTAATTCATCCATAGTTTTGTTGCATTTATTTTTTGTGCTAGCAACGCTTTTTTTAATGGAAAGTCAGTTTTAAAAAATGTCATTAGAATTAAGTTGAAGTCTAATGCATTATCTTTTAACAGCTTTAAGATTATCAATAACGGTGTTCAATTCATTAAATCTGTTTAATTAATTGTTATGATATGTGATTCTCGAATTATGCCAGGTTATCCAAGAATATTACAATTAACAGAAGCATCCATTAATATCTTAAGTAAAAAGGTGGCAGGTAATCATCTGAAAATGAGCATGTATGGTTTTTATGAATAGAAAATGCTTACCAAACCTAAAATTTGTAGAATAAAAGCAATAATTTACACACGCTATTAACGCTATACAACCAGTAATCATGAAAAAAATCGCATCACTTATCCTAGGAATTATACTAGGCATACTAGCTATGTATTTTTATTATAACAATAACCAAGATATGTCAACAGAACAACCAACTATTAAACCACCGTCAGGTGTTATTTCACCAGATGAAATTAAGGTGCTTAGTCAAGAATATAATGAACGTTACAAAATTATTAACGATTCCTTGTTTAAAGATTCTAAAACAGGAGATAACAGATCATCTTGGTATAAAATAGAAGATATAGAAAATTATATAGCCTATGCAAAGCAGCAGGCCATAGAAAATGGAAATACATTAGATGGATTACGTTTGTATTTAGGTGCGCATCCAGATACGAATGAAGAAGAAGGTTTAACAACATTGTTTTTTGTGCCTACAGGTTATGAGAACACTTCAGAAAGTAGTATCTTCTCTTTAAAAGGCGGAAGTAAAGATTTAAAGGATGGTGATGGTTTAGATATGGGTTCTGAGGGTCATCCGCCATCCGCCAATTATCCTCAGTAAACGCCTTGTTTTATGCAAGAATTTTTTAAGGAATACCACGCTATTTTTAATTACTCTATTGAAACCATGGCAGCCGTAACAGGATTATTTTTTTTTAATAAATATAAATCTACCGCAGCTAAATATTTAATATACTTTTTGGTATATGCGCTTTTGGTAGATGTTATTGGTAGGTATCCTTCATATTTTAAAGATTTAGATAAGTTTGATTTAATTAAAGGTACATTAATAGAAGCAAATTATTGGTGGTATATAATTTTTTGGTTTGTAGGCTTATCTAGTTTTATTACATTGGTTAACTTTAAGGTTATTTACAACTTAGGTTATAAAAAAGCACTTAAATATTGTTACTATGTTTACATAGTTCAATTCGTTTTATATGGAATATTTAATTTTGAGTCGTTATTTAATCCTATGGAGGTATTCTTAAAAATATCGAGTATATGGATGATATTTGTCGCTGTTTTTCTATATCTTTTAGATATCTTACAGTCTTTTAGGGTCACCTATTTTTATAAGTCTATATATTTTTATATTAATATTGCTATTTTAATTTGGACGTTAGTGACAGGTCCAATAATGTTTTACGAAGTTTATTTTTCGACAGCAGATTGGAATTTTGTAATACTAAAGTGGCAAATTTTTTTAAGTGTAAATTTTATTTTTTATTTAACCCTGTCTTTAGCCTTAATATATTGCAAAACGGAGATCAAATAGTAACTTCACAAGCAGAGCGCTACCTATTAGTTTACATGATTGGAGTGTTGGTAATAATTACTGCTTTAATAATTGTTTTCTTTGTCGTTTTTCAAAGGCGAAAAAATCAACTGCTTTTAGATAAAATTAAACAAAAACAAAAGTTTGATGACGAGCTTTTTAAAACGCAACAAGAAATTCAGGAACAAACTTTAAAAAATATAGGTAGAGAATTACATGACAATATTGGGCAAATGCTTGTTATCTCTACGATGCAAATGAATGCAGTTTTAGCAGCTGTGAATAACGAAGCTAAGATTAAAGTTAATAATGCAGCAGAAACTCTAAAAAGCACATTAGATGAAGTGAGAGCTTTGTCTAAATCTCTAAATAACGACGTCATCTTTAATTTAGGTTTTGATACTACCTTAAAAAATGAAGTGGCGCGCTTAAATAAATCAGGGCTTATTAATTCTACGTTATCAATAACAGGTGAGAAGGTGAATTTTGAGAATAAAAAGGATGAAATTATTTTATTTAGGATTCTTCAAGAATTTTTTTCAAATACGTTGAAATATGCTGAAGCTGAGCATCTAAACATTACTTTATCTTACCAAGAACAATTATTAATAATAAAAATTGAAGATGATGGTATCGGCTATGACATTGAATCTGTAGCAAAAAGCTCTGGATTAATTAACATGAAAAAAAGAGCAGAACTATTAAGTGCTAAATATAACCTAGAATCTCAAAAGCATAAAGGCACGACACTTACGTTGGAATATCCATATAGAACAATTTAAATATTGCAAGCATTCCAAAGTGGATCATTTGGTAATGGAGCTGTAATGTATACCTCTTCTTTTTTTACAGGATGTACTAAACGTAAGGTTCTAGCATGTAAACTAATGCTAGCATCTTTATTACTTCTATCAAAACCATATTTTAAATCGCCTTTTATGGGACAGCCTATGGATG
The DNA here is from genome assembly GCF_013403985.1 of Winogradskyella ludwigii. Lineage (GTDB taxonomy): Bacteria > Bacteroidota > Bacteroidia > Flavobacteriales > Flavobacteriaceae > Winogradskyella > Winogradskyella ludwigii. The sequence continues at coordinate 289,822 of NZ_JABFDF010000003.1, forward strand.
CTAATTGTACCCGAATTTGGTGATGTCTTCCGGTTTCTAAATCGATTTCTAAAAGATAAAAATTATCTAAGGTTTGTTTTAATTTATAATGAAGAATAGCTTTTTTACTGCCATCAATTTCTTTTATGTAAGCTGTAGATTTGTTGTTTTTAGGATTCTTTTTCAACCAATGCACAAGTGTACCTTCTGTTTTTGGTGGTTGATTTTTAACCAAAGCCCAATAGGTTTTTTTTGCCGTTTTTTCTGCAAATAATTTATTAAGACGAGGAAGTGATTTACTCGTCTTAGCGAACATTACAATACCAGTGGTTGGTCGGTCTAAGCGATGTACAACACCTAAATACACATTCCCTTCTTTGTTGTATTTGTCTTTTAAGTATGACTTAACTACTTCACTCAACGGTTTGTCTCCTGTTTTGTCTCCTTGCACAATATCGCCAGCTCTTTTATTTACAATGATGATGTGATTGTCTTCGTGGATAACTTGAAGGTTATTTTTGTTGGAAAGGATTTTTTTAGACATTTTAGATCTTTAGACTTTTAGAAAATATTAAATTAAAATAGATTTAAATTTTGAAATCATTTTGATAATTTCACCTAATTCCGAAAGGTATGATTGGAGTTCATTATCTAAAATAAAATTTAAATCAGCAGAAATAAGTGGCTGAGTTTCTATTTCGTAAGCAGAACCTATTGATATTTGTAAAAATCGAGCAAAATCTTTATTAGAATTCCTAGAGGATCCTTCAGCTATATTTAAAGGAATTGAAATGGATGCTCTTCTCAATTGATTGGTTAGGCCAAATTTTTCTGAATTTGGAAATTTTGAAGTAATAGCATAAATTTCAGAGCAGAATAATCTACTTCGTTTCCAAATCTGCAATTCTTTAAATTTATGAGCCATGTTTAAGGTCTAGCTATCTAAATAATCTAATAAAGTCTAAGTATCTAACAATCTATCCTAATATTGCTCCTCATCATTAGGGAAATCTTCAGACTTAACATCAGTAACATACTTACCAATAGCAGTGGTCATTTCTTCATAAAGATTCATATAGCGACGTAAAAAACGCGGATTAAACTCATGTGTCATGCCCAGCATATCGTGTAATACTAAAACTTGGCCATCTACATCTGCACCTGCACCAATGCCAATTACTGGAATCGAAACACTTTCTGCAACTTCTTTAGCTAATGCAGCAGGGATTTTTTCTAAAACGATAGCAAAACAGCCTGCCCTTTCAAGCATTAAAGCATCTTCTTTTAATTGGTCTGCTTCTTGTTCTTCTTTGGCTCTTACAGTGTAAGTTCCAAATTTATAAATAGATTGCGGAGTAAGACCTAAATGTCCCATAACAGGAATTCCAGCATTAAGAATACGTTTTACCGATTCTTTAATTTCTTTACCACCTTCCATTTTAACAGCGTGTCCGCCACTTTCCTTCATTATTCTAATGGCAGAACGCAAAGCTTCTTTAGGATCACTTTGGTAGGTTCCAAAAGGTAAATCAACCACAACTAAACAACGATCAATAGCTCTAACCACAGAAGAGGCATGATAAATCATTTGATCTAAAGTGATTGGTAAAGTGGTTTCATGACCAGCCATAACATTACTGGCAGAGTCACCAACTAAAATAACATCGATACCAGCACCATCAACGATTTTAGCCATGGTATAATCATAAGCGGTAAGCATAGATATTTTTTCGCCTTTAGACTTCATATCTACTAAAGTCTTAACCGTAATTCTTTTGTATTCTTTTTTTGCTGTTGACATTGTGTTTTTATTAGTTGATGTAAAAATAATGAGATTTGTTAAGCTTTTGATTAATCTAAGACATAAATACTGTCAAAACCATAATTTATTACAAAGATGCCATGGCAAATACTAGGACAACCTATAAGTCTTAGTATGAAGTAAAAATTGGTCATTGTGGTATGAACTCTTTTTAGTTAATAAAACTTGAAGGTCATGTAAACTGATTTATTTGGTAAACACCAGGCAACGTGAAGATTGTAATAATTAGCAAAGGTTGAAAATAGCTACACTATAAATTTTACCGTTTTTAAAAACGACACTATACTCTCCATAACCATTTGAAATTGCATACGTGTGAAGATTTTGTATGCCCGTTTTTATGTACTTAGAGTATAATTTTATGAATTCAGTTTCAGTTATGCCATGGTCCAAAATAGCATTTTCATTTATAATAAAAGCACTGTTTTTATCTATAATAATATCGACAATTTCTCCCAAGTTTTCTTCAAGATTAACTGATAATGTCATGTTTTTATAATGATAAAATGTTTCACTATAGTAAACTCCACATTCATCACTTATTTTTTCAATTTTTAAAGGTTGACCGTAAGTGTTAATTACCGTATTTAAGTCTACCATTAGCTTGTTTATTTGTACACCTTTTATTTTAAAAATCGCATTTTCTATAAATTCGGTAACCGTTTCATGTGGTAAAGGATGTTCTAAACCATCAGCTAAAGTCAAATACATTTGTGTAGATTTTATCAACGCTGTATTATTTGTATATGTGGCGACATCTAGTAAAATAAGATAAGCAGATTTTAGATAGGCGTAGCCACTATTCCAAGCCAATTCTACTAAGCGTTCAGCTATCTTAAGGCGCTCATCAGTATTGCTTTTTTCTATTCTAGCGTAAGTCAAAGCTAAAGTATCATAACTTGGACGTTCATTAAGATATTTTCTTTGAATGTAGCGGCTGTTAGAGATATTTACCCATTCATCTTTCTCAATTGGTATATACTTTACTGGTACAGGTTCTCCCATGGTTAAGATAGTTCTAATCTCTCCGGATAAATTGGGTTCACCTCGTGCTCTTAAAGAGGCTACAATAACAAATAAATGGTGTCCTCCGTAATATCCGTCACCATTTAAAATGGGATTGTCACTGTCTTCTATAATATTTTGATTTGAATTGTACTTGTCTGAAAGGTATTTTGATTGCACATAACCTTTGGTGTCATTATCTGCTTTAACAAAAATCCAATCAGGGGCTGGTGCAGAGATGATTTCAATACGTGCATTGACTTTAAAATATCCTTTGAAGCCATCACTCGTATTCGCTTCATTGTAAAGGCGTGTGTCAGCGTTTAAATATTTGTGATTTTGTCCCTGATTCATCATTGAAACAAAAAGAAATATAATAAGTATTTTTAATCTCATAAGGTTAGCAGTCTGTAAGGTTCACTCCAACTGCCAATCCTCCTTCAGAGGTTTCCTTATATTTAGAACTCATATCCTTAGCTGTTTCCCACATTGTTGCAACAACTTTGTCTAATGGTACTTTTACATTTTTAGGATCTGTATCTAATGCTAATTCGGCAGCATTAATTGCTTTTATAGCTCCCATAGAATTACGTTCTATGCAAGGAATTTGTACCAAACCACCAATAGGATCGCAGGTTAAACCTAAATGATGCTCCATAGCAATTTCAGCAGCTATTAAAACCTGTTCTGGTGTTCCTCCAAGTAACTCACACAAAGCACCTGCAGCCATAGCTGAAGAGACTCCGATTTCTGCCTGACAGCCTCCCATTGCTGCACTAATTGTAGCTCCTTTTTTAAAGATACTTCCAATTTCGCCTGCCACTAAAAGGAATTTTTTAATATGTTCAAAATCGGCATCATGGTTTTCAATGACTAAATAATACATTAATACAGCAGGAACTACACCTGCGCTTCCGTTTGTAGGAGCAGTCACCACACGACCAAGTGCAGCATTTACTTCATTGACAGATAGAGCAAAACAACTTACCCATTTTAAAATCTGTCGGAATTTCACTTCAGTGGTTCTAATAACACCAAGCCATTCTTGTGGGTTTTCGTATTTGCGATCACCAATTAAGTTTTTATGCATATCAAAAGCACGTCGTCTTACATTGAGTCCACCAGGTAAATTACCTTCAGTATGACAACCTGTGTACATGCATTCTAACATGGTATCCCAAATGCGTTTTAATTCAAAATCTATAGACTTTTCTTCTCTTATGGATTTTTCATTTTCTAAAACCACACCAGAAATAGGAAGTTGTAATTGATCACAAAATTTAAGTAATTCGTCTCCGTAAGAAACTGGATAAGGGAATGTGCAGTAGAAAATTATTTTATTGGCTTTAGATAGTTTTCGTTCTTCTTGTACCACAAATCCACCACCAATAGAGTAGTAGGTAGATTTGTAATTACGGCCATTAATTCGTGCTGTAAATACCATGCCGTTAGAGTGAAATGGTAAAAATTTCCGATTAAAAATAATATTGTTTTTAAAATCGAATGGAATGGCTTTTTCATTATTAAACATTAAAACATTGGTTGTTTTAACATCATTAATAATAGTATCAATATTTTCAATTGGCATGCGCTCAGGATCTGCACCTGTTAAGCCTAAAACAACAGCGAAATCTGTAGCGTGTCCTTTTCCTGTTAAGGATAGAGAACCGTAGAGATCTACCGTGATTTTTTCAACCTTATCAAAACGCTTTTTGTCTTTTAGTTCTTGAATCCAGCGTTCTGCTGCGCGCCAAGGACCTAAGGTGTGAGAACTTGATGGCCCTACACCAATTTTAAGCATATCGAATATTGAAATACATTCCATTTACGAAATCGTTTAAGTTTGTCGTAAATATACATTTTGTTATGGCATATAATTAGTTTTTGAAAAAAATGGACGCATAAAAAAAGCCTAAACTTAGGTTTAGACTTTTTAAATATTTTTAATACTTATGGCTTATTGCACATACTCCATAACAACATCATAATCATTAATATCTAGATTTGAACTATTTACAAAGTCTACTGGTAATACGACAATTCTAAAGGTTTGGTTGATTCTTTCATCATCCAATAATAAATTAAAATCGAAAGTAGGATGTGATTCAATGAAAATTGTAACCAAATCATAATTGTGTTCAAAGTTATATTGAAATTCTTCTGTAGAATTCACATAAATGGTTTCTGGAAGGGATTTCCATACATCATAACCCTCTACTTGACCCTTAAGATGATAAACTAAAACCATATCCGATTCATATAAATCAATATCTATGGGGATTTCTATACTTTCTTGATAATTGTTTGTAGATGTAAAATCTATAGTTCTTTCAAACGATTGTCCGACTATAATAACTCCATTGGCTCCCTGTGGTCCTTGATCTCCTGTACAAGAGGTTAATAGTACTGTAAGCGCAAATAATAAGTAAGTGATTTTTTTCATAGTGTCATAATTTTTAATGAAAGTAATAAAATATTAACGTTCTTATTCATGTTGAATTGCATTTAACTAAAAATAGTATTTATAGAAAAAATGATTAAATAAAAAAAACACCTTCAACTTGAAGGTGTTTAATTCTAAATACTATGTTTATGAAATTCTTATTTGATTAAAAGCTTAATGCTCTCACCAGAATTTGTTTTCAAAATATAAGTTCCAGCATTTAAGCTAGGTAATTGTAAACTCATAGTATCTTCTTTAGATGTTATTTCACGACCTTGAATATCAAATAATGAAACAGAAACCGTTTGATTAAAATAAACCGTTTGGTTAGATTTAGTTGGGTTAGGATACATTTTAAAAGCATTAGATGCTAAAGTAAATTCATCCGTGTTTAAAGTGTCGTTATTAAGTGCATAGAAACTTAAGGTAGAACTTACTTCGTTAGCCATAATAACTAAACCAGTAGCATTAGGACTGTTTTCTGCTGAGACATAGATAATCCCTTCAGGACCTAAATCCCCACCTTCGTCATCACCTAAATCTCTATTGTTAATGTATTTTTCAAAAACAGCATTGTTAGGATCTGTAATATTGTATGCCATAAGACCACCAACACGTTCTAAAGTTATAAAAGCGTAAAATTCACCATTAATTTCTGCAACAGTTACACCTTCTGGCTCAGGACCTTTATTGTCACTTCTGTTTTTAAAGTTGTTATTACTATTACTAGCGTTAAATAATTCGCCATAAATTGGATCGTTTGCAGTAATGCGTTCAAAATCATCAGCGCTATCAAAAACTAAAGCACCAGTTGCTGTATTCCAAATACTGAAAGAACGCGAACCAAATACGTGAATTTCATCAATATCACCATCATTGTCTAAATCACCAGTAGCCGTTGTAGCCGTTAAGCGACCTAAGTTGCTATCTAATTGTAAAAATTCAGCATTAGGAAAAATAGTAGGATCTAAGTTTAAATCACTAACACGCTCTTCTTCTGCATAAGTGTCATACTCTCTGGCATCACCTTCGTTGGCAGTTACTAAATAAGTAACACCATTAACTTCATAAGAAGCCATTGCATCTGGCATATACATTCCTTTTATTGGCCAATTTGCTAAGAAAATGAAATCGGTATCATCTGAAGCATCTAAAGTATTTCCTGCTAAAGCATGATCTTTTAAACCTAAAGGTAAAATATCGGTAATTGTATTTGTTGTTAAATCAATAACACCAATAGCATTGTTCTCTTGAAGCGTTACATAAGCGGTTTGAGAATCGTTAGAAAACGTAATGTATTCTGGTTCCATATCTTGAGAAACCGTAGCATTAGGTCCAAATACTCTAACACCTTCTGCTTGAAGCGAAGCTAATTGACTATCAAAAGTATTAAAGTTGATGCTTAAAACATTAGTTTGAGAAATGTTTCCTAGTCCTCCTGTAACATCAATAACAGAAATACTACCTTCAGGATCTACAGAGTAATCATCATTAGGTTGGCCTTCATTGGCAACTAAAAGTTTTGTACCATCAGGAGTGAAACCTACCATATCTGGAAGATTTCCAGCAGTAATCGTAGAAGAGATTACACCATCAATATCAGAAAATACTACAACACCATCTTCTAAAGGTCCTTTAGAAATACCAAGAGCTACTATATTATTCCTATAAGCAACACTTGTTGGGTCACCGTAAGTAGATAAATCAATAGAGCTGATTGTAGTAATGTTAGTGATGTTAGAGAAATCTAAAATCTCTAATTTTTGAGCTACTGAATTTAAAACGAATAAACGTTGAGAAACAGGATCGTGTGCTACAATTTCAGCAGAACCAGCATCATCTACTAAATAGCTTGATACATATTCCATACCTAAAACATCTGTAGGAACAGGAATCATATGGTCTTCATCTAAAATATAAACTCCTGAAGTTTCATGAGCACCAAGTGTTGCGTTAGTTGGATTAGAAAGTTCTAAGATAAAAAGCTCATCCATTTCAGCTAAAGCGTCATTTACAACAGGAATAGTAATTATAATTGCTTCTGTTGTGTTTGCTGGGAAAGTTAAAGTTTGGTTAGCAAAAGTGAAATCATCACCTTCAGTTGCTGTTAATAATTCAGTAACTAAACTAACATCTATAGAAACTGCATCATTAGGTGTTGCAGATAATTCTATAGTAATATCTATAGACGTACCGTCTTCACTAATGACATAAGTACTTTCTGTAAAGCTCACTTGAGGCGTAACGTTGGTTACTGGTGTGTAACTTCCTGGTGAAGCAAAAACATCATCCCCTAAAGATTGACCTACTAAGTTTGTTGCAGGTGTCCAGTTAGTTCCTTCGTTAAAATTAGCATCAGGATTTAATAATTCTAAAGAAGGACCATCACCATCTGCCGTAGTTGGCCAAGGGGCATCATCACTATATTCAACTTGAGAAATTATAGTACCATCAGAATTTTTAATCTCTAATAATTCACCACCATTACCTATAGCGTTAGAAATGGCTTGTGGCATATCTAAAAAAGAAACCCCATAAAAAGCATCTGCTGAAACTTTGTCTGTTGCTAATAATACAATCTCACCAGCAGCAAGCGTCATTTCTGGGAAAGTGAAGTTGAAATTACCTTCATCGTTTACGGTAATTCCACCTAAAGCGATAGAAGATGTTCCGTTATTATAAATTTCTAAAAATTCAAGCGCATCAGAATCATCAGAAGGTGCATTGTACATAATCTCCGTGATGATTAATCCAGACGTTAATCCATTGTAAAATAAATCGTCACTTTCGTAAGCAGTTGTCTGCGTGTTAGATGATACATCCTCTAAATTATTAACAGTTACTTTATAAGCTATACCTTCAGTAAAACCTGAATGTGTAATAGTTGCTTTTAAAGAGCTATTATCATAAACAATAGTACTTATGGTTAACGCAGGACTGAAAACATAATTATTTAGCGTTTCAGCAGAAGCAGTTGTTACGGCTTCTGTGAATGTAATTTCAACGGTGTTTTGGTCTGTTGCTTCAACATTAGCAACACTAGGTGCATTGGTGTCAGAAGTAGAAATAACAAAAGGAGTGGTGTTAAATGGCACATCTGGAGCAACACCATCAATTCCCTGATCACCACTGTCATCTTGTAAGTCATAATTAGACATGTCATTTAAAGCCACCAAATATCCGTTAGCTGTAAAACCAGTTCTTGGTCCATTATATTGCGCAATATCAGTTCCGTTAGTATAAGTGACAACAGTAGTTCCTTCAGTTAAGCCTGTTCCAGTTAAACCTGTTCCTGCACCATCATCATAAGCAGAAGAGGAATTAGACACAGCAGCAATAAAAGTTGTTGGTGTATCTACATCTGTACCTAAGTAAACAAAGATAGCTTCAGCGGAAGCTGACATGCCTCCAGGAGAACCAACAATTGTTCCGTGAGATACATTTGGAGTTGCACTAACGGTATAAAATGTAATAATAGTTCCTGCCGTAATTACGTCAGTACCAGTTTGCCATTCGTAATTAGCTTCGCCAGAATTAAATTCTGTTTCTGCCCATTCTTTGTCTGAAAAGTAAATCGTTGTGTTTGCAGCAATATCTACAAAGGTGACCATGGCAAAGTCATCATCGCCATCAGCATTAAAAGCAACAAACGCCATATCGCCAGTTTCTAATTGGGCACTAACTGCGCAAGAAAAGAAGAAGAATAATAAACGTAATAAATGTTTCATAATTTTTGATTGTTTAGTTTTTGTAAAATTATCAAGCACATGTTGTTTAATGATATACTCAGTATTATTAAAGAATGAAGAAATTTTTAAGAATATTAACTAAAGGTTTAATGAGTGTTATGGCGTAGTCATTCTTAATAACAATTTAATAAAGTGACATCATGTCATATTTTTTGTCATGGCATAATCATTGACTATTACTAATCGAGTTTAAAAATTTATTATACAAAAAAAACATACATACTATTATGAGTAAGATTATTGGAATTGATTTAGGTACAACAAACTCTTGTGTTTCTGTAATGGAAGGTAACGAGCCAGTTGTAATCCCAAACGCTGAAGGTAAAAGAACAACACCTTCGGTTATCGCTTTCGTAGAAGGTGGTGAAATTAAAGTTGGAGATCCTGCAAAAAGACAAGCAGTAACCAACCCAACAAAAACAGTTTATTCTATTAAACGTTTTATGGGTAACAAGTATTCTGAGTCTAAGAAAGAAGCAGAACGTGTACCATATAAAGTGGTAAAAGGAGATAATGATACACCAAGAGTAGATATTGATGGTCGTTTATACACGCCTCAAGAATTATCTGCAATGGTACTTCAGAAAATGAAGAAAACTGCTGAAGATTATTTAGGAACTGATGTTACTGAAGCGGTAATTACAGTACCAGCATATTTTAATGATGCACAAAGACAAGCTACAAAAGAAGCTGGTGAGATTGCAGGTTTAAAAGTTCGTAGAATTATTAACGAACCAACAGCTGCAGCTTTAGCTTATGGAATGGACAAAAAAGGTACAGACCAAAAAATCGTAGTATTTGATTTTGGTGGTGGAACGCATGATGTTTCTATCCTAGAATTAGGTGATGGTGTATTTGAAGTATTATCTACAGATGGTGATACACACTTAGGTGGTGATGATGTTGATCAACGTATTATCGATTGGTTAGCTGAAGAGTTTATTGCAGATGAGTCTATGGACTTACGTAAAGACCCAATGGCTTTACAACGTTTAAAAGAAGCTGCTGAAAAAGCGAAGATTGAATTATCATCTTCAGAACAAACTGAAATTAACTTACCTTACGTTACAGCAACAGCTAGTGGACCAAAGCACTTGGTACGTACATTAACACGTTCTAAATTTGAGCAGTTAATAGACGATTTAATCAAGCGTACAATTGAGCCATGTGCTTCTGCATTAAAAGCAGCAGGTTTATCTAAATCTGATATTGACGAAGTTATTTTAGTAGGTGGTTCTACACGTATTCCTGCAGTTGTAACAGCAGTAGAGAAATTTTTCGGAAAAACACCAAGTAAAGGTGTAAACCCTGATGAAGTTGTATCTCTAGGAGCTGGTATCCAAGGTGGTGTATTAAGTGGTGATGTAAAAGATGTTCTTTTATTAGACGTTACACCATTATCTCTTGGTATTGAAACTATGGGTAATGTTAAAACTAATTTAATTGAGGCTAACACTACGATTCCTACTAAGAAATCGCAAGTATTCTCAACAGCAGCAGATAATCAGCCGTCAGTAGAAATTCACGTTTTACAAGGTGAGCGTCCAATGGCAGCAGATAACAAAACGATTGGTCGTTTCCACTTAGACGGAATTCCACCAGCAAGACGAGGAACACCTCAGATTGAAGTAACGTTTGATATTGATGCCAACGGTATTATTAAAGTATCTGCAGAAGATAAAGCTTCCGGTAAGAAACAAGATATTAGAATTGAAGCATCATCTGGATTAACTGAAGAGGAAATTCAAAAGATGAAAGCAGACGCAGAAGCAAATGCAGACGCAGATGCTAAAGCAGCAGATAGTGCTAAGAAATTAAACGAAGCAGATTCTATGATTTTTCAAACTGAAAGTCAACTGAAAGAATTTGGTGAAAAATTATCTGATGATAAGAAAGCACCAATTGAAGCAGCGCTTGAAGAATTGAAAGCAGCATACGAATCAAAAGATATCGCAGTTATTGAACCAGCTTTAGAGAAAATCAACGAAGCATGGAAAGTAGCAAGTGAAGAAATGTACAAAGCACAAGCAGAAGGTGGTGCTGCAGGTCCTGAAGCAGGAGCAGAGCAACCAGCTGATGAAAATAGCGATGTAGAAGATGTAGATTTCGAAGAGGTTAAGTAAGTAGAGAACCAAAATATGCTTTTCGCATATTTTGAGTGAATCACTTATTCCGAACTTGATTCGGAATCTCATTAAATGTACAAAGTTGAAAGCTTGAACAAGCTAAAGACTGATATTATAAAGTAAAAAACGCAATCATTAATTTGATTGCGTTTTTTTGTTTTATAATGTCATATTCCTAAGGTCTCATTAAAAACATTGTCATTTAGTTTCGTACTTTCGAAGCCTAAAATATAAGCATGTCTTTTTCATATCAAATACCTTCTAATTACGTACCAAAACGATTAGCTGTAAAGCTTAATGCAAAAGGCGAACAATTCGTTGTTAAAGGCCATCCTTGGGTGTTTTCTAACAGTATTACTAAAATAAATGACGATGCCAGCACAGGAGATTTAGCTATTATATTCAGTAAGAATAAAAATAAAGTGGTGGGTTTAGGATTGTTCGATGCAGAGTCGCCAATCCGGATTAAAATAATTCATAACGCAGAAACTAAAGTTCAAATTAATGCTGATTTTTTTCAACATAAAATTGAAAAAGCTTTTGATAAACGTGAAGAGCTACTTAAAACCGAAACCAATAGTTACCGTTTGCTATTTGGAGAAAACGATGGTTTCCCTGGATTAATTGCAGATGTATACGCTAATGTTTTAGTAGTAAAGTTATATTCTGAAATTTGGTTGCCTTATTTAGAGCCTATTTTAGAAAGTTTACAACAAATTTCTAGAGCAGAAACAGTTGTGATGCGTTTAAGCAGAAATTTACAAAACAGTAAAAATCATTCGTTCACTGATGGAGATGTCATTTTTGGGACCCTTGAAGATGAAGTTGTAGAATTTATAGAACACGGAATTAATTTCTCTGCCAATGTGATAAAAGGTCATAAAACAGGCTATTTTTTAGATCATAGAGACAATCGAAGACGTGTTGGAGAATTAAGTAAAGGCAAATCAGTTTTAGACGTGTTTTCTTATGCTGGCGGATTTTCGGTACATGCATTAGCTAATAATGCGACAGAAGTTACCAGCTTAGATATTAGTAAACAAGCCTTGGATATGGCGCGTGCAAATGGGAAGTTGAATGCGTATACAGGACATCATAAAACCATTTCTGGAGATGCCTTTAAAGAAATGAAAGGTTTAATTGAGAAAGGTAAAACTTTTGATGTGGTTGTTATAGATCCGCCTAGTTTTGCTAAGCAACAATCTGAAATTGAATTGGCTAAAAAGAAATATGCGCAATTGGCAGAACTAGGAGAGAAGCTTACTGCTAAAAACGGACTTTTAGTTTTAGCATCGTGTTCCTCTAGAGTATTGGCGCAAGCTTTTTTTGACTTAAACTCTCAAGTCTTAAATTCTCAAACTAGACTTTTTGAAACGGAACTTAAAACGAAGCATGATAGTGACCATCCTATTGCATTTCCTGAAGGAGCGTATTTAAAATGCGGCTATTATAGGTTTTTAGAATAGTTAGACTTTATTTTTATATAGATGTATAAAACGATAATTTTATGTGTATTTAGAATTCTAAGTCTATATTATTGTTGTTTTCTGAATATTTATTATTCTCACTGTAATTATTCATAATAAAGTGTTATGCACGCATAATAAAATACAGTATATTTGTTGTACTAATTTAAGAACTTATGCAAACAAAACTCACTCAGATTCTCAACATAAAATTTCCAATTATTCAAGCACCTATGTTTTTAGTGTCTAATGTAGCTATGGTTACAGAGGCTATGCATGCTGGAATTGCGGGTTGTATTCCTGCTCTAAATTATAGAACTTTAGAAGAATTAAGAGCCGTTATAAAAGAATTAAAAGCTAATAAAGTAGAAGGTGGTTCTTTTGGTTTCAATTTAATCGTTAATAAATCTAACGTTAAATATAAAGGACAACTCGAAGTGATTTGCGAAGAAGGTTGCGATTTTATAATTACTTCTTTAGGAAGTCCTGAAGAAACCATAAAACAAGCACATGCTGCTGGTATAAAAGTGTTTTGTGATGTTACTGACCTAAAATTCGCTAAAAAAGTAGAACAATTGGGTGCAGATGCAGCTATAGCTGTAAACAATGAAGCAGGTGGACATAGAGGTAATTTGTCACCAGAAGATTTAACACATTTATTAAGCAATGAATTACGTATACCTGTGATTTCAGCAGGCGGAGTAGGCTGCAAAGCAGACATTGACAAAATGTTAAGTTATGGTGCAGAAGGTGTTTCTGTTGGAAGTCCATTTATTGCTTCGGTTGAAGCTGGCGTTACAGACGAGTATAAACAAGCTTGTGTAGATTATGGTGCTAAAGACATTATTATGACCGAACGTATTTCGGGTACACCATGTACAGTTATTAATACACCTTACGTTCAAAAAATTGGAACTAAAGCCACTTGGTTAGAAGATTTGCTGAACAAAAATAAAACCTTAAAAAAATGGGTTAAAATGGTTCGGTTTTCAATAGGAATGAAAGCGACTGAAAAAGCAGCAAAACAAGCAACTTATAAAACGGTTTGGGTTGCAGGACCAAGTATTGAGTATACTACAGAGGTTCTTCCGGTGAAAGCTATTGTAGCTAAACTAACTAATTCTTAGTCTATTATTTTAAATTAGAATTAGTCATAAAAATTAAACCAATAGTCTGTAGTTTAGATCACATGAGTCACTTCTCGTGAAATTTTTTAAGAATTTTGAATCAAATAGATTCTTGATAAAATTACTCTTGCTATTTAATTATTTAAGCTTATCAATTAAATTATAGTTTTTAAGTATTCAAAAAAAAATATTTCAGATAGTATTTTTTTTTTGTATTTTAACCTATCGTTATAATAAAGTAAAACTTCCCCCAAGTCATATTTACCCTACTATATACTTGAATTAAAATGTTTTATTATTTATTAATCATAATTAATTTTAGATCATTTTTTAATGAAAGTATTAGAAAAGTCCATCAAAAATAGATACATATTATTTGTCTCTACTTTCATCCTCATTATTTTGGCTATGTTTTTTATTGTACAGCATAGCATTAATTTACAGATTTCAGATGCTCATTTAATTAATGTATCTGGTAGACAAAGAATGTTAAGTCAAAATATATCTAAACTGGCTTATGCTATTAATTACAGTAACTCAATAGGTGAGAATACAAATCGTGTAAAAACTTTAGATTCTCTATTAACTGAATGGGAAAGTAAGCACGAATATCTTCAAATTTATAATGAAAATAAATGGAAAAACACCAGTATTGATTCATTATTGAAAGTTAATGAGACTTATCAAGAAAAAATTTTCAATGCAGGTAAAAATATTGTAATAAAATATACTTCAGGTAATATAGATGTAGATGTTAGTAAGATATCTTTATTAGAAGGTGACTACTTAAACAATACAGATATTCTTGTTTATGAATATCAAAAAGCAACAGAAGAACATTTAAAAGAATTAAAACTAATAATCTATCTATTTGTAATCATTTCATTTTTAATTCTTTTTATAGAATTTGTATTTATTTTCAATCCTGGTTTAAAACAAATATTTCAAAGAAACAAGGAGCTATTAAAATCAAATGATAGCTTGTCTATTTCAGAAAAGAAACTAAAATTAAGCATGTTAAAATTAACAAAGCTTAAGTCAGAATTAGAGTCAAGCGATTTTTTTTATAAAACATTTATAGAACAAATTCCTACTGCTATCGCTATGTTAGACAACAATCTATGCTATTTAGCTGTTTCTAGAACATGGATAAAAGACTATAAATTAGAAGGCAAAGACGTCATTGGTAAATCTCATTATGATGTTTTTCCCGAAATAGGGGAAGATTGGAAAGAAAAAAACAAAAAATGTCTAAAAGGAGCTATTGATAAATGCGATGAAGCACCATTTGTAAGAGAAGACGGAACAACGCAATGGATTCATTGGGATACGCGTCCATGGTATAAGTCTGATGGTAGTATTGGTGGTTTGGTAATGCATACAGGCGATATTACTAAAATTAAAGAAAATGAGAGTAAAAAGAAACGTATAGAAGGCATATTAAAAAAAACCAATCAACTTGCTAGGATTGGAGCTTGGGAAGTAGATTTAATTAACAACAATTCTTATTTAAGTGATGTTGTTAGGGATATTTATGGTATACCAAGTGACTTTGAAATGAGTGCAGAAAAAGGTTTAGAATATTATAAAGAGGGAGAAAGTAGAGATGCCATTGAAAAAGCACTAAAAGAGACTATAGAAAATGGTACACCTTACGATTTGGAGGTTGAGTTAATTAATACAAAAGGTGAAGTTATTTGGATACGTACAACTGGCCAAGCAGAATTGATAGACGGTAAATGTGTTAAGATTTATGGTCTTTTTCAAGATATTAATAGTATAAAATTAGCGCAATTAGCACTTCATAAAACGCATACTGAGTTAAAAGCTATTTTTAATTCTAATGCCGTAGCTATAATTGCTACAGATTTAGATGGAGTAATTAACCAATTTAATCCTGGTGCAGAAATTATTACTGGGTATACTGCAGCTGAAGTTATAGGTATAGAAAAGCCTATTAATTTTCATCTTAAGGAAGAGTATGACAATTTTAAGAAAGATATAGCAGAATTTTACGGTAAAAACCCAGTTGGTTTTAGTCCGCAATTAGAAATGTCTATGCATAACGCTTATGATACAAGAGAGTGGAATTATGTAAGAAAAGATGGTACGTTAATACCTGTTCAACTAACTTTAACTTCTGTAAAAGATGAAAATAATGTTCATATAGGATATTTAGGAGTTTCAACGGATATTTCTGAACGAAAAAAGAACCAAAATAAACTTTTGCGTAAAAATCAGATTTTAAACTTTGCAGAAGAGATTACCTTAATGGGGAATTGGCAAGTAGATGTTGCTAGCAATAAAGTAAAGTGGTCTAATAATTTGTTTAAACTTACAGGGATTGAAGAAACAACAGAAACGACCACTAGTACATATTTAAATATTACACATCCAGAAGATAGACAACGTGTAAATAATAACATGAAGCGCTCTATTGAAGAAAAAGTATTTACAGATATAATACATCGTATTCAGTTGGCAGATGGTACTATTAAAATAGTGCAACTTTTAGGTCAAGTTATTAAAGATGATTTAGGTAATGTTGTAGAAATGATTGGTACGTGCCAAGATGTTACAGCTCAAAAATTAGCAGAGACAGATTTATTAAGAAAAAATTATATATTAAATTTTGCAGAACGAATTACTCAAATAGGGAATTGGCAATGGGATGTTGTTACAGATACTTTAAAATGGTCTTCTAATTTGTATAAAATTTATGAGTATGACGAAAATATTAAAGATTTAAACTACGATACGTTCTTAAGTCAAGTGCATCCAGATGATAAGGATTATATTACTGGTTATGTTGAGAATTCGTTTATAGAAAAAAAGTTTCCTAATAATTTTATACATCGTATTATAACGCGTAGCGGTAAAATAAAAACAGTACATTATTTAGGCGAGGTTATACTAAATGATCAAGGTGAAGTCATTGAAATGATGGGAGCTTGCCAAGATATTACTGAGCAAAAAATGGAAGAAAATAAGTTTAGAGGCTTATTAGAATCTGCACCAGACGCTATGGTTATAGTAGATGAAGCAGGAAAAATTCAACTCATAAATAAGCAATCTGAAAAACTATTTGGATATCCCTCAGAAGAATTAATAGATCAGTTTGTAGAAATACTTATTCCTTCTCAATTAAACCATAATCATTACTTAGATCATAATGGATTATTCTCGTCACCTAGTAATGAACAAATGGGAGTCGATAAAACAAAAGAGTTAGTTGCTAAACATAAAAATGGTAATGAAATTCCTATACAAATAAGCTTAAGTCCGCTAAAAACGGAAGAAGGAATTTTAGTCTCAGCAGCGATACGAGATATTACAATACAGAAATTAGCGCAGAAAAAGATTTTAGATGCAAAACAAGATTTAGAAGTTTTGGCTCAAAAGTTAATGATTCAGAATGAACATTTAGCAGATTTTGCACAGATTACATCTCATAATTTACGAGCGCCTGTAAGCAATCTAAATTCTCTTTTGGGCCTCTATATAGACTCAAATGATCACGATGAAAAACAGCTTTTATTTCAAAAGTTTGAATCTGTGATTAAGCATCTAACGTTTACTTTAAATACATTAGTTGAAGCTATAAAAATTAGAGGAGATAAATCAAGGCCTAAGGAAAATATTAGGTTTATTGATGTTTTAGATAAAACGAAAGAGCTATTAAGTGGCGAAATCATAGAAACAAACGCCGTAATTACATCAGATTTCTCAAAGGTTTCAAATATTAATTACAATAAAATTTATTTAGAAAGTATTTTTCTTAACTTGGTGAACAATGCAATAAAATATAAATCAAAAGACAGAACACCAGTCATTAAAATTGAAACAGAATTATTTGAAGGAAGAACTAAGTTAACCATCAGTGATAATGGCTTGGGAATAAATTTAAATAGACATGGTGATAAAATATTTGGTTTAAACAAAGTATTTCATAGGCATCCAGAGGCAAGAGGTGTGGGTTTATACATGACTAAAACACAAATTGAAGCAATGGATGGCGAAATTTCAGTGGTGAGTAAAATAAATGAAGGTTCAATATTTACAGTAATTTTTTAACTAAATGAATAAACAATTTAATATTTGTGTGATAGATGATGATGACATTTATCAATTTACCATTTTAAAAGTCTTAGAATCTATTAAGTTAAATAAGAAAGTGATCTTTTTTTCAGATGGAGAAGAGGCCCTAGATTTCATGACCGCTAATCTTTTAAATGATACAGAATTGCCAGATGTTATCTTTTTAGATATTAATATGCCTATAATGGATGGCTTTCAGTTTATGGAAGAATATGTAAAAATAAAACCAGAGTTAAATAAGAAAATCACAATTTATATGGTCTCTTCTTCTGTCGATGCTGTGGATATAGAGCGCGCTAAAAGTATCAGTGATATATCAGATTATATTATAAAGCCAATAGAACCCAAACAGTTAAAAAAAATCATGCACGATTTGGAACAAAAGATGTAAGTTAAATTACCATTATTTAAACCAAAGCTTCAATAAATTCAACATTAACCACATGTTTTCCTTTAAACGGAAGTAGCATTAATCGGCTGCCAAAAAGTGATTGAGCGCGTTCCGTTTCTAATTGAATTCTACTATCATCCAAGTACTCATCTTCAGTGCCGTAAATTAATTTTACTTGAGTAGTTTTAGATAAATACTCAAAATCTTCCGCATTTAATTCTTTAGGGATTCCGCCAGAATGTATAACCAATTGTTGGCATTGTAATTGTCTTTTTGCGACATACCGCATGGCAACACTCACGCCTTGAGAATACCCAAAAATAATAAGGTTAACATCAGTAGGGATTTGTTCAGCTTCTAAAACAGCATCAAAATAATTAGTGATATTTTTCATTCCAGATTCTGTACTATCACGTGTTAACCAATTGGCACCAACGTGCATTTTTGGTTGAATATAAAATTTACTTGGAGCTTGTGGTGCGATGATATAGTTTTCTTCAGCATTCAAGTTTTTAAAATATCGTAAAAAATACCGACTCAAATAACCCATACCATGGCAAACCAACCAAACCGTTTTAGTTTGCTTAGATAATGTATTTAAAGTAGAGTAGGAGTTACTACTCTTGTATATAATTTCTTTCTCTTGTGAATTCATTATTCTAGGCGGTTTCTGTATCTTTGTAATAGATTCAAAAATAGTATTTTTATATGCAAATGACTAAAAAGGACTTCCTAGAAAAAGCCAATGCAGCAAGTAAAAACACTTTAATGGAAACCTTAGATATTGAAATGGTGGACTTTGGAGATGATTTTTTAATTGCCAGAATGCCTGTAACACCAAAGGTTCATCAACCAGATGGAGTATTACATGGAGGTGCAACAGCTGCATTAGCAGAAAGTGTTGGGAGTTTTGCGTCACATATTTTTATAGATACCGAAAAGATGTTTGTGCGTGGTTTAGAAATTACAGCCAACCATCTTAAAAGTGTAAAAGACGGTTTTATATATGCAAAAGCTACATTTTTACACAAAGGTAGAACCACACAACTTTTAGATATTAGAGTAACAGATGAAGCAGATAATTTAATTTCTATTTGCAGATTATCTACCATTTCACTCCCAAAAAAGAAATAGTTAAATGATGAATGAAGATTCATTTTTTGAGGCTTTAGAGACTCAGTATGCTAAAGAATTACCTTTTGTAGTTTATAGCAGGCCCATAAATTCTATAATTAAATGTTGGTTACAAAAGGATGCTGTCCTGCATACAACGGATTCATTTACAGAAAGCGGTTTTGTATTTGCGCCTTTCAATTTTAACGAACAGCGTATTCTTTTACCCGAAACTGAATGTGAGCATCATAGTTTTGAGGTTGAATCTGATCTTGAAATTGAAAATAATCCATTAATCAAGTCAACTAATTTAGATGAAGATGCGAGACTTAATCATATCAATTTAGTCGCAAAAGGTATTGAAACTATTAAAAATACGGAACTTAAAAAGGTTGTTTTATCGCGTTGTGAAACACAAACTATAAAGGATACAAATCCAATTTCAATTTTTAAAAGGCTTTATAATACGTATAAAAATGCGATGGTATATTGTTGGTACCATCCTAAAGTAGGTTTATGGATTGGTGCAACACCAGAGTTATTATTTAAAGTTGAAGGCAAACAACTAACCACAATTTCTTTAGCTGGTACACAAGCTTATAATTCTGAATCTGAAGTGACTTGGACAACCAAAGAATTTGAAGAACAACAGATTGTAACCGATTATATTACAGAACAAATAGAACCCTATACAAAACGAATAAATATATCTGAAGTTGAAACCATAAGAGCAGGAAATTTACTTCATCTTAAATCTAGAATCACAAGTTTAATAGACCCTTCAGCAAATTTAAAATCTATAATTGAAGCCTTGCATCCAACTCCGGCGGTTTGTGGATTCCCAAAGCAAATCGCGAAAGATTTTATACTGGAAAATGAAAATTACGATAGGGCCTTTTATACTGGTTTTTTAGGTGAATTAAATTTAAAACAATCTAAAACAAGAAATACCAACAGACGTAATGTAGAAAATAATGCTTATGCTGTGGTAAAAACACAATCTAATTTTTATGTGAATTTACGCTGTATGCAATTACAAGAAGCAAAAGCCTTAATTTATGTTGGTGGCGGAATTACTAAAGATTCTAACCCAGAGAAAGAATGGGAAGAAACGGTAAATAAAACCAAAACTATAGGCAGTATTCTAGATTAAGAAAGGAACAAATTTCTTACTTTTGCTACTCATGAAGCATTCTAAAATACCTTTATCGCAGACCGTTGTTACTTTATGTAAAACGCATAATGTAAAACATATTGTTATCTCTCCAGGTAGCAGAAATGCACCTTTAACCATTGGTTTTACACACGATGATTTTTTTAATTGTTACAGTATTGTAGACGAACGTTGTGCTGCCTTTTTTGCTTTAGGTATAGCACAGCAATTACAAGAACCTGTCGCTGTTGTTTGCACATCTGGTAGTGCATTATTAAATTATTATCCAGCCATTGCAGAAGCCCATTACAGTAATATTCCATTAGTGGTTTTATCTGCAGATAGACCAAAACATTTGGTAGATATTGGAGATGGACAAACCATTAAACAGAAAAACGTTTATGGAGAACACGTGCTTTATAGTGCCAATTTAAAACTCGATTTAAAAGACGAAAAGCGAATTTCTTCAGAAGGAGAATTACGAATGTTAAAAAGCTTAGAAACTAAACTTGAGCGCTTTTTAGGACTTCAAAAAGATATTCAGTCGTATAATGAATCTGAAATTCATGATACATTATCCTTATCTAAAATAAAATCA
Organism: Winogradskyella ludwigii; assembly: GCF_013403985.1. Classification (GTDB taxonomy): domain Bacteria; phylum Bacteroidota; class Bacteroidia; order Flavobacteriales; family Flavobacteriaceae; genus Winogradskyella; species Winogradskyella ludwigii. The sequence continues at coordinate 310,892 of NZ_JABFDF010000003.1, forward strand.
GGTCCAGTTCATATAAATATTCCTTTCGATGAACCGTTGTATGATATTGTAGATGAATTATCTATAAACCCTAAACCCTTCAAACTTCAAAATAGTATAGATAAAATTGATGATTTTGAAATTAAGAGTTTACTTGATGTTTGGCAAAACGCTAAACGAAAAATGATTTTAGTAGGTGTTTTACAACCCAATTCTATAGAAGAACAATGGATACAAGAGATTGCAGATGATGATAGTATTTTAGTGTTTACGGAAACCACATCTAATTTACACCATCCTGATTTTTTTCCAGGTATTGATAAAATGATAGCACCTTTAGATGAAGATGGTTTAAAGGCTTTACAACCCGATGTTTTATTAACTTTTGGTGGTTTAGTGGTTTCAAAAAAGATAAAAATATTTTTAAGAAATTACCAACCAGAACGGCATTGGCATGTAAGTTTAACTAAAGCTAATGATACGTTCTTTTGTTTAGAAAAACATATAAAACTACGTCCAAATACATTTTTAAGTTCGTTTTTGCCGCGGGTTACACATCATACCAAAAGTACGTATAAAGCCACTTGGCTAGAGGTGAGACAAAAACGACGCAAAAAGTCAGAGGAGTATTTACAAACCTTACCTTTTTCGGATTTTACAGTATTTAATTCGGTATTAAAAAGTGTTCCAAAGCAAAGTCAATTACAAGTTGGTAACAGTTCTGCCATTCGCTATACACAGCTATTTAATATTTCAAAAAGTATCGATGTTTTTTGCAATAGAGGTACAAGCGGAATAGATGGAAGTACAAGTACAGCAATTGGTGCTGCTGTGGCAAATACAGAGCGTACAACGTTTGTAACTGGAGATTTAAGCTTCTTTTACGATAGTAATGCGTTATGGAATAATTATATTCCTAAAAGCTTTAGAATTATAGTGGTTAATAATGAAGGTGGAGGCATTTTTAGGATTCTTCCAGGACATAAAAACACAGAAAATTTTGATCGCTATTTTGAAACAAAACATCATTTAAGTGCTAGACAATTAAGTGAGATGTTTGGTTTTGATTATGTCATTGCAAAAGACCAAACCGAATTAGAAGAACAGCTTAATTCGTTTTATAAAGTGTCTAAGCAGCCAAAGTTGTTAGAAGTGTTTACTCCTGCGCGCTCTAATGATCAGATTTTGTTAGATTATTTTAAATTTATAAAGTAATTAAACTATTAAGTATGAGTTATAAGTGACTTTTTAGTTTTTGATGTGTCTAAAAAATACTTACCTTTAGTGAGACTAATAATTTAACTTAAAACAAAAACTATCATGAGTAAAAGAGATGATTTAATCGTAAAGTATGCAGCAGATTTAAAAGATAAATGTGGAGTTAATCCAGATATGGATTTATTAACAAAAGTTACTGTAGGCTTAGGGCCTTCTATATACAATGCAGATTCTTCTACTGTTTCTGGTTCAGATGCAAAGGAATTAGCTACTGTTAAAAATAATTTCTTAATCAAAAAATTAGGATTAAGTGATAGTGATGATTTAGATAAAGCTATTGATTCTGTAATTGAAACTTACGGAAGATCAAATAGAACAAAATACAGAGTTGTTGTTTATTATTTATTAGCTAAGCATTTCAAAAAAGAGGCTGTTTATTCTAAATAGTATTTACAAAAAATAGTAAAGAAGCGTTATTTAATTATAACGCTTTTTTTATGCACTTATATTTATTTTAGGATATCATCAACTTGTGTTAAAATCTCATTAAAATAATATTTACCTTTGCAGCATGATATACTTAGGCGAATACAATACATTAGAAATTTTAAGAGATACAGAACCAGGATTATTTTTGGGAGATGGAGAAGAAGGGGAAGTACTTTTACCTAATCGTTATGTACCAAAAGTATTTGAAATTGGCGATGATATAGAAGTTTTTGTTTATTTAGATAATGAAGAAAGACCAGTTGCTACAACAGATAAACCATATATTAAAAAAGGTGATTTTGCATTATTACGTTGTAATCAAGTTACTGATTATGGTGCGTTCTTAGATTGGGGTTTGGTAAAGGAATTGTTTTGCCCTTTTAGAGAACAAGCATTTAAAATGAAAGCAGGTGGTTGGTATCTAGTACATTGTTATTTAGATGACGAAACAGAACGTTTAGTAGCCTCAAGTAAAACCAATAGTTTTTTAAGTAATAAAGAATTAAACGTTGCACAATTTGATGAAGTAGATTTAATTGTATCTCATCCTTCAGAATTAGGAATGAATGTTATTGTAAATAAAGAGCATTTAGGATTAATTTTTAAAGATGATATCTATCAAGATGTTAGTGTTGGTGATCGTTTAAAAGGTATTATCAAGAAAGTACGTCCTGATAATAAATTAGATATTTCTTTAAACCAAATAGGCTATAGGAATATTGAACCTAATGCAGAGCATATTCTTAATGAGTTACATGATAATGGTGGCTTTTTACCAGTACATGACAAATCTGACCCTGAAAAGATTAAAGATTTACTTCAAATGAGTAAAAAGAGTTTTAAAAAGGCAATAGGATCATTGTATAAAGAACGTCAGATAGAAATAAAAGAAGACGGTATACATCTTTTATAATATAGGTGTACATTCTTTTTCTATAGTGTCTTCAATCCAATCTATAGCAGTTTCGAAATCACGAAAAACTTGTCTGTTAAAATTGAAAAAATGATCTTCAATTTGAACTATGTTTTCGGTAAGATCGCTGTATGCAATTATGGCATAAGCCTTTAAATTCCCATAGGCTTTTGTACAAGCAAAGACATCTTTTAATTTAATAGAGTAAGAATTTGTTCTATTAGCTATAAACCCAAAAGGTCTATCTCTATACGTCAATAAAATTAATTCAGAAACATCATTGAAACTTTCAAAATTAATTTCAGCACCTTCATTGAACTCCGTAACTATAAAATTATCATATAGAAACACTTTTCCTATCTTAAATTTATATTCTTGATACGGTTTATTATGAGATTGAGGGATGTAATTCATTGTAGATTAATAATTTGGACTGCAAATATATTTCACATAATCAATAAAATCAAATTAAAAATAGAGATTAAAGTATTATTATTAATTTCTTACTTTTGTCTTCAAAATACTGATAAATATGAGCCATATAGATTGGAAAGTTGCCAAGTCTTATGAAGATATAACCTATCATAAATGCAATGGCGTTGCTAGAATTGCATTTAATAGACCTGATATAAGAAATGCATTTCGTCCTAAAACAACTTCAGAACTTTATGATGCATTTTATGATGCAGGAGAAGATGTAAATATTGGTGTGGTGCTTCTTAGTGCAGAAGGCCCTTCTAATAAAGATGGTATCTGGAGTTTTTGCTCTGGAGGCGATCAAAAAGCTAGAGGTCATCAAGGCTATGTTGGAGAAGATGGTTATCATCGTTTAAATATATTAGAAGTTCAACGTCTAATTCGTTTTATGCCAAAAGCTGTTATTGCAGTAGTGCCAGGTTGGGCCGTTGGAGGCGGACATAGTTTACACGTGGTTTGCGATTTAACTTTAGCGAGTAAAGAACATGCTATTTTTAAACAAACAGATGCAGATGTTACCAGTTTTGATGGAGGTTATGGTTCTGCATATTTAGCCAAAATGGTGGGACAAAAAAGAGCTAGAGAAATCTTTTTCTTAGGTCGTAATTATTCTGCTCAAGAAGCTTATGATATGGGAATGGTAAATGCCGTTATTCCACATGCAGAATTAGAAGATACAGCTTACGAATGGGCTCAAGAAATATTAGCTAAATCACCAACATCTATAAAGATGTTAAAATTTGCAATGAACCTTACTGATGATGGTATGGTTGGCCAGCAAGTATTTGCAGGTGAAGCTACACGATTGGCTTATATGACAGATGAAGCCAAAGAAGGTAGAGATGCATTCTTAGAAAAGAGAAAACCTAATTTTCCTAAAAAATGGATTCCTTAATTTAACGCTGTTTAAATGAAGAAGATTAAACCGTGGCTTTCTGCCATGCGATTAAGAACGCTACCACTTTCAGTATCTGGAATTATTTTAGGCAGTTGTTTTGCATATTATAATGGAGACTTTAATATTTTGGTTTTTGTTTTAGCAATTCTAACAACCATTAGTTTACAAGTACTATCTAATCTTGCAAATGATTATGGAGATGGAGTACGAGGCACTGATAACGAAGAACGTGTTGGTCCGCAACGCGCTATTCAAAGTGGAGATATTTCGCCAGATGAAATGATGGACGCCATTAAGTTTAATATTATCATAGTAATTGTAGTTACTATGGCACTTATTTGGTCGGCTTTTGGTTCTGGTAATTTTTTATTCATCATACTTTTTTTAGTTCTTGCAGCTTTTTCAGTTTATGCCGCGATTAATTATACAATGGGAGATTCTCCATATGGCTATCGTGCACTTGGAGATGTCTTTGTTTTTATATTTTTTGGATTAGTTAGCACGCTTGGAAGTTATACGCTTTATACGCATACCGTAGATCATGTTGTTATTTTACCAGCTATTTCCTTAGGTTTACTTAGTGTTGGTGTTTTAAATTTAAACAATATGCGAGACATCGAATCTGATATTAAAGCAGACAAGATTACTTTAGCTGTTAAATTAGGAAAGAAGCGTGCCAAAAACTATCACTTTTTTTTAATTATAGGTGCCATGCTATCAGCAGCAATGTTTTCAATATTGTATTATGTAGAACCTTATAATTTCTTGTATTTAATCTCTTTTATTCCTTTAATTATTCATCTTAAAAAAATTAAAGCAGCAAAAGTACCCAACGATTTTGATAGCCAGCTAAAAGTTTTGGCACTAACAAGCTTTCTGTTTTCAATTCTATTAGGTATTGGTTATATTTTGTATTAATTTTAAAAAATAGCTTTATTTTTAAATTAATTCAACATGAAAATTACATTTTACGGTCATGCTTCTTTAGGCATACAGATTAAAGATATTTATATTTTAGTCGATCCTTTTATAACGGCAAATGAGAAAGCCTCTGCAATAGATATTTTGACTTTAAAAGCAGATTATATCTTAGTAACACATGCACATCAAGATCATATTTTAGATGTTGAAGCCATAGCTAAACGTACAGGTGCTGTAATTGTTTCTAACTTTGAAATTGTAACGCACTATCAAAACTTAGGGTTAGAAGGTCATCCTATGAATCATGGTGGTTCTTGGGATTTTGAATTCGGAAAACTCAAGTATGTTAATGCGATTCATACCTCTTCTTTTCCAGATGGAAGTTATGGTGGACAACCTGGAGGTTTTGTTTTAGAAGGCGAGCACAAAACCATTTACATTGCAGGAGATACAGCATTAACCATGGATATGAAACTTATTCCTATGCAAACCAATATCGATTTAGCTATTCTACCCATAGGAGATAATTTTACCATGGGAGTAGATGATGCCATAATTGCAAGTGATTTTATAGCATGTGATAAAATTCTAGGCTATCACTTTGATACTTTTGGATATATTGAAATAGATCATGAGGAAGCCAAACGAAAATTCTATGATAAGGATAAGGATTTAATGTTGCTAGAAATAGGAGAGAGTGTAGAATTGTAAGGCATTAATTGAAATTAATTTCAACTTTAAAAAACTAGAAACATGAAAAATTATCTTTGTTTTATCTTAATATCTATTGTAATGTTTAGTTGTAAAAATGCTGCACAGTATGATGATCCCATTCCACCTCATGATAATTTTAAAATTGAATCTACACACTTAAATGAAACACGAGTAATCAATGTTTGGACACCTCCAAATTATAAAACAAGTACTGATTCTTTGCCAGTAATCTACATGCCAGATGGAGGTGTAGTTATGGAAGATTTTCCTCACATTGCAAATACCATTTCAAAACTCGTAGAAAACAAAAGTATACCTCCAATTATATTGGTTGGAATTGAAAACATAGATAGAAGAAAAGATTTATCAGGCGCATCTGTGGTGGCTGAAGATGAGGAATATTGTCCATTAACAGATGGTGCAAAATATTTTAGAGCTTTTATAACAGATGAATTAATGGCTGAAATAAGTGGTAAATACAGAACTACCGATGAAAAAGGAATTATTGGAGAGTCTCTAGCTGGACTATTTGTTATGGAATCTTATTTTTTAAATCCCAATACTTTCGACTTTTATATCGCTATGGATCCTTCTTTATGGTGGAATGATCATTACTTAGAACGCCATTCAAAAACCTATCTAAAAAATGCACCAAGTAAAGAAACTAGACTTTGGTTTGCAGGTTCAGATGCTCAGGATATTTCAACTTACACTAACAAATTAGCTAAAACATTAGAAACCAATGCGCCTAGTACATTGCTATGGAATTATGCTGATGAGCCTTCAGAACAACACAACACTATTTTTAGAGCTACAAAGGAAAAAGCACTAATATGGACCTTAAATGCAAAAAAGGCTAATTAATTTTATTAATCTCGTTTTATAAGCCGACAATTTTTATGTTTTTTTTAATATAAAGCTTAGTTTAAACTAATAAATTTGGGAAGAGTCTAAAAAATGTAAAAGTTAGCGCCTTGTTAACTGTTTATTAAACAGACTTGTATCTTATTAGTTAGACGGATTTGAACACTTTTTTATAACTCATAATTTTCTAGCTATTTGATATGATAAATTAATGTTATTAATAAAAAATGAATTTGGTTTATAGGACTAGATTCATGTTTTTTTAAGTAGTTATGAAAATCATTTTCCTAGCAAGATATTTACCTGCTGAAGGTTCCACAACCCATATGTATACTGTGGCAGAGTCGCTTATAAAAAGAAATAACGAAGTTTACATATTATCAAGAGGTCCTGGAGATGGCTTAAATGCTATCAAATTATTTGAAAAAGCTAAAAAAAATGGAGTACAATCTATAGAGCTTCCATTTCCTTTATATAGTAAGATTACTGCCTTCACACGGTTTCAACAATTGTTTTCTTACATTTATGTAACTCCTTTTGCTTTGTATCAATTATTTAAATTGAAACCAGATGTTATTCATGCACATTATCCTGTAACTACTTACATAGCTTCCATATTTCGTTTTTTAACAGGAAAGGCATTTATTGTAACACACCACATTAGTAATATTCCAAAACATATATTTAATAGAAAAGCAAATTATGTTATTGCCATAAGTAGAGAGTTAGAAGCAAGTTTAATGTCTTACTATACTTATGAAAAAGAGCAAGTTAAACTTATTTTTAATGGTGTTAAAACTCAAAAGAATAATATAGATAGTCACACGATTAAGCAATTAAAGGAAAAATATTCCATACCTAAGAACACAGTGATTTTTGGATTTGTGGGTACTTTAGGTCATAGAAAAGGAACTGATATTTTACTCAAAGCTATTGAAAAATCCAAGCATTTAAATATCCATGTCATAATTTTAGGAGATGGAAATAGAGTGGAGTTGCAGCAATATATTAATGAGAATCAGATCAAAGACATAATAACCTTGATACCTTTTAGAGATCCAAACGATATCTATAATATGATAGATGTATTGATTCTTCCATCGCGAATAGAAGGCTTTCCATTGGTGCCTTTAGAAGCAATGATGCTAAAAAAACCAGTAATTAGATCTAAAGTTCAAGGAGCTCATGATCAAATTATAGAAGGAAAAAATGGTTTTCTATTTGAATCTGAAAATTTTTCGCAGTTAGCAGATATTATAAAAGAAATCACTTTAAAGCCTGAAATTTTAAATGAACTAGGTGAAAATGCTTATCATCATGCGATAACAAATTTTTCTGAAGACTTAATGGTAGATAAACTACTTGACGTTTATGAATTAGCGAGATAAACTCTTATCCCTTTTTAGAATTAATAAAAATATAAGTAAATCAGTCATTTGATTTGCGATTTCTGCTCTAAACTACTAAATTAATTAGCTATTTTTGATAGTAATTATGAAAGCAACTTACCACAAACATATTTTAGACTTTAAAAGACCTAGCGGAACATCGCGAGGAGTAATGATTACAAAAGAAACCTGGTTTATTTTACTAGAACATGAAGGTAAAAATGGAGTAGGAGAATGCGGTATTTTAAGAGGATTATCTATAGACGATAAACCTAATTACGAAACCAAATTAAAGTGGACTTGTAATAATATTCATTTAGGATTAGAAAAGCTATTAACTGAACTCATAGAATTTCCAAGTATCCAATTTGGGTTAGAAACGGCATTTAAATCTTTAGAAAGTGTAGATCAGTTTCAATTATTTCCTTCAGATTTCACTAAAGATCGTGATAGTATTCCCATTAATGGTTTAGTTTGGATGGGAAATGAGGACTTTATGAGAACTCAAATACAAGAAAAAATCGCATCGGGTTTTAACTGTATTAAATTAAAAATAGGAGCAATCGATTTTCAAACGGAGTTGGACATTTTAAAATCTATACGTCAAGAATTTTCGGTTTCAGATATTGAATTACGAGTAGATGCTAATGGTGCTTTTTCTCCAGATGATGCGTTAGAAAAATTAAATAGACTTTCAGAATACCAATTACATTCCATAGAACAACCTATTAAGGCAAAACAGTTGCAAATCATGGCAGACTTGTGCAAAGTTACGCCTATACCTATTGCTTTAGATGAAGAGTTAATTGGAGTGTTTTCAAAAGAAGATAAACAGCATGTATTAAAAACCATAAAACCACAATACATCATTTTAAAACCTAGTTTAGTTGGAGGATTTAAAGGCAGTAAAGATTGGATTAATAGTGCAGAAGATTTAAATATAAAATGGTGGATTACTAGTGCTCTAGAAAGTAATATTGGTCTAAATGCCATAGCGCAATGGACCTATACTTTAAAAAACAAAATGCCTCAAGGTTTAGGAACAGGTGGTTTATTTACTAACAATTTTCCTTCGCCATTACGTGTAAAAAATGGTACTTTGCATTACGATTTAAATCAGAATTGGGAATTTAATTTATAAGAATGAATTACATACAACAAGCCTACAAAGGTCAACGTGAACTTTGGATGTTTTTACTGACAACTTTATTGGTAGCAGGTATATTTATTGGCAATTTTATATACTTTCTAATTGCAGATCCTAAAGATTTGGAGGTTGCTTATGATATGATGAAGCAAATTCCTCCTAATGTATCATTGGTTTTAAATCTTTTACCTTTTGCATTTTTATTAGGTCTTTTGTTTGTTTTGGTAAAATTTGTACACCAACGTAGTATTCTATCCTTAACTACAGCACGAGAAAAAGTAGATTTTAAGCGAGTTTTATTTTCATTTTTAATGATTTGTACATTTACATTAGTGACCTTTTTTATTGGTTATTCTATGGATTCATCGGAATTAGTATTTCAGTTTAACGCCGGTAAATTTGCTGTTCTTTTTATTATCAGCATCCTTTTATTTCCATTTCAAATTGGTTTGGAAGAGTATTTATTTAGAGGTTACTTAATGCAGTCAATAGGTATTTTAGTAAAAAACAAATGGTTTCCATTGATTGCGACATCAATCTTATTTGGTATTGCGCATAGCGCTAATCCAGAAGTTAGTGCCATTGGATTTTGGAAAATGATGATTTTCTATGTAGGTACAGGTTTACTTTTAGGGATAATGACCTTAATGGACGATGGCTTAGAGCTTGCTTTAGGTTTTCACTTAGGTAATAACTTATTAGCATCGCTTTTAGTTACAGCAGATTGGACCGCGTTACAAACAGATGCCATATTTAAAAGTACAGGAAGCCCTTCTATGAATTTAGTTACAGATCTTTTATTACCTGTTTTAGTTGTATATCCAATTATGTTGCTAATTTTATCAAAGCGATACGGTTGGACAAATTGGAAAGACAAATTATTTGGAAGCGTAGAAGAGCCATCAAAAGAAAATTATAAAATAATAGAGTAGATTATGACACCAGAATTTAACAAAGTACATAACCGTTTTAAGTTTAATGGACTTCATTTTAGTCATGAAGATTTAAAGGAAGTTGCCTATAGTCTTATAAAAGAGGGAGAACCTTACGAACAAGTCACAGGAGATTTTTTAATTGATTGGTTAAATAACAAAGACCATTTATTTGTTTCGACTTCAGGATCTACAGGAAAACCAAAGGAGATTAAACTGATGAAACAAGCTATGGTGAATTCTTCTATTGCTACAGGTAATTTTTTCGGGATAGAACCTGGAGATAAAGCATTACACTGTTTACCTAGTCACTTTATTGCAGGTAAAATGATGTTTATTCGTGCTCTAGTTTTAGGATTAGAAATAGATTTTGTAGAGCCAACAGCGCATCCTATTTTTGATTATGATAAAGTTTATGACTTTTGTGCTATGATTCCATTGCAGGTAAAGCATACGATTAATAGTATTCATAATATGAAAACTATCATTGTTGGTGGTTCTAAAGTGACAAAGCCACTTTTGCAAAAGATTAAAGACTGCGAACCTAAGTTTTATGAAACTTATGGCATGACGGAAACTGTAACGCATATTGCAGTAAGAAGGTTAGAGTCTAAAACAGCGAAAAAAGAACAATACTTTAATGCGTTACAAGATGTAAGTTTTTCACATGACGATAGAAATTGTTTAGTTATCCATGCTCCAAAATTGGTTGAAGAAGATTTGGTGACAAATGATATTGTAGATTTAAAATCTGAAACTAGCTTTCAATTATTAGGACGTTTTGATAATGTTGTAAATTCTGGAGGAGTAAAATTATTTCCAGAGCAGATTGAAGATAAGTTACAGCCTGTAATAGATGAGCGTTTTATCGTAGCTGGAGAAGACGATGCTACTTTAGGAGAAAAATTGATTTTAATTATTGAAAATCCTAGAGATTCTGCAGAAAGTATTCTAAATAGAATTAAGCATTTAAAAGGATTAACTAAGTTTGAAGTTCCAAAAGAAATTTATATAATAGATAAATTCTTGGAAACTGTAAACGGAAAAATTCAACGTAACAAAACCATTAAATCACTTATAAAATAACAATAGCATTGTTTTTTAGTATTTAATTATAAGAAAATTGTCATTTTAAGCATTATTCAATTAGAGATTTATATAAAATTTATTTCTAAGACAATAATACTCAAAATGACTTTTTTTACTTTCCGGGTAGTAGTATTAACTCATTCAAATACACAGGTCACTCATTATAGATTTTATATTATAGTGTTTGTTTATAGGTTTACATAAACTTATAAATCAACTATTATGAAAAATCTAGCACTCATTTTATGTTTTGTATTGTCGTTATGGCATATACAATCACAAGAAAAAACAATTATAGGAACAATCACAACAGATTTTGATGGTATTCCATTACAAGGCGCAACTGTTATTGTAAAAGGCACAAATCGTGGAACTCAAACCAATGTAGATGGCAAATATGCTATAAAAACTAAGGAGAACGATATACTCGTATTCAGTTATATTGGCTATAAAACCATATCTAAAACTGTTAAAAACGCCTTAGTTATTAATGTTGTAATGGTCGTTGATGATGCTTCGTTAGAAGAGGTTGTAGTTATGGGTTATGGTACTCAACGCAAAATAAATAGAACGAGTTCGATCGCTGTTTCTTCTGATGAGAAATCTAAACCTTCTGCAACTATTTCTCAAACTTTATCAGGGCAGGCAGCGGGTGTTAATGTTAGTGATAGTTCTGGTCATCCTGGACAAAATTCAACAATTATTATTCGTGGTAGAAATTCAATAAGTAATCATATTGAACCCTTGTTTATTATTGATGGTGTTCCTGTTGACCAAGATAATTTTCGTAAGTTAAAACAGAAGGATATTACTAGTTTTTCTGTATTAAAAAATACAGAAGCAACTGCTATTTATGGTAATAGAGGTAGTGGAGGTGTTATAATTGTTACTACTAAAGGAAGAAAGATAATAACACCAAATAATGACGACTACACAAAAATTATAGAGAATCCTTTTAAACGCGCAAATTTAACTCCATTATCAACCTTTTCAATTGATGTTGATAAAGCAGGATATTCTAATGTAAGACGTATGATTAATAATGGACAAGTTGTACCTCCAAATAGTGTAAAGATTGAAGAGATGGTTAATTATTTTGACTATAATTATCCGCAACCTACAGATAAACATCCTTTTTCCATAAATACAGAAGTGGTGGAGACTCCTTGGCATAAAGACACGCAATTGGTTAGAATTGGTCTTCAAGGAAAAACCTATGAAAACGACAAACTTCCAGCTTCTAACTTAATTTTTCTATTAGACGTTTCTGGTTCTATGGGCTCTCAGAATAAATTACCATTACTAAAAAGTGCTTTTAAACTATTAGTAAATCAACTTCGTGAAAAAGACAAGGTATCAATTGTTGTTTATGCAGGAGCAGCAGGAGTCGTTTTAGAACCAACATCTGGAGATCAAAAAGATAAGATTTTAGCCGCTTTAGATAATTTGAATTCTGGCGGATCTACTGCAGGCGGCGAAGGCATTGAATTAGCTTACAAATTGGCTGAAAAACATTATAAAAAAAATGGAAACAATCGTGTGATTTTAGCCACAGATGGCGACTTTAATGTTGGAGCCTCTAGTAATAAAGCCATGCAAACGTTTATTGAAGAAAAACGTGAATCGGGTGTGTTTTTATCGGTTTTAGGCTTTGGTTATGGAAATTATAAAGATTCAAAATTAGAAACTTTAGCAGATAAAGGTAATGGAAATCATGCCTATATTGATAATATGCAAGAAGCACAGAAAGTTTTTGGAAAAGAATTTGGAGGTACTTTATTTACCATTGCAAAGGATGTTAAAATTCAAGTAGAATTTAATCCTAAAAAAGTACAAGCTTATAGATTAATCGGTTATGAAAACAGATTACTAGCAGATGAAGACTTCATAGATGATGCTATAGACGCAGGAGAATTAGGGAGTGGACATACAGTGACTGCTTTGTACGAAATTATTCCGGTTGGAATAAAGAATGCTTATCTTAAAAAGATTCCAGATTTGAAATACTCAAAAACTGAAATCACTTCTAATTTTGAAGATGAATTGTTTACCGTAAAATTTAGATATAAAAAACCAAATGCTGATAAAAGTATAGAAATGATTCATGTTCAGAATAATCAGATTTCTGAAGCCTCTAATGATATGAATTTTGTTTCAGCAGTAGCATTATTCGGAATGCAATTGAAACAATCTAAATATTTTAATAATGCAACAACATCTAAAGTGATTGAGCTAGCTGAAAAAGGTAGAGAAAATGATAGAAATGGCTACAGAGCAGAGTTTATTAGATTAGTGAAGTCTCATAAAAGTATCAACTAATCGGTTCATAAAAGACAATAAAAAACCCAATGCATTTGCATTGGGTTTTTCTTGTATTAAAATCTACAGGGATTAGTTCTCTCCAGATAAATTTTTCATTTCATTTTCAACCATTTCGTAGAACTGGTCAATTTTAGGCATTACAACAATACGTGTACGTCTGTTTTTTGCTTTGTTTTCAGCAGTGTCATTTGCTACTAAAGGTACGTAAGAACTACGACCAGCAGCAATTAACTGTTGTGGATTAACATCTAAGCTTTCTAAAACACGCACAATAGATGTCGCACGTTTTACACTTAAATCCCAGTTGTCTAATAATGGTGGCTTACTGTAAGATACATTATCAGTATGAGATTCTACCATCGCTTCAAAATCTGGTTTGCTATTAATTACTTTAGCAACTTTAGCTAAGATTTCGTTAGCTCTTGTAGTTACGTTATAGCTTCCACTTTTAAATAATAATTTATCTGCAATAGAAATAAATACCACACCTTTTTCAACATTAATTTCAATATCTGGATCATTAAGTCCTACAGATTTTTTAAGACTTGTAACAATGGCAAGTGTTACACTATCTTTTTTAGTTAAAGCATCTTGAAGTCTTGTAATTTTTAAATCACGTTCTTTAAGACTTTCTAAAGATTTTTCAAGATTCTCAGATCCTTTTTTAGTTAAGATGGTTAAATCTCCTTTAGTATCAATTAAATCTTGGTTAGATTTACGTAAATCTGCTAATTGATCTTTCATGGTTTCAACACGAGCCATAGAAGCTGCTTTATCAGAAAGGCAACTATTTAATTTAACGGTCGCCGAATTTAATAAATCTTGAGATTCTTGATATTTTTCTTGAAGTGCAATATGTTCTTTTTTAGATACACATGATGCTAAAAATAGCATTGAGCAAACACTTAATAAAATTAGTTTTTTCATAATTATAAATTCAGTTTTAAATATTAGTAATAACATACCAAAATTATGTAAAAGAAGACTGCGTATCACATGGATTAACAAAAACTTTAACAGTTTTATAAACAATTAAAATCGTTTTCGTTTTTTTATGAAATAAGACCACACAATACTGTCTGTTTCATAGTAATTTGGGCGTTTTGGAAGTGATTTTCGCTGTTTTAAAAGCTGACCTAATTTCATGTAAAAAGAGAAATGAGCCTTAAGTATGGCTAAGAAATAATAGGGTTTTAATTGCACTAAAAATCGTAGTGCAGCAACTCCATCTAATAGCATACGAGTTACAATTCTAAGCCATACATTAGAATCCGTGTTTTTTACTAAAGTGAATAGACTGTTTCTAAAATTGAGATAGGTTTTCTTAGGGTTAGTGTCACTTAATGTAGCGCCACCAACATGGTAAACAGTAGAGGAACCAATATATTGTGCTTTAAAATTAGTATTAAAAGCGCGCCAACATAAATCAATTTCTTCCATATGAGCAAAATAGTGCTCATCAAATCCTTGTAATGATTTGAATGTTGAATTTCTAATAAAGAAGCAAGCTCCAGATGCCCAGAAAATAGTTGTGCTATCGTTGTATTGCTCTTTATCTTCTTCTATAGTATCAAAAATACGTCCACGACAATAAGGGTAACCATATTTGTCTATAAAGCCACCTGCAGCTCCAGCATATTCAAAAAAAGACTTGTTTTTGTAATCTAATATTTTGGGTTGAATGATAGCTGTTTGAGCATCTGCATTAAATTCTGTAAGAATAGGTTGAAGCCAATTTTCTGTCACTTCAATATCACTATTAAGCAAGCAGAGTAGTGGTGCTTCAACATGTTTTAAAGCATCATTATAACCTTTAGCATAACCACCATTTTCTGCGTTTTTAATGATTTTTATCTGCGGGAATTCTTCAGAAACATAAGCCACAGAATCATCGGTTGATGCATTATCTGCGACATAAATTATAGCATCGTTAGAATATTTTAATACCGAAGGTAAAAACTGCTCTAGTAGAGCTTTTCCGTTCCAGTTTAAAATAACAACAGCGATATCTTTAGTTTGTAGCATTTAGTTCGGGTTATAATCTGGAATTGTTTCTAAAAACGCATAACGTTCATTCTCCATATCCATTTCGCAATAATAATGATTTAAACCATTAGTAACCATTAAATATGTGGCGTTTAATACTAAATTATAGCGTGCAATTTGGTCAAATGTCGTCTGGTCAATTTTTATTTTATGCGATTTACATTCTACTATGATATAAATACTGCCATCAGGATTAAAAATTACGATATCGTAACGTTTTTTTAATCCGTTTATAGTCAATTCTTTTTCGACATTAATTAACGATTTTGGAAATTTCTTATCATTAATTAAATAGTGCACACAGTGTTGTCTTACCCATTCTTCGGGTTGAAGAATGATAAATTTTTTACGAATGACATCAAAAATAGAAACTTTATTTTCTGTACTTTTGAATCGGTATTCAAACTTTGGAAAGTTGAGATCTTGTAACACTTAAATAGTAGATTTTATTCAAATTTAAGGACATAGTCTCAATATCCAAGACATAATTTTTAAATTTCAACGATGAGCTTACATATTTGGAATTTGGTGTTTTTAACCTTTTTGGAATTTATATAAACTTGGACGACGTAAAACAATTAGTAGCTACAATAAAAAAGGGAGACCTTAAACCTATCTATTTTTTAATGGGTGAGGAGGCTTATTACATTGATAAAATTTCAGATTATATTGAAAACAATGTTTTAGATGAAGCAGAGAAGGGGTTTAACCAAATGGTGCTTTATGGTCGTGATGTAACAATAGATGATATTGTAAGTAATGCTAAGCGTTATCCTATGATGGCAGAACGCCAAGTGGTGATTGTAAAAGAGGCTCAAGATTTAAGTAGGTCTATTGAAAAATTGGTTCAATATGCAACTAATCCGCAACCTTCAACAGTTTTAGTACTAAATTACAAATACAAAAAGCTAGATAAACGTAAAGCTTTATACAAGGCAATTAATAAGATTGGAGTCGTTTTTGAGAGTAAAAAAATGTACGAAAATCAGGTTTCTGATTGGATTAGACGTGTTTTAGCTGGACAGAATTATAACATTTCGCCAAAGGCTTCTCAAATGCTGGTAGAGTTTTTAGGAACTGATCTTAGTAAAATTGATAATGAACTAAGTAAGCTTAAAATTGTTTTACCAGAAGGCACGCAGATTACACCAGAACACATTGAAGAGAATATAGGAATTAGTAAAGACTATAATAATTTTGAATTACGTAAAGCTGTTGGCCAACGTAATGTGATAAAAGCACATCAAATTGCAAAGTATTTTGCAGAGAATCCAAAGGATAATCCTATGGTGGTAACAGTGGCTTTGTTGTTTAATTTCTTTTCGCAGTTATTACATCTTCATGGTATGTCTGATAGAAACCCACGAAGCGTAGCTTCTGCTTTAAAAGTGAATCCTTATTTTGTTAATGAGTATTTGGATGCTGCTAGAAATTACCCCATGAAAAAAGTGAGTTATGTGATTGGTGTCTTGCGTGAATTTGATGTAAAAAGCAAAGGTGTTGGTGCTAATGCAATACCTCAAGGCGATCTACTTAAGGAGTTGTTGGTTAAGGTTTTAGGGTAGGTTAAAATTATTTTTATAGCTTGTCTTTTATTACTTTAGTTTTAGATAGATAATCATGCAATCCATTCTTCACAAATACATATGAAATTCCATCGAAAGGAATCAATCTACATATTGTTCTAATAATTATTTCAGAGGCTGTTGGTTTATTGCCTTCTATTGTTACCACTTTAGTTTTGGTAATAAATTTTCCAATTGTTTTTTGAAACTTTATTTCCATGACAGCATAATATGCTAGAAAAGTTCCGAAGACAGTAATAAGAGTTAATAGATTTCCTATAAAACTGTTTGAAGTAGGCGTTATTAAAAATCCTAGAATTATAAAAAGTACTAAAACTAATGAATAGGAAATAATCATATCAATGATGTAATTTAAAAACCGTGTTCCAGATCCAACAACAATTAAGTTCACGTTTCGCTTTTGTTCTATGTCTAGTGTAAGTTGTTCTTTTGTAGCTTCAAAATCACTTGTATCGATATTCCGTTTATCAATTTCAGAATCTGCAGCTTTAATCGCTTTTGGATCATATCTATCTCTATCGATGGTTACAATTTTTATTAACGCTTCATTTGTCCTAATAGACATCACTTTTTCAAATTCGTTTTTCATTAGTACAGAACGTTTGTTGATAGTTAGTTGAGTATATACACACCTAAAATAGTAAATAAATACGAAATAGTATCTTACTAAAGATTGGAGTAAAAATTATATAAGTAAGTGTGAATTATCTATTAAATAAAAATAGTTTTTAATACAGTTATTTTATTATATTGTGACTGATTTAAAAAAAAAACAATGAAATATATTTTACTTATTATAGGTTTAAGTCTTACTTTAAATTCTTACAGTCAAGACAAATTAATATTCAAAGATGGTAATGAAAAAACAGGTAAAGTTATCGAGATAAACAAATCTAAAATTAAGTTTATTGCTGATGGGACTGAAAAGAAAAAAACGTATAATCAAAAAGATCTTGATAAAGTATTGGTCTTGGAAAATGGAGAAGAGGTAGAGTATTTATTTGCGCAAGTACCAACACTTGGAACCGTTTTGTTAGCTAAAATAAGTCAAGGAGGCGAAGGTAAAGCGAGTTTATACGTTACACAAAGTTATATTTATGGTGGAGATACCAAAGGAGTAGGTGGTTTTACAACTCATCATAATGGAGGCTCAGTTTTGTTGTATTATGCTAAAAGAGATAATGAGAAAAATTATTACGATTTAAATTATGATGGAGCCGTTGTTAATAAATTTAAGAATAGAGCTTCTAAGTATTTGAAAGATTGTCCTGAATTAGCTAATCGAATTAAAAATAGAGAATTTGGAAAACTCGATGTTAGAGAAATTTTTAGAATTTATGATGAAGAGTGTAAATAGTTTCTAAATAACGAGTTTAAAAGCTGATAAGATTCCCGAAAATAGCTTGGGAAATCTATAGTGTTTTTATTGTTTTGGAGAATTCTTTAATATTGTTAAAAAGGTTTGTATTTGATGCTTTATTAAGCATCAAATTCCACATAATGGATTAATCGATCACATTTATTTTCTAAATTAGGGTATTTAGGCGATACACCTTCTATAAATTCTTTTATTAGAAAAGCTTCCATAAAATAGTCGAAACCAGGACACTTTTTTTCGCTTACTTCAGTAGTTTTCCATTCTAGCTCTTCTTCTGTTAATTTAAGTAGTGTTACTTCAGATTCGCGAGTAAAATTTCCATCTATTTTCTTAACATAAAAAACAGATTCTTCATCAACATTCTACATGTTTGTTAAAACGTCTATTAGTGTCATAAAATGTTGTCTAAAGTGCTTTAGTAATTTATTGGCTCGTTTACCATGTTGTTATTTAGTGAAAGAAAGGTTAACAATGTTTTGGAAATAGGAGAGAACTTACTATTAATTATATAGCGCTAGTAAAAGGAGTTTTATTTGCTGGTAAATTCAATTTTTCTAAAATAGCATTCAATTCGTTCAGTGAATTTTTATCTATTAATTCCGTATTAATTTTTAATTCCTCGGTTTTAGTTTTCAGAATATAATCACTAGCAAATTTTTTAATCCAATTTATGTCATTCAGATTAATTTTTTTGCCAAAACCATAAAGTCCGTTTTTTCGAATAGATCCGTTTTCAATAGTTAGATATTGAGTTGTTAAATCGTATAAATAATGTCCAATATATAAGAGACCAATTATTAAATATCCATAATCTGACCAACGCAAATTATCATCTTCTAAAAGACTATAGATACCAAGTAGCGTCCAAACTATTCCAATGATTAAATTCGCGTAAAGTCTTTTTTTCTTAAATCTGATTTTCATAACGATTGATGTTGTCGTTTTCAACATTGCCATTATATAAAAAAACTTACGTTTTATAAATAACAGCAACAAGTAATAAACGACCAGAAATATAATTAGGCTCCAATAAACCTAATCTGCGATTTCTTCCATGGTATGGTAAACATTCTGTACATCGTCATCTTCTTCAAGCTTTTCTAGAAGCTTCTCAACATCTTCAGCTTCCTCTGCAGATATTTGTTTTGTGACTTGCGGAATACGTTCAAAGCCAGAAGAAATAATTTCAATTTCGTTTTCTTCTAAATAAGATTGAATGCTACCAAAACTTTCAAATGGTGCATATACCATAACACTAGTATGTTCAACTCCATCTTCATCTTCGTCAGTATCTTCAAATATTTCGTCAACACCAGAGTCTATAAGTTCTAATTCTAATTCTTCTAAATCTAAATCGTCTCCTTTAATTTTAAAATTACAAGTATGATCAAACATAAAAACAACAGAACCAGAAGTTCCTAAGCTACCATCTGTTTTATTAAAATAAGATCTTACATTGGCAACTGTACGTGTGTTATTGTCTGTAGCAGTCTCTACAAGCACAGCAATACCGTGTTGTGCGTAACCTTCAAAAAGAACTTCTTTATAATCTCCTTGACCTTTTTCACTTGCTTTTTTAATAGCACGTTCTACATTTACCTTTGGCATATTTACAGCCTTAGCATTTTGTATTACAGCTCTAAGACGTGAGTTACTATCAGGATCTGGACCACCATCTTTAACAGCCATAACAATGTCTTTACCAATACGTGTAAAGGCTTTGCTCATGGCAGACCATCGTTTCATTTTTCTTGCTTTTCTAAATTCGAAAGCTCTTCCCATAGTAAAAAAAGTTATAAATTGTTATGTAAATAAAGTGCCTATAAATAGGTGAAAACAAATTTAAGAAAATATTGAAAACCTTAAAGTATCATTGAAGGTAAATGTGAATTTAATCTAAAATGAAAAAAGAGAAATTTAAAGATTGTTAGAATATATATTTAAATTCTCATTTTTTCAATACTTCAACATTCAATATAAAAAAAAGACTAATCTTCTTCCTCAACAATAGCTTCTATAGCTTCTGCCAGATTAAAATCTTTAATTGTTACACCACCTTCATCATGTGTAGATAGAGATATTTTTAAAATATTGTAAGTATTACTCCAGTTTGGATGATGGTTTAATGCTTCGCACTCAAAAGCAATACGACTCATGGCACTAAAACAATCTTTAAAATTATCGAATTCATATTCTGTATGAATGGCATTTTCGTAAAAATCCCATTCCGGAAGTTGTAATATTTTCTTTTCTATAGTGTCGTCGTCTAATTTCATAATGTAATTTTGATTTTCTTAAAAATAAATAAATTTGAATTAGTAAAAGCTGAAAACATTTCTTTTATTTTCAAGTTGTAGATTACATGACACTTCTTTATTTATCATGCTCTTCTAAAATCTTTTCGCTTGTAATTTGAAGGTGTTTAGGAAGTTTATTAAACTTTGGAAGTACAGCCAAATAACGATCTTCATTGGTGGTATACACCTGTTTTAATTGTACTTTTTTATCGGTAATAAGATCTAGAATCTCTTTTATAAATTCGTCATGATGGACTAAATCTGTACTTCCTAGATGAAAAACACCATATTTATTTCTATTAATGATATAATGAATTTGTTGCGTCAATTTTTTATCGAGCATCACATTCATTATTAAATTGGGAAATACTTCAACAGGTTCATTTTCTTCAATAGCTTTTTTAAACTCTTGAATTCTAGGAGAACCTGGACCAAAGACCATAGGCAGTCTAACAATTGCCACTTGTTTTTTGGGTAAGCGTAATAATAGGTTTTCTATTTTTATTTTGAAATGACCATAAACACTATGACTCAAAGTTTTATCTACTTCGTAACTTGGGTATTTACTATATGCATCAAATACATTGGCAGAAGATAGAAATATAATTTTACAACCGCTTGCAATAACATACTCAGCAATATGCTGATGTGCTATAACTTGAGCATTAAAATCGCCACGAAGTGCAGAAATAATTATAGAGGGTTTACTAGCTTCTAAAATCTCGTAAACATCATCTTGTTCTACATTATAATGAAAAAATTGCTGATTGTTTTCAAACGCTTTTAACGGTGTTCGATACGTTCCAAAAGTTCTAAAATAAGGTCCTAATTCTTTATAGATAGCGTTGCCAATGTAGCCGCTAGCTCCAAGTATTAATATGCGATGTTTTTGTGGATCTAATTTCTTTTTTGTCATTAATTAAATTACGTTCTAACAATTAGCCTTTGTAAAACGGTGCTTTTATAACGGTTGCAGGAATGGCCTTTTTACGCACCTGAATATGTATTTTACTATCTACTTTAGAGAATACTTTAGGTACATAACCCATACCAATACCAATACCTAAACTTGGGCTCATAGTACCAGAAGTAACGTTACCTATTGTTTTTCCGCTGCTATCTACAATATCATAACCTTGACGCGGAATACCACGTTCATCTAATTTAAAAGCAACTAATTTGCGTTCTGGAGTGTGTTCTTTTTCTGCTTTAAGCGCTTCACTATTGGTAAAATCTTTGTTGAATTTACAAACCCAACCAAGACCAGCTTCAATAGGCGAAGTGGTATCATCAATATCGTTACCATATAAACAGTAACCCATTTCTAAACGCAAGGTATCTCTTGCAGCTAAACCAATAGGCTTAATTCCAAATTCTGCACCAGCTTCAAAAACTTTGTCCCAAATTTGTTTTACCTCTGTGTTTTTACAGTAAATTTCAAATCCACCACTTCCTGTATAACCTGTAGCAGAAATAATAACATTCTCAATACCTGCAAAATCTCCAACTACAAAATTGTAGAATTTAATAGCAGATAAATCATGACTCGTTACAGACTGCATAGCTTCAATAGCTTTTGGACCTTGTATGGCTAATAAAGAATAAGCCTCGCTTAAATCTTTCATTTCTGCACCAACATCGTTTTTAGACGAAATCCAGTTCCAATCTTTTTCAATATTACTCGCGTTAACCACAAGCAAATAGGTTTCGTCTTTAATTTTATAGATAATTAAATCATCAACAACTCCACCATCATCATTTGGTAAGCAACTGTATTGTGCTTTTCCAATGTCTAATTTTGAAGCATCGTTACTAGATACTTTTTGAACTAAAGCTAGAGCATTTGGACCTTCAATTAAAAATTCTCCCATATGAGAGACATCAAAAACACCAACAGCTTTTCTTACCGTTTCATGTTCTGCATTTACGCCTTCATATTGTACAGGCATGTTATAACCAGCAAAAGGAACCATTTTTGCACCAAGTGCTATGTGAGTAGAGGATAAAGCAGTATCTTTCATTATGATGATTTTTTTAATTTTAGTTGTGCAAAACTACATAATTTTTACGATTTTCATCATAAAGAAATCCTAATGAAATGCCTATAGTAAAGTAATTTTAGAAATCTATAATCCAATCATCAATAGCTTTATCATTAGAACCATGTAATACAGAAATGTCTCCTGTAGATTCAAAAACAACCGCTTTTACTTCAGAAAGTTGAATCACATTAGCTTCTCGTAATTTTGCTTTTACATCAGATTCGGTCACTTTACATTTTTTAAGATTGTCTTTTAAAAGCTGACCATTCTTCATTAAAAAAGTCGGTTTATTATCTACTAAATTCTGAATGGGTTGCCATTGTCTAAGGCTAGCAACCAACATTTGTAAACCATATATAACGACTAAACCCAGAATACCATATTGAAGCGATACCGATTTAGATACAATAACAGTTGCTAAAATAGAACCTATAGAAACCGTCATAGCAAAATCGAAGCTAGACATTTTAGAAAAACTACGCTTACCATTAATTCGTGTTAAAATAATTAAAGCGAGATAAATACCTACAGCAGTAAGTATAATAGACAGAAATCCATCTGTTGAAAATTTAAACCAATTAGCCATATTATTTTATTTTTTTTGTTTCCCTAAATATGTCATGATTCGCTAGAATATTTTAACTCATATAATTTTTTGGTTACTCTGAATAATTTAAAGCAGAATTGTAAAAGAGAAAAACCACATTTTTAATTTGAAAGAAAACCTTTTGAAATGTTTTTTTCTAAATGGGTTAATTCTTTTAGCAATTGGAACATCTTCTTTTTACCATTTTAAAGACCTTAGTAGAAACAAAATATTTAACCACTAGAATCAAAAAAAATGGCCATTTTAGGAAACATTATAAAAGGAGTAATTGAATTAAAAGACACATTTTCTTCTGAAATAATTCATGAAGAAGCACAAGAAAAAGTCTTAAAAGAGTTACTAGAAACGGCTAAAAACACGCAGTTTGGTAAATTCTATGATTTTGAACATATCTTAGAAGCTTCTAATCTTCAAAAGAGTTTTGCAAAGTCTGTACCTTATTTCGATTATAATCAAATTAACGATAAGTGGTGGCATAAATATCATGAAGGCGAAAGCGATGTCACTTGGCCGGGAAAACCGTCTTATTTTGCTTTAAGCTCTGGTACAACGGGTAAAACAAGTAAAAGAATTCCTGTAACAGATGGCATGATTGATGCTATAAGAGATTCAGGAATCAAACAGGTTTTTGCTCTAAAGAATTTTGATCTTCCTGCAGATTTTTTCGAAAAAGAAATTATGATGCTTGGCAGTTCAACAGATTTAGAAGAAAATAATAATCATTTAGAAGGTGAAATCAGCGGAATTAGCGCAAGTAATATTCCATCATGGTTTAAAGGCTATTATAAACCTGGCGAAGAAATTTCGCAGATCGAAGATTGGGATGAACGTGTGCAGAAAATAGCAGAACGCGCCAAAAAATGGGATATTGGAGCCTTAAGCGGAATTCCATCTTGGATAGAATTGATGCTTCAAAAAGTAATAGAATATCATAATCTAAATAATATTCATGAGATTTGGCCAAACTTACAAGTATATACGTCTGGAGGTGTAACTTTCGCACCTTATGAAAAAAGTTTTAAAGCATTATTAGGAAAACCAGTTACTGTTATTGATACCTATTTAGCTTCAGAAGGTTACATAGCAACGCAAGTAAGACCAGAAACTGATGCCATGCAATTAAGTACTGATAATGGTATTTATTTTGAGTTTGTACCTTTTAAACCTGAATATATAAATGAAGACGGATCCCTGAAAGATGAAGCACCAGCTTTAACTTTAAGCGAAGTTGAATTAGACCAAGATTACGTTTTAATAATAAGTACAGTGAGTGGTGCTTGGCGTTACTTAATTGGTGATACTATAGAAATTACAAACATAGAACGTGCTGAAATTAAAATTACAGGTCGAACAAAATTCTTTCTTAACACCGTGGGTTCTCAGTTATCAGTAAATAAAATGGATACTGCCTTGAGAGAGTTAGAAGATCAATTTGAGACTACAATTCCTGAATATACCATATGCGCAAAACGTGGTAATGACAACGAATTTTACCATTATTGGTATTTAGGGTCAGATATAAAAAATGCAGATGAAGAAAAATTGGCAGAAGCATTAGATAACGCTTTAAAAACGGCTAACAAAAATTATAAAGTGGCACGAAGTAAAGCTTTAAAAGGTGTAAAAGTAAAAGTGATTGCACCTGAACGTTTTCATGATTGGAACGAAAAAAACAAGAAAAAAGGTGGACAAGTAAAAATGGAACGTGTAATGGGAGAAGAAAAATTTGCAGATTGGGAAGCCTTCATTAATTAACAATAATTAAGTCGAACGATTTAAGTATAAAAAAAGCTATTATTTAAATAATAGCTTTTTGCCTTTAACATATTTTTTATGAAAATAAACATTCATTAATCTCTAGCAAGAGATTTTTCTGCATCTCGGTGTTCTACCAATTCCATAATTTCTTCTGGAGACAGATAATATTTTATAATACGATCTTTATAAGATTGTGTAATATCTGCATGATTTAAAATGAAGTCTTTAGTTTTTAAAATATAATCTTCCATACCTTGAGCAACAGCAAAACTATCAGCACAACGTTCTGCTTCAATAATCGAGTTATCAGAAAGTAAATATTTTATACCAAACCAAACCAAATTTAGTTTACTTCGGTTTTGGTAATCCATTACATGGCCTAATTCGTGACCAATCCAACCAATAAATATATCATCAGGAATATGACGTGTTGAAAATTCCTTATCTGCAATCTGAAATTTTTCACTTATCAATATCACATAGCTTCTGTTTTTTCTGCTCTTAAAAAAACTCCCGAGAACAGGCTGCGCTTGCATGGTTGATTTTTTTATGTTTTTCTTAAACCGGAATTCAATTTTAGTATGCTCTAATTGCGGATAATATTGCAGAGCCGTTTCTACGTTTTCTTTTAGGTCTTTAGGTATAATGTGCTGTGCACTCATATGTTGATTCAAGATTATTAATATTAAGACTATGAATTTTTTCATAATAATTCAATTTACGTTTTACTACTAAAAGCATTTAAAGGGTTTCCTAAAAATCTTAACCCATTTACATATTTGATGATTATAATTTTACATAACTACAAATGATAGCAATTAAAAACTACTATGTGTAGTATTTTTGTGTTTTATAATGTGAATTAAAATTTAAGGAGGAAAACATTTGTCATTTCAACGTACCCAAGAAAAATTAAAAATACTAGCAGATGCTGCAAAGTATGATGTGTCATGTTCGTCTAGCGGAAGCAAGCGTGCTAACACTAACAAAGGATTAGGAGATGCCACAGGCATGGGAATTTGTCATTCCTATACCGAAGATGGTCGCTGTGTATCTTTATTAAAAATTTTACTTACCAACCATTGTATTTTTGATTGTGCGTATTGCGTTACCCGAAAAAGTAATGATGTTAAACGTGCGGCTTTTAAAGTGCAAGAAGTGGTAGATTTAACGATTAATTTTTATAGAAGGAATTATATTGAAGGGCTTTTTCTAAGTTCTGGTATCTTTAAAAGTGCCGATTATACCATGGAACGTTTGATCGCTGTGGCAAAGAAATTACGACAAGAAGAAAACTTCAATGGTTATATTCATTTAAAATCTATTCCTGGAGCTTCAGATGAATTGATGCGTGAAGCCGGACTCTATGCAGACCGGTTAAGCGTGAATATTGAAATACCTACCGAAGCCGGACTAAAAAAATTAGCACCAGATAAAAAGCGTGAAGATTTTATAAAACCGATGGTTAAGGTGAAAAATGAAATCATACAATACAATGCAGAAAAGAAAATTATAAAAAGCACACCGAAATTTGCACCAGCAGGTCAGAGCACACAAATGATTATAGGCGCGAGTGGTGAGAATGATTTTCAGATCATGCAAACGTCTAATCATTTTTATAAAAATTATAATTTAAAACGCGTTTATTATTCTGGCTACGTGCCTATAAGTTATGATAGTCGATTGCCGCAAATAGGAAGCGAGGTGCCAATGCTTCGCGAAAATAGATTGTATCAAACGGATTGGCTTATGCGTTTTTATGGTTTTGATGTCAGCGAAATTTTAAACGAAAATCATCAGAATTTAGATTTAGATGTAGACCCAAAATTAAGTTGGGCGTTACGGAATCTTCATGAATTTCCTGTAGATGTGAATAGTGCAGACCAGCGTATGTTAGCCAGAATACCAGGTTTAGGTATGAAATCGGTATTTAAAATTATTAATGCCAGACGTTTTAGAAGATTAAATTGGGGACACCTTAAAAAAATAGGCGTTGCTTTAAATAGAGCGCAATATTTTATGGTATGTGAAAGTAATCAGTTTGAAAAACGAGATTTAACACCAGAAAAAATAAAAGGTTTTATTCTTCAAAATTCAAATAGTAAGTATCAAAAAACATTAAGTAATCAATTGAATTTATTTGGTTAGATGACGGCTAAAAACTTAATTTACGACGGAACATTTGATGGTTTTTTATCTGCTGTTTTTTATGTGTTTGAACAGAAGCTGAAAACGGTAACAATTCAAAATGAATTTACAATGCAACAAGGTTTGTTTTCAGAAAATGAAACCATTCATACGGATGTATCTAAAGCAAATCGTGTGTGGAAAGGCATAAAATCTAAATTATCCTCACAAGGAAGTTATCAATTATATTATGCGTTTTTGAGTGAACAGAGTGGAGTAGAAGACTTGCTTTTAGATTATGTACAATATGCCTTTTCGCAACAAAAGAAAGTGGATAAAGATTATTCACACCCTTCCATTTTAAAAATAGCACAAATAGCAAAATCCGTTGGGAGAGAAAAGCATAGAATGGAAGCTTTTGTACGATTCAGACTTACAAAAGATGCTATTTATTTCGCTAATATAGAACCTGATTTTAACGTGTTGCCTTTAATTGAAAAGCATTTTAAAAGACGTTATGCAGATCAAAAATGGGTGATATATGATATTAAACGGAATTATGGTTTGTTTTATGATTTGCACAATGTAGAAGTAATGCAAATGGACTTTCCTGATAATTTCGATTTCACCAAATCAAACGATGCGTTTTTTGCCACACAAGAGTTCGAATTTCAAAAACTATGGCAAGATTATTTTAAAGCCACCAATATTGAATCACGTAAAAACATGAAACTTCACATTAGACATATTCCAAAACGTTATTGGAAATACTTAAGTGAAAAACAGCCCAATTAGAATAGATATTTTATAGCAAAAGAAAACCACCTCGTTAAAGGTGGTTTTCCAAATATATTTAGTTTTTATTTAGAATTGGTATCTTACACCAAGGGCAATATCAAAGTCTAAATCATCATTAAAATCACCAAAACCAAGTTCAGGTCTAAAATCTAAAGACAATATTAACGGGAAATCAAAATTGTATTCAATACCAACATCTCCAGCTAAAAAAGCAAACGTTTCATTGTAATCTTTTCCATTATTGTTATCAAAACTATAAGATCCAAGTCCACCACCAGCACCTGCATACCAATTAAAATCACCTTCTAATTGCCAAACCCATTGGTACAAACCTGCTAATTTAAAACCATCATAATTGTTACCGCTTCTCCAACCTAAATCTACTTCCAATCTATTGTTGTCACTTAAGGCACGTTGGTAAGATATTTCTGTACCAAAACCATCACTGTCTCCTAATCTTAAACCAATAGCGTTTTCTGCGATTTCTTGAGCGTTAGATATACTTGTAAATCCTAGTGCCAATACACCTAATAAAAATAATTTCTTCATAATAATTTTCGAGTTTAAATTCATAATTTTAGCAAACGTAAATTGCTAATCTTCATAACGTCAAAATTATTACTAAATTGGATGATTTACCTTAATATTAAGAGAAAATTATAACTCGTATCAACTGATTATTGACGCTTATGCAAAACGTAATTCCTAATAACTTTAAAGATTTAAAACTAAAATTAGAAGGTGAGTTATATTGTGGTGACTTAATGCGAAAACTGTATGCAACAGACGCTTCTGTTTACAGAAAATTACCACAAGCTGTTGCTTTGCCAAAAAGCAATAAAGATCTTAAGCTTCTTATTAATTTTTCGATAAAAAACAATACCTCTTTAATTCCAAGAACAGCAGGAACGTCGTTAGCGGGTCAGTGTGTTGGTGATGGCATTGTGGTTGATGTTTCAAAATATTTCACTCGAATTTTAAATATTAATGAAACGGATAAAACGGTAACCGTTCAGCCTGGAGTGGTAAGAGACGAGCTCAATAATTACCTTAAACCTTTCGGGTTGTTTTTTGGTCCAAATACATCAACGTCTAATCGCTGTATGATTGGTGGTATGGTTGGTAATAACTCTTCGGGCACAACGTCTATTCAGTATGGCGTTACTAGAGATAAGGTTTTAAATCTTAAAACACTTTTAAGTGATGGAAGTGAGGCTGAGTTTTCAAATGTGTCAGCTGAAGAATTTCAACAAAAATTAAAGTTAGAGAATTTAGAAGGAGCTATTTATAAAACCATTTATTCTGAATTAAATTCTGAAACCGTTCAGAAACACATACAAGACAACTTTCCAAAACCTGAAATACACAGAAGAAATACCGGTTATGCTATTGATGAATTAATTAAGTCTGAAGTTTTTTCAGATTCAAAATTAGATTTCAATATGTGTCAGCTTTTAGCAGGAAGCGAAGGTACATTGGCGTTTACGACTGAGATTACGTTGCAGTTAGATGAATTACCTCCAACTGAAAGTGTAATTATAGCTTTACATTTTGAAAGTGTAGCACAATGTTTAAAATCTGTTGAAACAGTAATGCAGCATAACTTGCATACTTGTGAAATGATGGATGATACCATTTTGAATCTCACAAAACATAATAAAACACAACAGGAAAATAGACAGTTTATTGAAGGTAATCCCGCTGCGATTTTAATGTGTGAGTTAAAAGCCAATACTCAAGAACAATTACAATTAGATGTTGAGAGCTTTATAGTGGCTGTTAACATACTTAATTTGTCTTATGCAGCACCAATTTTAAAGGGGAAGGACATTGATAAGGCTGTAGAGTTAAGAAAAGCAGGTTTAGGTTTATTGGGTAATATTATTGGAGATAAAAAAGCAGTGGCTTGTATAGAAGATACTGCGGTAGCATTGGAAGATTTAGATCATTATATTTCTGAATTTACAGCGTTAATGAAATCGTATAATCAAAACGCCGTGTATTATGCACATGCTGGAGCAGGTGAGTTGCATTTGCGTCCCATATTAGATTTAAAGCAATCTGAAGATGTGGTCTTATTCAGGAAAATTACCACTGATGTTGCTAAGCTAGTAAAGAAATATAACGGCTCAATGTCTGGCGAACATGGTGATGGGATTGTACGTGCAGAATTTATTCCTATGATGATTGGCGATGCTAATTATCAAATTTTAAAACGCATTAAGTCGGCTTTTGATCCTCATAGTATTTTTAATCCAGGAAAAATTGTAGACGCTTATCCTATGGATAAAAGTTTCCGGTATGAAGTAGATCGCAAGGAGCCTCAAATTGAAACATTACTCGATTTTTCTGCTTCTGAAGGTATTTTACGGGAAGCCGAAAAATGTAATGGTTCTGGAGATTGTAGAAAATTACCCGAATTTGGAGGTGTCATGTGTCCAAGTTATAGAGCAACTAGAAACGAAAAAGATACGACGAGAGGACGTGCAAATGCGCTCCGAGAATTCTTAACAAATTCGGAAAAAGCTAATCGATTTGATCATAAAGAATTGAAAGACGTTTTCGATTTATGTTTGAGTTGTAAAGCATGCGGAAGTGAGTGTCCAAGTAGTGTGGATGTGGCGAGTTTAAAAGCCGAATTTCAATACCAATATCAGAAGGTAAATGGTGTGCCAATTCGAACAAAATTATTTGCTTATAATAACAAAATTAATGGTTATATAAGTCGAATTCCAAGACTGACTAATTTTATGTTTTCTAATGGATTTACAAGTTCAATTATTAAATCTGTAGGTGGAATTGCCAAAGAACGAAGCTTGCCCTTGATTTCAAGTGTAAGTTTACTTAAAGAATTTCAAAAGTCTAAAAAAGAATTAATTAAAAATAATTTTATTAAAGAAGTGTTTTTATTCAATGATGAATTTACTAATCATTTGGATACAGAAATTGGTGTTGATGCTATTGAGTTATTGAATCGTTTAAATTATAAAGTTAATATCATTCCGCATTCAGAATCTGGTAGAGCCATGTTATCAAAAGGTCTGCTTAAAGGGGCTAAAAAAGCAGCTAATAAAAACGTTTCGATATTCAAAAATTTAATTACAGAAAACACTCCTTTAATTGGTATTGAGCCTTCAGCTATTTTAACTTTTAAAGATGAATATTTACGATTGGCAGATGACAAAAATTCGGCTAAATCTATAGCAAAATATTCCTTTTTAATTGAAGAATTTATTCAACAAGAAATAGAATTAGGACACATCGCTTCGGCTCAATTTACCACTGAAACTAAGACCATAAAATTCCATGGTCATTGCCATCAAAAAGCATTAGCAAATCAGAAATCTAGTTTTGATATGTTGAATCTTCCAAAAAATTATAAAGTCACTATTATACCAAGTGGATGTTGCGGAATGGCAGGAAGTTTTGGCTACGAAAAAGAACATTACGACGTTAGTATGCAAATTGGTGAGCAAACTTTGTTTCCTGCCGTAAGAAAGGCTTCAGATGTTACCGTTATTTCTGCTAATGGAACAAGTTGTAGACATCAAATTAAAGATGGAACAGGTAGAGTTGCAAAACATCCTATTACTATTTTGAAGGAAGCGTTACTTTAATTTTCTTCTTTTAGGTTGCTCAACGATAGTGATGGCAGCAATAAGATCTTGGGTATTCATCTCTTTTATATCTTCATCAGCAAAAAAAGGGGTGAGTTTATCTTTGTTGTATCTATAGACTTTCCAACGTTTAAATTGGTATTCTAAAGCGGTGAAATTCTCAACCCAATCACCAGAATTAAGATAGGTAGTTTTACCGTGTTTGTTTTTTCTAATAACCATTTTTGGTTGATGAATATGTCCACAAATCACATAATCATAACCATTTTCAATAGCTAAATCGGTTGCTACAGTTTCAAAATCATTAATATATTTTACAGCTCCTTTTACACTGTTCTTTATAGTTTTAGATAAGGAATAACGCTCTTTTCCTAGTTTATCTAAGCACCAATTTACAAAACCATTAATGAGGATTAATAAGTCGTAGCCCCAACCACCAAGTTTAGCTAACCATTTTGCATTTTGTATAGAAATATCAAAAACATCACCATGAAAAAACCAGGCTTTCTTGCCATCTAAATTTAACACCAGTTTATTGACAATGGAAATATTTCCAATTTCAGAATCTGTGAATTTCCGAAGCATTTCATCATGATTTCCTGTGATGTAGACCACTTCGACACCATTAGCGGCAAAATCCATGATTTTTTTTATAACGCGAAGGTGTGATTTTGGGAAGTAACGTTTTTTAAATTGCCAAATATCAATAATATCGCCATTAAGAATTAGTTTTTTAGGCTCAATACTATTTAAATACGTTAAAAGCTGTTTGGCATGACATCCATAAGTGCCCAAATGAACATCTGAGATTACAACTATTTCAACTTTTCGTTTTAGATTCACAATAGGTTATTTATCCACTACAAAGAACAGTGATTATTATTAACTAACTGTAAATCAATAATTAATAAATTATAAGCAAACTATTACTATTTTGTTACCAAAAACGACGATTCTAGAAAGTAAGTTAACATTGGTATAACACGGTAAAATCCGCATTTCAATTTTCGTTTTACTAATAATACAAGTACATTAGCGTAAAATTTAGTTCTATGGCAGGAAATTCTTTCGGAAAGTTATTTAAAATCACAACATTTGGTGAATCTCATGGTGCAGCCATAGGTGGAATTATAGACGGTTGTCCAGCAGGATTAGAACTCGATTTTGAAGAAATTCAGAATGAGTTAAATCGTAGAAAACCAGGACAATCTAATATTGTTACCCAACGTAAAGAACCTGATACTGTTGAGTTCTATTCAGGAATTTTTGAAGGTCAAACGACTGGTACACCAATTGGTTTTGTTATTCATAATACCAATCAGAAATCTAAAGATTACTCACACATTAAGGATGTTTATCGTCCTAGTCATGCCGATTATACCTACGAAAAAAAGTATGGAGTAAGAGATTATAGAGGAGGAGGACGTAGTTCTGCAAGAGAAACAGCGTCTCGTGTGGTTGCAGGTGCCATTGCTAAACAGTTTTTAGCCAATATAGAAATCAATGCTTTTACATCTTCGGTTGGTGATATTTTTATAGATAAACCTTATCAAGATTTAGATTTTAGTAAAACAGAATCTAATGTGATTCGTTGTCCAGATGAGGCAACTGCTCAAAAGATGATTACTAAAGTGCAAGAGATAAAAAAACTAGGAGATACTATTGGTGGTACCATAACATGTGTTATAAAAAATGTACCAGCAGGATTAGGAGAGCCTGTTTTTGATAAACTTCATGCTGAAATAGGAAAAGCAATGCTATCCATTAATGCTGTAAAAGGTTTTGAATATGGAAGTGGTTTCTGTGGCGCAAAAATGACAGGAAGCGAGCATAACGATCTGTTTAATAAAGACGGGAGTACAATTTCTAATCTTTCTGGCGGAATCCAAGGAGGCATTAGTAACGGTATGGATATTTACTTTAGAGTCGCATTTAAACCTGTAGCGACCTTAATACAAAAACAAGATGCTTTAAATAATGATGGAGAAATTGTAGAAATGCAAGGTAAAGGAAGACATGATCCTTGTGTGGTGCCAAGAGCAGTACCAATTGTCGAAGCTATGGCTGCTTTAGTCATTGCAGATAATATGCTTTTGCGTAGACAAGAGTCTCGAGAATGGTAGTAAAATAT
The DNA here is from genome assembly GCF_013403985.1 of Winogradskyella ludwigii. Taxonomy (GTDB): domain Bacteria; phylum Bacteroidota; class Bacteroidia; order Flavobacteriales; family Flavobacteriaceae; genus Winogradskyella; species Winogradskyella ludwigii. The sequence continues at coordinate 344,630 of NZ_JABFDF010000003.1, forward strand.
TAGGATATTACGTTTTTCTGCAAGAAAACATACATCTTAATATGCAACACAACTACTAAACATTTTGACGACCAAGTCATTGATTTTTCGTAAAACATATAATTATTATACTCTAGCTTTCATAAGAACAGTTACTGAAATAAATTCAGCTTAAAAAATGAAGAAATTAGCATTACATTGGAAAATTATAATAGGAATGACTCTAGGAATCATTTGGGCTTTACTATCAAGCACAATGGGTTGGAGTCAGTTTACTATTGATTGGATTGATCCTTTTGGGACAATTTTCATCAATTTATTAAAGTTAATTGCTGTTCCTTTAGTGTTGTTTTCTATAATTAGTGGTGTTGCTAATATCGGAGATCCTAAGAGCTTAGGTAGAATGGGAGGTAAAACGCTTGGGATTTATCTTATTACTACAATCATGGCAATTTCATTAGGATTGCTTTTGGTAAATATGGTTAAACCAGGAGAACTTATAGACGAACAAAGCCGAATAGATAATCGTATTAGCTACGAAATTTGGGCAGCTAGTGAAGGTCATCAAATTAAAGATGGTATAAATTACCTTCAAGATCCAGCATTTTTTGAACGTGCTCAAGAGATTTCTGAACTATCAAAAAGTCAACTGAAAGAAGCAGCTGTTCAAGACAAAATGAAAAGTGTTAAGACGGTTAAAGAGAAGAGTCCTTTGCAGCCTTTGGTAGATATTGTACCTAGTAATTTTTTCCATTCCTTATCTAATAATGGTTTAATGCTTCAGATTATCTTCTTTGCGGTTTTCTTTGGTGTTTGTTTGTTGTTTGTGCCTTCTGATAAATCACTTCCTGTATTAAATCTGGTTAATGGAGTCAATGAAGTTTTTCTAAAAATGGTAGATATTGTTATGCAAGGTGCACCATTTTTTGTGTTTGCTCTATTAGCAGGAGTTGTAAGTAAAATGGCAGGTAATGATATTGGTAAAGTTGTAGAAATTTTTAAAGGCTTAAGTTGGTATTCACTAACCGTTGTAATAGGATTGTTATTAATGATATTTGTTATCTACCCAATAATCTTAAAACTATTTGTAAAACAGATACCTTATAAAGGCTTTTTTAAAGCTATGAGTCCAGCGCAAACGTTAGCGTTTTCAACATCAAGTAGTGCGGCTACACTTCCTGTAACTATGGAATGTGTAGAAGAAAACTTAGGTGTAGATAAAAAGGTAAGTAGTTTTGTACTTCCTATTGGTGCTACTGTTAATATGGATGGTACAAGTTTGTATCAAGCTGTGGCAGTGATTTTTTTAGCACAAATGCACATGATTGATTTAACTATAGGACAACAAGTTACTGTAGTCTTAACAGCGACTTTAGCATCCATAGGTTCTGCAGCTGTACCAAGTGCAGGTTTAGTAATGCTTATTGTTGTATTAAGTTCTGTGGGTTTAAATCCGGCTTGGATTGCTATCATTTTTCCCGTAGATCGTATTTTAGATATGTTTAGAACCGTTGTTAATGTTACAGGAGATGCTACAGTGTGTTCTATTATTGCAGATGGTGAAAAAATGTTAGATTATAAAGAGCATGAGAATCCAAGTGAAACTTTTGATTTAGATTCGTAAATGATTTGATTTTTAAATATGATATTTTTTTTTAACTTTAGGCAATTCAAATAAAAACATAGACCAATGAAACGTAATTTAGTATGTAATGTTCAATTCAATAGATTCAATACCTAATCAATTGAAAACAATTCATATAAATTCGAACTTAGTATCTGTAGATTGGCTCAATAATCAGAGTTCAGGTACAAATTTAGTTGTATTAGACGCAACAATTAATAAAGTGATTGATACGGCTTCAATCCGAATACCAAATGCTCGTTTTTTTGATATAAAGAAAAAATTTAGTGACGTTTCTGCACCTTTCCCAAGTACATTACCTTCAAAAGAACAATTTCAAAATGAAGCAAGACTATTAGGTATTAATACCGATTCTGTTATTGTGGTTTATGATGATAAGGGTATTTATTCTAGCGCTAGAGTGTGGTGGTTGTTTAAAGTTTTTGGCTTTAAAAATGTTGCTGTTTTAGATGGAGGTTTACCTCAGTGGCAACAGCAAGGTTTTAAAGTTGAAAACTATAGTGATCAAAATTATGCTGAAGGTAATTTTGAAGCTGAATTTCATTCTGATTTAATGACTGATTTTAAAGGGGTAAATCAGTTTAATAAAGATTCTAGCTACTTAGTGATTGATGCGCGTTCTGAAGATCGGTTTCAATGTAAAGTTGATGAGCCTAAAGTAGGATTGAGACGCGGAACTATTCCAAATTCAAAAAACCTACCTTACACCATATTATTAAAAGGTTATAAATTGAAGCCTATAGACCAACTTCAAGTAATCTTTGATACTTTAGTAGACCAAAACACCAAAATTGTTATTAGTTGCGGTTCTGGTATTACAGCTTGTGTAGTAGCATTAGCGGCAACGCTGTGTAATTATAAAGAATTAATTGTCTATGATGGCTCATGGACAGAATATGGAAGTTTAACAAATTAAATACAATGAATACAATCGACTGGACACGAGATGAACTCGTAGCCTACATTTTACTTTTAGCAGCTAATTCTGATTTTAAAGAAAGTGTTGAGGAAAAAAACATGATTATCTCTAAGGTAGATAAGCAAACATTTCAAGACATTCATGCCGAATTTAATCGGGATAATGATTATCAAGGTATTAAGAAAATTATGACTAGCTTAGAACAGCATAATTATGCAAAAGATGATATTGATATCTTACTTGAAGATATTAAAGTGTTGTTTCTTTCTGATGATGAATTTGATATTACAGAACAAAACATGTACCGTTTTTTAGAACGTTTGCTAAAGAATAAATAAACCTCAAAGCGCATAGTTTTGATTACCATTTTTAATGACACTACTTAGAAGTTAGACATGCTTTTTAGTAGAATTCAACTCGTTCCTAACTAACAGAAGTTAGGGTTAAATTATCTCTATATAGCTTTGAGGTTATATAGTATTATAGGTTAACTCGTTTTTCTTTTGGATATTTTACGGTGTAGGAATTTTTAACATTTTTTGTGCCTCCAGACTTTAAATTAAGAGTCCATGTTGCGATGCCTTTTTCTTTATCATAAATAGAATTTCTTGTATCTACGTCATCTATTTTGATGGCTTTATTCTGACTTTTAGGAATGCGGTCTAAAACAGTAAGTTGAATATCAACTTGTTTGTTGTTTTTAATTTCAATTTCAAATCCTTTTTGAATAACCTTGTTGTTACCAATAAATGTACTTTTCTTAAAATCGTTGCGTTGTGTTCGTTTTACAACAATATTTGGATCTACACCAAGAGAAACCGTTAAGCTATCTGTTGTTGCACTAGGATTAATATTGGTTTTACCTGAATAGCTTCCTTCAAAATAGACATTAGCTTCTGCAGGTAATAAATTATATTGTTCCCAATTTCCGATTTTAGCGGTTAAGAACACATTTTCATTTATAATTGGTGCTGTAAAATAATTGTAGGTTGCAGGAATACTAAATTGATCTATTTCTATTACTGAAATATCACCATCTGAAGGGATACTATAGGTTTTATCAATTTTGAAACTTGTATTTGTGATTCCTGTTTCAATAATGTTTCCATTTGCAGTATAATTTTCTGTTTCATTAATTAAATCTGCATCAATTTTTTGTTGTGATCTTTTAAACAAAGATTTATTTTCACTGGTGCCATAACCAACGATAACAACTTCATCTAAAGAAGAAACATCACTATCTAGTATGACATTCATAGTACTAGAATGTATTGGTAATTCTTCCGTGTTCATGCCAACATAAGAATAGGTGAGTGTATTTCCTCTAGTTGTTTTTAATGTATAACGACCATCAAAATCAGTTTGAGTACCATTAGAAGTTCCTTTTTCTATAACATTTACTCCTGGTAAAGCTAAACCGTCATCAGAACTAGATACAACTCCAGAAACTGTCTTAATTAAAGGATTGTATTTATAATTATAACTTCTTGTAGCGCGTTGAGATTGATAATTATTATTGGCACTTATAAAGTTTAAATATTTAGGATTTACAATAGGTTTCTCATTATTAGTGTTTGGATCGTTTGTAGAAAGCACTAAATTAACGTCTGTCCAATCGCAACCAGAATTTTGAAACACATGCGCCTTGTATTCTAAACGTATTGGACTATTAATTTTCTCAGCTTTTAAATCGTAAATAGGAAACCAACCTGCATTATTAATATTGTATTTAAGTTTTAAGTGTAACGAAGTAACAATGTCGCTATTCAGTTTTAATTTAATCTCACCGGTTTGTACTTTTTTGTCAACGTTTAATTCAGCTAACTGTTGTGTGATGTTAGCTCGCATTTCTTGGTGTGTTCTTATATCAGAATTAGATTGGTTTATTGCTGTTTTTAACTCTGTAATTCGTGTTCTATAATAAGTTGCAAAACTCTTAAGCTTTTCTAAACTTACCACTTGAGTTTCATTACCTAATTGTTTATTACTTTGAATAAGACTTAATTCTTCGTTATAACCAGCTATGAGGTCGTATTGAAATTGAATTTTACCATCAAGAGATTTTAATTCATTTTGTAACGTAGAAATAGAATCACTTTGCTTTTTTTGAGATAAATAATTAATTCCAAAATTGATAGATAAAATAGATACATCCTTTAGCCCTGAAACTTGAATACTGCTTTCATCTATATAAGGTGATAAACCATTGAATGTAATTTCCGATTTCCCTGAATTTAATTTTAATGTTGCGGTTCTATTAATTTCAGCGCCATCAAGATAAACCGTTACTGTTTTAATTTTACTAGGTTGCTGAAAAGCTTGAGTTAGTTGTACTCCAAATAGAACGAGTAGGAGAATGAGTATTCTAGAGTATTTTGCTTGTGCTGTCATAATGTTTGAAGAATTATTGTTCATTCAAACTTATGTTAATCGTTCTGTTTTAATAACCAGAAATGAGTGAAGTATAGTGATTAGTAAGTTAAACCCAATAGTCAGTTAGTTTTCTTATTAACGTGCTTTTAAAAGATGGAATTTACACATTATATAATTTAATCACTTTTATGAGTTCTTACAACGGTTATATTTTATTAAAAAGCAATGTAAGCGTACATTTAAAATGACAAAAGCATATGCTGTAGGTCAATTTATTATTTACCCTCAAATAAAGGAATTGAAATTAAAGTTTTTTTGTTTTAAACATATTTAACGAAAGTAAGTTGTTAATTGAAAAAAGTCCTTATCATTGGTTATGTAAGGGCTTTTTTATTACACTTATTTTTAAGTCTACTAATCCATAAACTTGGCTTTTAATTCTGGAGTTGGTATCATGCAAGATTCTTTTTTTCCGTACCATTTATAGCGATTCTTCGCGATATAATTATAAACCAAATTTCTAATAAAGCTGGGTACAATTAAGAAAATAGCTAATAGATGAGTTGGGAATCCTAAATGCTTTGCAACGAGTAAAGCTGCTGTAGATTTATAAGTTAGGCTATCTTTTTTAGGATTATATAACAATATAGAATCTGTTTCTTCTGTGTCTATATTAAATTTTTTAATTATCGTTTTCCCAATACCACTTTCTAATGGAGCAAATAAAAATTTATCATTCTTATCGCGTTTTATGACATGTAAGACACTAGAGTTGCAGAGATTGCAAACTCCATCAAATAGAATTAATTGTTTGTCTTTAGGAACTTTATTCATTACTAAGTAAAGATAAGAGAAAACTCAATGGATTATATAATTTAAGGAAATTAAGGTTTATTTTTTCATAGCCTCAACCAATTCTAATAAATCTAAATTTACGTTTGTTGTAAACATACCATAATCTACTGTAGCTTTACCTTTTTCAATAGCATCTAGAATGCCAACAGCTCTACCATCATGCATTCTTACACGATCGCCAACTCTTATGATTGGTTTTGGTTTTTCTACAGGTTTTGCCTTTTCTTTAGCTGCTTTTTTCTTTTTACGAATGACTTCGACCTTTTTTTCAGCTTCTTGTTTAATTTGAGTTTCTTTATGTTTTACTGCACGTTTCTGTTTTGCTGAAACTTTTTTACGTTTAGAATTTTCAATTTGTACGAGCCTGAATAACTCAGCCATTAACTCTTTTTTCTTTTTGTCTTCAAAGAATTTTTCAGAAATATCGTTTACTTTTTGTCCTAAGTAAATTAAGCGTTGGTTAGAATCATAAAGTTCTTGGAAGCTTTCCAATTTCTTTTGGACCTTAGCATTCACTTCTTCTAGTTTGTCAGCTTCAGATAGTTTCTTTTTTTCGTTTTCCTTTAACGAGCGTTCTGTACGTTCTAGTTTACTTCGTTCTTTTTGAAGCTTTGCAATTGTAGCATCAAAACGTACTTTGCCACGTTCAATCTTCTTTTTAGACTTGTTGATTAAACTATATGGAATGCCATTTTTTTGTGCCACTTCAAAAGTAAACGAGCTTCCGGCTTGTCCAATAACCAATTTGTACATTGGTTCTAACGTTTTTTCGTTAAAAAGCATATTAGCATTTACAATGTGAGGTAACTCGTTTGCTAATAACTTCAAGTTAGAATAGTGCGTTGTTATAATACCAAATGCTTCACGCTCATAAAATACTTCTAAAAATGTTTCGGCTAAAGCTCCTCCCAGTTCTGGATCACTTCCTGTTCCAAATTCATCTATTAAAAACAGGGTTTTATTATTACACTTTTTAAGGAAATAATTCATCTGTTTTAAACGATAGCTATAAGTACTTAAGTGGTTTTCTATAGATTGATTATCTCCAATATCACTTAAAATTCTATCAAACAAACATACATAACTACGCTCGTGTACAGGAATTAGCATACCACTTTGTATCATGACTTGTAGCAAGCCAACCGTTTTTAGTGTAATACTTTTTCCACCAGCATTTGGTCCTGAAATTACTATGATACGACTGTCTTTCTCTAAACCTATAGTTTGAGGAAACGTGTGCTCTCCTTTTTCTTTATTGTTTAAATAGAGTAGAGGATGGTAGGCATCGCGTAAATTCATACTGCGATCCTTTGAAAATTCTGGCAGAATAGCATTCATGCTTTGCGCATATTTTGCTTTGGCAGAAATAATATCTATTTGCGTTAAAAAATCTTGGTATTTCTTAAGAAGTGGTAAAAATAAACGCACATAATCTGTGAGTTCTTTAAGAATTTTTATAACCTCTTCTTTTTCTTCGTATTCTAAATTATTGAGTTCTCTTGAATATTGTAAAGTGGTTTCAGGTTCAATATAAACGATACTTCCTGTTTTGCTTCCTCCCATAATCGCGCCTTTTACTTTTCTACGATACATGGCTTTTACAGCAAGAACACGTTTGTTTTCTACAACAGATTCTCTAATATCATCAAGATAATCAAGATTATGATAGGTGTTTAATGCCGAAGAAAAACTACTATTAATTTTACCTTTAAGTATATTTATAGTCTTGCGTAAATTAGAAAGTAGTGGAGACGCATTATCTTTAATATCTCCAAAGCGATCTACAACAGCATCTACTTGTTCTATAATTGAGGTGTTAACTTCAATATGCTGACTAAATTGTTGCAATTGAGGATAATACTCTTTAAACTTTTCTAAAAACTTTAGAATAGAATTTACTGTTAATGAAATACTGACTAACTTTTGTAAGCTAGATACTTCGAGATAAGTATTCTCAATCTTTAACAATTTTAATTCCTTAGAAATAGTATCAAAACCATGATTAGGAATTCTGTTGTCATTCTCATAGGAGGATAAATACTCATTTACGTAAACAAGTTCTCGCATTAGCTGCTCTTCATCTTCAAACGGAAGAATAGTTAATACTGCTTCTTTTCCTAAAGCAGTTATTGCATGTTCGCGAATTTGATCTAAAACCGTAGAAAACTCAAGGTCATTTAAAGTTTTTTCATGAATATTTATCATGTAATATTTTTCTTTTTTAGCTTCACAAATTTAGTGTAAATGTTGTTATATGCCTAATAGTGTGAATTGCATTTATGGGTTGAGTGTATATATTTTATTGTTTTAATAAATTCCTTAGTTTACAATTCAAATTATTGCAATGGATATTAAAACGAGGTTAAAGATGTTTCGCTATTTTTGAATTATAATATGTTTAAAAATGAATATTGATTTACACCAAAGTTGGAAGAACCCACTCAAAGCTGAGTTAGAAAAACCTTATTTTAAAGCGTTGATGACTTTTGTAAAACAGGAATATGAGACGCATACTTGTTTTCCAAAGGCATCAAATATTTTTAATGCTTTTAATCACTGTACGTTTAATGATGTTAAGGTTGTAATTATTGGGCAAGATCCATACCATGATATTGGTCAGGCAAATGGTTTGTCTTTTTCAGTGAATGATACAGTAAAACAACCTCCTTCTTTAGTTAATATATTTAAAGAGCTTGAGCAGGATTTAGGAATTACTCATCCTAAAAGTGGAAATTTAATGCCTTGGGCAAATCAAGGTGTATTGCTATTAAATGCAACGTTAACTGTTAGAGCACACCAAGCTGGTAGTCATCAAAAGAAAGGTTGGGAACAGTTTACGGATGAAATAATAAAAACGATTAGCGATCATAAATCTAATGTTGTATTTCTTCTTTGGGGCGGATTTGCCAAAAAGAAAAAGAAACTAATTGATACAACGAAACATTTTGTTTTAGAAAGTGGTCATCCATCTCCATTAAGTGCCAATAGAGGATATTGGTTCGGAAATAAACATTTTAGTACTACTAACTCCCTGTTGCAGCAAGTTGGCGACGAGATAATTGATTGGAAACTAGAGTAGGTGATGGTGCTTTTTTTATAGCATTAATCTGTTTCTCTTCTGTTTTCTTTGCAGACTTATTGCAACTAAAGATTAACATTAAAAAGTTAATTGCAACTAAGCAGGATAGAATTAAAGCGATGGTAAAAATCATTAATATAGTTGGTTGTTAGGAAGTTGGTTAAACCAAATGTAATAATTTTTTTTAAAACTTAAAAATTATCAACGCAAACAGTTTCATTCTAAATAAGAATAAGTGTTAATTACACCTCCTTAATCCTTAGTGAATTAAGTGACGCATTTAACAATTTAAATATTTTGTTCTTACTTTAGTTTATAAAACGACACTATAATTTATGAACCAATTTTGAATAGGCTACTTTTTCAGGAATTATATTTAGATTAAATAACTGATCTTGAACATTTTGAATCATGTCGTTGTCCATAACACTTTGTGACCATTCTGTTAAAGACAACCATTCTTTAACATCTTCTAACTCTTGTGCATAACGATTTGCAATAGTAATATCGATACTTGGAATAGATTTAAACTCAGAAGTGGTGGTATTAATAATATCTAAGATTGTTTTTAAATCGTCTTCATTATTGTCTATAAAATCCTGACGAACAGCAATTACAAAACAAGGCCATGGTGAGCGACAATTACCAACTCTTCTAAAGATCCCTTCGTCGACTAAAGGTTTGGTTGTGAATTTTTCCCACATAAAATAGTCGGCTTTACCATCTGTTAAACCTTCAACAGCACCATCAAGATTTTTTATAACTTCAAAGTTTAAGTCATTTTCTAAATCCCAATCATTGTTTTTAGCATTGATATATGCCATAAGGTGAGAACCTGAGCCATAACGACTTATTGCAGCTCTAGTTCCTTTGATGTCTTCAATGGTTTTAAATGATGAATTCGCAGCAACATGAATTCCCCAAATTAAAGGTGTTTCTACAAAAGTTTGAACAATTTTTGATGGATTACCTTCAATAATATCTTTAACAATACCTTCGGTTAAGATTACGGCCATATCAATTTCTCCAGAACGAAGAGCTTTGGTCATGGCACCTGTTCCTCCATAATAATCATGCCATCTTAAGTTGATGTCTTCAGCTTTATATTCGCCATTTTTAAGCGTTAAATACCACGCTAAATTAAAGTGTTCTGGTACTCCTCCTATGTTTACTTTTTTCATTTTATGCTGAACTTCTTTCAGTATCTAAGACCCAAAAAGTGGGTAAATCTTTTATTATACATTTCAATATTAAATTAAGCACGTTCCTAAATAGTGCTTGCTATCCTTAAACCTTAGATATATTTAAGGTAATGCTCTGCGTCAGATTTTAATTTAAATATTAACAATACGCTCTAATGCATATTTAATTAATTTGTCTACGGCTTGCTTTGGATCTTTACTAAAATCTCCATTGGCTCTATTGGCTATAATGGCATTAAGAGACAAAGCTTCGTGTCCTAATAACTTAGAAAGACCGTAAATTACAGACGTTTCCATTTCAAAATTTGTAATTCTAAAATCCTTGTAGCTAAAGTTATCTAGCTTAGCATTAAGACCTGCATCTTTTAATGGTAAACGTAACACACGTCCTTGAGGACCATAAAATCCACCTGCAGTTCCCGTCATTCCTTTATGGATGATGTCACTTTCAAAATATTTTTCTAAATACTTGCTATTCTCAATAATAATTGGTCGTGCTTTATTTTTATCCCAATCAGTATGCTTTATAAAAGCATCTTCTACTTCAGGATTGCTAATACCATCAATTTGATAAAAATGTAGCATGCCATTAATATCTAAAGCGTGTGAGCTAATTAAAAAAGAATCAACGGGAATATCATTTTGCAAAGAGCCTGAAGTACCTATTCTAATTATATTTAGGCTAGATAATTCTGATTTTGGTTGACGTGTTTTTAAATCAATATTTACTAAAGCGTCAAGTTCGTTTATAACGATATCAATATTATCTGGACCAATTCCTGTGGATATAACGGTTAAGCGCTTATCCTGATAATAGCCCGTCTGTGTTTTAAATTCACGCTTTTGAGTACTAAAGTCTATACTATCAAAATGTTGTGTTATTTTTTCAACACGATCTTGGTCTCCAACAAAAATGATAGTATCTGATATATTTTCTGGTTTTAAATTAAGATGATATATACTGCCATCTGGATTTAATATAAGTTCTGAATCTTTAATTGCCATGCGTTACTGTTTTAATAAGTTTGTTTTCTTCTTCGCTAAACTGATATGCTAAACGATTTACACCTCCATAGTCTAAGTTATTGTTTACTTCTGTTGCAAAGTTGTGTTGTTTCAATAAGGCTTCGTGCCCTTTTCTATTTAATGTTATACGCTCTTCTGTAACGGTATAAAAAATAGATAATTCTTTTAATTTTCGCTTTAACTGTAAATCTCCATAACCATAATAGCCTTGATAGTTTAAGCAGTATCCTAACAAATGGTTTTCAGATTTAATAGTATTTTCATTTATAATCTTTAAGACATTTTCTTCAATAGTGCCTAAGCCACTTTTTTGATCAGGGAAACGTTTTAAATGCGCTTTTAGGCAATTACTCATGTACTTAAAATTAGATTTAGTTACAATATAAGGTTTAAAGATATTATGGTCTTTACCACAGTAAGTTCTCCATAAGGCAATTGCTAAATCAATATCATCTTTGTTTAAAAGTACTTTGTTCTTATAGTGAGATTTAAGTTGAGAAGCACTTAATTCTGCTAAGCCTTTTAAGCTTTTTTCTCCTTTAATTCGTCCGCTACAAATTAGATAAATAGGTTTTTTTATTTCCCTCTGGTGTAGGAGGTTAATAACACCCAATAGGTTAATATGACAAAATAAATCATATTCAAACCATAAATTTATTTCCGTGTATTTATCAATATTATCTAGTTTCGATAATTCATTTTGAAGCTCTTTTTCATCGACATCAATATCGTAAGTAGAACTAAGAAAATCTGCTCTTAGTTTAAAAAACTCTTCAGAATCTATTTTAGGAATTGTAGGTCCTTCACAAAGCATTTCTTGCCATGTAAGTATATCTTCTGTAAAATCTAGTTCTCTTAAATAATCCGTAAGACTATTTCCATTGGTAATATGCAAGCATTTATTAGTCATAAAAATTATCCTCCAACACGTTTTACATTAAATCCTTTTTCTTTTAACATAGTCATTATTTTATCACGATAATCACCTTGAATAATAATTTTATCATCCTTAAAACTGCCACCAACACTTAATTTGGTTTTTAATTCTTTAGCTAATTTTTTAAAATCTTCTGTGGCTCCTGTGTAGCCTTCTAGAATGGTAATTGGTTTTCCTTTTCGTTTTTCGTATTTGCAAAGTATAGGGTCGTCTTGCAACCATAAACTTTGTTTAGAATCTTCAGTTTTGCTTGCAGGTTCTGGTGTATGTTCAGGGAACAGATTTTTTAATTGATCTTGTAAATCCATGTTTTAGTTATTGGTATTAAGAAATCTGTCTTTAGTATGCAGTGAATAACAACATACTAAAGACAGATAATTGTCTACTACTTCTTAATAAGTCCTAATTCAATTAAACGTTCGTTTAGAAATTCTCCAGCTGTAATATCTTCAAACTGTTTTGGGTTATCCTCGTCAATACAACTATCTAAAACATCTAGTTTCATTTCACTGATAGGATGCATAAAAAATGGCATAGAATAGCGTGAAGTTCCCCAAAGTTCTCTTGGCGGATTTATTACACGGTGAATTGTAGATTTTAGTTTATTGTTAGAGTGTCTAGATAACATATCTCCAACATTAATCATTAACTCGTCTGGTTCTGCAATAGCATCTATCCACTCACCATCGTTACGTTGTACTTGTAAGCCTCTTCCTTGGGCGCCCATTAATAAGGTTATAAGATTAATATCTCCGTGAGCTGCTGCTCTAACCGCATTTTTAGGTTCTTGAGTAATTGGTGGATAATGGATTGGTCTCAAAATAGAGTTTCCGTTATGAATATAATTATCAAAATACGTTTCTTCTAAATTTAAATAAAGAGCTAATGCTCTTAATACATATTTAGCTGTTTTTTCGAGCATTTGATAGGTTTCCTTTCCTACCTTATTAAATTCAGCTAATTCGTTTACAGAAACATTTTCCGGATATTCTTTTCTGCGTTTCTCATCATCTTCTACATACTGACCAAAATGCCAGAACTCTTTTAAATCTCCTTCTTTTTTTCCTTTGGCACTTTCTTTTCCAAAAGACACATAACCACGTTGGCCACCTATACCAGGAATTTCATAACTTTTTTTAACATCTACAGGTAAATCGAAAAAATTCTTGACTTGACCATATAAACTATCTACTAAACTGTCACCTAAAAAATGCCCTTTTAAAGCTACAAAGCCAATATCTTCGTATGCACTTCCTATATCATCTACAAATTGTTGTTTTCGTTTCGGATCACCAGAAATGAAATCCTTTAAATCTACACTAGGTATTCTATCCATTGGATTAGTATTTTAAATTTTTGTCAATATACAAATGAAACAAGAATAGTACTAAGATTTTAGTTCGAAATTATTTACTATTTATAGTGTTATTCGTTTTATTGCATCAATTTTATTTACATTTGATTCGTTACAGAAACTACATTTTATGCCAACAATTACAAAAAAGAACATAGATTACGATAAGAGAAACCTAAGCGACAAAACCTTATTGAAGCTTTATTATAACATGTTAAAACCACGACTAATAGAAGGGAAGATGCTTATTCTATTACGTCAAGGTAAAATTTCTAAATGGTTTTCTGGCATAGGTCAAGAAGCGATTTCAGTTGGTGTTACAATGGCATTAAACTCTAACGAATACATTTTACCAATGCACAGAAATCTTGGTGTATTTACTACTAGAGATATTCCTTTGCATCGTTTATTTTGTCAATGGCAAGGTAAAATGAGTGGTTTTACTAAAGGAAGAGATCGTTCTTTTCACTTTGGAACACAAGAATTTAAAATCGTTGGTATGATTTCTCACCTTGGACCACAATTAGGTGTTGCAGATGGCATTGCTTTAGCAAATATTTTAAAAAATAATGGGAATGTAACCGCAGTTTTTACAGGTGATGGAGGTACAAGTGAAGGTGATTTTCATGAAGCTTTAAATGTCGCTTCAGTTTGGAAACTCCCTGTAATTTTCTGTATTGAAAACAACGGTTACGGACTTTCTACACCAACCAATGAGCAGTATCAGTGCCGAAATCTAGCAGATAGAGGTAAAGGGTATGGCATGGAATCTTTTATTCTAGATGGTAATAACATTATTGAGACCTACACTAAGATTCAAAAATTAGCAGAAAGCATAAGAAAACGACCACGACCAATATTAGTTGAATTTAAAACATTTAGACGACGTGGCCATGAGGAAGCTAGTGGAACAAAATATGTTCCTAAAGAACTTATGGACGAATGGGAAGCTAAAGATCCCATAGATAATTTTAGAACTTATTTATTAAGTAAGAAAATTTTAAGTCTAGATACAGATGATATTTATATTGCTGAAATTAAACAAGAAATTGATAAAGCTTTAGAGTCTGCTTATGCAGAACCAGATATTATTCCTGATAAAAGTATAGAGTTAAATGATGTTTATAAACCATTTGATTATAAGGAATATAAGCCAAATTCAAACGCAAAAGAATTACGTTTTATTGATGCGATTTCTGAAGGTTTAAAACAATCCATGCAAAAACACAAAGACCTTGTTATAATGGGTCAAGATATTGCAGAATATGGTGGTGTATTTAAAATCACAGATGGTTTTCTTGAAGCGTTTGGTAAAGATAGAGTTAGAAATACACCTATATGTGAATCGGCAATTGTTGAAACCGCTATGGGATTATCTATCTCAGGCATAAAATCTATTGTTGAAATGCAATTTGCAGACTTTGTAACTTCGGGCTTTAATCCTGTTGTTAATTACTTAGCAAAATCTCATTACAGATGGAACCAAGAAGCAGACGTTGTTATTAGAATGCCTTGTGGTGGAGGTGTGGCTGCAGGTCCATTTCATTCGCAAACTAACGAAGCTTGGTTTACTAAAACACCTGGTTTAAAAGTTATATATCCTGCATTTCCATATGATGCCAAAGGATTATTGGCTACAGCAATTAATGATCCTAATCCTGTATTATTCTTTGAGCACAAAGCGTTATACAGAAGTATAAGACAAGAGGTTCCAACAGATTATTTTACCATTCCGTTTGGTAAAGCTGCCTTTTTAAAACAAGGAGAAGCGGTTACTATTATCACTTATGGAGCAGGAGTGCATTGGGCTTTAGATACGTTAGAAAAGAACCCTGATATTTCTGCCGATTTAATTGATTTAAGAACATTACAACCTTTAGATAAGGACGCCATTATAAGTTCAGTTAAAAAGACTGGACGTGCTATTATCCTTCAAGAAGATTCTCTTTTTGGTGGTATTGCAAGTGATCTTTCTGCCATGTTAATGGAGGACTGTTTTGAATATTTAGATGCACCAGTAAAGCGTGTAGCAAGTATGGAAACTCCGATTCCATTTGCTAATCAGCTAGAATCACAATACTTAGCTAAGGATAAGTTTGAAAATGCATTAATTAAGCTCTTATCTTATTAATTCTTATTGGTCGATTATAATTAGTATTTAGTAGATAAATAAGGTCGGTAGGTATAATAAATAGAATATAATAATAAAATTATTTTATTTTCATAGCATATATACTCTAGACCTTTTGTGTATTTTATGTATCAATAGTCAAACTATATTTTAGATTTTGATTACAAAACACAATACTTTACACAAATGTCATTTATTTAAAAATTTAATTTAATCCCTATGAAATTAAAATTACTATTTCAAACCTATCTTCATGGAGTCATACGTTTACTATTAACGTTTCTAACCCAAATGGTACAACAGACGAAAATGATTCTAATAACATGTTTGTTTTTAATTTTAATGTATCTCCAACTTACACAACATCTACTATAATATTCGATATTTTAACTGATAATTATGGATCTGAAACAACTTGGAGTTTAACAAATAGTTCAGGTGCAGAGGTTGCTAGTGGTCCAACAGCGCTTTACGGCAATGCAACAGCATATCAAGAAACTATTACAATTCCAACTTTTGATGAATGTTATACATTTACAATTTTCGATTCAGCTTCTGATGGTATTTGTTGCGGTACTTTTGGAAATGGTTCTTATACTTTAGAGGATGAAAATGGTAATAATATCAAAACTGGAGGTGTATTTAGTAGTAGTGAATCTGTTTTGTTTAATGTACAGAATCCATTAAGTGTTGGTGAATTTGATTTGGTTAACCTTATAGACATATACCCAAATCCGGTAAACGATAATCTGACCATTAATTTAACTAATATAAATGAAAATGTGGACTACCAAATTTTCAATACTTTAGGTCAAGCTATTCAAAAAGGCAATTTAAATTCTAATGGTACAAGTGTTTTAAATCTTTCATCTTATCAAAGTGGAATTTATTTTATTAAATTATCTACTGATTCTAGTACAATGACTCAAAAGCTAATTAAAAAATAAGTTTTAAAGTTTTAGTAAATGTATAAAACCGTTAGTTTCTGCTTAAAGAATCTAACGGTTTTTTGGTTATGGTATACGTGATCTCAGTCTATTGAATACTTTTGTTCAATTACAATAGTTGATGAAGATTCATTATATTTAAAACATGAAGCCACGCATCACTCTCATTTTTGTATCAATCCTTTGCCTTTATAATTGCAATACAGCTATTAACAATGAGCAGTGTAATAGTAACACGATAAAAGTTACAGCCACAGCATACAACTCATTAGCATACCAGACAAGTTCTAATCCTAGTATTACCGCTTTTGGCGATAGTTTAAAACCTGGGCAACGCTATATTGCTGTTTCTCGCGATTTGTTAGATTCCGGTTTAGTACATAATACCCAAGTCAAAATTCAAGGTTTCGATAGTTTATATACAGTTAAGGATAAGATGAACCGTCGCTGGAGAAAACGTATTGATATTTATATGGGCACAGATGTAAAAAAAGCAAAACAGTGGGGCAAAAAGAAGGTTGAAATTGAATTTTGTGTTAAAACAAAAGACTCAATACCTAATGAGAACGTTTCACCATAATTTCAGAAACAATAAAAGGATAAGCCTTCTTAACGTTTTCTAATTCGTCTTTAGACAATTGATCTGGTGTTTTATTAAATGTTTGTTTTGCATAGCGCGTTCTTAAATCATAATAAGCTTTTGTTATTTCATCTTGTACAGAAATAAACAAATTGTATTTCGTTAGAGCATCATGACTTAATGAAATTACAGCCTCTTTAGGATGGTCTGATGATGTTTCGGA
This sequence comes from Winogradskyella ludwigii, assembly GCF_013403985.1. Lineage (GTDB taxonomy): Bacteria > Bacteroidota > Bacteroidia > Flavobacteriales > Flavobacteriaceae > Winogradskyella > Winogradskyella ludwigii. The sequence goes on from NZ_JABFDF010000003.1 coordinate 361,880, forward strand.
TTGTTCTCCTTCACAATAATCACATGTACCAACACCATTATTATCAATAAAAACTTCAACGCGGTTTTTAATATCTGTGAGTTCTACAATATCGTTATCAACCATGATTTGCTGTTTTTCATTCATTGAAATACGAATAAGGTTACGTTCCGGAATGTTCGAAGTACAATCTTCAGTTTCACAAATACGTGGTAATTGTCGCAAAATACCTTTATCTGCCGAAATGGTTGTGGTCACTAAAAAGAAAATTAATAGTAAAAAAGCAATGTCTGCCATAGATCCTGCATTGACCGTTGCAGAATGTCTTCTAAATGATTTCATAGTATTATCTGTTTGAGTGTTAATGATTTCTTAATATCAAGAACAGTACCACTATTTTAAAATCTTGTCAATTATTCATTTCATAAACCTTTACAAAGTGCTATTTTTGCAAAATTAACGAAGAACTAAATTCATTTTATGTCGTCAGAAACCGAAACCATTCCACAAAATGCATCCGAGAAAAGTCTCTATGATTACCAGATTAAAGACCTTAATCGCATTTTTGATGTTATGCGAGACGAGTCTAACGATTTTAATCTCTTATATCAGTTACCAACAGGAGGAGGGAAAACCGTTATTTTTTCTGAAATAGTAAGACGTTACGTAGAACAGCACAATAAAAAAGTCGTTATTCTTACACACAGAATAGAACTTTGTAAACAAACCTCTAATGTATTAACAGGCTTTAATGTTAAGAACAAGGTTATAAATAGTAAAGTGAAAACATTGCCAGATCAAGATGATTATCAATGTTTTGTTGCGATGGTAGAAACCTTAAATAACCGCTTGTCTGATAATGATTTTGAGTTAAAAAATGTAGGTTTAGTAATTATTGATGAAGCACATTATAATTCTTTTAGAAAACTATTTAAGTTTTTTGAAAATGACTTTATTCTTGGTGTTACAGCAACTCCGTTGAGTAGTAATATTAAACTACCAATGAAAGATAATTACAATAAGCTTATTGTTGGTGATGATATTTCTACATTAATAAAGAATGGATTTTTAGCTAAAGCAGAAGTTTCTCATTACGATGTTGGATTAACGTCCTTGAAAATTGGTATTAATGGCGATTATACGGTAAAATCTTCTGAAGCATTATACACCAATAGTGTAATGCAATCCAAGTTGTTAATGGCCTACGAAGAATTAGCAAAAGGCAAAAAAACATTAATCTTTAATAACGGAATCTATACCTCTAAGGAAGTCTATTATACGTTTAAAAAAGCGGGCTATAATGTTCAGCATTTAGATAATACAACAACTAAGCAAGATCGTAAGGACATTTTAAAATGGTTTAAAAATACGCCTGACGCTGTATTATCTTCTGTAAGTATCTTAACCACTGGTTTTGATGAACCGTCTGTAGAAACTATAATTTTGAATAGAGCCACACGATCTTTAACCTTGTATTTTCAAATGATTGGTCGTGGAAGTCGTATTTACAAGGATCGTAAATTATTTCAAGTTATAGATTTAGGTAATAATGAATCGCGATTTGGGCCTTGGGATCAGCCTGTAGATTGGCAACATATTTTTAAGCATCCAGACTATTATTTAGAAAATATTGTAGATGACGATTTATTAGAGCGAGATTTTACATACAAAATGCCAGATGCTTTAAAAGTAAAATTCAAAAAGTCTTTTACTTTAAATTTTGATGTCAAGGAGGAATATAAAAAAGTGATGAATGAAGGTAAAAAATCATTCACCGTTATTGAACGCTCAATTGCGCAACACTCCCAAATGTGTATTGATAATAGTGAGGATGTTTATGATGCGAGGGATTTAACTAAAGAACTTCAAGATGAAATTGCTTACAGAATAAAACAATACTGTTATTGTATTATGAATAGTACTCAAAATTATAAAGAGTGGCTATTTGTAGAGTATAATAGAAAGTTAAGAATTAGCTTTAATGGTAAGTTTTAACTTTTTATTGTAAATATTTCTCTTTATAAACGTTTATTTTGGTTGTAAGTAATAGAAAGGAATGATTTTTGTAACTTAACATATTAATAAATTAAAACCCATTTTTAAATTAGTGAAAGCCGTTAAACTTATCGTATTTATGTTCTGCATTTTTTGCAGCAGTATGGTTTTTGCCCAAATTAAAGATAAAGAGAATAAATCTATACGTATTCCGGCAGAACCTTCTAAGACCAAGAAAGATTCTACTTTAGTAAAAATTAAAGTCGCTCCATTACCTAAAAAGGAGAACGAGAAGTCCAATGGTAGTTCTACTGATTCTAAAGAGAAATTTGTCTTTAATGAAACAGAGAAACCATTTTCTATGACTGAAAATGATGGTTTAAAGAGTCCTGGTGAAATTTATGAGAAACGTTGGACAAAAGAAGCTGTTAAGGGCGGAATTATTAGAACCATGTCAGATCAGTTTCTAGGCGAACATCGTGTAGACACCAAATTTGTGAATATAGTTTGTAGAGACCATCAATATCCTGATGGTGATCGTGTTCAGATTTTGGTCAATGGAACTATTGTTAAACACAGTCTGTTATTAACTGGTAGTTATAGACGTGTAGAAGTAGATTTAATTGATGGAAAAAATACTGTAGATATTGTCGCACTAAATCAAGGCGAATCTGGACCGAACACCGCAGAATTTGTGGTTTACGATGATAAAGGTAATGTTATATCATCCAAAGAGTGGAACCTACTTACGGGAGTAAAAGCCACAATTATTTTTCAGAACGAAAAAGTTATTATCAAAGAAAAGAAGGCAGAAGTAGCAGAAGAATCTTCTAATAATTAATAGGGAAGACATCTGCAGGTTTCATGTCGTCTAAGTTATAATCACCAATCCTAACGCGTACTAATCTTAATGTTGGCAAACCTACTTTGGCAGTCATTTTTCGCACTTGTCTAAATTTCCCTTCAGTTATTGTAATGGACAACCACGAGGTAATCCCATGACGTTCGTCACGTACAAAACGTTTAATAATATGAGAGGTATCAGTTAAAATTTCTGCTTGACATGGCTTTGTTTTATAAAGTTTACCTTCAACTGAAATTTCAACACCAACTTTTAACTCTTCAATAATCTCTGGTGTTATTACACCATCTACCATAACGTGATATTCCTTTTCTATATTGGTACTCGTTATATAATTACTAAATTTACCATTTGTAGTTAATAATAATAAACCTTCAGATTTTTCATCTAATCGGCCAACAGCCATAAGTTCTTCTGTGAAGGTGTGCAGTTCTCCTAAAAGTTTTTTCGACTTTCGTTTACTTTGGTGATTTATAAATTGGCTTAAATAGCCATAAGGTTTGTAGAGTTTATAATAGTTGTGTTCTTTCATAATTACCAAAAGGTGATAAAACATTTTACAAGTTTGGTGTCGTTATATTTTATCCAAACCAAAGGTGAACGTTGAGATTTAATATCTTCCTCTATCATTATTTTAGCAGTGTTATAATCTTCCCAAGAAATATTATTGTGAGGCTTAACAAGCCAATCTAATTTATGGGGAATGTAAAATTTTAGTGCTTTAAATTCAGAAATGGCTTTAAATGACATATAGAAACCGCTGATGCAATTTTCATTTATCAATTCACTATTAATTTTAGTTTTGGGATAAGGCAAAAATAATTGTGCTTTAAAACAGAGTTTTTGTGAAACGTCTGTAGAATCTATATTCAATTGAGAAAGTTGAAGCTTAGTTTCGTTTTTATAAAATAAAGGAAATTGTTTAGACTTTAGTTTATCTAATTTGTAACACAGAGAATCTTTTCTATTAGGTCCAATCCAATAGGCGAGGGGATCTTGGTAGTTTTCTAAAGTATCGTACAAATAGAATTTATAAACAACTTCAAGATGAACAGGCTTATGTTTTAAATAATAAAGTGCATCTAATTCTCCTACAGTCTGTTTTCCATTTTGAATTTGTAAATTTTCTATAATCCAATGAACAGAGGATTTCTGTTTAAGTTGATAATACACAAATTCTTCTACTAACTTACCTAAACGATGATTTTTAAACTCAATATTTGAATTTAAAGGTTCAAATTCAGAACTCAGATTAATTTGTTCAATTTGAGGTAAACTACTAGTTTTAAATAGTGAAGGTGTTTCCAAGTAACCTTTATAACGTAATAAAGTGCTTTTATCCATAGCTCAATAAAAATATACATATTCTTAGACAAAGTTATCCTTATACAAACATTTATTAATTGCTTGTTTTTACAACCTAATTTGTTTTTTTATACCTGCTCCATTTGTATTAAAATAGAAAACGCAAAACCGTAACTAGGTTTTGCGCTTTCTTACAAAAATAGGGTACTGTAATTATTTAATAATTAATTTTTGAATGCGTTTGTTTTCATAAACGGTTTCTAATTCTACGATGTAAATTCCGGTATTTAGATGACTCACATTAATAATTTGTTTTATAGAATTAAAATCTAAATTTTTAGTTAGAATAACACGGCCATGAAGATCATACAGTTTGAATGCTGTTTGCTTTTCTAGTTGACCTGTTATTTCAATAGTTTGCTGTAAATGATTAGATAAAATACGTAAAGTATCTAAAGATGAATTATTTATATTAAGTATATTATCTTGAAACCTAAGATAAAAACGACCAACACCAGATAGATTGTTATCTGCAGTAAATGTATAATTATTGGTAGTCAGTAATGTGTACGTATTATTTAAAGTATCCTCCAAATAAACATCTATAGTATTATGCAAATCAGATTCTAGAATACTAATGGTTAATTCTTGACCTTGATTTGCATGAATTCCTAAAGCTAAGTTTGTATCTGTCATTGCTATTTCACTCAGTGCTTGAATCATAATTGGAACACCTAAATTATCTTCGACTAAATGTGAATACATAGAAAATTCTGGTGGATTTCCTGTGTAAAGTGCAGCATCGTAACCAGGATCTAAACCTGCTGTTGCGTTATTATTAAAATAGACATCTGTATAGAATTCTGAATCTACGGCTTGTGCTTTCAGTTTTATATGACCAGATTGCGTAGAAGATTCTCGCCCTAATATAAAATCGTCAGAAGAACCACCTGTTCTCATTTGAGGTGTGAATGTTATAGATCCTCCGCCAGATTTACTTTTTACGAAGAAACCTTGACCTGGCGCAATTAATTCTCCTGCGGTTAAGTTATTTAATACGGTCCAACCATTAGAACTGTCTCCGTCAAAACCATAAATAGCTTGGTAAACACCACCATTTAATTGCGTTTTATTAAGTGCAAAAAAAGTGTCAAAATCTATATATGAAGTATATGGATTACCGATTAAATTCCATCCATCAAAATTAGAACCTGATGTCGTAATAGTTTTTGCTACTGCATTCGTTTCCATTTCACCAAAGAATGTAAATGTTGTGCCTTGTGAAAGATCTTCTGCACTTTCTCTAGCCGTTCTAAAGCCAATACCAGATTCTATGTCTGTAGCTGCATTTAAATCTGTAGAATATATAAGATAGGCACCAGACGTTTCATCAAAAGGTCCAAATAATTTTTGAAGCGTATTATTTGGGTTTTCATAAATATTAGGATTATCTAATGCAAAAGCACCAAAAGATTGGCCTTTAACAGGAGCAGATACTAAATCGTTTCCTGTAGAACCGCTTTGTTGAGCATTGACGTGTCTCTTATAACTGATGTTTCCTGTACTCGTTCCTTCAACAATTAAACTCGAGTACTTATTAGAAACTGAATTTAAGATAACGTCTCCTAAAACCGTTAGATTTCCGGTTACAGTTAAACTACCACCTTCTAATATTTCTAAAGTTCCAATTGCTGGGACTGTATAATCTGAATTTATAATTAGAGTTTCGTCTACACCTACAAGAAGATCTGTACAATTCTCTGGAGCAGTAAATACGGTTTGAGTACTTAAATAGAGTGTTTTATATCCATCACTAAACTCGGCTTCAACTTCAACATCTAATCCGTCAGATATTAAGCCTGTTAAGTTAATTGTTTGAGGACTTGTTGTTATTGGAAAGCTCTGACCATTAACAACTAAACTACCTGTTTCAGGAGGATTAATATAGGTTACAATTAAATCTTGAGCGTAGGTGTTATCATTAGTATCACAAGCGGATTGTTGCAGTCCAGCTAATACATTCACTATTTTAGTTGGGTTGTCATTAGGAATAAATTGCACTAAAGTCGCTTTTGTAGGTTGTGTATTGGTTTCATCTGGCTTATTTCTTGTTTTTCCACCTCGAGCTCTTAAATGTATACTTTTAACATCATGAATAGCATCACTATACAACACTACTTTTACGGCTTCTGCATAAATTGGAACTTGACTAGATCCTCCCCATTCATAAATACCATCATTTATCCAACCACCAATACCGCTGTCTAAAGTAATCCAATTTCCTTCTCTAAGATAGCTAACACGCCAGTTCGTATATTGTTGTGGTTGTCCATCGTAAGAACCACCAATAGTAATATAATTAACGAATTTAGGACTTGGCCAATCTACACTCCAAAAGAAACCATTGGTTTCTGTTAATAAACCTGAGTTGTATTGGTAAGGCACACCATATTCTGCATAATTAGTATACACTTTATAATCTCCGATTAAGGGATCATAAACAATATCTAATGGAGTTCCTCTACCAGATTGCCCATTAGGTCCAACAGATCCATCAAGCTCTGCAGAAGGTAAAAGAGCCAAATTACTTAAGGGATTTGGGTTGTTTGTTATATCTGTTGTATTGGTATCTAATTGATTAATCCAATCTTCTATGAGATCTACAGCAGGTTGGTCTATAGTCAATTTAGCCAAAGGAGGCATCATGATAGTTTGATCTACACTGTTCATTTTATGATATAATATAGACTTAGAAGCATCACCTGGAAATATTATTTTTTCGTTAGGATCAATACCTAGAGGATTTAAAATACCTGCATTTAATAATTGAGTAGCTTCTAAACTATTGAATACTCGTAAATCAAAATTAGTTCTGTTGTTATTATCAAGTCTGTGACAATAAGCACAATTTAAGTCTAGATATGATCTTGCACGTTCATCTAAAGTAGCCGCAGGATCACTCATAGGTTTATTGGCGACTAAATTTGGTGTGTCAGTATCAGAAATAGATTGATTAAGAATATTTAAATGGCTTAAAGTAACTAATTGGTTTGCTACTTGACCATTTATAGCATCGTGAGTAGCGTAGTCGTAATCTGTATTTAAATACCTGGTTTTTAAACCTAAAACACCTTTGTTTGCATCATTATGACACGTTGTACATTCTGAATGAGAAGGGAAATGCCATGTTTGAGTCCGTGTTCCTCCTGAATTGTTAGTCGAAATACTAACCGATTCATTTAAGCTCGTGGTTTGCAAAACCGCATCTGTTTGTGCATCATTCCAATTATAAGTTAAGAAATACCAACCTCCATTTTGATCTGCAATAGAAAAACGTGTTTCAATTTTCTTAGTTATGGAAGGATCGTTATCATCGATTTGTAAATCGAATTGTTTTATAATTACAGTTCCAGGAGGAAATTCCCAATCTCCATATTCAGAATATTGTATTTGTTCATTTGTACCACTATGAACGCCGTCTGTATTTGGTACAGCAATCCAACGTTTTTTTAAAGCACCATCTGACCAAAACGATTCGTATAATTCGTAAGGTACAATGCCATCAATAACATCTAAAGTTGATAAATTAGAAAAAACCTGAGTATCAGATAATAATTGAGGCATATTATTAAAATCGTCATCAATACTCTCAATAATTTTGTATATATGCTGATTTGAACCATAAGATAGGAGGTAAAGTTCACCATCATTGTCTTCTCCAAATGAAATTACATTACTTAAGGTTGCAACTTGTTCATAAGCTCCAGAGTTTATATTTACAGAAAAAATTTCATCACCACCACCATAATCTGCACACAAATATTTTCCGTAAAGTTCAGGTATAGCTGAACCGCGATAAACAAATCCACCAGCAAGCGCATTAGCATCTGCACGAGCAAAAGCTGTTAAAGGTTCTTCGTGTGGCATATTATTTAATAACGAAGCACAGTTAGTTCCACGAGAATTAAATCCTTCGTATTGTGGCCAACCATAATTAGATCCTTTTTTTAAGATATTAACTTCTTCATGTGTGTTTAAACCAACGTCTCCAATATAAAAATCACCTGTTGCTTTATCTTTGGTCATTCTAAAGGGATTTCTCAATCCTATACTATAATATTCTTCGTAAGTTGCTCCCGTTGGACTTAAAAACGGATTGTCATTAGGTATCCAATATTCTACACCAGAAATCTCACCAGGGAAACCGACACCAGGATTTTGTTTTTTTCTAATTGGAGCATGACTTTTTGTTGGGTCTTTATCTACATCTAATCGAAGAGCTCCACCAGAAAGATTATCTGTAATATTTTGAGCGCGTCTCCATGACGCTTGATCTCCAATAGTTAGGTATAAAAAACCATCATTTCCAAAATCCATTCCACCTCCATAATGCGTTGTTCCATACATTCTAATTTTTAGAATATTTGTACTAGTCAATGGATCAATAGTCATGTTTATCGGATCGATTTCATAGCGTTCTAGAACTAAATAATTACCTTGATATTCGTTTCTGTCTTCACTCCATGAACAACCTTGACCTGTATGTGATCCTACAGGTGGTCTATTTAATCCCTCACCGTTTTTAGTCGTATAATAAACATACATGTAGTTTTTAGGATTTACAGCAGCATCAAAATCGGGATGTAATGTTAACCCTAGAAATCCACCATCATGAACAATTCCTACCTGGCCAGTAAGATCTAGTAATAAGTTTTTGGTTACAGTAGTTTCATCATCATCAAACCAATAAATTTCACCATCGAGCTGACCAAGAATAATTTTATCTTGTTGCGGCACCATTCTAAAAGTAATAGGTGAGAAAAATGTTAAATTAGGATAAGCAATCCTATGAGAAATGGCAAATTCAATATTGCCTTCAACTGGAAAAACAGAATTTGCATATGGACCAATTGTACCTGGTGAGGTTAAACCAGAACCCGTAAAGTAGGGTAGTGCTCCAAATAATAAGAAGGAAGCTAAAATTATAAATGTCGTTCTAAACTGAAACGATTTGGATGTAATCAATTGAGAAATATTCCCAATAGAATTCTTGTTAAATATAATTTTCATTTTCAAAGTGTATGATTAATAGCACGTTGAAAATACTAAAATATTGATGATCGCGTCAAATAGTTCGTTGTAAAGAGATTAAAACCGTTTAAGACTAAGTATTAGGTTATGAGAGTATTAGGCTTGTTAATTTAAAATTAGGATTGATAAATGTTATATTTGAAGTTACTGTTTTATAATTGGTAATAAACACTTCAATTTATAAATAATTATCTATAATAACTTTGACTCGTACCTTTAGTACATGCACAATTACTAGCGCTTTGTAGAAGATCTAATCCAATGGTTACCATATGTGTTCCTGAATTATAACCAGATAAATCATTCATCGTTATTTGGTATGAATAAGCAAAAAAGAACTTATTAAACGTAATACCAGCCATTGGTCCTAAATTTAATGGCTTCATAAATTGATCGTTAAGAAAACGGTAAGATCCACCAACAAAATAATAATCTCCTCTTCTGTTAAATTTTCGGTATTTAAAATTAACATCTGTACTAGAACGTTGGTCACTAGCAAACATTTGATAAAATACAGAAGGTTCAAACTCTACATCTTTCTTGTTTTTATTCTTAATAACAACTCCTGTATATATTTGATAGTTTAAAAGTTGACTTGGTTCAATAGCCGTATAAGAATCAATATCTTTTCCTAATATGTTATTGGCATTAAAACTTAAATAAAAGGCTTTCCATCTGTATAATAATCCTGCATCAAAATTATTGTTAGATTGAGATTTATCATCTGTAATATATGGATCAATAATTGGCGTGTCATATGTAGTATTAAAATCTTCTATGCCAATTCTAAAGCTATTAATATTGTAAGACAAACCAAAAGATAAAAATTGCTTAGACTTATAATCTAAAGTTATATGATGCGCAAAAGAGAACTTTACACCTTTTTGATACGTGTTTCCGTTTTTATCGTTGTAAGCTGTAACGCCTATACCAGAACGATTAGACATTCTAAAATCTACATATAGGGATTGGTTATCTGGTGCATCTTTTATGCCAACCCACTGTGTTAATCCGTTAGCTCTAATTTTTAAATTATCTCCAATTCCGGCGTAGGTAGGAGAAATTACAAAGTCGTTATCTGCCAAGTATTGTGTAAATACTGGAAGATTTAATTCTTGGCCGTAGCTTTGAGCGAAGACCAGAAATAGAATATATAGGGAAATTTTTTTCATAATTTTATCTTTCTAGGATTCTCTGCGTTTATCTATATAATGTAAAGTGTCCAACAAATTCTTTATCGTTCACTGGATCATTAGTTTTTACTACAAACCAATAATCTCCTGTAGGTAAATCTTTGTCATGGTATCTACCATCCCAAGTTTCACCAACGCGATAGGTAGCAATTTTACGACCATAGCGATCAAAAATATCGAAGGTTAGATTTGGGTAATTTTCTGTACATCCTGGTGCCCAAGTATCAAATTCACCATCGTCATTAGGCGTAAACCAATTAGCAATACAAAGGTCTTGAAACTCTAATTCTATTTGTATTGTTGCAAAACAACCACTACTGTCCGTTGCCGTTATAGTATATAATCCAGATTCTGTTATAATGAAAGTGTTTTCATTTCCGTTATCCTCATCATTAATCGTGTACTGATAGTTACCAGCACCACCGGATGCGTTAGCGATATATTCATTTAATCCACCTTCACCTAATGTTAATGTCACAGGGTCGTAGGCTTCTATATCAAAGAAGTCTGTTTGCTGAATACAAGAATTAGAGTGTTGCACTTCTATATAGTGGTCCGTGCCTACAGGTACATTATAGAAGATATTACTTTGCTGAAAAGCACCTCCATTTAATGAATAATCAAGTTGAGTTAAATCTTCAATTGAAGCATCTACGGTTACAGTAACCACATTGCCTTGTGTATTATTATCACAAATAGTTTCTATGATAAGTTCTGGTAGAATAGTAACTGATTCTGGGAATGTAATATTCCATTCAGTTTCACATCCTTTAGAATCAGTAACAAATACAACATGATCACCTCCTCCTAAATTTGTAAAATCAAATTCAGTTTGTGTTGCACCTCCTGTTTCATAGGTCCCATTATAATCATCTAAACTCACGCTATATGGAAGTGCACCTCCTGAAACAACGATACTAAATTCGCCATCTGTAACTCCAGAACACACTGCTGGAAATAAAGAATCTGCAACAATATTTACGAGAACAGGAATAGGCTCAATAATATCGAAATTGAACGTTAAATAACAACCCAACTCATCTTGTATAATAATATCATAAGTTCCAGGTTCTAAATTTTCAAAGATGTTAGATTCAAAGAACTGATTTAATTGTGGTGAGATAGCATATTTAATAATACCAGTACCTCCTGAGGCCGTAATTTCAACTGACCCATTATTTATTCCTGGACAGCTTATATTATTAACTATAATTGAAGCATCAAGCGGAGCATCTGGCTCAGTAATACTTACTGTAGCAGACGTTGCATTACAATCTCCACTTTCTACGAGTACAACATAATCTCCAGCAAAAAGTTCTGTAAAATAACCAGGACTATTTTCTGTAGCAGTAACAGGGTTGCCTAAATTATCTTGTAACGTGTAAGTGTAATTTCCTAATCCGCCTATAGCAGTAGCTAAAACAGATCCGTTATTATCACCAGCACAATTAATTGTTGGGTTTGTAGACTCTAAAGTAACTTCTAAAGTTACTAATGGATCTACAGTGATTTCATTAGACACATTAGTAATACAATCATTAGCATCCTTAACATAATAAGAATACGTTCCATCAGAAACACTGAATGTTGTAGAGTTTGTAAAAGTTCCTATAATTGGAGTAAATGAAGGATTATCACTATAAGAATACAACCCTGTGCCTCCAGTTGCACTTAACGTTAACGTCGACTCAGTTAAACAAGTTTGAGTTGTTGTTCTTACTAAACTCGCTACAATTGGATCTGGTTCCGTAATTACAATATTTAATGAAGTTGATTCACAATCATAACCATCTGTTATTCTAATAAAATAAGTTCCAGGTCCTAGATTTTCAAATACATTAGAAGTTTGTGGTCCAGAAACACTAGGCGTTGGTAACACTGTATTTAGTGTATATGTGTAATTTGTACCTTGACCACCTGTAACATTTGTTATTGTAATACTTGCATCCTGATCTCCAAAACAAGATAATACAGTGGCACTTGGAGTAAATGTAGCAGATATTGGTGTAGGTGTTGCTAGTGTTATGGTTTCTGAAACAATACAACCTCCAGCATCTCTAACATTTATAGTGTAAGATCCGGCAGACAATGCAGTGAAAGATCCATTTGAAGAATAAACAACAGTAGCATCTCCAGTTAATTCATATTCGTAATCTCCCCAACCACCAGTTGCAACTGCTGTAATGGTACCTTCATTATTATTACAAGTTACATTTGAAGTTTCCGAAACGTTAAGCGCCAATGCATCTAAAGGAGATACCATAGTAACACTTGCTGTTGCAGTACAAAAAGGAACATCAGTTTCCGTGATTACTACAGAAAATGTTCCAGCTGACAATCCTGTTACAGTTATAGGGTTAGTAGATGTGTTGGCATTAATAGCTCCTATTATTGAAGTTCCTAAACTATCAAACACTTCATAAGTATAAGATCCCGTATAATTGGCAATATTAATTTCGAATGATCCAGAATTATCACCGAAACATGTCATTTCAGATGGAGTCAATGTTATTAATGGTGTTACAGCTTCTTGTAAAACAATAGTTACATCTTCAGAACACAATGTTACAGTATCTGTAACAGTAACCGTATACGTTCCAGATGGAACTCCAGAAAATATATTTCCAGTTAAACTAATTGAAGCGGTATTTGGTGCAATGGTATAAGCATAAGAACCAGATCCTCCAGAAGCTGTGATTGTAATTTCACCGTCATCATCGTTACAAGTTGGTAACACTGTAACTTCTGGTGTTACTACAATTGGTGCAACGATATCTAATGAAACCGTATTTCCACAACCATTAAAATCTTGAATAGCTATAGTATGAGTTCCAGAATATAAATTTGAAAGTGTAAAAGGAAACGTTTGTGTTTGAAATGCTCCACCATTAATACTTACCGTATAAGGTGGCGTTCCAGCAGTATCTAAATTAACAACTATTTCATATGCACCTTCTGCAACCGTACATTGATTTGTTGTAATTGCTGAAATAACAGGAGTGGCATCCATAGTAACAACTTGAACAGGACTTGTTACCACACAATTATAAGCATCCGTTACATGAACGTAATAACTACCAGCATCTACATTAAACGTACTTGAAGAATCCCAAGACGAATCCGTTATAAGTGGAGCAGTAGCTGAAGTCGTAATTTGATATTCATAAGGAGGTGTTCCGTTTGAAGCAATTGCACTAATAACACCTGAGTTGGCATTACAATTCGCATTCTGATCAATTGAAACAGCCAACTCTAAAAGAAAAGCAGATTCAGTAATATTAAAAGGAATGGTTACAACACCACAGCCTGCATTTGCACCAGACGTTTCAATAATAGACACAAAATAATTACCAAAAGGTAAAGGTCCTAAATCTGTAACGTTTAATGAGCCGTTTGCTGGCACTAATCCAGATCCTATTATAGATGTTGAAGTTAAACTTAATGAATCAAAAATTTCATAGGTTACATTAACAGCACTTGAGTAAACACTATTTACAGTAAAGGAAACAGTTCCATCGTCACTTCCTGTACAAGTGATATTATTAGCACTAACAGCTGTTGCTGATAAAGTTGAATTTGTTGGAATAGGAACTGTTGAAGGTTCATAATAACTACAATTTGTAGATTGATCATAAACAATAAACGTATAAAGTACTCCTGGTGTTAAACCTGTAAATGTTGCTAATTGACCGCCTGGTACATCTTCAGGTATCCAAGTTCCTGTAGGATAAACCGTTGATGTTCCTTCATAAATACTAAAGAAAAAAGGACCAGCACTTGCTAATGAAGAGCCTATGCTAACTTCTACAGTTCCACCTGTAGAACAATCTACAGCTGCAATAACATCAATGTCTAAATCTGTAGGAGGTGAAGCAACTAATACATCTTGAATCAAAATTGAACATCCATTAGCATCTACAACATTAATTTGATACAGTCCAAAATCAACGACATCAAAACTAACAGACGTAGATCCAGCATTATTAAGTTCAGAGTTTGAATATCCATTAGTTCCTGTTACAAAATAATTATAAGGAGGTGTTCCGCCAGCAACCGAGTTTACAATAACCGATCCTTGTGAAACTCCTAAAGTACCACATGTAATATCAACAGCTGTATGATCTACAACAATAGGATCTGGTTCATCTATTGTTACTGTTTCAGTTGCTGTACAAAGCTTAGAATCTGTAATAGTTACTGTATATGTTCCTGCAGGTAAACTAGACGTTTGTGTTCCAAAATCCGTTCCTGCAGTATCATTGTTTACGTTAATTACAAAAGGAGGTGTTCCTACTGTTGTATCTATAGTAACATCAATAGATCCATTAGTATCTCCATTACATAAAATAGGTTGCGTTTGTGTTACTAAGCTCAACGCTGGTAATGATAATGGATTAACTGTAATCAGTGATGATTGTGCAGAACAACCATTTGCATCTGTAATTTCAAACTGATACGTTCCTGCACTTGACGTGTTATAAGTAAAAGGTGTTCCTGTAGATCCTAAAGCTGTGTAAGTAGCTCCGTCAATTGATACAGCATACGTGTAAGGTGCAGGCCCCGAAATAGTTCCTGTTATTATGGCATCTGGTGAAGTTGTACAATTTAAATCTTCTGTTAAAACAATATTTAAAGTTGGAGTAGGGATTGGGTCAATTGTATAAGATTCACTGTAAGTACAATCGTTTTCATCTTTTACTTGAAATGTGTATGTTCCAGGTTCTAATCCTGAAAAAGATGTTGATGTTTGATATGTTGTCGCTGCTGAAGCAGGAGCCGTAATTTGATACTCTAATATTCCTGATCCTCCTGTAGTTCCTGTGATTGAAATTGTAGAAGTATTCGTTGGACATGTTACTGGCGAATTACCAAAAGTTAAATCTGTTGGTGGATTTAACTGTTCAATTGTAATTTGATTCATTGCAGAAGAACATCCACTAGCATCTCTAACTAAAACAGTATATAATCCTGCAGATAAATTAGTGAAACTATTACTATTCTGAAAAGTAACACCATCTATACTGTACATGTATGGTGCATCTCCTCCTGAAACTCCTGTTACCGTAATTGTTCCTTCAGAGTCACATGTTAGAGGCGTTGTTAAATCTGCCGTTCCAACAATCGCTGTAGCCGAATTAATAGTTACAGTTTGCGGACTTGTTTCACAAACATCAGAACCAGACGTATATTGAAGAATAACGTTGTAATTACCAACGGTTAATCCTGTAAACACATTTGAATTAGAGAATGTAGTTCCGCCATCAATACTATAGGTAATGCTATTTCCATTAGCATTTGTTACATTTATGGTTAATGCTCCTGCATTATTAGAATCTGCACAAGCAATATCTGTAACAGCAACATTAAATTCTGGTTGAGGTATAGCACCAACAGTTATACTTGTATCTGCACTACAATTATTAGAATCAATAACAGTGATATCATAAGTTCCAGCAGTTGTTACTACATATTCTGGAATCGTTTGAAAGTCTGTTGTACTATTAATGTAATAGTAATATGGAGGTGTTCCACCTACAGGGTAAATTGTAATTTCACCATCAGAACATGTTAAAGGGCTTGTTATTGCTGCTGTAACAGTAAGAATGGGTGGTTCTGTAATTGTAATATTCTCAGTGTATGTACAACCGTTTTCAGATGTAATAGTTGCCGTATAAGTTCCTGGATTTAAATTTTGAAACGTATGTGTATTATCAACTGTTGGTCCAACACTATTAACTAAAGTAGCACCTTGAGAAAGTGAAAATGAATATTGTGGATCTGCATCATTTGCAGCCAAATAAATAGTGCCTTTGTCTCCATGACAAAAAGGTTGTGTTATAATTGAAGACCCTGTAAATTCTCTATCTCTAATTTGAATGTCTGGCACAGTAAATACACATGGATTTGAAACCACTCCATCTTGTCTTACATAAATGGTATAAAAACCTGCAGTATCGACAGAAAATATTGGACTAGATTGAAAATTAACATTATCAATACTGTATTCATAACCAGAAGGCACGCCGTTTACTGTTATACTTCCATCAGAAGTACAAATAATATCAGTAGCAGTAACAGTAGGACTCAATAAGTTTTGATAAACATTGAAATAAAATTGAACAAAACATCCACCAGGATAATTAATAGTAATACGATACTGTCCTGAGGTATTCGCTAAAAAACTAGATCCATTTTGTACTTCATTCCAAGTACAAGATCCGTTTTCATTTGCACAATCAGAATCTGTAACAGCAGAACAACTAGACTCATCTAATTGTTCCCAAATTACTGAAGTGGAATCAGATATATTTGTTTCAATTAATCTTGAATCGTTAGCACCACATAAGAATATATTAGGTAATAATTTTCCATCATTAGGACAAGTAACTACTTCATCTGCATAAGCAAGTACTGGATTTGTAGTGTTAGAACCAAAAAGTTCAACATCAAATTCTTGAATAATAGATTGACATGGTGCAACTGCTGTATTAAAAGAGTAGTAGGTACCAGTTCCTGTAACTGTTATTGTTTGTGTAGTTCCTATTACTGGACTTCCTGTTGAGCTAGTAGACCAAGCATAAGAATCATAACCGTTTGCAGCGGTAAGATCTACACTATCGCCACAAAGAACAATCTCTTCTGAGAATGTACAGTTTAAATCGGCTAAAAAGTTGGTCGCTTCTGGAGATATTAGACATCCTGTATTACTACTTAAACTTGGGTCATCTGTAATTCCGAAATTAGGATTGTAAAAACCATTATAAGATGCATAGGCTTGATTACTAATAATATTAGAACATGCATCTACTAAAAGGCTACATGATTCTACAACTTCTACTTCAATTCTAATTTCATAAACTGGGTCATTTTCTTCAACTAAAGAATCGTCTATAGCAAAAATAATTTCTCTTGTTGCTTCAGTATAACTAACCACAGTAACACCTGCAGGTAATACTAAATCCGTTGGATAGTTAAATATAATGTTAATAGGAAGTATATCTCTAACTCTAAAATTAGTAGCATTATCGTTTCCTGTATTTTGAAAACCAATCACATAATTTAAGGAAGACCCTAAACCTACCGATTGATCTCCAATATTATTTCCAGAATCATCTTCAACAATTTTAGTAAGTACAATATTAGGTTCTATAATTTCTACTGCAAATGCAAAGAAATATGGAAAATAAGTATCACCACTTGTTTGTAGACTAATGTTACCTGAAGTGGCATCGTTGGCAATAACTGAATTTCCTGGATTTGGTATGGCAATAACACCTGTGTCAAACCCTAAGGTATTTGTACTATTTGGAACTCTATCATTTACTGGAGTTGCATCTAATTGTGTTACTGAACTATTAAAGAAATTTGCTACTGGACGATCTGCAGTAGATAAACTTACTCCGTTTAATCTTAAGCGATCACCCAAAATTGGACTATCACCTTCTAAAGTAGCAAAGGCAAAGTTTGCTCTTACTGGAGCAGGAGCAGGAACCGTTCTAAATCCATCGACAGGAATATCTAATGTAGGATTGCCACCTGCAATACTAATAGCACTAAAACCATCAAAACTAGTAATTGATTTCCCTGGTAAAGTAGGATCTTCATACACAATAAACAAAGACCAACCAGCAGATTGACCTGTACCATTATAAGGACTGTAAGACGCAGTACGACCTTCAGCTGAAGAGACATTGGCAATAGTATAGGTTCCTAAATCTACACCAGAACCATAACTTGTAACAATAGACGTAACATCTGCAAAACAAGCATAAGAAAAACTATCTCCACCATCTACAGTATTTGTACCAGCCTCATAAATAACTGAACCTTGAATATCATTGTAGCCACCAATTGGGCCTTTAAATTTTACATCTGTTATTGGTTCACTTCCTGGATTTACAGCGCCCCAATATAATCCAGCATATATTATTTTATAACAATTAGGATTTTCGATATCTAGATCTGCGCTCGAAGAACTAAAGGTTGAGCCGTCACTATCAATATCAATGTAGGTCATGTCTACTTGATGATTGTAAACCGAGTTGTTGTTAAACGCATCATTATTTGGCCCAAGAATATTATTCCCAATAAGAACAATATCACCTTTTAAGTCTTCATTAAATCTTGGAACAAAAGGTTCATAGTTTTGTGCAAATCCTTTTAATCCAAAGATGATAAATAGGATAATTACGACTAGTCTAGAAAAAGTAGGTTTTTTCATGATATTTTATTTTATTTCTTTAGGTTCTTTTCGGGGCAGAAAAGCAACTAAAAATCAGCTTAATTCTTATTAATTTTCAATCTTCACAATTGACATTTTTCCATTATATGGTCTATTCCCTTTGGTCTCTAATGCCTTATTAGCACTACTAATATTATCAAATTTCTCATAGTATATATAATCTTTACTGGTGTTAACATCATGGAAGAAATCTACATTAGTTCGTCCTGATGCTACAACTTTGGTTATAAACTCATTTCGTCTTTTTACATTACTATGTACAGCAATTATAAGGTAGTATCCACTTTCAATATGTTGAATATTTTTTAATATTTTAATGTTGTTACCAAGCGCTTCACCAAAATCAAAATCTTCAGCTTTAAAAGGTGTTTCGCTTAATGGAGTAGTGGACTTTATGTTTTCTAACATCGCTCTATCTTGACTAAACCTATCATCTTCATTACTAAAATCTGCACGTTTAATACGTCTTCTTTTTTCAACTTCTGTAGCGATTTTAATAGTTTCTAATCTCTGGTTCAATTGTGCTTTTACGTCGTTAGCTTTTACTTGTTCTGATTGTAACCTTTTGATTTCTTTTTTGTAGAATAATGAAACTTCATCCATAGCGAAAACACCATTTTCGATACGCTCTTCATAAAGGTCATTTAATTCGTCAATCTTATTGTTACGTGTGTTTATTACATTATCTAAATCTGCTTTAATTGCATTAAGCTTATTGTTTTCTGCAGTAACACTTTTAAAAGGTTTTGGTTGCACAGCGATACCTTGTTCACTTAGATCATTTTCTTCTTTTAAGTCTTTTAAATCTTGATCTTTAATAGCGATAATAGCGTTGAACTCTTTTAATAATTCGTTTTGATCTTCTTTAGAACTTTCAGTCAATTCTGAAATACTTTGCATTGATTTAGCTAACTCATCTGTTGGGATAGAAACAACTTCTTCTTTAGCTATTTGTTCTGCTAATAATGCTGCATTCGCTTCAGCTTCTTCTTTCGCTTTCTGTTCTGCTAATAATGCTGCATTCGCTTCAGCTTCTTCTTTAGCTTTCTGTTCTGCTAATAGTGCTGCATTTGCTTCAGCTTCCTCTTTAGCTTTTTGTTCTGCCAATAGTGCTGCATTTGCTTCAGCCTCCTCTTTAGCTTTTTGTTCTACCAATAGTGCTGCATTTGCTTCAGCTTCTTCTTTAGCTTTCTGCTCTGCTAATAGTGCTGCCTTTGCTTCAGCTTCTTCTTTAGCTTTCTGCTCTGCTAATAGTACTGCTTTTGCTTCAGCCTCTTCCTTAGCTTTTTGCTCTGCTAATAGTGCTGCATTTGCTTCAGCTTGTTCTTTAGCTTTTTGCTCTGCTAATAGTGCTGCATTTGCTTCAGCTTCTTCTTTAGCTTTTTGTTCTGCTAATAATGTTGCTTTTGCATCAGTTTCTTCTTTAGCTTTCTGTTCTGCTAATAGTGCTGCTTTTGCTTCAGCTTGTTCTTTAGCTTTTTGTTCTGCTAATAATGCTGCATTTGCTTCAGCTTCTTCTTTAGCTTTTTGTTCTGCTAATAATGTTGCTTTTGCTTCAGCTTGTTCTTTAGCTTTTTGTTCTGCTTGAAGTCTAGCTCTTGTTTCTGCTCTTTCAGCAGCTTTCTTATCAGCTTCTAACTTGTCAATTTTAGCTTGTTCTTTTGCTAATTCTTCAGCTAATTCTTCAGCTTTTTGGTTTTCTATTAGTTTAGCTTTAGCATCAGCTTCTTCTTCAGCTTTTTGTTCCGCTAATAATGCCGCTTTTGCATCTGTTTCTTCCTCAGCATTTTGTTTCGCTAATAGTATAGCTTCTTTTCTAGCATTCTGTTTTGCTAGTAGTGCTGCTTTCTCATCTGCTTCTCTCTTAGCTTTGGCTTTGATTTTTTCTTCTCTATCTAATTTAGCTTGTGCTAAAGCATCTGCTTTTTCTTTAGCATTAGTATTAGTTTTCTTGTTAGCAACTTTTGATTTTTTAGTTTTAGTGTAGCGACGTTTTTTATTTCCACCAGAAAGAAGACCAACAACTTCGTCTTCTCTGCTATAATCGTAATAATTATTGTTTTTAAATCGGTAAGCCAAAGTGATTTCATGAGAAGGACCATAAGTGCTTAAATCACCTAAAGCCTTTTCAAAATTATATTCAATAGCAATTTGTGTTGTAATATTAATTCCTAATCCACCAGAAGCACCATAAAGCGTATTGTATCCGGCTTGCGCCCAAATGCCTTTAGGAACAGTTACCATAGCTACAGCAGAAATGATAGTTTCATCTTTCTGAAAGTCTGATCGGATTAAACTTGAAAATTTACTTTCTTCAAAAAAGCCTCTGCCATTCATATAACCTGTATACATGATGTGAGCTTGGATACTTTGTTCAGGGTTGTCTTGAATAAGTTCTGAAGAATTAAAGTTATATAATGCGAAATTATTTAAGGCCAATCCAAAATCTAAAAACTCTGTACCGTAATTAATACCAGGATTAATAGTTAGTAGAAAGTTCTCAGGTAAATTTTGTAACGACGGATCGTCAAAATTAGTAATTACGTTTGCTGTATTAACTCCACTTTTATAAGCACCAATATTAAGACCAAATGTAAGATTGTTATATCTGGTTAACTTTGCATTGTAAGCGAAGTTCAAAATTCCACCAAAGGTGGTTAATACTCCATAGTTTTGTTGAAAAAGACCTAAACCGGCTCCTATGTTTTCTCCAAAACGACCAGAATAACTTGCTAAATAGGTGAGTGGTGCATTTTCAAATTGTACCCATTCTCGTTTATTGTATATACTGATATATTTTGTTTGTTCTCTAACAAAACTAAAAGTTGGGTTTATGGTGTAACGGTTAAATGTGAGTGAATTTCGTGTTGGTATGGCAAGCGAAACTACACCGTCGTCTTCTTGAGCATAGAAGTTCTGTACAGAAAATATAGATAATATAAGAAGTAAAAAAACTGCTTTCATATTATTTCACTACGGTAATAGTTCCTTTTTTAGTTTTATTATCAGCTGTTGTGATGATGTAATAATAAACTTGGTTAATGCTGGTTAGGTCTAAATCGTCTTCTGGCCAATTATTTAAGTATTCATTGGTCTTAAATACTATTTTTCCGCGATTGGTCATTATTATAATTTCAGTATCTGTGCCACTTATGTACTCCGTTGGTATTATCCATGTATCATTTATGTTGTCTCCGTTAGGACTGATAAGATTTGGAATATCTTCAACTTCAGGAAAAAGATCTAAAGCTTCAGCAATACTAAAAAAATACTCAACTGAAACCATACAGCCTGTTGTTTCTGAAACCACAACGCTATAATCTCCAAATTCAGTAGCTTCAAATGTTGCTCCTATAGCACCAGAAATAATAGTATCGTTTAAATACCATGTAAATTCAGGGCTTTGAGCTGTTGTTGTTACATTTACAGTTAAAGATTCGTCAGCTAACATCTCATTAAACTCAGCAACATCTATAGAACTGTCAAATAATTCGCTAACCAACTCAATAGAGCCAGAAGCAGAACAGTCTCCTAAATCTACTTGAACTGAAAATGTACCAGACTCATTAGTTTGATACATCTGACTAGTAGCGCCTGAAATAATATTACCATTTTTAAACCATTGGTAACTGTTACCTGCTATAGTAGATAGCGTGTTCATACCTTGTTCTGGGCAAAATGGATTTCCAAGACTTGAAGCTATTGTTGCGTTGGCTTCTCCTGAAATAGCTTCGCTAATTGTAACACGATTAGAAAAAGAATCTGACGTACAACTGCCATAATTTGTTCTTACAAAATAAGTACCTTCCGTATTTACAGCTAATGTTGCGCCATCTGCTACAAAAATGTTAGTTGTTGGGCTAGTTACTTTATACCACTTAAATGTTAGATTTGGATAGAGTAGAGGAGAGTCATTAGATCCAGTACCAGGATTATCTATAGACAGTAAATAACTACCACCTGCACAATAAGCACCAGTAGCTACTAAGTTATTTATTGTAAATGGTGAGTCTTGAATTTTATAGTAAGCTGCAAATGGTGTTGATCTAGAACTTGTTGCTACAGGAGCGCTACTCTTAATACGAATACGGTAATTTTCTCCAGCCGTTGTTTCTGGTAATGAAAAGCCAACCGTTGCAGGTGAAACCGTTACAGATCCAGGAGCTGTAGTATGTATAACTGTAGGATTTGTAAATTCTCCATCGGCGTCAGACATTTCAATTGTAAATTGATTTGAGGCATTTAATGCCGTCTCAGGTGAAAAAATAAAAGTAGTGTAATACGTATTAAAAGATGGACTTGCACAGGCTTGACTAAATCCCAAATTAGGAGTCCCAATAACTACTTGCGCATTGGCACGTGTTGACATACAGATGACAAGTAAGCAAATTCCATAGAAAATATTTTTCAGGATGGTTGGTTTAAGCATTTTATAGGGATTGTAATGTTTTAATCAATAAGCTGTTGTGGGTTTGTCAGAATCATAATAACTATTATTATGCGTTATCTTTTGCTGTAATAATTGTTATTCGTCCTCGTCATCATCGTCATCATCATAACTGTTTGAAGCTATAATTTTATTAATTCGTAATCTAAAATCTGGATATCTACTATTGTTAGAATCAATAAAAGTTTCAGAATCTGGACCTTTTGAATATACATTATCAAAAGCTCTACTTCCATACCAACTTTCTAAATCGTCATTGTTTCTGCTATCTTCTTTGAAAATGTTTCCTTTACAGTTATTAAAATAAGAGCTCGTAAATTTTATTTTACCTAAACTTTCACCATCGATTAATATACGGCTGTCAAAAATTACAGCTGGCATAAATCCAGAAATCACACTTTTATAAATATTAAAAGAGGCATCAGGACCAATAAATATCGCTTCTTGTACTAAACCAACTTTAATATCTGATTTTAAATCTTTACTTACATTAAGTAATGTAAGATTTTCAGCATTTACAAATGTTTCCTTTTTAGAAGTGTCTGCATCTTCTTTTAGATTGTATGAACTTACAGCAATACTTCGAGATCCATCTGCACTTGATATATAAGGAGATCTTATTGCTAAAGCGTTAGAAATATTACATTGTGTTCCTGTTCTAAAATCGTAATCATTTTTATTTGCTCTATACGATATTGTCTGTGTTAGGTTTACTTCTCCGCCTAGTATAGTAAATGAATTTCCTTTACAGTAACTAACCATTACATTATCTATAGAAGTCTTAAAGCCGACGCCTGCTAATGTAATTCCGCTAAACTCACCAAAATTCTTTGTTGTTTTACCTGCATATTCAACTCTAACATATTTTAAAGAACCAGAGTTACTTTCTACATTATCACCACCATAACTAATATTTTCGGTAGATGTTGGGTTTAATCCAAAATTAAGAGAAGCTATATTTCCAAATGTATTGATAGGTGCGTTACCTAATATAAAAATTCCGCCCCAATCACCTGCGTTTTTGTCAGTTCTACTAGATGTAAAAATAATAGGGTCTGTAGGTTCACCTTCAGCAAGAATTTTAGATCCGTTACTAATAGTTAAAGATCCTTTAGTTTTATAATCACCTAAGATTACAGTTCCTGGCTCTATAGTTAACGTTGTGCTATCTGTAACAAAAACATCACCAAGTAGAAGGTAAGTGTTTCGTTTTGTTAAAGTTATATTTTCAGAAATGTTACCTGTTAGTATTTGTGTAGCTTCACCATAATTAGGTTTGTTTGGTTGAAAGTCCGTCCAAGGGTCTAACCAATTATTGTAACCTGTAATTCCTTTTTCTTGTTGAGCAAATAAATTACTAAACACTAGTAAAAGCAGAAGCGTAGTAGATGTAATTTTTTTCATAATAGGTAAATTTATTATTGATAAATTATGGGTGTTGGGACTAATTACATCAAACATATAAATTTTATCTATGAAACACAAATAATATCGATAAAATACATTATTTAACACCCTTTGTAAGTTAAATACTACGATAATTTACTTTATGACGACTAATTGTAATGATAAACGGTTTTTATCAATAAATATTTACAAATAAAAAAACCTTGACCAAAAATGGTCAAGGTTTAAAAAAAACACATAATAATTAAAAAAAACTAACTAATCTTTTTTGAAATCTTCGTACGTATGTAATGCTTTTAAAGTTGATTCATAAAAAAGAATCGCTGCAATTAAATCTGTAGTATCAGAATAAGGCAATATCTTTTTTTGGAATTCTATAGTACTATCAAAATAAGTGGTAGAAGCTTCAATATTTTCTTCTAACGCTTTTTTATTATCTTTTGTATCTGGTATTCCAAGAGTCTCCATAGTAATTCCTGGTTTAGTTGCAAATGCTATATTTGGAAGGATATTTACAATAACTTCAATTCGTTCTATATATAGAACAAGTAAGTCTCCTTTTTTCATATCTTTTAAGTCAGAACGACTATGGTATTTTGAGATATTTACTTTACCGCTAATAATGCTTTGTGACTCTTTGTTTTTTTGAGCAAAACTAAAGCTTATCAACAGAAAAAATAGAGCACTAAATAAAGTAGATTTGGTTTTCATATTCACGCTTTTTTATTAATCTTAGTTAGACAAAACTATACAATTAATTAAATAAAACAACATATTTGGGGATTTTTCGTAAAACATTTTTACTTACGAAATACCAATTTCGAGGTTAAACTACTAGTTTACTTGATAAAACGCATATTTTATCGACGAAATACTTTAGGCGATTTTCATTTTACTTTCTACTTTAGTTGACACTATTTGCATACAAACTCAATTTAAAATTTATAAAATTAAGATATCTTTTGTGATTAAAAATTGTCTTTATTTTACAAAAACAAGCGCGAAAATTATATCTTATTTTGGTTGAAATACTAACGCATAATACCTCATAATAGTTTACTATAAATGAACTTGTTTAAGGACGTTTTACATTCTGTTTTATAGCTCTTATATATTTGTGATGAGTATTTCATCGGAAAATATGGTTTCTTTTTTCAGTTTATCGTAAAAAAAAGAGCATTGATGTGATTTTTAGGAGATTACCATTTTAAAGCATGAAATTTGGTTAAACCCAAATGCTTAACTAAATGAAAAATTTAATCAGATTAATTTGTTTTATTTGTTTCTTCAGTGTTATAAATCCTATTGCAGCACAAGAATCTAATTCAATTTTAGACCTTAATAGTCCGTTATACGATCGTGCAGAAGATCAATTAAGTAATACAGATACAATCCCGGATTATAGATCTAAAACCAATAAATTAAAATTAACAGGTATTATATATCAAAGTGATGGTATAACTCCAGCAAAGGATGTTATATTATTTATTGAGCAGCCTGATGAGGATGGTGATTTCGATTTAAGAAAAACAGGTGACGACCGTTATGTTTTTCATAGAAGTTGGGTTAAAACAGATGCTGATGGAAGATATACATTATACACATTTGTGCCAGGTGGAGATAGACGTTACAAACAACTACAACAAATATTCCCATTAATAAAAGCTCCTACACAACAGATTTATGAAGTTGATACGTTTCTTTTTGATGAAGATCCGTTACTTACTAAAGCATGTAGAAAACGTATGGC
The DNA here is from genome assembly GCF_013403985.1 of Winogradskyella ludwigii. Lineage (GTDB taxonomy): Bacteria > Bacteroidota > Bacteroidia > Flavobacteriales > Flavobacteriaceae > Winogradskyella > Winogradskyella ludwigii. The sequence continues at coordinate 388,151 of NZ_JABFDF010000003.1, forward strand.
TAAAAAGGGAGATGCTACTCGAATTCTGAAATTAAAATCTTTAGAAGGTATGTATGTTGCAGAACGTAATATAATCTTAAAAGAAGATTTAGAAATTGCAAGATCTTAATTAAATATAAACAACACATTTTAAACGTCCTAAATTAGTCTTTAAGACGTTTTTTATATCTAATAGTTTTCTAGAAAAAATCTAAATCAGTTTAAAACTTAAAAACAACATTAACTGAAAAGCGTAAACGATTGTTTTGCAATTTCTAATTCTTCGTTTGTAGGAATCACTAAAACTTTTACTTTAGATTTAGGTAAATTTATTTCTCGCAATTCTTTAGAACGTAATTCATTTTTTGAAATATCCAGTTCAATACCAAAGTAATCCATATCCTCACAAACGAGTTGCCTTATAGTATTAGAATTCTCTCCAATACCAGCTGTAAAAACAATGGCATCTAATCCATTCATGGCAGCAGCATAAGCTCCAATATATTTCTTAATCCTGTAAGCATTCATAGCTAATGCTAGTTTGCAATCTTCATTACCTTTTGCGGCTTCGTTTTCAATATCTCTTAAATCACTAAAACCTGTTAAGCCTAACATGCCACTTTCTTTAGTAAGCAAAACATTTACTTCATCAACAGAATAACCCAAGCTATTTACTAAATACATTACAATAGCATGATCAATATCTCCACTTCTGGTACCCATTATTAGGCCATTAGAAGGAGTAAAGCCTAAACTATGATCTATACTTTTACCATCTACAACAGCTGTCATACTACAACCGTTACCTAAATGAATAGTAATAATCTTAGAGGTTTCTAGTTTTAAATAATCAAGGACTTTCTCTGTAACATATTTATGACTTGTACCATGAAACCCATAAACCTGAATGCCTTTTTCATTATAAAGTTGATTAGGAATTGCATATTTCTTAGCCTTTTCCGGTAACGTTTGAAAGAATGCAGTATCAAAAATAGCGGCTTGTTTAGCTTTAGGAAAAAGCTGTTCTGCAACAACTATTCCTGCAAGATTATTTGGATTATGTAAAGGTGCCAATGGACTAAATTTTTCAATCTCTTGTTTTACAAAGTCTGTTATTAAAGTGATGTTTGAAAATGAATTCCCACCATGAACTACACGATGGCCAACAATATCTATAGCGTCTGTATTACTAATAACTCCTTTGTTTGGATCTAATAATAGGTCTACCACTTTCTGTAAACCTTCTGTATGATTGGTAATACTCTCTATTTGCTTTATGTCTACACTATCAGTCTTATAATTAAGAATAGCATCTTTTTGGCCAATACGTTCTACCAAACCACTACAAATTAAAGATTCGGAAGGCATTTCTATTAATTGAAACTTTATGGAAGAGCTTCCAGAATTGATAACTAAAATATTCATACGCGTATTATGTTTTTAAATGCCTTGTGCTTGTATAACCGTTACAATAACAGTGTTAAAAATATCGTCTGTCGTACAACCACGACTTAAATCGTTAACAGGCTTGTTTAAACCTTGAATAATTGGACCAATAGCTAGGGCTTTAGTTTCACGTTGTACAGCTTTATAGGTGTTATTTCCGGTGTTTAAATCAGGAAATATAAAGACATTGGCTTGTCCTGCCACCTCAGAATTAGGAAGCTTTGTTTTACCAACATTGATATCTACAGCCGCATCGTATTGAATAGGACCTTCCACTTTTAAATCTGGTCGTTTTGCTTTTACAAGTTCTGTAGCTTCACGCACACGTACAACATCTTCGCCAACACCAGATGTTCCAGAAGAGTAAGATAGCATGGCAACTTTAGGTTCAATTCCAAAAGCTAAACTTGTTGCCGCAGATGAAATAGCAATTTCTGAAAGTTGTTCTGCAGTAGGATTAGGATTAATAGCGCAATCTCCATAAACAGAAACACGATCTTCTAAGCACATAAAGAATACAGAAGATACAATTGAGGTTTCAGGTTTTGTTTTTATAAATTGAAGTGCTGGTCTAATGGTATGCTGTGTGGTATGCACAGCACCAGAAACCATACCATCGGCATCGCCTTTATGTACCATCATTGTGCCATAATAAGAAACATCTTCCATTAAATCTTCGGCCATGGCGAGATTTACATTTTTATGTTTTCTAAGTTCATAAAGTGTATTGACATAGTCTTTAAAATTTGGCGATTCAATAGGGTTAATGATATTAATACGATTTAAATCTAAAGCAATATCTAAAATAGCTATCTTATCTTCGATCTGTTTTCTATCTCCTAATAAGGTAATATTTACAGCATCTACATCAATTAAATATTTAGTAGCTCGCAGAATACGTTCGTCTAAACCTTCAGGTAATACAATATGTTTCTTATTTAATTTGGCACGCTTCAGTAAGTTATACTGAAACATTCGAGGAGTAATTCCACTTGTTTCAAATGTATTTAAACGTTCTAAAAGTTCATCGGCATTAACATGCTTATCAAATTCTTTTACAGACGTATTAATCTTTTCAGTGTTCTCTGCATAAATCTGCGACTTTATAGTTCCTATGCGATTGGCTACAGCAAATGTGCCACCTTTAGCAGAAATAATAGGTACAATATCCGAAAGTCCTTTTATCAGTTTAATAATAGAATCCTCAGGTTTTAAACCACCTGTAAGTACAATACCAGAAATAGAAGGGTAGTTATCCGAAATATTAGCTTGTAACGCTCCTAGAATAATATCTGCGCGATCTCCAGGTGTTATAACTAAACCATTGTCTTTTAAATGGCTGATGTAATTATGCAATTGCATAGCACCAACACTAAAATTACCTGCCTGATTGTTAATGTGTGCTTTTCCAAATAGAACTTCAGCGTCTAAAGTCTCAACGATTTCTTTTATGGAAGGATTGGTTAAGGTTGGATTTAAAGGAATCGCGCTAACTATAATACCAGAAGGTAAATTACTTTCTAATTCAGAAATAATTGTAAGTTGATTTTCTTCTGTAACTTTATTAGCGACTATTGCTAAGACTTTAACTCCTTTGTCTCTAAACGAATCAAAAGCCATGTGCAAATTACTCACCAAATCATTAATAGTTTTACCCTTTCCGTTGGCTATTATAATGGCAGGTGCTCCAAGGTTTTTAGCAATTAAAACATTAATGTCAAATTCTATTATAGCGCCTTCTCCAGAAAAACTACTGCCTTCTACAAGAACAAAATCATAACGTTCTTCGACGGCTTTATATTTCTCAATAATAGTACTTATAATTTCGTCCTCTTTATTTTTATTCTTCAATTTAATAACTTCACTTCGTGTAAAAGCAAAGGCATCTTCATATTTTAAATCCAGATTAAAATAACTGGTAATTGTATTAATATGATTATCAATTTCGCCTACTTTAAGATCGTCTATAATAGGCCTGAAATAGCCTACTTTTGCTGCCTTACCCAATAACAATTGCATTAATCCTAAGGAAATTATAGACTTACCACAATTGGGTTCTGTGGTGGCTATGTAGATGGCTTTGTTGGTTGCTTTTTTGTTCATATGTTGTATGGAACTATAGGTTTTATACTCCGTGTAAGTCTGTCCTCACAAATTTAACGATTTACTAACGTTTAACCTTATAATATTTTATGAATTTGGTGTCAAATCACCACTTTATTTCAATTATATATATTCTTTTTAGATTCGTTTAGAGATTCCATTAAAATTGAGCTGTTATTTTTATAATACATCTCAAAAAATGTTACTTTAGGCATCCATTTAAAGACTATACAATTATGAAACTCTTTAATAAAGAACGCTTTAAGTTTGTAGAGGGCAAACGTTTAAAAAACTATCTCATCTATGCTTTAGGTGAAATTATACTGGTTGTGGTTGGTATTTTAATTGCTGTAAGTATTAATAGTTATAGCAATACCGCTAGTCTTAATAAGGCTAATGATGCGTTACGTGTTCAAGTTATTAAGAATTTAGAAAATGATATCACTAAGGTCACTCGTTTTCAAGACAAGTTAGAAACGCTTAATCAAAACTATTTAGCCATACTAGGACGTTCTAAAAACACACCTCAAGCTACTATAGAACGTTTAACTGCTATGTTACCGTTTAAAATTGAAGTTTTATCACTACGTAAATCTACCATGAATTTAATAGATAATGCAGAGCTTAATACAAGCAAAGCAGCAGCAGGAATGCTTAATCTTAGTAACACTTACAAGGTTTATTTAGCAGATATTAGTGATATAGAAGCCGTTATTTTTGAAGCGATGTCCGCGAATTTGAAATCTGTTGAGGAAACCCAAGATTGGTATGTAGAATTTGTTACTGATTTTAACTGTAATTCAGACTGTTTTAATTACTTAGCAACAGATAAAGGTCATATCGCACGTATGGCGTCTTTACGCTTTTTATATGACGATCAGTATAGTCAGATTATTGATGGATTTAAGAATGATTTAGAGTTTTACCTTGATGTGCTTAAAACGTCTGGTGTGAACTAAATTGATGTCACGCGCTTATTCTGCATTTTTCCAAGTATTTCTTAAATACGCTAGATCTTTTTTCATGTAGTTGAAAACCTCTTTTTTATCCATTGTTAGTTTTGAATGGCCTTTTTCTGCACCACCTAAATCGTATTCTAAATGCAATGATACTGGTACATTAATTTTATAGGTTTTGAGTAACGAAAAGTAACGGTTAAAATCTACCATACCTTCACCAAGAGGTACGTTAATCGGTTGCCATGTTCCGTCTTTAATTCCCCATTTAAAATCTTTTATTACAATAGAATTAATGAACGGTTTAATACGTTGTAAACCTAGTTCCCAACTGCCACCACCTTCTGCAACAGCATGTCTAATATCGTATTGGCAACCCATAAATTGGCCGTTGGTAGCTTCTAAAATAGGAAGCAAATCCCAAACAGGAGCACCAACATGTTTGCCCCAATGATTTTGGTAACCACCAATAAGGCCTAACTCTTTGTTACGTTTTTCGAGCTGTTTTGCTTGTTTGGCATATTGTGCTTGACTCTCTTGTATGGATTGATTTTCTGGATATTTTAACCAATCGGTTCGGTAATGTGAAAAGCCCAATTGGCTTGCGGTTTCTAAAACGCTTTGGTTTACGGTTTGGCTAATATCCCAAACGTTGGTAGACATTAGTTTTGGTTGAAGTCCATGGCTTTTCATCGCTTCTACAGCAATAGGTAAGTCTTGCTCAACGTTTTCTGGTAATACGTGACCTTTTCGACGTACAGTGAGATCTAAACCGTTAAAACCCATGTTTACAGCCGCTTCTGACATGTCATTATAATTGAGAAACTGTAAGTGTTTAGAGAACAAATGCACTTCTAGATCTTCTTTTGGTGAGCTAACTACTGTTTCTAATTCATTTTGAAAAGAGAGTAGTGGTAGTGCTGCCAAACCTAATGCAGATAGTTTGGCAAAATCGCGTCTTGAAAAGGCATTGGAAGGCTTAGTCATCTTGTTGTGTGTTAGTTTCAAAACTAAAGATAGCTCTTTTTAATTAGATTTTGGAACCTTTAAAAAGGTATGGCATACCTATCTCAAGTAAACCTTTAACATAGACTTAACCTTATTTTATCGCGTATTGGCATTAAATACACTAACTTATAAGTAATTCAAAATCAATAAATTATAATACAAAACTTAAACCAACCCAAATGACAATTAAAGTAAAATCTAACATAAAAGGAAAGAAAGGCCTGTCACTATCTTGATGTCGTTATCAATTTATCAAAAGACTCTTAAAGAAAATAGAGCTTAAGATTTAATGATTAAAAAAACCTACAAGACAATGATCATCCAGTTTAATACTATTCAAATTAAAAACTTTAATACCATACATATCAATGATAAAGATCAGTCTTATTTTACGTCCTTAATTACAGACCGACTGAAAAATTATGATTCAGATATTAGAGAAATAGACGTTCAACTTTCCGATGAAAAAGAAAGAAATAATGGGGGTAATTTTACGCGATGCTTGTTAAATACTAGCATTGAAGATTCTAAATCATTAGCCATTGCAAGTCAAGTTGATAACGATAATATTGTACTTGCGGTATTAATTGCGGTTGATGACCTGATTGCTTCTTTAAAAACAGTTCTCAAAAGAAAAGAAAACGCGTTAACTATAGGTGAGAGCTTTATGTGCCGTAAAAGACGGTTAATGCAAGATGTTTTACCTTTTATATAGATTCTCGATATATTTTGATAAAAAACCCCAAGACACTCCAACTGACGTCTTTTTTATCTTTATTTAATACCATGAGCCTTTTAAAGAACGTTGTCAGTTTGAGTGCATTTTACAATTATTAGGCGTAAAATTAGTATCGAGAAGCTAATTTCCTATTTGCCTCTTAGTTTCAATACCTGACCCGACGCATACCCGAGGCACACCCGACGCATACCCGACGGAGCTCCTGTTTTGACCCGAATAAGCTATTTTCGCCTATTATTTGTTTTTATAGTAAGCGTTCTGCGATTTCTAACCAATTAGATACTCTTGTGTAGCCTGTATCATTGACGTTATGAGGCGAATTATACAGCAAGGTATCACCTTCAAATTTTTCTAAATTGTAGGTTCTGTCGTCTATTAATAAATCTCCATTTAAAATAAACTTATCTCCGCACATTATACGATGTTGCCATGTTACAAACGGCATATGCTCGTCTAACCATTGGCTTTTTTCTAATAACGAATTAGGAAACTGTGTTGCTGCCGTTGCAATGTACACTTCATGTTTTTTGTATAAGGCTTCCATAACTTGTATGGCGTCTTTAAACGGTTTTAAATCTCGAAAAAAACCGGGTTGAAATGCATGTTGTCTTATGCTTTTGTGATGTGTTTCGGGAACGTTTTGCCAAACTTCACCAGAGGTAATTTGGTTGATATTTAAGTCTTGTTGATGTTCTTTATTATATAATTCTATGTGCTTGCCGTAAGTGTCTACCAGCACATCGTCCATGTCTACAAATATTGTCATTGGGTTGTTTTTTTACGAAGTTCTTGATTATGGATTGAAATGCCAAGAGGAGGTGGTTTATTTAATATTTATTTAATGTTTTTGTCGATTTATGGAGTTTGTTGTTTTTATCGTAGCTTTAAATTCTAAAGCTAGCTATCAATGAATTTATTAAAATATGTAATTATCTTTAGTCTATTTATTTTTCAAACAGCACCTTCCCAAACCTTTGTAGATGATGTAGAAAGAGTAGCAATTGTTGTTATAGATTATTGTGTAGATGAAAATGGTAAACAATATAATATTAAAATTAACCAAGAGAAAAGTACTTATAAGCACGATGGTTGGCAACAAGGTTGTTTAGAGCATTTTAATAATGGAGTATTGCGAGACCCAATGAATATGGTGAATAAGTGTTGGCAATCGGTTTATTATTTTGTGAACTCTAAGTATAAAACTTATGAGTTACCGAAAGCTGAACGTGAAAAATGTAAAGATCTTCATCGTGGTACTTTTAAATATGAAAGTCCTGCTTATAGTGAAACAAAGATTAAAAGACGCAAAAGAAAACAAATAGAAAAAGGTGGTTATGGTGGTAAACAAATTTATAATATAGAATGGCTCGATGACCATATTTATACTTTAAAAACTGTTAAAATGTCTTTAGCCAAAGATAAAATTAAGGAAGGAGATATTATTACTGTTGAGATTATTGAATTATTGGATGAAGACACATATTTGTATAAGGCTTATTCTAAAGATGAAGAAACTGATACCAATGTGGTTTATGGATTAATAAGTAGGGTTTAAATTTTAGTATGTAGTCTTGTTTTCTGAATATTGATGCAAGAAAATGGATACTAAAACTGAGGTTTAAAAAATGTATAATATTCTATATGTTCATTTTGTCTTGACACAAACTGCGCAGCATATCATGAGATCCATAAAATAAGCATAGCCGAATAAACGAACCAAAAAGTCAAAACGATTTGTTAGGAAATTGCTAAAGCACCATTCGCCAATACATTCATAATTTGAGGTTTTTATAAGAACTATATTTTCAATACTTGATATTGTAAATTAACTTTATTCTCAGCTCATTATTTCTGAAAATCGTTGCTTCCGACACTGTCGGAATTTGGGTGTTGATATTCTGCTTTGGTTTGGGCTTCTTTTCTTTGTTCTTGGCGTATTTTGTTTGAAATATACCTGTTCTCGATACATCCCGACGAAAAAGTCGGCACACTCGAACTGACGTTGGGTTGCGTGTGTTTGCTTGAGCTTGGTTTAGTGTTCTTTTGTATGGCTTATCTTCAATGGTATTTCTGTGATTGTTTAAGATTTGTTAAAGGGTTTATGTGAAAGGTTAAACCTATCTTAATTGATGATTTTCGGTTCATAGTGGTGTTTGAAAATCGTAACTTTATACTTCAAATTAATACGAAAAAAACACTATGGATATACAACCTTTATTAACACCTTATCATAAAAATATAACATTAAAAAACCGAGTTGTTATGGCACCTATGACGCGTAGTCGTGCGGATAATATGGAAAAAGTTGCTACAGACGGTTTACAAGGTTTATATTACGAACAGCGTGCTTCGGCAGGTTTAATTATTGCCGAAGGTTCTCAGGTTTCTAAGGAAGCTGTGGGCTATATTAATACTCCTGGTATTTACTCTAAAGCGCAAGTGGAAGGTTGGAAAACGGTGACCAAACGTGTACACGCCAAAGGAGGTACTATTTTTATTCAGCTATGGCATGTAGGCCGTATTTCGCATCCCGATTTTCATGATGGTGCTTTACCTGTTTCTGCGTCTGCTATCAATCCGAAAGCGCAGTCTTTTACTCCAAACGGTTTTAAGGAGACTGTGACTCCGAAAGCGATGACACTTGGAGATATTAAACGTACCGTTAACGATTTTAAAAATGCGGCTGCTAATGCTGTGGAAGCTGGCTTTGATGGTATAGAGTTGCATTCGTCTAATGGATATTTGTTTCAGCAGTTTTTTAATGGTTGTTCTAACACCAGAACGGATGCGTATGGTGGTTCTATTGAAAATAGAGCGCGTTTCTTTTTTGAAGTTTTAGACGCTATGAAAACAGTGATTCCACAAGAAAAAATTGGAGTGCGTTTTAATCCGTCGTTACATGGGTTATTTGGCATTACGGTAGATGAAGAGACTATTCCGACGTTTGAATATATTATTAAAAAACTGAATGATTATAATTTGGCTTATGTGCATTTGTCTGAACCGTTTACTGATGTTTCAGAGGTGCCGTTTGCTGTGACTAATATTGCTAAGCATTTTCGTCCGTTGTATAATGGAACGTTAATGATTAATACTAATTTTGATCAGGAGAAAGGGAATAAAGTGCTTGCTGATGGTGATGCGGACTTAGTGGCTTATGGTAAGCCTTTTATTTCTAATCCGGATTTAGTGGAGCGTTTTGAGAAGGATTTAGCATTAGCGGATTGGGATAAGGATACGTTTTATACTCCTGGTAAAAAAGGGTATACGGATTATTCGTTTGCTTCTGAGTGATTTTGGTTGTTGTTTAATTTTATTATAATTGGCATTGTGGAGCTTTTGTTTTGCGATGCCTTTTTATTTGTTCATTTAAGCTGATTTGTGTTTTGAAGGGCTTTGTCAGTTCGAGTGAATTTTACGATTGCAATGCGTGAAATTAGTATCGAGAACCTGTATTCTTATTTGTGTTTTAGTATTGATGGTGGTTCTTGTAATAATTGGATGATAAAATTGGGATACTTGATATGTTCATTTTGTCTTGATACAAACTGCGAAGCACATCATGAGATCCATAAAATAAGCATAGGCGAATAAACGAACCAAAAGATCAAAACGATTTGTTAGGAAATTACTCATGGGTTTCTATTGTTTGTTGTTGAATTCGTGAATGCTATCGCATTTGTCTAAGCACCATTCGCTAATGCATTAGTAAGAGGTTGTTCTATTTTATAAAAAATTATAGATCCTTGATTTGGATTTCTAAAAGTGTTTCTTGCTCATTATTTCTGAAAATCGTTGCTTCCGACACTGTCGGAATTGGGGTGTTGCTTGTTTGCTTGCGGTTTTTTTTTTGTTAAGGCTTCAGTCTCAATTTTAACAAAAAAGTTGAATATGTAGATTGTCCCCTAGAGTGGACTTTAGGGGTGTTTTAAGTTCATTTTAGTTCAGTAGATTTCTATTTTATTAAATCGGTGTTCATGAATGCTATCGCATTTGTCTTGATGCAAACTGCGAAGCACATCATGAGTTTCATAAAATATGTGTAGACGAATAAACGAACCAAATAATATTGAGAATTAGTTATTGTTTAATTCCGGAATACTATAGTAACATTTTTTGGAGTTTTATATGTTCATTTTGTCTTGACACAAAACGAACCAAAAAGTCAAAACGATTTGTTAGGAAATCGCTGAAGCGCCATTCGCTAATGCATTAATATTTTAAGGTTTTTATTAGACCTATATTTTCAATACTTGATATTGTAAATTAACTTTATTCTTAGCTCATTATTTCTGAAAATCGTTGCTTCCGACGCTGTCGGAATTCGGGTGTTGAGTTTTTGCTTGTGGTTTGTTTTCTGTTTTACTGTTTTTCTTTTTGCTTTCTTTCTCTTTCTAAATTAGAATATCGCTTTAATACAAAAAAATCAAAATCCTGAATAGCTTTTATGATGTTTGCTACTGTAATGGATTTTGATTGTTTATGCTTTTATGATGTCTTAACCTGTTAAGATTTTGGTCAGGCTTTTAAACTATTTACTGTTTTCAATGTCTAGTTCGAGGTTTTCATTATGATCACTTCCTAAGCTGTAATGTTGATTTTCTTCATCTGCTTTTCTAGTATTAGCTAATGGTTTTGAGTTTTTGCTACCAGGAATATCTAAATCTTTTGCTGCGAAATCGGGTTCGGTAGTACGATTTTTTAAGAGTTCGTCGTCACCATTATCTTGTCTTAGGTTTCCGGATTTATCTCCTAGTATTTTTTCGTCTTCTTTTGTAATATCTGAATTGTATGGTACTTTTTTGTCTTCGCTTTTCATAACTTTTAATTTTTAAGATGTATTCAAATTTAGAAATTATGAATCTTAAGTGTTGACTTATAAAAACAAAATCTTGATGGTTTTGCTAGCTTTAAAGGTTCTCGATACATGTTGACGGAAACGTGGGAATAATTGAACTGACGTTACATTAATATGATATAAATTTATCTCAAACCTATTATTTAAACCTCTGTATGGCGATTATAACTTTTGTAAATAGTAAATTTGGGCATCTCATTAATTGAATTGCCTTTACATGAAAAACGAAACTCAAATAAAATGTCCTAATTGTGGCACATCTATAGATGTTCAAGATATTTTATCGCATCAGCTAGAAGAAGAAATCAAGCAAAAATATCAGTCTCAAATTGCAAACGAAAAGAAACGTTACGAACTTGAGCAGGAAAAACTGAAACAAGAGAAGCTTTCCTTTGAGCAGAAGAAAAAGAAAGAGAACGAGTTGTTTCAAGAACGTTTAGAGAATCAGCTAAAAGCCGGTAAACGGGAGATTGAAACGCGACTAAAGCTTAAGCTAAAAGAGGAACAAAGTGATCAGTTTGATGCTTTACAGAAGGAATTAAATGAAAAATCTGAACAGGTAAAAGAGTTAAATCGTTCTAAAGCAGAGATTGAAAAGTTAAAGCGAGAAAAAGGCGAATTAAAAGAGGCTGCTGAAGCTGAGGCTCAGAAAAAACTAAATGAGATCTTAACATCTGAAAAGGAAAAGATTAAAAAATCTGAAGAGGATAAAAACGAGTTGCGTTTTAAAGAAATGCAAAAGCAGTTGGAAGATCAGAAAAAGCTAACCGAAGAAATGAAACGTAAGCAGGAGCAAGGCTCTATGCAATTGCAAGGTGAGGTTCAGGAATTGGCGATAGAGGAGTGGTTGGCTACAAAATTCCCTTTAGATACTATTGAAGAGATTAAAAAAGGAGCTCGTGGTGGCGATTGTATTCAGATTGTACACACCAGAACAGAGCAAAATTGTGGTACTATTTATTATGAGAGTAAGCGTACTAAAGATTTTCAGCCTACTTGGATTGAAAAATTTAAAGCCGATATTAGAGACCGAAGTGCGACCATTGGTGTTTTAGTAACGGAAGTGATGCCTTCTGATATGGATCGTATGGGTTTACGTGATGGTATTTGGATTTGTAATTATGAAGAATTTAAAGGTTTGTGTACCGTTTTGCGTGAAGGTATATTACAAGTTAATAATGCCATTGTAACGCAAGAGAATAAAGGCGATAAAATGGATTTGCTTTATGATTATTTGACGAGCAGCACCTTTAGAATGTCTATTGAGGCTATTGTTGAAGGCTTTACACAGATGAAATCGGATTTGGATAGTGAGAAGCGTTCTATGCAGCGTATTTGGAAACAGCGTGAGAAGCAGATTGAGAAGGTGGTGATTAATACCATTGATATGTATGGTTCTGTGAAAGGGATTGCTGGTAATGCGATTCAGTCTGTGAAGGCTTTGGAATTGGGTGAAGGGGATGATTTTGATGAGGAATAAGGTTTTCTTTTAAAGAATTAAGGTCAATTACTACTAAAAAGTTGATTGTGTGGATTGTCCCCTTGAGGGGACTTTAGGGGTGTTTTTTTTCTAACGGTCTAAATTCGCTTATAGGTTATTTTCGTTTATTTTGAATTCCATTAGTATTTCTATCATATGCGACAATTGATTTAATCGTTTGATTGTAAATTGGATTCATAGACAATGAAGTTTAATTTAAAACAAAACCTTATGAAAGTACAACCATATTTAGCCTTTAAAGGCGATTGTAAAAACGCATTAGAATTCTATAAATCTGTTTTAGGTGGAAGCATTCAAAACGAACAAACCTACAACGATGTTAAAATTGATATTCCTGCTAACTATAGAGAAAAACTACAGCATGCAGAATTAAAAGGAAAAGGATTTCATATTATGGCTTATGATGCTTCACCAGATACACCATTAACTAATGGTACAAATATTAATATGAGCATTGATTTAGATTCTAAAGAAGACGCAACATCTATTTTTAATCAGTTGAGTGCACAAGGAACTATTCACACACCATTTCAAGAAATGTCTTGGGATGCTTTTTATGGAAGATGTTCTGACCAATATAACGTTAGCTGGATGGTGAACTATAAAAAATAATACAGCATTACTTTAAAAACGTGAATTGCAATCACGTTTAAATATTATAAGCACAGTTTATAAACTGTGCTTTTCTTATGGAAAAGATATTCTAAGGTTAACTTCCAATAAAATGATAATGATTTTATATTCTGAATACTTATACAAAACCAAGCCTAAAAAAAGCAACGCTTTTAAAACGTTGCTATAATTGTTGTTTATGCTTTTAATCAATCTCTAATTCGTTTGATTTTATGTTTTATCTATTGCTGCACTATCAGGATCTAAGAATTCTAATACTTTAGAAGGGTTTTTAATTTGCTCTGCTTTATCTGTTGTAAATACAATCGCTCCATCTAAGGCATCAGGATTTTCTCGTAAAATTTTAATGCAATCGTCATCACTAAAACTCTCAATTGCTCCTTCTATTTTTTCAGAATTGATTAACGCGTTTAAACTTTTGTTGAGTCGTGTAGATACTTCTGCCCACTGCGTTCCTGTTAATTTCTGACTGGATATATCAATGGGTGACAGGCTTTTTTCTGAAGCACTTAAATACCCAAACGTTTGTTTATCTCTTTTGTCATTGGTATTATAAATAATTGTAATTTCTCTTTTATCGTCGCTTATCACTCCCATTTTAATATGTTTTAACTTGTTCTTTTCGTTTTTGTAATTGTTTTTTTAGTTCATTAATACTTTCTGAAACAGCATCATGAAAGGTATCGTGAGACGCCTCGGCAAATAGGCGAGGGCCTGGTGCGCTTAATCTTATACCGCATTTCTTTCCTGTTTCGTCTGAACTTGTGTTTTCAGTTTTAAAAAACACATCTGCACGATGTACAAAATCGAAGCGTGTGAAAATAGCTTCTAATTTTTCTTTTGTGAAACTTTCTAAAGTATCGCTGGCGTTAACGTCGTGATATTCGAAAATAATTGTGTTATTATCCATAATTTTTTTGTTTTTAAGATTATACTTAAAATTAAGGTTAATGCTAGTGTTTGCTTAACTTATATGCTATTAATGTTCGCTTGTTTGGTTTGTGATTGTGTTTCTTCATTTTTGAGGGACCAAAAACGAACCAAAAAGTCCTTTGTTGTCGAAGGTATTTTTAAGAGCACTCTCGTGCTCTTAAAACCATAATAAAAATCCTAAATAGCTTACAAGGATTCAGCTATTTTTAACGGATTTTAATTATCTATACTGCCGACAACAGGTTCCGACGCTGTCGGAATTTGGGAGTTGAGTTTTTACATGTGGTTTGTTTTCTTTCAGGGATTTAGTTATATTATTACTAAAAAGTTGATTGTGTGGGTTGTCCCCTTGAGGGGACTTTAGGGGTGTTTTTTTAGTTTTTATAACTTTTTGTTTTATAAGTGTTTCAATTTTTATGGCTTGAAATTGATTAGTTGTTGGTTTGTGGTTGCGTTGCTTGTTTTTAATTTGTTCATTTTGTCTTGACACAAAACGAACCAAAAAGTCAAAACGATTTGTTAGGAAATTACTTCGTATCATTCGCTGATGCATTAATATTTTGAGGTCTATATAAAATTTATATTTTCTGTACTAGATTTTGGAAATTAACTTTGTTTTTAGCTCACTATTTCTGAAAATCGTTGATTCCGACGCTGTCGGAATTTGGGCGTTGAGTTTTTGCTATTGGTTTGTTTGCTTTTAAAAATCTAAGCTCATTTATTACTTAAAATTTAATTATGTGGATTGTCCCCTTGAGGATTAGTGAGAAGCAAAATATAGTTTGTTTTGAGATTATGGTTCCGGCGTTGTTGGAATGCTTCTTTGAGGTGTATAGGTTCTCGATACATTCCGACGGAAACGTCGGAATACTCGAACTGACATTTTTTGTGTTATTTGTTTTTGTAATGACTTTAATTTGAATATAAGATTAGAAAGACTCCAATCATAATTCCTGCTAAAGGGACTAGTTTTTTACGCTTGTTTTGTTCTTTAAATACTAAACCACCAATGACTACTGCGATTATGATTTGACTTCGTTTTATAGCCGACAATAGCATTATTAAAGCATCAGGATCTTGTAAGGCTTTAAAGTAAAAGTAATCTGCAGCTTGTAGCAAGACTCCAACGGCAATAATAGACCATCGGAATTTAAAAGCTTTTCTTTTTTCTGCATGTGGAAACCACGTGATGGTTAAGATAACTAGTAGAATTAATATGGTGTATAAGCAAAACCAGAATTGTAAGGTTTGTGGGTTAAGGCTCAGGTTTTGGATTAAGAACTTGTCGTACAAACCACTTGAGGCTCCTAAAAATGTGGCTCCGATAATGGCGAAAATCCACTTGTTTCGTTTGAAATTAATACCTTCTTTCTTCCCAATTTTAGAATAAAGCATCACTGAGAAAATGATGAGGAAGAAGCCAATCCATTGTAAGGTGTTCGGTTTTTCTTGATAAATTAAAATAGCACCGATAAAGGTAAAAAATGGTCCAGCCGAACGGATTGGAGTCACAATAGTAATGGGTAAATGTTTTAAAGCTTGATAAGCTAAAATCCAAGAAGCCGCCATTATTGCCGACTTTATAAAAATAAAACCATGGGTTTTCCATGGAATCTTTTGAAAATTATAGCCATGTTCTAAAGCATAATCGGGATAAAAGATAGACAACATATAAAAAGTAGCAACAAATAGAAACCCACTAGAAACGGTACCTAACAAGACAGGAAATACTTCGTTTCCTCGTACAGCATGTTTTTTACATAGGTTGTGTAATCCTAAAAAAAGAGCGGCTAGTAAGCCTAAATACATCCACATGGCGCGAATATAATCGGATTATTGGAATTTTGAATTGTTAGTCTATTAGATTCATATATTTATAAATTGATACTCTATAGGCTAAGGCTATTATAAAAAAATGAAAGCCTGCCAACAAGGTGTTGGTCAGGCTTTCTGCTATTAATCAAAGGGGTAATCTATTTTAATGCTTCTAATAACTTTTCTGCTACTAATTCTGAAGATGCTGGGTTCTGTCCTGTAATAAGATTTCCATCTTGAATAGCATAAGCTGCCCAAGCATCTGCGTTAGAATAAAACGCACCGTTTTCGATGAGCATATCTTCTACCAGAATTGGTACTACCTCAGTTAAACCCACTTGTGTTTCTTCTAAATTAGAAAAACCAGTGACTTTTTTACCTTTAACAAGTCTTGTGCCATCAGAATTTTTAACATCTTTTAAAGCTGCAGGAGCATGACATACAAAAGCGATTGGTTTTTTCTGGTTATTGAACTTTTCGATTAAAGCAATAGAGGTATTGTCATTTGCTAAATCCCATAATGGTCCATGACCTCCTGGATAAAATACGGCATCAAAATCATCAGCGTTGATATCCGATAATTTCTTAGTATTTGCTATTTTATCTTTTGCTTCTGTATCCTTATTAAAACGCTCAGTGGCTGCAGTCGCTGCATCTGGTCCATCACTAGCTGGATCTATTGGTGCAGCTCCTCCTTTTGGTGTTGCCAATGTAATGGTTGCTCCTTTATCTAATAAGGTGTAATATGGACTTGCGAATTCTTCAACCCAAAAGCCTGTTTTTTTTCCTGTGTCTCCTAATTTATCGTGAGATGTTAATACAAATAATACGTTCATTTTCTTTTCTTTTTTTAATTCTTTTTGTCCTTCTGAAACCGTTTCAGAAGCTGTGTTCTCTTTACAACTAGACGCTGTAATTAATGTTAGAATTACTACTATGGTTTGTAGTGTTTTCATTTTTATAAGTTCTATTACCAGTTTGAGTGTTGAAAAACTGTTCTCGATACATCCCGACGGAAAAGTCGGGACACTCGAACTGACACTTCGTTTAAAATTAGTACGCCATTTTTACAATTTTCTCTACCTTGTCTGGAGACAAAGTTTGGTGCTCGCCTAAAGTTTTCCAACCACGATCTGTAAAACGTTTCGCAATTTCTTCAGCTGTACCTTCATAATCTTCTGTATACTCCGATAATTTCGTCTTAATACCTAATTCATGGAAAAACTCAGTTGTTTTTTCAATAGCAGCGTAGGCTTTATCGTCTGTACTACCTTCGGTAATATTCCAAACACGTTCTGCGTATTGTGCTAATTTTTCTTTTTTAGATTCGAAATTAAACTTGTAATGGCTAGGTGCAATTATAGCTAACGTACGTGCATGATCGATACCGAATAACGCTGTTAACTCGTGTCCGATAGCATGAACTGCCCAATCGTTTGGCACTCCCTTTTGTATTAATCCGTTTAAGGCCATAGTACAGCTCCACATAAAGTTAGACGCTGCTTTATAATCTGTAGGATCTTTCAACACTTTTGGTGCGATTTCAATAATGGTTTGTAAGATGCTTTCTGCAAAACGATCTTGTAACAACGCACCAATTGGATAGGTCATGTATTGCTCTAACACGTGTGTAAATGAATCCATTAATCCATTTGCTAATTGACGTTGTGGAATAGATGCAATGACTTGAGGATCTAAAATTGAAAACTCAGGAAATAAACCAGGTCCACCCATTGTTCTTTTCTCTTTGGTTTCTGCTCTTGTAATTACCGCGCCAGAGTTCATTTCAGACCCTGTAGCTGGCAATGTTAAAACAGTTCCAAAAGGCATTCCTTTTTCTGTTCTTATGTTATTCTCCAAAATATCCCATGGTGTATCACCATCATAAAGCGCTGCAGCAGATAAGAATTTGGTACCATCAATCACTGATCCACCACCAACGGCTAATAAATAGGTGATGTTTTCGTCTTTAATAACTTTTAAAGCCTCCATCAATTTAGCATATTCTGGGTTTGCAGGAATGCCTCCAAACTCAACAACATCAACATTAGATAATGCTGATTTTACTTGATCGTAAATACCGTTTTTCTTAATACTTCCTCCACCGTAAAGCAATAATACTTTAGCATCTTTAGGAATTTCGTTTTCTAGTTTTTCTATAGTGTTCTTTCCAAAAATTATTTTGGTCGGATTTTTAAATTCAAAATTGTTCATCTTCTTTTCTTATTATATTATTTATAACTCAACAACCATTTTCCCTTTGTTCTTGCCTTCAAATAAATCGATAAAACCATTTGGGATATTATCGAAACCTTTAACTATAGTTTCTGAGTATTTTAGTTTGTCTTCTGCTAACCAGGTTGCTAATTGTTTCATGGCTTCTGGGAATTTTTCAGCATAATTAGAAACAATAAATCCTTGCATCAACGCACTGTTTCTGACTAAGAAAGGTTGTACGCTTAAGCTTTTTGGAGCTTCGGTGTCATTATAAACTGAAATGGCTCCACATACAATGATTCTCGCGAGTCTATTAATATTCACTAATATGGCATCTGATATTGGTCCACCAACATTGTCGAAATAGATATCTACACCATTTGGTGCTGCTTCAGCAATGGCAGCTTTCATATCCGTTGTAGTCTTATAATTAATACCAGCGTCAAAACCGAATTTGCTTTTTAAAAGCTCTATTTTTTCATCTGTTCCAGCGATACCAATCACTTTCAATCCTAGGATTTTTCCAATTTGTCCTACGACAGATCCAACTGCTCCAGCTGCTCCAGAAACCACTAAAGTTTCCCCAGCTTTAGGTTTTCCTATTTCAGTTAAGCCTGTATAAGCTGTTAAACCTGTCATCCCTAAAATACCCAAATACGCTGAAAGTGGTGCTTTAGACGGATCTACTTTTGTAAGCCCTTCACCATTAGAAATTTGTTGTGTTTGCCAATTTAATAAACCAGAAACAGCATCACCTACGGAGAACTTATCATTTTTTGATTCTATTACTTTTGCAATAACACCAGATTGAATAGGTTTATTGAGTTGAAATGGAGGTACATAAGATTTGGCGTCACTCATTCTGCCTCTTAAATAAGGATCTACAGAAACGTATTTAGTTTCTAATAGTAACTCTCCTTTGCTAATTGTGTTTTCAGATTCCTCTGTTATAAATTCGAAATCTGACATTGAAGGTTTTCCTTCTGGTCTATTTTTTAATAAAATTGTCTTTGTCATGATTCTTTGTTTTTTTAGTCTATTACAGTTACTAAATCTTCCATAGGTTTTCTCACCTTAACGAGATTTACTAACCAATCTTCATCTTCTTTTCTATAGCCAATAGGTAATAATACCGCACTACGTAATCCTTTTTCTCTAAGTCCTAAAATTTCATCTACTGCAGCAGGATCAAAACCTTCTAATGGTGTAGAATCTACGCCTTCAAAAGCCGCTGCTGTTATTGCTTCAGCAAAAGCGATGTAGGCTTGTTTGGCGGCATGGTTAAAGTTTTCTTCCGCATCTTTTTGTGGATATGAACTTAGTAGCATTTGACGGTAATTTTCCCATCCTTCATTTTTAAAACCACGAATTTCGTTGGTTAGATCAAACATATAGTTAATACGATCTGCGGTGTATGTATCCCAAGCCGCGAAAACGAGTAGGTGAGAGCAGTCTGTAATCACCGACTGGTTCCAAGCTACTGGTTTAATCTTTTCTTTAACCTCTTGATTTTTAATTACAAATATTTCAAAAGGTTGTAACCCACTTGATGTTGGTGCTAAGCGTGCAGCTTCTAAAATGCGTTCTATTTTTTCTTCTGGTACTACTTTTCCATTCATGGCTTTTGCAGCATATCTCCATTTTAATTTATCTAATAATTCCATATGTTTAATCCTTTTTTTAGTTGTTAATTGCTATTTGTTTTATATCGTTTGATGTCATAATTACGTCGGCATTACTTGTATTATTAGCTAAATTAATCATGGCTTGCGCAATACTTTCAGCATTTATAATTTGATATTTTTTTAAACTCCCTATTAGTAAGGGTTGTATTACTTTAAAAATTGTAAGGCCTATTTTTTCTAATAATCGTCTTTCGGAACGGTCTCCACCTATTAGTGATGGTCTTAAAATAACCGTGTTTTTAATGTTTTGTTTTAACACTTCGCGTTCCATTTCGCCTTTCGTTTTATTATAGAAAACATTACTATTTTTATTTGCTCCCATCGCTGAGATCACTAAAAGCGTTGGTATGCCGTTTTCTTTACACAATTTAGCTGTTGCTACAGGAATGCCATAATCGATTTGTTTATAAAGTTCTTTGTCTGGAGTTTTCTTAGCTGTTGTACCAATGCAGCAATACACTTCGTCTGCTGTAAAGTCTGCTTTAAATTGGTCGAGCTGCAAAAGATCGCCTATATACTGTGTTACTTTATTAGGTAAACCTTCAATTTTAGAACGCGAGAATAATTTGATCTGATCGTAACGTTCATCTTCAATTAATTTTTGAAGTAAACTATTTCCGGTTAATCCAGTAGCCCCTAATATGATTGCTATTTTTTTCATGTTATTGACATACTTTTATGCTACTCCAAGCCGATTGATAAGCCTCTTCTAAATGTGATTGATCTAATTTCATGGCTCCGCGTTGTTCGGACATCATTAAAAATGACAACGGATTAATAGCGTAAGCATATAACATGTAATTAGTCATTGGTTTTATAATGCCTTCTTTTTTACCACGATCCCAGAGGTCGAGTAGTGGTTGCAAATGCTTAATACCTTCTTGTCTGCTGTCTTCGTCGATAATTGGTGTGTTATCGCATTGTGCTAAAAACATAGCATTTTCACATTCCTTTAGTTTGAAATGGGCGATGCGTTTCCAAATTAATTCGAAACCAGCCTCAACTTCCATATTGGTATCATAAGTCGCAAATGCATAATTGGTGTATTCTGCTTTTACGTCTACATAAGTTTGATTTAATAAATCTTGTTTGTTTTCAAAATACAAGTAAATAGTAGCAGGAGAGACATTAGCCATTTTAGCAATTTTACTCATAGGAGTCGCATGGAACCCGTTATTATTTACAAGTTCTATAGTTGCCTTAACTAGGGCATTACGTTTGTCTATACTTTTTTGAAGCTTTGCCATTATGTTTTAAATCTGCTACAAATATATGTAAAAATGAACGTTCATTCTTTTTTTTAACAAAGGTTTGTGTTTACCTATAAAATAGAATAATAGGCTGATACAGTGCCATGAAGGTATATAAGAGTTTTTAATTAAATGAGGCAATATCTATTTTGATTGTGTCAAGGAAGTCCTCATGTATAAGATAACTTTGCTCTAGTAAGTCATAGCGATTTACATTAACTTTAAAACTCAAAAAAATTATGTCGAAACCATGGCAAGATAAAGCGAAAGGTAATTGGAATATTGCTAAAGGAAAATTGAAACAGAAATGGGGAGAACTCACTAATGATGATCTTGATTACGTAGAGGGTAAAGAAGATGAGTTATTAGGAAAAATTCAAAAACGTACTGGAGAAACTAAAGAGAGCGTTAATACGTTTCTTAACGATCTTAAGTATTAACCATTACACAATTATAAGTTACTATAAGGAATCCCGTGAAAACGGGTTTTTTTTTTCGACTTGATGTATTGCATCTGTTAGTACGTATCAAAATCATTGTATTATTCCATTCATTTTAACTTCAAAAGTATTTATAATGCGCTTTTTCTTGTTATTATTATGAGATATGTTTAAAAAAAAATTTAAGAAATCTCATTTATAGGAATACAATATTTCTGTTTTAATATTTTTTGTTATTCATAATTACCGGAATCGCAAAGTGAATTCTATTATTAGTTTCTAGTTAATATTTTTTGTAATTTGTTAGGGTACAAATACCACTAAAACGTTCTCACTATATTTTATTAACTTAACGCTACTATAAGTTACACAGCATTTATGCATGGTGTACCATTATAGAAGCTGTTTAAAAAAGCCACATACTAAAACGCTTATGCCAAAACTAGATTTATCTGCTTACGACACCAAAGGTTTTCACGACGAAATGTTTGATGAAAATAATGTTGTTAGACCCAATTACCAATTATTTTTAGAACGGCTTGAGAAAATGAGTATTAGGAAACTCAAGAATCTTCAACATGCTACAGATCGGTCTCAGCTTTCTCTAGGTATGACTTTTAATGTCTATAACGATAATCAAGGTGTAGAGCGAATTCTACATTTAGATATTATCCCTAGAATTATTAATAATAAAGAGTGGACACATTTAGAGAAAGGTTTACAGCAACGTATTAGAGCTTTAAATTTGTTTATTCAAGATATTTATAATGATCAAAAGGTATTAAAAGACAAGATTATACCGAAAGAAATGATTTTTTCAAGCGTATCGTATTTAAAAGAATTGGAAGGTTTTAAACCGCCTAAAGATGTATGGTGCCATATAACAGGATCGGATCTTATAAAAGGAGGAGATGGTCAGTATTATGTATTGGAAGATAATTTAAGATGTCCTTCTGGTGTCTCTTATATGTTAGAAAACAGAGAAATTCTAAAACGTACGTTTCCTGAGCTGTTTGAAAAACTAGATGTAAGACCTGTTAATAATTACACGCATATTTTAAGAGATACCTTAGAATCACTTTCAGAAGTGGATAACCCAACCGTTGTTGTTTTAACACCAGGAACTTACAATTCGGCTTATTTTGAACACTCTTATTTAGCACAACAAATGGGTGCCGAGTTGGTAGAAGGTCGTGATTTAATTGTTAAAAACGATATTGTTTACATGATTACCACTAATGGTTTACAACGTGTAGATGTTATTTACCGTCGTGTAGATGATGATTTTATAGATCCTGAAGTCTTTAATAAGCAGTCATTATTAGGAACACCAGGTTTATTTAGAGCCTATTTAAAAGGTAATGTTGTCTTAGTAAATGCACCAGGAACTGGAGTTGTAGATGATAAAGCTGTATATGCTTACATTCCAAGAATTATAAAATACTATTTGGGAGAAGATATGATTTTACCTAATGTAAAGACCTATATCTGTGCAGAAGAAAGTGATTGCAAATATGTCATTGAAAACATTGCTAAATTGGTGGTGAAGCAAACCGATGCTTCTGGTGGTTATGGGATGTTAATTGGTCCTAAATCCACTAAAAAAGAACAAGAAGAATTTATAGCAAAAATTAAACAAAAACCAAGAAATTACATTGCGCAACCGATGATTAATTTATCGCGTGTTCCAACGATAACGGAAGAGAACACGATAGAAGGTCGTCATGTAGATTTAAGACCATACGCGCTTTTTGGAGATGATATTAAAATTATTCCCGGAGCGTTAACACGTGTGGCACTTAAAAAAGGGTCTATTGTAGTTAATTCGTCTCAAGGAGGTGGAAGTAAAGATACTTGGGTATTAAACCGTTAAAATTAAAGCTATGTTAGGAAGAGTCGCAAACACTATATATTGGATGAACAGGTATCTTGAACGTGCAGAGAATTACGCACGTTTTATGGATGTAAATTTTAACTTATCGTTAGAATTATCTCCAAATGAAGAGCAACAATGGAAACCACTTGTGGTTATTACAGGAGATTGGCCATTGTACGATTCGTTACACGGAAAAGTAGAGAAAACTAAAGTCATACACTTTATGGCTTTTGAAGCAGAGAACCCAAATTCTATCTATAATTGCATTGTAAATGCAAGAGAAAATGCACGTGCTATTAGAACCGAAATCACCAAAGAAGTTTGGGAACAAATTAATGCATTGTATTATCTTGTAAAAGAGACTTCGAAACAGAAGCGCTTTAATAATGGAGATGTTCGGCATTTTTTTAACGATATCAAAAATGGTTGTCAGCTGTTATATGGTATGTATGATGCCACCATATCCAGAAATGAAGGTTGGGATTTTGCGAAATTAGGACAGTTTTTAGAGCGTGCAGATAAGACCTCTCGCGTTTTAGATGTGAAATACCATTTATTATTGGGTTCTGCCAAGCAAGTAGGTTCGTCGTTAGATTTAATACAATGGACAGCACTTTTAAAATCGGTAAGTGCTTATGATATGTATCGTAAAAAATATGGTAAATTAAGCTCATCTTGTATTGCAGAGTTCTTGATTTTAGATACGGATTTCCCAAGATCTATTCTGAGTTGTTTGATCAGTGCAGAAAAATCTATAGTGCGCTTATCTGGGAGTTCTTTTGGTTATAGCAATACAGCTCAAAAACAATTAGGAGCCTTAAAAGCACAATTAGAATATACAGATATTCATGATATTATTGAAAAAGGCATGCATGAGTATCTCGATGATATTCAAGGTAAATTGAATGCTATATCTTCGTCTATCTATGACGCCTTTTTTTCAATAGAACCACATATAAGTTAACTAGAATCACCTTCGTTATCAACTCTTAATCAATTAAAAAGCTAGATTAGCTTACCAATGACATTAAAAATACGACACCAAACCGATTATGTTTTTGATTCAGATGTATTTCTAGAACCGCATTATTTAAGGTTTCGTTCTAGACCAACGGCTTGTATTGCTATTGTAGATTTTTCAATAGACATTTACCCAAAACCAGAAGGTCTTGAAAGCATCCGAGATGAAGAGAATAATGGTGTAGAATTCGCGTGGTTTGAAGGTATGACCAATACTTTGAGTATTACAAGCACAAGTGTTCTTAAGATTGGTGCTTTTAATCCGTTCGATTTTTTAATCTATCCAGAACAATTTAATCAACTTCCGTTTCAATATAATGATCTTCAGAAAAAATTATTGTTTTCGGCATTAGAAGTTCAACCTATTTCTCAAGCCTTAATAGATTATGGTGCAGCACTTCAAAAAGCCTGTTCTTATAATACAACACAATATATCTCATTATTAACGAAACAATTACATGATGATTTTAATGTGATTTATAGGGAAATTGGTTCCCCTTTATTACCAGATGAAACCTTTCAATTAAAACAAGGATCTTGTCGTGACTTATCTTGGATGCAAATTCACTTATTACGACAACAAGGTATTGCTGCCCGTTTTGTTAGTGGTTACTACTATTTTGATATGGATTTTCCTCAATATGAATTGCATGCTTGGGTTCAAGTTTTTTTGCCAGGAACTGGTTGGTTAGGCTTAGATCCTAGTCATGGAGTTTTAACAGGAAACACCCATATTCCAATAGCTTCGAGTGCATTTTTTGAACAAACGATGCCAGTTTCAGGAGGTATTCGTGGTAGTGCTTCTTCAACATTAACAACGCAACTTTCGATAGAAAAAATATAAGTAAATAGTTGATCTTTGCAATACTAAATAATAGACGTTACCGATGAAAATATTTCAATGTGGAAATTGTAATTCCTCTGTGTTTTTTGAAAATTATACCTGTGATACCTGTAATCATTTAACTGGTTATAGAGCTTCAGATCGAATGATGCTTACATTTAATCATACTGCTGATTCTCTTATTTCGGATCGTGAAGGTATTGCGTATAAATATTGCAAAAACAGAGACTATGATGTTTGTAACTGGATTCTTGAAAAAGATGACCCTGAAGACTATTGTAGTGCTTGTCAATTAAACAGAACGATTCCTAATCTTTCTAACCCAGAATCTGATAATTACGATAATTGGAAAAACCTTGAAATAGCGAAACACCGTTTAATTTATCAGCTTCAAAAATTCAACTTAGCATTACCAAGTAAATTACGCCAAGATGATGGTTTGTGCTTTGATTTTGTAGCGAAACAAAACAATGCAAAATTAATGACAGGCCATGCCAATGGTGTCATTACTATTTTAATAAGAGAAGGAGATTCTGTTTTAAGAGAGCAGGCTAGAAAGCAATTACGAGAACCTTATAGAACATTGGTTGGCCATTTAAGACACGAAGTTGGTCATTATTTTTGGAATCGATTAGTACGAGATAATCCTAAGGTTTTAGATGAATTCAGAGCCGTTTTCGGGAATGAACAAGATAATTATTCGGAATCATTACAAGACTATTATAAGATAAAAGACCATAAAGATTGGCAAACTTCTCATATTAGTAAATATGCGACTTCGCATCCATGGGAAGATTGGGCAGAAACTTGGGCACATTATTTACATATTATGGATATGGTAGAAACGGCCTATTTTTTTCAGCTTCATGTTAAACCAAAATTTAAAAATAAAGTATTAAAAACAAAAGTGTCATTTGATCCTTATACCAAAGAAAACTTTGACGTTATTGTAAGAAAGTGTGTGCCGCTATCTTTAGCCGTAAATAGTATTAATAGAGCGATGGGAATACCAGATGTTTACCCTTTTGTGATTTCTCCTGATATTATTGAGAAATTACGATTTATTCATCGTCTTCTATTAGTACAACGTAAATAGCCATATAAGCGTCTTGGGTATAGGACGCTTATATGGCTATATTTATTACATGTAGTGTACTTATTTCTAATATTATTGATTCATAGCCATTGCGTGATCATATTTACAACATCCTGGTAAGTCATTATAAGCATCTTCGTTTCCTGCAACCTTTTCTGTATCATAACCTGATGCTGCGATTGCATTGTGAATTGCCATAGCATCTGTTTTACTATCATCAAAAAATACATCTATTTTCTTTTTATCTACGTCCCAAGTTGCATTAGACACACCTTTAACTGCATTAGCCGCTTTTTCAATGGTACTTTTACACATGCCACAATTTCCTCTAACTCCAAAAGAAATATCTGCCGTAGCCATTTCTTTAGAAACCTCTGTCGCTGTTGTTTCACTTTCTTGATTGGTTTCGTTTTTACAACTTGTTAAACTGATTACAGCTATTACTGCTAGACTTAAAAATACTTTGTTCATTGTTTAAAAATTTAATTGTTACTATTTGATTTATTATTTTATCGCTTGTTTTACTTCGCCACAGGTAATCATTGCATCACCAAAATAAGGATTAATTACTTTTTCTTCTTTACTCAACCAATAACCACCTTTATTTTTATCTGCCATAGGACAAAATTGATGATACACCTTTTCATTGATACCAAAGACTTCAATCATATTAGTTAAATCTGAAGATAGGCTTTTAAAATAAGCTCTCTGTTCTGCAATTTTAGACGTCTTTAAAATCGAACTTGCTGATGCTTTTAATCCTTTTTCTAAGGACATCCAATGGTTATGAGTGTCTTTATCTGTTAATAGTTTCATATTGACTAGAGATAAATGATCCAATAGGATTTTAGATGCTAACATTACCTTATTTGAATCGTCTTTAACTAAAGCATCTTTTATTTTGATGTAATCATTAAAAACGACTTTTAATTGATTTTGAAAACTTGTTGACACGTTCATTCTTTCATTTATATTAGAATGATTCACATTGCTTTTTGAAGTCGTACTTCCCATTCCAAGATGTCCTTCATGGCCTGTTATTACATTGCCACCTTCTTTATTCATCATTGATTTTTTTCCTTGTAATTGAGCGGCAGCATCTACTGTAAATGTTCCATTGGTTACAATCTCATCGCCTTTGCTTAAGCCTTCTATAACCTCATAATTCTCACCCATTTGATTGCCTAATGTAATCTTACGCATTTCAAAAACAGGTTGATTAGGGTTTGTTTTTAAATACACAACAGAACGTTCTCCTGTCCATAAAACTGCAGATGATGGTATGGTTACTACTTGTGTTTTACCTGTAGATGTTACTTTAATTGTGCCTTCAACAAACATACCTGGCTTAAAAATAGTATCCTTATTGTTAAGAACAGCTCTTAAGGTTACAGTTCGTGTTTGTGTATCTAAAACAGGATCTATAAAATCGACTTTAGCTTTAAATTCTTTATGAGCATATGAATTGGTGACGATTAAAATCTCTTGACCTTTTTTAACTAAATCGATTTGATTTTCATAAATATCAAAATTGGCCCAAACGGTAGAGAGGTTAGCCACTTTAAAAATGGGTTTTCCATCCATAATATGCGCTCCTTCACTAACAGCTATTTCAGTAACAACACCAGAAACGTGAGAATATATAGTGAAACTCGTTTTTACGTGTCCTGTTTTTAGAATGTCATCTAATTGCGAACCATGAATTTTCCAGTTTTTAAATTTGTTACGCACAGCTTTGTAAAGTTCTGGTTGCGATTCTCGTATACTATAAGTGGTTATTAATTCTTGTTGTGCAGCAATTAAATCTGCCGAATATATTTGAGCAATAGCCTGACCTTTAGTTACTTTTTCGCCTAAAGACTTAACAAATAATTTTTCTATTCTTCCGTTAAAATGAGCAGGTTGAATCGCCAAATTGTCTTCGTTTTCTACAATCTTTCCGGATAGCTTAATGGCATTATCTTCTGTTTTACCATTCCCAACAATAGAGGTTTGAATGTTTGCCAATGCCATAGCATTTTCGGTAAGCTTAAACTGGTCTGCTAATAAGCCTTCTGTACTGCTCGCTGCAGGAATTAAATCCATACCACAAATAGGGCAATCTCCAGCTTCTGGTTGCATGATTTGTGGATGCATAGAGCAGGTCCACATTGCATTCGTTTCTGCTACAGATTCGTGATGGTGTTCTGTTTTAGTCTTTGATTCACCTCCAAAAAGTAACCATCCTAACAAAATACCTGCAGCTAATACGCCTATGTAGATTATATATCTCTTCATTTGTTATATTTTAATATTTCTTAGTTTTAATGCATTCACGATTACAGAAACCGAACTAAAACTCATGGCTAATGCTGCAATCATTGGTGATAGTAAAATTCCAAAAAATGGGAATAATATACCTGCAGCAATAGGAATCCCTACGGTATTATAAATAAGTGCAAAAAATAAGTTTTGCTTAATATTTTTCATCACAGCATGACTTAAATTTTTCGCTTTAACAATACCATGTAAATCACCTTTTACCAAAGTGATTACTGCACTTTCTATAGCCACAGCGGTTCCGGTTCCCATCGCAATACCGACATCACTTTTGGCCAATGCTGGTGCATCATTAATACCATCGCCTGCCATAGCAACCACTTTTCCTTTTTCCTGTAGTTTTTCGACTTCTTTAAGTTTGTCCTCAGGTAACATACTGGCTTTAAAATCGGTAAGATTTAGTTCTGTTGCTACTGCTTGTGCTGTATCGTGATTATCGCCTGTTAACATAATGACTTCAATACCATTGTTTTGAAGCTCCTTAATAGCTTTAGCGCTAGTTTCCTTAATTTTATCACCGATGACTACATAACCAGTAACCATTTTATCAATTGATAAAAACGAAACTGTTTTCCCTTGCTTTTGATAGGTTTTAGCTACTTCCTCCATTTTCGAGGTTATCTCAGCATTGGCATAATCCATCATCTTAGGATTTCCTAAGGCCACCATTTTATTATTAATAGTAGCTTCTACACCTTTACCTGTAACTGCACTAAATGCTTCTGATTTTAAAATTTCTGCGTTTTGTTCTTTTCCATAGTTAACAGTAGCTTCGGCTAAGGGATGTTCGCTGTTTTTATTCAATGAAACAATATATTTCAGAATTTCATTCTCGCTAAACTCAGCATTAAAAGAACCGACTGTTACAACCGTTGGTTTTCCTTCAGTGATTGTTCCTGTTTTATCCACAATTAGTGTCGTAACCTTATCCATCTTTTCAAGAGCTTCTGCATTTTTAATCAATACACCATTTTGAGCACCTTTACCAACACCAACCATTACAGACATAGGTGTTGCCAATCCTAATGCACAAGGACAAGCTATTATCAAAACAGCAATAGCATTTACAAAAGCATACACATAAACAGGTTCTGGTCCCCAAATTACCCAAATTGCAAAAGTTAGTAAAGAGATAATAACCACAACAGGCACGAAATAACCGGATACTTTATCAGCTAAATTTTGAATTGGTGCACGACTACGACTTGCATTGTTAACCATGTGAATGATTTGAGAGAGTAGTGTATCGCTTCCTACTTTTTCAGCTTTCATTAAAAATGATTGATTACCATTTATTGTTCCGCTGCTTACTTTATCATTTACTGTTTTATTAACAGGAATTGGCTCTCCTGTAATCATGGACTCATCAATGGTTGTATCTCCTTCTGTTATTGAACCATCCACAGGAATTTTATCGCCTGGTTTTACTTTTAGAATATCATTTAATTCAATAGCATCAATGGTTACTTCAATAGCTTCGCCATCTACTATTTTTATAGCTTTATTGGGTGCTAATTTTAATAGTTCCTTTACTGCCGAATTGGTTTTACTATGTGCACGAGCTTCTAAAAGCTGTCCTAAAAGCACCAATGTTAGGATGACAGTTGCTGCTTCAAAATAGACGTGAACGGCTCCAGATTCTGTTTTAAACTGACTAGGAAAGACATCAGGAAAAAACATACCAAAAACACTAAATAACCAAGCGACACCTGCACCTATACCAATGAGTGTAAACATATTAAGATTCCATGTTTTTATACTTTTATAGGCACGTTCAAAAAACATCCACGTCGCATAAAAAATAACAGGAATGGATAAAGCGAACTGAATCCAATTCCAGTATTTTTGTTCCATGATGTCATACAGTGGATTGTTAGTCAGCATTTCACTCATAGCGATTAAGAAAATCGGTAATGTGAATACAACTGCAATCTTAAACTTCTTTACTAATTTTTTATAGGTTTTCTCTTCTGCTGAACTATCAGCTTCCATTGGTACTAAATCCATTCCGCATTTAGGACAAGCACCAGCTTCATCTTCAATTATTTCTGGATGCATGGGACACGTCCATTGTTCTGAAGAAGTTGTAGATAGATTTTGTTCTTCAACTAAATCCATTCCACAGACAGGACAATCGCCTGATTTATCATATGTTTTTTCGCCTTCACAATGCATAGGACAATAAAACGTACCTGTTCCTTTTCCTTTTTGTTGCGGTTCCTTTTCTACTTTGATATGATGCTGTTCTCCTAATTTATGAATGCTATAGCTTCCTCCATCATTTTTTAATGCCTCTTGAAAGGTCTCTAGTGAAATATGAGATTCCATTTCTATGTTAGCTTCTGCTTTTTCTAAATCTACCGAAGCTTTAGAAACACCTTTTACTTTTGAAAGTGTGTCTTCAACATGACTGCGACAACCGTTGCAGGTCATTCCGTGTATGTGATATGTATGTTTCATTAGTGCTGTGTTAAATAATTAATAATTGTAGTTTGTGTATAATAGCTTTTAACAGATTCAATTTGATTCATCTGAAATTTTAATTGTAATTCCTGAATATCCAAGACATCATTAAAATCTATAGTTCCTGTTTCATAACTTTTAATGAGTATGTCTTCTGCATCCTTAGCTTGCTTAAGGTTTTTGGTCTGCGTATTATAACTTATACGTGCTGAAATCCTTTCATTTACAGCCTCATCTAAGTGTGTTTCCAGAGTATTTAAGCGTTCTTGTTTTTGTACAACAATTTCCTGTTGTTCTAATTCGTTTTGCTTCGTTTTCGATTTATATTTCTTATTAAAAATAGGAATAGATAACGATAAGGTGGGCATGAAAATATCTTTTCCTTTTTCACTAAACGTGATGTCTGAGCCTGCTTGAATATTAATATAATCGAATCCAAAACCAAATGAAGGATGACTTTCTTTTTGATTCATTAATTCGGATTGCGCTACCGATTGAAACAGTTTATCGTATTTTAATAATTCAGGATGTAATGCTAGATTTTTAGTCGCAATTTCAAAATCTTTGGATGGCAAGATCAGGGCTTCAACAACATCAATTTCAAGATTCTTGTCTCTATTCAAAAGCTTGTTAAAAGTGGTTTGTTCTGCTAAATATTGCTGTTCTAAAACGTGTCTTAGTTGCTCCAATTCATTCTGACGTATTTGTAATTTTAAAACATCTACAGCTGAAGCTTTTCCAACTTCAATAGATGTTAAAGCCAACGTTTCATAGGTTTTAAGCAGTTTGCTGTTTTCTAATAAAATAGTTTGTTTGGCTTTATTTACATATAGTTTATAGTAAGATTGCGATACGGAAACCATTAATTTTCGTTGTGCTATTACAATGTCTTCATATTTGGCATCTGCCAAAGCACTTGCATAATTTTCGCGCGATGTAAGGGTTCCAAACCAAGGCATCATTTGCTTTGCCGATACTTTAAAACGCTGTGTTCCTGTTCGTGTTTCTGGTTCTAAGACAAAATAACCAGCACTAAATTCTGCATTTGGCAGTGAGTTAACTTCAGTCACTTTTTCTGTTGCAATACGATGTTGCAATTCAAATTTTTGAATTTCTGGACTATTTGCTAAAGCATCTTCAATGTACGTTTCTAACTGTTGCGCATTAACAAAAAGGCTCAACAAGCAATAACCAAGAGCTAAAACTAATTTTATATTAAACTTTTTATGTTTCATTTTACGGTTCTTTTAAGTTGAAATTCTTGTTTCCAGCTGTATAATACTGGAACCACAAATAAGGTAATTAAAGCGATGAGCATGCCACCAAAACTTGGAATAGCCATAGGAATCATAATGTCGCTTCCACGTCCTGTTGATGTTAATACAGGTAATAACGCCAATATGGTAGTTGCGGTAGTCATTAAGCAAGGACGAATACGTTTTTCTCCTGCTTCTACAATTGATGCTCTAATCTCTTTCTTGTTTTCTGGTGTATTTCTATCGAAGGTTTGCGTTAAATAGGTAGCCATAACAACACCATCGTCTGTGGCAATACCAAATAAAGCAATAAACCCAACCCAAACAGCAACACTCAAATTAATGGGATGCATTTGGAATAAGTCGCGCATATTTTCTCCAGCGACATTAAAGTTTAAAAACCAATTTTGACCATAAAGCCATATCATAATAAAACCACCTGCAAACGCGACTGCAATTCCTGTAAACACCATAAGAGAAGTCGCTACTGAACGGAATTGAAAATATAGAATCAGAAAAATAATGGCTAAAGCCAAAGGCACAACAACTGATAATGTGTCTTCTGCTCGTAATTGATTTTCATAGGTTCCAGTGAACTTATAGTTGATCCCTTTTGGTACGATCAATTCTCCTGAATCAATTTTTTGTTGAATTAGGGCTTGTGCATTTTCAACCACACTCACTTCTGCAAAACCATCTAACTTGTCAAATAATACATAACCCACTAAAAAGGTGTCTTCACTTTTTATAACTTGTGGACCTTGCTCGTAACGAATGGTAGCCAATTCACTTAATGGAACAGAACTGCCTTTAGCAACTGGAATATAAATTTGCTCTAAATCGGTTGGATTGGCTCGTAATTCTCTTGGATAACGTACACGTACACCATAGCGTTCTCGACCTTCGACGGTTTGCGTTAACACCATGCCGCCAACAGCAACTTTTAAGACATCTTGTACAACTTGTATAGAAATGCCATAACGAGCAATTTTCGCTCTATCAATATCAATTAGTAAATAGGGTTTACCAACAATACGATCTGCAAATACAGCCTCTTGTTTAACACCTTCAGCTTGTTTTAATATGTTTTCTAATTGAACTCCAAAGGCTTCAATTTGTTTTAAATCTTGACCTTTCACCTTTATTCCCATAGGCGCTCGCATACCTGTTTGAAGCATTACAAGTCTAGTTTCAATGGGCTGTAATTTGGGTGCTGACGTCACTCCTGGTAATTGGGTTACTCTTATGATTTCTTTCCAAATATCATCTGGTGATTTAATCTCTGGTCTCCAATTACGATAGAACTTACCATCATTGTCTTCAATTAATTGTTCTCGTTTTACTCTTAATGCATCAATGCTATTTACAATTTCATTCGGATTAGCATCATCACCTACAGGAGCATTAGGATTAATAATTAATTTATTATCCTTTTGAACAAAATAACCACCTGAATTAACCTTATAGCGTTGACGTTCTCTATCTGCATTCAGCATATATTCAGGTTTATACTGAATCATATTCTCATACATTGATAATGGTGCAGGATCTAAAGCAGATTCTGTTCTGCCAGCTTTACCAACAACGGTTTTAATTTCTGGAATACTGGCTACAGCCATATCCAATTGTTGTAAAACACGTTTGTTCTCTTCAACACCAGAATGTGGCATTGAGGTTGGCATTAACAAAAAGGAACCTTCATTTAATGATGGCATAAACTCTTTACCTGTATTTTTCATGATGAAAAAACCGGCAATAACAATGGCTGTTGGTACCGATAAGAATAGCAACTTGTGATCTAAACACCATCTTAAAATACGTGTGTAATATCTTCTGAATAACGTAAAAACACCTAACAATCCAAAACATATAACACTCACAAAAATGAGATTCCAAAAGATGCTTTTATCGACTCCTAAAGGTCTCCAGTATTCAGCCAATAAGATAATTATTGCAGATACAGAGATAATGATATTTAAAAGATTAGCGCGTTTGTCGTTAACTATTTCTTTAAGCTTTAAAACACCTGTGATTCCAAATCCTATTAAAAGTAATGAGAACCAATAACCATAAACAACACCTATAATTCCAACAACAATTAAGACGCTATTTAGAAGATAACTAAAATGCTTTTTAATACTTTTTCTCTTAAATAGAAACGCTGCAAATGGGGGAATTAAAAATAAAGCCACAATAATTGAAGCGGTTAACGCAAAGGTTTTTGTAAAAGCCAATGGTCTAAATAATTTCCCTTCTGCACCAATCATAGTAAAGACTGGAATGAAACTAATTATCGTGGTCATTACGGCTGTAACTATAGCACCAGAGACTTCTGCTGTGGCATTATAAACAACTGTATTTATGGATAATTTACCATCATCTTCGTCCAGATGCCTGATGATGTTTTCGGAAAGTATAACGCCAACATCAACCATAGTACCAATAGCTATTGCAATACCTGAAAGCGCTACAATATTAGCGTCTACACCAAATACCTTCATGGCTACAAATACCATGAGCACTGCAACAGGTAATAAGCCTGATATTAATATAGAAGCCCTAAGATTAAATACCATGATAATAATAACTAAAATAGTAATCAAAATCTCTAAGGTTAAAGCTTCACTAAGTGTGTCTAAAGTTTCTACAATAAGCTCTGTACGATCGTAAAAAGGAATAACCGTTAATTGTGAGGTGCGTCCATCAGCTAATACTTTAGAAGGCAAACCTCCTTTTAATTCTTCTATTTTGGCTTTTACATGGGTAATCACTTCCATAGGATTGGCACCATATCTAGCCACTACAACACCACCAACAACTTCTGCACCTTCCTTATCTAATAATCCTCTACGAGTAGCAGGACCTAATGATACTTTACCAATGTCTTTAATTTTAATGGATGTAAAATCTTCTGAAGTAACAACAGCATTTTCTATATCTTCAATAGATTTTACATAACCTAAACCACGCACTAAATATTCTACTTGATTAATTTCTAAAG
The DNA here is from genome assembly GCF_013403985.1 of Winogradskyella ludwigii. Classification (GTDB taxonomy): domain Bacteria; phylum Bacteroidota; class Bacteroidia; order Flavobacteriales; family Flavobacteriaceae; genus Winogradskyella; species Winogradskyella ludwigii. The sequence continues at coordinate 423,589 of NZ_JABFDF010000003.1, forward strand.
TCTGCGCACCAATATCCTTATTACTTTCCCTAACTGCTTTTACAACTTGGCTTAAATCAATGTTGTATTGACGCATCAATTCTGGATTAACATCCACCTGATACTCTTGAATATAACCACCAATAGAGGCCACTTCAGAGACACCACTTGCAGACGATAAAGCATATTTTACATAGTAATCTTGAATGCTACGTAACTCTTGTAAATCCCAACCACCAGTAACGTTTCCGTTTTCATCACGACCTTCTAAAGTGTACCAATAAATCTGACCTAAACCTGTAGCATCAGGTCCCAAAGCAGGATTCACTCCTTCTGGTAATAAGCCGCTTGGTAAGGAATTTAATTTTTCGAGGATGCGACTACGACTCCAATAAAACTCAATATCTTCTTCAAAAATGATATAAATACTAGAGAAGCCGAACATAGAAGAACTACGTACGGTTTTCACTCCAGGAATACCGAGTAGGGAAGAGGTTAGAGGATACGTAATTTGATCTTCTATATCTTGTGGAGAACGGCCATCCCATTTGGTAAACACAATTTGTTGGTTTTCACCAATATCCGGAATGGCATCTACAACTACTGGATCATTTGGTAAAAATCCCGTATCCCAATTAAAAGGTGCGTTTACAGTTCCCCATCCTACAAAAAGAAAAAGTAGAAGTACGGCAACGAGTTTGTTTTCTATTAGAAATTTGATGCTTTTATTTAGCATTAGTTTTGATTATTAAACAGTTAGACATCGGTGTTACGACAACACCGAATACAAGAAATCATCCTAATGAAATAAATCACAGGATCATACAGTCTAAAATTTAAAAATCAAATTAAATAGGTCTCGTCAAGCTTGAAGATTTGCTTTCGGACGAGTGGAGGTTTATAATCTTCGAAAGTTGAGATATTAGTATCAAAATCTTCAAAAAGATTAATGTAAGTATAAACAAATGAAGCTATAAAAAGCTGCTGTTCTAAAGTGATGTTTTCTAAAGACAGTTGTAGTTCATCTTGGCCATCAACTACAGACTGCTCGTTTTTACAGCAATCTTTTTTTGTAATAGTACAACCTTCAGATAAAGGTTTTTCCATAGCCATGCCACAGCCTTCCGCTTTATGGAATAAGGCCGTTTCCACTAAAGTATCTCCACAATAATGCATGTTAAGCGTAAACGACATTGTAGAAAATAAGACTACAAATGCCATTACTAAAGACATTATTCTATGAGATATTTGTTTCATAATTAAGCACAAAGTTACTAAAACAAATTACAGCTTGTAATGGATAAGCCATTTAATTAGATGTTTTGTGATTCTTTTAACGGATGGTGGTTTTGTAACTAACGTGTTTTAAAGAGTATTTCAATTGCTATTTTTACTGTTGCGATTGACTCTGCATTTGGTTTAAATGAGATGCAGCAGGTCTTAAATCTACAGACACTTCCATTGTATTTTTACCCATACTATAAATAACTCCTTTTAAAGGAGGTACATCATAATAATCTCTTCCGTGTGCGACAACAATATGTTGGTTTTTGGGAATTTGATTATTTGTAGGATCAAAATCGACCCAACCATATGTTGGTATAAAAACAGAAAACCAAGCATGAGATGCATCTGTTCCAATTAATTTTTCTTTTCCTTCAGGTGGTAACGTTTCAATATAGCCACTAACATATTTTGCAGGTAATCCCATAGAACGCACACACGCAATTGCTATTTGCGCAAAATCTTGACAAACCCCTTTTTTAGCAGACATCACATCTTTTAAAGGGGTTGCAATATTTGTAAAACCAGGTACGAAATCAAAATCGGTGTAAATGCGTTGCATTAACTCATAGGTAGCGTCGTAAAATGAACGTTCTGGTTTAAAAGATAGTGCTGCATATGCCTCAATTTCTTCACTTGTATTTGAAATTAAAGGTGATGGCATTATAAATTGTCGTGCATCAATACGTTCTGAATCGGTTCCTTTTAAATATTCTAAAGTCTCTTTAATTGTTATTTTTTTTCCTTTTGAAAAATCACTTTCATTACACTGTTCATTGTAATCTCTAGACACTTTACTTTTTGCAATAACAATTAATTCTTTATGATTTTGTTGAATTGAAAACCGTGTGACGGAATTCCCAAAAAAATCTAAGCGTTCAGAAATATCAGTTGGAGTAGGCGTAATCTCTAAACTATATTCTAAAAGTCTTTGTCCTGCAAAGCTTTTAGGTTTTAACGTGGTTAAATTATGACAAAACGACGCGCCGTTTTCGTAAGTATATTTCGTTTTATGCCAAAGATCAAAAATCATATTAATTGGTAATGTTTCTGTTAACCAACTGTTTTTGTGGTTGAGAATGATTAAAGTAAGTATCTGAAATAGACAACGATGTGGTGTGTAATAAATCGCTTAAATCAGACAACATACTGTCCATATTTTCGCGCATGTTAGATTTTTCATCTATAATTAATAATTCTGAGACATCTAAACTTTCAATTTTAGAAATAACAAGATTCATATGGTCTTGGCAAGCTGTTAATTCGTTATTTTCTATTGTTGTAGGTAATTTATCAATATCTTTTTTTAATCGATGCATTTGATAGGTTAAAGATCTCGAATATTCTTTGTCTAGAATTATTAAATTCACAACGTTTTCGATACTTAAATATGAGTTGTAACTGTATCTATAAATGTTTAAACTTTCATGACTATTTAATAACGATTCTAAAATTTCGTATTCTAATTCTTCGTCATAATTTACAATTAATAAGGCTCTGAATTTTTCAATATTCATAGCACTTATTTCTAGCTGTAAACCAATAAAATAGAGTAAGAGGCCTTGTCTAACAAGAATACTCTCTTCAGTAAGCGCCATAAAAGCGATGAGTCTGGTAATAATTTTATCAAAGAAATTAGTCAGAGTAAACACTGAGTAACTGTCTTCTTTCTGTAATTTATCTATATGCTTTTGAATGCCATCAAAAACGCGCCACATATCTCTAGACCATAAATTACGAAGCGAATAATAAGACGTATTGAAACTTTGCATGGACTGTGCAAAACTTCCAATTTTATTGGTGTCTAAAATAATAGCTTTAATTTCTTTAAGCGGTTGTAATAAAACATCTTGATCTTCTGACATAAATCCAGGAAACGTCGATGTAATTTTTGTTATCGATTGAAATAATATTTTTAAGCTTTCAGATTCTGATTTTCTATCATTGTATTCTGCATGTGTCATTTGGCTTAAAACCATTCTTAAATAGCGTGCAGTAACTAAGGTTCTACCAATATATCTCCCTGACCAGAATAAATTTTCTGCGGTATTACTTGGAACGTCATTGATGTCTCTAGATGGACTAGAATTTGTTTTGTTCCAAGAATAATTTTGTAAAATAGGTTGTGGAGCATCATTTACCACCCAAAAATCTTTACTGGTACCACCACGTTGGTTAGACACAAATAATTCTTTACTGTCTGGTGCCACTCTAACCAAACCGCCAGGCATGACACTGTAGCCATCTTCCTTAGCAATAGCAAAGGTGCGACATGAAATTTTACGAGGTTCTAATTTGTTTTCTGTAAAATTTGGAGCTGTAGAAAATGATATTTTTTCTTGAGCTACAAATTTATATGGATATTCTAAAATCTCTCTTTTCAGATTTTTAAGGGCCTTTTTATCTAAAAATTCACAGAAATAAATGTGTTCTCTGTTAGATCTGTCTATGCGTTTAACCACAAAAGAAGATAAATCTTTTAAGACATGCTTTCTTTCTTTTTCCTGTCCACACCACCATGAAGCGATTTGTGGTAGAATTAAATCTTCTTTTAAAAAATATTGGCAGATATTTTCCATAAAAGGAATTAGTGCCGGATTTTCTAAAACACCACTACCAATAGGATTTACAATGGTAACATTTTGTAATCGTACAGCTTCTAATAAACCAGCAACACCTAAATAAGAATCTTCTCTTAATTCTAAAGGATCCATAAACGTGTCGTCTATACGTCTTAAAATAACATCGACTTGTTTAAGTCCTTTTAAAGACTTTAACCATACTTTTCCGTGTCTTACCACGAGATCGTTTCCTTTTACTAAAGGGTAACCCAAAAAGGACGACAAATACGCATGTTCAAAATAAGTTTCGTTATGCGGTCCTGGTGTTAATATCACCACCATTGGACTTTCTACATTAGTGGATGCTGAATTTAGCAATAACTGATTAAAGTCGTTAAAGAAACTAGAAGGCTGTGTGACATTGATATTTGTAAACAATTCTGGACTAATTTTACTTGTAGAAAATCTATTTTCTAAAGCATAACCCATACCAGAAGGAGCTTGTGTTCTATCGTTTACAACCCACATTCTGCCATCTGGACCTCTTGCAAGATCTGCTGCATATATTAAAAGTTGTTTTGAATTTTTATATTGTATTTGATCACAAGCACGTAAAAAACCACTGTGAGCGTATATAACTTCTGGAGGAATAATTCCATTTTTAAGCAGTTCTCGCTTTCCATATAAATCTTCTAAAACAAGATTTAGAATTTCTGCACGTTGTTGAATACCTTTTTCTACACGATCCCATTCTTTTTTATGAATAATAAAAGGAACCACATTTAAATCCCATGGCCTATTTAATCCTTTTGGGTCGTTATAAACATTATAAGTAACTCCATTTTCTGCTAAAAGCCAATCGATCTCGGTCTGTTTTAAAGCGAGATGTTTAGGTCCAATCTTTAATAAATTTTTGGACAATACTTTCCAATTGTCTTTTATGTTCATTTTAGAGGTGAGCAACTCATCGTAACTCGGTGATACTGAAAAATAATTCTCAAATAATGTCTTTGTTAGGGTCTTCATATTATGAACATCAATAGCGTTCTATTTTCTACGTAAATCTAAAGTATAAGGAAATTCAAAATTAACTGGTAATTCCTTATAAGAAAAACGTTTTGAGCTACTTTTTTTATGAACAGTTCTTGTTGATGGTTCTGTATCTTGATTTATGTTTTCTACAGGGTTAATTTCCCCTTGTGTATGTCCAAATTCCCAGAAACGATTTATTCTTCTAGATTCAGCTTCAAAACTATTTATAGGATACGCTTCATAAGATCGTCCGCCTGGATGCGCTACAAAATATGTACAACCACCAATAGAACGTTTGTTCCAAGTATCTACAATATCAAAAACCAAAGGAGTATCTGCAGGAATTGTTGGGTGTAATGCAGAATATGGATTCCATGCTTTGTAACGAATTCCGGCTACATACTCACCTTTAACACCTGTATTTTTTAATTGCACTTTTACACCATTACAGGTTAGTACAAAACGTTCATCAATAAAATTAGCCACTTTTACTTGCAATCTTTCTAATGAAGAATCTACATATCGTGCTGTTCCGCCACCTGTCATTTCTTCACCTAAAACATTCCAAGGTTCAATACCTGCTCGTAATTCTAAATGAATATTATTGATTTCTACCATGCCATGTAACGGAAATCTAAATTCGAAAAATGGATTAAACCAATCTTCTTCGAACTGATATCCCGCTTTATTTAACTGCGACACAATATCTTTGATATCTTCTCTTACATAATGTTCTATTAAAAATTTGTCATGTAACTCTGTTCCCCAACGCACTAAATTATGTTCGTATGGTTTTTTCCAGAACCAAGAGACTAATGTTCTTACCAATAACATTTGTACTAAACTCATCTTAGGATGTGGAGGCATATCAAAGCCACGTAATTCTAAAATACCCAAACGTCCTGTAGACGAATCTGGTGAGTATAATTTATCTATACAAAATTCTGCTCGGTGTGTATTTCCTGTTAAATCTGTTAATAGATGTCTAAATAAACGATCTGTTAACCAAAATGGAACTTCTCCTCCTTTTGGAATTTGACTGAATGCAATTTCTAATTCATACAAACTATCTTGTCGCGCTTCATCGACTCTTGGCGCCTGACTTGTAGGCCCAACAAAAGACCCTGAGAATAAATAGCTTAATCCAGGATGATGTTGCCAAAATGTTAATAAACTTCGTAATAAACTAGGTTGGCGAAGTAAAGGACTATCCGAAGGACTTGTTCCTCCTAAAGTCACGTGATTACCACCACCAGTTCCTGTATGTTTACCATCTAACATAAACTTTTCTGTCACAAGTCTAGACCGTTTTGCCTGCTCATAAAACGTGAATGTATTGTGACATAAATCTTTCCAATTGGTTACAGGATGTACATTGACTTCAATAACACCAGGATCTGGAGTAATTTTAAGCGATTCTAGCCTGTTGTCTTTTGGAGGATCATAACCTTCCATAATTACAGGCACTTTTAATGCTTTAGCTGTAAATTCGATTGAAGCAATTAAATCTAAAAAGTTCTCTGCCGAATCTAAAGGAGGTAAAAACAAATATAATTTGTCATCTCTAATTTCTGAACAAATCGCAGTTCTCACAAAGTATTTAGGGCGATTAGTATCTAATCCATTCTCTACAAAGTCTTTATGTCTCCGTTTTACATGATCTCTAAAACTAGGTAAACGTTTCTTTTTAGAGAATAAATCGGGTTCATACGACGGAAAAACTTCGTCTTCTGATTTTTCTATTAAGGAAGTTAATGGTAACCTTAATCCCATTGGAGAATTCCCTGGAGTTAAGAATAAGTGTTGTCTTCTAAACTCCCATTCGCTGGTAAACCATTTCCCTTCTGTACTATTTAAAGGTAATAAATGACCAACAGGAGTCGAGGTGCCTTGCTCTAAAATTTCTTTTAATTTATTTTTTACTAAAGTATTGTCTCTATCTTTAGTAGGGTCGACGTCTATTGGTAAATTTCCATGTTCCCATAAAAAGTAGAATGCATCTTCAAAACCAGGAATAATGTGTTCTGACGACACGCCTAAATAGCTTGTTAATGTTTCTAAGAATAACTTATCTGTTCCAGGTGCTACTGTAAATTCATCGGCATAAGTGGTTAGATATTTTTTATTATACCAAATTGGTCTGCCATCTTTTCTCCAACAAATTTCTATTTGCCATCGTGGTAACGGCTCACCAGGATACCATTTTCCTTGTGCATGATGTAAAACACCACCTTTACCAAATTCATGATGCAACCTTTTGGATAAATCTTTTGCGAGTTTACGTTTATGCGGACCATCTGCTTCTGTGTTCCATTCTGGAGATTCTAAATCATCAATAGAGATAAACGTAGGCTCGCCACCCATAGTTAAGCGCACATCATTTTTCTGTAATTGGCGTTCTACTTTTTGGCCTAATTTATCAATGTCTTTCCATTGCTCTTCAGTGTATGGTTTTGTAACTCTTGGAGATTCAAAAATTCGTTTTACAGAGTTTTCAAAAAAGAATTCTGTTTCACATTTATCAGTCATACCAGAAACCGGAGATGCACTTTCAAAAGATGGAGTACAAGCTAAAGGAATGTGACCTTCACCAGCTAATAACCCAGAGGTAGCATCAAAACCTATCCAACCAGCACCTGGCAAATAGACTTCTGCCCAGGCATGCAAATCTGTAAAATCTTCTTCAGGACCAGAAGGACCATCTAATGATTTCTCATCGGACTTTAATTGTACTAAATAGCCCGAAACAAAACGTGCACCAAAGCCTAATTGACGCAAAGTCTGTACAAATAACCATGCATAATCTCTACAAGATCCTTTTTTGGTTTCTAGAGTTTCTTCGCAGGTTTGTACACCAGGATCCATTCTAATATTATAGCCTAGATATTCATTTATTTTTTGATTAACATGAATTAAAAAGTAGATGGTTTTTCTAGGTGTAAAATCTAATGTTTCAATAAATTCGTGTAATAATTCGCCATCATCTGTAATTTCTAAATAAGGCTGTAATTCTTTAATTACTGTTTCTGTGTATTTAAAAGGAAATTCTTCGGCGTATTCTTCAATAAAGAAATCAAAAGGATTAATGGTTTTTAAATCTGCAATAATCTCAACATCTACAGACAATTCATCCGTTTTATCGGGAAATACCAAACGTGCCACGTAATTACCAAACGGATCTTGTTGCCAATTAAAAAACTGGTTTTCTGGAGTTATCTTTATAGAATAAGATTCTATTGGAGTTCTAGAATGTGGAGCTGGTCTTAATCTAAAAACATGTGGTGATAATGATACTTTACGATCATATTTGTATGTGGTCTTGTGAGATATTACAATTTTTAATGCCATATTTTAGTATAAGATTTCAGTAATTAAAATAGTTTGAAAACACGCTAGCTTCAATGCAAAATAAGGTTTTTTACCCAAAAAACGTATCGAACGGTAGCGATAGCGGCTTTTTTTGAATTTATCTAAATAAAAGTTGAAATGGTTTTTGAAATCGTAATTTAAGCACTTAAAATATACTCATTTCTGAATGTGTCGTTACATCTTCGAGTAATTTCATTCCTTTAAAAGAGTTTCCATTTTTATTTAATTTAGGACTCCAAACTGCAATAGTATAGTTATTTGGATATAATGCGACGATGCCACCACCAACACCACTCTTACCAGGTAATCCAACTTTAAAGGCAAATTCACCAGACTCATCATAAAATCCGCAAGTGAGCATAAGTGCATTAATTCGTTTTGATTGGCTACTGGATATAATTTTAGTACCATCGAATTTACGTCCACCATTAGCCAAAAAAGAAAAGGTATGTGCTAACTGTTGGCAGTTCATTTCTAAAGAACACATATCAAAATAAAAATCTAAAACATCTGCAGGTTCGTTTTTAATATTCCCAAATGATTTAATAAAATTACATAAGGCTACGTTTCTGTAACCTGTTGCTTTTTCGGAATCAGCAATTTTATCAGAATACTGAAGATCTGGGATATCACTTAATTCTCTAACAAATTCAAGAAACTCTTTTCGTGCATCTTCTAAATGAGACATTAAAATATCGCAAATTACAATAGCACCAGAGTTTACAAATGGATTACGAGGAATGCCCTTGTAGGTTTCTAGCAACAGAAGCGAGTCGAACTTCGTGCCAGAAGGCTCAACATCTATGCGTGTCCAAATACGCTCTCCAAGAAATTTAACTGCTAATGCTAACGAAAGGACTTTTGCAATACTTTGAATTGAGAATTTTTCTAAATGGTCTCCAAACCCAAAATTAGTACCATCTATTTTAGTCATGTGCACCCCAAATTTTGATGGATTTATATTTGCCAATTCGGGTATATAAGTGGCCAATTCTCCTTGATCTTTAAGAGGTTTGGTGATATTGTATGCGTTTTCTATGGTTTTTTTATACGTATTATTCATTTCTATTATAAGTTGAAGGAGGTTTGATTTAAGGTAAGATTTGATTTTAGTTTGTCTGCTGACTTTGGATTTTTCACAAGGTCTTTTTTTAATACATGCTGCCTCAATATTTTCTGAATATCCATATTGTCTTTCTGAGGTATGATATAGGTATTTAAATCATCGCTATGAGTAATTTGGGCATCATTATCAATAAAACCATAACCAATATAGATGCCATTTTTAATCTGAATAAAGGCTTTTTCATTAACATGTCTACCTTTTTCTTTAATTACAATATTATCTTTTTGTTCCGAAATACTATGAATCGCTTCTAGCACTCTATTATTGTAATCTTCGACGGATTCTTCATCTTTACAAATCCCTTTACAGTTCTTTATACTATAGTGAGAGCATTCTGAAACCGATTCTTGTAAATGACAGTATTTAGGACAGAGATTATGTTGAACACATATATTTTCAAGATAGGTGCGTACATCTCTAACATTAAAGAACGTAATTATAGGATTAGGAACCAATTTCCCTTTATTAGTTGCCAAGTGTAACACACCTTTTCTATCTTCATAAGAGAAAATAGCAAAAGATTGAATGGTTCGCTTGGCCACTTTATTATACATTGGAAAATGATGTTTTATTGCCGCATCTTCCATTAGTAATGCTATAAGTTCACTTCCGGAAACCTCAAAGTCAATATCACCTGTTTCTCTAACCATATCTAAAGATTTTTTTGTTTTACTATAGAAATGACTTAGTACACGTTTTTTTATATCAATTGCTTTACCAACATAAATAATAGTTCCTTTTTTATTTTTAAAATAATAGATACCAGGCTTATTTGGTAAAGCTTCAAAGACTTCTTTAGGTAGGTTAGGAGGTAAGGTGCCTTCTCTAGAGTTTTTGTTTAAAAATTCTTTAAAAACGACTTCGGTGTCTGGTTGACGTAAAAGTATTTCGAATAAAATAACTGTTGCTTCTGCATCACCTCGAGCGCGATGACGGTTTACTAAGTTTATATTAAGAGAATTACATAGTTTTCCTAAACTGTAAGAACGATGCCCAGGCAATAAACGTCTAGATAATCTCACAGTACATAATTTCTTTCTATTAAAATCGACACCAATTCGTTTAAACTCCCCACTAATAATATTGTAATCAAAATTAACATTATGAGCCACAAAAGTAGTGCCTTCTGTAATATTTAAGATATCGTCTGCAACGTCTTTAAATACTGGTGCATCTGCAACCAAATCATTGTCAATACCTGTGAGTGCTACTATATGTGAAGGAATAAAAGATTCTGGATTAATGAGACTTGTAAACTCATCTATAACGGTTTCACCATCATATTTAAAAATCGAAATTTCAGTCATTCGATTTCCTTTACCTGTGGTTTCAACATCAATAACGGTATATATCATTTTTAGTTTTGAAGCGTTCTTGTTTATTTTTTAAACCTACAAGTTAATTAATTTTAATGGGATTTATACGTTTTTATCGCTTTGGAAGTATATATCTCAAACTGAATCATAAACAATTGATTGTAACTAAACCACAAAGCGCATTGGCTTGTAATTAAAATGCTCAACGGAAAATATTGGACTGTTTGTAGTTCGTTTTTTACATCCTGATTATGGCGTCTATAAAAAATTATGAAAGATTTCAATTAAAATGTTGATAGTTAAAAAAAATGGCACCATCTTTGTAATTCAATAAGTATTATAAATTAAATTACATTATGAGTAAAGGAACAGTAAAATTTTTCAACGATGCCAAAGGATTTGGTTTTATCACTGAAGAAGGAGTAGACAAAGATCACTTCGTACACATTTCTGGATTAGTAGACGAAATTCGTGAAGGCGATGAAGTTGAATTCGATCTTGAAGAAGGTAAAAAAGGATTAAACGCAGTAAACGTAAAAGTTATTTAATACATATACGTCAAGTTTAAAGTAAAAGCCCATCAGTAATGATGGGCTTTTTTTAGCTATAAACTGAACAGGAATTAAGAGTTCTTTATTTTTTAATTCTAATTGGCTTTAACTGAATAATACCAAAAACATCTATATTTTTATAATCGCATAAGTGACATCGATCTCTTACCTTTTATAACCAATATTAGTTCTACTAGTATATTTATGATGATTAGTAGAAGAAATTTGTGAAGGTGCTGAAGTTGAATTTGATTTTAAGAAAGTAAAAAAGAATAAAACGCAGTAAACGTAAAAGTTATTTAATACATATAATTCAAGTTTAAAGTAAAAGCCCATCATTACTGACGGGCTTTTTTTAGCAATAAACTTAACGGTTTAATTAAGACTTATTTATTTTTTAACTCTAATAGGTTTTAACTGAATAACACCAAAAGCATCTAATATTTTTATAATCACATAAGTAACATCGATCTCGTACCACTTGTAACCAAAATTAGCTCTACTTGCATATTTATGGTGATTATTATGATAACCTTCACCCATCATAAGAAAATCGAAACGAAAAAGGTTTTTACTCGTATTCTTCATTTTAAAATTTACATAACCGTAAATATGACCAAACCAATTAATAATAACTCCGTGTATTGGTGCCATTAAAAATGTGATTGGTAATAAGAGCCATTGCCACCATGATGTTACAAATAAGGCAAAGAATAAGATGTAGAGTGAAATCCATAACAATCTGGAAAAACGAGAACTCGCAAAACTATCAAAAGCTTTCCATTGTGGTACGTTTTTAGTAAAACGATCATCGACCGCTATACGTTGTTGGTTAATATCTTGATAAATGGTTTTGGTTTTCCACATCATAGCAAACACATTATCATCAAAAGATGGTGAGTGCGGATCTTTTTCTGTATCAGTATATGCGTGATGCATACGATGCATAATACCGTAACCATAAGCACTTAAATAACTGGAACCTTGAAAAATCCATGTAAGCACAAAAGTAATACGCTCCATGGTTTTAGACATTGTAAAGACTTGGTGAGCTGCATAACGATGCAAAAAGAAAGACTGAAAAAACAGACCTCCATACCACAGTACTGCTACAAAAAGGATTATAATCATAACTTTTTTTACAAAGATAAGTGCACAATACGTGCCAAACAATGAACCTAAATCAATAAATAGAGCTGTATAGCTAAGTTTAACTTAACCTTAATAAAATAAAAAGTTAATTATTAACCCCGTTTAGGACGCATCTTACTATTGGGCTTATATAAAATAGACTTGTCACTTTTTTAATACTGAATATGACATGATTCGAATAGCTTTAGCGCAAAACATCACCTAAACACGCTTTCTAATTCTGCTCAAAGCTTGTGCTGTTATACCAATATAAGAACTAATATATTTTAGAGGAATTATTTTTAAAAGTTCAGGACGTTCTTTAAATAACTTCAAATACCGTTCTTCTGCAGTAAGATTCAATAAGTTTTGTTCTCTGTTAGATTTTAATAAGAATAAGCGCTCTGCAGTTAATCGTCCTATTAAATTTCCAATTTGTGTGGTTTTATAAACATCTTGTAAATCAGAGTAAGTGATACTTAAAAGTGTCGTTTCAGAAAGGGCTTGTAATTGATATGCTGAAGGTGTTTGTGTTAGAAAAGAATCATAGGCGCTAACAAACTGATCTTTAAAGCTAAAACCAAAAGTTATTTCTTTTTCGGACGCTTCTTTAGGAATATATAAACGTACCACACCAGATTCTATAAAAGAAATATGGTTCTCAATAACGTTTGTTTTTAAAAAAACAGCTTTCTTTTTAATCACACGACGTTGCAGTTTAGATGTAAAAAACTCCCAATCTGATTGAGATATGGTGGCTAATTGATCTAAATAAGCTTTTATCTGTTGCACGCGTTTTAATACTATTAATTAAGATTGTAAAGATACATATTCAATCAATCATTAAATCGAAAAAACATAAGAAACAACGATATCTTCACATGTTTCTTACATACTCTATTATTTATACTATTTTTGTCGTGTTAATTAACGAAAGCAATATCAAAATAGAAATAAGTTGCTTTTACAATAGTATAATAAAATTTAAAACAAAAAGATGATTAGAGATTTCTTAAATAAATTGTTTAATTCTAACAAAGAAAAGGAAACGAAAGAAGGTACCGTGAAATTTTTTAATGCAAAGAAAGGATTTGGGTTTATAACTGTTAAAGATTCTAACGAAGAGATTTTTGTTCATACAACTAACCTTGTAGATAAGATTAGAGAGAAAAACAAAGTAACATTTAACGTTGAAAAAGGCGAAAAAGGGCTAATTGCAACGAATGTAAAGGTGGTGAAAAAATAATTTTCACCAGTTTCCTCATCAATATTTTTAATTATTAGAGTTCTTCTCGGACCTAATAACGAAAGGCTCAGGCTTGTTTCGTGTTTAGATTTAGATAAAATGGTTTGTTTAAATACACTTTAGGCAGCATCTATTTTGGGCTTCATATCTAAAAAGTCTTCCGTTCTGAATAATACAAGGTCATTTCCGCTTTACCAAGATCGGTATTCTTACCTTTGCAAAAATTATTTTTATGTCAAAGCGTTTTTCCGATTTAGGACTTAATGAAAAGTTACAACAAGGTTTAGTTGAACTAGAGATTACAGTTCCAACAGATATTCAAGTCAAGACCATTCCTGTGGTATTACATCAAAAGAGCGATGTCGTGGCTTTAGCCAAAACAGGAACAGGAAAAACTGCAGCATTTGGATTGCCTTTATTGCAATTAATTAATGTAGAAAACACAGAAATACAAGCTGTGATTTTGGCACCAACACGAGAGTTAGGTCAGCAAATTAGTGCCAATCTAGAATCTTTTGCAAAACATATTCCAGATATTTCTATTGCTACTGTTTGTGGTGGAGTACCAATTAAACCTCAGATAGAACGTTTACAAAACCCAACACATATTGTTGTAGCTACACCTGGACGTTTAGCAGATTTAGTAAAACGACAAGCCGTAAACATTTCAAACATCTCTTATTTTATATTAGATGAAGCCGATGAAATGGTAAGCGCCTTAAAAGAAGGCTTAGACGCTATTATCAAAGAAATCCCTAAATCTAGGAGAACATTATTGTTTACAGCAACAATGCCTGGAACCATAAAACAACTGGTTCAGAATTATATGTCCAAACATGTTATTCATATTGAAGCAGATATGGCAACCGTTGGTCATCAAGGTATAGATCATCAGTTTGTTGTTGTAGAACCTATAGAAAAACTAGATGTTTTACTTCATTTTTTAAATTCTAAATTAGGACAACGCGGTATTATTTTTTGTAAAACGAAGGCTGCAGTAAATAAACTAGCTAAGAAATTAGCGATTAATAAGTTTTCTTCTGGTGCTATTCATGGTAGTTTAAGTCAAGGTATTCGAGATCGCATCATGGGACAATTTAGAGAAGGCCATATTGATATTTTAGTCGCTACAGATTTAGCTGCACGTGGATTGGATATAAAAGATGTTGCTTACGTTATTAATTACCATTTACCAGACACATACGACGCGTATGTTCATAGATCAGGAAGAACCGCAAGAGCAGGAGCAAAGGGCTTAGCATTAACCATTCTTCAACAAGAAGAAGTTAATGACATCGCTGATTTTGAAGATGAGTTAGGCATTCATTTTTCTGAATTAAAAAAAGCAGATGCTCAAAGTATAGAAGAAAACAATACGCTTTTGTGGGCAAAGAAAATATTTAAAACAAAACCAAACCGTTCAATTTCTGAAACGTTACGAAAAGACGTAAGAACGATTTTTCATCATTTAACGAAAGAAGAATTGATTGAAAAGGTAATGGCACATCAATTAGCACAAACTTCGTTAGCGCCAACAAAAGCAGACGATTCTAAAACAAAAAGTAAAAAGAACTAGTCATGGCAAATAATATAAAAGCGCAACAAGAGATTCTCGAAAAACTAAGCATTTACGAGCTCAACCCAATGCAGGAAGCGGCCTTGGAAGCGATTGATAAAAATGATAAGACGATTCTTTTATCTCCAACAGGAACTGGTAAAACCTTGGCCTTTTTACTACCATTACTAGAACGTTTAGATCCGGAATGCGAAGAAGTACAAGCCTTAATTATTGTACCATCTAGAGAGTTAGCGATTCAGATAGAAACTGTAATTAGAGATATGGGTTCTGGTTATAAAGCCAATGCTATTTATGGTGGACGTGCTATTTCTAAAGATAAAATAGAATTAAAACATACTCCAGCCATTTTAATTGGTACTCCAGGACGTTTAGCAGATCATTTTGAACAAGCACGTTTTACCACCAAGTTTATAAAAACACTGGTGATTGATGAGTTTGATATCTCTATTGAAGTTGGAGCAAGCGGTGAAATGAAATTTATCATGGGCTACTTAGCCAATGTTAATAAGCGTATTTTAACTTCTGCTACAGAAGGAGCTTCGATTCCTGCATATTTAAAAATGGATGGTGCTAAAACCTTAAATTATCTAAAAGAAAAATCGAGTCCAAAATTAACCATCAAAACCGTATTATCTCCATCAGCAAATAAGCATAATACGTTAGTAGATTTATTATATCATCTAGGAAACGAACCTGGTATTGTATTTTGTAATAAAAAAGAACGCCTCGAAGATTTAAGTCGTTTTTTAGACAAACGAAATATAGCACACACTTGTTTTCATGGCGGTATGGAGCAACGCGATCGTGAGCGTGCTTTAATTAAATTAAGAAATGGAAGTGTATCGTTTTTAGTCGCTAGTGATCTGGCCGCTAGAGGAATTGATATTCCTGAAATGAGTTACATTATTCATTACGAAATTCCAGAAGCTATACAAGAATACACACATAGAAATGGTAGAACTGCTAGAGTTAACGCTAAAGGCACAGCCTATCTTATAAAAGGTGATAAAGAAATATTCCCTGATTTTGTTGAGAAATCTAAAGTGCAAATGCTCTCTAAATCTGGAGAAATTAAACCTCCGTTTTGGACAACCTTATTTATTTCTGGTGGACGAAAGGATAAAATTTCTAAAGGAGATATAGCAGGTTTATTTTTTAAACAAGGTCATATTTCTAAAGATCAATTAGGAGTTATTGAGTTGAAACAAGATTGTGCTTTTGTTGCCGTTCCTGCTACTATTGCAGATGATTTGGTAGAACAATTGAATAATGTACGTTTGAAGAAAAAGAAAGTTCGCGTTTATACAGTTTAGTAAATTCTCGAACTAAAGCAAAGGCTTTAAAACTTCCCAAACTGTATTTGCTAATATTTTATGACCTTCAACTGTTGGATGAATACCATCTGCTTGATTAAGCTCTGCAATACCACCAACATCTTTTAATATAAAAGGGATAAATTCTAGATGGTTTTGATTTGCCAGATCTATAAAAATCTGTTTAAATTCTGAAGTATAGTCTTGTCCCATATTTGGAGGTAACTGCATTCCTGCTAAGATAATTTTAGTTTCAGGACTTTTCTTATTTACCGCATCTATTATGGCTTGTAAGTTATCTCGAGTTTCAGAAAGCGGTACACCACGTAAACCGTCATTGGCTCCTAATTCTAATATAAACAGATCAATTTTCTGATTCAAAATCCAACTGATTCTACTTTTTCCACCAGCTGTAGTTTCGCCACTTAATCCAGAATTAATTACGGTATAATTTAAATTTATAGCATCTATTTTTTGTTGCAATACGGCAGGAAAGGCATCATTACTGTCTTCTAGTCCATAACCAGCAGTTATACTATCTCCAAAACATAAGATCGTTTTTGTATTAGTTTCAATCAGAGTCAGAGAGTCTTCTGTTTGCGTTTGTGTTTCGCTTTCAGATAAAGTTTTATCTGCTGAATTATTACCACAAGCCATCATTAAAAAGCCCATAATAAAATAACAAAACTTTAAGAGTTTAGAGACAGGTAGAGTTGGTAAAATTGAAACCAATTGATTATTTTGAGCCTTCGACATAAGTGGTCTTAAAAATTAAAATTAACATGCCAAAGATATTAAAGATAACTGGTCTAGAAAAGACATATTCTAGCGGTAACAAACAATTAACGGTCTTACACGATATTTCATTCGATGTAGAAAAAGGACAAACCTTTTCTATTGTTGGTCCATCTGGAAGTGGCAAAACAACCTTATTAGGTTTGTGTGCGGGCTTGGATGAGCCTAATTCTGGTAGTGTTGAGCTTTGTGGTGAAGATTTAAATGACTTAAATCAAGATCAACGTGCACAATTAAGAAACAAGAGCGTTGGTTTTATTTTTCAGAATTTTCAATTGTTACCAACATTAACCGCTTTAGAAAATGTAAGTGTTCCTTTGGAATTACAAGGCCATAAAGATGCTGTAAAAAAGAGTATGACACTATTAGAAAAAGTAGGTTTAGCAGATCGTTTTGACCATTATCCATCTCAACTCTCTGGTGGAGAACAACAACGTGTTGCTTTAGCTAGAGCTTTTGCTAATGCACCTTCTATTTTATTTGCTGATGAACCTACAGGTAATTTGGACGAAGAAACAGGAGAGAAAGTCATTCAATTATTGTTTGATCTTAATAAAGAAGCTGGAACTACGTTGGTCATTATTACACATGACCTGGATTTAGCTAACCGAACACAACAAATCTTACGGCTTAAAGGCGGACAAATTTTAACAAACGAACGTACTGAAGTTCTGTGAACCCATTCACATCCTTATTATGAATAAAAATACAAAATGGCTTTTTAAAATGGCATGGCGAGATGCCAAGGCAAGCCGTGTGCGTTTATTATTGTTTATGGCTTCCATTATCTTAGGCATAGCTGCTGTGGTTTCTATTCAGCTGTTTAGCACCAATCTTAAAGATAATATTAAGCTACAATCTAAGGCTTTAATGGGTGCTGATTATATTATTGACACCAAACAAGTTCCAACAGAGCGTGCACAAGCAATTATAGACTCTTTACAACCCGATGCTTCTGAAATAAACTTTGTTTCTATGATTGCTTTTCCTAAAAATGGAGGCACCAAATTAGTAAAGGTAAGAGGGCTTAAAGGTGATTTCCCTTTTTATGGAACTATAGAAACACAACCTACCTCTGCATCAAATGATTACCAAGACTTAGGTGGAGCATTAGTTGACGCAACTTTAATGCTTCAATTTAATGTAAAACCTGGCGATTCTATAAAAGTCGGTGAGTTAACATTACCAATTTTAGGGACTTTAAAAGCCATTCCTGGAAGTACAGCAATTTCTACCTCTGTAGCTCCACCTATTGTAATTCCGTATCGATTTTTAGACGATACAGGACTTTTACAATTTGGAAGTCGAAAGGAATATCAATTCTTTTACAAAACATCTCCATCTTTAGATTTAGATCTATTTAAAAAAAATATTCAGCCTTTACTTGACGATGAAAACGCCGATTTAGATACACATACTAGCACAAGTAGACGCTTAGGTAGGCGTTACGATAATGTTGGTCGGTTTTTAAATTTAGCCGCTTTTATAGCCTTATTGTTGGGGTGTATTGGTATTGCGAGTTCTGTACACATCTATATTAAAGAAAAACTCAGTGCTATTGCTGTTTTAAAATGTTTAGGAGCGTCAAGACGGTCTAGCTTTTTAATTTTTGCTATTCAAATTGCAGGTATTGGTATCCTTGGAGGTTTAATTGGATCGCTTGTTGGTATTGGGTTACAAGAACTATTCCCATATATTTTAAAAGACTTTTTACCTTTTTCTGTTGAAATTTCAATAGGTATTCAACCCATACTTATTGGTGTTTTTCTAGGTCTATTCATGTCGGTTTTATTTGCACTATTGCCATTACTTAGAACTTGGTACGTCTCACCCTTAGAAGTATTACGTGTGGATGAACAAGGTTCAAAAGAGCCTTTAAAAGTAAGATTATTAGTGTTTACAGCAATTATTACGTTTCTATTCCTGTTTTCATTTTGGTTACTAAAAGATGCCTTATTGGCTCTAGGATTTATTGTGACCACTCTAATTGCCTTTACAACTTTAGCAGGTGTTGCTTTATTATGTATTAAAGGTATTAGACGTTATTTTCCGAAAAGTTGGGGATTTACAGCAAGGCAAAGTTTACTAAATCTGTTTAGACCAAATAATCAAACGGTTGTTTTAATTGTAGCTATTGGTTTAGGGACAAGTTTAATTAGCACTTTATACTTTACAAAAGACATTCTACTGGCTAAAACGGATGTTGGCCAAAACTCAGAAAATGCCAATATTATTATATTAGATGTGCAATCTGAGCAAAGTGATGCTGTTGAACTAAGCATTACTTCTAAAAATTTGCCGATTATAGATAACATTCCGATTGTTACAATGCGAATGCATAAAATAAAAGGGAAATTGGTCAATGATTTACGACAAGATTCGACCAAACTATCACATAGTTGGGTGATTAATCATGAATTTAGAAGTACGTATCGTAATACACTTATTGATTCTGAAAATGTGATAGAAG
Organism: Winogradskyella ludwigii; assembly: GCF_013403985.1. Lineage (GTDB taxonomy): Bacteria > Bacteroidota > Bacteroidia > Flavobacteriales > Flavobacteriaceae > Winogradskyella > Winogradskyella ludwigii. The sequence continues at coordinate 443,341 of NZ_JABFDF010000003.1, forward strand.
GTGAGTGGACACCACAATTAGCGCTTGGTGAACCTATCGTTATTTCTATTGCTAATAATGTAGCAGAGCAAGCTGAATTAACGATTGGTGATGTTATTGTTTTTAATGTTCAGGGCGTGCTTATGGAAACTACGATTGGCAGTATACGAGAAGTTGATTGGAGACAATTACAACCCAATTTCAACATTGTATTTCCTAAAGGAGTATTAGAGCAAGCTCCACAATTTAATGTGATTCTAACGTCGGTTAAAGATGAAACTAGTTCTGCAGATTTACAACGTGATTTGGTAGCAAAATATCCTAACCTCTCAATTATTGATTTGCGACAAGTTTACGACACAGTAGAAAACATTTTAGATAAAGTTTCTTGGGTTATTAATTTTATGGCGTTCTTCAGTATTATTACAGGTATTATTGTATTGATTGGCTCCGTGAGAACTAGTAAGTATCAACGTATTAAAGAAAGTGTATTATTACGAACGCTTGGAGCTAAAAACAAACAAATTTTACAAATCTCTGCATTTGAATACCTGTTTTTAGGTTTAATTGGTAGTTTGGTTGGGATTTTATTAGCCTTACTAAGTAGTCTCTGTTTAGCATTAATACTTTTTAATGAACCTTTTACACCATCTATAATTCCGTTTGTAGTCTTTTTGCCAGGAATTACATTATTAGTTTTAGGTATTGGACTTAGTAATATTAGATCTGTATTAAGCAGCACTCCTCTTGAAGTATTACGTAGAGAGAGTTAATGTTATAAAACCAGACCTAATAAGGCGTTGTAACTAATTTTAGTAAAATGATAACATACCAAGTAGAATATAATTTGTCCCCAACTGAGTTTAAAGACGTACTCGTTAAATCTACACTTGGAGAAAGACGTCCTGTGGATGATTTGGATAGAATTAACGCCATGGTAGAGAATGCCAATTTAATCATTACAGCAAGAGACAACACTAAATTAATAGGAGTTTCGAGATCTATAACGGATTTTGTGTATTGTACTTATCTTTCAGATTTAGCCATAGATGAAGACTATCAAAAACGCGGCATAGGAAAAGAGCTCATTAGGTTAACCAAACAAGAAACACCAAAAGCTACACTCATTTTATTGGCTGCACCAGCCGCCGAAAATTACTATCCACATATTGGAATGACTAAAACTGAGGTTTGCTTTTTATTGAAGGATTTAAATCATTTGAAATAAAGAAATAGGATTAACAATCAAATCCTAATAAACATTTTTCATACTATTTATAAATCGTTTTTCTATCAAATCACAAGAAGCCTCTTAATCAAAAGTATGACGTTTCTCAGCTGTAGAAGATGCGCTTAGTAATTCATTGAATCTTTTTATCACATTAAAATTTTCTGTAATTGCTGTAGATACTGCAATACCAGAAATTCCTGCGGCTAATATATCAGCCACATCATCTATGGTAATGCCACCAACACCAATAATGGGTATAGGCGTTTTTAAAACATCTGTAATAGCTGAAAAACCAGACAAACCTAAAATTGGAGGTAAATTGTCTTTGGTTGTTGTTTCTCTAAAGGGACCTAAACTAATATAATCAATTTCTGTATCCAATAATGCTTCACATTCTTGAAGCGTATTTGCTGTAGCACCAATCATTTGCCAAGCATACAAATATTTTCTTGCCACAGAAATACTGCAATCTTTAGGGCCTAAATGAACACCATCTGCTTTAACTTCTTTTGCAATTTTATAATGATCATTAATAAGCAATCGTGTTTGAAAATGAGACGTAATCGCTCTCGCTTCCGTCGCTATCTTTAATACTCTTTTTTCTGAAACATTTTTCAATCGCAATTGTACCAATTCTGCACCAGATGAACAGGCTTTCTGAATGTTATCTAAATGCTCTTTTGGTGAGTTCCCTTGAGAAATATAATGGAGTTTAGGTATAGTCATACTTTTTGTGTCAGATGGAATTAAAAATTAAATACATCAGTTCGCTAAGATTCATTTTGTAGCAAAGATGTATTTAATTCTAATGATTAAAGCGAAGGTAATTAATATTATCCTGATGAAACTTATCATCACTTTTTTAAAAATAAAACAGACAAACAACGATTGTGTTATTCGTAAAATAACAACCCTGATTTTAACGAATTCATAAATATTTAATAGTGTCGCAATTATTTAGATAAAAATAAAATACCATAAAAGTCTTCAATTCATTGTTATTACTGCTATTTAAGCCCAATTACAAATCAGACGATAGATTTAGAAATTTAATGTTTTTTAGAACATGATTTCTATCATATAATAAAAAGTAGTGCTAAGCTAAATTTGTAGAGAGATAAAATAGAATATTATGAATATATCACACATTGAGCATTTAGGTATCGCAGTAGAGAATTTAGATGAAGCCATAAAATATTATGAACAGGTCTTAGGAATGAAGTGCTATTCTATAGAAGAGGTTGTCGACCAGAAGGTAAAGACAGCCTTTTTTTTGGTAGGTAATACAAAAATTGAATTACTAGAAAGCACCTCTCCAGATGGCCCTATTGGAAAGTTTATTGCTAAAAAAGGACCAGGTATTCATCACATTGCATTTGCTGTAGATAACACAACAGAAGCTCTAAAATTAGCAGAAGAACGAGGAGTAAGATTAATAGACAAAGCATCTAGAAAAGGAGCAGAAGGCTTAAACATAGGTTTTTTACATCCAAAATCTACAATGGGTGTGCTTACAGAACTTTGTTCTAAAAACGGATAGTTACAAATTATATAAAAGATTAGCAAAGATAACATTATGGCAAATCAAGATAAAATTAATGAGCTCATAGAAAAAAGAGCCAAAGCCAAGTTGGGAGGAGGAGAAAAACGTATAGATTCTCAGCATGCTAAAGGAAAATTAACCGCTCGCGAACGTATAGACATTCTTTTAGACGACGATAGTTTCGAAGAGTTTGACATGTTTGTAACACACAGAACAAAATCTTTTGGGTTAGACAAGCAAATATATTTGTCTGATGGTGTTGTTACAGGTCACGGAACAATTGATGGAAGAATAGTCTATCTTTTTGCTCAAGATTTTACGGTTTTCGGAGGTTCATTATCTGAAACCTACGCTTTAAAAATTTGTAAAGTCATGGATATGGCTATGAAAATCGGAGTCCCTTTAATAGGATTAAATGATTCTGGTGGTGCACGTATTCAAGAAGGTGTGAGATCTTTAGCAGGTTATGCAGAGATATTTCAACGAAACATAATGGCTTCTGGTGTTATTCCTCAAATTTCTTCCATTTTAGGGCCTTGTGCTGGTGGAGCTGTTTATTCACCGGCGTTAACCGATTTTACAATTATGACGGAAGAAACCAGTTACATGTTTGTTACAGGTCCTAAAGTTGTAAAATCTGTAACAGGTGAAGTGGTTACAGCAGAGCAACTTGGTGGAGCAAAAATACACTCAACCCGTTCTGGAGTATCTCATTTCTTAGCTGCTAATGACGAAGAAAACTTAATGCTTATTCGTAAAATATTGAGTTATATGCCTTCTAATAATTTAGAAGAAGCACCAATATTAACCTGTAATGATCCTATTGATAGATTAGAGGATGCTTTAAATGAAATTATTCCCGAAAACCCTAATCAACCTTATGATATTGTTGATGTCATTTCAATTCTTACAGATAACGGAGAGTTTACTGAAGTGCATAGAAATTACGCTAGAAATATATGTGTAGGTTTTGCTAGATTTAATGGACATCCTGTTGGTATCGTTGCCAATCAGCCAAAATTTTATGCAGGTGTTTTAGATATTGATGCCTCTCGTAAAGCAGCACGTTTTGTTCGTTTTTGTGATGCCTTCAATATTCCTATTGTAACGTTGGTAGATGTGCCTGGTTTCCTACCAGGAACAGGACAAGAGTATGGCGGAATTATTTTACACGGAGCCAAATTACTATTTGCATATGGAGAAGCTACTGTACCAAAAGTAACTATTACGCTACGTAAATCTTATGGTGGAGCTCATGATGTTATGAGTTGTAAACAATTGCGTGGTGATATAAATTACGCTTGGCCAACTGCAGAAATTGCTGTAATGGGAGCTAAAGGCGCTGTAGAAGTTTTAGAAGGTTCTAACATTAGAAAAATAGAAAGTGATTCTGAAAAAGAAGATTACATACAGCAAAAAGAAGATGAGTACACTGAACGCTTTGCTAACCCTTATCAAGCGGCTAAATATGGATTTATAGATGATGTTATTGAACCTAGAAATACACGTTTCAGAATTGTTAGAGCTTTAGAGTTACTTCAGAACAAGAAAGATGTAAATCCACCTAAGAAACACTCAAATATTCCATTATAATGATACAGCTACTCATAAACACAGATCCCATAAGTGAAGGGTATGTAATTTTAATTACAGGATTATTAATTGTTTTTAGTGCCTTAGTGATACTAGCACTTTTCTTTAACTACGGCTTACCTGTAATGCTATACATATACAAGATAATTACCAAAGGAAAAGATAAAAAAATCAGTGAAATTAAAGTTAAAGGAGACAGTGGTTTTACGGGAGAGATTTCGGCAGTTATCGGAGCTTCAGTCCACATGTATTTAAGCGAACAACATGATATTGAAAGTGGAATTTTAACAATCAAACAAGTTAAAAAAACCTATTCGCCATGGAGTTCAAAAATATATGGCATTCAAAATAGATTATAAAATATGAAATGAGCGTGTTCTAAATATCATCACTCAAAGATATGATTCATTGTGAACAGCATGTGAGTATAAAACCACAATAAAAACAAACACATGAAAAGTTATAAATTCAAAGTCAACGAAAACGGCTACACAGTAAATATAAAATCACACGAAGGTAATGTGATCAATTTAGAGGTCAACGGAACATCTTATGATGTGGTGATGAAAGAAGATATCAAAAAATCTAAAACACCAACCTTAGTTCGTTCTGCTTCAAAACAACCAGCAGTGCCTTTAAAAGTAAACCCAAAATCTACAACAACTAAAATTGTAGCACCAATTCCAGGAGTTATCCTATCACTTAACGTAAAAATTGGAGATACCATAAAAGAGAACGATTTATTATTAGTCCTAGAAGCTATGAAAATGGAAAACAATATCGTAGCTGAAAAATCTGGTGTGGTAACAGCTATTAAAGTTGAAGTAGGACAACAAGTATTACAAGATGCATTAATGATAGAATTGGAATAGACCTTTTTTAACTTAATGTTATTCACTTAAGCATACTAACCATTAGTTACAACAAAATGAAAAAATTAATTATAATATTTAGTGCATTGTCATTACTGCTTTTTATAAGACCAGTACTTGGATTAGGCGCTAATATAAACTCAGAAACAGCCACCTCTGTAACAACAGCACAAGTTGATCTTACAGAAGACGAAAGTGTTTTAGATGGAGCATTCGATGGTATAAAAAAGTTTTACAGTTATACAGGATTTGCAAATTCTACTTCTGGAAACGTCATAATGATTATTATAGGAATCATTTTTATTTATTTAGGTATTAAATTCGATTACGAGCCTTTATTACTTATCCCAATTGGAGCTGGTGTTATACTAGGAAATATTCCTTTTGTCGCCGGAAACCAAACCGGTATTTATGAAACAGGATCGGTTTTAAATTACCTCTATTTTGGTGTTGTAAAAGGAATTTACCCTCCGCTTATTTTCTTAGGTATTGGTGCCATGACTGATTTCTCTTCGCTAATCGCTAATCCAAAATTAATGCTTTTAGGAGGTGCAGCACAAATAGGAGTATTCGCTACATTTCTAGGGGCTTTATACTTAGGATTTAATCTTCCTGAAGCTGGTGCCATAGGAATCATAGGTGGCGCAGATGGACCTACAGCTATATTCTTATCATCTAAATTAGCAAACGGAATAAATATAATGCCAGATGGCACAACAGTTAAAAATCTAATTGGGCCCATTGCAATTGCCGCTTATTCTTACATGGCTTTAGTTCCTGTAATTCAGCCACCTTTAATGCGTATGCTAATTTCTAAAAAAGACAGAAAAATTAAAATGAAACCACCTAGAGCGGTAACTCAAAAGGAAAAAATGATTTTCCCTGTTGTAGCTTTAATTTTAACCACATTTATTTCACCTAGTGCTTTACCATTATTAGGAATGTTATTCTTTGGAAACTTACTAAAAGAATCAGGTAGAACAGAACGTTTAGCAGATACTGCAAGAACTAAATTAATAGATATTGTTACCATTTTATTAGGTGTAACCGTTGGTGCTTCTACTCAAGCAGATATTTTTATCACTAAAGATTCGATGTTAATCTTTGGACTTGGAGCCATATCATTTGTCATTGCTACTTGTGGTGGCTTGTTATTTGCCAAATTCATGAATCTATTCTTAAAAGAAGGCAATAAAATAAATCCACTAATTGGAGCAGCAGGTGTTTCAGCTGTTCCTGATAGCGCAAGAGTTGTTCATACAGAAGGCTTAAAATCAGATCCAAGTAACTATTTATTAATGCATGCTATGGCACCAAATGTTTCGGGTGTTATTGGTTCTGCTATTGCAGCCGGTATCATTTTAAGTTTCTTAGGATAAGATGATTACGCTTAATAAATCCAACATAAAAGACACTAATTATTAAATTATAACAACATGAAAATACCAAATGTAATGACGGCTAGTGATGCTGTTAAACTTATAAAGTCAAACGATCGTGTTTTAATTCAAGGAGGTTCTGCAACACCACAAAGTTTAGTAAGAGCTATGGTAGATCGTGCACCAGAATTGAGTAATGTAGAAATTGTTCATTTACATACTGAAGGAGAAAGTGGTTACACAAACCCTGAGTTACGTGAAAGTTTTCATACCAAAGCCTTTTTTATTGGTGGTAATGTTAGAAAAATGGTTGGTAACACCGTTGATTATATTCCTATTTTCTTAAGTGATATTCCTAGTCTTTTTCGTGAAGGTTATATGCACTTAGATGTTGTTTTAGTAAATGTTTCACCACCAGACAAACATGGCTTTTGTTCTTTAGGTGTTTCTGTAGATATTGTAATTTCTGGTATTGAAAAAGGAAAGACAATAATAGCGCAAATTAACCCTAAAATGCCACGTACGTTTGGAGATGCTTTGGTACATTTAAATAAGTTTGACGCTTGTGTTTTAGTCGATGAAGAGATTCATGAAATGAAATTTGTAGCACCTTCAGCAGAAGAACAAGCTATTGGTAAAAATATTGCAGGAATTATTGATGATGGAGCTACGCTTCAAATGGGAATTGGCGGAATTCCAAATGCTGTTTTAACATTTTTACACAATCATAAAAATTTAGGAATTCATACTGAAATGTTTTCTGAAGGTATTGTAGATTTAGTAGAAAAAGGCATTGTTAATGGATCTCAGAAAAAAGTTAATCCTTATAAAATAATATCTGGTTTTGCCATGGGAACACGTCGTTTATACGACTTTATGGATGATAATCCAGAAATTGAAATGAATGATATTGCCTATGTTAATGACACGTCTATAATTAGGCAAAACCCTAAAGTTACAGCCATAAATTCTGCTATTGAAATTGACTTTACAGGTCAAGTTTGTGCAGATTCTATTGGTACTAGAATGTTTTCTGGTGTTGGTGGTCAAATGGATTTTATGCGTGGTGCAGCCTTATCAAAAGGAGGGAAGCCAATTATTGCCATAACATCTACAACTTTGAAAGGTGTTTCTAAAATTGTACCTTCACTCAAACCAGGAGCAGGTGTTGTAACCACAAGAGCACATGCAAGATATGTAGCTACCGAATATGGTATTGCAGAATTATTTGGACGAAGTTTAAAAGAACGTGCACAATCATTAAGAGACATTGCACATCCTGATAGTAGAGAAGAATTAGATAAAGCTATTTTCGAAAGATTTGGAAGTAGTTTAATGATAAAATAATTTGAATAATAGTCATTATTATGAATAACAAAAACAAACCGCTCTTTTCAGAATTCCCACCTGTGTCAACAGAACAGTGGATGGAAAGAGTGACAGCCGATTTAAAAGGTGCTGATTTTGATAAAAAACTAGTTTGGAAAAATCTAAACGGTATCAATATTCAACCTTGCTATAACAGTGAAGATAAAATCACACAACTTAAAAATACAGGAGAGAATTCTCAAGCATTAGTCAATTATCGAGCAGTGACAGTTTGCTGTTCTGAAACAGGAAATACTTCAGCTAAAAAAGCCATTGAAGAAGGTATTAATGGTATCATTTTTCAAATTATAGGTGAAGTAAAAGTGGAAGAACTTTTAAAAGATATCGATTTAAATAACGTTACGGTTTCTTTTGAATTGTATACCAATGCCATAGCATTCACTAAAGAATTAGTGGCATTCGCAAAAGGTAAAGACTTAAAGGGATACATTGACACTAGAATCATATCTAACTATGTTACCATAGGTTCTTTTGAAAGTAATCAAATTGAAATCGCTGCAGAATTAATAAAACTCACCGCAGACTTTCCTAACTTTAAAGCACTTACCATTTCAGGGACTGAATTTTTAGATTCAGGTGCTAATCAAGTTCAAGAGATTGCATATACCTTAAATGCCTTAGTATTCTTAACAGAACAACTAAAAGTAAAAGGTGTTGCTGTTCAAGACGTTTTTAGTAACCTAAATATTTTACTAGCTATAGGTTTAGAGTATTTTGTTGAAATAGGAAAGTTTAGAGCCTTCAACAATTTATTAGCAGAAGTTGCAGCTAAATATGGCATTGCAGATTTCTCAAATACTATTACAGCGAAAACATCTATTTGGAGTAAATCTATAACAGATGCAGAAACAAATTTATTACGTTGTACCACTGAAGCCATGGCTGCAATCTTAGGAAATGTAGATGGTGTTTTAATTGATGCTTACGATAAAGAATTTAAAAGCGTTTCTGATTTTTCTAGTCGAATTGCAGGGAATATTATTACCATATTAAGAGAAGAATCTTATTTTGGTAAAGTCTCAAATCCTGTTGATGGTTCTTATTATATTGAAGAAGTCAGCACTAAAATTGCAGAAAAAGCCTTAGAATTATTTAAAGCAATTGAAGCAGAAGGTGGATTTCATAAAGCTTTCGAAGACGAAACAATTCAACAACATATTGCTGAAATACGACTTCAAAAACTAAAACTAATTAGTCAACGAAGAACTGCCATGGTTGGTATTAACAAATATCCTAACCTTATGGAAACTGTAGATTCAGAACTTCTTTCTAAAGTAAACGTAGATAATCCTAAAGTGTTAACACCAAGACGAGCGTCTTTAGAGATTGAAGCCATGCGACGGGTTACAGAAGAATTAGTCGCGGCAACTAACATAAGACCAATTGTACAATTAGTTAGTTACGGAAATTTAACCATGCGAAAAGCAAGAGCAGCATTTGCTTACGACTTTATTGGTGTCAGTGGATTTGATGTACACCAAGAAGAAAGTTTTAAAAATGCAGAAGTTGCAGCAACCGAAAGTGCTAAATCCGATTCGCACGTGGTGGTTATTTGTAGTTCTGATCAAGATTACGATGAAACAGCCCTTGACTTCATAAAAGCATTTAGAGCAATTAATACAGATAAAGTATTATTGTTAGCAGGTGCACCAAAAAATATAAACGAATTAACTGAAGCAGGTTTAGATGGTGTGGTTAATATGAGAACAGATGTTCTTGTAACACTTTCTAGCATTCAGAATAAAGTTCAAAAAACCTTAAAATCTTAAGACTATGCAACCAGATTTTTCAGATATAACATTAAATTCTGCTGTTAAACAAACCGTTGAAGCTTCAGAAAGCAAGGAGATTTGGAATACACCTGAAGGTATTCCTGTAAAGAAACATTTTACAAAAGCCGATATTTCAGCTGCAGAGCATTTAAGTTTTTCGGCAGGTGTTCCACCATTTTTAAGAGGACCTTACAGCGCTATGTATGCTATGCGTCCTTGGACCATTAGGCAATATGCAGGTTTTTCTACAGCAGAAGAATCTAACGCATTTTACAGAAGAAACTTAGCTGCTGGACAAAAAGGATTGTCAGTAGCCTTTGATTTAGCCACGCATAGAGGTTACGATTCCGATCATCCACGTGTTACAGGAGATGTTGGTAAAGCTGGTGTGGCGATAGATTCTATTTTAGATATGGAGATTTTGTTCGATCAAATTCCATTAGATAAAATGTCGGTTTCTATGACTATGAATGGAGCTGTATTACCAATTATGGCTTTTTACATTGCAGCAGCCAAAAAACAAGGAGTGTCATTAGATCAACTTTCAGGAACCATTCAGAATGATATTCTAAAGGAATTTATGGTGCGTAATACGTACATCTATCCACCATTACCTTCAATGAAGATTATTGGAGATATTTTCGATTATACGACTAAAAACATGCCTAAATTCAATTCCATTTCTATTAGTGGTTACCACATGCAAGAAGCTGGTGCAACGGCAGATATTGAATTAGCATATACGTTAGCCGATGGTATGGAATACATTAGAACGGGATTAAAATCGGGTTTAAAAATTGATGAATTCGCACCACGTTTATCTTTCTTTTGGGCTGTAGGAATGAATCATTTTATGGAAATTGCTAAAATGCGTGCTGCACGTATGCTTTGGGCAAAAATTATAAAATCGTTTAATCCAACCAATCCAAAATCGATGGCATTGCGTACGCATAGTCAAACATCGGGTTGGAGTTTAAGTGAGCAAGATCCTTTTAATAATGTCGCAAGAACTTGCATTGAAGCAATGGCTGCCACATTAGGAGGAACACAATCGTTACACACAAACGCTTTGGATGAAGCCATTGCATTACCAACAGATTTCTCGGCAAGAATTGCTCGTAACACACAGATTTTTATTCAAGATGAAACGCAAACCACTAAAGCGGTTGATCCTTGGGCTGGTTCTTATTATGTAGAATATTTAACACAAGAAATTGCTAAGAAAGCTTGGAAACTGATTGAAGAAGTTGAAGAACTAGGCGGCATGGCAAAAGCGATAGAAACTGGAGTGCCTAAATTACGTATTGAAGAAGCTTCTGCTCGTAAACAAGCCCGTTTAGATTCTGCTCAAGATATTTTGGTTGGAGTTAATAAGTTTAAAACCACTGAAAAAACAAATATTGAAATCTTAGATGTTGATAATACTGTTGTAAGAGATTCTCAGATTGCACGCTTAAATAAAATGAAAGCCGAACGTAATTCTGAAACTGTTGCTGCTAATCTAAAAGCATTAGAAAATTGTGCTGGTGGAGCAGGAGGTAATTTATTAGAATTAGCCGTTGAAGCTGCAGAAAATTTTGCTACTTTAGGTGAAATATCTGATGCTTTAGAAGTTCATTTTGGAAGACACAAAGCAGATACTAAATTAATAAGTGGTGTGTACGGAAAAGAAGTAAATAACGATAATACCTTTGCAAAAGCTCAAAAAATGACTGATAAATTTGCAGAAATTGAAGGTCGACGACCAAGAGTAATGATTGCAAAAATGGGTCAGGATGGACACGATAGAGGTGCAAAAGTAGTCGCTTCTAGTTTTGCAGATTTAGGTTTTGATGTAGATATGGGAGGTTTATTTCAAACACCAGAAGAGGTTGCAAAACAAGCCATTGAAAATGATGTACACTTTGTAGGAGCATCAAGTTTGGCTGCTGGTCACAAAACGTTAATTCCGCAATTAATAGGTGAATTAGAAAAATTAGGACGACCAGATATTATGGTTTTTGCAGGAGGAGTAATTCCGGCACAAGATTATGATTATTTATTAGAACGAAAAGTAGCGGCTATTTTTGGTCCTGGAACCGTAATTTCAGAATCTGCTATAACTATTATGGAAAAATATTTAGAACAGGAATAAACTTTAAATAATTAATATTTAAAAGCCCAAACATTAATTTGTTTGGGCTTTTTATGTTATTCACAACATCTAAATATAGTTCTAGTAAAAATATGTATTAGTAACGTTTCCAAATGGTTCTAGCAATAGCACAAACTTTATCACTGCTTTCAATTTTTATAGTATGTTCAAAAGCGTTTTTTTCTATAAGTTCCTTTGTTAACGACAAAACAGTATCACCATACTGTGCTTCCGCAATAAAACGACCATCTATGGAATGTAGATAATAGTTATTGGTAATATCTTCAGGTATAGATTCAATAACCCATTGTAAATATCTAATATTGTTGACATGTTTGTTCATGTCTGTGTCATATCTATTGACTCTAAATTGCTTTACATAATCTGTAAAACTGATAGCCTCTATTTTTTTCTTGATATTTCTACTGATAGATTCTTCTGAGAAAAAAGACCATTTTTCTTTAATCTCTTCAAAAATTGGAACTGGTCTTCTTTTTTCAATATCAAAGAACACCCATAAACCTTTAGCTCGTCCAATAATATTTTGATGTTCATCATAAATAATATTTTCTCTGTAGCCTTTAATAGAGGAGTAGCTAGAAAGCCAAGTTCTAATGGTAATTTTTTCTTTATAACTAGGATAACGATCTATTTGTAAAACACCTGAAACTAAAACCCAACCTACATTCTTTTTTACAAGATCAAATAAACTATGATCTATTGAATAACAATGATCTGCTGCAGTTTCCTCTAACAAGCCTAACATAATTGTTGGCGTTGCTAAGCCTAGCTCATTCATTTCAAAATATCTTAACTCAAATTGTTTGTCAAAGAATTTATCAAACGTCATTTTATGGCTATATAAGGTTTGAAAATCTATTTAAACGATTTTTTAAAGGTGTCAATAATTTGCTGAGCAGCTTTAACAGGTGAAATTTCTGAAGAGACTATATCTTTTTCTAAAACAGAAAGTTTAGTCTTAATATCCTTAGAGTTATAAAACATATGTTTTAATTCTTCATTAATATTATTATACATCCATTTTATTTGTTGATGATCTCTATTTTTTAAGAAATAACCATTCTCATCCACTAGTTTTTTGTATTTCAGAATTACGTCCCAAATATGAGAAATTCCAATATTCTTTATTGCTGAAGCCGTACTTACCTCAGGACTCCAACCAGATTCTGCTAACGGAAAAATATGTAGGGCATTTTGATATTGTCTTTTGGCTAATTTACTCATGGTAATATTATCACCATCTGCCTTATTAATGACCACCATATCGGCCATTTCCATAATCCCTTTCTTAATGCCTTGTAATTCATCTCCAGCACCTGCAAGCATTAATAACAAAAAGAAATCTGTCATGCCATGAACAGCTGTTTCAGATTGTCCAACACCAACAGTTTCAATTAAAATAACATCGTAACCAGCAGCTTCGCAAAGCAACATGGTTTCTCCTGTTTTATTCGCAACACCTCCTAAAGTATCTCCAGAGGCAGAAGGTCTAATGTACGCTTCTTGTAAAATTGCTAATTCTTCCATTCTAGTTTTATCACCTAGAATACTTCCTTTAGTTCGCTGACTTGTTGGATCTATAGATAAAATAGCCACTTTATGTCCTAGTTTTACGAGATGCAAACCAAAAACTTCTATAAATGTGCTTTTTCCAACACCAGGAACTCCTGTAATACCAATACGAATTGATTTCCCTGAACTTGGTAAAATCTCTTGAACGATTTCTTTAGCTAATACTTTATCACTTTCTAAATTACTTTCTATAATAGTAATTGCTCTAGAAAGAATAACACGATCTCCTGCCAATACACCATCAATATACGATTTTGCTGATAGTCTATTTTTTGGTTTGTAGTTTTTCATTTTAAGAGGTTGAAAGCTAAGTTTGTTTAGTAAAAATCAGCTTTAACAAAGATACTCATAATGAAAAAAACGACCACAAAATAAAGGGTGTTTTTAATAGAATTTTTATAATTTAATATAAATAAAATTCATTGAAATGCGAAGTAGGTGAGTGGTCTGTAAAATTTTAACCAACACATTTTAATTGTTTTGAATTGAAGAAAAAGTGATACTAAAACTAAATATTTAATCGGCTATAAACCATAGATTTATAACTTTCTCCAATTGGTATTCTTTCATCATTAATAATGACTCTGTTTTTCTGAATTGAAGTGATCTTATTCACATTTACAATGTAAGATCTATGGACTCTGATAAATATATGTTCTGGTAATTTAGATTGAATGTCTTTAAAACTCATTAAGGTTAAAATAGGTTTAGAACCTTCAGAATAAATCTTTAAATAATCTTTTAACCCTTGAATATGAATAATACTTTTGATATCAATTTTTACATTTTCATATTCAGATTTTACAAAGATAAAATCATCTACACTAGCAACTGTAGCGGCTGTATCTCCTGTTGCAGAAGACACATTAAAGGCAGTACTAACATTTAACCGCATCATTTCTTTCACACGATTTGCGGCTTTTAAAAAACGTGGAAAGGGAATAGGTTTTACTAAATAATCTACGGCATTTAAATCGAAACCTTCTAAAGCATATTCTGGATACGCTGTTGTAAAAATAAAATAAGGCACTTTGCCTTCAAGAGATTTTATAAGTTCTATACCTGAAATATTTGGCATTTCAATATCAGAGAACACCAAATCAATACTGTTATTATTAATAAATTCTAAGGCTTCAATAGCATTGGTAAACGTACTAATAACGTCAACATTACTTAAAGCTTTACAATACGATTCTATAATATCTATTGCTAATGGCTCATCATCTATTATTATGCAATTCATTATCCTTTAAGTTTATTGTTAAATGAACCTTGTAATTTGTTTTAGTTTCTTCGATAATTAATTCGTGATTTTTGTTATACAAATGATTAAGTTGATTCTTAATATTTTTTAAACCTACACCAGAATTTTTTTCGTCGCGTCTATATAAACCAATTATATTCTCGACTTCAAAGATTAAATTATTATCTAAAACTTTAATTTTTATATCTATATGGGTATTGCCTTCATAGTCTGTTCCGTACTTAAAAGCATTTTCAATAAAGGAAATTAATAATAATGGATAGATTTTTAAATTTCTTGTTTCACCTTTTATGTTAAGTTTAACAGCTTCAGAGTTTTTAAGGCGTAATCGCTGTAATGCGATGTAGTTTTTTAAATAATTGATCTCTTTTTCTAATAAAACTTGTTTATCTCCAGCTTCGTAAAGCATATAGCGCATTAATTCTGATAAGGTTATTACAGCCTCTGGAGCATCATTAGATTTACTTCTTACTAAAGAATAAATACTATTTAATGAATTGAATAAAAAATGAGGGTTTAATTGATTTCTTAAGAATTGAAGCTTAATCTCTTTGTGTTCGTTTTCGAGTTCTTTTGATTCACTCTCTTTTTTATAAAAATCTACTACCAAACTAAAAATACCACCTAAAAGATATATTGTTAAAGAAAATACAACAGGAATTGCATGTCTTATTCCCATTAATCCTCCTGGTCTGTTTGGAGGTTGAGGCATATTATCCCTAAACCTATCTACTAGAGTGTTTACTATTAATTCTTGACTGACATAGTTAAACAGTAATAAAAAAAGGACTGAAACTATTATGTATAAAAATAATTTTCGTTTTAATAAAAGATAAGGAACAAAAAATAAATAGTTAGTGTAGAATAAAACAGGACGTATAAGCTGCCTTAAATATAATTCTGAAGGTACCTCACCCAATTCAATATAAGCAGTTAATAATGGAAATATACTTATACATAACCATACTAAGATATGAACCGTAAGTTCTTTATACGAGATGTTTTTTATCAAAATTTAATAATTATTGAACCGAATTAAATACTATTGTAATAAATATTATTCTTGTTCAGATCATCTTTGTTAATCTTAGGAAACATTTTTTTCTCGAGTTTATTAACAACGAGTTTTCCTATTTTTTCTGCATCCAATTTGGTTTTAAAAACTTGCTTCCCTTTTACAGCAGGAATATATTCTTGACTAATAAACAAAGCACCATTATTATAGACTTCGTAAATCCAAAAACTATCTTTTTCTTTAACCTTTAGTGAATATACAGTTTCATTAACATCTTTTTTATCGATAGTGCTATTTTGAAGATTATAAAACAAAATAGTTACAATTGAAATTACTACAAAAACGGTTATATAGCTATATATTCTTTTCATCATATTTATAATTTAAAAAAAGAGCCAGGACTTATCAGGTATAGGGATACAAAATTTATCCTGGCTCGGGTATTGACTATTTAATTGACATCTACAAACAACAATAGTCAACGGAATCAATCTAAACAATTCTTTATATTAGTTATCGTCGTCGTCTTGTTCTTGTGTTGGGAAAAATTCCATGTTATCATCTAAATACAATGTTCCGTTTCTTCCTAAGGCTACAAAAGCACGTTCACCATTATTAAATGAGACAGCATCTCTTCGTGCATAAAGTTCAAATTCTGTTTTTTCTTTCCATACTTCTGTTGCTGGGTTATATTCATAAACAGTATCTGTACTTCCTCCATAATCTCCACAAGCCACATAACCTTTACCGTTTATTGTAAATGCTACAGCATTAGATCTAAATACGTAATCATCATCATCTTCATCAATATCCTCAAGCTGTGACCAAACTTCTGTATCTAAGTTAAATACCCAGAAATCTGTTTCGTAAACACCATTACTAATACCTGTCCCTAAATACACGTTATTATCAATTGTAAATGTTACACCATCTTTTCTTTTATCTCCTCCAAAGCCATAAACTTCAGTCCAAGAATCTGAAGTTGGATCGTATTTCCAGAAATCTTTTTTATCACTTCCATCAAAACCAGTACCTACATAACCAGCAGTAGTAGATCCAAAACCTACAGCACCGTATCTTGCAGAACCACCAAAATCGGCAATTTGCGTCCAACTATTGGTTGAAGCGTTGTATTTATAAAAATCTGCTAATTCTTCGTTAGTATCTCCATTATAACCCGTTCCAATATAACCATCGTTATTAATTACAAAAGATACTCCTGCACTACGAACTTCACCTGGGAAATCTGATAATTGTTGCCAAGAATTAGTATCCATATTGTAACTCCAAAAATCATCATAATAATCATCACCATCATAACCTGTTCCCATATAGCCAATGTTACCAATGGTAAAGGCTGTAGAACTACTTCTAGCTTCTTCATTAAATGTAGATTTCTTTACCCAGTTTCCTACGGTATCATCACTATCGTCATCGCTACTGCAGCTGTATGACATTGTTAGTATGGCTCCTAAAAAAAGAAACCTTAAGATTGATTTGTTATTCATTTTTTTCATTTTACTTATTATTTATGTTTAAACTAATTCCTATGTTTAATGACAATGAATCATCAGAATCAAAATCATATATGGCATTATCATTTTTTGTAATAGAGAGTTCACTTGCTGTTAAATAACCAACATTAAAATATGTAGACCAATTAGAATCAAATTGAAAAT
The DNA here is from genome assembly GCF_013403985.1 of Winogradskyella ludwigii. Taxonomy (GTDB): domain Bacteria; phylum Bacteroidota; class Bacteroidia; order Flavobacteriales; family Flavobacteriaceae; genus Winogradskyella; species Winogradskyella ludwigii. Next base: position 460,784 of record NZ_JABFDF010000003.1, read on the forward strand.
TATATCCAAGCGCCACATTTAGAGCCGTAAATTCATATTTTGAATTATAGAAAACAGCATCATTTTCCATACTAAATCCTGATGCATTATTTACGTAAATAGATTCCGGTTTCCCTGTTAAACTGATAATACTCTGTTCGTTTACAGCATAATATGCTCCTGTAATAGGAAAACCTATTTCATACCTAAACTTTTCATTTACATTATTAGAATAAGAGATCAGTGGATAAAAGTTTGGTTTACCAAATAACGAACCATATCCAGCACCTATATTTAAATAAGATTCTAGTCCATTATCTTTATGCCAAGTTTTAATGAAATTTGCAGCATAACTAAAAACAAAATCTTCACTTGTAATTTTCTCGTTAAATGTTGAAGACAAATAGGGAGAAAGCGTAATGTCTAAGTCCCAATTATTAGCTAGTGCTTTTTTATACTTGGCGTAGATTTCTAAACTGTGTAACTCTTCAAATGAATTAAAATGATTGTACATATCATAATCTTCAAAATCACTACTTGTATTTGTGTAATGCACACCAAAACCAAAGGTTGGTTTTTTTAATAACGATGTAAAATCAACGGTTATAGATTTTTTTTCAAATTGAACATCATTTAAACTGGTGTAAATGTTGTAGTCTAGGGCAACCAAATCTTCTGCACCAGTTGTTATAAACATATTTTGTCCATACATGGTTATAGAAACTAAACTAAAGGCTATATAATAAATTGTTTTTGTACTCATCGAGTGCGAACATACTAACACAAACTTTTACTCTAATTATAAAATAGACCTATACAGTTTTCATGTAGACAAACTCCTCATTTTAATCTATGAATCCAATTGTTAACTTTAATAGTATAAAAACTGCTTTTTGTAGATAAATATTAGCCGTAGGTATATTTCACTTTTTATTAGATTAAAACGGTAGTTGATTTGTAGAAATTCTATAAAACAAATGTTTAAATCCTATCTAAAATTATTTTCGGTAATTGTTATTTTAATTGTTGCTATTTCTTGTTCTGCAGATGCTGAAGAAGATGGGCTTTCAGCCGGAGAAGACTTTACAAATACAGATATTAGAGTGTTATCTATAGATACCTTTTCCGTTAAGTTTTCTACCATGAAATTCGATTCAATTATAACCTCTGATAGTAATAGGTTATTAATTGGAAAGTATAATGATGATGATATGGGAATTGTAAATTCTTCAGCATATCTTCAACTTAGTAGCTCTACGTATTCTATAGATAATGAAGCTATTTTAGATAGTGTTGGTTTAATTTTAGGTTATGATACTTATTATTATAATGATACTACTCAAGTATCAACACTTAATGTTCATAGGCTAATAGATAAAATGGAAAGTGATGATTCTTATTTTTACAATACCACAATAACGGCTTACGAAACGACACCTTTAGTGAGTAAAACATTTATTCCTACTCCAAGTAACGATTCTCTATCCATTACCTTACCATATACGTTTGGAGAAGAATTATTTAATGATATTAGAGATAATAACATTACAGATGATGAGTCTTTTTACCAGAAACTAAAAGGTTTAACTATCCAACCAGGAGATAGTGATAATGGGGCAATTATTGGTTATTCCACAACAAGTGATAACACGTATTTAAGATTTTATTACACCATACCAGATGAGCTAGAAACTGATGAGTACACTTATGATATTTCTATAAATAGTTATTATAATAAAACAGAAACAGATGTTACAGGTTTACCTTTAGCACTAATTACAGACCAAGAATACAATTTACTCTCTACTGAAAGCAATGGTATTAGTTACAACCAAGGAAGTACAGGATATGTTACCAAAATTGAGTTTCCATCCATAAAGAATATCTATGATATTAGCACTGAAGGCACCATACTAGAAGCCACGCTATATATAGAGCCAAATACAGCTTCGCATTCTGATATACAACCTTTAAGCGAAGAGCTACTGTTATACACCATTGACCAAAACAACGATTTGGCCAGTCAGGTTTCCAATAGTATAGATGTGGTTACAGGAACACTTTCTAGCGAAGATTCTGAGTTTAATAATATCGTATACAGTATTCCTGTAATAGATTTTATTGATCAAAAATTAACTGAAAGTCCAGAAACGGAAGATGCACTTATTTTAATTTCAAGCGATTTCAATTCTACAATAAATAAAATAATATTTAATGATAGTGAACGCTCAGATTACAAAACCAAACTAATAATTACTTATGCTATATATGAATAAATCTAAAAACTTAATTATTTGCGCAATGGCATTTGGGTTATTTGGCTTCTCTCAGTCTAATAATCTAACAGGATCACCTTATTCACTTTTTGGGTTAGGTGTAGAAAGTAATTCTGGTACTGGTAGAAATAGTGGAATTGGTAATACGGGGATTTCCCTTGATTCAGATTACGGTCTTAACCTCTACAATTCAGCTGCATTTGCATCATTAAGTCCAGATGAATTTATTTTGGACTTTGGTGGAGTATCAGAATTTGTTAACTTATCTGGAAATGATATTAGCGAGCAAAAATCAACCTATAATTTCTCTAATATTTCCATCGGTTTTAATAGTGATGGAAAATATGGTATGGGATTAACTCTAAAACCATCTACAAGTGTAGGTTATTCTTTGGTAGGTTTACAAAGTAATATTGAAGGGGATAATGAGCAATTTACAACTAACATCGAAGGTTCTGGTGGATTAAACGAAGCCCGTTTGGATTATGGTCGAAAAATAAATGATAATTTAAATATTGGTATTAAAGCCTCTTATTTATTTGGAAAAATAGAAGAAACGGAATCTATTGTAACCACAAGCAGTTACTTAGAAGTTTCTGAAACTAACTATTATAGAGGTGCTCAGTTGGGTTTAGGATTACAATATAACCTTTTAGATAAACATGATTTTGGGTTCACAGTAGATTTCCCAACGGTATTAAATGGAACTAAAGATATTATTATTGGTAAATATTCTAATTCTGCTTATACCTTATTAGAAGAAACCGTAGATGAAACTATTGACGACTTTTATATTCCTTTAAAATTAGGATTTGGATATAGCACAAGATTTAAAAACTTGCTTTTATCTGCAGATTATAATAAAAGTTTTTGGTCTACTACTGACCAATCTGATGCTATTGGAGATTACGTAGATCAAGATATTTATAGTATAGGTGCAGCTTACACTATAGATCGTACAAGTAAAAAGTTCTGGAAACGTGTAGATTTTAGAATGGGCCTAAACTATAATTCTGGTTATCTAGAAGTAGATGATACCAAAATTGATACTTATACGGCATCTTTAGGTATGGGTATCCCAATTGGAAGAAGATCTTTATTAAATATTTCATATTCATTAGGTAAAAAAGGAACTACTGAAAGTATCCTTATTCAAGAATATGTAAACACACTTAGCATAAATCTATCTTTATCAGATTTATGGTTTCAAAAACGAAAGTTTAACTAAAATCGAAGTCTTACCATCTTATAGTAAGTCACAATTCCTGAAAAATCCCATCGATAAAAAAATAGCTTTTGTATAGACAAACGCATCAAACGTCTATTACAGTTTAATATAATAGTATATCGTTTCATCTTTGAAGTGTTAAATAAAAAACACTCAAAATGAAACGATTTTTTTTCATCTTATCCATACTTATCTCACAGATAATATTAGCGCAAGAAGCTCGTTCTGAGTCATCAGAGGTTTGGACGTTAAGTGACTGTATTGAATACGCTATAGAAAACAACATTTCTATAAAAGATGCAGCTTTAGATACAGAACAAGCAAATGTAAATTATAGTCAATCTAAATCGTCTAGATTACCAGATCTTTATGGTTCAGCTTCGCAGTCCTTTTCAAACGGAAACTCAATTGATCCTATAACTAGTGATTACGTAACAGATCAAATTTATAGTACTAACGCTAGTCTTAATAGTACTATGACTTTGTTTAAAGGAAATCAAATCAACAATCAAATAGCTCAAGACGAGTTATTCCGAAACCAAAGTGTATTTTTAGAAGAAGCTGCTAAAAACAATATTATTGTTAGCATCTTAGAGAACTACTTACAAATTTTATATGCTAAAGAAGGCATTACAATCGCTGAAAACAATCTCAATGTTTCAGAGAAAGAAGTAGAACGTGCTAAAGCGAGATTAGATGCTGGAACAATTGCCCTTAGCGATTATACAGAAGCACAAAGCCAAGCTGCGACAAATAAATATACCATTATTACAGCAAAGAATACCTACCAACAAAACATTATAACCTTAAAACAATTATTAGAATTAAATCCAACTCAAGATATTGAAATTGAAACTTTAGGAAATGATGTTGATTCTATAAATCTCGAGCTAGATAAAATGGCTATTTATAATAAAGCATTAGGCATTCTACCAGAAGTTAATGCAAGTAACATTGGAGTAGAAGCAAGCAAAAAAGATTTAGATATTGCTAAAGGTGCTTATTTACCAACCCTATCATTAGCTAGTAGTATTGGTTCTGGATATACAAGTGTAACTGATACTAATTTTTCAGATCAGTTTAATGTCAACTTTAATCAACGTATTTCATTGTCATTAAATATTCCAATTTTTAATAAAAACCAGACTAAAGCGGCTGTACAAACAGCACAAATTAATATTGAAAAGGCACAGATTAGTCAACAAACAACTGTAAAAGAAGTTTATAAAAAAGTTGAAACAGCTTATCAAAATGCTTTATCTACACAAGAACAATTAGTTGCAGCAGAAGCTTCAAAAACAGCAGCAGAACAATCGTACAATTTAGCACAAAAGAAATACGAATTAGGAGCACTAAGCACAACAGATTTAGTGATTAGCCAAAATACGTATACAAACGCTCAGCAAAATTATTTACAAGCAAAATACTTAAGTGTTTTATACCACCAATTATTACAATTTTATCAAGGAAACGAAATCAAACTTTAATCAACAGAATCATGAAAAATAAAACGAAAATTATTATAAGTATAGTTATAGTCGCAGCACTTGCTATTGCTGGCTTCAGTCTTTTAAAAAGCGATGATACCATCATTATAGAGCCTAGAACTGTTACAGCAAAACAAGCAAATGTAACTACAATGGTTACAGCAACCGGAACCATTGAGCCTATAAACCAAGTAGATGTTGGTACACAAGTTTCTGGTGTGGTAGAAAAAGTTCTTGTCGACTATAATAGCGTTGTTAAAGAAGGACAACTTATAGCAGAGTTAGATAAAACAAACCTAAAAGCATCACTTACACAAGCGCAAGCGTCTTATGATAATGCTGTAAGTCAAAAGAATTATACACAAACTATTTACGAAAGACAAAAAACATTGTTTAACAATCAAGTGATTAGCAAATCAGATTTCGATGATGCAGCTTACAGTTTCCAAACAGCAAAAGGAACGGTTACACAACGTTTATCAGATTTACAATCTGCGAGAACCAATCTTGGTTATGCAAATATATATTCGCCAATAGATGGTGTTGTATTATCTAGAGATATAGATGAAGGGCAAACTGTAGCAGCAAGTTATAGTACACCAACTTTATTTACAATTGCTCAAGATTTAAAACAAATGCAAGTGGAAGCAGATGTTGATGAAGCAGATATAGGACAAGTAAAAGATGGACAACGTGTAGAATTTACAGTAGATGCTTACATCGGTGAAACCTTTGAAGGTGAAGTAACACAAGTCAGATTAGATCCAACAGTAACCTCTAATGTAGTTACATACACTGTGGTAATTAAAGCAGATAATGAAGATTTAAAACTAAAACCAGGTTTAACAGCAACCATTTCAATTTTTACTTTAGAATTAAATGATGTGTTAACAGCAGAAGCTAAAGCTATCAATTTTACACCAGAACCTGAAACATTAGCGACTTATAATGCGCATCATAATTTAGCTGAAACCACAAACATGCCTTCTAAAAATGAGTCGATACTTTGGATATTAGGCAATAACGGTTCTATAGTTCCAAAAACAGTAACGCTTGGAGCAAGTGATGGTGTTAATGTTCAAGTTTTAAGCGGAATCGTAGAGGGAGATAAATTAGTTTATAGTTTAAAAGGTGTATCTAAATCGGAAGCATCTGGTACACCAGCAGGAGCAAACGAAAGTCCATTTATGCCACAACGTCCAGGAGGTAACAAGAAAAAATAAAAAACCATGAGTAAAGAAATCATAAAAATAGAAGATTTAAAACGTGAGTTTACCATGGGAACCGAAACGGTTCATGCGTTACGAGGAATTTCATTCTCAATAAAAGAAGGCGAGTTTGTTACCATCATGGGATCTAGTGGATCTGGTAAAAGTACCATGCTTAATATTTTAGGTTGTTTAGACCAACCAACTTCAGGAGTATATGAAATCGATGGCGTTAGTGTAAAAGATTTAAGTCGTAATCAGCTAGCAACCATAAGAAACGAAAAAATTGGATTCATTTTTCAATCTTATAATTTACTAGCAAGAACATCTGCGCTAGAAAATGTAGAATTACCACTATTATATAATAGTAAAGTTTCAACAGAAGAACGCAGAGAAAGAGCCATAAAAGCATTAAAAATGGTGGGTTTAGAAGAAAGAATGGGACACACACCTTCACAACTTTCAGGCGGACAACAACAAAGAGTTGCTATTGCAAGATCATTAGTTAATAACCCTGTAATGATACTCGCAGATGAAGCCACTGGAAACTTAGATACGCGAACATCTTACGAAATCATGTCGTTGTTTCAAGAGTTAAACAAAAAGGGAATTACCATTACGTTTGTAACTCACGAGCCAGATATAGCAACGTTTAGTAACAGAACTATTGTATTAAAAGACGGAGAGATTATGCAAGATTATAAAAATCATAATGTACAATCTGCAACCGATGAATTAGCCAAATTACCTAAACAAGACGATTAATTATGAGACTATTAAATTTATTTAAAATCGCAACAAAAGCTATCATTCTTAATAAGACAAGAACTCTGTTAACCATGTTAGGAATCATTATTGGTGTAGCCTCGGTAATTGCCATGCTAGCTATTGGAGAAGGTTCTAAAGAAAGTATTCGTGAAAGTATTTCTAGTATGGGTTCTAATATGATTACCATTAGACCAGGTGCAGATACAAGAGGTCCAGCAAGAGGTAGTGGAGGAGATGTACAGACTTTAACGCTTCAAAACTATGAAGTGATAAAAGAAAAAGCCACGACGTTAAGTTATATAACACCAGTGGTAAATGGTGGTGGACAAGTAATTAGTGGTTCTAATAACTGGCCAAGTACTATTTATGGTGTCAACCCAGATTACTTAAAAATTAAAGTAGTCGATCTACAAAGCGGAAGTATGTTTACAGATGCTGAAGTAAAATCGGCTTCTAAAGTGGCTCTTATTGGTCAAACCGTTGTAGACAATGTGTTTCCTGATGGTCAAGAACCTGTAGGACAAATGATTCGTTTTAATAATATCCCATTTAAAGTGATTGGTGTTTTAGAAGAAAAAGGAGAAAATACCTTTGGACAAGATCAAGATGATGTGGTTATTGCACCTTACACAACGGTTCAAAAACGAATTCTAGCCATCGATTATTTAAACCAAGTAATGGCTTCTGCTATTAGTGAAGATGATGCGCCAGAAGCTGTAACTCAAGTAACAGAAATTCTACGTACAGAACACAAATTGATGGATAGTGAAGAGGACGATTTTAGTGTACGTTCTATGGAAGAATTGATTTCTACGTTTAGTTCAACTAGCGAGATGTTAACCATTCTATTAGTGGCAGTTGCAAGTATATCTTTATTGATTGGTGGTATAGGAATTATGAACATAATGTATGTATCTGTAAAAGAAAGAACTAAAGAAATCGGACTGCGTATGGCCGTTGGTGCTAAAGGTGCAGATATTTTAATGCAGTTCTTAATTGAAGCCATTTTAATCAGTATTACAGGAGGTGTTTTAGGTGTAATTCTAGGCCTTGGAGCAACGGTCTTTATTGAGCAATTTTTGAATTGGCCTACAAGCGTTGCGTTGTATTCTATAATAATTTCTTTTGCTGTTTGTGCTGTGACGGGTATCTTTTTTGGATGGTATCCTGCTCGTAAAGCTTCAGCTTTAGATCCTATAACTGCCTTACGTTACGAGTAATAAACGCAGGTCCTGAATAAGAAGTACGAATAAATAATTATGAACGATTAGTTAGAAGCGTTAACTAATTGCATCGAATAATTCATAAAATATAATGAAAACAATAATTTTTAATTTCAAAGCACTCACAATTATAGCTATAACGATGTTTGTGACGTCTTGTAAAAGTGATAAATCATCCACAATACAAGCCAAATACACACAGCTATCTGACATAAGTAAGCCAAGCTACGTTCAGGTAGCAACAGGACAAGTATCTCTTTATGATGAAGATGGAAATATAATCACCGATTTAAAGTCAACTGATTCATTATTTGGTCAAGATGCTAATTACCTAAAAGGTAAGGAAATGAAATATCTTAATAACGGAGATGGCACAATTAAAGATCTTAATACTGGATTATTATGGCAAGAAGTCCCTACAACAGAGGGTTTCGATTGGCAAGATGCCAAAGATTATGCAGAAAATTTAGAATTAGGAGGTTATGACGATTGGAGAATGCCAACATTAAAAGAACTATATTCTATCAGTGATTTCAGTGAAGGCTGGCCATATTTAGATACAACATACTTCTCACTAGTAAATAATGAGCATGTCGATAAAAGTGAACAATATTGGGCAGATAATCCATACGTTGGTCATACTGAAGAAGGTGGTTATACAGCTGCTTTTGGAGTCAATCATGCCACAGGGCATATTAAAGCGTATCCTGGAGAGGAGCCTGAAGATAGAGGAGACCGCAAAGGTCCACCTCCAGGAAATCAAAAACCTAAGAATCAAGAAGGAGCAAAGCGCGATGAAAATAGACCACCACCTCTAGGAAATGGAGAACGCCCAACAGGAAATCCAATGTTAAAACATGTACGAGCTGTTCGTGGTGTTGTTTATGGAACCAATGATTTTGTAGATAATGGAAATGAAACCATCACAGACAAGGCTACAGGCTTAATGTGGTCTAAAAATGATAGTCAAAAAGGTTTCGATTGGAAAGAAGCCTTAACCTATGCCGAAGGTTCCGAATTGGCAGGCTATTCAGATTGGCGTTTACCGAATATCAAAGAATTACAGGGTATTGTGGATTATGATTTTGCACCTGGAGCAAAAGACACATCAAAAGAAGGGCCTGCTATTGATCCAATATTTAAAACTTCAGAAATCACCAACGAGAATAATGATATGGATTATCCATATTTCTGGTCAAGTACTTCAGCCCGATTTCAAAAAGGAAAACCCTATTATTATGCGTGGTATGTGGCATTCGGACGTGCCGTAAACAATGAAGGTTTAGATTTTCATGGGGCAGGAGCAGTACGTTTTGATACCAAACACGAAAATGGACCTGCAAGTGAAGGAGGAGAACGCTATTATAATTATGTGCGCTTAGTCAGGAATATAGAGTGAGAAATGCTAATTGAATTTAGAATGAAAGCAATAATTTTATTTGAAATTTTTCAATAAACCTTACTTTTGAAACTATTGCTGCCAAAAAATAACGATCACAGATTAAATCAACTTTGTAATAGCTTTTGCTACGATTAAATAAGACCTAATGTATAAAAACAATAAAATCACGGTATTTTCACACTTACTAGTATGGCTAGTATTGTTCAGTATGCCTTACGTATTATCTTATGGCCAATCGCAAGAAATAAATAGGATTATAGCACATTTCTGGATTCCTTTAGTGCTTTATGCTGTCATTTTCTACACCAATTACTTTGTACTAATAGATCGGTTTTTATTTACTAAAAAAATGTGGCAATTTGTAGGTGTCAATTTCGTAATGATTGCTATGTTTATTACCTTAAAAGAACAAATAGAAAATAATTTCTTTGCAAGCTTATTAAAGAAACCTGCCAACGATGATGGTAATGGCCCTCCTTTTAAGATGTTTCTATATATCCAAATGCTGTCGTATATGGCGCCTTTATTATTTTCTATAGCTATAAAAACGACCAAACGTTGGATACAAACAGAAAGCGAACGCAAGGAAGCGGCTCATATTAAATTGAAGTCCGAGTTGCAGCATTTACATTACCAGTTACAACCACATTTCTTTTTTAATTCATTAAATAATATATATGCTATGGTTGATATTTCACCAGACAGAGCAAAAACATCCATTCATAGTCTAAGCAAATTAATGCGTTATATGTTGTATGAAACGAATGTAGAATCTATTCTTTTATCTAAAGAGATCGATTTTATGAAAAAATACATCGACCTCATGAAACTTCGTGTTTCAGATAAAACAGTAGTTAACTATAGTTTTCCTGTAAAAGAAACAGGTATCAAAATCGCACCTTTACTTTTCATTTCATTAATTGAAAACGCATTTAAACATGGAGTTTCTGCAAGTAAAGAAAGTTTGATTTCTATTGATATGTCATATTCTAATAATAAAGTGATCTTTGTTATAGAAAACAATAATTTCCCAAAACAGACGGATGATAAAAGTGGCTCCGGTATTGGTTTACAGAATTTAATAAAACGTCTAGAATTATTATATCTTAATAAATATGAGTTTAAAACAACCTTAAAAGACGAGTGTTTTTCTGTACTTTTAGAAATTGAAACTACTTAAAGGATATTATGAGTAATATTAAGATTACATGTGTTATTGTAGATGATGAGCCCATGGCTCTTAATTTAGTTGAAAGCTACGTTGAAAAAACACCTTTTTTAGATTTTAAAAAGAAGTGTAGTAGTGCTATTGAGGCTATGGAATATATTAAATCCAATCCTGTAGACTTACTGTTTTTAGATATTCAAATGCCAGACTTAACTGGGATCGAATTTTCTAAAATGCTACCCAAAGAAACACGTGTTATTTTCACAACCGCTTTTGATCATTATGCTTTAGAGGGTTTTAAAGTTGAAGCCATAGACTATTTGTTGAAGCCTTTTGATTATGCTGAGTTTTTAGCCGCCGCCAATAAAGCCAATACGTGGTTTGAATTGGTAAGAGGGCAACGAAAAAGCATCTTGTCTGAAGAAAAAGAGTTTTTGTTTGTGAAATCTGAATACAAGCAATTACGTATTAAGCTAGCCGATGTGTTATATTTTGAAGGCCTAAAAGATTATATTAAAATATGGATAAAAGGCAACACAAAACCCATACTAACGTTAATGAGTTTAAAGTCTCTTGAAGAAGAATTACCTTCTACACAGTTTATGCGTGTGCACAGATCTTTTATTGTCTCGTTAAATAATATAGATGTTATAGAGCGCAGTCAGATTATTATTAATGAACAACGCATCACGGTTTCAGAGCATTACAAACCTACATTCTTAGAGTTTATCAATAATAATTCATTAAAATAATTTAGATAATCTTAATTCGTCTAGAAATCCACCTTTTTAAGAGGTGAATACACCTTGTTTGTCTATTTCGTTTTATCAGCCTTATAAACATGGTTACATTTGCGCTATCATAATATATAATAAAATCATACTCATGAAAAAAACAGTACTATCATTTGCCGTAGTTATCACTATGTTTAGTTGTAACAGCGTAAAAAACGTTAATACATCATCGCTTACAGATGCTGCAACATTATTAAGTTCTTTAAGTTCTAATTCTACAGTACAACAAATTACAAGTCTTTTTAGCTTATTAGATACTAATAATGATGAAGCTATAAGTTCTACAGAAGCTATTGGAACTGTATCAGATAATTTTAATGTTTTAGACACAGATAGTAACTCTAGTCTTAACTTAAGTGAGTTAACAGGTTTACTCGGTTTATTAAAATAAAATTTGTTTAGTCTAATAAGAAGGTACACTTTAAACAGTGTACCTTTTTTATTTTATTCAAATTTCAACTGTTTTCCTTTTGGTTTTAAAAAGCCAATCTATTAAATACCTAGATTCATAGATAAAATTTAAGCACTCGTCTATTTCTTTTTTTTAACCCTCAAATGACAATTACCTTTATAGTATAATTAAGATTATACAACGTCTAAAAGATTATAGAAGAGGAGAATTTTAATCATTTAAAACTTAAAATTATGAAAGCATTTATTAAAACATGTATACTACCATCATTATTTTTGATAGCTGTAAGCACACAAGTTTCGGCACAAACAAAAAGATCTACGGCAACAAAAAAAGTTGAAAAAACTACTAAAACTGTTAGCACGACAAATAATAGTAGAACCACAAAAAGAATACCGAGTACCAAAGTAACTTACAAAAAAACAACGCGTAAAGTTCCTTCTGTAAGATCGGTACCTGCCACTAGAACGGTTGTAAAACACAACGGACAAAGTTATTACTATGCTAATAACAAATATTACACGCAGTCTAGAGGACGTTATATTGTAATTGCACCAAAAGTAGGTTTCAGAATAAAAAAATTACCTACAAATTATAGAAGAATACAGCATAACAACTACAATTATTACAATGTAGATGGTACATTTTATATAGCGTATAACAATGAATACGAAGTTGTAGATCCTGAAATAGGTACTATAGTATATGAACTTCCAGACGATTACGAAAAAGTAACCATAGACGGACAATCGTATTACGAATATGCTAATATTTTATACGAAAAAGTACAAGTAGATGGCACAAGAGCTTACGAAGTTGTTGGTATTATAGATATGCAATAGTTATTAAAAAATATAAGATTAAGATTGATTGGTTGTTTTGAAGAAAAGGGGGAGTAGTTGTTATAACTATTCTCCTTTTTAATTTTAAGATAAAACCTAAATTACAACCTTGGCACTTACGGTTGTTATACTTCTGAAAAATTTACGGTATTATAAGACAACCACTTTAGAAATGTTATTTATTTTTTAATGTTCAAAGGTGTTTTAAAAACTAAGATTAAACTTAACATAAAATTCATCAAAAATACTTTGAGTTCTTAGTATTAAACTTATATTAAAACTAATAATTGTTTTGGTAATGTTGAAGTATTTCATGTTATTGCGCGATTAAAAATTTTAAATAATTAATGGACAACTTAATTACATTCAGTATTACAGTGTTTACAGGCTTTTTTGCTATAACGAATCCGATATCAAACATGACTGTGTTCTTGTCGTTAACACAAGGAGCTAACGAAAAAACAAAACGAGATATTAATAAAAGAGCAAATGTTATTGCTTTTATTATTGTAACCGTTTTTGTACTCTTAGGTAAATTTATTTTTGAACTGTTTAATATTAGTATTCCTGCATTTAAAATTACGGGTGGTATCCTTATCTTTTTTATTGGTTTTGATATGCTACAATCCAAACAGTCCAATGTAAAAAGTCTAGAACATGTTCACATTGACGAAAATATTGCAGTATCACCATTAGCAATTCCAATTCTAGCAGGTCCTGGAACGATTGTTACAGCAATGAATTTTGTTTCCAATGTAGAAATTATACATATCGTTTTGGTCATTGCCATATTTGGGTCCATGAGTTTATTAACGTATTTCACCTTTAGAATAAGCGACCTAATTGTTAAAATTGTTGGTCATAACGTGATTTCAGTAATTGGTAAAATAATGGGGTTAATTATAGCCATCATTGGCACAGGTATGATTATCCAAGGGATTAAAATTTCCTTCAATTTAATAGCAAGCTAAATCAAAAGAGAGTAAAATAGTTAGTAGCTCAGAAATATGAACTAGTTTTTACTTTAAACGAAGTAAAAACTAAGATTTTGTTCATATTATCTCAAACATTTGTAAATATTAGATGATAAAACCGACTACATTTTTATAAATTTACCTTTTATTATCTAACGTTGTAACTGAATATATTTATGAACCCTAACCATATAGCGTATTCCATTTTAGACCTAGCTTTAGTTTCTGAAGACCACACGCTTAAGCAAACATTTGATAATGCCTTAAAATTGGCACAACATGCTGAAGATTATGGTTATAAGCGTTATTGGTTAGCAGAACATCACAACGCAGAAAATATTGGAAGTGCAGCAACGTCTATTTTAATTGGCTATGTGGCTCAAGGCACTAAAACCATCAACGTAGGTGCTGGTGGTATTATGTTACCCAACCATTCTCCTTTAATTATAGCAGAACAATTTGGGACGCTAGGAACATTATATCCTAACCGAATTGATTTAGGTCTAGGACGAGCTCCAGGAACGGATAAAGAAACAGCAGAAGCCATTCGTACCGACTTCATGGAAGCTGCACAATCATTTCCTACTGAAGTAGAAAAAATACAAACTTACTTTTCTGTAGATAATGAAGAAGCAAACGTACGTGCTACTGTAGCAGAAGGAGTAAAAGTGCCTCTTTTTATTTTAGGTTCTAGTACAGAAAGTGCGCATTTAGCAGCAAAAAAAGGCTTACCATATGCCTTTGCAAGTCATTTTGCAACCACACACTTTTGGGATGCAATGGCCATTTATCGTGATGAATTTAAACCCACTAGAGCATTAAGGAAACCATACATTATGGCTGGTGTAAATATTATCATAGCAGATACAAACGAGGAAGCAGAGCGTTTATCAACCTCTTTAATCCGAATGATCGTTGGTATATTTACAGGCAGACGTGCCAAGGTACAACCACCTACAGATATGACAGATGAATTGAGGGATATTATGAGAAATCCACAAGTACATCAAATGCTCAAATATTCTTTTATAGGAAGTAAAGCTAAGGTTAAAGCATTAGTTAAACAATTCCTAGCCCAATCTAAAGTAAATGAGCTTGTTGCGGTTACACACGTATATGATATCAACGACAGAATTAAATCTCATAAAATGTTCGCTGAAATTATAGACGAACTAAATGTGAGCACCTCAATAATGCAACCTCATTAGTATTTTAACCTATAGTCTTAATAGGAAAAGTTAAATACTGATTAAATAATTTTTTTGGAACACTTTATCATAAACCTCTTTACTAAACATATACAGTTGCGCTGGCTTTTTGGACACACCAACTTGCTTTTCGTCTAATGCAATGATGTATTTCTTATTTATCAATTTGCGTCTAAAATTCCGATTATCAATATCTATTCCTAATATCGATTGATATAAATCTTGCACCTCATTTATGGTAAATTTATCAGGAAGCAATTTAAATATAATAGGCTCAGATAAACATTTTACCTTTAAATCCTCATAAGCTTCTAATATAATCTGTTCGTGATCAAAACCCAATTCAGGTAACGTATCTACAGGAAACCATTTAGCGTGATAGTTATTGTTTTTTAAATTGACATCTTCAGTTTTTAATAAAAAATAATAGGCTACAGTGGTGGTTCTTTCATGAAACTCAGCATTTTTTATCCAAATCAAATCTTTCGGATTTAGCAATCGATCCGGATCACCAAAAGCTTTAAATTGTTTTTTATACTGATCGGTTAAACCAGTCAACTCTTTTAAGACACGCGTCGCAGTTTCATCTAAAGTCTCATTTTTATAAACATGATAGCCTGTTAATACATAATCATCAACCAAAACCATTTTTTCAGACTCTAGGTAACGCTTTATTAATAAAACATTTAGGGACTTTGTATGTATATCATATCCAAAAACGACACAATCTACAGATATATTTAATATTATTTCAGATTTCATAAAATTAAAAATAAGGGTTTCTTTATTTAAGGCTAATATACCAAAATATAATTAAACGTCAATTATACATTATTAAAATCAGCTTTGTCACCGTTTAACTTACAGGTGTTAATTATCAATATAGCATACATTGATGATAAGCTAACATATATTTTTTGATAATAATTTGATTTTTAATAAATATTTGTTTTACATTTGAAAAATAAACGTAAATATGACGTTTATAAGTTTTGGATGTATTAAAAGCTCACAGAATGAACAGACAAGAACATAATTTGGTAAAAAACAACGTAAACAAGACCTCTCAAAATTGGAGTAATCTTCATTTACCAATGTTATGTTGTTTACTGTTTTTTGGATTTAATGTAACCTCTGCACAAGAAGAAAAAGAGACGCAAGACGATTACAAACCATTTAACATGAGTGCTCATATAAAAAACATGCACACTTGGCACGGATTTGTGGTTCACCCAGGAGCAATTTTTGCAACAAGTTTAGAGTATAATTCACGTGATTCTAAATTAACCTTAGGTTTATGGGGAGGTGCTGGCTTAACCACTATTGATGTGGTTAATAATAACACAGGAGACTATGTTAGTGCTAATTATCAAGAGCTGTCTATTTATGCAAAGTATCGTTTTTCAGATAATTTCTTTATAGAAGCCGTTTCGCATAATAATTTTACAGGCGTTGAAGAAAGAGGTGATAAATTAAGCTACTGGAGTTACGATAAGGATCAAGGATACAACTTTGTAGATTTAAATTTTGGCGTCAATGTTTCTAAAAACACAGCATTATATTTTGCAACAATACTTGGTGGAGGATCTGGAGATTATGAAGTTCAAGATAATGGTGATTTAGAAAACTCTTGGACCCATTATTTTGAAATAAAAAGTAAAGTTTGGGAGAAAGACGATTATAAACTATCTCTTTTTATCGGTGGTGCATGGTCGTTTATTACAGACAAAACGTTTTATACAGAAGGCCAAGGCAATATTATTAATGTAGGAGCAAGTTTAAATAAAAACATTAATTTAGGTAAGGTAAAAATCCCTGCAGAAGTTACTGCGATGTGGAATCCCGAAAAGCAAAAAGCGGTATTACAACTAGATATCACAATTTTTTAAACCAAATAATGACGGCTATTTATAGTGCTTCTTTTATCAAAAAATAAAATAACGGCTAATTTCAATAAATTATATTATGGACACATCCAATGATTTCCAACAGTTCCAAAACCTAGAAGCAGAACAATTACCAATTGCCAAAAACAAA
Organism: Winogradskyella ludwigii; assembly: GCF_013403985.1. Taxonomy (GTDB): domain Bacteria; phylum Bacteroidota; class Bacteroidia; order Flavobacteriales; family Flavobacteriaceae; genus Winogradskyella; species Winogradskyella ludwigii. The sequence continues at coordinate 477,790 of NZ_JABFDF010000003.1, forward strand.
TTGCACAATTGGACGCATTTTGCAGGTATTTATGCCGCTGAACATGTCGCTGCTACTGAGTTTGTTATTGGTGCTACTTTTGTGGCTTTAGGAGCAACAACCAAAGACATCTTATTAGGTTTGTTAATTGGTAATATATTAGCCGTTTTAAGTTGGACGCTCATTACATCTCCTATTGCTGTAGATACACGATTAAGTTTATACACCTACCTCAATAAAATTGCTGGAGATTCTATGACCAAGCTTTATAATTGGGCTAATGTCATTATTTTTACTGTGATTTCTGCAGCTATGATTACAGTATCGGCTACAGCAGTACGATTTGCTTTTGATATTCCGGCACAACTCAATTGGTATCCCACAAATTTATGGTTTATAGTAATCGTTTTAATTGTAGGTTCTGTTGTGGTATCTATTGCCATATATGGGTTTAAGGCAGTCTCTGAGTTTTCTGGAATCTGTGCTCCTTGGTTATTCGTTATGTTTACTTGTGGTGCTTTTGTTCTTTTACCGGCTTTATCATTAGAGGTATTAGGAAAAACCATTCCTACAGGATGGAGCGATTTCGTAAGCTTAGGAGACCAATCCATTTGGACAGGCATAAATAGCGATGGAGAGCCTGGTATCGGGTTAACGGAAGTCATTGGTTTTGCTTGGGCAGCAAATACCATTACACACTTCGGACTTATAGACATGGCGTTGTTTCGTTTTGCTAAAAAGAAATCTTACGGATTAACAACCAGTACAGGAATGATGTTTGGGCACTATGTGGCTTGGATTTCAGCCGGAATTATGGGAGCTGGTGCAGCCGTCATTCTCGGGAAATCAATTGTAGAACTAGATCCAGGTGATGTAGCATACTACGCTTTAGGTTGGTCTGGTTTTGTAATCGTTATTGTAGCAGGTTGGACCACAGCAGTTGCTAACCTTTATAGAGCCGGTTTGGCAGCGCAAGCCATCTTTAAAAATCATTCGCGTAAAAAAACCACCATAGCTGTTGGTTTAGTTACCATGGTTGTCGCTTGTTTTCCTTTTGTGTTTTCTCAAATATTACCCTTACTTACTTATGCGGGTTTATTAGTAGTCCCAGTCGGAGCGATTGTATTTGCTGAACATCAAATATTCCCTCGTATTGGTTATACACGCTATTGGTTACATTACCGCCAATTAACCGTGAGCAAACCTGCCATCGCTTCATGGGCACTTGGTCTTATCTTCGGATTTGGACTAAACGCATTAGATGTCATGTCTTTCTTTTACCTATTTATACCCACTTGGATATTTACCATAATCGTTTACACGCTTTTAGCAGGAAAATATGGTGCTAAAGACAAATATCCAGAAGCTGAAGAAAAAGAACTCGCACGTAACCTAAACATTGCAAAATTTCAAGAACAACAAGCAGAAACAGAGCAGGTGATTATTAAAGATATCTCAATATTTACTAAAATATTAAGAGGCATCTCGTTGTTGGTTTTAATTATAACAGTAATCTTAGCTTGTAATGTATTATTTGGAAGTGCAGACGAAGAGATCTACACACAAAACAGAGAGCTATTCTATAAATACGCATTCATCTGTACAGTAATATATTTTGTTACGGCCTATTGGGCACTTAAACGTGGAAAAATCAAAAACACCTAAACATCATGGAAAACATAATTAAACTTAATCAAAAGAATTTAGCAGAAATTGCAAAACAAATACCTTGTCCTACTTACGATAGAAGTCAACTAAAAACAGGTATTGTACATGTGGGTATTGGCGGATTTCATAGAGCACATGAAGCCTTTTACACCGATGAATTATTACATGATGAATCTATTAAAGATTGGGGAATCTGTGGTGTGGCTTTATTAGATTTTGACACTAAAATATATAACACCTTAAAAGAACAAGACGGCTTATACACGTTAATTATAAAAGAACTCGATGGCACGCTTACCAAACGCGTTATTGGAGCAATAACAGAATGCTTATTTGCTCCTGAAGATCCTATTAAAGTGATTGAAAAAATGGCGAGTCCAGAGGTTAAAATCATCACCTTAACCATCACAGAAGGCGGTTATAACTATAATGAAGCAACCAAAGAATTCGATTTTAGCAATCCATTAATTCAGCACGATTTAGAACACCCGAAAGCACCTAAAACTATTTTCGGTTATTTAACCCAAGCTTTAAAACTGAGAAAAGAACGCAGTTTAAAAGGTTGCACCATTCAATCTTGCGATAACATTCAAGGTAATGGACACATGACCAAAAGAATGTTACTTAGCTATGTAAAAACGGCTGAACCTGAATTATTAGCTTGGATAGAAACGAACGTCTCATTTCCAAATGCTATGGTGGATAGAATTACACCTGCAACATCTCCATTAGACATCGAAAAATTAAAAGAAACTTCTGGGATTGATGATGCCTGGCCAGTCGTTTGCGAACCGTTTAAACAATGGGTTATTGAAGACGATTTTATAGCAGGACGTCCAGCTTGGGAAACCGTTGGTGCACAATTTGTAGATGATGTTGTGCCTTACGAAAAAATGAAATTAAGCTTACTAAACGCAGGACATTCTGTATTGGGAATTCTTGGGGCATTATATGGCTATTCAACCATAGATGAAGCTGTAGGGAATGCAGATATCAGTTCGTTTTTAAGAATATATATGGGCAACGAAGTCACACCAACACTAGGTGATTTAGAAGGCGTAAACTTAAAAAATTATAAATTCTCATTAATACAACGGTTTGGAAATACCTATATAAAAGATCAAATTGATCGTATTTGCTCACAGAGTTCTGCTAAAATTCCCATATTTATTTTACCAACCATCAACACACAATTAGAGACAAAGGGATCTATTGATCATGCCGCTTTTATAATCGCTGCGTTTGCCATTTATAGTGTTGGCGAAAATGAATTTGGAACACAACTCATCATTAAAGATGCTATGGAAAGTGTTTTAAATGAAAAAGCCATCGCAGCCAGAACCAATCCTGAAGCCTTTTTAGAAATAGAAGCCATATTTGGATCTCTTAAAGACAACAAAACGTTTGTAAAATCGTATTTCAACGCCTATCAAAACATTGTTCAAAACGGTATTGAAAAATCAGTGAAGGATATTAACAGTAATGTTTTAAACGAAATTTAGATGAAAAATATAGTTTGTTTTGGTGAGGTGCTATGGGACGTATTCCCAACGCATAAAAAAATAGGAGGAGCACCGCTAAATGTTGCTTTACGATTGCAATCCTTAGGCAACAACGTTTCTATGATTACGAGCATAGGTGCAGACAAAAAAGGTGAAAAAATTAAGACATTCATACAAGAACATGGTGTAAATATAAATAACCTACAAATTGACGAGATCCTAAAAACAGGTAAAGTAAAAGTCATGTTGAATGAAAAAGGATCGGCTTCTTATAATATTATGTATCCAAGAGCATGGGATAATATTCAGCTCACAGCAGATGCTAAGATAGCAACAGAAATGGCAGATGCCTTTGTGTTTGGAAGTTTAATAGCAAGAGACGATGTATCAAGACATACATTACATGAACTCTTAAAATTAGCGAAATATAAGATTTTCGATGTCAACCTAAGAGCACCATATTATACCATCGACGTTTTAAATCATTTAATGAATGAAGCCGATTTTATTAAATTCAACGACGACGAAATCTTTGAAATCGGAGAAAAGCTAAACTCTAAAACACATTCTTTAGAGCAAAATATGCAATTCATCGCAAAACAGACCAATACCAAAACCATTTGTGTGACCAAAGGACGTCATGGCGCTATTTTATACTACAACGATATGTTTTATTACAATAGTGGTTACCATATTGATGTGGTAGATACGGTTGGTGCTGGTGATTCTTTTTTAGCATCTTTAATTAATAAATTGATTAATAATGGAAATCCTCAAGAGGCTTTAAATTTTGCCTGTGCTATTGGAGCACTTGTCGCAGGAAGTGAAGGAGCCAATCCTGAAATAAAAACAGAAGACATTTATCAGTTTATAGCACCGATTTAATAAGTTATTCTATATAAGGATGACGCGTTCTCAATTAGAGTAAACAAAATTGAGAACAATAAAAAAAAGCCAGATAAATAATAATTCATCTGGCTTTTTAAATTCAATAAATATAAAGATACGGTTACTTAGATATCACGCGTTTTACAATAGTACCTTCACTAGTGATAAAGCGTATAAATAAGATCTTATTATTTTGAGATACAGTAGATAAATCAAGACTAATAACAGAATCATCATCATCTTTACTAATCGTATGCGTTAAACGTTTTAATAAACGTCCACTAATGTCAACGATTTCAATAGTCGCATTCGCATCTAGAGTAGTGCTGTATTTTAAATGTAACGTCCCATTAAATGGAACAGGATAAGCTTCGAGATTAAAACTATGTCTATAAAAAGGACCTGATGAAGCAGAGCCATCGCAAGCATCTCCTAAACCATTACCATCAGAATCCGTCTGATCGGGATTATAGGCATATATACAGTTATCTACGCAATCTGCAACACCATCTTGATCCGTATCGGCAAAGCCTTCATCTATAACACCATCTCCATTGTTATCAATACCATCACAAATTTCTTCTATTTCTGGTTCATCACAAACATCACCAATTCCGTTACCATCTAAATCGGCTTGATCTGCATTAGCAACTTCTGGACAGTTATCAATACAATCTGCAACACCATCTCCATCAGTATCTGCAAAGCCTTCATCGATAACACCGTCTCCGTTATTATCAATACCATCGCAAATTTCTTCTATTTCAGGTTCATCACAAACATCACCAATGCCGTTACCATCTAAATCAGCTTGATCGGCATTAGCTACTTCTGGACAGTTATCTATACAATCTGCAACACCATCTCCATCAGTATCGGCAAAGCCTTCATCGATAACACCGTCTCCGTTATTATCAATACCATCACAAATTTCTTCTATTTCTGGTTCGTCGCAAACATCACCAATGCCATTACCATCTAAATCGGCTTGATCTGCATTAGCAACTTCTGGACAGTTATCAATACAATCTGCAACACCATCTCCATCACTATCGGCAAAGCCTTCATCGATAATACCGTCTCCATTGTTATCAATACCATCGCAAATTTCTTCAGAAGTTGTTGGAGGAAAACCTACAGTTGTATCAAATAAATAAGGATGAACTTCTCCTGAATTCTGCTCAAAGGCTTCAACTATAATTTGCCCATCAATATTAAAATTACTTCGATTATTAAAACGAGCATTGGGCGCGTAAATAGTGCCATAAATTTGTGCTCCTCCAGTATAATTAAGAGTCGAACTTACATCTGCAAAATTGTATAAAATATAAGGTGCATAACTTAAAGGACCTCCTACAATATTAGGCCAACTGTGTAATGTCACCACATCGGGATCTGCGCTAACAGTAGTAATATTAACAATAAATGGAGTCATTTCTGATGGCACTAAACCATTAAACTTAATCTCACTAAAGCTATTAAATTCTGCAACGGTTAAATTAATAACGTTGGTAGCATTCGGAATTAAATCAACCCATAATTTACCTTGACTAAATTCATTTAAGTTCCAAGAGACATTGGTATTTTGTGTATTTAAATAATCTGAAACAGCTATAAACTCATTAAACGCAGCTGTAAAATCTATTTGAGGATCTGCAGCAATAGAGGTATAGGCCTGTGGCGTAGAAAGTGCGATACTTGGTGTACTATCAAAAGAACCTCCTAATGCTGTAATTCGGGTATTAGCAATCACATTGTTTTGGTCCACTTCAAAAATAGTACTCGTAGACAAATCACCGATCTTAATATAGTTGTTTTCTAAAACTTGTAGCCGACCAGAGACATAATTAACTTTACCGTTCACCACCAACGCAGTGGGTTGTGCATCTCCGTTATAATACGTGTTTCCGCCAAAGATATTCAGCGTGCCATCGAGAGTTAAATCACCTCCAATAGCCCAAGAACCTTCAGATTCTGTTTTGATGGCTATAGCATTACCAGAAGTAAAAACATTAAAATTTGTAGCGGCGGCTGTAGGATTTACAGCATCAGATTGTGCGTTTAGATGACTGCTAACATTGAAAAATGAATAGCAAACAACGAAACTAAATAGTAGTTTTTTAATTTCCATAAAATGTATTTGTAGGTTAAGTATAACAAAAATAACATTTTAAGCGTTAATTATGTGTCGTTCATCGAATAGTGGAGGATAATTTTAAAAAATAGAACAAATAAATGGCTTGATTTAAGTATAATGTCTGATTATATCTCGAATTTGAAAAATCTAGAAAGATCGCTTGTACACAAACATCTATAAGACATTAAGGTTTAGTCTTTTCTGATTTTTTAAACTTATAAATCACCCCAAAGTTAAGTCCGAAGGAAGAATAAGGGACTTTAACGGCTAATTCTTTGGAAGGATCTGTATTATCACTCGACAACTCATCAACATAAGTCGTCGTTTTATAAGTTCCGGCAGGTAAATTATCTAACGTATAGAGCCCTTGTACGGCAACCGTACCATCAGGTAAAACAACATTGGTATTAAACGCTGTAATTTCAGAATCTTTTCGCTTCAAACTAATACCATAATACTCGGCTTCGGCAAACACACTAAAGTGATCGTTTAAAGGATACTCGTAACCAATAGCAGCGACAAAACCTAAAGGAAATTGGCCGTGATAATCTTCAACATAGTTCGTCTCAGAATACGAGCCAAGTGGCACACCTATGGCATCAGCTTCTGCTTGAGAAAACGTAGATTTCTGATGCACAACAGCTTCAGTCTTACCTCCCAATTTAACAAGCGCACCAATACGACCATAAACATTAGGATTAAAGCGATAAACTAAAGACGCTGCAGCTCCAAAAGCACGTGCTCTAGCAACAGCATCCACATCATATCCTGTAAGATGAACTTTAGAAACCGTCTGATCAGAACCGTGCAGATATCCCAAACTCAAATCAACTCCAAAATGCGCATTAAAAAAATACGTTCCGCGTAATTGAGCATTTAAACCTTCGCCATAACTACCATAGGCATTTTCTGCACCACCAGAGTTCTGAATTTCTCCAGTCTTCATTCCTGCACTACCAATGGCATAACCACCGCTTGCCGAAACTTGAAATTGTGCATAAGCTATGCTGCTTAGCAATAATGCTATACATACAATAAGAATCTGTTTCATAAGATAAAAATTAAGAAGTCAAAAATTAACCATCCTAAAGATACGATTTCTTAAGGGGGTTTAACGTTAAGTTTTTCATAATTATGAAACGAAATTTAGATAAAAGCGATGCCAACAAAACCTAAAAAAATAACGTGTTTACAACATCTTATTTTTGTAATACCAATGAAAATAGTATATTCGAAAAAGGAAAGAGACTCCTCCTTAAATACCAATAAGTCAGATGAAAACCGAAAACCAAACGAATACAGAAAATAGTCTGAAACAACTAGAAAAAGACAGAATCATTGAAAGACAACTTCGCTTTCAAGACTTATTAATTAATATTTCTACAACCTATATCAATTCAGATTTATCAGACATCGATAAATTAATTAATACATCCTTAAAACAAATTGGGGAGTTTGTAGAAGCAGACCGTAGTTATGTTTTCTCTTACGATTTCGAAAAAAATGAAACCTCAAACACCTACGAATGGTGCTCTAAAGGTATTGATCCCGAAATAGAGAATTTACAAAATATTCCTATAGAATATATCACACAATGGACAGATGCACACAAAAAAGGAGAAGCCTTTTATGTTGAAGACGTCAGCCTCTTGCCTAAGGATGGTGAATTAGGACTACGTGCCGTTCTAGAACCGCAAGGCATTAAAAGTTTGATTACCATACCTAAAATTAAAAACAATGAATTAATTGGATTTATTGGTTTTGATTCGGTAAAAAAAATCAATAAATATAACGACAATGAAAAAGATATTCTTTTCGTTTATGCAAACATGCTAGTCAATGTTATACAGAGAAAAGAAAACGAAGTACAAATAAAAGCACAAGAAAAAAAGAAAGAAGAATTATTAAAAAACTTATCACTTCAAAACAAAGAATTAAACGAATATGCCCATGTAGTGTCTCATGATTTAAAAGCACCACTTATAAATATACATACACTAATAGGTTGGTTCATAGACGATAACAAAGAAGCACTAGGAAAAGAGCTTTTAGCTCCATTAAACAATGCATTGCTTAATGTCGAAAAAATGGATAATCTTATTAAAGGGATTTTAGATTATTCAACAATCGATAAATTAGAAGCGCAAGACTCACTTATCAATTTCAATTCTATTATTGAAGAACTACTTAAAACACTATTAATTCCAAGCAACATAACCATCAGCATTCAAGATAATTTGCCTAACATCTATGGTAACGCATGGAAATTCAAACAGGTTTTTCAAAACTTAATTCAAAATGCCATTAAGTATTCGGATAAAGAAAATGGCAAAATAGAAATCGGATTCACGGAAAGCAAAGATCATTTCCAGTTCTTTGTCAAAGACAATGGCATCGGCATTAACAAAAATTACTTCGATAAAATATTTAAAGTCTTTACCAGATTAGAAAGCACAGGCACGTCTTCAGGTATTGGACTCTCCATTGTAAAAAAAATAATCACGTATTATAAGGGTGAGATTTGGCTAGAAAGCGAAGAGGGGAGTGGTACTACATTTTATTTTACACTTTCAAAATCCTAAACAATTCCTTCACAATTAAACGCAATTGGAAGTACGCTTTAAAGTGGCTAGAAAACGAGACTGTTAATTGCAACTAAGTGATATATACCATTATGATGATTCGCACATTTTGACAAACGCAAAAGCAAATCATAACACTCCATCAGTTTAAAGTTTAGTTACCGCAACCTATAAAGGTTCTATAGAATTTAACCTTACTACCAGACCTAATAAAAAAGGGGCTTAATGAATACCTAAAGCTTCTGAAATTTATAACAACAACGAAATAAACAACAGTAACAATGAGAAAAATAGACGCATTATTAGCTGAATATGCCGTAAGCCACCAAACAAAATTAAATATTGCCATACATTATGTTTGTGTACCGCTCATCTTTTTTAGTCTAATTGGCTTATTGGCTAGCATTCCTTTACCTGAATCTATCATTGGTGTTTTTCCAAAGGCACTAGCTCCTTATATTCATTTGGGAACACTTGTTATTTTATTGGGTTTAAGCTATTACTTACGCTTATCAATAGTGTTGTTTTTAGGTATAATCGTATTTTCTGTTCTGGTTCTTTTTACCATTCACCAAATTGAATTATTACAAATAGCACCACTTTGGATGCTAATGCTCGGAGTGTTTGTAGTCTCTTGGATTGGTCAATTTATTGGACATAACCATGAGGGAAAAAAACCGTCGTTTCTAAAAGATTTACAATTCTTAATGATTGGTCCTGCCTGGACAATGAGTCATGTGTTTGATGCTTTTAAAATTAAATTTTAACAAGAAATAAGAGGGATGAAGTGCTATACCTTAAGCTTATTTTTTTCATAATAAAATGTTATTTATAAAACAAGATTGATTTTAAGGCGTTATTATTACAACATCAAAACCTTATCAATCAATCAGCTATGCCTTCAAAACCGCTATTCCTGTTGCTGTGCCTTATCATGTCGTTTGCAAAAGCACAGAACAATCAAACAAACACAACTTCCGCACCAGAAACCATCACCGAAACTATCAGAGGAACCATCGTAGATAAAACCGATGGCACTCCGTTACCATACGCATATCTAAAAATAGATAAAACAGCGTTGGGAACTGTTACGGAAGGCGACGGTAAATTTCAAATCACCATTCCTAAAAAGTACGATTCTTACACCATCACCATAAGCTACTTAGGCTTTGAGGATCTTATACTAAACATTGCCGAATTTAAAGCACTGAACGGCACCACCATAAACATGACGTCCGAATCTGTGTCATTAGATGAAGTCCTTGTGGAAGAAACAAAAGAGAAATTGCCTAGCGCAAAGTCTCTACTAAGAAAAGTCATTAAAAACATACCGTCAAATTACTCTACGTCTCCAAGCTTAATTACAGGCTACTACCGCGAAACCATGACCGAAAATGGCGAATACATTAAATACACCGATGCGGCTTGCGAATATTACGAAGCTCCATATCGTAAAAAGAAGTACAAATGGAGAGACTACCAAAGCCCATACGATTTCTCTATGAGCAGTGGCACATTTAATTTCGATGCCAATTCACTACACCGCATACATTTTCACCACCAAACTTTAAAAGAAGAACAGGTAAACGTTATCAATTCCAGATCCAGCAGCAGTTTAAGTAAACGTGAATTTCATGGCAATATTGAAGGTGGTCCTTTAAGTCTATTCTCCAGAAATAGAGTAAAATACCAACAGAGTTTCCTAGGTAAAAAAGCCACGCGTGATTTCGATTATACCATTTCAGAAGAATTAGACGACTCAGGTAATTGGGTCTATGTCTTAGAGTTTCAGACTAAAACCACCAAAGCAGATCTCGATGCGGTGGCCTCTCCAGATCGCAGAAATAGAAAACAATGGAACAAGGCGAACAAGCGTAAATTACTAAAGGGCAAAATCTATATTAACCCAGACAACTACGCTGTAATGCGTTATGAGAGTAGCATTCCTAACCAACTCAAAGAATATTTCTGCGGTTACAAATACAACCAAGTCAAGCATTTCGATTACAAATTGGACGTACGCTTCAAGAAAAACGGTGAACACTATGTTATAGATAACATGCGACACGAGGACGAATTCATCTTTAAAGATAGCATCACCCAAACTACGACCTATTATTCGGCAATTTCCGAATTTAAAACCTCCAAAATCAACACCAATATCGTTAAGAAATTCCCTAGAGAGGACAATTTTGCCAATACCATGTCCAATCACTTATACGAGTTCCCACTAGACTACGATAATAAATTCTGGCAAAACTACACCCTAAATAATCCCATAGCCACCATCGATACTATCATTAGAAAGGATATGGAATTCGAGAAAACCTTAGAACAACAATTTAGAGACAAACACATCCGTAACGATTCCATGCCGCAACCCAAAGCGCCAATCATAACCTCTAGTTTTAAAATTCATGGCGAAACCTATACGGATAATTATGCTTGGCTAAAAGATACCAAAGCTCCAATAAACAATAAACCCGTCATGGAGTACTTGCGTCAAGAAAATAAATACACCGATAATTACAACATTCCACTAAAAAAAGCACAACGGAACATTTTTAAACAATTAGTAAAAACAGTCGAAAAAAACACCAGCTCATTACCTGTCAAAAAAAATGGCTATAGCTATTACAGCAGCTACACGGAAGATGATGAATACCCTATCTATTACAGAAAAGGCATCACCAAAGATACCCTTACAGAGGTGTTACTAGACGTTAACGAATTAGCTAAAGAAAAAGACTACTACACTGCAAGTCCTGGTGCCGTTAGTCCTAATAACCAATTCATCATGGTATACGAAAACACCACAGGAACAGATGAATACACCCTGAAAATAAAAGACCTTTCCAACCATACTTTTTTAACCGATTCTATTAATAGCGTAGGAGGAACGGTTTGGCTAGATAACAATACCTTTCTATACGTTAATGTCGAAAAAGGTACCTACAGACAGTCTAAAGTAATGCGCCATAGCATTGGCACAGACTCCAATACCGATACCATCATCTACGAAGAAAAAGACCCTAGTTTTGGCGTTTCCATTCAAAAATCAAAATCTAAAGATTATATTTTCTTTAACACCTCTAGCAGTACCTCCTCTGAAAATTGGTATTTAAAGACGGACAACCCAACGGGAGACTTTAAAATCATAAAACCACGTGAAAAAGGACACTTATATGGTGTGGAGCATCATAAAGACCTGTTTTATATCATCACCAATAAAAACGCCCTCAACTATAAAATAGCGACAGTACCTGTGAATGCTATTGAAACCAGAACATGGACTGATATCATTCCACATCAAAAAGGCGTATTAATTCAAAATTTGCAGGTATTCGATAACTATCTCGTGATTAATGAAAAAGAAAACGCACAGCCTCGTCTTAAAATCATCGACCAAACCACTAAAGAAAGTCATTTTATTAAACTGAAAGAGGACTTTTACAATATCGGTATCGGTTACAATCCAGAGTTTGCTACAGACAGTTTACAGTTCAGTTACAGTTCTTTCGAGACACCATCTACCACGTACAAGTACAACATGGCAACTAAAAAGAAACGGCTAGTAAAACAACACAGTAAACCCATTACGCATCCGTTCTATAAATATGTGGTAGAACGCAAATGGGTGACTGCAAAAGACGGACAACTAATTCCGCTAACCCTCATTAGTCACAAATGGCGTTCTAAAAGAAAAAGCGATAACCACAAAGTCTACCTAACGTCCTACGGATCTTACGGTTCTGGCCAAGGCATACCTGGCGGCGTAACAGCACACATGCTGGTAAATTCAGGCTACGTCTATGCTATTGCACATATTAGAGGTGGGGACGATATGGGGAAAGAATGGTACGAGGATGGTAAACTATTTAACAAGAAAAATACCTTTACAGATTTTATAGCTTGTGCAGACTATCTCATTGCAGAAAACTATGCTAAAAAGGGTAGTATTGTTGCCCAAGGTGGCAGCGCTGGTGGTCTATTAATGGGTGCCGTAATTAATGAACGACCAGAATTATTCAATACCGTAATTTTAGATGTGCCGTTTGTAGACGTTATAAATACCATGTTAGACGAAAACTTACCACTAACCGTTGGCGAGTTTGAAGAATGGGGAAATCCTAAAAACAAAAAAGCATACCAATACATCAAGTCCTACAGTCCTTATGATAACGTGAAAGCACAAAATTACCCCAATCTACTGTTCTTCACTGGACTGAACGATACTAGAGTAGGGTATTGGGAGCCCGCTAAAATGGTAGCCAAACTAAGAGCTACTAAAACCGATGATAACGTACTGCTATTAAAAACAGACTTTTCTAACGGACACTCTGGTGGTTCTGGCAGATTTGCTGGCTTTAGAGATAGCGCGTATAAATTAGCTTTGATTTTTGAGTTGGAGCGATTATCAAAAATAACACCTAAAGCGCAGGTTTTAAATAATTAAACTATTACGGCATGGATGGAAATAGCGGAATGGCATAATTAAAACATAACCTTAATTCGTATAGCATTATTATATTAATCCTCCAAACAGAGCGTGGCAAGCAATAAAAGCAATTACTGATAAAATAATACCAATTAAAAAGATGTTAAATGATTTACGAAGCAATTTAAATTTACGATCAATTGTTTTCCCTAAATGGTAAGTGTCTTTTGCAATGGTTTTATAAAGCTCATCACCTTCATTCATTAAGTTAGTAACACTATTTACGTACTCTTCTTCTTCCATTTCTTGAAAATTACCATAAAACATTAAATTGTTAGCCTCGCTTTTTCCGTGAACTAGTTCTGGACGCGTCGCGAATATAGCAAAGGCTATTGATGTTAGATTGGTAAACAAAATCATTATAACTGGATAAATAAGATGAGGGTCTTCACTTAATTGATTCATTACAGTACCAAGTATTAATGATAAAATCAAAGCATTTATAGATATTAAAATGTTTGATTTTGTATCTATCATCGTATTTAAGGTATACTGATTTTTAGATAACAACCTAAATAATGTTTCTACACCGCGTTCAGACCTTGGTGCTACTTTTGCTAGTTTCTTTTTTAGCTGTTTTAAGGCCTCTTTATCTATATTTAATTCTTCCATTAAATACTTATCTTCTGCTTTTCCTTTTGATTTATCACTCATAATAAAGTTTTATATATTATATGTTGAGAACACTCTCCTAATGCATCTTTTTCAACGTAATTGTTGTTTTGATTAGCATCTATTAATCTAGATTTTATAGTATCGTTTAATTGTATGTCTAATAATTCTTTTAATTTTAAATGAATATCAGGATCTAGAATAGGTGTTATGACTTCTATTCTATGATCTAAATTACGTGTCATCCAATCTGCAGAACCAAGGTACATTTTTTCTTTTCCACTATTTCCAAAAACATAAATTCTTCCGTGTTCTAAAAATCGATCGACAATACTAGTTATAACTATGTTTTCACTTTGCCCTTCAATTCCTGGAATTAGGCAACAAATACCACGAATAAGCAATCTTATTTTTACACCTGCGTTACTAGCCTTATAAAGTAACTTAATCATTTTGGTATCTTGAAGACTATTTAATTTTAAAATTATATAGGCTTCTTTACCCGCTGTTGCATTTTCAATTTCTAAATCTATTAACTCTGTAAATTTACTTCGTGTAGTAAATGGCGATACTAAAAGCTGGTTAGATTTTGGTATAATAATTTGTCGTTCTAACACTTGAAATACTTGGCAGAGTTCTCCTGTAATTTTAGGATTTGCTGTCAATAATCCAAAATCGGTATAAATTTCTGATGTTTTTTCATTAAAATTACCTGTACTTATGTAGCCATATATATGCGATGTATTTTCTTCAATACGCTCTATATATAAAATTTTAGAATGTACTTTTATTCCTGGATAACTATAAACTACATTAGCTCCATTCTCTTCTAATATTTTTCCCCATTTAATATTATTTTCTTCATCAAAACGCGCTTTTGTTTCTATAAACACAAACACTTCTTTTCCGTTTTTAACCGCATTTAATAAAGCCTTTGCTACAAGCGAATCTTTTGATATTCTATATAAAGTAATTTTAATTCTTTGAACATTAACATCATTAGAAGCCTCTTCTAGCAATTGTATAACGGGTTGGTAGGATTGATATGGAAAACACAAAAGCCGATCCTTATCTTTAATAGCCTTAAACATGTTTGAATAACCGTTAAACTCTTTATTTGATAATGGTGGAAGATCTAAAAAAGATAAATTTTTAGAGGTTGGATTTGGGAAACCGAATAAGTCTTTAAAATTATGATAAGTACCGCCTTTTATAATATCTGTCTCATTAATATCTAAAACTTCATTTAACTTTAATTGTAGTTTTTTTGGGGTTAACTCATCAATTAATGCTCTTGTAACTTGACCACTAACTCTATTAGGTAATGCACTTTTAATCTTATCTAACAAATTACCGGAATATTCATTGTCTATATACAACTCAGCATCTCTTGAAATTTTTATACTATAAAATTCCTGTTCATAAATTGTTTTTAGATGGTGTTTTAAGATATCGTCTACAAATGTTATGTAATGTTTATTATCTACCGAAGGAAGTACTACAAAACGAGGTGAGTCCTCATTGATTTTTACCCAAAGAAGCATATCGTCTTCCATTTGGGAAACTAAATACAAGGCTTCATTTTCAAGAAAAGGTTTGTTTTTACTAAAATTTAAAGATTGTGAAAGTTGAATGTTTTCTTCATAGTACTTTTTACTAAAAGCCTGTTGCTCTTTGTTAAACTCTTTATGAGATAATAGATTAATACCTTCGTTTTGTAATGCCGGAATAATTTCGGTAAAAAAAACACGTCCAAATTCTTTTTGTTGAATATCAACTTGCTTCTTAATTTCTCTTAATAATTTATTTGGCTTAGTTATTAAGCGTTTTCTAAGTGGCTTATCTAACTGCTTTATTTTTCTAATATCTGAAACTCTAACTTTAAAAAACTCATCCAAATTAGAAGAAAATATAGCCAAAAATTTAATACGCTCATACAATGGGTTTCCTTTATCTGTGGCTTCTTGAAGTACGCGATGATTAAATCTTAACCATGATAAATCTCTGTTATAATATTGGTCTGTGTTTAACATATTTTTTAAATCTTAAGTCTAATTCCAGTTCTTAAATAAAGAGTATTAGAACTATCTAACGCTTCAATATTGTCCTTGTTTTCATCTCTTAAATTGACTGAACTGCTAAAAATATAAGAAGACCTTGCGTAAAATTGAATGTTTTTAGTGAAATGATATTCATATTGCAATCCACCCAAGATTAAAGACATATTAATACTTTCGGCATCTAAAGTGCTATCTATTAGAATACCGTGTTGTAGATTGGCTGTAAAACCATCGAGCTCTGCATACAATTTAAATCGGTGTTTACTAGAAGCATGGTACTGCAAATTAGTTTTAGGTATACCAAGGTTGTATGACCATTTGGGATGAAATTTCCTGTAATAACTAATAAATGGCAATGGATAAGGAAACCCACGATTTCCGGAATATGAAATACCTAAAATAAGACTCCATGGTTTTTTTGCATTTGGATCCTTTTTTTTATCTTTAATAAAAACAACATCTCCAGAGATTATAACATCTTCAAGACTTAAATCATTAGCCGTTAAATTAGAACTAAAACCAGGTGTTAATCTCACGCCTAAACGCCAATCATTTTTTAAAAGTTTTGTGTAAGCAATATTAAGGTCTAGTAATTGAAAATCACTAATCGTTTCTTTATCAAAAGAAGGATTATCATCCATTACAAGCTTAATATTAGAATAATCAAGACCTAATAATAAATAAGATCCTTCTTTTTTTAATTCAATAGGGTAGTTAAATAATCCGCGTATACGACTATATTCTATATCCGAGTTTCCTCTAGGAAGTATGGTGTAATCTATTTTAGCCAAATCGCTTAATTGGGCGAAACTAAAATTTGCAATAAATACAACACATATTAAAAACGAGTATTTTAAGTTTTTCATTTATATAATTTCTTTACAACTTTACCAATACTCAAACCTTGAACAATAATTGAAAATAATACGATAATATAGGTGATATGAAGTATTAAATCTCCCGAAAGCCCTTTACTTAGGCTTAAAGCTAAAGCAATGGAAATACCTCCACGTAATCCTCCCCAAGTTAAAACAGCAATCGTTTTAATTGGTTTTTTTTCTTCGTGTTTTAATAATGAATAGGGCAAAAACACAGAAATAAACCGTGCCAATAGCACAATTAGAATGGCTAGAAGACCTAATAAAATATAATTTGTATTAAAATCTAACAGGTGAATAGCAAGTCCAATCAGAACAAATAAAATACCATTAAAAACATCATCTAAAATTTCCCAAAAAGAATTGATCGCTTTTTGCACTGGGTTTTTATCTTCACTGATATGTATTCTGTTTCCTATAAACAGACCAGCAACGACCATGGCTAGTGGTGCGGATATATGTAAGATAAAAGCACCTGATGTTCCGCCCATAACTACAGCAAGTGTAATCATTACAGCTAACTGTGGGTTTTCTTTTAAAGATTGTATACATTTTAATCCTAGAAAACCAATGAGTAATCCGTAAAGTAATCCACCAACGGCTTCTTCTAGAAACAATGTTCCTATTTCTCCTCCAATTTCTGTAGAACTGTGTTCTCCCGTTGCAGTAGCAATTAATAATATTCCAGAAAAAACAACAACACCAATACCGT
Source organism: Winogradskyella ludwigii (assembly GCF_013403985.1). GTDB lineage: Bacteria > Bacteroidota > Bacteroidia > Flavobacteriales > Flavobacteriaceae > Winogradskyella > Winogradskyella ludwigii. Next base: position 495,306 of record NZ_JABFDF010000003.1, read on the forward strand.
CATTAAATAACGATTCTCCTTCTATTTTTATACCCAAACTTTTAGAGATATTGGCCTCTTTTAAAATGGCCATAACAGCAATTGGATCCGTTGGAGAAATTAAAGCACCAAATAAGAGTGCATGTAAAAAGGGGAGTTCTAAACTAAATAATTGTGCACCAAAAAACACTAAGCCACCAACTATAAATGTAGAGATGAGAACTCCTAAAGTAGCAAAGAGAAAAATTGATTTTTTTTCTTTGTTAAGGGCTCCTAAATTAACGTGCAATGCACCTGCAAATAGTAAAAAACTTAAAATACCATCGAGTAACAATGTTTTAAAATCTGCGTTGACAATAATGTCACAAAAGAATCTATAAAATTCAGGAAAAACAGTTTTGCTTAACGTTATTGGAATGATTAAAAGTAGACTCAAAATCATTAATCCAATAGTGGTTGGCAGTTTTAACCACTTATAATTAACGTAGTTAAAAAGTGCTGCTATGGTAAATATGATACTGAACGATTCGAACATTTTATTTTGATTTTGTATTTATATATTTCCCAACAAAAACAGCTATAACAATAGCAAGGTAAAACTGTCCGATGATATTCATAACAAGTGTAAGTGATTGTGCAGGTGCTGTAAGTGGCGTAATATCCCCATAACCAACCGTAGTAATGCTTATAAAACTGAAATAGTAAAAGCTAAAGCCAGAAAATCCTTTGATGAGTTGAAATGAATTTGAATCGAAGAAATTAATAGTCTCAAAAAGAATACCTCCAAGTATTCCTAAGTAAAGAAATCCTAATAAGGGGCCTAAAATAAACTGTAAGCTAATTTCCTTTGTTTTTAATAATTGCCTTATTAAAATGACACAGAAACAAGTAAATAACAAAAACGAAAAGACCAATCTACATATTAAAATAAGTTTAGAATTTTCATTAGAAAGTTCTAGCCAAATAGTTGTTAACGTAAGAAACCCTATAACGTAGGTTGTTAGTTTTGCTAATTTCCTAGACGCCAGTAATACGCTACTTAAAATAACCAAAGTATAATTTATAACAACGACATAAGCAGGACTAAAGCTACTCAACGCCATATGTATAGGAGTCAATAAAAAATTAAAAGTTGCCAAGAGCGCAATTAAATACTTATATCGCGCAACGTTCTTCCAGTTAATTATTGATTGTAACTCCATTTATATTAAAAATTAGCTTCAAGAGTTATCACTTTTCCTTTTCTCAATACTTCAATAAGTACTTGGCCGCCAACCTTGAGATTTTCAATTTGCTTTTTAATAGTACCTAAGTCGTGAGGTGAATTACAACTTAAGCCTTGAATACTTAAAATAATATCTCCGCCTAACCACATATTTTGACCTAATATTTCTGCTTGAAAAACACCTGGCTTTAACCCAATTTTATCTGCAAAAGAATTAGGGGTTACACGTTGAATTAAGACTCCTGATTTTTGTGGTGTATTAAAAACTCCTGCTAATCCTTCGCTTAATAAAACACCATCAAATCCTGTCCAAAAACTATTAACATCAAATAAAACATTCTTTGCAGTATCAATATCCACAGCAAATCCAAGACCTTCAAATCCGCCACTATTAGATAATATAAAACTAACAATACCAATAACTTCACCTTTTAGGTTAAACATTGGACCACCTGAGTTTCCTTGATTTATAGAAGCATCTGTCTGTATAAAACCAGCCATCTCTCCATTAGAAATCATATTTTTATCCATCTTACGACTGATGTGCCCAACAGATAAAGAATGCTCAAGGCCACGAGGTGCACCGATAATAAGAATCTGCTCTCCAATTTTTGAATTACTAGAATTCCCTACGGTTGCTGGTTTTAGGTTTGGTGGAACTATTCTTAATTTGAGAAGTGCTACATCTGCTGCTGTTGAATTTGATATGACATCGGCAGGAAATGTAGTACCATCTTGTAGTTTAACAGAGATTTCATTTGCAGATTCAACAACATGTGAAGCCGTAATAATAAAGCCTTCCTTATCAATGATAACACCAGATCCTAAACCACCTGAACGTGTTAATTGCTTGTCTTTTACTTTATATTCTACAACTTCTATAGTTACAACTGACGGATCAAGTTGTTCAAATAATAGAGATAAATCTTGAGCATTTACGCTTGCAGTAAAACCAATTAATAATAAGATTAAATAGCTAATGCCTTTTATTTTATTCTTCATAATTCTTATAGGCTTCCTTTACAGCTTCTGCAACTTTTGAAGCAATTTGTTTATTTAAACTTTTGGGTATAATGTGTTCTCTATCTGGCGTTATCACGCAATTTGCAATAGCATAAGCAGCTGCAATTTTCATTTTTGGTGTAATACGTTTTGCTCTACAATCTAGCGCACCTCTAAAAATTCCAGGAAATGCTAATACATTATTTACTTGATTAGGATAATCACTTCGGCCTGTTGCTATTATCGCAGCACCACCTTTTAGAGCTTCTTCTGGCATAATTTCAGGATTAGGATTTGCGAGTGCAAAAATAACCGGATCCTTAGCCATCGTTTTAACATCTTCTGCGGTTAAAATATTAGCAACACTTACACCAATAAAAACGTCTGCACCTTGAATCGCGTGTTTAAGCGTACCTTCAACATTTTCTGGATTAGAATAGTTAAGTAACTCAATTTTAACAGGATTTAAATCTGTTCTGTTTTTATGAATGATCCCTTTACTATCACATACCAAAATTTGCTTTACCGGAATACACACATCAGGATCTATACTTATACAGCGAAGTAAACGAGAAATAGCAATTCCAGCTGCACCAGCTCCATTAATTACAATCTTTAAATCTGAAATATCTTTACCTAATACCTTACAACTATTTAAAATCCCAGCTAAAGCAACAATAGCTGTTCCGTGTTGATCATCATGAAATACAGGAATTCCAATGTCTTGTAAAGCATTTTCAATTTCAAAACTACGAGGAGCAGAAATATCCTCAAGATTTACACCTCCAAACACTGGTGCTATTCGTTTTACGGTTTCAATAATTTCTGAAGCAACCGTCGTATTTAAGCAAATAGGAAATGCATCAACATTTGCAAACTTCTTAAATAACATGGCTTTTCCTTCCATAACAGGAATAGCAGCTTCTGGTCCAATATTTCCTAGACCTAAAACAGCTGTTCCGTCTGTAACCACAGCAATGGTATTGCCTTTAATAGTTAAATTATAAGCTTCTTCTACATTCTCTGCAATAGCCAAACAAGGTGCTGCGACTCCTGGTGAATATACTCGAGAAAGATCGTCTGTAGTATTTACTTCTATCTTAGATACTACTTCAATCTTTCCCTTGTATTTTCTATGAAGTTCTAGAGATTCTTTATTAAAATCGTGTTTTGTCATTAGGCATTCATTTTAGCCCAAGCCGTATCTGCTAAAGCTCTTAATTCTTCTGGCTTTTTAACCCATTGTCTTTTAGCATCTATAATTCCGAAAAACATTCTTGTGAAAAAATATAACTTTCCATCTCTAACTTCCCAACTTTTAGGATTAGGATCTAGCTGTTTATCTTCGGACATTGCAATAGCACAAAATCCACCGTATTCTGGAGTATATGATTCTGGTGATTTTTCAAATTTTTCTTTATTCTCTAATGAAGCAAAAAGGTATTTTGCATCATTGTAATTTGAAGCATAAGCTTCATTTCCTTTTTTTGGACTTCCATTAAAGAATGATACGACATCGTATCCTTGTGCTGCAATTCCGTCTTTTAAATTTTGTTTCATTTTTTAAATTCGTTTTTGTGATTTATAATTTTAAGTAAGATTAAATTCTGATTTAATTTCTAGATTATTTTTTAATAAGTATTTTTAATTTATATAAAGACAATACAGAAAGCGCAATAGCAATAACAACTAGCATCATTGCAGGTTCTGGTCTTGCGAAAAATTCCATAATTAATCCACCAACCATTGTAGATAGTAGGAAGAAATAGGCTATTTTTCCTAAACTCGCTTTGTTTTTTATGGTATAAATGATGAGTAGTATCGCTATTAAAAGTTCTACTGAACCCGTAAATATTCTAAACACATCTGCATCTAATGGCACTAATGATTTAAATTGATCAAACCCAACTCGGCTTTTTTCAGCTCCTATGAGTTTAGGAATTGCAAAGAAGAGCATTAGTCCAGCTGCAACTAGATTCAAAATTTTATTAATTTTTGTTGATTTTTCCATGACTATAAATTGATGTTTTTTCTATATTAAAGTAGCATCTGTAATTATTTCTAATAATGCTGGACCATTATGATCTCTTAGCTTTTCTAAAGCTGGTAACAATTCTTCTTTTTTTGTAACTCTTATTCCTAATGCACCACAGTTTTCGGCATATTTTGAAAAGTTTGCATTGTGTAAAGATGTTTTCCAAACGTCTAATTCTGCTGCTTTTTGTTCTTTAGATATCTTTCCTATTTCAGAGTTATTTAACAATACGTGTTTGATATTCATATTGTATTTAACCAAGGTCATCATTTCACCTAAATACTGTCCGAAACCACCATCACCAGAAACCGACCAAATTGGTCTGTCTTTTCCTTGTGCAGCCCAAGCTCCCATTGCTGCTGGTAATGAAAAACCTATAGATCCTAAATAACCAGACATTAAAATAGATTGATTTTTGGGCTCAAAATAGCGTCCGAAAGAGTAGGTGTTATTCCCAACATCTACAGCAATAACTGCATTGTCTGGTACGACTATATTCATAGCTTCGAAAACGGCAATAGAACTCAATCCAACTTTGCTTTCATCTTTTAAACGACTTGCCTTTTCTTCTTGCCAAATGGCCCAACGTTCAGCAATCTCTGGACGTCTGTCGACTGTATTCAGTTTTCCTTGCGTTTGTTCTTCTATTAATGCTAAAGTTTCAGAAATTTCTCCCCAAAGTGCTGCATCTACTTTATGAAACTTACTTAAAGCTGCTGGATCATAATCCACCTGAATAATTGGTTTTTTGGGTGTAATACCTGTATGATTAGAGAACGAAGCTCCAAAGACTAGTAACAAATCACTTTCGTTCATAAACCAAGAGGCTATTGGTGTACCACTTCTTCCTAGTACACCACAGCCTAATGAATGATTATCTGCTATTAATCCTTTTCCTTTAAATGTCGTAATTACTGGGCAGTTTAATTTTTCTGCGAAAGCGGTAATAGCTTCCATATGAAAACGTGTACCATGCCCAACAATAATAGCAGGCATTTTAGCATTTTCTAACATACCTACGGCTTTTGCAACCATTTGCCTTGGCGGCGAAATGTTCATAGGTGTTATTCTATTTTCTGGTGTTTGCGCTTCTTCTCCTTCTGGTTTTGGCATAAAAGCAACCTCATCTGGAAATGTTATATGAGACACATCTCTGTTTAATAAAGCACTTTTTATGGCCAAACTCATTAACTCGCTATGCTTTGAGTTTTGTTGTACGCTATGGTTAAAGTTAGCTACGGTTTGAAATGCACCAACTAAATCTACTTCTTGAAAAGCACCTGTTCCTAGGACTTGTGTATTTACTTGACCAGATAACACTAACATTGGTGAGCGGTCTACTTTTGCATCCCACATGCCTGTAAACATATTGGTAGAGCCTGGTCCGGCAATACCAAAACAAACGGCAGGTTTCCCAGTTAATTTCCCATAAGCTGAAGCTGCAAAAGCGGCTGCACCTTCATGACGAATACCAAAAAATTGAAATTTATCTTGTTGCTCTAATCGCATCATAGCATCGGCAACCGCTAGGTTAGAATGACCAACCATACCAAAACCAGTATCGACTCCCCAATTTACCATGGTTTGCATCATCACATCCGAAATGGTATCTTGATGTGCTTCTTCTTCCAAAACACCAACAAAAATTTCGTCACCTTCTTCTTTTACTTCAAAAGTTTTAACGCCATCATCAAAGCCTCCTGGTGGTAAACCTGAACATGGATCAAAATCCCAACCGTGCCAAGGACAACGTAACATACCATTTTCAATAGAACCTTCTCCTAATGGTCCACCTTGATGCGGACATTTATTATCTAATGCAGAAAACTTACCATCATAATGTGTTAAACAAATACCTTGATGACCTGCAGTTACCGTCTGTACACGCCCTTCAGGTAAAGTTTTCTTATCTTTTAATACACTATACCATTTTGTTGTTTTCTTCATAATAATTAAGGTTTAATCTCGTTTATTTTTAAATTGATTTTGACGAATTGTTACAGCTCTAAAAGAATAAATAATCAAAGAAATAAGACCAATGAGCGCAAAAATAATTGCCAAAATGCTGATGTATAAGGATACTTTATCTATAGCATACAAACCATTACATACTGCAGAAACTAATAATAGTGCTACCGCAACATAGAAAAACACCATAGCCATATTTAGCAATTTCAATTGCTTTAATTTTCTAACAATGATTGCTTCTTGTTTAGAATTCTCAATCAATGCGTTTATTTCATTACTTAAGGTTACCATTAAGTTTGAAGTCGAAAGAATGAGTAACCCTAAGCCAGGAACAATTGTAATGGGTAAATGCCAGTTTTCCATGTTTCTATTTTAAATGATTACGCACACCATAACTTGCCAATACACCTTCGCCAGTCGCTGCAGCAACTTGTGCAATGGCACCTTCCCGACAATCACCAGCAGCAAAAACACCAGGTACATTCGTTTCTCCTAAAGCCGTTGTGGTAATAAATCCGCTTTTGTTTAAGTCAATAACACCTTTTACACTCGTTGTGTTTGGAATTAATCCTATAAAGATGAAAGCGCCATCTGCGGTTAATTCTTTGGTTTCTCCTGTTGTTTTATCTTTTATTTGTAAACCTTTAAAGTTGCCCTTCTCATCTTTAGTAAATGCTAATGACTCTTTATTAAGGTGTGTTTCTATATTTTTTATAGATGGTAGTTTTTCAATATAAGTTTCAGAAGCTGAAAATTCTGAACCACGATTGACAATGGTTACTTTTTTACAAAAACCTGCTAAAAATATACCTTCTTCCAAAGCACTATTTCCTCCACCAATTACAAGCACTTCTTTATCTCTATAAAAAGCACCATCACAAGTAGCGCAAAAGTGAATACCTGCACCTACTAAATCTTCTTCATTGGTAATTCCTAATTTACGGTAAGTAGACCCTAAAGCTAGTACCACAGATTTACTCTGATAGGCTCCCATATTAGAATCGATATCAAATAGGTTTCCATTTTTAGAAATGCTTTTTACCTCGACACCAGTTTCAATACTTGCACCATAGACTTGGGCTTGCTCTGCCATGCGCTCCATTAATTTTGGGCCGGAAATCTCTGTAAAACCAGGATAGTTTTCAATTTTTTGCGTTAAAAAGGCATTACCTCCAATGTTCTTTTTTTCAAGAATTAAAGAACTAAAACGATCGCGTTGAATGTAAATAGAAGCCGTTAATCCTGCTGCTCCAGCACCAACAATAATGCTATCATAAACCTTTTTCTCTGATTCTTTACCAATATTTAATACGTCTTTTAAAATCGAATTATCTGGATTGGTATAGCTTTTATCTCCAATAAATAGGGTAGGGATAATACGTTTTCCATTATTAATTTCTTCTACTTTTTGAGCTGCCCAATCGTATTTATCGACTTCTATATATTGAAAATTAATATGATTGTCTTGTAAATATCCTTTTGCTCTCTGGCAATCCGGACACCAATCTGCACCATACAAAATAACGCGTCCTTGGTCATTAATACCTAATACGTTTGCTAAAACACTATTATCTGGATTGGTATATGGTTTTTCGTTGATTAAAATGGTTGGTATAATGCGTTTTCCATTATTAATGCCTTCTACACGAGCGGTTGCATTTTTGTCTAAATCGACATCAATAAAGTTGAAATCAACATTGTTCTCCTTTAAATATGCTTTTGCCCTTTGGCAGTCTGGGCACCAATCAGCACCATATAAATCTATTGTATTCATTATTAATTGTTCTTTAGTTGGTTAATGGCTTCTTTAAAAAATGCGACACCATCGGATTCTAGGAGATTATCGGCATTGAGAATCGCACCAGTAAATCCATTAGATTTCCACTCTCCAGATGCTAATTTTGGTAATTTAGAAGTGGCTATGGTGTTTCCATTTTTGTATCCTGAGATATACAGATAATGTTTGTTAGAAATTTGATCTGGTATGGCCAATCCTAATCCTATAGTAATATCGGAATCGGGTAGTGGACTATAAATACCAGTATCAAAATGATGTGGCCAGATTCTAATTGCGGTATTTAGATTGTATTGTTTATCTATGTTTTCAAGGACTAATTGCGCTAATGCACGCAGGTCTTTTAGCTCCATTAATCTATAAGTCTCTAATAATTCAAACGTAAATGAATGCGCTATACTGTAAGGTAAATCGTAATGAAACTCATAATGGTAAGTTTTATTTAAACGGGCTTTAGAGGTGTCCTCTAGCCAATTTAAAACTTCAGCGTGCATCGCACCATCTAACTCAAAAGTTGTGGTTCCTTTATTCGATGTCCATTCTAATGCAAACTTTTCATAATCTAAACAGAGCACATCTCCATTGTCTGAAAGTGGATGCGTATAAAGACATCCGCTTTCTGTATTAAAACCTAAGTTGGTATGACTGTCGTCTGATTCTTTTTCTAGAAAACTAATTCCCGCTGCAGCTAAATATTGTGCTGCTAAATGCATTTGCTTTTCCATAGTATATTACCTTAAACCTGCGTAATTAATTCCTGTTAAATAGTGTATATCTCTATCATAAGTTGACAAATCGTCCTGATTAAACTTAGTGATATCATCGTAACCACAAGCACGTGCTACAACCCTTATTAAATCGTTGGTGGCTTCAAAGTAATTTTGTAATTGTTTAGCAGAAGAGTCTATAATTATTCGACTACGTAACGATTCTTTTTGAGTTGCGATACCAACCGGACAGTTATTAGATCCGCAAGCACGCATCCCTAAACAACCAATAGCTTGTAATGCAGAGTTAGATACTGCAATAGCATCTGCGCCCAACATCATGGCTTTTGCAAAATCTTCCGCAACACGTAAACCTCCTGTAATGACTAAAGTGACACCTGTAGCTCCAATTTTATCCATATACGCTCGTGCTCTTGCTAATGCTGGAATGGTTGGAACATTAATATGATCTCTTAAAATAGTAGGAGCAGAGCCTGTTCCGCCACCACGACCATCGAGAATAATATAATCGACACCAACATCTAACGCAAATTGGATATCTTTTTCAATATGACTTGCAGCAATTTTAAAACCTATTGGAATGCCTCCTGTACGATCTCTTACTTTATCTGCAAAGACTTTAAAATCTTCAACGGTATGAAAATTTGGATTTGCAGCTGGTGAAATAGCGGTTTCACCTTCTTTTAAGCCTCTAACTTCAGCAATTTCTTTACTGACTTTATTGCCTGGTAAGTGTCCACCAGTTCCTGTTTTTGCACCTTGACCACCTTTAAAATGAAACGCTTGCACGTGATCTAATTTATCCCAAGAGAAACCAAACTGCGCTGAAGCCAATTCGTAAAAGTATTTTGAATTGCTAGCTTGTTCTTCTGGTAGCATACCACCTTCACCAGAACAAATTCCTGTTCCGGCTAATTGTGCTCCTTTTGATAAGGCTATTTTAGCTTCACGAGATAACGCTCCAAAACTCATATCACTGACAAAAAGTGGCATGTCTAATTCTAATGGCTTTTTTGCATTTGGACCAATAACCACTTTAGTAGCCACATCTTCATGATCTAATAAAGGTCTTGAGGCTAATTGTGCTGGTAAAAACTGAATATCGTTCCATTTAGGGAGCGTATCTCTATCGACTCCCATAGATGCAGAAAATCCATGATGCCCAATATTTTTTAATCCGTTTGTAGCCAGTTCCTTTATATAACCAGTGTATGGTTCTGTTTCTTCCGGATGCGTATCTGCATAAGCTCCTAAATAAGCATCACGATTAAAGGGTTGCGGACTATTGACTAAATAGGCATCAATTTCAAACGCATCTACAAACAAATCGTCTCCTTCAATTTTAGTAGAAAACTTATGAAGGACTTCTTTATTATTATATTCTGAAACTCCAGAATCTACACGATAATCCCATCCGTGAACACCACAAATTAAATTTTCTCCATCTACGTGACCGTCGGACATTAGTGCTCCTCTATGCAAACATCTTCCGTAGAGTACAGAAATAGCATCATCAAACTTTACGATAACTAAATCCAAGCCGTTTACAAGTGCATGTTCTGGTTGTTTATTTTCTAATTGACTTACTTGAGCAATTACTATTGGTTTTTTCATGTGATTAAAGTATATGTTAATGTTTTATTTAAAAAGCGAAGCCTAATACAAAAGCGATTCTTCCACCATCGCTACTACCATAGTAACCTACATTGGCCGTAAATGTTTCCAAACCACTAACCCAAAAAGAACCTCCAACACTGTTGTGCCATTTGTCTGATGTGTCATCTTCTATCCAAACACGACCATAATCAAATCCTCCTGTTATGCCGTATTTTAGTGGGATAACACTGGTTTTAAATTTCCCTAATAGTAATCTTAAATCGGTATTGTGATATACGGCGTATTTACCCGTAAAGCGTTCTTTTCTAAAGCCTCGTAAGTTATCTCCACCACCTAATTGTGCAGCGTGATATAATTCAAAATCATCACCAAAAATAGCTTCACCACCTAATTTTGTAGCCAATACTAAACTGGCGCTTTTGTTTAACCTATGGTTCATGGCTAAATGAGGTTTAAGATATCCAAATTTGTTATCTGTATCTCCACCATCTACATTGGCTTTATAACCTGCTGTAAGACCAACATCTAATCCCATAGTTGGATAAGAGGCGTCATCTTTGTTTTTGAAACTATAATCAACTTCAGCTCCTGCATAGGTTTGTCGATCAAATAGGGTAGCAGTTGCTGGTAAACTATTAATGAATCTATCCGATACATTTTCAACTTCAAAAGATTCTATTAAAGGCTTAAAGTAAAAAGAACCACCATCTCTACCACGCCATATTAATGAAATGGCAGCACTCCATTCTTTTATGCTTACACGATTAAAATCGATATCAACATCATCTTTATCGTAAGTGGTTTCATTGCCGAAACCAAAAAAGTTTTGTGCAAAATTTGGACTGGTGTGTTTGGCTTCTACAGCAAAATTCCAATTATGAAAAATGTTTGAAAACTCTCCTTTATAAGAGATATCATAACCTGAATTCCCAGTGTAATAAGAAGCGCTTAATGAGTGTCTTGTGGTAAATGGGTTACGTTGTAAACCATAGGTTGTAAAGTTATCTACAAAACCAATACGGAAACCATCATCTGGGTTTGAACCTAGAATCGGTAAAAATTGATTCATGCTATATTTACGTTTTTTATAATCGTAATTATTTATACCATAATCATCTACCAGCCATTTCCTAGAGTGTTTGTTGACTATAGTATTGTCTTTACCTTTATAATCGTAAAGCTTCACTTTTTTTGTATTCTCAAAATTATAGGTGTCATTTTTCTTTCCACCCATAATCTTAATCGTGATTAAATCATTGCCTTCACCTGTAACATTAAAAGTATCTTTTCCGTCCAAACCATAAATCCAAATTTCTTTAGTTTCGTCTTTGGTAAATGTTCTTTCAAAAATACCAAGGTCTTTTCTTTGAACCGCTATAGTGGTTCTACCATCTGGATGTCTTGTAATGTCAAACGTATCCGATTTTTGAGTTCCTGTAATCACTTCGTGTTTATTTATATAGTCATAATAGGTGCGTGCTATAGCAACAATATTACCACGTCTGCCTTTTAGCTTTCTCTTAATTTCTTCAATGGTTTGACCTTTAACTTCAGCAGGAACATTCTCGAAGGCTTTTTCTATAACCTCATCTGTGATGCCTGTTTGTAAGGTTTGTGCTTCTCTTTCCCAATCGGCCCAATTAGATTGATTGATAAAAGTCATATCTAAAGGATAAGGCTCAAAACTAAACCACTTAGGATTTGGTAATTCATCGTCAAACGATTGCATCATACGTAAACTTGGTACAGCACAACGTAGAAAACCTAATAGGCTGCCATCAAAAACAGAAAAGGCTTGATCTCTATCTCGTGGAATAGGTTTGCATATTTCAGAACCATCTTCGTTTTCAAAAAGGGCCCAACGCCATTGATCTTCATGTCGGTCCCAATCTCCAATAAGCATATCAAAAAGTCGTGCTCTAATGTATGACGGTTCATCTACTATAGATTTTCCTGATTTATTGATTTCTTGTAGCACATCGCTAGTGCTCAAAATCTTTTTAGGTTTTCCAAAGCTTTCTAAATCGCTATGTCCAGATTCTACACGCTCTTCTATGATATAAAGTTCATCACCATACTCGTCATTAAAGGCTCCTAAACTTTCATGTTTTGGAATGTAATACAGCTCTGGGTTGGTATGAAAAATATCAACAGCATCGGCAAGCGTTCCAACCGCTGTTGGTGTATAGGGATGGGCTGTGGTATAAAAATCTAATAGAAAACTATCGGCAAAACTACCTTCTAAATCCTCTTCAACGTACTTATCTTGAAAGGCGGTAGATTGCAAAAACTTAATAGCACTTTTACGTAAAGCTCGCATAACGTACTGTTTACCGTCTTTATCCTCTAAGCGTAAGGATTTAGATTGGTGACCTCCACCACGTCTAATAGGGGTTAAGCCTCCTTTTAAAGTATCTATAAAAGCCACTGGTGCATTTACGGCTTTACTGTAAAATTCTCTATAATGCTTTCCCCAAAGTCCTTTGTACGCCTTGCTCTTTTCTGTTTCATCTGATGAATATACCGAAGCGCTATAGGTAGAACCAAAACTAGCTCTGTCTTTAAAATCAAAACGTATAGCATCTTTAACGGGGACAATAACATTGGTGGTATAAGGGGTTGTTATGCCTTGAAAAGTGACACTAACGGCGCCACCTTTATAAATATCAATTCGTGCATAGCCATTTTCGTTAGAGTTAAAATCGCTTTCGTTTTTTGAATACGCCTTTTTTGTTTTTCCTGCTGCACCACTTATAATTTGAGGCACACCATAGTTGTTAATGTATTGTAAGTTTTTATCGTGTCCGGAAACAAAGAATATATTTTCAGTTTGTCGCGCTAACGTAATCAGTCTATTTCTAAACTTTGTGTTTTGCTTGTTCTGAAAATCGTGTAAGGCAGTACCTCCTGTTCTGGCTAATAAGCCATCTGCAGTATTAGAAAAGATAGCGTGGTGCATAGCTACCATGATCGTTTTCCCTTGCGATTTTTTAAGCATACTCTCAAACTCTAAGAAAAACTGCGTTCTGTTTTTAATATCGCAATCCTCATTAAGATAAATATGGTCGTTCCAATCTTCGAGATACCATTGCGAATCAACAGTAATTAAAACAACATCATCGGTAAGATCCGTCTTTTTGATAGGACAACCTTCATCAGGATAGAATTTGGCCTTACTATTTTTCTGAATATATTTTTCTATGGCTCTTACATCTTTGTGACCATTAATAGCCCATTCATGATGTCCTGGTGTAAAAATCACTTTACCATCAAATGATTTTAAGACCTCTAACTGAGAACTTATTTGAGTTTTTGCCTCTTTTGAATAGCCTGCTTTGGATACCACATTACCTAATATGAGCAATTTTGAATCCTCTAATGTTTTAGCTTCATCAGTAATTTGAGTAAGCACAGCATTGTTATCTGTTGTACCTGTATTTGCGGTGACAAAAACAGATGTTTCCAGTTCTTGACCTAATGCAAAATAACTGACTAACAATAGTACACTAAGCATACTAATTTTGGTTGGTTTGAACGTTTTCATATTATTTTAGATTGTTGTTTTTTAAATGATAAATTTTTAGAAGTATTAAACTGCTAAAAAGCACTAACGAATAGTAACACATAGGTGTGCCAGACGCTGTTTTGGGACATTCTGCATGTCCTATAAATTGCATAATCGAAGCCACCAAAGCAATGCTACCTGCTAATCCTGTAAATAAAAAGTACAAGACATTCCATTTTTTTAAGAGATGAGCTATGAGCGGAATAACAAAACAGATGAAGACCACCAAGCACATAGGGACGTGCATTAGTTTAGGGCAGCCTTCACCAGTTTTAAATTCCTCAAGAACTAAGCCTCCAGCTCCAAATAAGCCTATAATTAGGATCACAATAATGCTGTAATAGGTGATTTGTTTTGTCATTAGTTTTATATTAATAGGATACCTTTATTCAATAAAAAACAACGGGTTTTCTGAAAAGTCAAAAAAAAACTTAAAATCAGATAGTTCTTTAGACGATATTGGAGACTAATTTCCGTAAACGGCCTTTACGGTAACTTCTAGTTCCTTTGCTATATTTTCGGATGGCTTCCCATCTGAAAAAACAACACCATAATCACTTAATGTTAAATTCATTTTTGTATCTAAAGACACCTTACCACCTGTAACTGTAATAATGGCCTTTTCATTGATTGGGTTGGTTTGATCCTTTATAGTAAGCTTTCCAGTTACGGTGGCGTTATAACTACCATCTTTTGTGAAATCAATGCTTTCAAGATTCGTTATTGTTCCAATAAATTTTGCTTTAGGATACGTTTTGGTATCTAAAAATTTCTTACTGTTATAATGTTTTTGCATCAAAGATTTTTCAAACTCAAAACTTTGCATTGGCACTGAATAGACAATATTGCCTGTAGTAGTTTCTAAAGTACTAACCACTTTATAATTGTTGGCTACTATATCTTCTACCGAAGTATGCGAATAGAAACTAATGTGTGTGCTCTTACTTACTAATTTATCCTGAGTAACAGTGAAAGAGGTTAACAAGAATAAGGATAGGACGATTGCTGTAAACGATACTTTTTTCATTTTATTTATTTTTATTATTAATTAAATCACATTTTTCGATAATCACATCTTCATACATTTCAAGATCTTCATCATAACCTGCTCCAGACCTTATAACACCTTTAACAGTGATGATATCACCAATTTTTAAACCGTCTACACTTGCGTTAGTAGATTGAGTAAAAGTGCAACTCACACCTGCTTTACTAGTACTACTTTTTAACCGTATGACTTTTTGATTATTTAAATCCGTATTGATCGAGAATATTTCGCCAGTTATAGCCATAACTTTAGAATCTCCATCCTCTTGTAAATATGTATTGTTTGCGAGCGTAGCATCTGTTAAATACGCTTCCACAATTTGATCTGCAGAAAGAGTGAAATCAGTTTCAGTAGATTGAACATCTCTTTGAGGCATATTAAATAGGTAATAAACGATACTTACCGCTATTACAATCCCTATTAAGAAAACATAAAGAATTCTTTTTTTTGTTTTTTTATTCATTTTTATAAATGGTTTTATTTTAGGTTTAATTTTGAAATATTTTTTATGTTTTCAGCATATTTTAGTTGAAACTTAGCAAAGTAATTCACCCTTAACACAATATGGATACCATGTTAATTCATCACAATCAGGTTATGAGACAAGTTACTGCCTTATGTTAATTGGGGAAAGCTTTATTTTTTCAATAGTTACTTTGCGCGACAATGTTGGTTTAATTTCTACTCTTCAATGTCTTCAGCGATCTCTAAAAGTGCTTTTTGTTTTTCAAGCTCAGCTTTCAAACTAATGATACTATTGATTTTTGGGTTATCAATACTAATTGCCTCATCGTTTGTTAACCATATTTTTAGGTTAGAAACAGTCGTTTCTTCTCCTAATCCAAATTGAAGCAATGCGGTTTGATCACTCGCTAAACCTTCGCCAGAAACGAGCCAATCGGTTAGAGTTTTTGTTGGTGTGGTTACGGTAACTTTTGCACCTTGTACATTTACAGATTCTCCTAAGTCTACTTGTATATAGTTGTTGGTTCCACCTTTGTTTATATAGGCTAATGAAGGCGTATCAATATTTACCCAAATCATATCCAAATAACCATCTTGATTAAAATCGCTCACTAAAGACGTTATCGCATAATGTGGATTAACAACACCACTTTTTTCTTCGGTTGGTGCAAAGGTGCCATCGTCTTTCTGAATCAATAAACGACTAGGTAGTTTAAAGAGTTTATTAGGTGCAAAATCTACATAGTTTTCGGCAACCATTAAATCTTGTAAACCATCGTTATTCATATCAGCAAAAGTACAACCCCAAGAAAATTCATAATCTGCTATTTTAGTTTCTTCAGCGGTATCTGTAAACTTAAAGTCACCTTCATTTTTAAATAGAATCCATTTTTCATTAAATAAAGACGCATCTTTAATATCTCCTTTTGCTAACATTCTAGGTAAAGTGCTTCCGGTATTAGAAAACATAAAATCTACTAAACCATCGTTATTATAATCACCAACAGCTAATCCCATTGGGTATGCAAATTTTTTGGTTAATGGATTTGGTTTCATTGTATAGGTTAAATCGCCATTATTTCTATACGTTCTCGCTTCACCAGTATCGTGTACAACAACTAAATCTAACCAAGAATCATTATCGATATCTACTAATACACCTTGAAATGTGTTATGTACATAGTCTAATCCTGCTTCTTTCGTAATACTTACAAAATTTTCATTTCCTGTATTTAGAAGCAATTCACTTGTAGACCCATAATCGTAATCTTCAAAAATGGTTTGGCCTTCCATTAACTCCTTTTTTAAATAAGTAGCCATGAAAATATCTAAATCACCATCCTTATCAATATCACCAACAGTTAATCCTGCAGGTGTTGATTTTTCGTTTATTGGTGTATCAATTTTTTTAGCGGTGAATTTTCCATCTGTGTTATAATAGATGGTTAAGCCATCTTCTCTTCCTAAAAGAAGATCTGTAAATCCGTTGTTATCAAAATCGGCAGAGACAACACCAACAGTGGTTAATTCGTTTCCTTTTTTAGGTAAATTAACTTCCGAAGAAATATCAACAAAGGCATTGTTTCGGTAAGCGAAAATAGCATCTTCTTGAAACATACCTCCTCCAAAAAAGACTTCATCTACGTTATCATTATTAATATCAATTAATGCAGATGGTGCAATTGGTAATGATTTGTCTCCGTTATATTGGTGTTTAAAATCTAGAGTAATTTCCTCAAATAAAGGAATTTTAGCATCATCTATAGTAACGTTATATTTATCTGAAACGGAATCTCTCCAGAAAAAACCAAGAACTAGTACAACTAGTAAAAGGATTAATATTCCTACGATTTTTAAAATTTTTTTAAGCATTTTGATTGTTTTTAGTGTATTTATTAAGTTGGTATAGTGATACTGTAAAAAGTATAAAGTGTGTGACATTCATGGCAATTGGTGCGAGATGTTTTGCTAAATCTCTTGCCCAAAACATGGTTGAAAAAA
Source organism: Winogradskyella ludwigii (assembly GCF_013403985.1). Taxonomy (GTDB): domain Bacteria; phylum Bacteroidota; class Bacteroidia; order Flavobacteriales; family Flavobacteriaceae; genus Winogradskyella; species Winogradskyella ludwigii. The sequence goes on from NZ_JABFDF010000003.1 coordinate 512,734, forward strand.
CTAAGAGTAAAATTACAATGGGATTAAAAATAGCCATCCATTTTTTGTAGTTGGTACCACCTTTTAAAATGGCAATTACAAACACTATTGAAAGTGCGGCAATAATGATACGAAGCGCTTGTACCAAAATTTCCATATGATCAGTATAATGGTCTAATAGGTTTTGGTACGTTGAGGCATCCATGGCATCTTTTAAATGCACAATATTACCTATGGAAGCACGCGAGCCTATCCAAATACCACCAACGGCAAAAGCAATAAAACCAATAGCTAAAACTAGTCTTGCTAATGTTTCGTTACCAGGTCTTAACATTCTGTAGATGTGTATGTATCCTGCAAAATAAAAAGGCAAACCAATAACAGCTAAAAAATGTCCAGTGGTAAGATGCTCGAGAGGTACATATTTAAAAAAATCGTAATGCGCTGCATGACCTAAAATCTCTGGTGAATAATGCAAAAAGTATTCGCCTAATCCTACAAGGATGGAAGCGACAAGACCTAAATAGCCTAAAAATTTGGTGAGTTTCATTTAGTAGTTAATGGGTTGGTTTTGAGTTGGTCGAGATATGTTAAAATTCCTTTCAAAATAAAATAAAGCACTATGCCTAAAGGGATTGCAGTGAGTATCCAACCTACAGAGCCACATAGTAACTCATAAGACAGTTGCCTTGCTGTACTCCAAAAACTGGTATTATAACTTGTTTTAATAGCGTCAAAAGAGAGTAGGGTATGTTCTGTTCCAAATACAGAAGCTCCTATGTTTATAAAAGGAATTAGCACTAACAGTTTTAAGGGTTCTATAATATAACTAAAGGCAATCATTATGGGTAAGTTGAGTCTAAACGGAAGCGCTATACAAGTTAACGCTATGGTGCTTATACCATATATGGGAAAAACAGAAACCAAAGCTGAGACCACTAAACTTAAAGCTAACTGCTTAGGTGTTAAACCTTGCTTCAGTAGTGCTTTAAATTTATTCCATATTTTAATAAGCTTAGATTTCATTTATTCTAATTAAAATTTAATCGTTTAGTTGTTCTTAATAATTACATCCATTCTAACTGTACGGTTAGAATGTGGACAAAAAAATTAGAGCCCCTTAAATATGTTCTCTATATAGTTTTCTAATTGGCTGTTAATACACACCTTAGAAGCCGATGATAAACCAATCATAGAAATCATTAAATAGTCGGCTTGTGCTTCTGCAACCTTCTTTTCTTTACCACTTTTAAGCATCAGTTGATTAAAAAACACATCTCTTAAATCATTTCTAAAATGTTCTACTTGTTCTACAATCTTTAGATCTCCTTGGGCATCTATTTCATTTAATGTATTAGTAATAAAACAACCTTTACCAAAGCCATTGCCTGCAGACAGTTGTAAAAACTTATAGAAATAGGCTTTTATAGCTAAAACAGCATCATTAGAGCGTTCTATGTCTTTAATTAATGTGCCTACTTTGTGTCTATAGAGTTTTAAGCTTTCTACATAGAGGCCGTTCTTACTTCCAAAGCTCGAATAAATAGAAAATTTATTAATACCCATTTGTTTTTCAAGCATTTGCAATGAGGTATGTTCATAGCCTTTTACCCAAAACAAATGCATGGCTTTTTCTACCACATCTTCTTCTATATATTCTTTTTTTCTTGACATTTTTGGTTATAAAATGATTCTAACTACGCAGTTAGTTATTTCAAAATTAGGGCGTAAAATAATTAAATAATTTAACAATCATCTATTTTGTATCCGAAATAAACTGAACATTATAATCTATAACGCCTTCTTTTCTCATGGTACTTAACACATTACTAACCGTTTGTCTAGAAGTATTAGTAAGGTTGGCTATTTCTTTATGCGACAGCAAATTTTTAGCTGTAGACGTTCCTTTTTCGTTTATTTCACCAAATTCTTCTAAATAATCAGTAATAAATTCCTTAATTCTGGTGGTACTATCTTTATATAATAAATCATGAAGTCTACGTTCTAATTTTTGAATACGTAAGCCATAAATTTTAAGTACACCATTCTTTAAAGACTTATGTTGTTCCATCAAGTCTTCCATCTGTTCAGATGCTATGTAACAGATAATACAATCTTCTAAGGCATAGGCAACTTCTTCGGTTGCCGCTTCTTTGTTGTAAAGTGCAAGCTCTCCAAAGATATTACCGCGTTTTACAACATACTTTACCGTGCCATTGGTAGTGTTTACAATTTTTACGCTACCCTTTTTAAGAAAGAAAACACTGTTTTTATGGGTATCATTAAGTTCAATAGCTTGTCCTTTTTCAATATTATCCATCTCTAGAATCTCACAGATCTTCATCATATTGAGCATTCCAAGTTTTTTAAAAAGGTTAAAGCCTTCTAAAAACCAATATTTTGTTATTGCTTTCAAGTATAGTATCGTAATAATTAGAGGTCAAAGGTATGGCATTTAACAATTCAATAATACTGCTAAATTTTCAATAGTTACTTTGGGCGACAAGTCTACATAATTAACTTGCTTAAAAATTTGGTGAGTTTCATTGAGTAGTTAATAGATTGATTTTAAGTTCGTCGAGAACTATTAAAGTTCCTTTCAAAATAAAATATAAGACGATATGTAAAGGCAATCCAGCGGGTATCCTATCTATAATCGCAAAGATGAAATGAACGTTATGCGTACTAAGGAGATGCTAAATAATGCGCAAAGGGTTGCCAGACAGTGGGCAATCTATCATAAAAAAGTATTACCTTTCACAAAGGCACCATCGATTTATAAAAACAACAACCATCAGTGCAAGAATTCAAAACTTTCACGTCGGGAGCTATCGAGATACCATATTAAAAAAGCATAAACTAAAAACCAACATACCACAGCCATGAACATCATTACCCTCACCATAAATCCAGCATTAGACAAAAGCGCCACCATAAACCATTTAGTCCCTGAGCAAAAACTAAAATGCCACGCTATCGAATTTCAAGCGGGTGGAGGCGGAGTGAATATTTCAAGAGTACTGCATACTTTAGGGGTTAAAAACAACTGTATGTTTACCTGCGGTGGCGATACAGGCCAAACCTTAAAACGCTTATTAGAAGAAGAACAACTTAACATCACACCAATACCTGTAGAAGCGTGGACACGTGAAAACCTAGCCGTTGTAGATGCAAAAACCGAATTACAATACCGTTTCGGAATGCCAGGACAAGGCTTAAGTACTACTGAAGCAGAAACCCTTAAAAGCACTATAAATAAGTTAGTTACAGAAGACACTATACTTATTATGAGTGGTAGCGTTCCAGATACCATGGCACCAAACTTTTACATCCAACTCATAGATAGCCTCACCGCCAAAAACGTTAAAATCATCGTAGATACCTCTGGCGAAGCTTTAAAAGCAAGCCTCCAAAAACCGGTATTTCTAATGAAACCCAACCAAGGGGAACTCGCCCAATTAGCAGGCAAAGACTTTTTAACAAAAACCGAACAAGAGGCATTTGCCATGCAACTCATCCATAACAAACAGGCACAATATGTAGTGGTATCCTTAGGTGCTCGTGGTGCTTTTTTAGCCTCAGCAAACGGTATCGTATACCAAAATACACCTTCCGTAAAAGTAAAGAGTACCATTGGTGCTGGTGACAGTATGGTAGCGGGCTTAATTTATGCCATAACACAAAACTTATCTCCTGCCAACATTCTAAAATGGGGTGTTATCTGCGGTGTTGCAACCACCATGACAGGCGGCACCAATTTAGCATCCAAAGAAAATATACAAAAGATGGTAGACTTGCTAGAAGAGTAATGTCATATAAGATATAGATCTCATCTATAAACTTCAAAACCACTGATGTCAGTTCGAGTGTCCCAATCATTTTTCGTAAGAATGTATCGAGTACCAGATAAATAGCATTTTTGAATTGCAATGTTAAAGGTGTTAATGAAAATAGTATTACGAATGAAAATCTGTCATTCCTGCGAAGGCAGGAATCCACTAAATCAAATTAAAACCAATAACAAACACTTCAAAACCGTTGACGTCAGTTCAAGTGTCCCGACCATTTCGTCGGGATGTATCGAGAACCAAATAAATAGCATTTTTAAATTGCAATGTTAGAAGTGTTAATGAAAATAGTATTACCAATGAAAATCTGTCATTCCTGCGAAGGCAGGAATCCACTAAATCAAATAGAAACCAATAATAAACACATCAAAACCACTGATGTCAGTTCGAGTGTCCCGATCATTTTTCGTCAGGACGTATCGAGAACCAAATAAATAGCATTTTTGAATTGCAAGGTTGGAAGTATTAATGAAAATAGTATTACGAATGAAAATCTGTCATTCCTGCGAAGGCAGGAATCCACTAAATCAAATTGAAACCACTGATGTCAGTTCGAGTGTCCCGACCCTTTTGTCGGGATGTATCGAGAACCTCACAAAACAATAGGCAATCTAACAAACACCTCAAAACCGCTGACGTCAGTTCGAGTGTCCCGACCATTTTCAATCGGGATGTATCGAGAACGAAATAAATAGCATTTTTAAATTGCAATGTTAGAAGTATTAATGAAAATAGTATTACCAATGAAAATCTGTCATTCCTGCG
>NZ_JABFDF010000004.1 GCF_013403985.1 Winogradskyella ludwigii
GAAACCAATAATAAACACATCAAAACCACTGATGTCAGTTCGAGTGTCCCGACCCTTTTGTCGGGATGTATCGAGAAACCCACAAAACAATACTATAGTGAAAAAACACCAATCTAGTGTTACACCACAACGCCTTCTTTGTCTTCAACAACAGATACTCCCCAATTTGCAATAGATTGAATAACCGGAATAAGCGTTTTTCCCAAATCGGTTAACGAATATTCTACTTTTAAAGGAGGCTTTGTAGTATATACTTTTCGTTTTACAATACCATCTTCTTCCAAAGTCTTTAATTGTAAGCTTAAGGTGCGCTCTGTAACTTTAGGCATTTCTTTTCTTAATTCATTATACCGAAGTGTACCGTCTATTAAATGATACAAAATAACCGTCTTCCATTTACCTCCAATAATGCCCATAGTTAAACTTGCGCAACACGGGTAGTCTTTTCCTTTATAGTGATACATCATACAGTTAAAAAATTATAGCAGTCATAGTTCTGCGAGCACAAAGATATAGTACTATACTAAATTACACAACTATACTTTTTATAGTAAATTATTTAATTTACAAAACCTTGTAATACAAATACTTATCTAACAAATTTTATACTATCCTTTTTGACCGTTATTGTAAGAAACTAAAACTATACATACTTTTGTCACTATACTTTTAATAGTATAAATTATAAAAACAATTAATCAAGCTAATACTATAGAATTATGAATACACCTAACATTGCCAAAGCAGACATATTAAACGCTTTTAATTTCAGACATGCGACTAAGGAATTTGATGCCACAAAAAAAGTATCAGATGAGGATATGAAATTCATCTTAGAAACCGCACATTTATCACCGAGTTCATTTGGGTTTGAACCTTGGCACTTTATTGTGGTTCAAGACAAAGAATTACGCGAACTATTAAAACCTGTAGCTTGGGGAGCTCCTTTAAAATTAGATACAGCAAGCCATTTTGTTCTGGGTTTAAGTATGAAAGCACCAATGGTAAAACACGATTCAGAATATATTATGCACATGATGAAAGACGTCAAACAATTACCACAAGAGGTTATTGAGATGTACTCAACATTTTACAGACAGTTTCAAGAGCGTGATTTTGATTTAGATACCGACAAAAAGTTATTCGATTGGTCGTCTAAACAAACCTATATTGCTTTGGGTAATATGATGACTGCTGCAGCGTTAATAGGTATAGACTCTTGTCCTATTGAAGGGTTCCACCAAGAAAAAGCAGAAGCCTTATTAAAAGAGAAGTTCGGAGTAGACACAGATAAATACGGCTTATCATTTATGACAGCTTTTGGGTACAGAAAAGCAGATCCAGAACATGGAAAATCAAGACGAAACTTTGAAGATATTGTAACATTTAAGTAAGCAATTCCATCTAAAAAACACAAAACATGAAAGCCATAGGATATAAAGAGAATCTTCCAATAGAAGACGTTAAATCATTACAAGACATAGAATTAAACACACCAAAAGCAACAGGTAGAGATATATTAGTAGACATAAAAGCTATTTCTGTAAACCCTGTAGATTACAAAGTCCGCGCAGGTATGCCAGTAGAAGGTGACGATTGGAAAGTAATTGGTTGGGATGCAACCGGAATAGTAAAAGAAGTAGGCGAGGACGTATCTTTATTTAAAGTTGGTGACGAAGTTTGGTATGCTGGTGATTTTACACGTCAAGGCAGTTATGCCGAATACCAAATAGTAGATGAGCGCATTGTGGGTAAAAAACCATCAAGTTTATCTTATGCTGAAGCTGCGGCCTTACCCTTAACTTCACTTACAGCTTACGAACTATTGTTTGATAGATTACAAGTCGCAACCGATGATACTAGTAAATCCATTTTAGTCATTGGTGCCGCTGGAGGTGTGGGTTCTATTTTAGTGCAATTAGCAAAAAAGCTTACTAAACTAAATATTATTGCTACAGCGTCTCGCGAAGAAACCACAACCTGGTTAAAGGACTTAGGTGCAGATGCTGTTATAAATCACAGACATAAATTAAGCGAAGAGTTTGAAAAACACAACCTTCCGGCTCCAGAATATGTGGTGAGTTTAAATGCCACAGAACAGCATGCCGATGACATTGTAAAACTGATAAAACCACAAGGTAAATTCGGATTTATTGACGATCCAAAAGCGTTCAACGTGATGCCTTTTAAATCAAAAGCAGTGTCTACGCATATCGAGTTTATGTTTACACGTTCTATGTTTCAAACCGAAGATATGATGGAGCAACACAACATTTTAAATAAAGTGGCTGAGTTGATTGATAACGGAACCATCAAAACCACTTTAGGTGAAAACTTCGGAATTATCAATGCAGAAAATCTTCGTAAAGCGCATGCATTCCTAGAAACAGGAAAAGCAAAGGGTAAAATTGTTTTAGAAGGGTTTTAATCTTTTTAGAAAGTATCCTATAAAAAATAATTGTCACTTCGAGTGCATTTCGAGGTACGAGAAATTAGTATCGAGAAGCTTATTAATTGTTATGGTTCTCGATACATCCCGACGAAAAAGTCGGGACACTCGAACTGACGAAAACAACTAATAAAAAAAGCAAACCTTATGAATCTAGAACAAAATAAGCAAAATGCCATTGCCTTTTATAAAATGGCTTACGAAGGGAATCCTAAAAAAGCGATAGAACTTTATGTAGGTGATAAATATATTCAGCATAACCCAGCAGTTGCAAACGGGACACAAGGTTTTATTGATTATTTTGAACGTATGCAAACGGAATTTCCTAATAAGTCCATAAACTTTGTACGCAGTATTGCTGAAGGCGATTTAGTCTCCTTACACACGCATCAAATTTGGCCCGATAATGACCAATATATCACCATGGATTTTTTCAGGTGCGATGACAACGGAAAAATAGTTGAGCATTGGGACGCTATCCAACAGATTCCTAAAACAGCAGCGAATGAAAATACGATGTATTAAATTTTGGAAAAATTAAGATAGTCCATACTACTAGCACACTTTACTAGAGCCATAAAGTTAAAAATTAAGCTATATGATCAGTTCTAGTATCCCAACCATTACCACAATAACACATCAAAAACCCTAATATCAGTTCGAGTGTCCCGACCATTTTTCGTAAGAATGTATCGAGAACGAAATAAATAGCATTTTTGAATTGCAATGTTGGAAGTGTTAATGAAAATAGTAATACCAATTAAAATCTGTCATTCCTGCGAAGGCAGGAATCCACTATATCAAATTAAAACCAATAACAAACACTTCAAAACCGTTGACGTCAGTTCGAGTGTCCCGACTTTTTCGTTGGGATGTATCGAGAACGAAATAAATAGCATTTTTAAATTGCAATGATAAAAGTATTAATGAAAATAGTAATACCAATGAAAATCTGTCATTCCTGCGAAGGCAGGAATCCACTAAATCAAATTAAAACCAATAACAAACACTTCAAAACCGTTGACGTAAGTTCGAGTGTCCCGACCTTTTCGTCGGGATGTATCGAGAACGAAATAAATAGCATTTTTAAATTGCAATGTTAAAAGTGTTAATGAAAATAGTATTACCAATGAAAATCTGTCATTCCTGCGAAGGCAGGAATCCACTAAATCAAATTGAAACCAATAACAAACACCTCAAAACCATTAACGTCAGTTCGAGTGTCCCGACCTTTTCGTTGGGATGTATCGAGAACCAACTAAATAGCATTTTTAAATTGCAATGTTAGAAGTATTAATGAAAATAGTATTACCAATGAAAATCTGTCATTCCTGCGAAGGCAGGAATCCACTAAATCAAATAGAAACCAATAATAAACACATCAAAACCACTGATGTCAGTTCGAGTGTCCCGACCCTTTTGTCGGGATGTATCGAGAACCTCACAAAACAATAGGCAATCTAACAAACACCTCAAAACCGCTGACGTCAGTTCGAGTGTCCCGATCATTTTTCTTAAGAATGTATCGAGAACGAAATAAATAGCATTCATAAATTGCAATGTTAGAAGTGTTAATTAAAATAGTATCACGAATGTAAATCTGTCATTCCTGCGAAGGCAGGAATCCACTATATCAGACTGATATCTAATTATAAAATAAAGTAGTCGGTTACGGCATAATAAACACTACTAACACATTAAAAATTGAATCCAATATGCCTACAAAAGGCATCATCTTTAGTGATGGTATAGAATCCGATTTTTTAAATTTCAATTCTGGTAGTATTGTAGAGATTGGATTAGCTGATGAGAAAGCTAATTTGGTGATTTAACGTTTTAGTTTTTAAAGTAATAAAAAAAGTAAATGTGTACGTTTCTGTTTGTGTTGAATAATTTTATTCAAACTAGTAATCAAACATTTAATACGGTTTAACTCAAAATAATTCCTACAAAAAATACTATATTTAAATTCTCCTTATAATTAACTAATTAGCTTTTAACTTTAGTTTTAAGTTTCTTGTATTATTAATATAATATTAAAAATAAATATGTCTAAAATACATACACTTAAAATCAATAATTTTAGAGGAATAGAATCCTTTGAACAAGTATTTGGATTAAATGATTTTGTTTGCATTATAGGTCGTGGTGACTCTGGAAAAAGTACAATATTAGAAGCTATTTCTTATGTTCTAAATCCTAATTGGAATTTAACTATAAAAGATACTGATTTTCATAATTGTGATATTTTAAAATCTATAGAAATTGAAGCTTCTTTATATGACTTACCAAAAAAATTAATCCAAGAAAGTAAATTTGGATTGTATATAAGAGGATTAGATAAAACTAATGATACTATTAAGGATGAAATCGAAGATGATTTGGAGATTATTTTAACCTTAAAACTATTGGTTGACAAAAGTTTACAACCAAAATGGTATATAATAAATGATAGACAAGATCCAATAGAAATTTCTTCCTCAGAAAGAAGTAGTTTAAATATGTTTCAAATTTCTGATTATATAGATAATCATTTTTCCTGGGATAAAAGAAGTCCATTAAAAGCCCTATTTAAATTAGACGAAGAAGAGAGTAGCATTGCTGATGTTTTAATCGAATCAATGAGAAATGTAAAGTATGAATTAGATCAAAAAGATTTTAGAGAATTCGAAAACGTTTTAAAAAAGATTATTACTAGTTCTAAAACTTTTGGAATTGATATTTCGAAAGTTTCTACAAATTTAGATTTAAAGAATATTTCATTATCTGAAGGTAGATTTTCATTACATGATGATAATGTTCCTTTTAGATTAAAGGGAAAAGGTTCAAAAAGGTTAATTTCTATCGCGATTCAAGCAGAACTAGCTAAATCTGGAGGGATTGTTTTAATCGATGAAATTGAACAGGGTCTAGAGCCTGATAGAGCACAGCATCTTGCTAAAACATTAAAATTAGAAAATACTGGCCAGGTTTTTATTACTACACATTCAAGAGATGTTATAGTTGAACTTGACGTGGATAATCTATATAAAATAATTAAAAAAGAAAAAAACTTAAGGAAGCTTAAAGAGTCCATGCAAGGTACAGTTAGAAAAAATCCTGAAGCTTTTTTCTCTGATAAAGTTGTTGTTTGTGAGGGTGCTACAGAAGTAGGTTTTTGTAGAGCTTTAAATAATAAAAGACTCTTGGGTGGAGAAGATAATATTTCGCTTAAAGGAGTTCGATTAGTTGATGGAACAGGTTCCGCATTTATTAATTATTGCAAAGATTTTGTAGAATGCGGTTATGAAGTTTGTGCATTCTGCGATTCTGATGATACAAATATTAATGATAAGAAGCAAGGGTTGAAAGATATTGGTGTTACTATTATTGATTGTGAAGATGAAAATGCTATAGAAAACCAAATGTTTAAGGAATTGCCCTGGAATGCGATTCAAGAAATGGTGTCTTATGCAATTGAATTAAAAACACTAAGTAGTATAAAAGATAGTGTTGACGCAAAATTTATTGAGATTTATAAGGGAGAGCCTAATTCATGGATTATAGCTGAGGATCCAAAAATGCGAATTGTTTTGGGAAAAGTTGCATTAAAAAAAGAATGGTTTAAAAGAATGGATCATGGCGAAAAGATTGGAAGTATTTTATTCAATTATATTGATAAAATAGGTAAAACTCATATTGGAAAACAAGTTACTAAACTCTCAAATTGGATAGATAATGTTTGATGTTCAGAATTTTGTTTCAAAACAAAAAAGCTTGCTTATTGCACCAGCTGGATATGGTAAGACACATACTATTTCCGAATCTTTAAAAAAAACAACAGGGAGGCAATTAATTTTAAAACATACTCATGCTGGAGTTTCATCAATAAAAGAAAAATTAAAAAAAGCTCAAATAGCCAGTCATAATTTTAATGTTGAAACTATTACTAGTTTTGCTCAAAAATATGTTCTATCATTTTATATAAATAAAGATGAAATCCCTGAGTAAGAAGATTCAAATGCTTATTATCCATTTATAATTAAAGAAGCTGTAAATATCATTAAGTTAAAACCAATTACTAAGGTGATTTCTTCAACGTATAGCGGTTTGTTTGTAGATGAGTATCAAGATTGTACAATTGAACAACATAAATTAATTCTTGCTCTTTCCGGTTTATTACCAACAAGAATTCTTGGAGATCATTTACAAGGAATATTTGATTTTAATAATGGTAATCTTGTAGATTTTAATCATAAATCAATGAAAGAATTCAAAACTAATCTTTTTGAATTAGAGATTCCATGGAGATGGTACAACAATAGCAGAAAAGATCTTGGTGATGATTTAAAAGCAATAAGAGAAAAATTATTAAATAAAGAAGTTATAGACTTAAGAGATTATAAATCCATTGAAACTAATATTTTCAAAGAAAATGAGTTGACAGATTACAGACCAAATAGATATTCTAAATTAATGTGGAAAGTTATTAATAAGAATAATAATCCTTTATTAATACATCCAGATTCGACATCTATTCATCCAAGGCTTTATATAATAAAAAAATTCAATAATAGTTTTTCATTATTGGAGTCGATTGACAATAAAGATTTTTATAAATTTTCTAAAGAAATAGATGGAGCAGATACTGATAATATTGCTTCGATAGTTTTTAAATTTTCTCTTTCAGTTTTTAAGAAAACAGAATTAAAAAAATGGCTAAATAAAAATGGCGCTATATCGAAAAGAGGAGAAGAAGATAAAGCAAGAATAGAGCAGTTGAAAACAAACTTTGAAGCTTTGAAAAACGATAAGTCATTTCTAATTATTTCAGATTCTTTGGAAATAATTAAAAACTCATTAAAAATTACTTGCTATAGAAAAGAGTTGTTAAAGTCAATGATTGATGCATTATACCAGGCTCATATTAATGATATAACAGTGTATGAAGCAATGGTAGACAAGAGAAATAAGATTCGTAGAATGGGTAGAAATATTTATGGGAATTGTATAGGAACTACACTTCTAACTAAAGGGTTAGAGTTTGATACAGTTGTAATTTTAAATGCTAATAATTTTAAAAGCCCAAAACATCTTTATGTAGCTTTGACGAGAGCATCTAAAAGACTAGTTGTTATAACGACTAATCCAATTTTGAATCCATATTGAATGTAAATAATCCGTATAAAACATGATTAATGCTTAATATGAAACATGATTAATGCTTAACTTTATTATTTCAACAAACACTAATGCCTAAAAAACAAAAAACAGCAAACCATCCTTTTGAGCATCGCAACCAACAAATCTACTTCTAATACTACAGAAATAGGTCAGTGAATTGTGTATGCTTTATGGCATTACTAATAAAGCTTCTTACAATAAATAATTGTTAGTTTAGATAATTTTATTTATATTCGCTGAAACCTCTAAATCTATAGAGGTTTTTTTGACCTTATAAAATAGGTATAGTTTTAGTAATCCATTAAAATTATTAAAAATGGAATTATTGAGTTTTTATTTCAACTATTTACACCTTTTAAATATAAAAGGATTAAGAATTTGGATTGGAAAAACGGGAGTTTATATAAAACTCGGTGGTAACGGTCGTAAAGGTCGCACGATCATTTATCAACAACATTAAAAACATTTAAAAGCACCTTATATAAGGTGCTTTTTAATTTTATATAATTCCATCATTACAGCCAAATATACTACAACACGTTACTAAATGTTTGTTTCCAAAATAATATACCTCCTTAATTTTTTTTTTCTTTTTTAACAAGAAAAAAAGACATAATAAGCTCTTAAGTTTCATAATTAAAACAAATATTCCTTACTAAACACCATAACATTCCTTCAACTTATCAAACAAATACATAGAATTAGTAATGCCAACAACTTCAGTAACTTATTTTTAGAAGGAAATTAATATAACCCATAACAAAATTTCACACCAAACCACTAATAACATTAAAAACATTCTTTTAATTTCGCACTTTACAAACGCTGCATAAATTGAGAAGCTTGCTAGAAAAACAACCACAATTACCACAAGAACAGATTACAGACACAGATTACTTTATTTATTGCTTAGAAGGAGTAGATGATGTAGACGCCAACACGGTAACCGAAGCACAACAAAACTTAGAGCAATTGGCCTTAAACTATGGCATAGCAAGCATCTATAAAACCTGCGACACCATTGAAGGCCTAGAAGATAGCCTAAACGCACTGGTACTAGATGATCATAACTTTAAGGATTATGAAATCATCTATTTGGTGATTAGGGGAGAAGCCAATAATATATGTTTAAATGACTACTACTATAGTTTACAAGAAATTGCAGAACTTTTTGAAGGCCGATTAGACGGTAAGATTTTACATTTCTCAAATGCCAAAATTCTCGATTTAGACGAAGAAGAAGCTCAATACTTTTTAGATATTACGGGAGCAAAAGCGATTTCTGGCTATGGTCATGCCTATAATGGCATAGCGAGCACAAAACTAGATGAAGCTTTCTTTAATTTATTTAAAGAAGATGATGATATGTTTGCGGTTGTAGAAGAGTTGCACCAAAGACATTATAACGTTTGCCAATTACTAGATTTTAGATTGTATTATTAAACGCTCCTCCTAAACACCATAACGTTCCTTCAACTTATCAAACAAATACGTGGTATTAGTAATGCCAACAGCTTCTGCAATTTGTTTTTTAGAAGCAAAAGGATCTTCGGCTCTTAAATTTCGGGCTTTCTCTAAACGGGCTTCTTGTATTAATTGGTTCACCGTTTGTCCTAGTAAACTTTTAACCTTGCGGTTCAGTGTACTTCTAGACACCTTCATATAATCTGCAATAGCATCTACAGTAAGCAGTGGTGAGTTGATGTTTTTGTTGATGTAAGACGTAATCTTAAGATTAAATTTATCTGCATAGGCATTTAAGTTTTGCAGCACTTCAGGAGCGTTAGCGTTATCAAATTCAACAATATTTCTATAAAGCGCAATAGAGTTTTTTACATTAATTAAAAGTTCCTCTTCCATAAAGGGTTTTTGTAAATAGCCATCAATCCCTAAACGTAGCATCGATAATTTCCCTTGCTGGTCGGTCCGTGCCGTAAGCACTAAAATAGGAGTTTTGTCCTGTTGCTGTTTTAATTGTTTGACTAACGTTTCGCCATCCATAACAGGCATCATATAATCCGTTAAAATTAGATCGAAACTGTTAGTTTTAAGAATTTCAAGGGCTTCTTTTCCGTTTTCGGCTTCTGTGATCTCATAATGATGCAAAACCTTGGTTAAGTACTTCCGCATTTGTTCATGATCATCGACAACAAGGATGCTTTGTCTGTTGGTTTTTAAAGAAGGCTTTGGTGCTGCTGTAAGGCTAGTGTTAGCATCGTCAATAACATCAAAAGGTGCAACAGAGGTTGTGTTAGTCCCAGAATTCACAAAAGGTTTAGGAATAGAAATGCTAAAGCAAGTACCACTGCCAAAACTACTTTCTACAGCTATAGCAAATTGATGCGCACCAATAATACTTTTTGTAAAAGCCAAACCAATACCGCTACCTTGACTTTTGGTAATATCATTCTTCACCTGATAAAAGCGTTTAAAAATCGCTTCACGTTCTTCTTTAGGGATACCAATACCAGAATCTATAACATTAATGGTAATTCCTTCATTCTTAAAAGACGTATGTATAGCAACGCTGCCGTGATTAGGCGTAAATTTTAGGGCATTGCTCAGTAAGTTGGTTATGGCTTTAGAAAATAGGTCTTCATCTATTAAAATAGTGGTTTTTAACGTGTTGTTATTAAAGGTAAAGTCGATGTTTTTTTTAACAAAAAGACTTTGAAAATTAATGACATGTTTTTCTAAAAAAGAGTGAACATCAACTGGCATACGATGAAGCTGAAATTCATTGCTATCCATCTTGCTCAAATCCATAATACTATTAATAATAGTTTGCATTTGAAGGCACTGCTCTTTTATAATCGCTGTTTTTTGTTGGTTTTCTTTATCAGAAGCTTTAAAGTCTAATTGATTGGTATACCCTTGAATTAAGGTTAAAGGTGTACGTATTTCATGAGATAGGTTCACGAAAAAGTGCGATTTAAATGCATTCAACTCACGCAATTCGGCTTCCTGCTCTTCTAAAATCATCTTATCAGAGAGCACTTTATCGCGTTCTAAGGCTAATAGCTTTTCGCTTTTTAGATTGCTTTCTTTAAAATAACTGACCAAAAGATGGATCACTAGAAAAACACATAAGGTTTCTAATACCAGTAGCCGATCAACATATGCTATGGGATAAACCACATAAAAATAATAAGGCGCTAAAAACAACAAGAAACTGACGGCTAACACAATGTATGATGAACTTTTCTTTGTAAAAAGAGTAAGAGCAATAGGAGAGGAGAGTAATAAATAATATTCTAGATAATGACCTGGTGTCATGACTAGAGATTCAAGCGTATTACTAATCATAAAAACACTTATAAAAAGTAAGCGTGCCCATTTAAAATGGTGATGCTTATTAATAAAGAGTATAATGAGTAAGGCGTTAAGGATAAAGAATAGCGTAAAAAAGGATGTGGCGTCAAAAAAAGAAAACCTAATAACACGTTCTTTAATAACCTCTAGTAGTAGACCTACAATCATTTCTATAGAATAAAAAAATAGAATTAAATGAATCCAAATTAAACAAAAGGTATTGAGTAAACGTATGCGTTTATTTAAGCTAATAGAATAACGCGCTTGGGTTCCTAAACTAATAACACTTTCATACTTTTTCTTCATATCACGACTAAATATCACCTAAACAAATTGCAGAGGCATGAGCTAAAAACAAGCAACTTAAACCATACCGTTTAGGTAGGCTTTAATTGTAAATATATCTTTTTTTGGGACAATGAATTGGGCATAAATGCATTTTGACTCAAATAGTTGGTTTTTGACTCAAATAGTCAGCGTATGGCTCGAATAGTGGTTTTGTGAATGATGTAAACACCTGTTGCCTAATAGATTTGCATCAAACAAAATAAAACAAACAAAACAAATTAAAATGAAACAAATGAACAAAACAAAACAGGTAATCTTAGGTATGCTATTAGTAATGACTACAGGATTACAAGCACAAAATGGTTTTTTTGATAACATTTCTGAAGAAGATCAATACCATGGTTATCTAGAAATGTCTGAATCAGAGAATGGCTTTTTTAAGGCAAAAAGTAGAAATGCTGTAGTTAAATTTAAAATAGACTATTTACCAACAGGCGAAGGTTACAAATTAGAAGCTACTGTAGACGAAGGCACAGATATAGGAAAAACTTATTTTTCAATTGATGCTTCTGGTAAAGGAAACAGCTGTGTAGGTTATCCGTATGAATCAGTATTAAGCAAGAAGCAAGGTCAACTTTCATATATCTCTATTGATAATTATGTGTTTTTTGTTGAAGGACTTTCAAAAGACAAAACTTCTTTTAAGTCGCTTCTTGAGGTTTATATTAAAGTAGGATCAAAATCTGAAAAGGAAAAAACCAAAAATAAGAAAAAGCCAAAAAAGAAAAATTCATTTATGGCAAAAATGAAAGCACTAAAGAACCAAGCAAAAGCAGCAGCTGGTAATTTTGGTCCTGAATATAAGGAATTTGAAACCAAGAACATAAGGGAAATGATTACAAATTATTTGGTGGCAATGAAAGCAAAACAAGAGGGTAGAACTGCAAAGCAAAAACAATCGGATAACAACGTAGCAAATATAGAAGTCGTAAGAAAAGCGGCAAGAGATGCAGAACGCGCAGAAGCTAAAAGATACAACGATTCTGTAATGGCAACGCCAGAATGGAAAGACTTAGAGCGAAGAAAAAAACAAAACGAAGCTAATTATCAAAGTCGTCAAAAGGTAGATGTGGTAACCTTACGTAATACAAGCGGAAGCACTATTTATGTGGCACGTAGTGGAAGCAAAAACAGAGGTACAAAAATTAGTGCAGGTGGTTCTGCATCATGGAGTTGTGGGCAAGACGCTTATATACAGGTCAATGGTACAACCACCAATACCAAAGTGTATAGTTCAAATTCTGGTTGTGGTGATACCGTTACTGTAAGATAAAAACAAGAGTCCTACTATTAACTTTTAATAGTAGGACTCCATTAAATTCATTTACACATAGCAATTTATTCCTTACGCAACTTAGACTGGAAGCAATTCCTAGATGGCAAATACTGCCAAACAAATAGCGTAACTGATCAATAACAAACCCCAAAAACAATAAAAATGAAAAACAAATTACTTTTATTATTCGTACTCATAGCAACATTTGGCTATGCACAAAACGTAACCATTCCAGATGCTAATTTTAAAACCTATTTAGTAGGTAACACAGCAATAAACACCAATGGAGATTCAGAAATACAAGTAAGTGAAGCAACTGCTTTTACAGGAGCAATAGGTCTTTATAATCTTGGTATTTCAGATTTAACAGGTATTGAAGCTTTTACTGCTTTAACACAATTAGAGTGTATTACCAGCCAATTAACAAGTTTAGACCTTTCTGCTAATACAGCTTTAACAACTATAGATTTACGAAATAACCAATTAACGAGTATAAACCTTCCTTCTAGCACTGCTTTAACAGAATTAAATTGTGGTGAAAACCAAATAACGAGTTTAGATGTTTCGGCTAACACGGCTTTAACTGAATTAAGTTGTTATACTAACCAATTAACGAGTTTAGACGTTTCAAGTAATACAGCTTTAACAGAACTTGATTTTGATACAAACCCAATAACAAGTATAGATGTTTCGGCTAATACTGCTTTAGTAAGGTTAGCTATTAGTAGAACCCAATTAACCAGTATAGATGTTTCTACTAACACCGCTTTAGAGGACTTTTTTGCTACTGATTGCCAATTAACGAGTTTAGACGTTTCTGCGCAACCAAATTTAGTATTATTATGGTGTAATAAGAACCAAATAACAAGTTTAAATATAGCCAATGGAAATAATGCAAATATGACCTCTTTTTATGCTACAGATAATACGGCGTTAACGTGTATTGAGGTAGATGCTGCTATTGTAGGTACATCGCCAACGGATTGGTATAAAGATGCTGGGGCAACGTATAACGCAAGTTGTACAACTTGTACCGTAAACATACCAGACGCAAATTTTAAAGCGTATTTAGTAGCTAACACAGCAATAAACACCAACGGAGATACAGAAATACAATGTAGTGAAGCGACTGCTTTTTCTGGAATAATAAACTGTACAAATCTAAATATAAGCGACTTAACAGGTATAGAGGCATTTACTGCTTTAACAGAATTGTATTGTAATTCTAACCAATTAACAAGTTTAGATGTTTCGTCTAACACTAGTTTACAATATTTATTCTGTGGTTTTAACCAATTAACAAGTTTAGATGTTTCTTCTAATACTGATTTAATATCTATAGATTGTAGAAGTAACCAATTAACAAGTTTAGATGGTTCTGTTAGCACCGCTTTAACGCAATTAAAATGTCAAGATAACCAATTAACGAGCTTATATGTTGCTAACAATACTGCTTTAATAAATTTTGAGTGCTATAATAATAGCATAACGAGTTTAGATCTTTCTGCAAATACAGCGTTGACATCAATTACAAGCTATGCTAATAATTTAGCAAGTTTGAATATTGCCAATGGTTTTAATACAAACTTGACATTTTTATCTACGGGTAATAATCCTTCTTTAACATGTATTCAAGTAGATGCTAATATCGCAGGTACATCACCAAATAATTGGTATAAAGATGCCGCTGCAAGTTACAGTGATGACTGTACACCTTGTACGATAAACATACCAGACGCAAACTTTAAAGCTGCATTAGTAGGCGACACAGCAATAAATACCAACGGTGATACAGAAATACAGTGTAGCGAAGCAACGGATGCCATAGGTACTATTTATGCTGATAATGATAATATTTCGGATTTAACAGGTATTGAAGCATTTACAAATATTACAGCATTATATTGTTATGATAATAATTTAACGAGTTTAGATGTGTCTGCTAACATGTTCTTAATTGATTTATTTTGTGATAATAACAATTTAACAAGTCTGAATATTGCTAATGGTAATAATGCAAACATGATAAATTTTGATGCAACTAGTAATGCTGCATTAACTTGTATTCAAGTAGATGCTGGTTTTACTCCAAACTCAGCTGGTTGGCAAAAAGATGCTACTGCAAGTTATAGTGATAATTGTGCTTCATTAAGCGTAGGTGAATTGAGTTTAGATACCGTTTCTATATACCCAAATCCAGCTACGTCGGTATTACATATAGAAATGACTCAGAGCATAAAACAAGTAACCATTTATTCTATGTTAGGTAAAGCAATAGTAAGCACTCAAAGTAATACTGTTGATGTATCTGGCTTATCTAATGGATTATTTTTAATTAAAATTGAAGATGAAAACGGAAGTGTTTTAACTGAACGATTCCTTAAAAATTAAAAAATAGTGTTTTGTTTTTTTTATCTCGTAGGTCTATCATAGGCTTGCGAGATTTTTTTTGTTTACACACATTTTGGTATCACAGTAATTAACAGCGTCCTCTTCGTTTTAAATTCAAAGTCAACCTATATAACCATATAACAATTCTGTTTGAGGAATATCCGTTTTAGGCACTAAACCAACACAACAACATCTTTAGGCATTAAGATTTATATTCTAATCCTTATTTTTGTAAAAACAGAACCTATCTTAATGTTCAAATACATTCAGAAACATGCCATTTTATCCATTTCTGTGGCCATCATTTTCAGCTGTACCATACTAGTCTTTTTTGCTACCGAAACAAGTTATAACGTTATTGATAAAGCGTCATTATGGGTGCGCAATTATTTTGGATATTTCTATCTCTACTTAGGGTTTGCTTGTGTTTTAGCGGTATTGGCAATAGCATGTTCGCGTTATGGAAACATCAAACTAGGCAAACCATCCGCCAAACCTGAATATTCCCTTTGGGCTTGGACGGCCATGCTATATAGTGCAGGTATGGGATCTGGCATTTTGTTACGTGCCGTGCAAGAGCCTGTTTTTATGCAACAGAATCCGCCTTATGCGTCTAATTTACCAGCAAATACCTTAGCATTAGAGTTTACGTTTTATCAATGGGGATTAACTGCTTGGGCCTTTTATGGCCTTTTTGCCTTAATTATTGCTTATGGCTTATACATAAGAAATAAGAAAGTGAGTATTAGTGCCACCATAGAGGATCATATAAAAAGTAATACGGCCAGAAATGCAGTAGATATCATTACCATTATTACAACTATTTTTGGCCTAATTGCGGCCATAGGCTTGGGAACTACGCAAATAAAAGGCGGTATTAATCATATAATGGGAGCTGACTTCGGGTTAACTGCAACCATCTTACTTTGTGTACTCATTTCTGCTGTAGCCTGTTATTCGGCTTGGCAAGGCGTAAACAAAGGAATTCAAATATTTTCTAAATTAAATATCATAACCACGTTGGCGATCCTAATATTTGTATTTGTCACTAGCGATATGAGTGCTATCCTAACGGCATTTGCCACAGCGACGTTTCATTATATCATAGACTTTATACCAATGAGCCTGGCCATTGGAAACTATAATCCTGGAACAGAGTTTTTAACAGGTTGGACGTTCTATTATTGGGCATTTTGGTTGGCTTGGGCACCTTTTACAGGTATTTTTATTGCACGTATTTCAAAAGGACGTACAATACGACAATTGCTATTAGGAGTCTTAATTATTCCTTGCTTAGGAACCTTCTTTTGGTTTTCTGTGTTTGGCACCGCTGCTTTTAATTTAATTGAAGAATGGGGAGTCTACAACAATGAATTCGGTAACGTATTTTCTTCCATATTTACCTTTTTTGAGCACTATCCTTATGCCACCTTTTTAAACATAACATCCGTTATCTTATTAATCAGTTTTTTAATCACTTCTGTAGATTCTGCCGTATTTGTTTTAAGTATGTTTACGGATAATGGCGCTAAAAACCCAAGCAAAACGCACCGCGTCATTTGGTCTATTTTCATTTTATTAGCCACAATAGCTTTAGTGTTATTAGGTAATGTAAAAGCGAATATTAATGTTTTAGAAGCCGTGCAGCGACTGTTAATTATAACCTCATTACCATTTGCCTTTTTTATCATCATTATGCTAGGCTATTTTATTAAAGACCTTAGAAAAAGCAAGATCGAAAAATGCAAATAACACAACGTTTAGCTGTTAGTTTTTTACTTTTTATGCGATTAATAAATAAACGATTTAAGGGATAACGATATGGATCTATGTAATCAAACCGACTTATTTTCTACAGGTGAAATTCGTAAAACAACTTTTGATTTACCTGGAGCTGAGGTAACTTTATTTGAAAACTTTTTCACCGTAAATGAAAGTAATAGACTTTACAATAGTTTGCTAAAAAATACCATATGGGAACAAGACGCAATGACGATTTATGGTAAACGAGTTAATTTACCCAGATTAACCGCTTGGTATGGAGATACAGCTAAAACAGTATCTTATGCCAATAACAACCGTAAAATAAGTCCTTGGAATACCGATTTGATAGAAATTAAAGAACGGATAGAAAAGGAGGTTAACATCAAATTTACACGCTGTTTGCTAAATTACTACAGAGATGGAAAAGATAGTGTAGACTGGCATCAAGATTATGAAGAAAGTCAACGTGAAAATACAGTGATTGGATCCGTTACCTTTGGAGCCACAAGACCTTTCCAACTAAAGCATGCAACGCGTAACGATTTAAAACGAATTTCTATTCCATTGGTTCATGGAAGTTTACTACTAATGCAAGGGGCTACGCAAGAGAACTGGAAGCACAAAATACCTAAAACAACAAAACAAATTCAACCTAGAATTAACCTGACTTTTAGATGGATCAAGTAAACTAACGATACAAACCCAATCATCATAATGAAAAACAGAGTTCCAATGTTTAGCCCGGCCTCATATCATTTTGGCGAAAACGATAGCTATCAAAATGCAATTATCCTGTGGATGATTGTATTTGGATACAACACGTTACGGAAATGTTCATTTCAAATTAGATTTAACTAAAACATTTTGTTTCTGTAATCATAAAAAACACCTACTAGATATCTTTAATTATGAGTGTTTCAAGACAAAAGATATTAAAAATACATTTTACAATCACACACCTAAAACTCTAACTTTAAACAAATTAACAGCATCAGATAACTTTTTTTTACTAACTTTAAACCCATAACCAACACAAAATCAAATGCCTAAACAAGAAGGCATATTCAAATTCAAAGGCACATTACAAGGCCGATGCTATTACCAACTCAATGGAGAATATGTGGTGCGTAAAGCCGTAGGCCCATCTAGAGAACGTATTAATACAGATCCTGCCTTTGTAAACGTGAAGGCGAATAACCAAGAGTTCACAGCTGCAGCCCAACTATCTAAAGCCATAAGACGAGGCTTAGGAGCTACAGGTAAAGCATTTCAAGATACATATATGGCAAGCCGATTAACGGGCCGTTGCCGTAAAGTCATCCAAAAGGGGAGTGGTGCCCTTGGAGAACGAGAGGTCAATCTGTTTAATAATCCGAACGCTATAATCGGGTTTCCACTAAAAAAAGACCTTCCATTTCAGCAAATCTATACCGCAAAAGCAGTGGTGAATTCAAACACCAACCGCAGCATCATCACAATCAATATCCCTAAAAGCGAACAGCTTAACCACAACCAAACTCCAGAAAACGCGACACATTCTCAATTAATAGCAGCCTTAAGTACCGTTTCAAATAGCATATGGCAATCCTATAAAAATGAATACATTACAGAAGATTCAAACAATAACGCATTAGGTGCCGTTGTACAAAGTCAACCGTTATTATGTAAAATAGACCATCACAATATAAGTCTGCAATTGCAACATCCAAATACAAATAACACGCCAACAAATGTGGCACATACCATCTGGTTAGGCATCACATATCTAAAACAGCAGCATAACGCGTTGGAGAGGTTAAAAACAACTCAAGCAATGGCATGTATCGCAGTGATCTAAATAAAAGAAATTAAGTCGGAGTATCGGTGGTAATTAAACTTTCCAAAGCATAATACAAACGGTTTTTGGCATTCGCCTGAGAACCAAATACAGAACGAAACACCGTTCCATCCTTAGCAAGCAACACCCATTGCGGAGTCCCTTCAGACGCAAACTGATCATAAACCTGGTGATCACGATCTATATAAATAGGAAAAGCAAGCTCACCACTTGTAAAAATGGCTTTAATAGTAGCTTTTGAGCCAATCCGACCTATAAAATCCGCATGAACACCAACCACTTGTATACTAGGAAATTCCTGCTGAAACTCATAAGCTAAAGGAATCGCACGGCCTGTGCAACCCAAACAATCGTTGTTATAGATAATTAGGAGCAGAATCTTATCCTTATAGAGTTGCATTAAATCTACAGGAACACCGTCCAAATCTAAAACATTAATGTGAGGTATAGAATCAGTCATTGCTAAGTATTTTGGTAAGTATTAATAGGTATTATAGAATAAAATACAGCACAAATTTAAGGACTTAAGACGTTTAAACACTATAATATCAAAATGGCAATGCTAAAAACCCATACAAGCCAAGCATATCAAGCTACGGAACAGTATACCGCAAGCCATTATCAAGGACACCTAATAAGAGGTTCACCCATAGTAACCTCGGGTTAACTCCGTATGAAAGCCGGGTCTGATTCGGGTCAACTTCGGGTAAACGTGCGCCAAATTCCTAATAAAGCAGGAATCTCTAACATAAAACACAACAAACGAACCAAATACCAGCAAACAACACTATTCTAACACAATGTATTTAATGTCCTATAATTTATATTATGTAAAATAGATATTAAAGAAACCATACCCTATAAACAAACTGTTCATATAATAATAAATCCTTATGAAATATAATCGCCTTCTACATAACGATCCGCATACTGTTTGGTAAAATGAGCCCCGTATAATAAGATCAAACACGAATAAGACACCCAAAGCATAATTAAAATAATAGAACCTGCAGCACCATATGTAGATCCAGGTTCCATAGTATTAAAGTACAAAGCCAATAAGTACTTTCCAATAAGAAACATAAAGGTGGTCAATGCGGCGCCTGTACGTACAGATTTCCACGTAATCTTTGCAGATGGCAAGTATTTAAACATCGTCGCAAACAATAAATAAATGAAGCCTACAGAGACTAAAAAGTCTACCACAAACAAATAATCAAATAAATCATCGGGTAAAAACCGATTCAATTGCTTACTAAACGTGCTTAACAATGAGGTTAATACAAAACTTGTCAGTAATAAAAAACCTAGAATTAAAATAAATCCAAAACTCTTAACCCGACTCATTAATGTGGCAACCAAGTTATTCTTGTACGCGGGTTCTTGCTCCCAAATAGTATCTAAAGCAGATTGTAATTGAAAGAACACTCCTGTAGCACCATACAATAAAGTTCCAATACCAATAATCGTTGCAAAGATATTGGTCTTTTCACCACTTTGATTCTCTATCATCGTTCTAATAGCATCTGCGGCATCTGGACCTATAGCTTGCGAAATTTCACCCAGCAATTCACCTTGTACAAGCGCTTCGCCCCAAAAACTTCCTACCACTTTCAGTATAATAATTACCAAAGCAGGTAACGATAATACAGCGTAATAAGCCACAATTGCGCTGCGTTCAAAGGGTGCGCCATTAAACCATGATTGGCCTGCAGCTACTAAAAGCTGTGGTAAATCTTTTATGTGAAACTTTTGTGGTAAGGTCATAGATTGAATTTATAAAAAAAACGTAAAGCCCATAAGGACTTTACGCTTAGATAATGGATTATATATATTAAGCTTCTCCTCTAGCCGGATAATCTTTATTTAACACAAACTTGATCGCTTTAATAACATCAACTAAGTCTGGCCTTGCAAAAGGCATCGTTTGTATGGAAGCACAATACAATTCCTGATTCGGTCTAATAATAAATAAGCCCGGCTCTATAAAAGTATCTGGTTCTTCCTTAATCCCTTTAGAAATAAATAAACCCCAATCTCTAGCGTCTTCTATAGGGAATTCATAACCCAACGGCACATCGCCTATCTCCCATTCTTCAGTGGTCTTTTCAGCTAACGCTTTCGTTTCACTACTGATAGCAATAACATTGACACCGATATCTTTAAAGTCAGATAACTTCGTTTGTAACTCTTCTAAATACGTTTTACAAACCGGACAGTGTAGACCTCTATAAACAATAATCATAGTAAACGCTTCTGGATCTTGTTTGCTCAGTGTCCATTCGGTACCGTTAGTTAAATTAATAGTTAAATCTGGTGTTTTCTGTCTTGGTTTTAACATGTCTTTTTCTTTTTTATGTGATAATTATTTCAATTCCAATAGCGGAATGCTCAAAATTAATCACTGTACATTACTATTCTTATCTCGTATGCAAATTCTATTAATCCGAAAGCTAAATCCTAATAAAACCAACACTCCAAGTCCCCTATTCTTATATACGTTAACAATTATAAGGATACCGTCAATAGCTTTTTATAAAGAATCCCACCTTTGTAATGAATCAAAAAAGAAAGAGAATTATGAAAACGACTGCAGTTAAAAACGACATTACAACTATAAATCCTACCACAGGAAAAAACCTAACATCTTATAATTATATGTCAGATGAAGAGGTTAAAAATACCATCGATAAATCTCACAAAGCATTTTTAGATTGGAAAACAAAGTCTTTTGAAGAGCGCGGAACCATCATTAAAGCCATAGGAAAAGAATTACTTAACTATAAACCTGAGTTGGCAGAACTAATGACTAATGAAATGGGGAAACTCTTAAAACAGAGTCAGCAGGAAGTAGATCTGTGTGCTGGTATTTGTGACTATTCAGCTGATAACGCTTCAGAATTCCTGAAGAATGAAGAACGAGAACTACAGGATGGTAGTAAAGGCATCATTACCTATGCTCCCATTGGTGTTATTTATGGCATACAACCATGGAATTATCCATCATACCAAGTCATTCGCTATACCATCACCAATCTTATGGCAGGAAATAGCATCTTATTAAAACATGCTGCCAATGTTACAGGAACGGCCAAACTATTAGAAACTATTTTTACCACGGCAGGATTACCAAAAGGTTTATTCAGTGTATTATTAATAGATCACGACCAATCTGATTTGGTAATAACGAACAAACAAGTCAGAGGAATTACCTTAACAGGAAGTCCTAAAGCTGGTGAGATTATTGGTGAAAAAGCAGGGAAAGCATTAAAGAAATCAGTCTTAGAATTAGGGAGTAACGATGCTTACATTGTTTTAGAAGATGCTGATATTGAATTAGCAGTGAAAACATCGGTAATGGGAAGAATCTATAACAATGGTGAAACATGTATCGCAGCCAAAAGGTTTGTAGTGGTAGATGCCGTTTACGACCAATTTAAAGAGGCATTTGTGAAAGCGATGAAAGACCTTAAAATGGGAAATCCTATGGATAGCGATACCAAATTAGGACCAATCGCAAGAGAGGATCTTAGAGATACACTACACGAACAGGTAGAAAAAAGTATTGAAAACGGCGCGAAACTATTGTGTGGTGGTAAAATACCAGATGGTGAAGGGTTCTTTTATCCTGCAACTGTTCTAGAAAACGTAAACCCTGGACAACCCGCTTACGATGATGAATTATTCGGACCTGCAGCAGCACTCATAAGAGCTAAAGACGAAAATGATGCCATGCGAATTGCCAACGATAGTCGTTTTGGTCTAGGTGGTGGTATCTTCTCTAAAGACGTAGATCATGCTATAGAACTGGCAGAAAAACATTTTGACACAGGAATGGTCTTTATTAACAAATTTGGTACAGCATATCCTAACATGCCATTTGGTGGTGTAAAAGACTCAGGATTTGGTAGAGAACATGGAGGATTTGGTATGAAAGAGTTTGTAAATGCCAAATCAATTATGATAGGCTAATCATTAAAACGTAACAACTGAATAGCGAATAGCTTTCACATTAAAATAAAGTATAAAAAAAAGCCCATCACATATGTGATGGGCTTTCATAACTGAGGTTAAGCGATATATTAGATAACTTTTACGTTTACTGCATTTAATCCTTTTTTACCTTCTGTAAGATCGAATTCAACGGTATCGCCTTCGCGAATTTCGTCTACTAATCCTGAAATGTGAACAAAATGTTCCTTGTTTGAACCTTCTTCTGTAATAAATCCGAATCCTTTGTCATCGTTGAAGAATTTTACTGTTCCTGTACTCATTGTATTATATTTAATTTATTAATAATACTATATGGTATTCAATAATGATGCCAAAAATTATAATATTGAATTTAATGTCTATCAACGGATATTTCTGTGATGGTATACAAATGAACGTAAAAACAAACACCTTAAACTGATAAGTTTAACAATCAACGCTTTAGCTTATACCTTTGTAATAAGATCTTCCCTCACATCTATTAAATCTAAATATTATGGAAACAAAATTCTCATTGTTTAACCAGATTAATAGTTTATGCTACTGGTTATTAGTCTCAAGCGATTACAGAACGTCAGTGAATCTCAATGCCGAAAACGACACGTATAGTGTATGTATTAAACATTGTGGAATAGAACTCTACTCAAACACTATTAAAGGATTTAGTAAACGAAATGCCACCTTCTTAGAACACGAACTAGATGGTATGGTAGCAGGCTTATTACATTTAAAGCAAAATGTAGAGCAGAAATCGGCATAGGTCAATTTATTAAATAACGTCAGTTCGAGTGGATTTGCCTAAGCAAATTTGTATCGAGAACATTATGAAGTTTAAGCAAGGTTCTCGATACAGATTTCTCTCAAAAAAGAGAAATTCACTCGAACTGACGTAATTGTTTAATTCAATAAAATTATATAATCTAACGTGCTAACTTTCTTAGCGCCACCCATTGTTTCAACATTTCCCTAGAATCTACAGCAGGATAACCTAATACCGTTTTCCCAGCAGCAACATCATTCATAACTCCAGAACCAGCACCAACAGTAGCACCAGAATGAATAGTAGTATGATCTTTTATTGAAGCAGAGCCACCAATAATAACACCATCTCCAAGAGTTACAGAACCAGCAAGTCCAGAACTTCCTGCCATAATACAAGAACGACCAAGTACACAGTTATGTGCTATTTGAACCAAATTATCAATCTTACAACCGTCTCCTAATATAGTAGAACTGAATTTACCACGATCTACACAAGAATTGGCACCAATTTCTACAGCATTTCCTATAACTACGTTTCCAATATGCGGAATTTTAACTAAGCCTCTTCCATCATCACTTGGACGATAGCCAAAACCATCTGCTCCAATACTCACATTATTATGAAAAATACAATGACTTCCAATAACCGAACGCTCTCTAATCACAGTACCAGGCCAAATTGTAGTATGATCACCAATCGTAGTTTCGTCTAAAATAGTTACATTAGGATAAATGGTAACGTTTTCTCCTAAAACCACGTCTTTACCAATATAAGAACCCGCTCCTACTCTACTTCCTGCTCCAATTTTAGCAGACGCATCAATAATAGCAGCAGGATGAATTTCAGTTTCAAAATGAGGTGCTTTTGGTGTAAAAGACTCTAGTAATTTAGCCATGGTTAAATCGGCATTCTTTACTTTAATTAAAACACGGTTTTCACCAGGTTCGATATCTAAATTATCATTAACAATAGCTAAACTCGCTTTTGAATCTTTCCAAAGCGCTGCAAACTTTCGGTTGCCAATAAAGGTCGCCTGATTTTCGGTTGCTTTTTGGATCTGCTCTAATCCTGTAATTTTATGTGTTGTTGTACCTACAACTTCGCCGTTCACAAAGGCGTTAATGTCTTCTATTGAAAATGATATCATTGCTGTAAAATTGTGTGTTTATTAATAGACACACAAGATAATACTAATAATTGAAAATGACGTATGTCGTGGTTTGAAGAATTCTATCAATTTGAATAATTTCTCATCCCTTTTACAGAACATAGTTAATATCGATAGTTGTTTATAATTCAAAAAGTCAGTTCGAGTGATTTTAAATTATGAAAATTGTTTCGAGAACCTCTTGTAAATAGATGCTTCTCGATACAATAATCCAAAAAAAAGGAATTTCACTCGAATTGATGTTAATAAGTACTTCTGCAGTTACAAATAGAGAGTGTTATTCCTGCGAAGCCAGAAATCCACTATATAATAAAATGATAACGATTAATACTTTTATTAAATCGAAATCTCTTTAAACGTAATCCCTAAAGCTTTCTGTGTATCTAGAATTTTTTGCATTTCACCTGGAATAATTAAAGCAATAGATTGCCCAGTTTTCCCAGCTCTGGCTGTACGACCACTTCTATGTGTGTAATATTCTAAGTGTTCTGGTAATTGGTGATGTAATATAAACGCTAAATTATTAACATCAATTCCTCGCGCTGAAACGTCTGTAGATATTAATACTTGTAAGCTTTCATTTTTAAAAGCACGCATTACTTTATCTCGATCTCTTTGTTGCATATCACCTTCTAAAGCACCAACTGCAAAACCTTCTTGTTGTAATTGATGTGTTAAGGCTTGCGTACCTGCTTTAGTTTTACAAAAAATGATGCCTCTTTCATCTTGACGTTTCTCTAAGATGCGGATAATTATATTCAACTTATCTTTAATACTAGTGTGAACAAAATGATGCGAAATGTTTTCGTTAACCAAAGCATTTTTATTTACTTCAACTCTAACCGCATCTTTAGACATGTATGTTTTAACGATATTTTTAATTTCGTCTGGCATCGTTGCAGAAAATAACCACGTGTTACGTTTCTTTGTATTGTATGATAATATTTTAGTCAAGTCCTCTTTAAAACCCATACTTAACATTTCATCTGCTTCATCTAAAACTAAGATTTTTACATTCGAAATGTCTACAGCTCCACGTTCTACTAAATCTAGTAAACGTCCTGGTGTTGCCACAACAATATGTGTTGTTCTGGTTAAGTTTTTAATTTGTTTATCTATTTTTTCACCACCATATACACCTTCGGCAAAAATCTTCTGATCAATATACTTCGTGAATCTAAACAGTTGTTTTTGTATTTGTTGTACCAATTCGCGAGTTGGAGCAATTATCAAAGCCTGAACATCAGAATTATTGGTATCAATGGCATGTAAAACTGGCAAGCCAAAAGCAGCCGTTTTTCCTGTTCCTGTTTGTGCTAAACCAATTAAATCGGTCTTAGATTTTAATAAAATAGGAATTGCAGTTTCTTGTATTTCTGTTGGATTTACAATGTTAAGTTCTTTTAAACCTTTTATGTAATTCTTATGTATTCCTAATTGTGAAAATGTTGTCATAATATGTAATTGTGTTGCAAAGGTAATTTGTTCTTTTGATGAAATTTATCAATTTGAGTAAATTTTACGATCGACAATAAGTGAAATTTGTATCGAGAATAAGAATTTTTAATAAGATGTGTTCTCGATATGATTTTTTCATTCGTCAAAATCACTCGAACTGACGTTCTAAATCAGAAAAAATGTATGTCTTCAATAGTTAAACTACCAACTAATTGGGCGATAATCTTTTAGGAATTTACCAGACCAATGTTTTCCAGTGTTAATACCATCAAATAAAGGATCCATAACACGAGCAGCACCATCTACAATATCTAAAGGTGGTTGAAAATCGTGTAAGTCTTGTTTGCGTTTCGCTAATTCTGCAGGATCTTCGTCTGTAACCCAACCTGTATCAACGGCATTCATATAAATACCCTCTTTAGCTAAACTACCAGCTGCTGTATGCGTTAACATATTTAAAGCGGCTTTTGCCATGTTGGTATGCGGATGACGGTCTTCCTTAAAAAAGGAGTGAAACTTCCCTTCCATCGCAGACACATTGATAATATGCTTTTGTCCTGTGTTGTCTTTTTTCATGACTTCAGACAAGCGATTACACAAAACAAATGGTGCTACAGAATTTACGAGTTGAACCTCAATCATTTCTGTGGTTTCAATTTCACCAAGCTTTAATCTCCAACTGTTGGTTTTTCTTAAATCCACTTGTTGTAAATCGGCATCTAATTCTCCTTCCGGAAAAACTTCTTGGGATACCAATGTATTATCAAAACTATACGGAATCTGAGATAATTTTGCAGACGAGCGTAAACCAATTCCTGGTTCTGGTCCATGCCAAGTTACTGGCATATTTTTATTAGGAGATGCTGTAGATGTTAACTGTTGTAACTCCAATAAACATTCTGTATGATCGTTTAATAAATCGCGTGCAAACTTAGGTAACTCTTCATTTGGAAGTTCTTCGTTTGGCATTAAGTGACTATAAAAACCTGCTGGTCTTCTAACGGTTTGTGCCGCATTATTGATAAGAATATCAAGTTTTTCGTAGCGTTGTTCTATAAAATTACAGAAGATTTCTACACTAGGAATATGCCTTAAATCTAAACCATGAATTTTTAAACGGTGTCCCCATTCTGTAAAGTCTTCTTCTTTAGAAAAACGCAACGCAGAATCTACAGGGAAACGCGTCGTAGCAATAACCGTTGCTCCACCTCGTAATAACATTAAAGTAATATGATAACCAATCTTTAATCTAGATCCTGTAATCACAGCTACTTGGCCTTTTACATCTGCCGTTTGGAAACGTTTGGCATAATTAAAATCGCCACATTCTTCACACATAGTATCATAAAAATGATGCAACTTGGTAAATAACGTTTTACAAACGTAGCAGTTTCTAGGAGATTCTAACTCTAATTGTTCTTTGGCTTTTAAGTCGGCTTCAGGCAATAATTTAGGTGCAACAAAAATATGTGCTTCTCTTGCACTACGTATTCCTGTTTCTTTACGAGCATTTTTATCTCGAGCAGCTTGTTTTCTTTTCGCTGCTTTTTTTCCATCCTTTTTACGTCTCGAAAATTCCTCACGACTTGGACGTGATAATTGTCCTGAAGCTTTAATTAAAGCGGTTCGTTGTGGTTTTGGAATTTCGAAAATTTGGTCTGTATCAGCAACTAAACGTTCTAAAATAGAAATACAGTTTTCAATCTCATGGACTGAAATTTCATCTAATTTATCTGATTTATCGTTGCTCATAACTCTATTTTAGGACTACTCTTTATATAATACTAACCTTCTTGAAGCTCTTTCTTAGACTTTCTATATGTATAAGAATTAAAGATACTACGTCTTGCAAAACGCATTTGTTTATCTGAATTTAAAAATTTGATAAACACACCTTTAGGTACTCCAAAATATTCGTAAGTAGCACCATCTTGAAATGTAATTTCTAAAAGCAATCCTTTATGCTGAAAATCTAAAATTGTAGAATTCGTTATAGTATTTGTATACTCTTCTAAGTTTGCAGCTCTTGTTTCTGGTGCAATACTTACCAAAAAGTGATAACCGTCAATAATCTCAACACTTTTTAATTCCGCTTCTTCTTGTCCTTCATCTCCATCTTGAAACTTATCTGGATGCCATTCTTTTACTAAATTTCTATAAGTCTTTTTCAAAGTTTTTAAATCTAATGGACCTTCTTCTATAGAAAATAACTTTTTGTACTGGTTGATGCGTTTCATGTTGAGTGCTTTATTTTGAGGCGCAAAATTACGATATTTTATGATATAATGATCTATTAAATCAGTATATCATTTTAACTCTTTTTTACGGCCTAAATAAGTCGGAATAAATAAAAAACGGAACTAAATAATTAGTTCCGTTTACCATCAATACTAAGGGATAAATAAAGGATTAGATAGTGATTGTTACGTTTTTGGATTTCCGTTCTTTCTTAATAGTAATTTTATAAGTTGTTAGAGATGCTTTATCAATGGCATAAACAATTTCACATTTAATTTTATCAAAAGACCAACCAGGATATTGTTTAGCAATTTTAGTGCTTACATTATAAGGTAACCGAATGTCATTGTAATATTCTTTACAACTTATTATTTTACCTGCTTTGTTATATACAGCTTCAACGGTATTACCACCTTCCATAAAATTAACGGTGTATGTTGTGTTGCGGTTAGATAGATAGACATCAGCCGTCTTAATATCATAATTGGCAACAATCTTCTGTATTTTCTTAACTACAATAGCAACACCATCATGACTAGCCAAAGACAAATACTCGCTATTTAAGTTTGCTACAGTATTAATAGATTTACTTTTAGAATACATAATAGCATCTGAATTTGTTACTTCTGCGATGTCATTCTGTGCAATCATAAGGTTGGTTAAACCTAAAGCAATTAAACCAAGTACATGCGTTTTCATAAGATAAGATTTTTAAGAATTATACAATGAGTTGTTTTTTAAAGGTGCAACCAAGGTATATAACTTATATCCTAATCTACTGATATATAGATAGACAGCTAATGAACATCCAATAGACATTTAATAGACAGTAATAAAAAACGTATGAATTTGATTATATATTCTGAATAAAATCATCCAGATCTACAGCTTCTGTAAGATGAAGTTTTTTTCGAAGTCTGTAACGACTTGTATTGAGAGAAGCCAAGGTAATATTCTGCAATGTAGCAATGCTACGACTATCAATTTTTAAACGAATTAATGAACATAGTCGTATTTCGTTCTTACTCAAATTAGGAAATCGTGAGGTAAGTTCACTATAAAAACCATCACTTAATTTATCTAAACGTTCAAAGAATTCTTTGGTGTCATTATCAAAAGTAACTTTGTTATGAATTTCTAGTTCTAACTCTTGTAGTAAGTTTTTACTGTCCGTTTTATTCGCATCTTTATAGGCTTTTATTTTATCTGCTAATGTTTTAGCCCATTCTTGATTCTGAGTTAGATTAATGGCAAAATCAGACAAATCACGTTCTTTCGATTTAATTTCAGAATGCAATTGTTTTACTTTTAAAGCCGTGTTTTCTAATTTTTGTTCGGATAGTAATTGTTTGTTCTTTGCATTAATATGGTGTTGTCTCCGTCTTAAAAATAAGAGTAGCAATATGATTATAAATGTTGATGATACTATGGAGACCATCCAAAGTTTTAAACGTTGACTTTCTATTTTATTTTCTTTTTCAATTTCAGCAATTTCGGCCTGTAATTGTATGCGGTCTAAAGCTATAGTATTAAGTTCTTCTCTCCATCTATTTTCTGAATTAAGCGTTAAATTATGATTGATATTTGTTAATTCTTGAATAGCATCTAAGGTTGTGTAGGCTTGTTTATAATCTTTTTGAACGGAAAATAAATTAGATTTTACTGTTAAAAACTCTAACTGAGAAGACGACCTCAGAGAAGCATTATTTATAGAATCATCTACAACTAACTGTAATTCATCTATAACCTTTTGAGCCTCTGCAGGCCTATTGAGTTTTATTAAGGTCTTTGCTTTCTGACTCCCTGAACTTATTAACCTTGGAATATCTCTAGTAAGTGATTTCTCATTAATGGCATGTTTGTAAAATTCAAAATTTTCACTGTAGAGCTGTAAGGCCTTGTCGGACTTATTAGATTCAAAATAAATATCAGCCATATTATCCCGAATACTACCAAGCAATGTATGTTTTGGAAAGTGTGCCTTAGTGTAAGAATACGCTTTATTGAAATATATTAAAGCAGAATCTAATTGCTTTTTATTCCAATAATAATACAAACCATAATTGTTATAAGCTGAAGGTTTGGCAATAAAAATATAAGGCTCAATAAACTTTATATTCTGTATATGTTGATTTTTTGCACTATCTAAATAACCGATTTTCGCATAATTCTCTGCCTGAACACTATATGAGTACGTAATCATTTCAACTAAATCCTCCTCTTCTAACCCACTTAATTCGGCTTTGTTTTCAGAATAATATGCAAAAAACTTTCTGTACCACTTTATCGATTCCTTAGGAAAACGTAATTGCATAAACCAATTTCCAGAATGCAAGTAGCTGTGCAATTTAAAATCATGATGATTCTCTATTGCATCCAACAATTCCATACGCTGGAAATGTTGCGCTAAATACGTTTGCAATTGTGATTCGGAAAAAGATTCGCGTCTAAACGTTTTATAATCATTCTCAGGGAAATCAACTTGCATTTCCCTAGATATGTTATTATAGCGCAAGAAGGCTTCTTCACTAGTAAGCACTTCTTGAGCGTTACTAATTAAAGGTAATAACAGCTGAACGAATAGTAAAAATAGTGTTGCCTTTTTCAGTGTATTTTGAAATTGGTTCTTTCAAATATACAAGAATTTTACCTTAGTCTTATTTAATTGTTATAGGCATTAATCTTCTGGTGGAAACCCATGAATTTCTTCAAATTTTTCATCAAAATTAGTTCTTAAATAAGACGTTAATTTCTTCTGATAATCATCTTTTAACCATTTCAAGAAGTTATAAGTACTTCTACTAATGCATTTTGCATAAGTATCAATTCGTTGATTAATATCTGCTTTTAGCAACTTAGACAACGCAATAGCATCGTAGACATCTTCACTATTTTCAATACAAATTTTAGCATGTTGCTCTATAGAGCGCTCTAAAACAACCTTAGAAGATTCCCCTTTGGCAACGGCATCTTTATAGGTTTGTTTAATATCAAAATAGGTTTCTTCAGACTTTGAAAATTCTTCTTTTACTTCGTCAGATAAATCATGTTTGAAGTTAGATTCTATGGCTTCATCACCTTTAATACGATCTGCAAACCAGTTTGGTGACTTAAAAATTGTTTGCCAATCTAAATTATCTCCCCAAGGACCAAATCTATGAAGGTTATTTCCTAAATCTATAGTTGTAAATTTAGATTTAGTATTTAAAATACGAGAACCACGACCAATCATTTGGTAATATAATGTCAATGATTTTGTTGCTCTGTTTAAAATAATGGTATCAATAGTAGGCTCATCAAAACCAGTGGTTAAGATACTTACCGAAGTTAATATCGCATCTGGCGTTTCATGAAACCATTTTAAAATCTGCTTACGTTGCTTCTTTGTAGCCGTATTGTCCAAGTGCATAATTGGTAAATCTGCTTCTTTAAAAGCATAATACACACTAATAGACGTGTTAATCCCATTATTAAATATCAACGCTTTTTTACCTAATGAATGCTTTTTGTAAGCATCTACTAATTTTTGAAGCATTGATGGACTAGAATATAAATCTTCCGAAGATTTTACCGTATAATCTCCATTAGAACCAATTTCTAAAGACGTTAAACCCATATCGTAAGCAAACGTCTCTGCACGTGCTAAAAACTCATTTTCTATAAGACTCTCTATAGTTTCTCCTGTAATAAGCTCATCGTAGTTATCCTTCATAGGCAACTCTTTATTAGAACTTAAAGGTGTTGCGGTTACACCTAGAATAAATGATTTTTCGAAAAACTTAAAAAGTTTCGTAAAAGAGTTATAATGCGCTTCATCAATAATCACCAAACCAACGTCAGAAATATCTAACATATTCTCGTTTAGACGGTTGTTCAAGGTTTCAACCATAGCTACGAAACAAGAAAAATCTGCTTGATCATCTAAATTCGCCTTGCTATTAACCACTTTATTTGTCACACCAAAACTATCTAACATTTTAGATGTTTGGTTACAAAGCTCAACCCTGTGTGTCATTATCAAAACCTTTTTATTGTGGTTTTTTAGATATTGACGCACCATTTCAGAGAAAATTACCGTTTTTCCACCACCTGTAGGTAATTGATATAGTAAGTGGTAATCGTCACGTTCTGAATCAAATTTTTCAAAAATCTGGCTTATTGCTCCTTGTTGATAGTCGTATAATTCTTTATCTGTTTTCTTTTCTTTTACAGCTTGACTTGTTTGAGACATATTTTTTTTCGAAGTATTTAAATGCAGTTGCAAATTTACAACACTTTGGCTCACAAAAAAAGTATCAATTCAATTGATATAATATCAATTTATATAACGAAACAATAATTATTATATATTTACGTTTCAAACAATTATTAGATTACTTTTTTCCTCTATGAAATACATCCTTTTTTGTTTTACGCTGGTATGCACTACTTTTATGTGTCTTGCGCAAGAAGACTCACTTTCTACATCCTTAAAGATTGAATTACAAACGGTTAAATTTAACCGAGGATTAATAATCGAAACCATAGAAATTCCATTAATTACAAATTCAGCTCCTTCAATTGATATTAAGGCTGAAAATTGGAATAACACATTATACAATCCTTATGCAAATACGCTTCAACAATTTCCATTAGAATTAAAATTTACAGACACTACTTATGCGTCTCCTGTTTCTCATAAAAAGGTAGTAACGTCTCATTATGGTTGGCGAGGAGGTAGACCTCACAATGGTATTGATATAGATTTAGTTACTGGAGATAGTGTCGTTGCTATACTGGATGGCGTGGTTCGTTTGGCAAAATATGTTAATGGTTATGGAAATACAGTTGTTATTCGTCATTATAATGGTTTAGAATCTACATATGCACATTTATCTAAAATTGATACCAAGGCAAATGACACTATTAATAAAGGTCAGTATATTGCAAAAGGTGGAAATACTGGGAATTCTAGAGGAAGTCACCTCCATTTAGAATTGAGTTATAAAGGAGAATCTATTCACCCTGAATACCTTTTCGATTTTTCACCAAAAAACTCCATTAGAGCAGAAAAAGTTTGGGTTACACAAAAATGGACACATGCTAGATTTCATAATTCTAGACGCGTAAGTAAAGTTAATGTCCTAGAATCTAAAGAAGCTGCTTTGGCTAGTTTAGTAAAACAACGCAGTA
This sequence comes from Winogradskyella ludwigii, assembly GCF_013403985.1. Classification (GTDB taxonomy): domain Bacteria; phylum Bacteroidota; class Bacteroidia; order Flavobacteriales; family Flavobacteriaceae; genus Winogradskyella; species Winogradskyella ludwigii. The sequence goes on from NZ_JABFDF010000004.1 coordinate 33,333, forward strand.
TCTATGTGGTAAAGAAAGGAGATACACTTTATGATATTTCTCGAAAAAATAACATGTCTATCTCGGCTCTTTGTAATACCAATGCTATTAAAAAATCATCTCCATTAAAGATTGGTCAAAAATTAGTTTTAGAACTTTAAACAAAGACAATAAGACACTTCTCTGTTAGAATCAAGAATTAAGACTTGGTTCTTAATAGTCTAAACAAAATTCGTTATTACCTTTAAATACTAGAGGGTCTTATTCCTCCTATTAATTCAGAATATAACCGAAATTAAGATAATCTATTCTCTTAATTCTGATTGAGTATTTTGAAAATTGATTAATTTGCACCTTTAAAAATTTTCTTCGATTTGAAAGTCTGTATTGCCGAAAAACCAAGTGTTGCCAGAGAAATTGCATCTGTTTTAGGAGCTACCACTAAACGTGATGGCTACTACGAAGGTAATGGTTATGCGGTAACTTACACCTTTGGACATCTTTGCACCTTATATGAACCTGCAGATTACAAACCGTATTGGAAAAGTTGGGACTTAAACAACTTACCCATGTTACCCGAAAAATTTGAGGTCAAAGTCTCTAATAATGATGGTATTAAAAAACAATTCAACATTGTAAAAAGTTTATTTGACAAAGCTGAATTAGTGATTAATTGTGGTGATGCTGGCCAAGAGGGAGAATTGATTCAGCGATGGGTTATTAATAAAGCGAATTACAAAGGAAAAGTACAGCGTTTATGGATTTCGTCATTAACAACGGAAGCGATTAAAGAAGGTTTCAAAAATTTAAAGCCTTCTGAAAATTACGATAACCTTTATTATGCCGGTTTTTCGCGCTCTATTGGAGATTGGCTTTTAGGCATTAATGCCACACGACTCTATACTGTAAAACATGGTGGTTATAAACAAGTTCTTTCTGTTGGACGTGTGCAAACACCAACTTTAGCAATGCTTGTTAATCGTTTTAAAGAAATTGAGAATTTTGTACCACAACCCTATTGGGAATTACAAACCCTTTATAGAGATACCCTTTTTAGTTATGAAGAAGGTCGTTTTCTTAAGATGGAAGATGGCGAAATTTTAGCTAAAAAAGTAAAAGAACACGATTTTGAAATTGTCTCTATTACCAAAAAGAAAGGTACAGAATATGCACCAAAGTTATTTGATCTTACTGGTTTACAGGTTTACTGTAACACTAAGTTTGGATTTTCTGCAGATGACACGCTTAAAATAGCACAGAAATTATACGAGAAAAAGGCGGTTACGTATCCTAGAGTAGATACCACGTTTTTACCTAATGATGTTTATCCTAAAGTAAAAGGTATATTATCTAAACTAACTGATTACTCAAGTCTTACAGCTACTTTATTGGATAAAAAGATAAAGAAATCTACTCGAGTATTTAATGATAAAAAAGTAACCGATCACCATGCGATTATTCCAACCGGAATGCAAACGCATTTGCAATACAATGAGCAACAGGTTTATGATATTATTGTAAAACGCTTTATTGCCGTTTTTTATGACGATTGTAAAGTATCTAACACTACTGTTATTGGAAAAGCTGCAGATGTCAATTTTAAAACTACAGGAAAAGAAATTTTATCTAAAGGTTGGCGCGTTGTTTTTGAAAAACAAGACCGTTCAGCTTCACCTAGTCATTCAAAAGATAAGTTATTACCAACTTTTGTTAAAGGAGAAAAAGGACCACACGAACCTTCATTTATAGAAAAGCAGACTAAAGCACCCAATTACTATACAGAAGCCACATTGCTGCGTGCCATGGAAACTGCAGGAAAACAAATAGATGATGATGAGTTAAGAGATTTAATGAAAGAAAATGGTATTGGTCGTCCTTCTACTCGTGCCAATATTATTGAAACCTTATTTAGACGTAAATATATAAAGCGAAATAAAAAACAAATATTACCAACAGTTACAGGGATTCAGCTTATTGATACCATTCAAAATGAACTTCTAAAATCTGCTGAATTAACTGGTACATGGGAAAAACAATTAAAAGATATTGAAAAAGGAGAATTTAGCGCTAGTGCTTTTATAAAAAGCATGAAACGTATGGTTGATGCTTTAGTTTACGAGGTTAGAAGTGAAAAAGTACAAACCCGAATTTCTGCGGTTAACAACAAACCCGTCTCAACTTCTAAAACAAAAGCAAAATCTAAGACGAAGACAAAAACCGAAACTCTAGTTGGCAGCTCATGCCCTAAATGTAAATCGGGTTCTTTATTAAAAGGAAAATCTGCTTATGGTTGTAATCTTTATGGTAAAACTTGTGATTTCACTTTACCTTTTAGTTTTGGCGATAAAAAAATCTCAGAAAAGCAATATATTAGATTAACCACAAAAGGCTCGACTGTAAATTTAAAAGGTTTTAAAATTGATGGTACGTCTCAAGAAGGTTTGTTACGTTTTGATGAGGCGTTCAAATTAAAATTCGAACCAAAACAAACGATTCAAAAACCACAGCTTAAAGCTGGAGATGCTTGTCCTAAGTGTAAAACAGGAAAAGTCTTAAAAGGAAAATCGGCTTTTGGTTGCAGTAATTACAAAGTAGGTTGCGATTTTAGGGTTGGATTTTAATTAGCGTTTAGTAACAAAATCAAAGCTGATTGTTATTCTTCTAATAGTTGTATGGGCACATAAAAATCTTCTTCAGAATCTGAACTTCCATTTTTATACTTCGCTCCCATTATCTGAAAATGTGGTCTATTATCAATTTTATAACCTGAATTAGGCAACCATTCGGTCATGATTTTTTGATACGTTAATCCAGCATCCATCCCTTTATGTAGAAATATCGCATATGTACCACTCGGAATACTAAAGCTTTTCATGCTTTGAGGTACAGCATTAAAATTGGCTACTTCTACACATGCCCATATATCGAATTCTGTTTTTGGTTCACCGCTTTCCTGCAAATTGAAGATCTGTATGGCTATGAATTCTTCAGAAACAATATGTTTTAATTCATGTTTTCTTGGCATAAACTGTTTCCAAAGTCCCAATATATCTTGCGATTCATTCAATTTAGTTTTAGTAGATAATCCAATTACTTTTATTTCATGAGTTTGTTTTATTGTAGGATTCATAGTGTATATAAAATTGAAACTTAAAGGTATAAAAAAAGCACAAGTGTTTAAACTTGTGCTTCCAAGAATTAGCATTAACACCAACCAATCATTATTCACTAATTCTTTAACTAACCAAAAACATCTTACATACCTGGTAACACTACTGTATCAATAACATGAATTACACCATTAGATTGATTAACATCTGCGATGGTTATCATAGATTTATTACCAGCACTATCTTTTAACACTAAAGCTTTACCATCCATCATAGCCGTTAACATTCCACCATTTACAGTTTTAAATGTCGCTTTTCCACCACCTTTTTTAATCGCTTTCATAATATCTTTTCCGCTAAATTTCCCTGCAATAACATGGTATGTTAATACAGCTTGTAATTTTGCTTTATTTTCAGTCTTTAATAATGTTTCAACGGTACCTTTTGGCAACTTATCAAATGCTGCGTTTGTTGGAGCAAATACTGTAAAAGGCCCATCTCCTTGTAATGTTTCTACTAATTCTGCTGCTTTTACTGCGGCAACTAAAGTGGTATGATCTTTAGAATTTACGGCATTAGAAATAATGTCTTTAGAAGGATACATTTCTGCACCACCAACCATTTTTGTATTCTTTTCCATTTTAGTTTGTGCCATTGCACTAGTTCCAAACATTAATGCTACTGCTAATGTTACTGCTGAAATAAATGTTTTCGTTTTCATCGTTTAAGTTTTAAATTAATTGTTTCTCTACTTACGAAGTTATTTAGGAGTCGGTTTTAAAACATCTGAATTATTTTAAAAAAGATTGTAATACTTAAACTGAAATCTAAAACTAAGGCACAAAAAAAAGCCATTATCAGAGATAATGGCTTTACTATTTTATTTCAACTAAATGATTATTTTGCTTGCTTAACTCTTACTGCATTCATACCACGTTGTCCTTTCTCTAATTCGAAAGTTACTTTGTCATTTTCTGCAATTTCATCAATAATACCACTTACGTGCGTAAAATGCTTTTCGTTAGTTTCTGTATCTATTATAAATCCAAATCCTTTAGAATTATCATAGAAAGATACTTTTCCATTTCTAATAGGATCAAAAGGTTCTTCATCAGACTCTTCTTTTGTAGGAATACCTATAACAATATTCTCAGCTTTCACCTTAATCTTCATTGCTGGATCCGGAGGAGTATCAGTTAAATTCCCATTATGATCTACATAAGCGATCGGGATTCCGTCTGAACCATTTTCGTCTTTGTTGAGTTTACGCGCTTCCATTTTCTTGCGCTTGTCTTCTCGCTTTTTTAATCGTTTTTTTTCTTTTTCACTTTTACTAAAAGTCTGTTGTGATTTAGCCATTCGTAGTTTTAAAAATTAATATGTGTGTGTGCTTTTGAAAATATGTATAATGCAAACAAGTTAACTAACTTAACAATGAATAGTATTAAAATCTAGTACAATAACTTAAAGATAAAGTTATTTGTTTTAGTATATCTTCAATAAACGAAGGACAAAGATACAATTTCTATACCAAATATTAAATTTTAAAGCCTATAAACAATCGCAAAAAGTGTACTATCTACAAGTTTTAACTCATTTATTGCCTTATTTTTATCTAAAAAGAAAGATTTTAAATTATTTTTAAGCAACTTATCTTACTGTTCATCTGCGAAATAAACATTAAAAATGTTAAATGAATTTATAACCTAACTAATTTACCTGTATATAATAATTTAGTGTTGTTAGTATTTGTTAGCTCTAAGAAAGCGTTGCCATTAGGTTTTACGTTTATACTTATGGTATAAGCCTTAGTTTTTATACTAATTGAAATCTCTTGGTCCTCATCATTAAAGGTTGTACTTATTTCACTGTTGTTATCTTTTAATGAATGTACAGCTCTATCTTTTGAAAACGCATGTAATTGACCAGATACACTTCGTTTATTAATTTCTATTTTATTTACATCTCCGTTAAGTATTTCTCTTTCCTGACTATTACGTATAACGTTAGCTACAAATTGATAGTGCTCAGTTTCAACAACACTTTTAGAGGTTTTATAAGTTGCAGCAAAGATTTCTTTTTGACTTTTTTTAGATTGTGCAGACATAAATGTTGTTGCAGAGAGACTAAAAAGTAAGGCTAATAAAACTAATTTCTTCATATATTATAATTCTTATTTAGGTTCTAAAATAATATTAATACGCTCAATAGCATCGATATAATGATATTCTGTTTCTGTATTTACTCCTCTTTTTGAGGCTAAAGTAAGTAAACGCTTTACAACGGTTAACTCACCTCTAACCAATGATCTAACGTCCGATTGATTAACGTTATAATATTGTCTGCTACGATTTTGATCTAAATCTTCTGTCATCAAATCAAACATAGCATCTAAATAAACACGTTGCAAATTACGTCTAAAAACGGAAACATTAGCCCCTGATTTTGTTTCTGACCAAATTCCTGTTCGTAAATCACTCATTAATTCTAAAGCAGAATAGTTTTTAGAATCCAAAGCCTTATGATCTATAAGTCTACCTAAACGCTCAAAATTCAATAAATTATTTAAGTGTCTTGCTTGTAAACTTCTAATACGATCTGTATAACCTGCATAATTTATATTTTGAAGAATAGATTGATCTATTAACCAATCTGGAGTTTCAAAAGCATTACTATGCAACCAACTTATCGCCGATTTTTGGTAAGATTTTGAAACCGGAGTATAAACAACACCTTCTTGCGATGGATTTTTAGTCTCTTCCTCTACTCCACCAACATGAGCAACTACATGACCAACATAACGGCTCCAAACGCTAAGCAACTCTCCATAAAGCTCTTCTAAATCGTCATAATTATCTGTTTTATCACTTGTCCAAGATGGTAAATTCTTAGCAACTATTTTTAGGTTTTTAAGTCCGTATGTACTCGCTTTAATACTATTGTTGCCAATATCTTCGGTTTGGGCCGTAGGATCAAATCGGCTACTTTGCTTTCCATATTTATAAATAGGATCTCCAGCTTTTTCCATAACCCAACTACTCAATATCTCTTTTTCAGCATCGGCAGATTTGGCATCGTGAATATATCTGTAACCATAATTAATAGCATAATTATCATAAGGTCCTAATTGTCTTACAAACCTAATGTTTTCATCTCCCGGTTGCGCAATGTAGTTGTAACGTGCATAATCCATAATCGTTGCTGCAATACCATTTTTTTGAGTGAAGTCGCCATCTCTATAACTCTCTACGTCATAAGCATAACTTGCACTCATGTTATGTGGTAAACCTAGCGTATGACCAACTTCATGAGCAATTACCATTTTCATCATTTCACCAATATCTCCATCTGGAGTATTTAAACTTCTGGCTGAAGGATTTGCAGCTCCTGTTTCTAATAAATAACGATTTCTATACGAGCGTAAATGGTTATGATACCAAATAATATCACTTTCAATAATCTCACCACTCCTCGGATCTGAAACACTTGGTCCTGTTGCATTTCTAGTGGTACTAGCTACATATCTAACCACGGAATATCGAATATCTTCTGGGCTAAAATCCGGATCTTCTTCTTTAGTAGGAGGATCCTTCGCGATTATGGCATTTTTAAATCCAGCAGCTTCAAAGGCCTTTTGCCAAAGTTCGATTCCTTCTTTCATATATGAACGAAATTTCATCGGTGTAGCTGGATCTAAATAATAAACAATAGGTTTTATAGGTTCTACCAATTCTCCTCTGTTGTAAGCTTCAATATCTTTTGGAATTAATTTCCAACGTCTTAAATATGATTTACTTTCAGATTTTAATTCTTCACTTGAATAATCATATTTATTCATTGTAAACCAACCAACACGATTGTCTGCAAGACGCGATTGCATTGGTATTTCTGGCAATAAAATCATAGATTGATTCATTTGCACACTGATTGTTTCGTCACCAGTATTTATTGGAGGATTAGACGCATTATAGGTGAAATCTTGTTTTACTTCTATATTCTCAGGAAAACTTTTAACAGAATTAATAAAGCTTCTGGATTTATCTAAATTCTTAACTTTATAAGATGATCGTAATCTTGAAGATAAGCCGCTAATGGCCTTTACATCTGAACTGTAAAAGCTAGTAACATCAATAACTACAGATGAAGAATCTTTTGAAAATGCTGCAATATCAAAAGCATATAATGTAGGCTCGTAATTGTTAGATTTTACAGATATATGAATTGGTAAGCTATCTGCAGCTATAGCGCTTGATGATTTTTCTTTTATCAGGATTTTGTTTTTGAAACGTTCCCAATTAATCATTCTTGTATTAGTTTTGGTTCCTGCATTAACATAACCTCCTCCTAAATTTGAAGGTAATTTTGAAAAACGACTTACCAATAACATATCTGTGCTTAGATATTTTATTGGTATTTCAAAATAATAAGTGTCTCCTACTAAATGCACATCAAATAAACCAGAATCCGAAATGGCATCCTTAGTAATTACTTTATCGTAATCTTTGATTTTTCCGTTCGTTTTTTTAGGTCCTTGCGTTTTTGTTTGCGCAGTTTGGTTTTTGCCTTTTTTATTACCTACAGATCTTGCTGTTGAACACGACAATAAAATGAAAGAACAAAGTGTTAATGCTAGAATTTTTCTCATAAATTAAAGGTAAGTTTATTAAAAATACTGCTAAAGATAATTAATAGATTTTATATTTTTAAGAATTTCTTAAAACCTGTTAAAACCTGCTCTTATTACCTAATTCTAAAGTACTTTTGCTTCAAATTTACAGTCATGTCAAAACTATTACCCATTTTTAGGATTATTGCAGTGTTAGAAGGTGTTTCATATATCTTATTATTGTTTATTGCGTCTCCTCTAAAATGGTTTTATGACGATCCTCAATATGTAAAATTATTAGGAATGCCACATGGCATTTTATTTATGGCTTATGTAGTTATTGCAGTATTAATTAGCTCTGACATGAAATGGTCTACGCGTACACTTTGGATTGTACTAATTGCTTCTATTCTTCCGTTTGGAACTTTTTATATTGATAAGAAATACTTAAATAAAACGAGTCGTGCTTAATATAAGACACATTCTATATAATTTTCTCATAGAAAAAGGCATATCTGAAAATACAGCAATGTATCTTAATATGCTTGGACTTTTAATTGCGCTTTTAATTGGCGTTTTTATAGTAGACTATATTACTAAGCGTTTACTTTGGCGATTTTCTGCAGGAGTTGCAAAACGTACCAAAACTGATTTTGATAATATTCTTATCACCAATAAACTACCACGAAACATTGCTCACGTTATTCCGCTTTTAATTTTAATTGAATTTATACCTCAGGTTTTTACAGATTTTGAATTGGTGCAGATTTTTATTGAAAAGACCTTAATAATTATTACCATTCTCTTAACGCTTCAGATTATTAGAAGCCTTTTAAAATCTATTAAAGATTATCTTAAAACGTTAGACAGATACAAAGACAAACCTGTTGATAGTTACGTACAAGTCTTCATGATTTTTGCCTGGATGTTAGGTGGTTTCTCAATATTAGCGATTATTACTGGAGTATCATTTTTAAAGTTTGCCACAACCTTAGGTGCCGCTTCTGCTGTAATTATATTAATTTTTAAAGACACTATTTTAGGTTTTGTAGCGAGTATTCAAGTCTCAATTAACGATATGGTTAGAATTGGAGATTGGATCACTTTTGACAAATACGGAGCAGATGGTGATGTTATTGAAATTAACTTAGCTACTGTAAAAGTACAGAATTGGGATATGACGATTACCACAATTCCTACGTACGCTTTAATTTCAGATTCTTTTAAGAATTGGAGAGGTATGATGGATTCTGGAGGCAGACGTATTAAACGTTCTGTAATTATAAAAGTCTCTACCATTAAATTTCTTAATACTGAAGATATTGAGCGTTTTAAGAAAATTCAATTAGTTACCAAATATATTGAATCAAAATCTAAAGAGATTAATCTGTATAACGAAAAAATTGGTGCAGATAAATCCGTATTAATTAACGGAATTAATCTCACCAATTTTGGAGTCTTTAGAAAATATTTACAAACTTATGTAGAGAATCACTCAGCAATTAATGAAAACATGACCTTAATGGTACGTCAATTAGAACCTACTTCTCAAGGTATTCCTATGGAAATTTATGCGTTTAGCAAAGATCAACGTTGGGTAAATTACGAATTTATCATTGGAGATATCTTTGACCACGTGTTAGCTGCTGTAAAATATTTTGATCTTGAAATTTACGAACTTTCTCTAGGAAAATAAACTAGACTTTATTCAATCTATCTCTCACAAACTCTACTTCTGTTTTTCCATGTGGTTTAGGTTTACCATCTTCTCCTAAGTTTACCATTATAATATTATCGACAGTAAGAATGGTTTCTCTAGTCATTTTATTTCTGGCTTCACATTTCAAAGTTATTGAAGATTTACCATATTTGGTAACCTCTATACCAATCTCAACAATATCTCCTTGTTTTGCAGATGACATAAAATTAATTTCAGACATGTACTTCGTAACAATCTTAGAATTTTCTAGCTGAATAATTGTATAAAGTGCCGCTTCTTCATCTATCCAAGCTAAAAGTTGTCCTCCAAATAAAGTAGCGTTAGGATTTAAATCTTCGGGTTTAACCCATTTTCGGGTATGGAATCTCATCATATTTATTTTTCTTTAAGTTGTACTTAGTCCTTTTTTTATAGTTATAAAGATAAGGCTTACATGGCTTGGTATACTTTCAATTCTATTAGATTTATGAATGTTTAAATGTATAATGTTAATAACAGCGTTAATAATATATTTCTATCTTAAACTGCGGTGTTGGCTAATCCTTTAATTTTAATATTGAATTAATCCGAAACCAAATCATCATGACTTCAAGATCTAAAAACCTACTAGACATTAGACCAGAGATTACATCTGCAAGAACTTACGAAGGTATGAGTACTGAAGAAGCTTTTCAGAATACAACATTGAGACCTGTTATAAAATTACAGCACGATTTACTAATGGCTGTATTTAGTAACTATATTGCTAAACGCAAAAATGTATTTTTTGAATTAGAACTTCCAAAACAGTTAGAATACATAGAGCATGCCGTCCAAAAAGACACCAAATTTAGAAATAATTTAAAAGGCTTAATTATTGGTCAATTTACAGTTGAAGAATATGATCTTTATACTCAAAACTCTTCAGCATTAAATAAACGCATCATCACTATTATTAAAGAACGATTAATTCATAGTATTCAACTTTTTTCTAAACCGAAGGCTAAATAAGTGATATGAATTATAATTTAAGCTATTAAATCAAAGATTCCCCATTCAAATTAGTAGTGAGCACATCACTCATATAATTAAAAAAAGGTCTTACGTTTTTAAAAGATATATTAACATCATTTAAAAAATCATCTGCTAAAACCTCTTTATCAGTATATTTTTTAACAAAGATAAATTGTTTCCTTTTTATTAAATCTATTGCAGGATGTGTCTTATCAAACCCTTTTGGAGATGTCTTTAGTTCGTCTCCTGTGAAACCTCCCCAAGTACTGCTAAAGGTTTTATCGTTTAAGATGTCTCGAATTTCGCTGTCATCCATTTCAAACTCTTTTCTTATACGTAGTAAATCTTCTTTATTGGGATCCCAAAACCCAGTAGCAATAAAAGATTCGTCATTAGGCTGAATATGTAGATAATAACCACCTCTTAGTTCTGGTTTACGTCTCGCAAAAGAACCTCCAAAATGCGTTTTATAAGGTAATTTGTTTTTAGAAAAACGAACATCTCTATAAATTCTAAAGATTTTAATTTTTTCTATCTGATCGTGAGTTTCCATTAACGCTCCCAAATGATTATAAGCTGCTTTAACCTTGGTCTCAATTGCTTTAAATTCTGGCTTATTTTCATTAAACCAATCCCGATTATTATTTTTTTCAAGCTTTTTAAAAAAGCTAAAGAGTTCTTTAGGAATAGTATCGTTCATTGCAATTTAATTTTTTATAAAAATAAAAAAAAGCCATCGGATTGATGGCTTTTAAAAGTTAATACTTGTTGTGTTTCTAATTATTATCAACGGCGTCCTCGACATCATCTGCTGCATCTTCAACCGCATCTCCTGCATCGTCAATGGCATCTTCAACTTTATCGCCTGTAGATTTTTGTTCTCTACAGCTCGTTGTCATTAAACTTAAACTAAATAATGCGATAAATAAATAACTTAATTTTTTCATTGTAATTGGGTTTTATTGATTGTTAGTTAATAGGTTCTAATGTAGATGAATCGTTTACATATTATTTGCTCAAATCGTAAAGGTTTTAACGCAATTGCATAAAAACAAATAACACTTAATTTCTATTTAGCAGACATTGGAGCTGTTTTCTCTGAGCTTTTTAAGTCTAACTGATTATCAAACTGTAATGTTCTAATTGGAAATGGAATATTAATACCTGCTTTATCGTAGGCTTTTTTAATTTCAATAATCGCTTTAGTTTTTGCTTTTAGTTTTTCTAGCATGCTTTCTGCATCAATCCAAAAACGGCATAAATAATTTATAGAACTGTCTCCAAATTCTGTATAATAAAATTCTACATCTTCTGGTGTTTCTATTTGATCAAAAGTGTTTGCAATAACCTCTTTGGTTAATTGCTGCACTTGTTCTAAATCAGATCCATAACCTACACCACAATCTAGAAAAACTCTCATTCTTGTCGTTAGTGAATAATTCTTCATTGGATTATCTAAAATCGTAGTATTTGGAATAATCACAATATTATTATCGGCTTCTTTAATCGTGAAATTTTTAAGGCTAATATCCATAATTTCACCAGAGAAGCCTGTTGTTTCTATCCAATCTCCAATTTTCACTTTCTTTCTAAACGATAAAACCAAACCAGCAAAAGTATTTGCTATAGTTCCTTGTAATGCCAAACCAATAGCCAAACCAACGACTCCTGCACCAGCAAGTAAAGACGTTAAGGCTTTTCCTAAATTTAAGACTCCTAGAGCAACAAATAATCCTAACGATACTACTAGAACAGCTGTAACTTTACCTATCGCACTTTTTATAGAATCTTGCTCGATTTGTTTTGATACTAATTTCTTAACCAATCTACTTATGTATTTGGCAGCGAAATACGATACCATCATCACTAAGACAGCTAAAATAAAATTGGGAATATTCTCAATTATGGCGTTAAACCATCCAATTAATTTATCTGTTAGGTTTCCTAAGGCTGTATTAAACTGATCTTTCATATTATATTTTGATTTTTTTTAATTACACACAAAGATCATTATGTTTTACAGATGAAATTTGCTCGTATCCTCTAAGTGTTAACGCTAATGAAATTTGTAGCGTTTTTAATACAACTCAAAATATTTTGAACCTAATCTCATACTTTCTAAAATTCCTAATTATTAAAAAAATATTGATAATTGTAAAAATTAGAGCTAATTCAATAGGAAAAAGGGAACTCGACAAACAACTTTTATCACGGTTGAAGTTTTGTTAAAAATTATCAACTAAAATGCTTGTGAGGTTTTATTTTTTTCCCTATCATGCACTACTATTTAAAACAGATATTATATTTATGGGTAGACCAGCAACAAGACCAACAGCACTCAAGGACGGATTCTATATTGAGATAAGAAATAAAGGCTCTAGATCAGGTGTAAAACTTTACAGTGGCACCAAGTTACAGATGCATCGTGCTATAAAAATGTATGAAAGATCTAAAGAAGTTATCATTTTAGGAGAATCTGTTAATGGAAAATTTGTGGATAAAGATCCAAAAGTTCACGTTGCAGGATAATTCCTGAATCTTATATTATAATTTAGTTTCTTAAAGAAATCTAATTAATACTGTTCTTTATTATATGTAAGTGAATAGTCTCTTTTTTTAGTAATCTTATATAAGAGATTCAGAAATATAAGTTCCACAACGTATTTAAAGCGGTTTAAGATTAATCTTAGACCGCTTTTTTTATTCAAAATTTACAGAATGTAAAATTAGTCCAGAAGCTGGTGCTATGTAATCCATAACTTCTGTACTTTCTAGTTTTAAGGTACTTTCAATGTATTCTAAAGTCACTTCACCTCTACCCAATTTTATTAAGCAACCAAACATCAACCTAATTTGGTTACGCATAAATCCTTTTCCAATAACTTTGAAGACAAAAGTCTGCTCAGGAAAAAAATTGGCTCTATATATGGTGTTTTCAATAATTTCTGCAGACTTAATGGCTCTTACATATTCTCCTTTATCTGTTGCACGATAACAATAGGTTTTAAAATTATGAGTGCCTTCAAATAATTTAGCTCCTTGTTTCATAATCTCTACATCGAGAGGCTCTAGAATTGTAGTTAGTATTGGTGCACAAAACGGATGATTTTTCTGCCCTTGAGAAAATACATAATGATATTCCTTTAATTTAGAATCCTGAATAATATTAAACGCTTTATCCACTTCTTTTATAGATAACGCTCTAATATCCTGAGGTAAATTATGATTGAATAGATCTAAAAATTCGTCAAAATCCTGAATAGGATCGTTATAAATGAATAATTCTAAAGCTGCTTCATTAGCAGAAACCATGGCATCTGTTCTACCAGCACCTAACGTTTTAAACTTAGTGTCCTGAAGAATAAATTTCAAGGTGCGATCTATCATTAGATGTACCGTTTTAACAGTAGGTTGTTTTTGCCAACCATGAAAACGATAGCCTAAATATTGAATTTTTATGAGGTAATAATAACGTTTATCAAACATTCTAGCAAGAACGTTATTTTATTGAAGAATCCAAAAGCAATGCTTATTTTTATGATCCAAAATAACAAATTTGAAAAGACCGTATCCGTTTGATCCTTTATTAAAGCATCACATTATAATTAGCATATTACTCGCTATTTGGGTGTTTATGTTTTTGTATTTCACAGAACCTCTAGACGTCAGTGAATTACCTGATAATGAAAAACTTATTTATTTACCTGGTTATGGCTTAGTTGGCGGATTTTGTTATTTTCTATTTCTACCTTTTCAACAATTTTTGTACAATACGTCTAACACAGCATGGACCATTTTAAGCGAAATTATATTTATTCTCACGTTCACTTTTGTAACCCTATTAATTGCTAGACTTTATTACCTCTATATCGTTGTTGCTAACGAACCTAATCCATACACTTTAGGCTACATGCTTTCTGCAATACTTCTTCCTGCAATGGCTACTATTTTACCAATTATATTAATAGGTCGTTTTGCTTTTGGTAAATTTTACGAAAAACAATTAGAAGATCTAAAAATTGAAATTAAAGGAGACGGTAATTATGAAGGCCTAAGATTATTTATAAATGATATTATAAGTATTCAATCTGCAGATAATTATATCGAGGTTACCTACCTTTCTGGAGTTAGTTTGAAGAAAACATTAATAAGAAATAAACTGTCCGCTATTGATGCCGAATTTCCGGAGTTACTCCGTGCGCATCGTTCTTATCTTATTAATCCATTTCATTTTCAGCAATGGAAAACAGAAAATGGTAAGCTCTCCGTTATTCTCAATCATCATGTGGAAGTGCCAATTTCTAAAACCTACCAATCTGAAATAAAAACGGCTATTAATTCCACCACAAACTAAGGTTGTTTCGCCCCAAACACCTGCTATTATTGAATTGTAATTGATTTATAAAATATATTTGCTTCAGAAAGTTTAATCATATAAATCATTGAATCATGAAAAAATTAGCACTATTTACTATTACATTTTTTATTTCAACATTAGCATTTTTTGCACAATCTAATACTTGCGACTGCAAAACAGATTTAGATTTCATAGTTGAAAAAATAAAGAAAATGCCTTCTTACAAAAAGCAAATTAACGGCAATAAAGAAGTAGAATTTGAAACAACTTACCATACGCTTTCTTCAAAAATGAAAGAACCTATTCTTGTTGAAGACTGCTATAAAATGCTTTTAAAACAAATGCTTTTAGTTAATGATGCACATGCTTCACTTCAAATTAATACCACGATTATACCTGAAACTATTTTAGAAAACGACTCTCAATTTTTAGAATTTAAAACTACAGACTTATTTAAGCAACATCCAAAAACCCGTCTTGATATTTCAAATTTAAAAGATGAATTAGCACAAAAATCTTTAGACGATTTAGAAGGCATCTACAATTATAAAGACAACGAAAAAATAGGCATCTATTATTCTGATAATAAAAAAGACCTTATTGGTGTGGTATTAGAAACGAATTTAAAACAATGGACTGTTGGCGACATTAGATTTTATGCTGAACACACCAATAATAAAAAGTACAACGTTTACTATTATAATACAGCGACAAAAACACCTGGATTAGTAAAAAGTTTATCTTTTGATAACGGCAGAATCTGGTCTTACAAAAAAGTAGGAAACAGTAATGATTTTGAGTTTGCAGACAACAATGATAGCCTTACAGTCTTTAAGCAAATTAATAAAGATACACAGTACTTGTATTTTAAATCTTTTGGGAATAGCAAGAAAAAAGAATTAACCACATTTTATAATGACACTAAAGACAAACTAACAGCAAAAAATGTAATTGTAGACCTTAGAAGCAACAGTGGTGGAAACAAGAAATACTCAGATGTTTTCTTAAAATTATTAAAGAATAAAAATGTTTATGTGCTCACCAATTCTTTTACAGCAAGTAATGGTGAACAGTTCACGCTTAAATTATTAAATAATAAAAATGCTAAACACTTAGGACAAACTACTTTTGGAGTTATAGCTTATGGTCTAAATTACGGAAGAAGTTACAACACGCCTTCAGAACATTTTAGAATAACACCTACAGATATGAATTTTCATAAATATTTTGAATACGAAGGAAAAGGTATCAATCCTGAAATCCCATTAGCTTTTGATAGTGATTGGATTGATCAAACCTTAAAAATCATTGAAACTGACAATATATAAACAGTTACAAAGTATTTACGTGATTCTAATGCACGATTAAACTTTCTGAAATTTCATTAGAACAACTGTCGCTAACTAAGTTAGTGACAGTTTATTTTTCCCTACTTTTTAACACACTAACTACATCATTCAGCTTAAAACCTTTAGCTTGCAACAACATTAAGTAGTGAAATAACAAATCTGCACTTTCATCTAAAAACAAATCGTCATTATCATCTTTAGCTTCAATAACCACTTCAACGGCTTCCTCTCCTACTTTTTGAGCGATTTTGTTTATACCTTTTGCAAAAAGTGATGCCACATAAGATTTTTCAGAATCACCAGCTTTTATTCTTGATTCTATAGTCTCTTCAAGATTAGAAATAAAACCATAAGTTTCTTTATTCGTTTCATTCCAACACGTATCTGTACCTTTATGGCACGTTGGCCCTTTTGGATTAACTTTAATTAACAACGAATCACTATCACAATCTAGTTTAATATCAACTAGATTTAAAACATTGCCACTTTCCTCACCTTTTGTCCAAAGTCTTTGTTTTGTTCTGCTAAAAAACGTCACTAATTGTGTTGAAATTGTTTTTTGAAGTGCGTCATCATTCATATAACCTAACATTAAAATTTTGTTAGTTGATGCATCTTGAATAATTGCAGGAACAAGTCCGTCTGGGTTTTTATTAAAATCTACGTTCATAATATTTTATATCCTTACTGGGATTCCTTTATTTTTTAATTCTTCTTTTAATTCTAAAATTGGGATTTCTCCAAAATGAAAAACACTAGCTGCTAATGCTGCATCTGCTTTTCCTTCTTTAAATGTATCAACAAAATGTTGTATAGTTCCTGCACCTCCTGAAGCTATAATTGGAATATTTACTAAATCTGATAATTTAGCTAAAGCTTCATTTGCAAAGCCTGCTTTTGTACCATCATGATTCATTGACGTAAATAATATCTCGCCAGCACCACGTTGCTCTACTTCTTTTGCCCATTCAAATAGTTTTATTTCAGTCGGAATTGTTCCTCCTGCCAAATGCACTAACCATTCTCCATCAACTTCTTTGGCGTCAATAGCTACAACAACACATTGACTTCCGAATTTCTGAGATAATTCATTAATTAATTCTGGTCGTTTTACTGCCGAAGAGTTAATAGACACTTTATCTGCTCCACAATGCAATAAGTCATCAACATCTTCAACAGATGAGATTCCTCCACCAACGGTAAAAGGAATATTGACTTGTTCCGCTACTTTTAAAACCATATCATGCATGGTTCTTCTATTTTCTAATGTTGCTGCAATATCTAAAAACACCAATTCGTCTGCTCCTAAATCTGCATATTGTTTTGCTAATACCACAGGATCGCCAGCATCCCTTAAATCTACAAAATTCACACCTTTAACAGTACGACCGTTTTTAATATCTAGGCATGGTACAATTCTTTTTGTTAACATATTTTTCTATCATTCCTGCGAAAGCAGAAATCTAATTATTTAATCTTCAAAGTGGATTCCGCATCAAGTACGGAATGACAACATTTTGATTATTTGTTAATTATAAAATTCTCTAGTTCTTTTAAACTGATTCTATTCTCGTAAATAGCTTTACCAATAATTACACCTTCACAACCCATTTCTAACAATTGTGGTAATTCATCAAATTTTGAAATTCCTCCTGAAGCGATGAGTTTTATAGATTCTTCGCTTTGCTCTGAATGACATTCTTTTAAAATACGCTCATACAACTCAAAAGAAGGCCCTTCTAACATACCATCTTTTGAAATATCTGTACATATTACATATTGAATACCTTTAGATTGATAGTCTTTAATAAAAGGAATAACTTCTAAACTACTTTCTTCTTGCCAACCACTTATCGCGATTTTTTCGTTATTACAATCTGCACCTAGAATAATACGTTCTGCTCCAAACTTAGAAATCCAATTTTGAAAAACTTCTGGGTTCTTAACAGCAATACTTCCACCTGTTATTTGGTTTGCTCCAGAGTTGAATGCTATTTTTAAATCCTCATCAGATTTTAAGCCTCCTCCAAAATCAATTTTAAGATTGGTTTGAGATGCGATCTGCTCTAATACTTTGTAATTTACAATATGACTTGCCTTTGCACCATCTAAATCTACGACATGTAAATATTCAATTCCTGAAGCTTCAAATTCTTTGGCGACTTCTAAAGGACTTTCGTTGTATATTTTTTTTGTATTGTAATCGCCTTTTGTAAGTCGAACACATTTTCCGTCTATGATATCTATTGCTGGTATTATTCTCATTGATTAACTTGTTAATCAACCCTGAACTTGTTTCAGGGTCTTTATATAATATTTATTGTATTAAAATTTGGGTTCACACCTTTTATTAAATTCAATTTCCATTCTTTATGCCAATTCTTTAGCTGTCTTTACCTATCTCTAGCTTCTTTAGAATTATCATACTCTTCATAAAATATTAAATCAACTACATTGTATTTCTTGGTAAATAAAGCTCCATTTCCTTGTTTATGCTGTAAAACTCTTCTTTTTATATTATCAGTATAACCAACATACAAAACTGTTCTATTTTTATTTGACAGTATGTAACAATAATATTCTTTCATATTCAAAAGATTCTGAAACAAGTTCAGAATGGATTTAAAGATTCAAAAAATTCTGTAAAATTTTTGAACCTTTAAATCCACTTTTTTCAGGATGAAACTGTACACCATAAAAATTGTCATTTTCTAAAGCGGAAGCATATTCTAATTCATAATCTGAAGTTGCAATAGATTCATCGCAATTCTCAGCATAATAACTATGTACTAAGTACATGAACTCCTTTTCCTTAATACCTTTAAATAAATCAGATTTTAAGTTTGAAATGGTATTCCAACCCATTTGAGGTACTTTTACTTTATTTGAAAACCGCTTGACTTTAGCATCAAAAATCCCTAATCCATTGGTATCGCCTTCTTCGGTATGATTACACATTAATTGCATACCTAAACAAATCCCTAAAACAGGTTGTTTCAACTTTGGAATTAATTGGTCTAAGCCACTTTCTTTGAGCATTTTCATAGCTGAGCTAGCTTCACCAACTCCAGGAAATATTACTTTGTCTGAAGCAATTATTTCACCTGGATTATCAGTTAGTATAGCATCTACACCTAATCGCTTAAATGCAAATTGAATGCTTTTAATGTTTCCTGCTCCGTAATTTACTATTGATAATTTCATTGACAATTTATTGTCATTCCTGCGAAGGCAGGAATCTATTTTATTTATACTTTTGGATTCCTGCCTTCGCAGGAATGACAAATCACAATTACAACATTCCTTTTGTACTTGGCAAAATCATTTTTTCAACATCTTGCTTTACTGCCATTTTTATTGCTTTTGCAAATGCTTTAAAAATAGCTTCAATTTTATGATGTTCGTTATCACCTTCAACTTTAATATTTAAGTTACATTTTGCACCATCAGTAAACGACTTGAAAAAGTGATAAAACATTTCTGTTGGCATTTTTCCAATCATTTCACGTTTAAAATCTGCATCCCAAACTAACCAATTTCTACCTCCAAAATCTATGGCAACTTGCGCAAGACAATCGTCCATTGGCAAACAGAAACCATAACGTTCAATACCTAATTTGTTTCCTAAAGTTGTTGCAAATACTTCACCTAAAGCAATTGCTGTATCTTCTATAGTGTGGTGTTCATCAACTTCTAAATCACCATTAACCTTAATGTTTAAATCTAACTGTCCATGACGTGAAATTTGGTCTAACATATGGTCAAAGAAAGCAATACCTGTATCAATATTACTTTTTCCTGTTCCGTCTAAATTAACATCAATTTTTATCTTGGTCTCGTTGGTGTTTCTTTCAATAGAACCAATACGTTCTGTGGTTTTTAAGAATTTATAAATTTCTTCCCAATCATTGGTTTCTAAAGCAATATAGTCTTCTAATTCATTGTTACTAACCGTAACTTCATCTGTACCCAAGTTGGTGTTATCGTTTATAAAAATCCCTTTTGCACCTAAGTTTTTTGCTAATTCAATATCAGTTAAACGGTCTCCAATCACAAATGAATTTGCTAAATCGTAATCCTCAGAAAAATACTTAGTTAACAAACCTGTATTTGGTTTACGAGTTGGCGCATTGTCTTTAGCAAAAGTCCTATCTATAAATTGTTCTTTAAAAACAACACCTTCGGCTTCGAAAGCTTTTAATACAAAATTATGAACTGGCCAAAAGGTATCTTCAGGATAAACCTCAGTGCCTAAACCATCTTGGTTAGTAATCATTACAATTTCGAAATTCAATTCTTTAGCGATTTTACTTAAAAATTGAAATACTTTTGGATAGAACTCTAATTTTTCGAACGAGTCTATTTGCTCGTCTGCAGGTTCCTTTATAATAGTTCCGTCTCTGTCTATGAATAATATTGGCTTCATCTTTTTCTGTCATTCCTGCGCAGGCAGGAATCTATTTTAAATTATAGTTCATCTTTTTGGATTCCTGCTTTCGCAGGAATGACAAACCTTGTTATAATTGATTTAATACTTCGATTAACTTCTCATTTTCAACTTTAGTTCCAACTGTAAATCTCAAACAGTTTTCACACAAAGCCTGTGTTGTTCTATTTCTAACAACAATACCTTTTTCTATTAGTTGTTTGTAGCGTTTATTAGCATCATCAACCTTGACTAATAAAAAGTTAGCGTCTGATGGATAAACAATCTCTACAAGTGAAATTGATTTTAATTCAGCTGCTAATTTTTCACGTTCATTCAAAATAATGTCAACTTCATTTTTAATATCCTTAATATTACTCAATCGTTCTGATGCCTTATCTTGTGTCAATTGATTGATGTTATATGGTGGCTTTATTTTATTTAAAACTAAGATAATGTCTTCTGAAGCATAGCAAATACCTAGTCTAATTCCGGCTAAACCATAAGCTTTAGATAAGGTTTGTGTTACAATTAAATTAGGAAATTCATTTAATCTGCTCAACCAGCTTTTTTCTTTTGAAAAATCAATATAAGCTTCATCAATAACTACAATACCTTCAAAATCAACAATTAATTTTTCAATAATATTGGCTTCAAAACTATTAGCTGTCGGATTATTTGGTGAACATATAAACAATAGCTTCGTATGTGAATTGGCAGCTCTTGATATGTCGTCAAAATCTGGTTGAAATTCGCTAGTTAATGGCACTTCAATATTTTCAACAGCATTGATGTTTGCTAAAACTGAATACATACCATATGTTGGTGGAAGCGAAATGATTTTATCTTTATTTGGTTCGCAGAATGCTCTAAATATTAAATCTAAAACTTCATCACTTCCGTTGCCTAAAAGAATGTTGTTTTCTGAAATTTCTTTTAATTGCGCTAATTGACTTTTTAGATTTACTTGTTGAGGATCTGGATAGCGATTAACATTAGTATTAAAAGGGTTTTCATTAGCGTCAATAAAAAGCATGCCATCTGTAATATCCTTGTATTCATCTCTTGCTGAAGAATATGGTTTGATAGTCTTAATATTATCTCTTAATAGATTATTTAGATTGAAATTTTTCATTATTTCTTCTCGATACAATTTTTCGTTCCTCAAAATCACTCGAAGTGACGCTAGTTAATTTGTTTTTAAATCATTAAGCCTTAAAGTTACTGCATTTTTATGTGCTTGTAATCCTTCTGCTTCTGCCATTAATTCTATAGCATTACCAATATTTTGAATCCCTTCTTTAGATATTTTCTGAAACGTCATGCTCTTTTGAAAACTATCTAAATTTACGCCAGAATACGCTTTAGAAAATCCGTTGGTTGGTAAGGTGTGATTAGTACCAGAAGCGTAATCACCTGCACTTTCTGGTGTATAACTTCCAATAAATACAGAACCTGCATTACTTATGTTTTCTATGAAGAAATCATCATTTTCAGTCGCTATAATAAAATGTTCAGGACCATACGTGTCAATTAAATCTAGTGCAGTTACAAAATCATTAACAACAATCGTTTTTGAATTAGAAATAGACACTTTAGCCATGTCTTTTCTCGGTAATGCTTCTAATTGTTTTTTAACTTCAACACTTACTTCTTCAGCGAATGTTTTGGATGTTGTTACCAAAATCACTTGACTATCTGCGCCATGTTCAGCCTGACTTAATAAGTCTGAAGCCACATAAGAAGCATTAGCAGAATCATCTGCCATAACTAAAAGCTCACTTGGACCAGCTGGCATATCTATAGCTACGCCAAATTGTGTTGCTAATTGTTTCGCAACAGTTACAAACTGATTTCCAGGGCCAAAAATTTTATAAACCTGAGGAATCGATTCGGTACCAAAAGTTAAACCAGCAATAGCTTGAATTCCTCCAACTTTAATAATCTTAGTTACACCACATAGTTGCGCAGCATATAAAATTTCATTAGCAATATTGCCTTCTTTATTGGGTGGCGAACATAATACAATTTCTTTGCAACCTGCAATCTGCGCAGGAACAGCCAACATTAAAACGGTAGAAAATAAAGGTGCTGTTCCACCAGGAATATAAAGTCCGACTTTTTGAATCGGACGTTTTTCTTGCCAACAGCTTACACCAGACATCGTTTCTACAAAAACTTTTTCTGTTTTTTGAGCACTATGAAATTTTTCAATATTAGACTTTGCAAGTTGAATCGCTGACTTTAAGTTTTCATCAACTTTACTTACAGCATTTTTAATCTCTTCTGTTGAAACTATATTGGTTTTTAGCGAAACACCATCAAATTTAGAGGTGAATTTATCTATAGCATCATCGCCATTTTTAGCGACATCACTGAACACTTCTTTTACAATGGTTTCAATATCACCAATGGTCTGTGTTGGCCTTTTTAATAGCGATGACCAACTTGATTTATCTGGATTTATAAATAATTTCATAGTCTATTTAATTATTTATAATATCATGTTTTCAATAGGACTCACTAAAATACCTTCTGCTCCATTACTTTTTAAGGCATCAATAATATTCCAAAAGTCATTTTTGTTTAAAACGGAGTGAATAGAACTCCAGCCTTCTTTTGCCAAAGGCATAATGGTTGGACTATTCATGCCTGGAAGAATTTTAACAATAGCATCAAGTTTATCATTTGGTGCATTAAGTAAAATATACTTGCTTTCTCTTCCTTTTAAAACAGATTTTAATCGGAATTGTAATGTATCAATTAAGGCTTGATTTTCTTCTGAAATTAAAGGCGATGTTGCTAAAACGGCTTCAGAAGTTAAAAGGGTTTCAATTTCTTTTAATCCGTTTTTAAATAATGTACTTCCACTAGACACAATATCACAAATACCATCAGCTAGACCAATATTAGGTGCGATTTCTACAGAGCCATTAATAATGTGTAAATTGGCTTTAATTCCTGCTTTATCTAAAAACTGATTCACAGTATTTGGATATGACGTTGCTATTCGTTTTCCGTCTAAATCTTTTAAATTTTTAGCTTTAGAAGATTTCGGAACAGCAATAGATACTTTACATTTCGAAAAACCTAAACGTTCTACAATAGTGAGGTCATTTCCTTTTTCTATCAATACGTTTTCTCCTATTATAGCTGCATCAACTACACCATCTTTTAGATACTGAGGAATATCGCCATTCCTAAGATAAAACACTTCCAAAGGAAAATTACGAGCCGAAGCTTTAAGTTGGTCTTTTCCGTTATCGATAGAAATACCAATTTCTTTTAAAATTTTCATGGAGTCTTCATTAAGACGTCCTGATTTTTGTACTGCAATTTTTAATTTATTCATTTCTTATTGGATAATGTCTAAGAATAACTTTGAGTTTTAAAAATAGAAAACCCGCTTGAAATTCTCAAACGGGTTTTAAAATATATTTTGAATTTACTCAACACACTTTCACCTCGTCTGAACGATTAAATGAAAATGATGATGAAATTGAATAGATGTCATGTTTTTATTTCTTGTTACAAAGATTGTTAAATAATATTTGTAAATCCTAATTTTAACTCAAAAGAATTAAACTTTTAACAAATCAATAATATTTATTTCTCTAAATTATTGATTCCCTAAAATGATTGGCATTCCAGAATCTCCAGAACCAATAACAATAATTTTACTATTTGGTGATTCAGATAACTTTACTGTAGCTTCAATCCCTTTATCTTGAAGAATTTTATCTGTTAAAGATGCACTTAGAATTCTATTTGATTCTGCTTTACCTTTAGCTTCAATAATTACTTTTTCAGCTTCTTTTCTTGCACTTTCAAGTCTAAATTCATACTCTAAAGATTCTTGTTCTTGCTTTAATTTACGCTCAATTGCATCCTTAATAGTCGTAGGAAGTTTTACATTTTCAACTAAAACACGCTTTACGTTTACAAATTGTCCGTCGAGCTCGTTTCTTACTTCTTCTAAAATTTCTAACTCAATAATATCTCTTTTACTAGAGTACAATTGTTCTGGGGTATAACGCCCTACAACACTTTTTGCAGCAGCATTAATTGAAGGATTCAATAATTCATTAATATAATCTTCACCTTTTGTCTGAATTAGTTTACCTAAATTCTTAAATTCTGGCTCAAACCAAATTGTTCCGCTTACTGTAATATCTAAACCATTTACAGATAATACATTCATATTTTCTGAGATAGATTGCTGACGTACTTTTTGCACAATCATATTATTCCAAGGCGCTACAATATGAAATCCTTCACCATAAGTTCTTTCTGTATTAATACCATTTCCTAGCGGTTCAAATAAAACACCACCTTCACCAGGTCCAATAGTGACTAATGACTTTGCTAATAATATCACTATTATTACAACTCCAATTAAAATAGGCAATCCAATCTTTGGTAATTTTTCCATTGTTTCTTTAAATTAATCCGTTATATTTTCTAATAAACCACTCGGCAAAAAGAGATAATGCAATTAAACCTAGTAGATATTTCCAATCTATCAAAGGTACGATATTTTTAGTGCCTTTCTGAATGGTTTTGTATCGATTATCACTAATTAGATTATCAATTAAATCAGTGGATTGCGACGAAAAATACGCATTACCTTCACTCTGTTTTGCTAACGCTTTTAATTTAGTAATATCTGCATTTAAAAATTGCTGCTCTACATTATACTCTAGTATTTGAAAGCTCCCAGAAGTTGCAATGGCTTCAGAATCGTGTTTAATGGTAAAGTCATATAATCCAGCGTTAATTCCACTTAAATCTACGGTATAATTCCCATTATTAAGTAAAAGAGGAACTTCTAATACACTATCGTCATCCTTATTTTTCAATGTAATACTTAACGACGCAGAATTATCGAACTCATAATTTTTGTTGAAGTATTGCGCTGAAATAACAATATTATCATTACCGTTATAAAAGGATTTATAATCGACATTAATACGTTTTCTTTTTTTGTTAGAACTTAAGTATTGAACGAGTTTACCAATAAAATTATCAAAATCTACAAAACTCTCAGTTTCTAAATACGTTTGAGCCCTCCATCTCCAAATACCTTCTCCACTTAACAATGCATGCTTTGAGTTATTGATCTCAAAAGTTGAAAGCATAGGTTGTTCTGTTGTAATTCCATTGACAGATTTATAAAAAATAATATCGTTAGGCACTAAAAATTCAATAGCTCCAAACTCCGATTTTAAAGGTGGATAATTATTAAAATCTAAATTATCTATTATAAATGTATTATAGTTTCTGTTTAAAGTTGGTTGGTAATCTTCAGTCTGATTTGTGATAATATGATTAAACTTTAATTGAGCACTATTTAAAAAATTGAAATCTGTTGACGCTCCTGTTATCACAAAAGTATTCAGATTTTGATCATTAATCGCTTCTAAAACTGACTTAAACTTATTATTAGGCTGATATAGTACAACTAACTGAAAATCATTTTTTTTATCTAAAAATTCTTTCGGTTTTAATATTGAAACACCACGTTGTTCATTGGTTTCAATAGCCTTTTTTAAAGCCCCTAAATCTGGATGTAAATGATCATAAACCAACGCAATGTTTGTTTTCTGATCAATGACTTCTACACCAAAATTCTTAGAGTTGTTAACTTTATTTTTTTCGTTTTCTAAAGCAACCAATTCAGCTCGATAGGTCTTTACACCAACACTATTTGCTATTAAAGTGGTTGCTATAATCTCTGATGATTTGGATGCACTAAACTGTACTTTTTTACTGAACACCACAGAATTCCCAGACCATATTTTAAGTTCTGTGTTTATGGTTTCATTACCACTATAATTCGCGATAATCTCAATAGGAAACTTATTCTTTAGATAAACATAACGATTAACATTAAGCTGTTTTATACTTAAATCTGAATGTACTGTAGAATCTCCAAGAATAATAGGATAAATAGGCTGCTTAATACTTTTTGCGATATAACTATAATCTGAACCAAAAGTTTGATTTCCATCACTTAAGACTATAATTGGTGCTGTTTGGTTCGCATAAACTTCACCAAATTGTTTTAACGCTAATGCCAAGTTCGATTGACGCTCCTTAAAATTCAGAGTATCCAAGCTGTTAACCGATTTCCCAAAACTATATGGCTGAATATCAAAACGGTTATTTAATTCAGTATTGCTTCTTAAAGCTTGTACTACTTCTCTAGCCTTTTCTTCTTGTTTTAAATAAGAAACCGATTCCGAGTTATCTACAGCGATAACCAAAGTTGGCTTTTCATTAGTGTACGTGAAGGATTCAAATTTGGGATTGATTAACAATAACAACAAGCCGAAAATTGAAACAAATCTAAGCGCAGCTAAAACATACTTACGTTTGGATGATAATTTCGATTTATACAAATACTGAAACAGCGCTAATAAAAGCGCTGTAATTGCAGCAATAGTTATGTATAATATGGTTTCGGTTTGCATTAAACTGTTTATAAAATACAATTGTTAATTATGTTAGCATACCACCATCGACGTTAATAGTCTGCCCTGTTACGTAAGCACTTAAATCACTTGCTAAAAACACACAAGTATTAGCAACATCTTCTGCTGTACCTCCACGTTTTAATGGAATACCAGCTCTCCAACTTTTTACAGTGTCTTCGTCTAATTTAGCTGTCATTTCTGTTTCAATAAAACCAGGTGCGATGACGTTGCTTCTAATATTACGAGATCCTAATTCTAAAGCTACAGATTTAGAAAAACCAATGATTCCGGCTTTAGAAGCGGCATAATTAGTTTGTCCGGCGTTTCCTTTTACACCAACAACAGAACTCATATTAATAATTGAACCTTTACGTTGTTTTAACATGGTACGCTGTACAGCTTTTGTCATGTTAAAAACAGATTTTAAGTTCACTTCAATCACTTTATCAAAATCTGCCTCTGTCATACGCATGAGAAGATTATCTTTTGTGATACCTGCGTTATTCACTAAAATATCAATAGAACCGAATTCTGCTAAAACATCTACGGCTAACTTCTGAGATTCATCAAAATTTGCGGCATTACTTTGGTAACCTTTAGCTTTAATACCTTTAGCATTTAACTCTATTTCTAAAGCATTTGCTGCCTCTACAGAAGAACTGTATGTAAATGCTACATTAGCTCCGTGTTGTGCAAAAACTTCTGCAATTCCTTTTCCTATGCCACGACTTGCACCTGTTATTATAGCCGTTTTTCCTTCTAATAATTTCATACTTATTTGTCGGTTAGTTAGTTCTTATTTAGTTATACAGTGCTCATTTTATCACTAATTGTATTCGATTATTTTTTAAATTTTTAAATAATTTAAAACTTAATATAATTGACAATTTTATAAACACTGTGATTCAAATATAATAATTACAATTTGCATCAAATAAAAAAACCTTACAAGATTTTGTAAGGTTTTTAACAGTTTTATGTAAAAGATATTAGCCTAAAACTTCAGCTACTTTCTTTCCTATTTCAGCAGGAGAATCTACAACGTGGATTCCACATTCTGCCATAATTTTCTTTTTAGCTTGAGCAGTATCATCACTACCACCAACAATAGCACCAGCATGTCCCATTGTACGACCAGCAGGAGCAGTTTCACCAGCAATAAAACCAATTACAGGTTTTTTACTTCCACTTGCTTTATACCATTGTGCAGCATCTGCTTCTAATTGACCTCCAATTTCACCAATCATAACAACTGCTTCAGTTTCTGGGTCATTAATTAATAATTCTACTGCTTCTTTAGTTGTAGTTCCAATAATTGGATCTCCACCAATACCAATTGCAGTAGTAATACCTAGACCTTGTTTTACAACTTGATCAGCAGCTTCGTAAGTTAAAGTACCTGATTTAGATACGATACCAACATTACCTTTTTTGAATACAAAACCTGGCATAATACCAACTTTAGCTTCACCAGGAGTAATAACTCCAGGACAGTTAGGACCTACTAAACGACAGTCTTTACCTTTTATATAATCTGAAGCTTTAATCATATCAGCAACAGGAATACCTTCTGTAATTGTAATGATTACTTTAATACCTGCATCTGCAGCTTCCATTATAGCATCAGCAGCAAATGCTGGTGGTACAAAAATAATTGTTGTATCTGCAGCTACTTTTTCTACAGCCTCTAGAACTGTATTAAAAACTGGTCTGTCTAAATGTGTTTGACCACCTTTACCTGGAGTTACACCTCCAACAACGTTAGTACCATATTCAATCATTTGTTCAGCGTGAAATGTACCTTCACTACCTGTAAAACCTTGAACTATAATCTTAGAATTCTTATTAACTAAAACGCTCATTTGATATTGTTGATTTTAAGTTTTATGTAAATTGTTATGCAAAAATAAGCGATTTTATACGCAAAAACGACCTCTTTTTGTAATTTATTTTAGTAACAATATAGACTAATTGTTATTGCTCTAAAATTAGTTTATTATAAAGTTTTTAACTTTTGAAGCATTTCAGGAATTTTCTTAATGTAAGCTCTTTCCTTAAAAAATGATCTAGCCTCTACTGCAGGAGAACCAAAATAAGTTTTTCCTTCTTCTGTTGTTTGTCCTAATCCCGATTGTGCATAAATAACTGTTCCTTTAGCTATTGTAATACCACTCTTTACGCCTACTTGTCCCCAAATCGTTACATTATCTTCTATAACAACACAGCCAGCAATACCTGTTTGTGATGCTATTAAACATTTTTTTCCTAAAACAGTATCATGACCAATTTGAATCTGATTGTCGAGTTTAGAACCTTCTCCAATTCTTGTATCGCCCGTAACTCCTCTATCTATAGTACAAAGCGCACCAATATCTACGTTATCTTCAATAATAACTCTTCCGCCTGAAAGTAATTGATCATAACCCTCTGGTCGGTTTTTATAGTAAAACGCACTTGCACCTAAAATTGTACCTGCGTGAATGGTTACATTATCTCCAATTATAGCATCGTCATAAATACTAACATTAGAATGAATTAAACAATTTTTACCAATCTTCACATTATTACCAACAAAACAATTAGGCTGAATGATAGTGCCTTCTCCAATTACAGCATCGTCTGCTACTGCACTATTTGAAGATCTAAAGGGTTTAAAATGTTTTGTGATTTTATTAAAATCTCTAAACGGATCATCCGAAATTAGAAGTGCTTTTCCTTCCGGACAATCAACATCTTTATTAATTAAAACAATCGTTGCCGCAGATTCTAAAGCTTTGTCGTAATATTTAGGATGATCTACAAAAACAATATCACCTGGCTCTACCACATGAATTTCATTGATTCCTAGAATTTCAAAATCTTCTGAACCTTTAAATTCGCAATCAATTAAAGATGCAATTTGTTTTAATGTATGCGGTTTTGGAAATTTCATTATTCAATATTCAATTAGCAGTCTTCAGTATATAAATCACAGTAAGCAATGCATACTGAAGACTACCAATTTATTCATTATTCTTTAACTCTTTCTTTGTAAGTTCCTTTAGCTGTCTCTACTTTTATTTTATCACCTTCATTAATAAATAAAGGAACATTTACTTCTGCTCCAGACTCTACAGTTGCTGGTTTAGTTGCATTAGTTGCTGTATTTCCTTTAACACCAGGTTCTGTAGCGGTTACTTCTAACACAACAGATGCAGGCAAATCTACAGAAAGCGGCATGTTATCTTCAGTATTAATTAAAATCGTAACCACTTGACCTTCTTTCATAAGACCAGGATTATCTAAAGCAGCTTCTAATAAACGAATTTGTGTATAATCTGCTTCATTCATAAAATGATAAAATTCACCATCATTATATAAATATTGAAACTTATGTGTTTCTACACGTACATCTTCAATTTTATGACCTGCAGAAAACGTGTTATCTAAAACTTTACCAGTTGTTACACTTTTCATTTTAGTTCTTACAAAAGCAGGACCTTTACCTGGTTTTACATGAAGGAATTCTATGATTTTATAAATATCATTATTATAATTGATACATAATCCGTTTCTAATATCTGATGTACTTGCCATTATTTTGTTGTTTATCTTTAATTATTTATGTGTACTACTTTAGAAGTAAATAGAAACTAACTGAGGTTTCGATTTATACTATTACTTTTTAATCTAAAGTTTTTAAAATTTAATTTGATTTGAAATAGCCTTTCATAATCCCTCGATGCGAATTCTTAATAAATTGTAGAATCTCATCGCGTTCTGGAGTGGCTTCCATTTCAGCTTCAATTAAATCTGAAGCCTGCGTATTATTATAATTTTTTTGATATAACATTCTGTATATATTCTGAATCTCTCTAATTTTTTCAGATTCATAGCCTCTTCGTCTTAATCCTACAGAATTAATTCCAACATAAGATAAAGGTTCTCTACCAGCTTTTACAAAAGGAGGCACATCTTTTCTTACTAAAGAACCACCAGTTACAAACGCATGGTTTCCTATAGAACAGAATTGATGAACAGCCGTCATACCTGCTAAAATCACATAATCTCCAACAGTGATGTGTCCTGCAAGTGTACTATTATTAGAAAAAATGCAATTATTACCAACAATACAATCGTGAGCAATATGGCAATATGCCATAATAAGACAGTTGTCGCCAATAACAGTTTTCATTTTATCTGAAGTACCACGATTAATGGTAACGCATTCTCTAATGGTTACATTATCACCGATTTCTACGGTTGTATCTTCATCGTTATACTTTAAATCTTGAGGAACTGCAGAAATTACTGCGCCAGGAAAAATACTGCAATTTTTGCCAATTCGAGCACCTTCCATAATGGTCACATTACTTCCAATCCAAGTGCCTTCTCCAATCTTTACATTATTATGGATAGTTGTAAAAGGTTCTATAACTACATTCTTGGCAATTTTTGCTCCAGGATGTACGTATGCTAACGGTTGGTTCATTTTTCTAATATTTATTTTAATAAAGCGGTAAAAATGTGTTCGCTTTTAAACGTTACTGAATCTAAATTTAATGTCGTCTTCAGCTCGGTTCATTTTTCTAATATTTATTTTAATAAAGCGGTAAAAATGTGTTCGCTTTTAAATGTTACTGAATCTAAATTTAACTTAGACTTCAGCTCTGTTCATATTTCTATTTTTTATTCCAGTAAAGCAGTAAATATGTCTTCACTTCTATACGTTATAAACTTCTTATTAAATTCTAGAAGTAGGCGTTTAGTTTTTTATCTATTTTAGAATAGACTGAAATCATTTCTAAAAAAATGGTCTACTTCACTTTTGATATCTGTGCCATTAATTCTGCTTCAGCACATAGTTTACCATTAGCATAAGCATAACCTTGCATATGACAAATACCTCTTCTAATTGGAGTAATTAATGAGCATTTAAAGATTAAAGTATCTCCAGGTACTACTTTTTGTTTAAACTTAACCTTATCCATTTTCATGAAGAATGTTAAGTAATTTTCTGGATCCGGAACTGTACTCAATACTAAAATACCACCTGTTTGTGCCATAGCTTCTACTATTAAAACACCTGGCATTACTGGTGCTCCAGGAAAATGACCTTTAAAGAACTCTTCGTTCATAGTCACGTTTTTCATTCCAATAACATGGTTGTCAGATAATTCATAAACCTTATCAATTAATAAGAACGGTTGTCTATGAGGTAACATATCCATGATTTGATTCACGTCCATTAAAGGCACAGAATTTAAATCGACTTGAGGTACGTTATTACGTCTTTCATTTTTTATAAGTTTAGACATTTTTTTTGCAAACTGTGTGTTTACAAAATGTCCTGGTTTATTAGCGATTACTTTACCTCTAATACGCGTACCTATCAATGTTAAATCTCCTAACACATCTAACAACTTGTGACGTGCAGCTTCATTAGGATGGTGCAAAGTTAAGTTATCTAAAATACCATTAGGTTTTACAGCAATACTATCTTTATTAAAAGCAACTCTGAGCTTTTCCATAGTTTCAGGAGATAATTCTTTATCTACATAAACTATAGCATTGTTTAAATCACCACCTTTAATTAAGCCATGCTCTAAAAGCATTTCTATCTCATGTAAAAAGCTAAAAGTTCTAGCATTTGCTATTTCATCTTTAAAATCTGACACTTTGTTAAGTGTCGCATTTTGTGTCCCTAAAACTTTAGTACCAAAATCTACCATTGTAGTAATTTGGTATGTACTTGAGGGCATTAAAATAATTTCACTTCCAGACTCTTCATCTGTATATGACACAACTTGCGTTACTTCATATACTTCTCTAAAAGCATCTTGTTCTACAATCCCAGCCTCTTCAATGGCTTCTACAAAAAACTTAGAAGACCCATCCATTATTGGTGGCTCTGAAGCATTTAACTCAATAATAGCGTTATCTACATCTAAGCCTACTAAAGCAGCCAATACATGCTCACATGTCTGAATAGTTACTCCGTTTTTTTCCATACAAGTACCACGTTGTGTACTTGTAACGTAATTAGCATCTGCTTCAATCTTTGGAGACCCTTCTAAATCCGTTCTTTGAAAAACAAATCCAGAATTTTCTGCCCCTGGCTTAAACACTAAAGTTACATCTGCTCCAGTATGAAGACCAACACCTGTAAGTGTTACCTCTTTTTCAATGGTTTTTTGTTTCGTTTCCGTCTTAATTATTGCCATCTACTTTCTTTTCTAATTCATTAATAGTTTTTGCAAGTTTAGGTAAGTTTTTGAAATAAACATAAGATTTATTCCAATCAGTATACCCAAAGGATGGTGATCCTTGTAAGATCTCTCCATCTTTAACATTTCTTCCTATACCAGATTGCGCTTGTACGCTAACATTATTTCCAATAACTAAATGGCCAGCAATACCTACTTGACCACCAATTTTACAATGCTCTCCAATTTTAGTTGAACCTGCTACACCTGTTTGTGCTGCTATAACTGTATTTTTTCCAACTTCTACATTGTGAGCAATTTGTATTTGATTATCTAATTTTACACCAGATCTAATTATAGTAGAACCCATTGTTGCACGATCTATGGTAGTTCCTGCTCCAACATCTACATAATCTTCTAAAATTACATTTCCTATTTGAGGAATTTTAGAATAACCACCATCTTTATTTGGTGCGAAACCAAAACCATCTGCTCCAATAATAGCTCCTGAATTAATTACACAATTCTTTCCAAGAATACAATCTGAATAAACTTTTCCTCCCGAAAAAATGATAGTATTGTCTCCTAATTTTACATTATCTCCTATATAAGCGTTAGGAAAAATCTTAACATTAACTCCTATTTCTACATTATTTCCTATGTAAGAGAAAGCGCCTAAATAAATATCTTCAGGTATTTTTGTTGATTCTGAAATAAAACAAGGTTGTTCAATTCCCGATTTATTTAACTTCACCTGATTGTAATATTCTAATAATTTAGAAAACCCTTCGTAGGCATCCTCTACTTTAATAAGTGTAGTAGAAATTGGTTTTTCTGGCTCAAAGTCATCATTAACTATAGTTATAGATGCTTCTGTTGTATATATATAAGGAGTATATTTTAGATTGGATAAAAAAGTTAATGATCCTTGAGTACCTTCTTCAATTTTAGAAAGTTTATAAACCTCAATATTAGGATCACCTACAACTGTTCCTTCTAAAATACCCGCGATTTGTTCTGCTGTAAATTTCAATGAATAGATTTTAGAGTCATTCTTGGTTTCCACAAAAATAGAAAAAAAGGTTTACAATTTGTTTTTAGGATAGCACATATAATATTTAGTGATCGGTTTAATAAGTGCTTTTAGATTTAATTGGTCTGATGCTTTAACAATATCCTTTATTTTCCCGGACTTTAATAAGACATTTATTTTTTGTGTTTTATTCTGATAAGCTTGGTTTATTAATTCACCTTGAAACACAAAATAGGCTGCTTCGTGCTTTGATATATTATGTTTTTTAATCAATGCATCAACATGCGATTTTAGGTCTAAAGCTTTTATAGGCTTATTCTTCAGCTTTATTTTTAATAGATTCCTTTCTAAAATCATTTGACAAAGATTACTCAAAACAAAGTCATCATGATTTTGCCAATCTTTTAAGGCCGCAATAATATCATAATCATCTAATTTTGAAAAAATAACTAAAGTTTCAGCATTAAAATTTTCAGCATTAATTTCAGAAGAAAGAAAATAAAATAAAGGATCACTACATTTTAATTTTACACCTTTATGCACAAGTTCTTTAGCGCGTTTTAAAATACCTACCAATAATTGCTCTGCCACTACTCCTGTTTTGTGCATATAAACTTGCCAATACATGAAACGTCGCGCTATTAAAAATTTCTCTACACTTAAAATTCCTTTTTCTTCTACTACTAATTGGTCATCTACAACATTAAGCATCGTAATTAAGCGCTCACTATTAATATTACCCTCAGCAACTCCTGTGTAAAAACTATCGCGCTTTAAATAATCTGCTCTATCCATGTCTAATTGACTAGAAATAAGTTGACACATAAAAGGTCTTGGATATTCACCTTTAAATATAGAGATGGCTAACGTTAAACTTCCGTTAAACTCTATATTGAGTTCTTCCATAAAACGAAGTGAAATTTCCTCGTGAGAAACATCATTTACAATGCTATGCTCCATAGCATGAGAAAATGGACCATGCCCAATATCATGTAAAAGAATGGCTATTAATAACCCCGTTTCTTCTTCTTCAGAAATCTCAACACCCTTAAAACGCAGTACATTGATGGCTTTTTGCATTAAATGCATACAACCTAAAGCATGATGAAAACGCGTGTGATGTGCTCCGGGATAAACCAAATAGGATAAACCCATTTGAGTAATTCTACGCAATCTCTGAAAATATTTATGTTGAATAATATCGAATATTAACGAATTCGGAATAGTAATAAATCCGTAAATTGGATCGTTAAAGATTTTAAGCTTATTTTTTGTAGGCAAAATTTTAGAATTCAATAATTAATAAACAAATATACCACAACATGATAAATATTCTTTGGGTTGACGATGAAATCGATTTACTAAAGCCACATATTATTTTTTTAGAGCAAAAAGGCTATACCGTTACAAAGTGTCAAAGTGGTACTGAGGCTTTAGAAATTATTACAGATACTAATTTTGATATTGTTTTTTTAGATGAGAATATGCCTGGTCTTACAGGTTTAGAAACTTTAAACGAAATTAAAGAACGACGTGCCAATTTACCTGTGGTAATGATTACCAAAAGTGAAGAAGAATATATCATGGAGGAAGCCATAGGTAATAAGATTGCAGATTATTTAATAAAACCTGTAAATCCGCATCAGATTCTTTTGAGCTTAAAGAAGAATTTGGATCACTCTAGATTAGTGTCTGAAAAAACAACTTCTAACTACCAACAAGAGTTTAGAAAGATAGCCATGGACTTGTCTATGGTTAATTCTTATGAAGAATGGGTAGAATTATATCAAAAACTTATTTATTGGGAATTACAACTTGAAAACATTGAAGATGTTGGAATGACTGACATATTAGAGTCTCAGAAAACCGAAGCCAATATGCAATTTGGTAAATTTATTGAGAAAAATTACGAAGATTGGTTTCAACCTAACACTGATGCTCCTGTAATGTCGCATACCCTCTTTAAAGACAAGGTAGTACCAGAATTAAGTGATAAGCAACCAACAGTATTAATGGTAATTGATAATTTACGCTACGATCAATGGAAAGCCTTTGAGCCTATTGTTAATAATTATTACAAAAAAGCTTCAGAACTAGCTTTCTACAGCATCTTGCCAACAGCAACACAATATGCGAGAAATGCAATTTTCTCAGGTTTAATGCCTGCTGATATGGAAAGTTTATTTCCTCAATATTGGAAAAACGATACAGATGAAGGTGGAAAAAATATGCATGAAGGTGATTTTTTAAGAGAGCAATTAAAACGTTTAGGATTAGGACACTTAAAGCATGAATACCATAAAATTACGAATCTTAGAGCTGGTAAGAAATTAGTTGAAAACTTTAGATCTTTAAAAGATAACGATCTTAATGTTATCGTTTATAATTTCGTGGACATGTTATCTCATTCTAAAACTGAAATGGAAGTTGTTAAAGAATTAGCGTCTAACGATAAAGCTTATCGTTCATTAACGGTTAGTTGGTTTAAGAATTCGCCTTTATTAGAAATGATTCAGTTGTCTCAACAACTTGGTTTTAAATTAATATTAACAACAGATCATGGTACTATAAATGTAAAATCACCAACAAAAGTTATTGGCGATAGAGACACGAGCTTAAATCTACGTTATAAAACAGGCCGAAGTTTAACTTATCAGGATAAAGATGTTTTAGCTATTAAAAACCCGAAATCTGTTCATTTACCAACGCTAACAATGAGTAGCTCATTTATTTTTGCTAAAGGAGATCTATTTTTGGCCTATCCTAATAACTTTAATCATTATGTCAGTTATTACAGAAACACTTATCAGCACGGAGGTGTCTCACTAGAGGAAATGGTTATTCCCTTTGTAGTTATGGATCCTAAATAATATATACGACGTATTTTATTTATTACGAAGAACATCTTCAATATTAAAAAAAACAAGATGTTTTAAATAAATAACAATTTTATATAATGTTGAATTACTGTTTATTAATAGACATGTAATTCAACATTTTTTAGTCCTATAACATATTAGAATTATAAAAATAAAAGTATTATAGACAATTATTGCTTACATTAGGTATGACAAATTTATCTACAGAAACATTTTACAAACTTTAATAAACATCTTTAAAATGCAAAAATAATCGACGAAATGCATTTTTATTTAGGTTGTATCAATTATTTTCATTATAATTGCCTCCTGAAATATAAGAAAACAACAGTGAAAACTATTGAATTTACATACCATTTAAATGATATTGATGCTATTGCAAATAAAGTATTAGAACAATTGTATTCTAAAACTGTTTTATTCAATGGGAGTATGGGAGCTGGTAAAACCACATTTATTAATGCACTCTTAAATGCAATGCAAAGTAAAGATGTAGCTACTAGCCCAACTTTTTCAATAGTTAATGAATATGAGTTACCAGAAGATAAGATTTATCATTTTGATTTTTATAGAATAGAATCTATAGACGAAGCTTACAATTTTGGAATAGAAGATTATTTTAATAGTAACCATTGGTTATTCATGGAATGGTCAGAGCGCATAGAAGAATTATTACCAGAAAACAGCCAAACCATTACTATTACAGACCTAGGAGACCATAAAAGATCCTTAAAATTAACAACTAATAGAACGCATTTAATCGAGAAAACAGATATGACTACAGTAAAATTTTAGAGAATTCTATAGAAATATTCCTACAAGATAAGACTAGTGTTACGGAAAAACCGTACTGTATATCTCATTCTTTGTTGGGTTTTAACAACTCTTCATTTGTAAGTACTTAGTAATGAGTATACATTTGTTGCAGTTAATTAATTAAATCCCTTTAAATTATGAAAAACAAAAAAAATCTAGTGTTGGCAATTGCAATCTTTGGCGGAATGTTATTTACTGTACAAGCAACTAACATTATTGACTTAGATGGACAAACAACAACAAAAATTGAAAAGAAAAAAAGAAAACTCGTTAAATGGGGATAATAGTAGATTAAGTAGAAGTGCTATTTTAGGATCTATTGTATCCACAATAATCGCGTCTACTCCACTATTATATTTAATACACGAAAGTGTTCCAGACAAAGTGGTTTGGGACACTTTTTTTGGTACTTATGAAAGTGGTCTATGGGAATCAGCGCAATATGCTATGTGGGTTTATACTGGGAAAATTGTTCCATTATTGTTAATTTTAATATGGTTTTTAACTTGTAAACATTGGTGGCATCATGTGCTATTAATACCTATAATTATGTATTCTTTTCAAATTATTACTAGTTTTAATGCCGAGTTTAAACGTACCGACGAAAATCAACTTTTATATTTATTGCCTGTGTTAGTCATTGTTGTTCCTTCAATATATCTAATTAGAGCAAAAATGTTTAACAAAATAAATACTTCAGATAAATCTCTTGAAGAGCTTGAAGCTGAGTTTATGATAAAACCTAAAAGTCTTTGGGGAAGGATTAAACAATATTTTTAAAATTTTTATACCATTATTTATTACTAATTTGAAGTTAAATAAATATCTCTGTACATATGGACTAATTCGCTATATTGCAAAGACAAACTAAAGTCAGTAACTTCTAATGAGTATATCTCCATTTACAAAAGCCCAATTACTACCTCAAGAAGAAACCTTAGAAATTCTTAAACAGAAGGGAGAACTTTTTATAGGTATTCCTAAAGAAGCTCATTTTCAAGAACGTCGCGTATGTTTAACACCAGATGCAGTCTCTGCATTAACAGCTAATGGACATCGCGTATTGTTTGAGTCTGGCGCTGGAGAAGGAGCTAATTTCAAAGACAAAACCTATAGTGAAGCTGGAGCAGAAGTTACAAAGGATACAGCAAAAGTATTCTCCTGCCCTATTATTCTTAAAGTAGAACCACCTTCTTTAGATGAAATAAAACTTATTAATCCGCAAACGCTCTTAATTTCTGCGTTACAAATAAAAACACAATCAAAATCTTATTTTGAAGCTTTAGCAAAAAAACGA
The DNA here is from genome assembly GCF_013403985.1 of Winogradskyella ludwigii. Taxonomy (GTDB): domain Bacteria; phylum Bacteroidota; class Bacteroidia; order Flavobacteriales; family Flavobacteriaceae; genus Winogradskyella; species Winogradskyella ludwigii. The sequence goes on from NZ_JABFDF010000004.1 coordinate 72,559, forward strand.
ATTACAGCCTTAGCTTTTGAGTATATTAAAGACGATGATGGTGCCTATCCTGCTGTAAGTTCTTTAAGTGAAATCGCAGGAACAGCTTCTATATTAATCGCCTCAGAATTACTTTCTAATGTTAATGGTGGTAATGGTTTAATGATGGGTAACATCAATGGTGTTCCTCCAACGGAAGTTGTAATTTTAGGAGCTGGTACAGTTGGAGAATTTGCAGCACGTTCTGCTATTGGTTTAGGAGCAAACGTTAAAGTATTTGACAGTTCTATTACCAAACTTCGTAGACTTCAAAATAACCTAGGACGTACTATTTACACCTCTACCATGCAACCCAAAAACCTTTTAAAAGCCCTAAAACGCTGCGATGTTGCCATTGGAGCTGTTCGTGGTATTTATAGAGCGCCAGTTGTTGTAACAGAGAGTATGCTCTGCCATATGAAAAATGGATCTGTTGTTATAGACGTTAGTATTGATATGGGCGGCTGTTTTGAAACAAGTGAAGTTACTTCACATGATAAGCCAACCTTTGAATACAATGGAGTTATTCATTATTGTGTACCAAATATTCCAGCACGATACTCTAGAACCGCCTCAGTATCAATAAGTAATATCTTCACTCCCTATTTATTAGAAATTGGAGAATATGGTGGCATAGAAAATGCCCTGAGATTTGATCGCGGTTTAAAAAATGGATTGTATTTTTACCATGGCATTTTAACCAATAAATCTGTTGCAGAATGGTTTGGTTTGGATTTTAGTGATGCTAATTTATTAATTTTCTAATCTATTTTTTAAAGCTTAATAAGCTCTCATATTTTTAATTATGAAATTTATACATCGTTTAGGCTATTACCTTGGAGGTTTTGGCATCGGGTTAATTCTTCTTATGTTTTTTTTAAACGGAAAAGATGCTTCTTGTGATTATAGTCCAAATGCAAGAACTACAAAAAACATCAGTTCTAAGCCTTTTCAGTATTCAGATAATGCTATTAAATTTATAGCAAAACAATCCTTGGATTCAACCGTGGTTATTAACTTAGTGAAATTTGGTAGCGTAGATTTTTCAAAAAGTAAAACCAAAATAGATTCTTGTAAAGTCTACCTTATAGAAAACAGTTATAAAGAGCGTGATCTTGAACTAATGGTAAAAAACTGTGATTCAATTGTTACACTCCTCGATATAAACTATACAGACATCTAATAAATCAAAAATGTTGCATATTAAATTTAGAGATTACAAACTAAATTTTAATATTTGAATTTCCTTAATAAAACATAAAAAGATACATTATGAAAATATTAGTAACAGGAGCAGCAGGGTTTATAGGTTTTTACACCTCTAAAGTTCTTTTATCTAAAGGTCATCAAGTTGTAGGGTTAGACAATTTAAATGATTATTATGATGTAAACTTAAAGTATGCACGGCTTAACGAACTAGGAATTGATAAAGCCGAAGCCTCTGAATTTAATAAGGTATGTACAAGTAAATCTAATGACTTCTCTTTTGTAAGAATGAATTTACAGGATAGAGAAGAACTTCCTGGATTATTTAAAAAAGAAAAATTTGATATTGTTTGTAATCTTGCAGCACAAGCTGGTGTAAGAAACAGTATAGATAATCCTGATACTTATATCGACGCTAATGTTGTTGGATTTTTAAATCTATTAGAATGCTGTAGACATAATGCTATTAAGCATTTAGTTTATGCAAGTAGTTCTAGTGTTTATGGAATGAATAAAAAAATTCCATTTTCTACCGACGACAATGTAGATCACCCGATTAGTTTATATGCTGCGACAAAAAAGAGTAATGAATTAATGTCGCACACCTACAGCCACTTATTTAAAATTCCAACAACCGGACTTAGATTCTTTACGGTTTACGGTCCATGGGGAAGACCGGATATGGCTATGTTTTTATTTACAGATGCCATCGCAAACGATAGACCTATTAAAGTGTTTAATCATGGTAATATGGAGCGTGATTTTACTTACATTGATGATATTGTTGAAGGTGTTGTTAGAGTTATAGAAAAACCGACAAAAGAGCGCATTGAAGCAGATGACTATTATAAACTATATAATATAGGCAACAATAGCTCAGTTAAGTTGTTAGACTTTATTAAGGAAATAGAACTTAACCTAAACAAGGTAGCCACTAAAGATATGATGGAGATGCAGCCAGGAGACGTAGAACGAACTTGGGCAGATGTAGATGAATTGATTAAAGATTACAATTACAGCCCTAATACGTCCATAAAACATGGAGTAAAATCTTTTGTAGACTGGTTTAAAACCTATTACAAATAACTAATTAAAAATTAAATAAACCTTTTATTTTCATTTTAAACGAATGAAATTTAACTTAAAAAGAGGTTTTTTACAGAATAAAATTATAGAAATTAAATTAATTAAGTCAAATTTGTCATTATTTTAAAATTTGAGTCATAGCAAAGAAAATTTAAACACATGAAGATTACAAAAATTTGTTGTATTGGTGCTGGTTATGTTGGAGGACCAACAATGGCTATTATAGCTAAGAAAAATCCAAACATAAAAGTTACTATTGTTGATATTAACGCAGAGCGAATTGCAGCTTGGAATAATGAAGATGTATCACAATTACCTATTTACGAACCTGGTTTAGCAGAAATCGTAGAAGAAACAAGAGGTAAAAACTTGTTTTTTACAACAGAAATAGATGAAGCTATTAAAGAATCTGAAATGATTTTTATATCTGTAAACACACCTACCAAAACTTATGGTATTGGAAAAGGTATGGCTGCTGATTTAAAATACGTAGAATTATGTGCTAGAAATATTGCTGAAGTGGCAACTACTGATAAGATTATTGTTGAAAAATCTACGTTACCTGTAAGAACAGCTCAAGCTATAAAAAGTATTTTACACAATACAGGAAGTGATGTTAAATTTGAAATTTTATCTAATCCTGAATTTTTAGCCGAAGGTACAGCAATTCAAGATTTATTAAATCCTGACCGTGTATTAATTGGTGGTGAGTCTGAAGATGCTATAGAAAGTTTAGCTAACGTTTACGGAAGTTGGGTACCTCAAGAAAGAATATTAAGAACCAATGTTTGGTCTTCAGAGTTATCTAAATTAACTGCTAATGCATTTTTAGCACAAAGAATTTCTTCAATTAATGCTATTTCAGAATTATGTGAGCACACAGAAGCAAACGTAAATGAAGTTGCTAAGGCCATTGGTATGGATTCTAGAATTGGATCGAAATTTTTAAATGCGTCTATTGGTTTTGGTGGTTCTTGTTTTCAAAAAGATATACTAAACCTTGTATACATTGCTAGAAGTTACGGTCTTACAGCTGTTGCAGATTATTGGGAACAAGTTATTATTTTAAATGATCATCAAAAACGTCGCTTTTCTAATAATTTAATCAGCACATTATATAATACTGTCTCTGGTAAGAAAATTGCAATGTTAGGATGGGCATTTAAGAAAGATACAAATGATACTAGAGAATCTGCGGCGATTTATGTTGCAGATCATTTATTAAATGAACAAGCAAATATTGCTGTATACGATCCAAAAGTAACAAGCAAAAAAGTACAAGCAGATCTTAATTACTTAAATACAAGATCTGAAGAAGAAAATAATGATTTAGTAAAATCTTATGAGGATCCTTATGAAACTTCAAAAGATGCGCATGCAATTGCTATCATGACCGAATGGGATGAGTTTAAAACTTATGATTGGACGAAGATCTTTAATCAAATGAAAAAACCTGCATTTATCTTTGATGGTAGAAATATACTAGATAAAGAAGAGATGGAAGCGATTGGTTTTGAATACTCTTCAATAGGAAAATAAAATTTTAATATATTAATTATATCGAAAAAGGCACTTAAATACATATTTTAGTGCCTTTTATCAATTATAGAATAAAATTATTAATTTAGAAATCAACATTTTATTTTAAGGACTATCTTGATTTATAGTTTACATAAAATCAACAATGATGATTATAGAATAATATGTTTTACAAAAACCAAGTACGATGTGTGGCATTTATTTAACAAATATTCCATTTGAAGAAGCGGAAGTAAGAGAAAAACTTGATTCTATCTCATTTAGAGGTCCAGATTTCACTGGAATAGAAAAAATAAATAATATTACGTTTGGACACTTGCGTCTCTCTATATTAGACTTAGACCCTCGCTCTAACCAACCTATGGGTTATGAAAATTTCACCATAGTTTTCAATGGTGAAATCTACAATTATAAAACCATAAAGAAAGAACTTCAAGATTTAGGATACATTTTTAAGACTGAAAGTGATACAGAAGTACTTTTAATTGGCTACAAACATTGGGGAAAAAAAATTCTCGATAAAATAAATGGCATGTTTGCGTTTTCAATTTATGATGCCGAAACGAATAAACTGTTCTCTGCTAGAGATAGGCTTGGTGTAAAACCATTTTATTATTATTGGGAGGATGGTAAATTTGAAATATGTAGTCAAATTAAACCAATGCTTTCTGGTAAAAAAGTAAGCGATGATGCCATTTCAATGTATTTGGACTGCATGTTTATTCCAAGTCCATATACAATTGTTGAAACCGTATTTAAACTTCCGCCTGGTAACTCAATGGAAATTGATTTAAATAACAATAATCTAACTATTGAGGAATATTGGAACTTAAAACCGGTTAAAATAATAGATATTTCATATGAAGATGCAAAACGAGAACTTCATAAGTTATTATTAGATGCTGTTAAGATAAGATTACAATCAGATGTGCCAATTGGATCATTTTTATCTGGTGGTATTGATTCAGCTTTAATATCTAGTATTGCAGCAAAAGTATCTGATAAGCAAATAAACACTTTCTCAATAGGGTTTGATGATCCTGATTATGACGAAAGTAAAATAGCAGAACAATACGCTGAGATTATAAACACAAATCATAAAACTACAATTTGTAATCCTAGTGATATTTTAAAACTTATACCAAAGCTAACAGATGTCTATGACGAGCCTTTTGCAGACAGTTCTGCCCTACCCTCGTTATTATTAAATGATGTTACCAAACAATATGTAACTGTTGCGCTTTCTGGAGATGGTGGTGATGAAAGTTTCATAGGTTATGAGCATTTTGACTCTTTAGTGCAGAATAAGAGAATAATGGACATTCCATATGTCTTCAGAAAATTTATAGCTAAATCAGGAATCTTAAAGCTTTTTGGTATGGATTCTCATAGAATTATAAATGCATTAACTACAAAAGGAAGAAACGATTTTATTGAAAATATTTTTTCTAGAAAAGGATTTCTTTTAAAGGAAAAGAAACAAGATTACATGAAGCATTACCAAGGTTACAAAACTTGGTCTAACATTTTCTTACAAAAAGCTGCAGATTTAAACATAAAATTATGGCTAGAAAATGATAGTAATGTAAAAGTAGATAGAGCGAGTATGGCGTTTTCTGTTGAAGTAAGAAGTCCGTTCTTAGATTACAGAATTATAGAATACGCAAGATCGCTACCAATGCATTTTAAATATGAAAAAGGGCGACAGAAAAAAATATTACGGGATATCTTAAAAGAATATATTCCAGAAGATGTTTTTAATCAACCCAAAAGAGGATTTGCAGTCCCAATTGGTGATTGGATGCGTACCGAACTTAAAGAGGAATTTATGCAAGCTCTTAATGATGACTTCTTAAATAGAGTACCCAATCTAAATGTGCCTAAATTTAAACGTCTTTTATCAGAACACATGGAACTTAAAGAAGATCATACACCACATGTTTGGAAACTTTACGTTTTAAGTAAATGGTATGATGAATTTGGTTTGAGATAAATTAATACTATGAAAAGACTATTCAAAAATTAAACATCTATAAACCGAAGATTTATATTTAACTTATCTAATAAGCAAAATTTAAAAAGCATCAACGTTTAACCGTTGATGCTTTTTTGAATTACATATATAATGCTAAAATTAATTTACAATAAGTTTTTTTGTGATATTATTATTTTCATCAATTAACTTAACAAAGTATATTCCAGATTGAAGAGCACTAATATCTACTTGTGCTGTTGTGGTTAAGTTTGAATCGTCATTAGTGATTCTAATTTGTTTAACTCGCTTTCCTGTAACATCAAAAATATGAACATCTGAAACTATTAGCGAACCTGATAATTTGATATTTACAAAGCCATTTGCTGGATTTGGATAAATATCTAAAGCCACCTCTAGTGTTTCTTCATTTGGATTATCTATTGTATCAGTTGTACAATTTAAGTCCACTTCTACTCTTACTGTAGCTTCATCAAAATCTAAAGCATTAAATACTGTAACAGTATAATCTGTTGTTTCTATCGGTGACACCGAAATAGATGATGTGGTTTCACCTGTATTCCAAACATACTCATCTCCACCAGTTGCTGTCAAAGTAACCAAGTCATCTACACAGATTAACACATCTTCACCAGCATCAGCAACTACTTTAGGTATTACATTAACAATTATCTGTTGTTCATCCAAACATTGCCCAATATATCCTTTTACAACGTAGGTTGTTGTTACAGAAGGACTCACAGCTATATTAGGTTGTGACGCTCCATTATTCCATTCATAAGTATTAGCACCAGAAGCAGATAATGTTATAAAGTCTCCACTTAAAATTTCAACACTTTCACCATTAGCTATTACAACATTAGGACTCGGATCCACATAAACCATAACCTCATCTGAGGCTTCCTGAATTCCTTCTGAAACCGTAACTGAATAGGATGTTGTAGATAAAGGGTTTACTACAATACTTTGAGTTGTTTCTCCTGTACTCCACAAATAACTATCGCCTTCAGTTGCTGTTAAAATAACTTCGTAACTCTCATTATCACAAACGCGTGAATCTGTACCTGCTGAGGCTTGAAATAACGGAATAACAGTAACAATTATTTCCGATGGCTCACTTGTACACGTATTTGATATCCCAACAACGCTATATATGGTTGTTTGAGTAGGATTTACTGTTATAGAACTTGAGGTATCACCTGTGTTCCATAAATATGCTACAGCACCATTTACTATTAATTCAGTACTCTCCCCTTCTATTATTGTAATGTTTTCACTTGTACTAATTAGAGGTAATTCATTAACCGTTACTGTTACATTATCTGAATCTGAATTTCCTAAATCGTCAGTTACTGTAACTGTATAAGTTGTAGTTTCAATTGGACTAACTATAATTGATGTATTAGTCTCGCCTGTATTCCAAGAATAATTAATTCCGCCTGAAGCGTTCAAAGCAATACTCTCTCCTAAACAAATAGCAACATCATTTCCTGCATTTGCATTCACTTCTGGTACAACCGTTACTGTTACTTCTGCTGAAGTTTCACAATTACTTGATGAAAAACCTGTAACACTATAAGTTGAAGTAATCGTTGGATTCACTACTATTGAGTTTGAAGTGTCTCCTGTATTCCACAAATAAGATTCGGCACCATTTACTGTTAAATTGATACTCTCTCCTTCAAAAATAGTAACATCTTCAGTTAATATTAAAGTTGGTAATTCATTAACCGTTACTGTTACACTATCGGAATCTGAATTTCCTAAATCGTCAGTTACTGTAACTGTATAAGTTGTAGTTTCAATTGGACTAACTATCATTGATGTATTAGTCTCGCCTGTATTCCAAGAATAATTAATTCCGCCTGAAGCCGTTAAACTAACACTCTCTCCTAAACAAATAGCAACATCATTTCCTGCATTTGCATTCACTTCTGGCACAACCGTTATTGTTACTTCTGCTGAAGCTTCACAATTACTTGCTGAAAAACCTGTAACATTATATGTTGTGGTTACCGTTGGATTTACTACTATTGAATTTGAAGTATCTCCTGTATTCCATAAGTAAGATTCGGCACCTGAAACCTCTAATGTTGCCGAATTCCCATTCATAATAACTAAATCTTGAGTTAAAGTAATTTCTGGTGTTGGTTGAACAAATACACTTACCTCATCAATATCTGAACAAGCGTTACTAAAAACCTCAACACTGTACGTGATATCTAAAACTGGATTTACTGTTATCGATGCTGTGGTAGCTCCTGTACTCCATAAATATGAATCACCACCTTCAGCGGTTAAAACAACAGACTCTCCTTCACAAATAACTTCATCGTTTCCTGCATTGGCAGTTGGCATAGAATTTACTGTTATAACTACATCATCTGTAGCAGAATTTCCAAAACCATCAGTAACTGTAACACTATAAGTTGTAGTTTCTAGCGGACTAACAACTGGTGACGCACCAGTACCTCCTGTATTCCAAGTATAAGTTAGACCACCAGAAGCATTTAGCATAATACTCTCCCCTAAACAAATTGAAGTATCCTCTCCTGCATTTGCTGTCAATTCATCAACAACAGTTACTGTAACTTCATCTGTATTTTGACAACCTCCTACAGAAGTACCTGTTACAGTATATGTAGTCGTTACAACTGGATTTACTGTAATTTGACTTGTTGTATCACCTGTATTCCAAGCATAAGTATTGCCACCATTTGCTGTAAGTGTAATAGCGTTTCCAATCATTACAAAAACATCGTCGTTAACTGTAATATTTGGCATTTCATTTACATTAACAGTTACCTCTACTGAATCTGTATAACCATAATCATCTTCAGCCGTAACTGTATAAGTTGTTGTTACAGTTGGACTCACCTCTATAGTCGCTGTAGTTTCTCCTGTATTCCATAAGTATGACGTTCCGCCTGTTGCTGTTAATGTTACAGTTTCACCACTACAAATAGTTTCGTCTTCATTAACATCAGCGATAATTTCGGGTATTACAGTCACTGTAATTGTTTCTGTATTACTCACACATCCACCAACAACTGTTGAATTCACACTGTATGTTGTGGTAACTAATGGACTTACTATAATAGATGCAGATGTTTCGCCTGTGCTCCAATCGTAAGTCGTACTTCCACTTGCTGTAAGTGTTGTTGATTCTCCTGTTACAATAACTATATCTTCTGAAACCGCTAATGTTGGTGCTGTATTTACAGTAATAGTAACTTCTGAAGTATCCGTATAACCATAATCATCTTCTACTGTAACTGTATAAGTTGTTGTTACATTTGGGCTCACCTCTATAGTCGCTGTAGTTTCTCCTGTATTCCATAAATAAGATGTTCCTCCGGTTGCTGTTAATGTTACAGTGTCTCCACTACAAATAGTTTTGTCTTCATTAACATCAGCTATAATTTCTGGTATTACAGTTACTGTAATTGTTTCTGTATTACTCACACATCCACCAACAGCTGTAGAACTAACACTGTATGTTGTGGTAACTAATGGACTTACTATAATAGATGCAGATGTTTCGCCTGTGCTCCAATCGTAAGTCGTACTTCCACTTGCTGTAAGTGTTGTTGATTCTCCTGTTACAATAACTATATCTTCTGAAACACTTATTACTGGTGCTGTATTTACTGTTATAATAACTTCATCTGTTGAAGAACAATTATTTTCACTGACTTCTACGCTATAAATGGTATCTGATGTTGGGCTTACTTCAATTGAAGCTGTTGTTTCACCTGTACTCCATAAATATGAAGTTCCACCACTAGCTGTTAATGTAATTGATTCTCCTTCACATATTATTTGATCTTCACCTAAATCTACTGACGGCAAAGCATTTACAGTAACTGTTACACTTACATCTTCAGATTGACTATAATCGTCAGATACTATAACTGAATAAGAGGTTAATGTTAATGGAGACACTTCTATACTACTTGTAGTTTCACCTGTACTCCAAAGATAACTTGTACCACCTGTTGCTGTTAACGTGGTAGATTCTCCTTCACAAATTTGTTGGTCTGCACCTGCGCTCGCTAGGAGCGCATCAGGAAAAACTGTTATCTGGGAGGTATCTGTGAATGATCCATCACTTGTTGTAAATGTTATTACAACAACGCCTACAGAAATTGGTGTAACAAGACCATTTTCATCTACAGTAGCAATATCTTCATCACTAGAACTCCATGTTCCGTTTTGATTATTAGCATTTGCAGGTGAAATTGTTTTTGTTAATTGAAGCGTTTCTGATATTAAAATTTCTGAGGGATTTGGAGTTACAACTACGCTCTCTACACTAACTGGTGGTAATGATGATTGATCTACTCCATTTAAATATTCTTCTAACCATGTGTAACCACTTGGGGCAAAATCATTATGATCTTCTCCACTTGGTACGTTAGCTAGAAAGTATGCTTCTGGAATATGTGGATTAGAAACATAAAAATCTGATGGTCTAAGATTTTCTGGAATTACTGGATATGGTACGTCACTAGCAGATGGATACGTAAAGTTAGCATCTACACTTACAAATTCATCGTTCTTAATAACTAATATATCAGACTCATCCTTACTGTCTAAGTAATTATTAATAGTACCATCTGCATTTAGCGTTTTATTAGTTCCTACATCTGTTAATAAATCGTCGTAGGTTTCTTGTGCTGTTTTAATAGTATAACTCTTACCTATTAAAGGAAATTGAGTTGTAGTAAAGAAATTATCTGCAGCAAGATCATTTTCCGGAAACGACGCATGAGAACCAGCAAAATAAGTCCACATATCTCTATCATCCGTTTGTGGTGTTTCTCTCTGGCCTGTGATAATATTACCTGCGGTATATATTAAGGGGTTATCTTCTGGTTGTGCCTGTATTTTCTGTAGTTGATTAACGATAACTGCATCACCCACAAACCAACCTGGTCTTCTTAAACCATCGTCTGCCGTTTTATAATAATTATTCAAAATATTATAAGTTCCCTCTTGTGTAATTCTAATTAATCTATTTTTCCAATTATAAACGATGTTGTTTATAATATCATATTGTCCATTCCCTTGTGGATTTGGAAACCTATGATCTATATTCATAAACACATTATCTACTAATGTAAAATTACCCAAATCATCTAATACTGTAGCTTCGTTTCTAGTATCTGTACCTAAAATCATTCCCTTTTGACTATCCTGAAAAAAACAGTTTTGAATCGTTGTATTAGCACTCGTTCCATCACTAGAAGATAAATCAAAAGTTTCGTCACCACCATGACTTAAAGAACAATGATCTACAATAACGTTGGTACAACCTCTCAACCAAAGTGCTGAAGAATTAAATCCTGATGAAGCTGACCTTCTAAATCTAATATATCTAATAATTACATTATCTAGATTATGTATAAAGAATTGAGACGTTTTAATTGTAATTCCTCCTAATGGAGCCGTTTGTCCTGCAATGGTTAAATTATCATAATTAGAGCCATCTAAAAGGTATTCCCATTGTGGTTCTGTAGACGCATCAATCTCACCACTGACATCAAAAACAATTGTTCTTGGACCTGTAGTTAATAACGCTTGTTTTAATCCACCTTCAGCTTCCCAATCTAACGTGGTTACATGTATGACTTCTCCGCCTCGACCACCAGATGCATAACCACCAGCACCTTTAGCTGAAGGAAAAGCTGGTTGCTGAGCATTAAGGTTACAAAATGAAAGACAAACAAATATTAACGTGACGAGATATACTAGGGGATATTTTGAAAATTTCATAGGGGCTATTGAAATATTTTATAAGTAGAGGAGCAATTTATTAAATTATTAGAGGTTTTATTGTTTAAAGACTAATTTAATCGACAAAATACACTAAATAGCGTAATTATTCGATAAAAAGAATAAAATTGTAAGTAAAATTCTATAGTTGTAAATTGATTTTTTAACATTACAATTATATACGCTTTAACTTATCTTCTCGGACGTTACAAAACCTAACATTTAACACTTTAACGGATTTTTTTACAAAAAAAACCAAAATTATTGAAATAGCATATCATATATCGATAAATATTAACGGTTTATCTAATAATCGATAACTGAGCCTAAATCTATAGGACTTGGTCTAATATTAATCTGTGTTTAAAAAAAAAATTACATCTTTGCTTTTTAAGTGTTGCGACAATAATTAAAAGCATAACGTAGTTTAAAAAGGTCTACAACAAGGGTTAATGCAATTATTTTCACTTAATTATAATAATTCAATTTTCAATAATACAACACCCTTGATTAGGAGATAATGCTAATAAACCACATAAAAAAACTTATAGAAAAAGCAAACAGTGCGCTCAAGAATCCTGTTATAAAAAGCATGATTATTGTCGCTGTTATCACTTTTCTTGTAAAAGGATTAGCGTTCTATAAAGAGACCATTATTGCAGGGACTTTTGGCCTAAATGAAGTCATAGATGCCTTTATAATTGCATCTTTAATTCCTACACTTATAAATAGTGTTTTTATTAGCTCACTTAATAACCTATTTATACCTAATTATATTACTGAATTAAAAAACCATGGAAATAAGTCTAGTTTTCAAAGTGTTGTTTTTTTAATGGTCATTGGTATTTCTGTAATCTCTATGATTATTTCTTACTTTTCTATAGATATCTTTTTAGATTTTATTTATAAAAATAATCCAGATGCAAATTATCAACTCGTAAAAGATCAATTCTATGTGCTTTTACCTTGTGTCTTTATTTGGGGAATTGGATCTGTACTTTCAGGATTATTAGAAATTGACAATCGGTTTTTAATATCTACTGTTGTTGGATTCTTACCTATAGTAACCATGATCCTTTTTCTTTTCTACTTAACTGATACTTTAGGATCTATGGTTTTAGCCTATGGTGCTCTAGCGGGTTCAATTGTTAGCTTTTTATTTATATTAATCTTTGTACTTAAATACAATATATTTTCTTTGGGAAAACCAATTTTGAATGCTAATTCCCGATTAATGATACAACAACTACCACCAAAAATATCATCTGGCTTTCTTTCTGAAATGAATATTATAGTAGATAAATTTTTCGCTGGTCAACTTGTAGTTGGCTCTTTAGCCGCCTTAGACTATGCCAATAGATTGCCTGCCTTTGGAGTTGCTATAGTTATTATGTCTTTAGGAAATGTATTATTACCTCATTTTTCGAGACTAGTTAATGAAGATCTTAAATCTGCATATCAATATTTGTTTAAAATTTTAAAATTAGTATTTATTGGTGTTCTAGTTGCTGTACTTATTGGTGTTTTTCTCTCTGATTGGATTGTAGAATTATGGTTAGAAAGAGATCAGTTTACACATGAAGACACTATAAAGGTTTCGGCTATTCAACAAATTTTATTTCTAAATGTTCCTTTCTATCTTTGTACATTAATAACCGTAAAGTTTTTAACTAGTATTAATAAGAATAGTTTTATGGCTTGGATTTCTTTAGCCAATTTAGCCATAAACATCATTTTAAATACGATATTGATTAAATATTATGGTGTTTATGGATTAGCGCTAAGTACCTCTTTAGTCTTTATTATAAGTAGTTGCTTTTATTTCGGGTACACGTATAAACAATATAAAAAACTTGACTAATGAAAATTGATTTTCTTGTAAATTCACTTATTTCTGGAGGAGCAGAACGTGTTTTAGTTTCATTAGCAAATTATTTTAATGAGAAAGGACATGATGTTTCAATTATAACATTTAATGAGCCCGATGTATGGCAACCAAACGAAGGCATTAAACGTATTAAGCTGCATCATGGAAGTATCAAAAATCACATGATACGAAGCTTCAAAAACTTAACTCAATATTATTATCATAAAAAAAATAGACCAGATGTTCTTATCAGTTTTATGATTCAGACCAACTTGATAGGTATATTAGTAAGTAAATTTTATGGTATTAAACTTATTGCTTCAGAACACAATAATCATTTAGAAGAAACTGATTTTATTGGTAGATTCACTCGTAAGTATGGTTATAAATTTAGTAATGCATTAACTGTACTTACCAATTTTGACAAAGAGTTTTATAAAAAGAGAAATATCAATGTTTCTGTAATGCCAAATCCGTGTTCATTTGACGTTTATCAAGAAGAACACCGAAATAGAACGAAAACAATTTTAGCCGTAGGTGCTCTAGACAGATATCATCATAAAGGTTTTGATAGCTTAATAGAAATGATTGGACCGGTTTTAGCAAATAATCCAGATTGGAAATTGAAACTTGTTGGTGGTGGCGATGAAGGCACAAAATTCTTAAAAACCCTAGTTCAAAAAGAAAATTTAACGGACAAAGTAATCTTTGAAGGGTTTTCTTCTAAAGTCTCAGATCTTATGAAAGATGCTGAGATCTACATTATGACGTCACGTTTTGAAGGTTTACCATTAGTATTATTAGAAGCTATGTCACAAGGCATGGCTTGTATTTCTTACAATTGTATTTCTGGACCTGCTGAAATAATTACACATAACGTAAATGGTATTTTAGTCGAAGATCAAAATTCAAAACAGATGTGCGAAAAATTAGATGTATTAATTAAAAACCCTGAAAAACGAAAAAAATTAGCTAAAAATGGTATCAATTCTTTAGATAAATATAAAATGGAAACTATTTACGCTAAGTATTTAGATATTTTTGAAACACTTTAAAGAATGAAAAATAAAGCATTCATACATCTTTGTTTTCTAGTTCCCTTTGTAATTACGCTATTAAATTTACAAGTATTAGTTACGTATTTATTATCTACTACGCTTGCTCAGATTATAGCATATGTGAATCTGGGACTTATTTTATTAGGAACTGTACTTATGTTAAAACATAAAGATGAGCTTTCTAAAACCTCCAGGTTGTGGATAATATTTTTTCTTATGTATTTTGTCTTCGCTATTATGGCAGGAGCTATTCATAACAATCCTTCTAGCATTTTATTGAGCACAATTCCCTTTTTCTATGTTTTAGGGTTTTACTATTACTTAAGTGTATCTGATCATAGAGTTTTATTTGAAAAAGTAGCACTTATGGCATTTGCTATATCGTGTTTTATTTGTATTTATTGGAAAAGTATCAACTTTGATTTAGATAAATTAGCGGGTGTAAATATATTTATTATTGACAGAGCTTCTGGAGTTTATGGAGATGCTAATCAAATGGCATTAGTCTCTATTATTTCCTTTGTTTTCCTCTATAAAAATTTTAAGCCTGAAAATAAATTTCTGAAAATTATTAGATTAATTCTTTTAGCTGTAGTGGCCTATTGTCTATTTATTACCTTCTCTAACACAGGCTTTATGGTCTTTGTTATTTCTTTAGTTATGCTTAATTATAAGTTTTTCAGTGGTATTAGAATCATATTTGGTATTATATTATTACCCGTTTTTTATGTTGTTCTATTAAACCTAAACCATATTACAGCAAACCTAAATTTGGTTGGACAACAACGGGATAAAATAAATAATATTGTTAACATGTTATCATTTAATTTTGATAAAGTAGACGACTCTGGAAGAAGCCAATTAGTCAATGAACTATTGTACTATATATTTAAAAATCCTTTATTTGGTAACGGATTAGATTTTGCAAACTCTCATCATGCGCATAATACGGTTTTAGGTGTTTGGGCAGATGCTGGAATATTTGTTCTCTTATTCTTTTTATTTATGTTAGGAAAATATTTCCTCAGAGCCATATCTAGTCCTCCACATGTTCGGTATTTTGTACTTCCTGTTTTAATTGCACTATGCATATTTATGTTAAGCTTACAGAGTATAATTAATCAGCCCTACTTAATGGCCTTGTTTGTTTACCTAGGCTACCTTTTAGATTTTAACCCAAAGAAAAAATCAGACGAAGTCAAAGAACTTGAAGAGGAAGTCTCTACTTAATCTAAAAGTAGTACTATCTCAAACCTTGTATTACACTTAATTCTTTTAATATCAGCTTTAACAATAAGCAGCGCGCCTAAATTAATCATGCCGATAAAAGTATTAAAGTACCAATTCAAAGATTAATTTTGATGTTTCAATTATTATATAACATATTTACTCTCCGAAAGTATGTAATGTCATATAAAACGGCTAAAACTTAAGTATATATGCTTTTTAATTCGCTAGAGTTTTTTGTATTCCTGCCCATAGTTTTTATACTCTATTGGTTTGTTTTAGGCAAAAAACTAAAGTTACAAAACCTACTGATAGTCATTGCTAGTTATGTGTTTTATGGCTGGTGGGACTGGAGATTCCTCTCTCTAATTATTTTTAGTTCGTTTGTAGATTACGGCATTGGTGTTTTACTTAGTAAAGAAACGAAACAACATAAACGTAAAATCTTATTATGGACTAGTATCTGTATTAACATTGGTTTTCTAGGTTTCTTTAAATACTATAATTTCTTTATTGAAAGCTTTGTAGATTCGTTTTCATTTTTTGGATCAGAATTAAGTATCAATACACTAAATATTGTGCTTCCTGTTGGTATAAGTTTTTACACATTTCAAACCTTAAGCTATACCATAGATGTTTATAACAAACGCTTAGAGCCTACTAACGATATAGTCGCCTTTTTTGCTTTTGTAAGCTTCTTTCCTCAATTAGTTGCAGGTCCTATTGAAAGAGCAACCAATTTATTACCTCAATTTTATAAAAAACGAGAATTTCATTATGCTAATGCAGTAGATGGCATGCGTCAGGTAATTTGGGGTTTGTTTAAAAAAGTTGTTATTGCAGATAACTGTGCAAAGTATGCCAACATTATATTTAATAACTCAGACGACTATTCTGGTAGCACACTGCTTTTAGGAGCTTTCTTATTTGCCTTTCAGATTTATGGTGATTTCTCTGGTTACTCAGATATTGCTATTGGTATTTCTAGATTCTTTGGGTTTAACTTAAAACAAAATTTTGCTTTCCCTTACTTCTCTCGTGATATTGCAGAATTTTGGAGACGTTGGCATATGTCTTTATCAACGTGGTTTAGAGACTATATTTATATTCCTTTAGGTGGAAGTCGTGGAAGTTTAAATAAAAAAATCCGAAACGTTTTTATCATATTTCTTGTCAGTGGGTTTTGGCATGGAGCCAATTGGACTTTTATAATTTGGGGAGGCTTAAATGCGCTTTATTTTTTACCATTATTACTAACTAACAAAAACAGAGTAAATACAGATGTAGTTGCACAAAACAAAATGCTTCCAAGTTTTAGAGAAACCCTACAAATGCTAGCGACCTTTTTTATAACCTTAGTCGCTTGGGTATTTTTCAGAGCAGATTCCGTTAGTCATGCCTTTAGTTATTTAAGAGACATGCTAAACTTCTCATTGTTTTCAAAACCCGCACTTATACCTTATACGGTTTTATTTTTAGTTGCCGTTTTTATAACCATAGAATGGCTTGGAAGACACGGACAATATGCGTTGGAACGAATAGATAAAATAAATAAACCTTTAAGATGGTCTTTTTATTTAGTGTTAATTATGCTCATGTTCCTATTTGCAGGAGAAGAACAAGCATTTATTTATTTTCAGTTTTAAATTAAAATATGAAAAAATTCTTAAAACAGTTTGCCTTAGGTCTATTAGCTTTTATTATAGTAAATGCTATAATCGCTGGTATCTATGAATATCCTACGTATAAATCTGTACAGAATAAAACAAATAGAAATTATCTTAAATGGGAAGCTATTCATAAAAACAAAAATTCTTTAGACCTTATAATTATTGGTACTAGTAGATGTTATGCTGCTTTTAATCCAAAAATTATAGATTCTGTATTACATACAAACTCTTATAATATGGCTACCTCTGCACAAGATATTGCAGAGACGTATTATTCTTTACAAGAAATTTTTGATTACCAATCCCCTAAATATGTCGTTATAGATATGTTTTTTGAAGCTTCAGATACGTCTTACGATTACTTTCAAACATTTTCTAATTCATCATTCTTTAATTCTACTGAAAGAAAATTGAATTTAGTATATGATGGTTACGGAACTACTGGGATTTTAAACTATAGCATTCCTGTTTTTAAGTTCAATAATTATATAAAGCAAGATTTGGCTAGTCTATTTTCTAACAACAAATTAGTTAGAAATGAAGATACTTGGATCAAAGGTTATTTGTACGATACGCAAATAGTAAGTGATGATGATATTTCTAATTTTCAACCTATTGAAAATTTTGAAACCTCTACGTTTAGCAAAGACCGATTTAATAACTATTTCAACAAAATAAAAGACCTCGTAAAGTCTCATAATGCAGAATTAATATGTGTTAGAACAGCGTATCCACCAACAAGGATTGAATTAACAGAAACTGATGATGAAGCAACCTATTTTACATCTTATTTAACAGAAGAAAAAGTGCCGTTTTTTGATCTTAACAGCTTTAAAAGTGATCAATACATTTACAAAGATCAAGATTTTGCAGATTACCACCATGCTAACTATAAAGGTGCTAAAAAAGCAAGTTTACAGCTTACAGATATCTTTAAACAAATTAACAAGAAACAACCACTAAAGCAATAGTATGCTATTTAATTCCTTAGAATTTTTTATATTTCTTCCAATAGTTTTCGGGCTCTATTGGCTTATTGGTGGTAAAAACATTAAGACTCAAAACCTGCTAATAGCAATTGCAAGTTATGTGTTTTATGGTTGGTGGGATTGGAGATTTCTTGCGTTAATACTATTTAGCTCTTTAGTAGATTATTCAATAGGTATTGCATTAGGAAAAAACGAAAAACCAAAAAACAGAAAGATTTTATTATGGATAAGCATTTGTGTAAATCTTGGTTTTTTAGGTTTCTTTAAATATTACAACTTCTTTGTAAATAGTTTAATAGACTCATTTTCATTTTTTGGCTCACAATTAAGCATCAATACCTTAAATATTGTACTTCCAGTAGGTATTAGTTTCTACACGTTTCAAACCTTAAGTTATACTATTGATGTTTATAATAAAAAGCTAGAACCGACTAAAGATTTTGTAGGTTTTATGGCATTTGTAAGCTTTTTTCCTCAATTAGTAGCTGGCCCAATAGAAAGAGCAACCAATTTATTACCACAATTTTCTATTGAACGAAAGTTCGATTATAGAAATGCCGTTGATGGTTTACGACAAGTACTTTGGGGATTATTCAAAAAAATTGTTATTGCAGATAATTGTGCTAAATATGCCAACATTATATTTAATAATCACACGGAATATAATGGGAGCACTCTCCTACTCGGTGCGTTCTTCTTTGCTTTTCAGATTTATGGAGATTTTTCTGGGTACTCGGATATTGCTATTGGTATCTCAAGATTATTTGGTTTTAATTTAAAAAGAAACTTTGCATTCCCCTATTTCTCTAGAGATATAGCAGAATTTTGGAGACGTTGGCACATTTCGCTTTCTACATGGTTTAGAGATTACCTTTATATTCCTTTAGGAGGAAGCAGAGGTGGTCTTAAAATGAAAATTAGAAACACCTTTATTATTTTTATCGTCAGCGGATTTTGGCATGGAGCCAATTGGACCTTTGTAATTTGGGGAGCGTTAAACGCACTCTACTTTTTACCTTTATTATTAGCCAAAAAGAATAGAGTAAACACTGATTTAGTAGCAGAAGGAAAATATTTTCCAAGTCTAAAAGAATTTGGACAAATAGCATTTACATTCTTTATTACATTAATTGCTTGGGTGTTTTTTAGAGCAGATTCTGTAGCTCACGCGTTGTCTTATCTACAACACATGTTTACACCATCTATGTTCTCTAAGATTGAAGTATTACCGATTACCATATTATCGTTAGTGCTGTTTTTTATTATTACAGAATGGCTGGGACGAAGTGGCGAATATGCCATTGAAAAAGTAGACTTTATGAAAAAACCAGTACGTTGGGCTTTTTATATATTACTCATTGTATTGATGTTTAGTTTTACAGGTGAAGAACAACAATTTATATATTTTCAGTTTTAATTATGAAAAAACTATTAATAAATATAATCGTGTTTTTACTAATAACAATAGTTGTTGGAGAAGTCGTTGTGAGGTTAACACATGCGACATCAGACATACCTCAAAGAACTATTGATGATCATGGTATTCAAAAATATTTTCCAAACCAAGATGGTTACTGGAAAGGTGGCGATCATCAGTGGACTATAAATAAATTGGGATGGCCTGGCGAATTACCAAAAAGCTACGACAACCTTATTATGATTATTGGAGATTCTTTTATAGAAAACTTCATGAATCCCAATGAGTGTCATCAATCTGCGTTTCTAAGTTCTAACATAAAAGACTACAACTTTATGGAAGTTGGCCGTTCTGGCATCTCGATGATTGAAGCTATGGAAATTAGTAAACAAATGGACTCCTTAAAGCCCATAAATTCATTGATTTATGTTACTGACGACGATTTTTACGAAAGTATTACGCAAGTCAAATTAATGAAAGACATTACCCAATTAAATATAGAAACTAATACTATAGAATATGGTGAAATGAAAGCACCTGGCTTAAAAAAAATATTATATAACTGGAAACTATTATACTATCTCTATAATAGGTTTCCGTTAAATATAAATAATGAAGAAGCTGAACCTATATTAAATACGATTGAAATTTCTAATAAGCCTGAATACAAGACGGAAGTCTCAAAACTATTAGATTTTGTAAAAGCTAATTACGCTGTTCAAAATAAAACTTTGGTTTTTCATCCCAATTCTAGTGACTATATTATAAAAATGTGTCAAAATATTGGGTTTAATACATTACTGCTAGATTCTAGTAATGATAGTACTTGGACGTTTGATTATGATGGTCACTGGACGTGTTATGGTCATAAAAGAGCTGCAAAACAAGTTGAAGGTTACCTTAGAAAAAATAATTAACTATGGCATCAAATAAAATTAATATCACATTCGCACTTCCCAACCTATTACCAGGTGGTGCAGAGCGCGTTATGTCATATGTAGCAGAAAACATAGATTCTACAAGGTTTAATTCAACGTTACTCATTATAGGTTATTCTAAGGATGCTTCCTATGATATAAAAAATATCAATGTTGTTTATTTAGAAAAACCAAAAGTTTCAAAAAGCCTCGTTTCATTATTTAAATATATCAAAACATCTAAACCAGATATTCTTGTAAGTGCTATAGAACACCTTAACACAGTTACTGGTTTTATGTCTGTTTTATTTCCTAAAACGGCATTTATTGCCAGAGAGGTTAATGTTTTAAGCGTATTAGCCAACTACGAGAGAGAAGAAAAAAAGTCACCTTTAGCTTTTTTAGTCGATAAGCGATTCGCTTTTTTTGATAAAGTAATTTGTCAATCTCAAGATATGCTGGATGACTTTCATAAAAATTTCAATATAAAAGCGGATAAACTCGTTGTTATTAATAATCCTATTACTTCTAATTTTCAAGTTAAAGAAAGACAAACTAGAAATAATCCTATTCGTTTTATCACAGTTGCAAGATTAGATCCACAGAAAGGGCATCATAGAATTATTGAAGCTCTATCACAAGTTAGTTTCGATTTTCATTATACTATAATTGGAAAAGGAGTTCTAGAAAAGGACATCTTCGATCAAATAGAGCGTTGTAATTTAAGCGATAAAATCACCTATATTCCCTTCACTAAAGAAGTTTCTAAATATTTATCTGAAAGCGATTTATACCTTCAAGGTTCCTATACAGAAGGATTTCCAAATGCTATAATTGAAAGTTGTATGGTTGGTACACCTGTACTTGCCATTGATGCACCAGGAGGAATAAATGAAATTATATACACAGATGTAAATGGTAAAATAGTTACCGATGTAAAAGAGTTTGTAGCAGAGCTAGAAAAAATTAATTCTAATTACACTTATAATCCTGTAGATGTTAGTACATCAGTAAGTAGTAGGTATAGCAGTGAAATTATTTTACCTAAATACGAAGACCTATTCATTAAAGTTCACCAAAAAAGATTGAAATAAGATGAAATTAGGACTATTCATATACTCGTTATCAGGAGGTGGAGCAGAAAGACAAGCTTCATATATACTAGATTATTGCGTAAAAAATAATATTGATGTGCATTTAATTTTAATGAATACATTAATAAAATACGAATTACCAGAAGGCTTACCAATACATTATATTGAAAAGTCTGATGGTTTTGAGAATGGTATATTAAAAGCTTTGAAAATACCATATCTTGCTTATAAGTATTCAAAATTATTAAAGAAGCTAGAAATCACACATAGTGTAAGCCTTCTTACTAGACCTAATTTTATAAATATTATTGCTAGTAAATTAACAAAGCATCCTTTTAAAATTATAACAAACGAACTAGCCTTCCCTACTCTACAATATAGCTACAAGGGTTTTCAGTCTAACTTCAATAAAACCTTGATTAAATTATTATATAAAAAATCGGATATTGTTATTGGAAATTCCAAAGGAAATGCTGAAGATTTAATCGAAAATTTCAAAGTGCCTTCTAGCATCATGCGTGTTGTTCATAATCCTATCGATTTAGCTAAAATTGATAGTATAGAACCAATAGATTCATTTTTTGATGATGAAAAATTTAATATAATCACACTTGGTAGATTAGATATTGGTAAAAACCATATTATGCTCATAGAAGCCATTCATCAATTACAGAATCCCTTAGTAAGATTATATATTTTTGGTGTCGGTGATATGCAAGATCAATTAGAACAACTCATTGAAAAACTTAATATTAGTGATCAGGTGTTTTTAATGGGATTTGATCCAAACCCTTACAAATATTTAAAAGCTGCAAATTTATTTATTTTTGGTTCTAATCATGAAGGGTTTCCAAATGTGGTGTTAGAAGCCATGGCGTGCGGCTTACCAATTTTAACTACTAATTGTCAGTCTGGTCCGAGTGAAATTATGGAGTTATCCTCACCAAAAGAAGATATAATGATAACCGATTACGGAATTTTAGTTCCAATAAAAAATACCGACCTTATGACAAAAGGTATTGGTTATTTTGTAAATAATAACACTTTTATTGAAGCATGTAAAACAAATGGTCAAAGACGAATAAAAGACTTTGAAAAAAATAATATCTTAAAAGAATATTTAGATATTATAAAAACTACAGCCTAAATCTTTTATCCAAAACGAATTAAATTATGTGTGGAATAAACGGTATCATAACCAAAACCAATAGAAATAAAGACGATATAACAGCTGTCCTTAATACAATGAATAATCTCATTATTCATAGAGGACCAGATCAGGACGGTTTATTTTCTGAAGAAACTGACCAATTTACGGTTGGTATGGGAATGAGAAGATTATCTATTATTGATTTATCTTCAGGTAAGCAACCTATATTTTCGGACGATAAACAAATCGTTATTGTTTTTAATGGCGAAATCTATAATTATAAAGTCCTAAAATCAAAATTAGAAGCAGAAGGTGTTACTTTTAAAACTTCTAGTGATACCGAAGTTATCTTAAAAGCCTATGAGAAATATGGTACAGAATCCTTTCAGTGGCTAGATGGTATGTACGGATTTAGTATCTACGACAAAAAAATTAACAAGCTATTTATTGCTCGTGATTTCTTTGGAGAAAAACCACTTTACTATACACATACTGATACAGAATTTATTTGGGCTTCAGAATTAAAATCCATTATAAACACCATCGATTTTACTCCTAACATTTCAAAAAAAGGGTTAAATCTTTATTTTAGACTCACATATATTCCTGCACCACATACTATTTACGACAACATTTTTAAGTTACAAGCCAATCATTATATTGCATATGATTTAGCTTCACACAGTACTACAATTCATAAAATAAATACCGAACCAAAACCAAAGGCAATCAACATTTCTTTTGATGATGCCAAGTCAAAAACAAAGGATCTCGTTTATAAAAGTGTAGATAGCAGATCTATTGCAGATGTTGGTTTAGGAACTTTTTTATCTGGAGGTGTTGATTCTTCTATAATTTCGTTGTGTTTAGCGCAAACCACAGACAAAAAAATAGATACATTTTCTATTGGGTTTAAAAAAGCATCTTACGACGAGACTGATAAATCTAGAGTCGTTGCAAAAATGCTAAACAGCAATCATCATGAGTTTATTATTGATGAAAACGATCTTAAAAATAACATACATGAAATTTTAGTCAATTTCGATGAACCTTTCTCAGATACAGCAGCCTTACCTACTCACCTATTATCCGAGAAAACTAGAGAGCATGTAACCGTTGCTTTAACGGGAGATGGTGGAGATGAAGTATTTGGTGGTTACAACAAGTATTACATTGGTAAAATGAATAAAAAATACACAAGTGTTGTTCCTAAAGGGCTTCATAAAAGTATTTCAAAATTGAGTAATAAGTATCTAATTAATAAAGATGATACGCGTGGTAAAAAATTTCAAATTAATAAACTCTTAAATTCTATAGACTACAACGGTGAGTTTTATTGGAATATAATTTCTTTAGCGAATACAAGTCATCAATTAGCTGAAATTATGTCTCCAGATTATTTCGATGCTGATATTTTCCAAGAATACAAAGCTGTTTTAGGAAAACAAAAAATAGAAACGCTCACAGATTTTAGACTTGTAGATAAAGTGTTAAGTTTAGAAGGAGGTATGTTAGCAAAAGTAGATAGGACGAGCATGATGACCTCGTTAGAATGTAGAGCTCCTTTCTTAAACAGAGAGTTATGGGAATTTACCAATACCTTACCCGAGAATTATTTAATGAAAGGCTGGAACAAAAAGTATATCTTAAAAGAAGCTTTTAGAGATCAGTTTCCTGCAGAGTTTTTAGAAAAAGGAAAAAGCGGTTTTGGAAGCCCAACTGGAGATTGGTTAAGACAAAGCCTAGGAAAAGAATTAGAAAGTTATATTGAACCTCAATTACTTAAATCTCAAGGCATATTTAACACTGAAGTTATTACCAAATTAGTAAAAGACCATTTAGATAGTAAAAAAGATAGCACGTTTAGAGTGTGGTCTTATTACTGTTTCCAAAAATGGTATAAATATAATTTCCTGAAACAAAACTAAAAAAGATGGATAAAAAAAGAATATTACTTATTGCATCTTTTGCTGGCTCTTTAATACGTTTTAGAGGTGATTTTATTAAAAGTTTAATCGCTAACAACTTTGAAGTCTTTACTGCAGCACCAGAATATACAGAAAGTGATACTGAAATAATTAAAGCTATGGGAGCGATTCCTATTGAGTTTAATTTGCAACGCACAGGACTAAATCCTTTAAATGATTTAAAATCTATTAAAGAATTAAAGTCTATAATGAAAGACAACAAGATTGATTTAGTATTTCCATACACTGTAAAACCAGTGATTTACGGATCTATGGCTGCTAACAGTTGTAAAATACCAGTTATTTCTCTAATTACAGGACTTGGTTATGCATTTACTGGTCTCTCTGCAAAAGCGCGAACGTTACAACGTTTTAATGAAATATTGTATAAACTTTCCATTAGAAAGAATAAAATCATTGTATTTCAAAACAAAGATGATTATCAATTATTCTTAGACCGAAAAGTAATTTCTAAACAACAACGTGTAGATTTTGTAAGCGGATCTGGTGTTAATCTCAATCAATTTACATTTAAAGAGAAGCATGCTTCAGATAAAGTAAGCTTTCTATTAGTCGCTAGATTAATTGAAGAAAAAGGCATTGCACTTTACATGCAAGCCGCAAAATTATTAAAAGCGAAATATCCTAAAGCCGTCTTTAATTTAATTGGTGCACCTGAAACTTCTCCTTCTGCTATTAGTGAAGATGAACTTAATGAAATGCACAAAGAAGGTATTATTGTTTTTCATGGAAAACAAAATAATATAGAAGAACACTTGCACAAAAATGACATCTTCGTATTGCCAAGTTACTATAGAGAAGGTTTACCTAGAACAACGCTAGAAGCCTGTGCTTGCGGTAATCCAATTATTACAACTGATTCTGTTGGTTGCAGAGAAGCTGTAAAAGTAGGTGAAAATGGCTTTTTAATTGAACCTCAAAATTTAGAAGCTTTAGTTAAACCTATGGAATATTTTATTACACATCCTGATAAAATAAAAGACATGGGAACAAACAGTAGAAAATATGCAGAAGAACGTTTTGATGTTAATATTATAAATAATGATTTAGTACAATTAATAAAAAGTGTTCTTAAAATTTAACGAAATGAAACTATACGGCAATTTTATAAAACGGATTTTTGATTTTTTAGTCGCATTTTTTGGACTCTTAATTATTTCGCCACTATTTATAGTTCTAATCATCTGTCTATTTATACTCAATAATGGAAAACCGTTTTTCTACCAGGCTCGAACGGGTAAAAATGGTAGAATTTTTACCATTATTAAGTTTAAAACGATGACAGACAAAACTGATAAAGATGGGGATTTATTACCTGCATCAGAGCGTGTGACTAAGATTGGCAACTTTTGCAGAAAACTTTCTTTAGACGAGTTACCACAACTTATAAATATTCTAAAAGGCGATATGAGCTTAATTGGTCCGCGACCTTTATTACCAGAATACCTAGAACGATATAATAAAAGACAATACAGAAGACACGACGTTATTCCAGGTATTACTGGTTGGGCTCAGGTAAACGGTAGAAATACCATTAGTTGGGAACAAAAATTTGAATTTGATGTGTATTACGTAAAGAATCAATCTTTTGCTTTAGATCTTAAAATTTTTCTAAAAACAATAGACAAAGTAATTAATAGAAAGGATATTAGCAGTTCAGAAACTCTAGACATGCCTGAATTTATTGGTACTAAAGAATAACTCTACTAATTTCAGACTATTAAATAATATTAAAATCGTTGAAGTCTATAATAAAATATTGAGCTGAATTTTCAGGATTCATATACGCATGAGATTCAAAATGTATATTCTTACCATTATCTATTAAAGCTACACTTTTCCAGCCTAAAACATTTGGTGCCACAAAATCCTTTTTTAAGTTGTCTGCAATATAGTAATACTCAGTTGCTGGTAATGCTTTTTCAATAGCTTTAAAATTGACTTCACTTGGTTTTTCAGTACCTATTTCTTCAGAAACTATAATTGTATCTAAATAGCTTAGAATATTTAAACTTTTAAGTTTGGCTCTTTGGGTTTTAGATCTACCATCTGTAACAATTCCTATTTTACCGTTTTTAGCTTTTATAGCATCAAAAACAGCAATAACACCATCAAACAAGAAAATATCTGGTTGGTGATTTCTATACATATCTACTAATGGACCAATTTCTGTTTTATAAGTATCTGCAAGAAATCCAAAAACGTTAATTTTACATCTATACAACGAAAACATCTTTGAATATAAAGGTTTCCAATTGTTCGGTTCTAAAGATTTAGCGATAGCCTTGTAAGCCGATTTTAAATAGTCTAACTCGTTATATAATGTATCGTCTAAGTCAAAGACAATAACGGTATTTTCATTAACCTTTATATCCATGTACTAAAATTTCATCATCATAACGAATCATTAACAAATCACTTTCCCAAGTATCAAATTGCTCTTCAATGGTATTTCCTAAAGCATATTCTTCTATAATCCATTTAGAATAATTAGCTCCAGACAAATAAGATAATGGATAGCCACCACCAAATCGTGGATTAATTTCTATGGCATAAATTTTTTCATTATCACTTTTATGAACAAAAAACTGAGCTGTTAAGCATCCTACTGCTCCATCAATAAACTTCAAGTTTTTCTTTATATAAGGCACCAAAGCATTATTAGAAGTCAAGGCTTTATAAACTTCACCATCTCTAACTTCTAATCGTTTTCGTGGTACTGCGCACTTTAATTTATGGTCTTTGCTAAAATATAAATCACAAGTAAATTCATCATAATGGTCATGATCTAAATACTCTAAGAACATTAATTTATCATTACTAAAATGGTAATCTGTTAAATCATCTTCTGATTTTATCAAATAAGTATCTACACTTCTACTGCCATCCATGGGCTTAATAAATAGTGGTAATTTATAATTATCCTTAGCGTACTCTTTAGCAACGTTTACATTATGATTTTTAAAGAACTCATGAATGACGCGTTTATCTCTACATTTAGACACAAAATCTACCGAAGAAATAACAACAATAATGCCTTCAGATTGAAAACGTTCTTTATTTTTTGCGAGTTCAAGAAGTTCAGTATCAATTGTTGGAATTACTAATTTGATGTCGTAAGTTTTACAGAAACCTATTAAATCGTTAATATAATTAGGATCATCTAATCGTGCGACTTTGAAAAAACCATCTGCAATTTGACAAGCTGCTGATAATACAGGACTAGCGTCTGTAGCAAATACTTTACCTTTTGGGTATATATTTTTCAGCTCCTTTTGAAATGACCTTACAAGAGAAACTCGTCTTCCTGCAGAAGTTAT
Source organism: Winogradskyella ludwigii (assembly GCF_013403985.1). GTDB lineage: Bacteria > Bacteroidota > Bacteroidia > Flavobacteriales > Flavobacteriaceae > Winogradskyella > Winogradskyella ludwigii. The sequence goes on from NZ_JABFDF010000004.1 coordinate 100,876, forward strand.
TAATATATTCATGCTTCTAGTTTAGTTTTTGTCAAAGACAACTTAAAAAGTTATAAATATAACATTGTTAAAACAATCCATAATATAGTAACGATATAAAACATATAATTGGGTTGTAAAATCACAATATTACAGTTATGGATTTTAAGAAAAGCATGTCATTAGAATGAAGAATAAATACTCTAGGTTTAGCTTAAATAGTCTATTTTCAATTTATTAAAAAAGTATTATGTTTACTTCTTAATTCAGAATTTACACAAATGACATATCTATTTATTTCATTCTTCAACTAAAAATAAAGTTCTAAAAATCAAACAATTACTAATTATTTAAATGAAATCTAAATTCAGCAGAATAGACAAATTATCAATTAGTTGCATTGTAGCGATGGTTCTAGGCATAATAAGCTCTTATGTGAACTTAGGAATGCTATCTGTTTTTTTTAGTGTAATAATGCCGCTCCTGTTTGTACTGAATCTTCTTTTAGCGATTTACGGCTTATTTAAAAGAAAATACATCTATAGTATTGGTGTATTTATCTTTTTACTTTGTTATAATTTCTTTTTTCAATTTTCAAAAGTCACAAAACTAGAAAATAAGGATGCTATTAGTATTCTAACTTATAACGTAAGAGCGTTTCTGCAACCTTTAGCAGATAATCCAAATAAAAATGCAACTACTGAGATTATAAAATTCATTGATTCTGTAAGTGCAGATATCGTCGTTTTTCAAGAATCCTCATATAAAGAAGGTCGGGAAATAACAGGCTATCCTTATCATTTTCTAGGTTACAGAGAAAACATAGAGAAATCATTACTTACCATTTATTCAAAATATCCAATTATAAATAAAGGCTATATAGACTTCCCTAATTCAAAGAATAATGCCATTTATGCTGATATCATAATAAAAGCAGACACCATAAGGGTTTACAACGCACACCTACAGTCTTTTGTTGTTGCTCCACACATTTTAGCCAACAAATACAACGATTATTCGTATTGGAAAGGTTTAAATACTAAAATTAAAAAACAGATAGAACAAGCCAAACTCATTAAAAATCATGCTAACAAATCCATGAAAAAAGTAATTATTTGTGGAGACTTTAATGCGACACCATATAGCCAAACTTACAGAATATTAGAAAAAGGGCTAAATGACTCTTACTTAAGTAATGGTAACGGTTTTGGAGAAACATACTCCCTATTTAATTATCCGTTGCGTTTAGATTATTTTCTTAATAGTGATAAAATTAGTGTATTGAATCACTTTAATTATGATTTAAATTTATCGGACCACGAACCTATCGTCATGAAGTTTAGAATTAAATAAAAACATTTAAAAACCTATATTTAAATAAGTTAAACAGAACTATATAAAAAAATATTTTTAAACAGAACACAAGCTTTTGTTTAAAAACAATGTAGGAATCTTGTATTGCTTAGTCTTTTAATAAATCTAATTTTTTAATTATAAACAAAGGAAGAGATTGAAGTCTATATGTTAAAATTACAAACGAATCTAAACAAGTCGGTTTTCCAAATTCAAATTCGATGTTAAATTCGGTTTTCAAATATTCAAAAAGTTCATTACTACACTTTATTTCACCTTCAAACCAGTTAGTCCAACCAAATGTTATTTTTTTTAATCCTTTTCGTAGAATTAAAAAGTCATCGTCAATTCCTGCATCAAAACCATAATATTTTGCAGTTACAATCCAACCTCTACTTTTCAATTTAGAGATTATTTCATTCCAAGTTTCAGTTTTAATATTTATCGCGGCTTTCTTCAAGTTCTATTTACCATTCTTCAATGAAATTAATATACGACAATAAACAACCGCTCTTACAGGAATTTATTACATGATTTTCCTAAATGGCCAAACTATTAAAATTATAAACTTAATCAAGTAAGAATCTACAGCTTTCAAATAATCTTTTAACGGGTAATCCAAATATTTTGAAGAACGAAGCGTAACATATAGTGTTTTCAAAAATAAAACCGGAGACTTTAAAAAATAACCTTTAAAAAACCAATTAATCTGTGCTAAACCATTAAGCACAGCACCAAAAGCGCTCTTTGATGTCATAGCAGTATTCATTATAGAACCTTCTACACCAACATTATAAATACGAAGACTCTTATTAATACATTTGGTTAAAAAACCATTTCTCGCTACAGTGTTCCAGATAAGATTTTCAGGCATAAAACCTTTCTGTAACATATTTGGGTTTACAATAATATCTTTTAAAACATCTGTTTTTGTAAAACCCCATTTTTCTCCGATAATTTGATTTTTTAACTTGGCTTCAAACGTATTGCAAAATAGAGGATTTTCAGGAAATGGTTCACCAATAAGTTCACCATACTGATCATCGCAAAGCCCCGTTACTGCAGCAACTTTAGGTTTCAATTCTTCTAAAATGTTCTCATATTCATTATTAAATACTTCAAGTGTATACGGATAACATTCATCATCACCATCAAATGGCAATAAAAATTCTCCTTGTGCTAGTCCTATAGCCTGAATAAAGCAACTCATTTTATGCTTATTCTCTAAATTGTTTACATAATGAATTTTAAGCGGAGAGGTTTCAATTAATTTGGTAATAACGTCATGTGAATTATCAGTAGATGCGTCGTTTATTACAAGCCACTCAAAATCCTTATAAGTCTGATTCAGTAAAGATTCATGCACTTTAAGAATAGATTTTTCACAATTAAAAACAGGAGTAAACACCGTGAATTTATAAGTATACAACCCAGGTTTCTGCTTTTTATAAAACGGCATTAAATCCTTAAAATTCATAATAATTTCTATTAATAATAAGCCTTAGTCTAAAATGAGATGATATCATTAAAAGTGTATAAATATAATATTGTTGAAACAATCCTTTACATAGAAACGATATAAAACCAATATTTAGGTCATAACAATAATCCGTAAATTAAAACCAACATTAATTCATCTAAAACGAAGTGAAATATATCCATTTTACATTTGCAATGATATCTTACAATTAAACCCTAAAGTGATAAAAACTACCGTTTATCTAATGATTATTATTCAGAACGTCATTATTTGCTGTTTGTCGTTTTATTCCATAGATTCTCAACAGAATAACGGATATTTAACCTATATTTTAATCGTGTCCCAGACCTAACTATTGACATGAAATTGAATAGTAATACTGATAATTACTTAACAATTTTACCTATGAAATCTAAAATATGGTTATCATCACCACACATGAGTGGTAATGAACTCAATTACATAAAAGAAGCATTCGATTCTAATTGGGTTGCGCCCTTAGGACCAAACGTAAATGGCTTCGAAAGCGATTTACAATCTTACCTAAAAGAAGACAGACATGTTGCAGCACTGGTATCTGGCACGTCTGCCCTGCACTTAAGTTTAATTTTATTAGGCGTTGGTCGCGGAGATGAAGTTATTTGTCAAAGTAAAACATTCTCTGCTTCTGCAAACCCTATCGTTTACCAAGGAGCAACACCTGTTTTTGTAGATAGTGAAAGAGATACTTGGAATATGTGTCCTATACAATTAGAAATAGCTATTAAAGATAGAATTTCTAAAGGAAACAAACCTAAGGCTATAATTCCAGTACACTTATATGGTATGCCATACAAAGTAGATGAAATTAACGCTGTTGCTTTAAAATATGATATTCCTGTTGTAGAAGATAGTGCAGAATCATTAGGCAGTTACTACAAAGGTATAAACTGCGGAACTTTTGGTGATCTTTCAATCTTATCTTTTAATGGCAATAAAATTATTACCACTTCTGGAGGCGGAGCTTTAGTTACCAAAACTAAAGAACGCAAAGACAAAGCTGTATTTTTAGCAACGCAAGCAAGAGATAATGCACCTCATTATTTACATTCTGAAATTGGTTATAATTACAGAATGTCTAATATCGTTGCAGGAATTGGTCGTGGCCAAATGACAATTTTAGATAGCCACGTAGCAAAACGTCGCTCAAATCATGAGTTCTACGTCAATGCTTTTAAACATATTGAAAACATCACATTTCTACAAGAACCAGAAGGTCATTTTTCTAACCGTTGGCTATCCTGTATACTTTTAGATTCTGAACAAACACGAGAAGCTTTAAGATTAGCATTAGAAAAAGAAAATATTGAATCAAGACCATTATGGAAACCAATGCACCAACAGCCCGTTTTTTCAAAATACCCGAGCTATCTTAACGGTGTTTCTGATGAGTTATTTGAGAAGGGTTTATGCTTACCTAGCGGCTCTAACCTAACTGATAATGAACTAGAAAGAGTTGTTTCAAGTATAAATTCGTATTTTGTAACATGTTAGTTAATTTTCTAAATAAAATTTCTGAGAAATATGCCTCAAAATGGTTGGTCTTATTATTTGATGGATTAATTGTTGTGGCCACATTTTTCATGGCATACTTAATTAGATTTAACTTCCAAATTGAGTTTGATGTCAGAGAACTTTTTCTACAAACACCATACGTTTTTGGTGTTGCTTTAGTTAGTCTAATTGCAGTTGGAGCTCATAAAGGTGTAGTCCGTTTTACGGGTTTCAGAGATATTGTAAATATTATTATTGGTGCCAATATTTTAGCGACTATTCTTATCTGTTGCACTTTTTTTAGCAGAAAATATATAGGAGAATACAGCCTATTCAATTTACCTGGCTCAATTATTTATATACACTTATTACTAAACATCTTATTCCTTATAGGTGCCAAATTATTTATAAAATCCATATACAATCATATAACCCAAGATTTTCAATCATTATCTAATGTTTTGATATTTGGTGCTGGAAATTCGGGAATGCTCACCTATGATGCCATTCAAAATGATACTAAAAGTGGTTTAAGTATAGTTGCTTTTATTGATGATGACGAACGAAAAATAGGAAAAAAAATAAATCTCTTAAAAGTTTATAAATTAGAGTCTATTGATGCTGAATTTATTAAAAAGTATAATGTTGAAGACGTTATTATTTCAATTCAAAATATAGACCCAACCAGATTACTTCAAATTACAGGCAATCTTTTTGCTTTAGGTCTCAAAGTAAAGATTGTACCTCCTGTACAAAGTTGGATTGATGGAGATTTAAGTGTCGGACAAATTAAAGAGGTTAAAATTGAAGATCTTTTAGGTAGAGACCCTATTAATATAAAAAATCCAGATTTAGAAGATCAATACGATAATGAAGTTATTTTAATTACTGGTGCGGCAGGCTCAATTGGAAGTGAAATTTGCAGAAAAGTCAGCTTATATAAGTACAAAAAACTAATACTTATAGATAATGCTGAATCTGCGCTGTATGATATTCAGCAAGAATTTAGGCAACAAGGTTTAGAAAACATAGATGCGATTGTTTCAGATGTAAGAAACAGAACGCGAATAGATCAAATATTTAACCAATACAAACCTAAAATTGTCTTTCATGCTGCAGCATACAAACATGTGCCCTTAATGGAAAACAATCCTTTTGAAGCGGTTAACGTTAATATAGGTGGCACAAAAAATGTCGCAGATATTGCAGTAAAACATGGAGTAGATAAATTTGTATTTATCTCCACAGATAAAGCGGTAAACCCAACAAACGTAATGGGTGCAACTAAACGTATTGCAGAACTATATGTCACTTGTCTTAAAGGAAAAGGTAGCACCAAATTTATAACCACAAGATTTGGTAATGTTTTAGGATCTAATGGTTCTGTAATTCCACTATTTAAAAAACAAATAGAAAAAGGTGGTCCTTTGACTGTTACACATAGAGAAATTACACGATATTTTATGACCATACCAGAAGCGTGTCAGCTAGTTATTGAAGCTGCTGCCATGGGTAATGGTGGCGAAATCTTTGTTTTTGACATGGGAGAACCTATTAAAATATTTAATCTAGCCACCAATATGATTATTCTCTCTGGTTTACGCTATCCTGAAGATATTGATATTAAAATCACAGGACTAAGACCTGGTGAAAAAATATATGAAGAACTATTAGCAGATGGTGAGAACACAAAGAAAACGTATCATGATAAGATTATGATTGCAAAATCTAGACATGTAGATATTGTTAATGTTGAAAGACAGATCAATAAACTTACAGCCATTAACTCTTTAACACAACCACTAGAAATAGTATCTTCGATAAAACATTTAATACCTGAATATATTTCTAACAACTCCACTTACGAAGTTTTAGATAAAAAGAAATAAAGGTTTTCATTAAATCAACCTATAACAACGAATCACATGAAAATACGCACTTTAATCATTGCTATATTAACGATTGCAACCACTACATCTTGTGTGTCAAGAAAATCTATTGTTTACTTTCAAGACGAAACCTTAGAAGAAGCTCAATTAGTATCCGATCCTGTTCAATTAAAATATAAACCAGACGATATTTTAACCATAAACATATCAGCTACAGATCCTGACACCGTTAGACCATTTAATCTACCTTTGGTATCAAATAGCACTAACGATTTAATAAATGCTCAAGGAACATTACAACAACAATCATACTTAATAGATTATGACGGAAATATTGAATTTCCTGTCCTAGGAACCATAAAAGTAGCAGGTTTAACACGGACAGAGCTAACCACGTTTCTTGTTGATCGCATAAAAACCATGGCTAATAATCCAATTGTAAACATTAGATTGGTGAATTTTACCATAACCGTTATCGGAGAAGTATCCTCACCAGGAACTTTTACCATGCAAGACGAAAGGGTTTCTCTTGTTGAAGCACTAGGCTATGCTAATGATTTAACCATTTACGGACAACGTAAAACTGTAAAATTAATTAGAGAAGTGGATGGGAAAAAGAAATTTGCTAATATTGATTTAACCTCTATAAATACAGTAAATTCAGACTTGTATTATTTACAACAAAATGACATCATCTACGTTGAACCCAATAATGCAAAGGTTAGATCGTCTAGTTACAACCAGAATAATGGCGTTTTGCTCTCTGCAATTGGTACGTTAACGACCATTTTAGCAATATTTATTATAAAATAGCTTTTAATTATATAAGTTTATGGCATCCAAACCCATTTCAACCTCTCATGAAATCAGACAGAGTTTAGAATTATTTCTCTCTCACTGGAAAATATTACTTTTCTGTATTGTCGTTTCAGTATTTCTTGGTTTCACATACCTACGTTACACCACCTATAAGTATAGCGCAAGTGCCACTATAAAAATAATAGATGAAAAAGAATCTAAAAAATTAACCACAGCTGGAGATGTTTCTAGCGAAGGTCTTTTTACTGATGGCACCAATAAGATAAAGGATGAAATTGAAACACTTCAATCTAGAACATTAATAGAGAATGTAGTAAAACAACTAAATCTAAATATTTCATGTTTTACAGAAGGAAGTATAAAACAGAAAGAAATTTATCGTAATCCGCCTGTAAAATTAAGCTTTTTTGCAAGTGACTCTGTTATACATCATGTAGATACCATATTGTACATTAAAGTAAAATCCCCTACTCAATTTTTAGCTTTTAAAAACGAAGGGAAATCATTAATCGATAGAAATGACCAGGAAGGTAAATCTTATAATTTTGGAGAACGAATTAAAACAAGCTTCGGAGATATGATATTAACTCCAAATGTTGGCGATTACTCTCCAACAATTGGTAGTAATTTAAAAATACTAATATCACCAGTGAGTCGTGTAGTAAATAGCTACCAACGAAGTATCAAAGTCACTACAGAGCCTGGTTCAAGTGTTCTTAAATTAGACTTAACAGAAACTAATTCTTATAAGGCTGTTGATATTCTTAATCAACTTATTGCAGAGTACAATACAGATGTTCTGTTAGATAAAGAAGCTGTTGTAAAAACAACCTCTGATTTTATTAATAATAGACTTAAACAAGTTTCAATTGAATTAGAAAAGGTAGATTATACGGCTGAAGAATTGCAGCAAAAAAATAATTTAACAGCTTTAAGCTCTCAAGCAGATCTCAACCTTCAAAGCGGACAACAATTACAATCACAAATATCGTCTACATCTAATGAAATTGAAATGCTATCTTTTTTAGATGAAGAAATAAAAAGTCAAAACAGAAGCAGTGATTTATTACCAGCCAATGTCATCGGTGATTCTAATACTGCTTTAGTTATAAAAAATCATAATGAATTAGTTGCACAACGTGATAGAATCTTAAAAAATTCAAGTGAACAAAATCCGGTTGTTATTCAATTAAATAATCAGATTTCATCATTAAAAGTGAATCTTCAGACTTCTATCGCTAGCATGAAGCAAACCTCTCAGTTAACCTTAAATAATCTAACTAGAGAAAACTCAAGAATTCAAGGTAGACTTTACTCAGCACCTACAAAAGAAAGAAAATTTAGAGATATAAAAAGGCAACAAGATATTAAGGAGTCCCTTTACCTCTACCTGTTAGAAAAACGAGAAGAATCTGCAATTAGATTGGGTATGTATGCACCTAACGCTAAAATTGTAGATCGTGCATTCTCTTCACATGTGCCAACAGCGCCAAATAAAATGATAGTCTACATTGCTGCATTATTATTTGGAATGGGTATACCAATTGCATTTATATACATTTCTGATTTAATAAACACAAAAATTTATAGAAAGCAAGATTTAGTAGATATCTTAGATATTCCATATTTAGGTGATATTCCTAAGAGTTCTAAAAAACATAAACTTGTAAAAAAGGTCGATTATTCGCCTAAAGCAGAATCGTTTAGAATTATAAAATCTAATTTAGATTTCATGTTAAGAGACATCAAAGGACGTTCTAAGAAATTATTTGTTACCTCTACAATTCCACAAGAAGGAAAATCACATACAAGCATAAATTTAGCAATGTCTATTGCTTATTCAGGAAAATCGGTGCTTTTAATAGAAACCGATATTAGAGTTCCAAAAACCCTCGAATACCTCGAGATTAAAGAAAAACCAACACAAGGACTTTCAGATTTTATTGCAGATAAATCTATAAAACCAATAGATGTTGTGCTTAAGCATCCGGAAAATGAATTTTTAGATATAATTCCTTCAGGTACAATACCTCCAAATCCTTCTGAACTATTAATGGATGATAGAGTTGAAGAATTATTTACATATTTTGAAACCAAGTATGACTATATTATTGTGGACACCTCTGCTGTGGGTATTGTAAGTGATACACTACTTATTTCTAGATTAGCAGATATGTTTATTTATGTAGTAAGTGTAGATAAAATAGACAGTAGGTTATTACAACATGTGGCACAACCCTTATACACAGAGAAAAGATTACCTAAAATGACCATGTTACTAAACGGAGTTGTCCTTGGTAAAAAAGGCTATGGTAGCTATGGTTATGGCTACGGTTATGGAAACAATCCTCAGAAAAACAAAAAATGGTATCAATTTGGTAAATCCTAATACTAAACCTTTCTCGTTTTTCTAAAATTATAAATACAAGAAAATAAAAAAGATAAAGCCACTACATACGCAGTGGCTTTATCTTTTGCTAAAACTAAATTAAAGAGATTAATGTTTACGACGCTCTCTTTCTGTTTTTAATAAAGCTAATTCCCTTGTGGTTTGCCCAGCAACAGAAGTATTCTCCTCTGCTCTTCTAATTAAATAAGGCATCACATCTTTTACAGGACCAAAAGGAATATACTTGGCAACATTATAGCCTTGAGCAGCCAGATTAAAACTTATGTGATCACTCATTCCGTAAAGTTGTCCAAACCACACATTATTATCTTGTTTTTCCACAGAGTGTTCCTCCATGAGTTCCATCGCTAAATAGCAACTCGCTTCATTATGGGTTCCTATAAAAACAGAGATGTCTTTTAAATTTTTGAGTATATAATTCAGTGTTGTATTAAAATTATCGTCAGTAGCTTTTTTATTTTCACAGATCGGAGAATCGTATCCTTTTTCTAAAGCTCTATCGCGCTCTTTTTCCATATAAGCACCACGAACTATTTTCATACCAATCTTAAAACCATCTGATTTAGCACGTTTGTGTAAATCTTTTAAATAATCAAAACGATCCCAACGATACAATTGTAATGTATTATAAACAACAGTTACCTCTTTATTATAGCGACGCATCATCTCTTCTACCAAATCATCAGCAGCATCCTGCATCCAACTCTCCTCACCATCTATAAGAACTTCAACATCTTTCTCTTTAGCTTTCTTACAAACCGCATCAAATCTTCCTACTATTCTATTCCATTCCTCAGTTTCTTCTTGAGACAATTCTATGCCTTGAGTCTTTTTCTGATACAAGAGAAAACGGCCAAAACCAGAAGGTTTAAACACAACAATTGGCATCGCTTCTCTATCATCACAAAACTGAATGATTTTTAATATTTTTTCTAAAGCATTATCAAATTGATTTTCTTCTGCTTTTCCTTCTACCGAATAATCCAAAACAGAGCTTACTCCTTCAGTATATAGTTTATCTATTACAGGCAAGCAATCTTCCTCATTAACACCACCACAAAAATGGTCAAACACAGTAGCGCGTATCAGTTTTTCTACTGGCAAATGCGCTTTTAATGCAAAGTTTGTGGCTATTGTACCAATCCTAACTAAAGGCTCTGAAGAAATCATTTTAAACAAAAAATAAGCACGATCTAATTCTGAATCAGATTTTAACGTAAACGCTGTACTTGTGTTATCAAAGAGTGAACGATTTGTCATTAGTTGAATAATATATTTTGCAAATATATTTATTAATAGGTTTACTTTTTTTCTAAAAAGGAAGTATTTTCACATCTTAATTTTGCATCTAATTTCTATTATGGATTCTATAACAACAAAAAATGCCGTAGTTCACTTTAATTCTGAAGTTTACACCGAACTAAACAATTATATAAAAACGTCAAAACCATCCTCTATTTTCATTTTTGTGGACACTAACACTCACGATTATTGTTTACCTAAATTTTTAGAGCGTTTAGAATCTGAAGATATCACTATTGAAGTGATGGAAATGCCTAATGGAGAAGAACACAAAACCATAGATATTTGCTCTGGAGTTTGGGAAGCATTATCAGAATATAACGCCGACCGAAAAAGTTTATTAATTAATTTAGGTGGCGGAGTTGTTACTGATTTAGGTGGTTTTGTAGCAAGCACATATATGAGAGGTATTGCTTATATCAATATTCCGACGTCATTATTAGCCATGGTAGATGCTTCTGTTGGAGGAAAAACTGGAGTTGATTTAGGCGTTTTAAAAAATCAAATCGGAGTTATTAATGAAGGGGCTATAGTTGGAATTGACACCTCTTATCTAGATACGCTTCCGCAAAACGAAATGGTTTCAGGATTTGCTGAGATGCTGAAACACGGACTAATATACGACAAAGCTTATTGGAATACTTTAACTCACCTTGAAGAGTTAAACCTTGAGGATTTAGATCAATTAATTTACGATTCTATTGTAATTAAAAACAATATTGTAATGTCTGACCCAAAAGAACAAGGGCTTAGAAAAATTTTAAATTTCGGACATACCTTAGGTCATGCTATAGAAAGTTACTTTTTAGAAAACGCAGATAAGACTCCACTTCTTCATGGCGAAGCTGTTGCCATTGGTATGATACTTGAAACCTATTTATCTACTGAAATCTGCGGATTAAGCGACAGTGAATTAGAAACAATAAACGAGGGAATTTTAAAGACATTCTCTAAAGTTGAAATCACTAAAGCAGATCAAAAACACATTATAGATTTATTAAAATACGATAAGAAAAACAGTCACGGAGTTGTAAAATTTGTACTTCTTGAAGCTATTGGAAAACCAAAAATTGATTGTGTAGTTAGCAATGAGCTTATCTCAGAGGCCTTTGATTATTACGCGAACTAAAGATAGCGTTCGCTTATAATTTTACTATGATGATTTTCATGACCAACAATAACATAACCAATTGCTCTAACTGAAATAGGAAAACCTGATGCTTCACCAATTAAAAGTAATGTATCTGGACTAAATGATTCAAAAAGCGTAATAGTCGCTTGTCTTACAGACTTATACTCTGCTATTAGACTTTTCATTGTTCTATTTTCTGCAAATGCGTTTAACACATAATCATCCTGCTCATAACCTGCTAAAGGCGTATTGTCTCGCCTAGCAATTCGTAATGCTCTGTAAGCAAAAACACGTTCTGTATCAATAATATGAAGTAAAACATCCTTAACAGTCCATTTTCCAACAGCATAAGCATAATCATGCTTTTCTTCCGGAATGTTTGAATAAAAAGATACCACAACGTCTTGGTTTTGTTTTAAACCTTCAACAATACTTAAATCGTAATTCACATTATCAATATAAGGTTGATAATACGCGTTATACTCTGCTGCAGTTATAGATTTCATATATATGTGAATTTTCAATAAAAAAGCCCCAAGTTAAGTACTAAGGGCTTTTTATAATATTATTTAATTGAATTACAACTCATTAAAAATGGTATGCATCAATCGTTTTTTATCGTTAAGACTCTCTTCTAACGAAATCATCGTTTCGGTTCGGTAAACCCCATCAATATCATCTAGCATAAAAATAATTTCTTTTGCATGCATGGTATTCTTTGCTCTTATTTTACAGAAAATATTGAATTTACCTGTAGTGATGTGAGCAACTGTCACATAAGGGATTTCAGTAATTCGTTCTAAAACAAATTTCGTCTGAGATGTATTATTTAGAAAAACACCTACATAAGCTATAAATGAATAATCGAGTTTTTGATAATCTAATGTTAGAGAAGATCCTTTAATAATCCCTGCTTCTTCCATTTTTTTAACACGCACATGAACTGTACCTGCTGATATTAATAATTTCTTTGCGATATCTGTAAAAGGAATACGCGTATTGTCGATAAGCATATCGAGTATTTGGTGATCAACTTCGTCTAATTTGAACTTTGCCATAATTGCTTCATATTTAAAGTAACCGCAAAAATAAGACAATTAAAATAACAATTCTGCATTAAAACTGAATTATCTTAAGGTTTTAATGATATTCTTTCAGTATTTAACATCACGAAATCGATTTCGGAACCCACAACCAAGTCAGAACCTTCTATTTCCTCTACCAAAAATCCGTTAGCCTCTATTTCTTTATGTCCAAATTTGTCTGGTAATTTGCTTAATTCAGCTATAACCGGAATAAAATGTAAGTGATTTTCAACTAATACTTCCCTATATTGAATGGCAATATCCACCACTTCCTCTAAATGATTACATTTTGCATTCCTTATAATAATATCATTGAAACATTTTGCGTTTTCAGGAATATCAAAGTAAGCGTTATACTTATCAATAGAAATCGTCTTCACAACAGCATCTATGCCTTTTAGAATAGCTATAAACATAAAACGCCTCACTTCTTCCCTTTCGTAATCATCTTTATAATGACCAGCTTCATATAATACTGTAGGCACACCAAAATTTTGAAACGTATCTCCAACACAATTGAGATTAAAACCATCATCGTAACGTCCAATTCCGTTTGGAATCTCTGCCTGCAAAAGTTCATTAATTTCAGAAATAATAACCATAGCTGCTTTTCTATTCGATGTTAACAGCCGTTCTGGATCCTGAGCTGGAGATAAAAATGATAGCGTCGCAACGTTATTTGTGTTTCCTGCACTGAATATAGTACGTTGCCCATGAAGATTAAAACAGTAATCAGGCTTAAAATCATTATATAATTGTCGTAGCACATGACTTTCGGGCTGCGATAAATCTTGTGCATCTCTATTAAGATCAACATCGTTAGCATTAATACGCGTGTAACGCTGAGCACCATCTGGATTTAAAATAGGAACCACAACTAAAGTACATTGTTCTAAAATATGTTTTGAGATCTCATGATCGGTTTCAAACCAATTAAAACAATCAAAAAGCGCCTTTGTTGATGTCGATTCGTTGCCATGCATTTGAGACCATAATAAAATTTTGATGGGTCCATTACCAAATGTAAAACTATAAATTGGTCGTTTCTCAACAGAGAGTCCAACGGTTGAAATTATGGGTTTTGATAATTTATCGAAGCACTTTTCTATATGAGCATTGGTGATATAACGACCATGTAATTCTGCTGTTTTTACCTCAGGAAATATTCTATTTAAAAACTCTAATGTCATACCACTTATTTTAAGTTTACAAATGTAATCATTTGATTTTTTACATTTGTAAACAAATAATTCTAAACAATTTGTTACAAAAGTAAACAAAGCGAACTCGCAAAACTCAAGAATAGACTGAACACAAGAGTAATTTCACAATACAAATTAAAAAACAAACATAATATGTTATTATTCAGGTAAATAACATCATTTATCAAACTAATAATTTAACATAACTAAAAATATATTAGCAGACAATAGCAATACAAACATACTATTGTTTACTTTTGTAACGTTACATTCACAAAGTATAAGTTTACAATGATCAACTCAGTCAATTTCACGGAACGTTTACAAAAGGTGATCGATTTTTATGGAGAATCAGCCTCTGGTTTTGCAGAAAAAATCGGAGTACAACGTTCTAGTATATCGCATGTTTTAAGCGGAAGAAACAAACCTAGTTTAGACTTTGTTATGAAAGTACTACACTCCTATCCTGAAGTAGAATTGTATTGGCTAATGAATGGAAAAGGAACTTTTCCACACCAAGCACAACTTAAAATTTCAGAATCACCAAACTCTAATGCTCCAGAAAAAACAACTCAACCACAAGTCCCAATTCCGGACTCAGATTCTGACTCAAATTCTGAAATTGAAAAAATAGTTATATTCTACAAAGACGGCACTTTTAAGAGTTATAAGCCTTAAGTTTCATGGTTCTATTTATTATCTTTACAGAAAAATCACCATGAAACCATTTCTTTCTATTTTTTTACTCATTCTATTAACGAGCTGCTACTCAATAGAGCGCGAATGTTCCGATTTTAAAACAGGGACTTTTGAATTCACCTATAACATAGATGGCGTTGAAACAACATCACGATTCAAACGCACAGAAGAATTTAATATAGATTATCACGAAGAAAAAGCGGATTCTTCAACCATTCGCTGGATTAACGATTGCGAGTTCATTCTTAAAAAGCTACATCCAATTAGCAATTCTGAAAAAGACGCTATTCACATGAAGATATTATCTACAACCAAGGATTCATATGCTTTTGAATATAAACTCGCTGTAAAACGTCCTAATAGACCTTTACACATAGAAAAAGGAGTTGCGAAAAGAATAGACTAATGAATTCAAAATAACCAGATGACAAAAAGCAAGCTAGTCGCACACCTCATAATTACTCTTTTGCTTTTTACTAGTTGCGACTTTAACCAGCAAAAACTCATCTACAACCAAGAATTAGACCACAGCAAAGAGTATCAGGTGATTCTAATGGCAGGACAATCTAACATGGTTGGCCTTGGAGAGATTAAACAACTCAACAACTTTAATCTACCCGAAAATATTAGTTTATTTGACTATAGCGCAGACACTGACCTACATCAATTACCTTATAATTTTGGCCCTGAAGTAGGCTTAGCAAGACGGTTGAATAAAGAATTTCCAGACACCAATTTTATACTTATTAAATACGCCATAGGTGGCTCTTCCATAAATGAATGGCTACCAACTGTTGAATCTAAGATTGAAAGACCTACTGATTTCGGTAATATCTATGGGAAATTTCTAGAATTCTCAAACACCACATTAAAAAACCACAACACTACAAATCTAGCTTTTCTCTGGATGCAAGGAGAAACAGACACCGCCTCCAACTCCACCGCGAAGCCTTACGGAACTCACCTTAAACTTTTAATAAGAAACATACGAAGAGATTTTAACGATCCAAACTTACCTGTTATAATTGGTGAAATAAATCCAAAATCTGAACAATACAAATACGTACAAACTGTACAGAATGCGCAGCATAGAATAAATGAATCAGTCCCAAACACTTATTTGATAAAAACCAACACGCTCGAAAAATTTAGAGATAGTGTACATTATTCTTCATTAGGTTTATTAAAACTTGGCGATGATTTCGGAAACACCATAAATAAAATAATCACACAAAAGGGGCAAGCAAAATAACCATAACACACTAAACGTAAAAACTATAGATCGCTGTTTTTATTCTGCTAAACTAAAAACCCACTGTTACCAGAAATCCATCTTTACTAAAAGCCTATTTTCTATACCCGAATTAAAGAATAGACAATTAACTATTAAAACACTGCTACTAATGTGCTTTCCAACTATTACAGAATAGATTGGTCGAAATACATAATATGGAATTTAAAAATTCGCATTTAAATAGCCAAAACCTAGCAGATAATAATCTATTAAGTAATTCTTATTATAAAACACAAATAGAGAAAAGTATTGCTAAATACAATTTATAATAACAAAAAAGATTAAAAAAGCGTCGCTTGACCCTTGTCATCCATTCCTGACTTATCATCTTCCTTTTTATCTGAATCCGAATCTGACAATGACGTATTATTTGATGACGCAATTAATTCTTCATCTACAACCTCCATCTCATCAGCAGGAGTATCTTCTGACGCTTCATAAGGCAAAGAATCCAATAGATTTATTTGGTTTATTTTATCTTTAGTTAACTGATTTCCTAGTGCACTAATACCTTTTACCGAAATAAACTCTTCAAGATTAACTTCCATGTTAGGCTTACGGTCTTTACCACGCTCTTTAGTAAATTCTACATCTGCAATTGGCCTCCAATCCGTGGAAACAATCTCTAATTGAGAATTTGGATGATCCGAAATAAAATCTTCTTCCTTACCTTCTTGCTCAATTAAAAAACGCTTTACATAATACCGTTCTTTTTCACCATCATAATAAATGGCTGAAATAGGTTTTTTTGGAATCCATTTTTCCATGACAATCATATCACTATCAAAATGCGTAGTTAATTCCGGAATGATCGTTTTTACAATACCAGACTGATTAATAATTAGTAAGCGATCTTCACCTTTAAACTCACCAATTAACTCACCTCTTTCATCAACATTTAAACGTTGAACAGTATCATCGAACCAAATTCTACGAGGTTTTAAAGTTGAGACACCTCTTTCTTTTAATTCGATACGTTTAATCGCATACTTTGTCACACGATTACCTTTTGAAGCTCTACCTTTTATAAGAACTTCAGCAAAATCTAAATCCCATTTCAACTTCTTAACACTTCCTACTTGACGCAATAGAATAGACACGACTTCTGCCTCTCCATTAGGATTTGCAGAGAAATACCATAACGCAGAACCTTTGTTCCCATTAGTTAAATCGTACTCACGATCTCGCGTCATACTAGTAACAGCAAATCGTTTTACATAAGAAGGACCAACTTTTCCATCACGATATATCATATTATACACTGTACGCTTGTCTCTTTTCTTAAAAACAGCCACATGGATAATATTTTTACCTATAAAGGTTTTAGAATCTACTTTAGTCACCATCATAGTGCCTTGATTTGTAAACACAATAATATCATCAATATCACTGCAATCACAAACATATTCATCTCGTCTTAACGACGTACCAATAAATCCTTCTTCTCTATTAACATAGAGTTTTGTATTTCTAATGACAACCTTAGTAGCATCTACATCTTCAAAGATTCTAATTTCGGTTTTACGTTCTTTCCCCTCTCCGTAATCACGTTTTAATCTTTCGAAAAACGCTATAGCATAATCGATTAGATTTGCTAAGTGATGTTTTACTTCAGCTATCTGATCTTCTAAAGCGTCTATCTTTTGTTGTGCTTTATCGATATCAAACTTAGAGATACGCTTAATTCTAATCTCTGTTAAGCGTGTAATATCTTCAACTGTGATAGCACGTTTTAAATGTTTTATGTGTGGCTGAAGCCCTTTATCAATAGCACTAATAACTCCATCCCAAGTTTCTTCTTCTTCAATATCGCGATAAATTCTTTTTTCAATAAAAATACGCTCTAAAGACGCAAAATGCCATTGTTCTTGAAACTCACCAAGTTTTATTTCTAATTCACTTTTTAAAAGTTGGACAGTATTATCTGTTGAGCGACGTAACATTTCTGTTACACCAACAAAGTATGGCTTGTTATCCTCAATTACACAACCTAATGGTGAAATTGAAGTTTCACAACTTGTAAAGGCATAAAGCGCATCAATTGTTTTATCTGGAGATAAGCCAGAAGGTAAATGAATTAATATTTCGACTTTAGCAGCTGTATTATCTTCAATTTTCTTAATTTTTATTTTGCCTTTATCATTGGCTTTAAGTATTGAATCTATAAGTGACGTCGTGGTTGTAGCGAACGGAATCTCAGTAATTACCAAACTATTTTTATCGCGCTGAGAGATTAAAGCTCTAACTCTAACTTTCCCACCTCGAAGACCATCATTATAATTAGTAAAGTCTGCAATACCAGCTGTTGGGAAATCTGGCAATATGGTAAAACGTTTCCCTTTGAGGTGTTTTACAGAAGCATCTATCAGTTCAATAAAATTGTGTGGTAATATTTTTGTAGACAAACCTACTGCAATTCCTTCTCCACCTTGCGCCAATAGCAAAGGAAACATCACTGGCAAATTTATAGGCTCTTTTCGTCTACCATCATAAGAAGATTGCCATTCTGTAATCTTAGGATTATAAACAACATCCATTGCAAATTTAGACAGACGCGCTTCAATATAACGAGAAGCTGCAGCACGATCTCCTGTTAATATATTTCCCCAGTTTCCCTGCGTATCTATCAGCAAATCTTTTTGACCAATTTGTACCATAGCATCTGCAATACTTGCATCTCCATGCGGATGATACTGCATGGTATGACCAACAATGTTTGCTACTTTATTATAGCGACCATCATCTAAATCTTTCATAGAATGCATGATACGACGCTGAACAGGTTTAAAACCATCTTCAATAGCAGGTACAGCACGCTCTAAGATTACATAAGATGCGTAATCTAAGAACCATTCTTTATACATTCCGGTAACCTTAGTAATTGTTTCTTGGTTACCATTGTCTTCATTTAACAACTCGTCATGTTCTTCTGCCATCTATCTTTACAACTTTATGCTTTTATTTTCCTTTATAATCTTCTTCAAAGACTGCCTTACATACTTTATCTTTTTACGTTTTAAAAGCGTGACATTGAAATTTTCCTTTGTAACTTTTCCGTTGCTATGTTTAACATAAACGACTAAGTTTCTATAGAAAAAATAATTTGTAATCTTGTAACCTGATAATTGCTCTCTTGCAACTTCAACTTTAGTTTCTCTATAATTAAAAACATCAGTAAGAATTAATCCACTATTTGTAATAATCACGTTTGACCCGTCGCTATCATACTCAAAAAATCTTGCAATAAAATGAACAATAACTACAGCGACAACTAAACCTATTAGCGCATAGAGTGTGCTACCTTCAACTAAATTATAAGATTTAAAAACCGTTGCCAATAAGATCGCCAAGATTATTAATATAAAATAGATAGAAATTATAGTGTTTTTTATTTCTCTATTATCTGTTCTCATACTGTATCTTCAATAACATCTAATTCAACTTTAAGATTGTCAATTATAAATTCTTGACGTGTTGGTGTGTTTTTCCCCATATAGAAGGATAATAATTCTTCAATAGACATATCCTTATCTAGCATTACAGGATCTAAACGAATATCTTCACCAATAAAGTGAACAAATTCATCTGGCGAAATTTCACCCAAACCTTTAAATCGAGTAATCTCTGGTTTTGGTTTTAATTTTTCCATCGCATCACGTCGTTCTTGCTCAGAATAACAATAGATGGTTTCTTTTTTATTTCGGACTCTAAATAATGGGGTTTGTAAAATATATAAATGACCATCTTTGATGACTTCCGGAAAGAATTGTAAGAAAAATGTAATTAACAATAAACGAATATGCATACCATCGACATCGGCATCAGTTGCAATTACAACATTGTTATAACGCAAATCCTCAAGCGATTCTTCTATATTTAAAGCCGCTTGTAGCAAGTTGAATTCTTCATTCTCATAAACAATCTTCTTACTTAAACCATAACAGTTTAAAGGCTTCCCCTTTAAACTAAAAACAGCTTGCGTATTAACATCCCGAGATTTTGTAATACTTCCTGATGCCGAATCTCCCTCTGTAATAAACAACGTTGTATCTAAATAGCGTTCATTTTTAATATCTCCAAAATGCACACGACAATCGCGTAATTTCTTATTATGTAGACTCGCCTTCTTCGCTCTGTCTTTTGCTAATTTCCGAATTCCTGATAACTCTTTACGCTCACGTTCGGCTTGCAGAATCTTACGTTGAATTTTCTCTGCAGAATCTGGATTCTTATGCAAGAAGTTATCAAGATACTTCTTTACAAAATCGTTAATATAGGTTCTCACGGTTGGCAGTTCGCCTCCCATATCAGTAGATCCTAATTTGGTTTTAGTCTGACTCTCAAAGACAGGCTCCATAACTTTAATCGCAATAGCAGTAACCACAGACTTTCTTATATCTGAAGCTTCGTAACTCTTACCATAAAATTCTCTTATGGTTTTCACTATAGATTCTCTGTACGCTGCTAAATGTGTTCCACCTTGTGTAGTATTCTGACCGTTTACAAACGAATGATATTCTTCACTATACTGCGTTTTACTATGTGTAATAGCAATTTCTATATCTTCACCTTTAAGATGAATAATAGGATAAAGCATATCTGCTTCATTAATATTTTCAGATAATAAATCCTTTAAACCGTTTTCACTGTAGTATTTTTCACCATTAAAAACAATGGTTAATCCAGGATTTAGATAGACATAATTCTTAAGCATCTTAACGATATACTCGCTTCTGTACTTATATTTTTTAAATATGATTTCATCTGGAATAAAACTAACCTTAGTTCCTTTTCGTCGTGATGTATCGTCTAATAAATCTTGATTGGTAAGATTTCCTTGTGCAAACTCTGCTGAAGCAGACCGTCCATCTCTTGTAGATTCTACTCTAAAATAAGACGACAAAGCATTTACAGCTTTAGTACCAACACCATTTAATCCTACTGATTTTTTAAAGGCTTTAGAATCATACTTTCCACCTGTATTCATCTTAGAAACTACATCTACCACTTTTCCTAAAGGAATACCACGACCGTAATCGCGAACAATAACACGTTCACCTTGAATGGAAATTTCAATAGTTTTACCTGCTCCCATGACGTACTCGTCAATAGAATTATCTAAAACTTCTTTAAGTAAAATATAAATACCATCATCTGGAGACGAGCCATCACCCAACTTACCGATATACATACCTGGTCGCATTCGGATATGTTCTTTCCAATCGAGTGAGCGTATATTATCTTCAGTATAATTTGACTGTTCTGCCATAGTATTTAGGACGAATTTATTGATGGAACGCTAATATAAGACTATAGCGTAAAAAATGAAATATCGTTGGCGTAAAGTAATTAACAAGTTATGAGAAATTGAAGTTGAAGTCGAAAATTAACCCTAAACTGACAGAAATTGACACTTTTGACACCAATTTGTTGCTATTATTTTGGAAAGATGACACCAAATTTTCTTATTAATAAAATGAATTATTTTTTTTTACTTTTTGAAACCAAAAGAATTCCTAAAATAACAACGACAGTTCCTATAATTTGAAGAAACGATAAACTTTCATTCAGAAAAATTACAGCTAGAATAATTGTTGAAATAGGACCAACTCCTGCAACTACTGCAAAGTTAGACGAACTGATTAATTTTATAGAAATTGATACTAAAAACGACGGAATAACAGTCGCAAAAACGGCAATACACAAACCCAAAACATAGACTTGCGTAGGAAAGTTGAAAATATTTACATCAGAAAAAATACCGAAATGTATAAAAACACAAACACAAGATACCAACATCGCATAAGCTGTAAATCGCATGACTCCAAATTTTGGAATCAACCAACCACTACCTACTAAATAAGACGCATAAGTTATGGCACTTAACAACACAAAGAACCCTCCTAAATAAGCCTCTTTACCAGAAACCGAAACCTCGCTCCCAAAGGTGATTATAATGCCAACATACGTAATTAATATTGCTAATTTCTGAACTTTAGTTATGGCTTTCTTAAGAAATAACTTATTAAACAACAGCACGATAGTTGGATATACAAAAAGAATAATTCGCTCTAAACTTGCTTTTATATATGTTAAACCTACAAAATCGAAATAGCTTGCCAAATAGTAACCTACAATTCCAAAAAACGCGATCCAAGCATAATCTTTAGGTACTGTAGTTTCTTTTTTTTCTTTTCGGTATAAATAGGCTATGACGATATAAAAGGGAAATGAAAATAGCATTCTTAACAATAAAACACTAATGGCATCTATGTTATAACGATAGGCTAATTTTACCATCACTGCTTTTGAGGAAAACAAAATAATTCCTAAAACACCAATTAAAATACCATAAACAAAAGTTTGCTTTGATTTCATTTCGTAAAATTACAGTGGATTTTTCGTAGTTAGAAATGTGTAATAGATTAATTACGATGCTCAAGCGTTGTAACCTCTTCGGCTTTTATTCTGAGATACTCATTTCTAGTCGTTAACAGATTTTTCATATAACGTTTTAGAAATAAACTATTAGCTAGTTTACCGAAAATCCCTAAAGGTGATTGAAATTGAAATTTATCAATCATTATCGTTTTACCTTCTTCAGATTTAAAAATATGCTCGTGTTTAAAAGACTTAAAAGCACCAGACGTCATTTCATCTGCAAAATAATGTGGACTTTCAAATTTAGTAATTTTTGAAGTGAGACGTTGAGTAATCCCGAAGTGTTTAGCTTCCCAAGTCACAGATTCACCTAATTCTATTAATCCTGAAGTTTTTCCGGCAACAGCACTTTCATTAGAATGTATCATTGAATCTTTATGGAAATCAATATTTCGAGACAAATCGAAACAGGTTTTAATATCTGCTTTGATAATTGTTTTAATTTCTATGGTTGCCATACTTCAATAAATTAAAAAATCACAATGGTTTAGTCCTTTTTATACAACGACATAAAGACGCCTAATTGCGAATACCGTTTTACCAGTTTCCAATGATTAGTGATCAAATTCAACTCGTCATCTTTAGTTTGGTTTTCAATATTTGAAAGCAGTATATAACTATTGGTTTTTAAATTAAAACTCGTATAATGCTCTGTATCTGATAAGGCTCTAAATTCTGAGTCTCCGCGTTCATTTAACCTAATTCTAGTTCCGATCTCAGAACGCTTTATTCCTTGGGAATCTATATACTGTTCCATTTGTTCCTCAACGGTATAACTATTTAAATAGGCTAAAGAACTGTCCCAAGATTGTGATATTGTCGCAGGATAAATCCAAAAATGACCAGAAAGAAACATCAATAGCACTACTCCATAAATCATAGGCTGTTTAGCCACCTTAAAATGCGCTAACAAATTAATGAGCAATAGGGTTGCCAATAAATAACAGGTCATAAAATACCGATCGCTAAACGGATTAGAAAAAGGTACCATACCTATAAAATAGACAAAGGCTAAAACAAAAAAGGCAATTGCAACCCTGTCGATCTTAGGATTTCTATTGGTTTTATCTTTTAGGTATTTTACGAGTAATGGCAATAAAATAATCGCGATAATAAAGCGTCCGTATTCTAAAAAGCATTTAGCATACACAATAGTATTTATAGCAATTTGCTTTAATCCAACAGATTGTCTGTGTGCATTGTAATTTTGATTTTTACTGACAATAAACCAACCGAGTTTATCATATTGAAAATAACAAAACACAGCAAAACTCACTAAAGCTACTGCATACCCAAAATAAATTCTCTTATTGTTTTCTATTAATTTAAGTCGCGTGTAAATTCCATGAATTATGGCAATAGCCAAAATCACATGCAGACCTCTAAGGTTAGCAAACACCAAACCTATTAATGCCAAAGCAAAAAGTGCTGGTTTTGATTTCATTAGCGCATTAAAACTCAGTAGTGTAAAAAACAACAATAGCATATCGTTGTTTAAGTTGGTCGTTTGCGCAACAAAAGTAGGCTCTAAACACACCAAAAGCACCGCAACTGCAGCGACTGATTTTACAAAATTCTGCTTACAGAACAGTACAATTTGCCACACCACTCCAATATTTACGATAAGCAACAACAATCGTGACGACCAAAGTGTTTTCTGAAAAACCGTCCAAAAGCTAGCTAATAAACCAATCCATAATGGTGGATGGCCCGAATTATTATCTGTTGGCAATATAAATTCTGAAAGCCCATTATTATAAATCCAATTGGCACGACGCGATTTACTAATACCATCCCAAAAAAAAGGTGTGTGTCTTAGTAGTAAAAATTCAACTACTAAAACACACACCAAAAAAAATAAAATCTGCTTAAAGCTTATTCTTTTTAAAAATTCAATCATTTATGCAAGTTACACATTAAACAAGAAATGCATAACATCACCATCTTTAACAATGTAATTCTTCCCTTCTACTTTCATTTTACCAGCTTCTTTTACTTTAGCTTCACTTCCGTATTCTACAAAATCATTATAAGCAATAACTTCTGCTCTAATAAATCCTTTTTCAAAATCGGTATGAATCACTCCTGCTGCTTGTGGTCCGGTTGCACCAATATTTACCGTCCAAGCTCTTACTTCTTTTACACCAGCTGTAAAATAGGTTTGTTGCTTTAACAGTTTGTAAGCTGATCTAATTAATTTTGCCGAACCTGGCTCCTCTAATCCGATATCTGCTAAGAACATTTGGCGCTCTTCGTAATCGTCTAATTCGTTAATATCTGCTTCTGTACCAACAGCTAATACTAGAACCTCTGCATTTTCGTCTTTAACCGCTTCTTTAACTTTATCTACATAAGCATTTCCTGTATTTGCAGCCGCTTCATCTACGTTACACACATACATTACCGGCTTATCTGTAATAAACTGAGAAGGCACCACGAAATCTTCGTAATCTTCTTCTGAAAATTCTAAAGCTCTAACAGAAACACCTGCTTCCAAGCCTGCTTTTATTTTTAAAAGCACTGCTTCTTCTTTCTGTGCTTCTTTATTACCCGTTTTTGCAGCACGCTTTACTTTATCTAATTTCTTATCTACAGTATCTAAATCTTTTAACTGCAATTCCATATCAATGGTTTCCTTATCTCTAATAGGATCTACAGAACCATCAACATGAATAATATTTGGATCATCAAAACAACGCAATACATGTAAAATAGCATCGGTTTCTCTAATGTTAGCTAAAAACTGATTTCCTAAACCTTCCCCTTTAGAAGCTCCTTTTACTAAACCTGCTATATCTACAATCTCTACAGTTGCTGGCAAAACACGTTCTGGATTTACCAATTCTTCTAATTTCTCTAATCTTGGGTCTGGTACATTTACCACACCAATATTAGGTTCTATAGTACAAAACGGAAAGTTAGCACTTTGCGCTTTAGCGTTAGATAAACAGTTAAATAAGGTTGATTTTCCTACGTTTGGTAATCCTACAATTCCAGCTTTCATTGAGTAAATTTATTTAGTGGTTTCCTATACAACGGAAATCTCTTTTTTGCGAGTGCAAATGTAAGTTATTTGTGGAATAGTTTATTTAAAAGTTTTAGGAATAATAATTTATATCAGCAAACAGAAATTACAGTTGGTGTAGTTTGTGGCTTTTCAAATTTCCAAAATACGGAATTACATTTTTTCGTTTTATAAAGTCATTATTCCGCAATAATTTTTACTTTTTTTAAAAAATTAAGACTTTTTTATTCAATTTTTAGGGATTTCACTTTTTTTTGCTCAGTCATTTATTTTAGCTAACAGATGCATATCTTTGTGTTTATAATCTAAAATTAAATATGAAAAAACCAACTATTGGATTTATCGGACTTGGCCTTATGGGCGGAAACATGGTTGAAAATCTACAAAAAAGAGGATTCGAACTAACCGTTATGGACCTTAACAAGGACGAAGTTGCAAAAGTTATTGCACGTGGTAATGCTACTGAAGCGGCTTCTCCAAAAGAATTAGCTGAAAAGAGCGATATCGTAATGTTTTGTCTTACAACTTCTGCTGTTGTTGAAAAGATTGTTTACGGTGAAGACGGAGTCTTAGCTGGTATTAAAGAAGGTGCTGTTTTAATTGATTTTGGAACATCTATTCCTGCATCTACAATTAAAATAGGAAAAGCTTTAGCTGAAAAAGGTGCTGGAATGATTGACGCTCCACTTGGACGTACTCCTGCGCATGCAAAAGATGGACTACTTAATATTATGGCTGCTGGTAATGAAGAAACCTACGCAAAAGTAAAACCAGTTCTTGATGAGCAAGGTGAAAATGTATTCTATCTTGGTGCTCTTGGTGCTGGACACACAACTAAGCTTATTAATAATTTTATGGGAATGACAACTGTTGTTGCTATGTCTCAAGCTTTCGCTGCGGCGGAACTTGCAGGTGTAGATAAACAACAATTATTTGATATTATGTCTTCTGGACCATCAAATTCGCCTTTCATGAAATTCTGTAAAAACTACGCTGTAGATAACGTAAGTGATTTAGGTTTCTCTATTGCAAATGCTAATAAAGATTTAGGTTATTTTGTGCAAATGATGAATGATCTTGGTACAACTTCGGATATTGCTGAAGCAACTTCTGGCAACCTTAAGGCTGCTGTAAGTGAAGATATGGGAAGTGGTAACGTTCCTGAAATCTTTGATTATTTTGTATCTCTTAAGAAATAAGTCATCTCTTCTTTTAAGATAACACAAAATACGCAGAATACTATTTATATAAAAAAATCCTAAGCTTTTGGCTTAGGATTTTTTTTATGTGATAATTAGCAAACTAATTCTATTTTTTTACTCGCGCTCTAAAAGTTTTTTAGACACTTTGTAAGTTGCAGTATACGCTAAGCCTTCTTGGCCTTTCTTAAAATCTGCAAATGTTTTGGTATACCATTTGGCATCTGTAGCTTTCTTTTTCGCTTTTTCATGTCCTGAAGCACCAAAAACTTCACCTTCTAATCGGGCTTGGATAGTATAAATACTAAGACCAAAATATTCTGCACGTTCTAAAACGGTTGCAAAATCTGATTCTGAAAAATAGAATGTATCTACCTTATCAAAGCCATCATTAATATTTTCTAAACCTGTAAATATATTTTTTTCTAAAAACTCTTTTTGTTCCATAGTGTAAAGTAACTTAAGTGATAATGGTCTGTTTTAAGATCTAAAACCAAACCGTACTGAAACGTCTTCAGTAAGCATTGGCAAAGTTAGTTGTTCTTTAGTTTATAGTGATAAACGGAAGCTATTTATTTACAAAATAAAAATATAGCGTCTTATATAAACTGAATAGACCTCGTTATGCTTGTATTATGTTTTTAAAGGTTGGTGTACCTTCCGTAATTGTACCAATACCTTTTTTATTCACTTTAAACACCACATCTTTTGTAGTGCTAAATAATATAACCGATAAAAAAGCCGTTTTTAAATGTGATTCTATAATCACTAAAGCATCTTCCAAATCCATTTCTTCCTCGACATCTTCCGTCTCTCTTGGTCTAAAACTGTATTTCAGCATCACTCTAAAGTCGTCATCTACATAGATAGGTCTCAGAAAAATATTTTTTAATTCAGGTTTACCAATGGTTTTAGCCATGGTTAATTTTGCAAAAGTCCCTTCGTCTATACTTTCTGTAACCTGTTTCCAGAACTCCGTAAAAACATCTTGATATGTCATAAATTTATTTAAATATAATGATACTAAATTTTCGATTAAGCGCTTAGCTATTGTAATTAAGCTTTCTCTATAACCAATCGAGAAAGTGCTTCAGGATAGCCGCGCTGAATAGCTAATGCACTAGCCAATTTATCAATTTCATTTTTAGAAATACTATCTAACACTACATTTTGATTAATTTTCTCTAAAATTGAAGGCATATTATGCGCTTCCTGAATGTTATTTATAATTTGATTTGCCACAGTTAAAGCAGATGAGGCTTTAATAATCTCACTTCGTGCATAAGATGCACTAGGAAAACTAACCTCTCCCACTCTTAAGCTCGGATCGTCTCCATGAATTTGTTGCGCTCCATAAAATGGAGGTCCACCAACGGTTGCAGATTTAAACGATGGTACAAACTTAGTCACATAATCGATGGCACTTTCCGTTCGTGTCTCAATATCTCCTGGTTCCCAACCACTATTTAATTTTTTATTAATAGCAGCTTCAAATTCAGGTTGAGATTCATTGCTTTTAGACTGTATTAATCCGTTTTTGAATAATGTAATCCCTTCCGTCATTCCATGAATCTGATAATAATTATCGCAATAAGGAGTGAGTTGCATCATACCATGAGGTGTACCACGCATGCCATGAAAAATAAGTTCTGGTATTAATCCTAAAATAGGTTGCCATTTAGACACATAAGCGGCTTTAAATTCAATTAGGCGTTCTGCAGTAATATCTAAAGAGGCATCAATAACGCCTGTCTTATAACCTGATGAATTCACCAAATAATTAACTTTATATACATCGCTATTGGTGTGTATTTCCCAATTGTGTTCTAAATTTTGATAGCGAACATCTTTTATCGTGGTTACACTAGTATTTAGTTTCAGTTGGCATTTTTCAGTTCTCTGCAAAGCGAGTTGTGCTTGAGCTGCTAACCTAAACAAATTCCATCCGTACTCTTGAACTAAAATAATTGGTGTTTTTAATTTTTTGTAATCAATTAATTGAATGGCATTGGTCATCCATTCATCTGCTGTATTTGGATGCTTAACCGTTGGGTTATTTTCTAACGTTATTAAATCGGCTTTGTTATAGGTTTTATAATATGAACTTGGATCACCTAGAATTTCGTTTAAAGCATCTTCAGCTATTAATTCCTTGTAATAAGCCACTAACATTTCTAGCCGATCTGTAATTTGATTGACTTCGTAATTTTCCGATTTAGGTACACTAATAAAAGTAGGTCTTTCGTCTATAGATTGCGGAAATAAGCGTGCCATATCTATGGATTGCTTCATGAGCACTCTGCATTGCTCATCGGAAATATCGGGATACAAATTACCTCCAGCGTGTAAATGACAAAACGGCGGACCATTAACTACACTTTCTTCTTGTTCAAACAAAATAGAGTCTATACCATATTTAACCATTTCTAAGGCTGTAACCACACCAGATACTCCACCTCCAATAATACCAACGTTGTAAATTTTACTCATATTAAAATAAGCCTTGTAGATCTGAAAAATGATCGACTACTTGTGTAGGATTGTAATCCGAAATATTTTCGTTGTAATTGTAACCATAACTCACACCAACACTTTCCATATCTGCATTTTGAGCAGCAAGAATATCATTTTTAGAATCTCCAATCATGATGCTTTTTTCTATAGTAGCATGAAGCGTTTCAACTAAATAAAAAAGCGGAGCTGCATTAGGTTTTTTTTCTGATAAAGAGTCTTCTCCAATCCAACATTTAAAAAATGTTTTGATCTCTAATTTATCTAGAATAGGCTCAATAAAACCAAATGGTTTATTGGTGCAAATCGCCATTTTATAACCTGCTTTATCTAAATAATTTAATGTTTCTAATACACCAGGATACATAAAAGTATCTTTACATGTTTCGGATTTATAAGCCGTTAAATACAGGTCAAAAGCTTCATCAAATAAATCTACAGATATATCTTGTTTAGGCATGTAATGCTCTAAAGAGCGTCTTACCAAAGGTTTTGCTCCATTACCAATAAAAGGAGTTACTTGATCAACGGTTAATGGAGATAAATTATAGTGTGCTAACATTTTGTTTACAGCCAACGTTAAGTCTGGAATACTATTAATTAGCGTTCCATCGAAGTCGAATATAATCAGTTCTTTGTCTTTAAAATTCACGATGCTCAATTTTAATGCAAAGATGCGGAAGTTTTAATCAAATAGTAAGCAATTATGATAATTTTGAGACCTTAACACCCTTCTTTTTTTTGAATTATTGTAATGTAAATAAGGGGTATTTTCTGTTTATTTTAATTTAAATTCTATTTTTTTATTTTAAACAAAAAAATCCCAAGCCAAAGACTCAGGATTTTCAAATATTATAACTGTATAAAGCTTTTTAGTGGCCTTCAGGATGCATAAAACGCTGTTTTCCTAGTAATTGTTCTTTAGTTTCAACATGATCCTCATCCGGAACACAACAATCTACTGGACAAACCGCTGCACATTGAGGTTCTTCATGAAAGCCCATACATTCTGTACATTTATCTGGTGCTATATAGTAAACTTCGTCACTAATAGGTTCTTGTGTTTCATCAGAATCTACTTCTTTACCATTTGGTAAAACAACTTTACCGTCTAAGCTTGTACCATCAGCATAGCGCCAATCATCAGCACCTTCGTAAATAGCGGTATTTGGACATTCTGGCTCACATGCTCCACAATTTATACATTCGTCTGTGATTATAATTGCCATAGTATTTTATCTTTTTCTTTTTACTTTCCGTAAATTTGCAAGTGCAAAAATAAAGCCAAAACATCGTATAACCAAACCATATATGGATTTACAACAAAGAATTAACGCATTTGTAAAATTAGGTCACTTTTTAAATCAATTTCAACAAAAAAAAATCAGTAAAGATGCTACTATAGAAGCTAATGATTTATTTTTTGATGGTTTTAAACACCAACTAAAACTAGCTCAAGAACATAATGGTTGGTTTACAAATGAAAATGTATTTTTCACTTTAGAAAACTGGTCTAAATCACTGACAGAAAACAACATTAACCAATGGTTATCAAATTATAAGATTAATAATACTAATCCTCAGACTGTTGCCATAATTATGGCAGGAAACATTCCTTTGGTTGGTTTTCACGATTTTTTATGTGTGCTTATTTCAGGTCATAACGTACTAGTTAAGCAGTCTTCTAATGATAAACATTTGTTGCCTTTTTTAGCAAAATACTTAGAGGTTGTGGAACCAGGTCTTAAAGGAAAAATAAAATTCACGGAAGGAAAACTAGACAATTTTAATGCTGTTATTGCCACAGGAAGTGATAATACAGCGCGTTATTTTGAATTCTATTTTAAAAATAAACCGTCAATTATTAGAAAAAACAGAAATTCCGTTGCCATACTTACAGGCAATGAAACCGACGAGCAATTAGCAGCTTTATCTGATGATATTTTCATTTACTATGGTTTAGGTTGCAGAAACGTCTCTAAATTCTTTATTCCTGAAGACTATAATTTTGATGCCTTTTTTAATGCGGTTTACAAATGGCATCCTATTATAAACGAATCTAAATACGCCAATAATTACGATTATAATAAAGCGGTCTATTTAATGAGTGAGTTTGAAATGTTAGAAAATGGTTTTCTTATGATTAAAGAAGACGAAAGCTACTCCTCGCCTATTGCAACGCTATTTTACGAAAAATATCAAAGCATCTCTGAATTACAGTCTAAACTAGAAACTGAAGCCAACAACATACAATGTGTGGTTGCTAAAGGTTTTAGCGATACAGAAATAGATTTTGGACAGACTCAAAAACCGAATCTTTGGGATTATGCAGACGATGTAGATACGATAGACTTCTTAGTGAACTTAGTCTAAGTTACTTATTCAAATTAAAGCTAAAACTTATACGATTTTTATCTCGAGTTATTACAAATTTTCTTAATTACAGAATTAGTAAAAAAAGACAAAGTTAAAGTGTATTATAAAAAATCTGTTGTTAAAACAGAATACTGAGGTAGAATCTATAAAAATATAGCTTAAAAATTATTGAATTCGTAATACATAATAAATTAGAAATTAGCACCTTTGTATCGGTTTTAAAATTAATAAAATAAATTTCTGGTTTTACACTAAACGCAGTCATAAGAACAGAAAAAATAAACATAATTTTCATGAAAATACATAATTTTAGTGCAGGTCCATGCGTATTACCAAAATCAGTAATGGAGCAAGCAGCAGCAGCAGTTTTAAACTTTGATGATGGGTTATCTCTTTTAGAAATCTCACATCGTAGTAAGCCATTTGTAGATGTAATGGAAAATGCAAGATCCTTAGCCTTAGAATTACTAGGATTAGAAGGAAAAGGTTATAAAGCCTTATTCCTTCAAGGTGGCGCAAGCACTCAGTTTTTAATGGTAGCTTTAAATCTTTTAGAAAAAAGAGCTGGTTACTTAAACTCGGGAACTTGGGCAGATAAAGCTATTAAAGAAGGTAAAATCTACGATGACATTTATGAAGTTGGTTCTTCAAAAAGTGCTAATTACAATTATATTCCAAAAGGTTACGATATCCCTGAAGATTACGATTATTTTCATTGTACTTCTAACAACACTATTTTTGGAACTCAAATGAAAAGTTTCCCAAAAACATCGATTCCAACGGTTTGCGATATGAGTAGTGATATTTTTTCACGTCAGTTAGATTTTTCTCAATTTGATTTAATCTACGCTGGAGCTCAAAAAAACATGGGACCTGCAGGAACAACTTTAGTTGTGATTAAAGAAGATATTTTAGGGAAAGTATCTCGTAAAATCCCTTCTATGATGGATTACAAAACGCACATTAGCAAAGGAAGTATGTTTAATACGCCTCCTGTGTTTGCGGTTTACGTATCTATGTTAACTATGGAATGGTTAAAAAACTTAGGTGGTATAAAAGCTATCGAAGAAATCAATGAAAAGAAAGCGAGTTTAATTTATTCTGAAATAGATTTAAACCCATTATTTAAAGGTTACGCAGCAAAAGAAGATCGTTCTATAATGAATGCTACATTCACATTAGAAAACGAAAATCTAAAAGAAACTTTTGATGCTATGTGTACAGAAGCTGGTATTAATGGTATTAACGGTCACAGAAGTGTTGGTGGTTATAGAGCATCTATGTATAATGCGTTGTCTTTAGATAGTGTAAAAGCATTGGTTGAAATCATGAGCGAATTAGAAAGCAAAGCATAATAAAATTTGTAGTAGGTCGTTACCTTTTAAATGGTTCATCAAAGCCATTACCAACTCCAATTAAAAATAATTATAATTTAAAGATTAACTATTGAAAGATGGTTAATCTTTTAAACTTTAAA
This sequence comes from Winogradskyella ludwigii, assembly GCF_013403985.1. Lineage (GTDB taxonomy): Bacteria > Bacteroidota > Bacteroidia > Flavobacteriales > Flavobacteriaceae > Winogradskyella > Winogradskyella ludwigii. The sequence continues at coordinate 134,082 of NZ_JABFDF010000004.1, forward strand.
AACATATAATGAAAGTATTAGCAAACGATGGAGTTTCTCAAAGTGGAATTAACGCTTTAGAAGCTGCAGGTTACGAAGTAATTACAACCACAGTAGCACAAGAACAATTAGAAAACTACATTAACGAGAAAGATATTTCTGTGTTATTAGTAAGAAGTGCAACAACAGTAAGAAAAGATTTAATAGACAACTGCCCTAACCTAAAGATTATTGGTCGTGGTGGAGTTGGCATGGATAATATCGATGTTGAATACGCAAGAAGTAAAGGTTTAAACGTTATTAATACTCCTGCAGCTTCTTCACATTCAGTGGCAGAATTAGTATTTGGTCATTTTTATGGCTTAGCACGTTTTTTACACAACTCTAATCGTGATATGCCATTAGAAGGTGATGCTAACTTTAAAGGTTTAAAAAAATCTTACGCAAAAGGTATTGAGTTAAAAGGAAAAACTTTAGGTGTTTTAGGTTTTGGACGTATTGGCCAAGCGACGGCAAAAGTGGCTTTAGGTGCAGGAATGAAAGTTATTGCTTTCGATCCCTTTTTAGAAAAAGCAGATTTAGAATTGGATTTCTTTGATGGTCAGAAAGTAAATTTTGAAATCAAAACAATTTCTAAAGAAGAGGTTTTAAAACAATCCGACTTTTTAACACTTCACGTACCAGCACAAAAAGATTACGTTATTGACGAAGCAGAATTCAATTTAATGAAAGATGGTGTAATTATCGCAAATGCTGCACGTGGTGGAGTTATAAACGAAATTGCACTTGTAAATGCTATAGAAAGCGGAAAAGTTACAGGAGCTGCATTAGATGTTTTTGAAAAAGAACCAAAACCAGAAATTCAGTTATTAATGAATTCTGCATTATCATTAACACCACATATTGGTGCTGCAACTAATGAAGCGCAAGACAGAATTGGAACAGAATTAGCACAACAAATTATATCTATTTTAGGATAATTTTAAAATTATGTGACCAAACAACAAAAAATGAGTCCTACTATTGTGGGACTTTTTTTGTAACTTGAAATGTTTCAATTTATTAACCTTTAATTAAATAAAAAAAATGGCAGGAATATTAGACTTATTAAACAGCGATTTAGGAAAGAATATTATTAGTGGAGTATCTGGTTCTACAGGAACTGATGAAGCTAAAACAAGTAGCGTATTAACTATGGCGTTACCTGTATTAATGAAAGCAATGCAACGTAACGCCTCTACACCAGAAGGTGCAGCAGGACTTATGGGTGCTTTAAGCGGGAATAGCGGAAGTATACTTGACAACCTTGGTGGTTTATTTGATGGTGGTGTAGATGAAAGCGTAAAAAATGACGGATCAAAAATTCTTGGTCACGTATTAGGAAGTAAGCAGCAAGGTGTAGAACAAGTTATTGGTCAAAAATCTGGTTTAGATGCGGGTTCTGTAGCAAATATTCTTAAAGTAGCAGCTCCAATATTAATGGGTGTTTTAGGAAAACAAGCAAGTCAAAACAACGTGAGTTCTCAATCTGACATTAGCGGTCTTTTAGGAGGTTTACTTGGTGGAAATGATAGTGCAAATGAACAAAATTTCTTAGAAAAAATATTAGATGCAGATGGTGACGGAAGCGTTATAGACGATGTTGCTGGTATGGTACTAGGAGGAGATAGCAAAAGTTCTGGAGGAATTGGTGGTCTTTTAGGAGGAATCTTCGGAAAATAATAATTCCATTTTTATATAGATATAAGCAGTTCGTTAATAGCGAGCTGCTTTTTTTTTTATAAAATGTATAAACTTTCAAAAAGAACGGCTTCACGCATTCAAAAGGTAAGTTTACGTATTCCTTATTTTATAATCTTAAAACAAGTGGTTACTTTGAAGTGTTAAAACCATATAAGCTTAATTTGGTAACAACATTTTTTTAATACCTTTAATACTTTTGAAACGTATATGTTTAATAGTATTTAATCTAAAGAATGATTAGTAAATAAACAATATATAGAACTAAAAAACAATTACATGAAAAAGACAATCCCTTTTATTATCATCCTCATTTTAATTGCGAGTTGTAAATCTTACAATAATACACCTACAATTAATAATGATAACGACTACAGCTTTACACAAGGCGACACTGTTTCTATTAGTAGTGACGAAACCGATTATGAAATTATTATCATAGAACCAGGCTTTAATTCTTGGCTAATGAGCACAGCACGACCAGAAGGCTATTATTCTCAAGAATGGTTAGAATCTAGGAATGCTATACTTGTGCAAGGATGGAATCAAAGAAATCTTCAACCTTTAACATACGATCCTAATCTTTATGAAATCCGTATTGATTATGATACTAATTCAGATTATGGATATGACGTTAATTACAAGCTCTATAATTACTTTGTATATTTTCAATTAAAATACAAACAAAAGCTTTCCTCTTTTACAGCAAGAATTTAAAGAATTAATACATCTTTATTCACTAATTTTGCAGCACGTTAAATGTGTTATGGAAAAATTTAAAAAACAATGGGAAATTCAACACAATTGGCAGTTGTTATTTCCCTTTTTTGGTTTGCTTATTCTGGGATATTCAGCTTTTAAAATTGCAAATGCTATTGTAAAAGATTATGGTTTATTAGTTACTATAATAATTTCAATCGTCATATTTGCTGGTCTGCTCAAATTCGTTTTATTCACTTTTAAAAAACTAGAAAAGAAATGGATTTTAGACTATAAATGGGAAATGATCCGTGTATTTATGGTATTTGCCTTCACAGGCTCATCTTCTTTGTTTGTTGGACGACCAATAATAAAACTTATAGGAATTACTAAAGAAAACTTAAATCCTGTTCTCTACTGGTTTTTATTCATTATCATTGGTCTTATTTTTTATCAAATCCTTTTAGTTAGCTTTGGATGGCTTTTTGGTCAATTCAAATTTTTCTGGGAATTTGAGAAGAAAATGCTAAGGAGATTTGGACTTAAACGTTTTTTAGATTGAATATAAAAACAGCAATTACATCTTTATTTAAAACATTAGCATTAGTGCTAGTGCTCGCTGTGCTATTTCCTTCTGCTGTAAAATTTTCACATGCTTTTACACATCATTCTCATAAAGTTTGTGACTCTGATAATGAGCATAATACTCACTTTCACGAATCTGATTACGCTTGTGATTTTTATAAATTTAAACTCACAAACACACAGTTCTTGGTTGTCTATGACTATGATACAATAGCTCGTAACAAAACGACCAAGACATTTTCTACGCATTATATTTCTTTTAAAAATTATCAGCAATTAACAAGGTTTGTTAGAGGTCCGCCTCAAGTAAGTTAGAGTTTTAATTTTCTAATTACATTAATAAATCTATTCTTAATGAAACGATTAATTATTGGTCTAGTTATAGCTATATCCAGCTTTAGCTATGGTCAAAATTGCACTTACACCTTTTTAAGCGAATTAAAAGATTTTCATGATGGGTCAGCTATCGAATCTGCAACTATCTATCAAAAAGAAAATGATAGCTATGCTTTTTCGGATTTGGATGGTAAATTCAAAATTGAAAATTTATGTGCAGGAACTTTAACATTAACTATTTCTCATGCCAATTGTGAAACTAAAACAGTGAGTTTTGAAATCATTGGTGATACTTTTAAAACCATTTTAATAGAACATCACATTGAGGAACTCATGGAAGTTTCAGTCACAGCACATGTTGATAAAAAGGAAACCAAAACAGCCCAAGAAACCGTACTTAAGGAGCTTACTCTAAAAAAGTATTCTGCTTTAAGTATTGGAGATGCGTTGAAGGAGGTTGCTGGAGTTTCTTCTATTAATACGGGGAGTTCTATCGTTAAACCTATGATTAACGGTATGCACAGTAGTAGATTAATTATGTTAAATAATAATGTAAGACTACAAGACCAAGATTGGGGAATTGAGCATGCACCTAACATTGATGTTAATGCAGCATCTCAAATCTCTGTTATAAAAGGTGCTGGAGCACTCGCCTATGGAGGTGATGCCATAGGAGGAGTTGTTGTTGTAAATCCCGCTCGTGTATTTTTAAAAGATACATTATTTGGAAAAACAACATTGAGTGGTCAATCTAATGGTAGAGGCTATTCGGCTAATACAAAATTAAGTAAGTACACTAAAAAAGGTTGGTTTGCATCTGTACAAGCGTCACTAAAACAAAATGGTGATTTTGAAACTCCAGATTATGTATTAACCAATACTGGATCTAATTCTAAAGGTTTTACTTTTCGTGGTGGAAAGCAAAATTTTGAGTCTGGATTTGAAGTTTTTTATAGTTATCTCAATAATGAAATAGGTATTCTTAAAGCTTCTCATATTGGTAACATTGAAGATTTAGTAAGCGCTATCAATAGTTTAGAACCTTTAGTAATAGAAGATTTTAGTTATGATATAAACGCACCTAAACAAGATGTAACGCATCAACTTGCTAAGGTCATGTATTACAAACGTTTTAATAATTTTGGAAAAGTAAATTTGCAATACGATTACCAAAATAATCAACGTTTTGAATATGATATTCGTGTAGGCGATGATAGAGATAAAGCCGCTTTAGATCTCAAGCTTCAAACCCATACCCTATCTTCAGATATTGTGCTAGATGCCTTTTCTGACTATAAATTGAAGTTTGGAATTATGGGCAGATATCAAAATAATTTTGCCAATCCAGATACTGGTGTAAGACGCTTAATTCCGGATTATGACAAGTATGATTTTGGTATTTATGCTACAGCAGAACATAATTTAAATTCTAAAATGACTTTAGATTTTGGTTTGCGTTATGATTTCAATCGTATTGATGCTAAGAAATTTTATTTTACATCACGTTGGGAAGAACGTGGTTATGATGAAGATTTTTCGGATCTTATTATTGATGATTTAGGAACACAATTACTAGTAAACCCTGTGTTTGATTATCATAATTTTTCTGTTTCTGCAGGATTTAACTATCAACTTAATGAGCATAATAGTTTTATCGGAAACTATAGCTTATCTAGTAGACCACCAAATCCTTCAGAATTATTTAGTGATGGCTTACACCACTCTGCCGCAAGAATAGAGCTGGGTGATTTAAATTTAACTAAAGAAACTTCTAATAGAGTTTCTGCAAGTTATAACTATAATTCAACTCAATTTAACTTAACAGCAGAAGCTTTTTATAATCACATTAATGATTATATGTATATAGAACCAACAGGTATAGAGCAAACCATAAGAGGTGCTTTTCCTGTTTGGGAATATTTACAAACTAATGCCGAGTTATACGGTATCGATTTAAGTGCAAACTATAATTATAATGCGCATTTTAATTTTTCAAATAAATCTTCTTACACCGTAGGAAATGATATTGAAAATGATAGACCGCTTATAAATATACCTGCTTTTAATACTCGAAACAGTATAACTTACACTAATGATTGGAAACAATTTTCAGCGTCATTGACAAGTGATTGGACTTTTGAACAAACCAGATATCCAGATAATAACTTTGAAACGTACATTGCAGCTATAGACGAAACAGTTTTAGTGGATGTAAGTACACCTCCAAGTGCTTATCAATTGTTAAACTTTTATTCTGAAGTTACCTTAGAAACTTCAGCTAAAACCAATCTAAATATTGCTCTTAGCGTGAACAATTTATTAGACACTAACTACAGAGCTTACTTAAACCGCCTTCGTTATTTTGCTGATGACATGGGAAGAAATATAATGTTACAATTACAATATAACTATTAAAAAAATCAAAAACATGAAAACAATTAAATACCTATTTTTATCTATATTAAGTTTATCTGCTTTAGTATCTTGTTCATCTGATGACGACACACCAGAAGTTGTAAATGAAGAAGAAGTAATTACAACCGTTCGTTTAGAATTAACAGCAACTAGTGGTGATATTGTAGTACTTCAAAGTCAAGATTTGGATGGAGAAGGACCTGATGAACCTGTTTATACTATTGAAGGAAGTATTTTAGCTAACACAGAATATGTTGGTGAAATTCAATTTTTAAACGAACTTGAAAGTCCTGCTGAAGATATTACCTTAGAAGTTTTAGAAGAAGCTTTAGATCACCAAGTGTTTTATATATATACTACAAATAATGCTGGTAGTACTGTAACTTATACTGACCTGGATAGTGATGGCAACCCAATTGGTGTAGCTACGACATTTAATTCTGGTTCTGTTTCAACAGGTAATACATTAGTTGTTCAATTAATACATGAGCCAAACAAAACTGGAGACGGTGTAAGTAACGGAGACGTAACTAATGCAAATGGATCTATAGATGCTAATGTGACGTTTACATATGATGTTAACTAAAGTATCTTTTTAAAATTAAAAAAAGCACTCAATTTGAGTGCTTTTTTTATGCTTTTATTTCTGGTGTCACTTTTTTAATAACGTAAGTATAAAACCACATCATTGTAAATGTTGGTATCACATCAAAACCAGGTAAAGCTTCTTCGACAAAAGTAATAACTCCTGCAATTTTCCCAGCCTTTCCTGCATATAGACGTGTCATTAACCAAGCTGAAATTGGTGCCCAAACAACATCTGAAAACTCACCAATTCCAGGAATTATAAATGAGACTAAACCTAAGGCATCAAAAAGAATACCTATTCCTAATTTTTTGTATTTATTCATATAATGTATTAATTACTACTTTATTTAAAGCAATAATTATTCCAAAAAAATTAACACTGTCACTTTTGTATTTCCGCTTCATAGCGAGACTTCAAACTTCATTTTTTAACGTTTAATTAAGAGTTTTGCTGAACATGAGAACTTAGCTTTGTAAACATACAGATGTCATAACCGCTAAATAATTGCATCTATACCCTATTTTAAACGACCAAAACTAATTATGAACACACGTTCTATATGTCTTTTGCTTAGCTTGCTTTGCTCTATTACCATTGCCTTTTCTCAAGATAAAAAACCTTTAAATATTCAGCGTACAGAACTTGCTCCAAAAATAGATGGTATCCTAGATGATACTATTTGGAAAAATGCAGAGATTGCCACAGGTTTTGTTTCTAACAGACCAGAAATTGGTAAAGTAGCACCACAGGATCAGCGTACAGAAGTAAAAATGACTTATGATGATAAGGCCATTTACGTTTCCGCTTATCTTTATGACGATCCTACCAAAATCATGAAACAACTGACTAGTAGAGATAATTTTGGACAAACAGATTATTTTATTTTAGTTTTAAACCCTAATAATGATGCCCAAAACGACACTGCCTTTTATGTTTTTAGTTCTGGTCAGCAAGCAGATGCAATTCAAAACCCAACTATTGGAGAAGATTTTGGGTGGAATGCTGTTTGGGACAGTGCTGTTAAAATAATGGACGATGGTTGGGTTGTAGAAATGAAAATTCCTTATAGAACGTTGCGTTTCGCAGATCAAGAAGAACCAACTTGGGGAGTTCAATTTCATAGAGAATTTAGACGATCTAGATCCCGTTACACTTGGAATCCTATAGATCCAACGCAAGGTTATTCTGGATTATATCATGCTGAAGTTAAAGGTCTAAAAAATATAAAACCTCCTGTAAGGCTTAACCTCTACCCTTTTACTACAGGAATAGTTAATGATTATGACGGAAAAACAGATACAGATTTAAAATTTGGACTGGATGTTAAATATGGACTTACCGATAATTTTACATTAGATGCCACTTTAGTTCCAGATTTTAGTCAAGCCGGATTTGATAATGTGGTTTTAAACCTGGGGCCTTTTGAACAAACTTTCTCAGAACAACGCCAATTTTTCACGGAAGGAGTCGATTTATTTTCAAAAGGAGGCTTGTTTTTTTCTAGACGTATTGGAAACAGACCAAGTGGTAATGTGAGTCTCAATGAAAATGAAGACGTAAATATTCCAAATGAGGTTAAAGTATTAAATGCACTTAAAGTTTCAGGAAGAACCAAAAGCGGATTAGGTGTTGGTTTCTTTAATGCCATCACAGAAAAAACAACTGCTAAAATAAAAAATACAATCACTGGAGACCAACGCACTGAGATAGTAGAACCGTTTACTAATTATAATATATTAGTTGTAGACCAACAATTTAATGGTAATTCTTCTGTGAGTTTAATTAATACTAATGTGCTTAGAGAAGGTAATTTTAGAGATGCCAATGCTACTGCTTTAGTCGCTAACATAATTAACAAGCGTAATACGTATAGTGTTGCTACAGACTTAAAAATGAGTAATGTAAATTACCAAAACACAACTAACGAAACAGGATTTAGTAGCTACCTAAAACTAGCCAAAATTCATGGAAATTTACGTTATAGTATAGAGCACAATTTTGCAGATACAAATTTTAACATCAATGATTTAGGGCTATTATTAAGAAATAACTACAACAATTTTAGCTCGGACATTTCTTATGAAACCTTTGAACCTAGTGGTAATTTAAACAGCTACAGAATCAATGCTTTCTTTAATTATAACAGATTAGTAGAACCTAGTGTGTTTTCGCAAACCAATTTTGGTGCGACATATAGAGCTACTACAAAACAATTGGACGGTTTTGGTTTTAGATTAAATATAGAACCAGGAGAACAAAAAGATTACTTTGAATCTAGAGATGGTAGACCATTTATTTATGAAAATGCTGTAAGCACAGGTGGTTGGATTTCTTCTAATTACAACCGAAAATTTGCATTAGATTTTAGTGTGAATGCAGATGCTTTATTTGAAAACGGAAGAGACTTATTTTCTTATGATATTAACGTTGAACCTCGTGTACGTCTTAATGATAAATTATTACTGATCTATCAATTATACTATGATTTCACAAATGGTGGCCGAGGTTATGCCACAGAAGTAGACAACCAAGCTGTTTTTGGAGAGCGCAACAGACAAGTTGTAACCAATAGCTTATCTGCGAACTACGCCTTTAACCCTTATAATTCTATAGCCTTAAGTTTTAGACATTATTGGGATACTGTAAATTATGACAATAATTTATTTACATTATTAGATTCGGGACGTTTAACAACAGACTCTGGTTATACTACAGAAACTATTGAGGACGATCCTGATATTAATTTTAGCACATGGAATATTGATTTAAGTTACTCATGGCAATTTGCTCCAGGCAGTTTCTTAACAGCATTGTATAGAAATCAATTATTTAATCTTAACGAAATGGCAGAAAATAACTATTCGCAAAGTTTAGATAACTTATTTGATCAACCTAGTCAGCATACATTTTCTGTACGTGTTCAGTATTTTATTGACTTTAATGGTATTAAATCTCTCTTTGGAAGCAATAAAACGACCTCTTAAATAGTGTAGATTTAGGCATTAAGTATTATTTTCACAGCATATGAGTAAAACTGTTATTTCCGCAAAGCAAATTAAGAAAGCCTACAAAGATCTTCAGGTCTTAAAAGGTGTAGATTTAACTATTTTAGAAGGTGAAGTAATATCTATTGTTGGTGCCTCTGGTGCTGGTAAAACGACATTACTTCAAATTTTAGGTACGTTAGATAAACCCGATTATAAATCTGAAACAGAATTAATAATAAACGGCCAGTCTATAAAAACCTTAAATGAAAAAGCCTTAGCTAAATTTAGAAATAAGAATATTGGTTTTATATTTCAATTTCATCAATTATTACCAGAATTTTCTGCCTTAGAAAATGTTTGCATTCCTGCCTTTATTAATAATACACCAAAAGCAGATGCCGAAAAACGCGCTATAGAATTATTAGATTATTTAGGTCTAAAAGACCGTATACATCATAAACCAAACAGCATGTCTGGTGGAGAGCAGCAACGTGTTGCAGTGGCTCGAGCATTAATTAATAAACCTAATATTATTTTTGCAGATGAACCATCAGGAAATTTAGATAGTGAATCTGCAGATCAATTACACAATCTATTCTTTAAATTGAGTGAAGAATTTAATCAAACATTTGTAATTGTAACGCACAACCAAGAATTGGCTAATATGGCTCACAGAAAACTAACTATGGTCGATGGGAAGATTGTTAACCAATAAACTTACTCTGGTAATGGTTTCTTCAACATCTTTAATGTAAAACCACCAAGAAGCAAAATAATAACTCCAATCATAGCCCAAAGCCAATACGCATTTTCAAATAGTGGTTTTGCTTTAATTTTTTCCTTTTTTACGATTGTTACTTCGTCACCTAAACTTAAGTCTTTTAATAATTTTGGGATTTTAGAGGTGAATTTAGCAATATCGTAATTTGGTCGCACTGCTGAAGGATTACCATAAACCAACATATAGTCTGCTGATTCTGTAAATCGTCCAATTAATTGATACTTATAACCTTTTACAGATACATCTTCAATAGATAATGGCTGATTATCCCCATTATATATCGTTAACCTCAAATGCTTCGCAATAGTATTATCAAAACTAAAACTATTAGCTTCTAGAGAATTTAATGTCCCATCAGTAATTGTTCTGTAATAATATTTCCAACCTTTTTCTGTTTTAACGCTATCATTTTTAAATTCAATTTTAATAGGTCTGTAATAGTCAAACGTATCATTGACGTTAATAGCTAAATTACTTATAGACACAGATTGTTCTAACTCTAAATTAATCGCTGTGGTCTTGCTGTTTTTATCCTCTTTGGTCTCAATCGTTTTTATAGTGTGGTTAATATAACTTCCGCCAGACGTTTCATATTTAGACAACTGAGCAGAAACTAGTTGTGGTTGTTCAGCTTGTTTTACAACAAGTCTAAAAAATCGATATTTCGCATCGGGAAACGACAGCTTGGTAAATTTAAAATTAGTTGTTTCGTTTTTAATTGACAAAATCCTGTAATCTTCAAGTATTGTAAACCATTCTTGCTGATTTTGACTGCCTTGCAATTCTACTTTCCAATCAAAATTTTGTTCTTTAAAATTTAAATTGATTTGATTTACTACAGCATCAGCATTCAACTGAAATGTAAAATAATAACCGTTACTACCTTTTGCTCTATTTATAATATCAAAATCAATCGTTTTATTAATTGTTTTTTCTGAAAGAATTTTCAATAAATAAGGTGCTTCAATGGTATCTTTTTCTGCTGTTACTCCGTAAATTCTAAAGTCTGATAAATCGTATTTTACTTTTCCAAAAACAGCATCCGGTATGCTGAGTTGGTGCCAACCTTCATTGACATTCTTTAATGCTCTTTTGTAATTATAATGCTCTATTTGAGCAGAGCATAAAGTGCTACAACCTATAAGAAAACCTATAAATAGCCTAGTTGTTAACATCATCTGTAATATGATTTTTGTATTTATTATATAAAAATGAAATGATTAAAAGCAGCAGACCTAGCGATACAAATACAATTGTTTTTGCAATGGTATTAAGATGTACAATATCGTAAAAGAATAGTTTTATTAAGGTAATACCAAAGAAAGCCATACCGCCAATTCTCAGATATACTTTATTTTTCCAAATCCCAAATGCAATTAACAAGAACGAATACACTCCCCAAAGTATGCTTAAACCTAGTTTATAAGACTGTGAAGAATCTGACATGTCCATCCAATGAATAAGTTCGCTACTTAAAACCCAAATAATTGAGACGTGTAATACAATATCGTAAGCAATTTTAAACCCTTTAACTATGTCGTCGCGTTTAATAACCTTATAACACGTATATAAAGCACCTGCTAAGAATAGAAAAGACACATAGCGAATCCACAAATAGAAACTATTCTCTGCAAAATATTCTGAAGGGTTTAAGTAGCTTTCTCTTAATTCACTTATAATAAGCAAACCTTGTGTTAAGAATACAAAAATGCTAATAACGGTTAATCCTAAAGCGATTTTCTCAAATAATTTATGTTTAATAATCTTGAAATTAATCATAGATAACAATGTCGTAAACAATAAAGAATAATTAAGAACCCAAATAATTTTAAAGTCTATTAAATCATAATTACTAAACGTTTCATCATAATTGTCTTCTGTAGGAATTATCAATTGAGAATTATAAAATATCTGATCCCAATACATTTCAATTTCTAATCTAAACGCATAATAACCACTAAACAATAAAATTGCTGGAATGGCGTAAGTGAATAAACGGTTCCAAATAGAATTTGGCTTTAAAGCAGAGACATAATTTTCTTTTCTAGAGAGCCAAACTATAATACCAAATGCAACTACAAATAACATTGAAGTTAAAAAGTAGACATTAAAAATAGAGCTTACATTATTTTCAGCATCAATAGTATAATATAAGCTATAACCATCAGACCAGTCATCTAGAAGACTCACAAAAGCTAACAGCATCAATGGATACGATAGTTTTTCGTAAACTTTAATACCTTTTGTTCTTCCCAACCAAAATAATAAAGCCGCTTCACTTACCCATAAAAGCGTCACCCAATTACCATTTAATTGCACAGGAATTGTAATGGTAATAAACACCAACACCATTGCTGAAGCTAAATAAAACAGGTTTTTATCTCCTAATTTTTTCTTGTAAAATATAACGCTCACTATAAAATGAATCACTGCATTACCAAGGGTAAACAAACCTAATAAATGCGTTCCATAATCATGATGCTCTAAAATTGCTAAACCAAAACCATAGAACAAGAAGGAATTAAGAAGCAATAAAACAACATCGCTCGTTTTAAAAATTTCTTTTTTCAACATTTTATAGGCTAAAAATGTGATATAAAATATAAAGAAGAAAATACTCAGAAAACTCAATGCCAGACTAAAATGTTCGTCTTCATAATATTCAAAAAAGTACCACGATCCAAAAATGAGCCAAGTAAATATGAAGGCTGAATAATAAAGGGATTTCCAATATTTTTTAAAGGAAAGCACTAAAATTCCAATATTAATTATGGCCATATAACCAAATAATACTTCTACCTGACCTGAGCCACTACTCAACAAAAATGGTACTGCGTAAGCGCCAACCAAACCAAGATGTGCAATAATTTGTTTATTATAACTTATCGCTGCAACAACTGTAAAAGTTGTAAAAATTACCATCAAAGCAAATGTGGGAATCTGCTCAATTAAACCATAAAAACTGTAAGCAAAAAAGGTAATAAAGTATAAAATAACAATAGAACCACTGACTAATACGGCACTATAAGATTCGTATTTTTCTTTGAGTTTAATTCCAAATCCTAATAAACCAATCGCAGTTAAATAACCCAAAACAATTCGAGTAAGCGGACTTATTAAATCATTTTCAATCGAATATTTTGCGCCAATGGCAACACCAATAATAGTAATAAGGATTCCTATTTTATTTAATAAGTTTTCTCCAATAAATTTTTCTAAACTCGATTTTTGTTTTGGCTCCTCTATAACTTCTTTTGGTGTCTCTGCTGTAACAAAATCAGATTTATGTTCAGTTTCTAAAACAGGAGCTGTTTCTTTATTTACACCATCTTCTACAACAGGTAAAATCTCTTCAGAGATTTCTTTAGCTTGTATTGGCAATGGTTGTTGTGTTATTTCCTGTTTAACCTCTATAGGTTTTTCTTGAATTGTACCAGACTGTAAACGGTACAATTCGTCTTTAAGGCTATTAATTTCAGACGAAAACTCAGCTTGCTTTTTAAAAAGAAGTTCTAATTTTTCAATTAGTTTATTGATAAGCTCATCATTTGGTGCCATATACAGTAGATTTGGTCATCTTTTAACAAAGACTAGGCTAAAATACTTTATATATTTAGAATGGTCAACTATATAGGGATTTGAAAATTTTAATCTTAAAAATTAACGCAACCCTTTTGTACATTTCTCATCTTTAAAATAACCATTGTTATCATCACTTTTGAAAAATATTATCATTGTTGTTTTAGTAGCTTTAATGCTCAATTCGTGTGCTACCCTTTTTAATGGAAAACGAACTAAAGTAAATGTTTACGCTCCAGAAAATACTATAGTCGTATATAAAAATAGCACGACACCTTTAAATGAGGGAAGAGCAAAATTACGTCCAGAGCGCTCAAAGGATTCCTTAAGCTTTACATTAATAAATGACAGTATTTCTACAGATTTTAAATTTAGACGAAAAGTTTCAGGTACCATATATGGCAACCTCTTCTTCCCTTCTGCTTTAGGTCTTGGGTTTCTAATAGATCTAACCAACCAAAGACGATTCACCTATAAACGGAATATGCATTTTGAAATTGACTCAACAACTAGTGAATTCAAAATTTTTAAAGGCACAAAAATGCCTATTAATCAACATACCACATTTATTTATACATCTCCGTTACTTGCCATAGATGTATTCTCGCAACCTATGATATCTCTTGGTGCAGAATATTTCCTTATTAAAAATTTTAGCATTAGTGCAGAGTATGCATCAATTTATACTGAAAAGTTAAGAGTAAATTCAGCATTAAGTCAAGCTAAAAATAAAGGACGTTCCTTTAGATTTGAACTCAAATATTATAATCTAATAAGCATTACTGATAACCCTAAAATAAACGAATATATCGGTCTTGAAGCCCGTTTTATTAGACAACTTTATAGTAAAAACATTAATTATTACAGATCTAATCAAGATATTAATTATGTTATTAGCGAACCTATTGCCGTACATAAGTCAGTTGATATTTTCAACTTAAAATACGGTCTAAATTTTCCAATTGGTAAGCATTTATTTATAGATCTATATTCTGGTATTGGATTTAGAAACAAACACATTACAAATCCCAATGCACAATTTAATCCTGAAACAGATTACTTAAGCAATTATGATGATGATTCTCATTTTATTATTTTAGATGAAGATTATTTAGAAGGTAGCGATGATAGGAAGCAATTTAATTTTGCTCTAGGTTTTAAATTCGGAATTAAATTCTAAAATCTTTGTTGATATCTGTTCAACTTTTTAGGGCGTCACTTGCCATAAAATAGTATTTTCGCTTAGAATTCATTTAAACTATATTTTCAAGTAAAAATGAGCTATTTCTGAAGCTTTGGAAGCAGTTATAGAACGGTTTAAATATCATCAAATTTTACTCATTTCTTAGATTTTTGAAAATGATAAAATGAATTCAGCACCTAAATTTAAATTTATGACAGTGACGGAGTTCGAACCTATAATAGAAGTTTTAGAAGAAGCTTACGAAATTCCACATCTTAATGCAACCAGAAAAATCTCTGCATTATTACCACATAATTATTACGAAACAGATAAGCGCTATCCTGTACTATACTTACAAGATGGCCAAAATTTATTTAACCCTTCTGCTCCTTATGGAGATTGGGCTATTGATAAATCTATGGCGCAACTCGCAAAAGAAGGTTTTGGCGACCTTATAATTATTGCTGTAGATCATGGAAATGAAGAACGCATCAGTGAATATTTACCTTATTTCCATCCACGTTTTGGGGAAGGAAAAGGTAATTTCTACATCCAGTTTATGATCGAAAAATTGATTCCATACATCAATAGCCATTACAGAACTTTAACCGATTTTGAAAATACAGGAATTGGAGGCAGCTCAATGGGAGGTTTAATTAGTCTTCATGCAGGACTTAAAAACCCAAAAGTTTTTGGTAAAATGATGATTTTCTCTCCAAGCTTATGGATTTCTAATAAAATTTTTAAAAACACTAAAACTTTTCAACCTTTAGAAGAATCTAAAATATATTTATATTCTGGCGGAAAAGAAAGTGTAGAGCATTTACCTAACGCACAACGACTAGGAAGTATTATTAAAGAAAAAATGATAAAAGGGTATCATATCGATTTTCATTTTTCAATTAACGAACACGGAAATCATGCTGAAGCACATTGGCGAGAAGAATTTCCGAAAGCCGTAAAATGGCTTTATTTTAAATCTTAATTATGACGTACAAGCACAGTAAAACATTAGATACAACAAAAGATTTTATTCTACCTTGTAGAAAAGATCAACTAGAGGCTATCAAAGATTTCTTACCAATTGCAAAACCCGATTTTGATGGTAGTTTTTCCACCTATCAACAACTTTATGGTAAAGCTGGCAACAGAATTTATCTTGTAGGATTGGGCGAAGAAAAGCATAGTGCACAGTTAGAAAACACCTTTCAAAAGCTAGCCTTTGAGACACAAAAATATTGGGATACATCTATTCAAGTTTATGCTGAAGATTTAACAGAAGACGAGATAAAAAAAGCAGTTATTGGTCTAGAAATGGCACAATATGAAATTGGTGAATTCAAATCTAAAAAAGAAAAACCCTGTAAAACTTCGGTTGCTATTACCACGTCTAAAAACATTACAAGTATAATAGACGAAGGAAAACATACAGGAAAAACCATCAATAAAATTAAAGGATTAGTTGATGCTCCACCAAATATTAAAACCCCTGAATTCTTAGGGAAATGGGCAGAAAAATCAGCAAAAAAAGCCGATTATAAATGTACCGTTTTAAAACATAAAGAACTTAAAAAACAAGGTTTTGATGCCGTTTTATCGGTTGGAAAAGGCAGTGTAAATAAACCTGTAGTAATCATTACGGAGTACACACCAAAAACAGATAAAAAAGTAGATATCGCTTTAGTTGGTAAAGGAATTACTTTTGATTCTGGCGGATTATCTATTAAACCATCGACCAACTTACATTACATGAAAAGTGATATGGGAGGAGCTGCTGTGGTTTTGGGTGTGGTAGAATTAGCTGCAAAATTAAAACTTAATATTAATATTGTTGGTATTGTTTGTTCTGCAGAAAATGCTGTGGATGCAAAAAGTTACAGACCAGGAGATGTGATTAACTCTTACTCTGGGAAAACTATTGAAATTATTGACACAGATGCAGAAGGCCGTTTGGTTTTAGCAGATGGCTTAAGTTATGCTGTAAAAAACATAAAACCAGAATATTTAATTGATTTAGCGACTTTAACAGGAAGTGTGGTAAGAACGTTAGGTTACGAAGCTGCTGGAATGTTTACACACAATACAGAAATGGCATGCGACATGTCTGAAATTGGTTACAAAGTGCATGAGCGCGTTTGGCAATTACCAATGTTTGACGAATACAAAAGTGATTTGCATAGCGATATTGCAGACTTAAGAAATTTTAGTGGTTCGCCTTTAACAGGAGCCACCAATGCTGCTCAGTTTTTAGAATCGTTTATTGAAGATCATAAAAACTGGATGCATTTAGATATTGCAGGTGTTTCTTTTGGCGCATCGCCTTATGCTAAAATGAAAAGTGCCTCAGGTTATGGCATTCAATTAATTACTGAATTTATTAAGAAAAAAGCTTCAAAATAAAATTGAGTTTTGTAAATTGATTCTTCAATATTTAAGTTAAGAACAACTGTCACGTTGAGCGCTGTTAAAATGCTTTAATCATTCATTTTAAGAGATTTTTGACCGCGTTCAAATTGACATTCTAGTATAATTTACAAAAACCAACCATGCCAAAGCAACCGCTTAATTTCCTCTGCGTATCTACCTATTTTAAAGGTGAAGATTTTCTGAAAAGTGTAAAAGCAGAAGGTAACAACGTCTATTTATTAACCAAGAAAAAGCTGGAGCATGATGCTTGGCCATGGGAATTTATTGATGATACTTACTATATAGAAGAATGGAATCAAGAAGATGTTGCAAAAGGTATTGCTTATAAATTTAGAACTATAAAATTTGATCGTTTTGTAGCACTAGATGATTTTGATGTAGAAAAAGTAGCACTACTCCGTGAGCATTTTAGAATGCCAGGTATGGGAAGAACCACAGCACATTATTTTAGAGATAAGCTTGCCATGCGCATGAAAGCTTTAGAAGAGGGTGTTAATGTCCCAGAATTTACCGATTTATTTAATAACGA
The DNA here is from genome assembly GCF_013403985.1 of Winogradskyella ludwigii. Taxonomy (GTDB): domain Bacteria; phylum Bacteroidota; class Bacteroidia; order Flavobacteriales; family Flavobacteriaceae; genus Winogradskyella; species Winogradskyella ludwigii. The sequence goes on from NZ_JABFDF010000004.1 coordinate 151,911, forward strand.
TACAATTAACGATTATGCAGATCGCGTAAGTCCACCTTGGTTAATAAAACCAAGAATGGAAGCCTCTGCAACTGGGATTAAAAAGATTCATAGTAAAGATGAATTATGGCAAGTTGTGAATGAATTAGGTGATGAACGCGATAATTATTTAGTAGAGCAATTTGCACCAGGAGATGTATATCATGTAGATGGTTTAAACGTTGATGGTAAAGTGGTTTTCTCTAGAGTAAGTAAATACCTAGACACTCCCTTTGAAGTCGCTCATGGAGGTGGAATTTTTAGATCTGCGAGTTCTAAAATTGGATCTAAAATTGAAAAAGGCTTACAAAAAATGAATGCTGAAGTGATGAATGCCTTCGGAATGCAATTTGGAGCATCACATACAGAGTTTATACAATCGAAAGCCACAGGAGAATTATTCTTTTTAGAAACTTCCTCTAGAGTTGGGGGAGCTAATTTAGCCGAAATGGTAGAATATGCCTCTGGAGTAAATCTTTGGGGAGAATGGGCAAAAGTGGAAACTGCCAACCTAAGAAAAACAGTCTATAAGCTTCCAAAAATAAACAATCAATATGCAGGAATCGTGGTGTCGCTAAGCCGTTTTGAACATCCTGACACCTCAAGTTTTTCAGATAAAGAAATTGCTTGGAGAATGGACAAACCTTGGCATATTGGACTAATTGTAGTTTCTGACTCAAGTGAACGTGTTTTAGAATTATTAGATCAATATACAGAACGTATTGGACAAGAGTTTCATGCGAGTTTACCTGCACCTGATAAATCTGAATAATTTTTAAATCAATCTTTTTTAATAGATCTTTATCTAAAATTGGAAAATAATATGCTGAAATTTTGGAAATTAAGTGATTCTAAAACCAATAAATTAATTTTAGTAAAAGACAACTGTATTTATAAAGGAAACCCAAAACCAGATGAATTAAATAAACTGAATTCAGATTCGTCTGATCTCGCATTTTTAAATCGCCTCTTTAGTATTCCATATTCATATATCACGAGTATTCAGAATCAAGACGGAAAGAATGAAATTAAAATATATTTTGGTAATGGCTCAGAAGATGAACTAATTATAAAAGATAAAAACACAAAAAAAGAAATTTTTGATTTCCTGAAACAAGATATTCCCCATTTTAAATATAGCTCTGAATTTCCAAGTGTATTGAGATATGCTAAACCTCAATTTTTCGCCTTATTATTTATGACCGTATTATTTATTTGGTCTTTATATTTAGCCATTCAAATTGAAAATGGTACTGAATACGAAATTATTGGAGGAGGAAGAAGTATTACCAGTATAGTCCTAGCCATAGCAAATTTAGGTGTTTTCAAAAATATTATAGGTTATATTATATTACTTGGAATAATATCAATATCACTATTTGGAAAATTAAAATCACGTAGTGAAACAGAGTTTTTAATTAGACAGAAATAAAAGACAATTATAGAATGAACACAGAAACGAATAACCAATTTGCATTAGCAAGTAGAAAAAGAAGAATCGCAGCGTATATGATTGATCATTTTGCGATGAGTTTTTTAATCGTTTCAATTGCATTTTTGGCACTTGGATCAGATTTTTTAAATGAACCCGATTTTACTACCATCACAGCAACGATGCTAGTGGTTTTGCTTCCTGGTTTTGTTGTCTATTTTGGAAAAGATGCCATAAAAGGCATTAGTATTGGGAAATGGATTATGGGAATCATGGTAAGAGATGAGGCCAATCCTGAACATGTGCCTTCTTTTGGAAAACTTTTATTTCGTAATTTGTTTCTAATCATTTGGCCTGTTGAGTTTATTGTTCTAGCGGCAAGTAATGAGAAAAAACGATTAGGCGACAAAGTTGCTAAAACTATCGTAGTTCAAAATCCTAACAAACCTAGTAAAACACCTCGAGTCCTTGCTTTAATTGCCATTGGAATCGTTTTTATAACCTTTATGGTTTTATTTACAGGTTCTGCAATGAAAAATTCTGATGCTTATAAAGTGGCCGTTCAAAACATAGAACAAAATGAAAAAATATTAGAGGAAACAGGAGGAATAACAGGTTACGGCATGATGCCAACTGGCAGTATAAATATTAGTAATGGCTATGGCGAGGCTCAATTAGAAATTAAAGTTCTAGGAAACAATAATGATGTCAGTGTTGGTGCATACTTAACTAAGCAACCAAATGGTGAATGGGAATTGATAAACCTTTCTAAAGAATAGTTAATCTTTATTCGAATAGTAACCTTACCACTGTTAATATGCTTAATCATCAATATAACAATAACTTGTGGCTCGAAAACATCAACAATGGCAACTAAACATTTATTCCTCAAAAAAACCAGTACTTCCTCCAACCCAAGTTTTATCCTTATTGTACTTTACTCCTACCATTTCGCCTTTACTTAATCGCATTAAGTTACTCACGATTTCTGTTTTGTTCGTTTTAGAATTGTGAAGTAGCATCATTCTAATTTCACATTTTGCAGGATCATCCATGGTTTCTATCACAGGTGCATAAGCCACTTTTTCTTGTAATAAGTAGTTGGCTTTATTTGTAACCTTATCAATCATATCTTTTGTGACATGAATCTCTACTCCTGCTCCAGCGAAAGAATACAACGGTTTTAAAACGTAATTTTCTAAATCTTCTGGAATGATTTCTAATGCATTTAAATAATAGGATTTTGGTACGTAATCTCCTTTTAATAAAGGCATGGTGTATTTACTAATTCTGTAAAACCAGTTTGGGTGACCAATCCATTCCGCATCAATCTCATCTTGAAAGCTAAATTCAGTTTTAAGATCTGTACGTTGGTGTAGCTCATCAAAAATAATACGATTGTATATTTTTAAGACTTCAACTTCACTTCCATTGTCATCATTATAAAAGAGCGTTTTTCCTCTTTTCATTAAATCGGTAATACAAAGCACTTTTATACCAAGTTTTGCTGCTGTTGCATAAAAATCTATAGCTGTTGCTTGTAATTCTGGTTCAATTTCTAATAAAATAACCTGTTTAGGATCTGTATCTCCAACAATTTCTTGTTGGAGTAAACCTAAATAATTATCTGAGGTCATACCGTTTAAATGCTGAGAAAAACCCTTAGGAATTACATTTCCAAAATGTTCTTTGTATTTACCACCTAAAAATTCTTGAAAATAATATAACGAAGGAAAGCCCTGAAGCTCAATTAACTTTGGTGTTAAATTCCCCACATCATCTTTACATATCCCAAAATCTAATTGAATAAACTTAGAGTGTTCATCTTCATTTGGTACAATGGTATTCTTATCAAAAAAAGCACCATTGGTTAATTCCTTAAAATTAGGTTGATTAATAACCTTCATGACATCGCTACAAGCTTCAACCAATTTCATTTTTAATGCTTTAGGCAAAAAAACTGGTGTTTCTGCAATTTTAAACTTCACCTTATAATCAAAAGAAGTATCAATGTCCTTTAAAAACGCAGTATATTTTTCTTCTGAAAAATTGGTATTATAGACGTCTCTTATTTTTTTAATCATGATAATTTATGACATTACAGGTTCCTTAATTTGAATAATTGCATTCTTAATAAACTTGGGTAGAATGGTATTGTATGTTAATTCAATCTTTTCAGGATCATCCATACGATCCATCATTTGAGCATACTTTTCTTCACCAAAACTATCAATAACCTTCTTTTTATTTTCTTCCTCGCCAAAATACGCTTCCATACTCACTGGTTCTGCTTCAGGATGAAATTGTGTACCAACAAACTCATTAGAAAAACGAACAGCCATAATAGCACGTTCTAATTCTACATGTGTTCTAATTTTTTCTTTGCTTAATATTTTTGCACCATGCTTTTTAAACACTTTTAAATCTGGTTGAATTAATTGCCAATCGCGAGAATCTACAGCAAAAAACGGATCATTAAGTCCTTCTAAAATTAAATCTTTTTTACCTGCTTTTGTTTTATGCACACGCAGAATCCCGAAAGAAGTACTACGCCTTGGTTTTAATTCGCCTAATTGAAAATAATCGCAAATAACTTGAAACGAATAACAAATAAAGAATACCGACTTCTTGGCTCCAAATGTTGTTTTATTATGATCCCAAAGATTTTGCATCAACTTTAAATAAGGCTTTCTCCATGTACCTTCATCTAATGGACTTCCTGGTCCACCACTTGAAATAAAGATATCGAATGACATATCAGGCAATTCATTATTGGCTCTAACGTTAAAAATTTGGTAATCAACATCAGTATTAAAGGTGCTAACAATTTCTTTGATACAACGTAACCCTTGATTAGGTTGGTCATTGTTCATGTCTAAAATGGCTAATTTCAATTTATTTTTTGTCATAATAATCTTCGCCTTTCGACTTCGCTTAAGATAAACTTAAGTGATAATATATTAAATAGGTTTTTATAATCCTAAAATAGTCTGTTCTGTAATATAATCAACGACTTTAGTAAGGTCCTTAGTTTGTTTAAAAATTTCTAATTGCCTATCTGCTCCTGTACCGTTTTTAAGAATTTCGTGAATGTATTCTATTTCTTTACGTGATCCTAAATCATCAACGACATCATCAATAAAATCTAGCAATTCTAACATTAACAACTTCGTTTCTACTTCAGCTTCTTTTCCAAAATCAATCATTTTACCATCAATACCGTAACGTCCTGCTCTCCATTTATTCTCGTTAATTAAAGCACGATGATAATTCATAAAGTTAAGATTATGAGTTCTTAAATCATATAACTTAGCCACCAAAGCTTGTATTATTGCTGTGATACAAATGGTTTCATTAACCGTTAATGGCACGTCACAAATACGCACCTCTAAAGTTGGAAAAAAGGGATGTACTCTAATATCCCACCATATTTTCTTTGGATTGTCTATACAATTTGTTTTTACAAGAATCTTAACGTAATTCTCGTATTGCGCATAATTATCGAAAATACTAGGAATTCCGGTTCTAGGAAATTTATCAAAAACTTTAGACCTAAAAGATTTAAATCCTGTATTTCTACCTTCCCAAAATGGTGAGTTTGTAGATAAAGCATACAAATGCGGTAAAAAATAACGCATAGCATTTACAAGATGTATGGCCATTTCTTTATCTTCCATACCAACGTGCACGTGCAACCCAAAAATTAAGTTAGAACGTGCTGTGTCTTGTAATTCTGTTATAATTTCATCATAACGTGGATTCGGTGTAATAAGTTGATGTTCCCATTTTGAAAATGGATGCGTACCTGCTGCACCTATTTTAAAACCCAAATCATTAGCAATACCTGAGATTGATTTTCGTAAATGTGTAATCTGTTCTCTTGCGTCAGTAATATCTTGGCAAATATTAGTACCAACTTCTACAACAGCTTGATGCATTTCTGCCTTAACTTGATCATTGAGAACCTTAGCAGCTTCAGATACAATTTGTTGATCGTGTGAAATTAATTCACGCGAAACAGGATCTATAATTTGATATTCTTCTTCAATACCTAAAGTAAACTTCATATAAGTGAGGTGATTAGATTAAACCTGACTATTAAAAAAACAGTCAGGTATTTGAAATATCTATTTTTTTGCTGCTTTCTTCTTTACTATCGGCTTTTTAGCTGTTGTTTTTTTAGCAACGGTTTTCTTTGTAACGGCTTTTTTTACAGGTGCTTTTTTAGCAACAGTTTTCTTTTTTGGTGCTTTTGGACTTTCAATTTGATCTCTAACAAAACTTCCCCAGGTCAGGTTCATTTGACCTTTCTTATATTGTTTTGCTTTTTCTAGTGCCATATTAGCAGCGTTTTCTACAATCCAATCAAAGTTTTCTTGTCCTACAGAATTAATATCGGCATCTGGTGCAGGATTACAAAAATCAATAGCGTAAGGAATACCATCTCTCACGGCAAATTCAACCGTATTAAAATCGTAACCTAAAGCGGTGTTTAATTTAATACAATAAGATTCAACTAAATCTAATAATTTTTGGTCAACAGGTGGTCCGTCAATAACATAACGCAGGTGATGAGGATTTCTAGGTTCATATTGCATAATATGAATCTGGTCAGTACCTAAAGCATAACATCTAAAATAATGCGTAAAATTAATTTCTTCCTGAAGCATCATCACCAGATGCTCAGTTTCGCCATGCTTTGCCCATAAATCTTCCGGACTCTCTACACGATAAACACTTTTCCAACCACCACCATCATGTGGTTTCATATATGCAGGAAAACCAATAGTAGAAAACATTTTCTCCCAATCAAATGGAAATTTCATGTTTCTAAAAGAATTGGCATCTGTATCTGGTGGACGATGAGATGATGGTAAAATAAACGTTTTAGGCACTGGAACTCCAATAGATTCAGCGAGTGCATTATTAAAAAACTTTTCGTCTGCACTCCACCAAAACGGATTATTAATTACAGCTGTTCCTGTAATTGCAGCATTTTTTAAATACGCTCTGTAAAAAGGAACATCTTGAGATATTCGGTCAATTATTACAACATATTCATCAGATTTTGCTTGTTCTACAGTATCAATAGAGACCGCTTCTGCAATCATATCTTTGATGCCTTGCTCCTTAATTTTTTCGTTAACTCTATCAATAAATGCCCAAGGGAAGGTATTTTCTTGACCGAATAAAATGCCTATTTTTTTCATGTGTTTGTGTTTATTGTTATTTTAATTAGCACATGCTATTAATTATCAATCAGTCATTTGACCATTTATATTTTTAGCATGTTTGTTTCATTTGAAAGTAAATTTTATGGTTTAATTAATTTTATAGTTTTGATAAGTAATGTGGAAACATTTTGTTCCATAATGGCCAATCGTGTTCTGCCCACTTATGTTCATCATACCAGAAAGGTATGTTTTTTTCTGTTAAAATGCTAGCTAGATTTTTGTTAGCCTCTAGACAAATATCCCACTCTCCTACTCCAAGAACTATTTTCATGTTCCATAGATCTGGATGATTAGCTCCTGGTAAAAAATCTACTGGATTATTATAAAACACATTATCATCGTAATGATCTCCGACAAAAGATTTAATATCAAATGCACCACTCATACTAAACATATGGCTTACACGCTCTGGATGTTTAAATGCAAAATTTGCCGCATGATAACCTCCAAAACTCGGTCCTGCTACAGCTACTTTTTGCAGGCCTTTTTCATCACAGATTTTATTGACAACTTCGTTCATTATAAACTCATCATACCAAGCATGATTTTTAGCACGGTTTGCAGGATGAATACCTTTATTATACCAACTTAATTCGTTAATACTGTCTGGACAATATATTTGTACCAAACCTTGCTCTACAAACCATCTTACAGATTCTATAAGTTGCATATCTCTGCATTCGTTATGCTTTCCGTTAGTTGTAGGAAACAGAACTACAGGATAGCCTGCATGCCCAAAGACAAGCATTTCAATATCCATGCTTAGTGTTGGTGAGTACCATTTAAAATGTTCTTCTTTCATGTATTTTTATCTATAATTTTACAGCGTAAAAGCAATCATAACACCTCAAAAATTAGAGGATTCGTATTTAAAGACGAATAATCCAATTGCTTAATTTTTAGTCAGTTAATTAAAAAATAAGTTAAAAAAAATTACACTGTTTACATCAATTTGCTTAAGTTTTATAGTCGCACTAACACCTACAAATCAAAGCAATACTGTCTTTAAATATCGTTATTTTATATTATTTAAACTAACACGCGTCGTCGTTCTGTTGCTTTTTAATGAATAAGTATAAAAATAGACTATTATTTATCATATTCTTAAAAACAATACAATCTACAATGCTCAAAAATGAAGATTAAAACTTAGTAATTCTTTAAATAAAAAACTGTTCAAATAAATCCCTCTTTAATATCCTATTAGACTAACAAAACCTTTAAATTTGTAGTACATAAAATACAATACTCATGAATTACAGAATAGAAAAAGACACAATGGGTGAGGTTAAAGTACCTGCCGACAAACTTTGGGGAGCGCAAACAGAACGCTCTCGTAATAATTTTAAAATTGGAGCTCCGGCATCAATGCCTTTAGAGATTGTTTATGGTTTTGCATACTTAAAAAAAGCAGCTGCTTACGCTAATTGTGATTTAGACGTTTTATCTAAAGAAAAACGTGATTTAATAGCTCAGGCCTGCGATGAAATTTTAGAAAAAAAATACGATGACCAATTTCCTTTAGTGATTTGGCAAACAGGTTCTGGTACACAAAGTAACATGAACGTGAATGAGGTTGTTGCTAACAGAGCGCATCAAATTGCAGGTAAAGTTATTGGTGAAGGAGAAAAAACAATTCAACCCAATGATGATGTCAATAAATCTCAATCATCTAACGATACGTTTCCTACAGGAATGCATATTGCAGCTTACAAAAAAGTTGCAGAAACAACGATTCCGGGAGTCATTAAGTTACGTAATGCATTACATAAAAAAGCATTAGAATTTAAAGATGTTGTAAAAATTGGTCGTACACACTTAATGGATGCTACACCTTTAACCTTAGGACAAGAATTTTCTGGTTATGTATCTCAATTAGATCACGGCTTAAAAGCTTTACAAAATACGTTAGCGCACTTAAGCGAATTAGCTTTAGGAGGAACAGCTGTTGGTACAGGAATGAACACACCTAAAGGTTACGATGTGCTTGTTGCTAAATACATCGCTGAATTCACTGAATTACCTTTTATAACTGCAGAAAATAAATTTGAAGCTTTAGCGGCTCACGATGCCATAGTTGAAACTCATGGTGCTTTAAAACAATTAGCGGTATCTTTAAATAAAATTGCTAATGATGTTAGAATGATGGCTTCTGGTCCTCGTTCTGGAATAGGTGAAATTATAATTCCTGCAAATGAGCCAGGAAGTTCAATTATGCCTGGAAAAGTAAATCCTACGCAATGTGAAGCACTGACTATGGTTTGTGCACAAGTAATGGGTAACGATGTTGCTATTTCTGTTGGTGGTACTCAAGGTCACTATGAGCTTAATGTATTTAAGCCAATGATGGCTGCAAACATTTTACAGTCAGCACAATTAATTGGTGATGCTTGTGTTAGTTTTGAAGAGCACTGTGTCATTGGAATAGAACCTAATCACCAAGTCATTAAAGAGTTATTAAACAACTCATTAATGTTAGTAACGGCTTTAAACACTAAAATTGGTTATTATAAAGCTGCTGAAATTGCAAATACGGCACATAAAAATGGAACCACTTTAAAAGAAGAAGCTGTAAACTTAGGTTATGTTTCTGCAGAGGATTATGACGAATGGGTAAAACCAGAAAATATGGTTGGAAACTTAAAATAACGCTGAAATGACTAAAAAATCGACGAAATACATGTTTTGTCGATTTTTTAGTATATTAGCATATAAATCAAAACATTATGAAAAAAAAACTACTCGCATTTTTAATTATTGTTGCAATTAGCAATTTAAACTACGCTCAAGATTGGGTATTAAATAACATAGATCCAAACACTGGTGAAGAGCCTTACGAAATCGATTCTGGTGATATTGACGGAGATGGTGATATAGATATCGTAATGGCAACTTATGATTCTACAGCCCCTTTTATTAAATGTTACCTTAATGATGGTAGTGGAAACTTCCCTATAGAAATAATAGTCTCTACAACTATGGAAAATGTAGATGGTTTAATTCTTGCTGATGTTAATGAAGATGGAGCCTTTGATATTATTGCAACAGCATCTACACAAAGTAAGTTAGTATATTATTTAAGTGCAACAAGTATGGATGCCTCTTATATGTATACAGAAACGATAATTGATGGTGCTATTGCAGGACCAGGACAAGTTGTTTCTGGAGACATCAATAATGACGGCCATGTAGATTTAGTTGTAGCAGCTTACGATAACAATAGAACACAATGGTATTCTGGTGATGGTTCTGGTAATTTCGTTGCACAACCTGATGTAGAGAACACTATTCTTAACGGTCCTTATTATGTTGATATTGCGGATTTTGATGCGGATGGAGATCTAGATGTATTAGTTGGATATTATAATGACGGAGCCATAGAGATCTACTATAACCAATATGATGGTAGTGATCCAGATCCTGCTACTACTGTATCATGGATTAAAGATACACAGACTGTTGATAGCGGCGCTAATTTAATATTAGCTATTGCCTTTGCTGATGTAAATAATGATGGTACAATGGATGTAGTTAAATTAGACTACAGCTCTGGAGACGTAGAATGGTTCAATAAAGTAAAAAACGGTACCTCTACGGCTAATACAATTTCAGATGCTAGTATTATCGATCATCCTGGAGCAATGCTCATTACTGATATTGATGAAGATGGTTTAAACGATTTTATCTTAACTGATTTTGGAGCTGCAGATAATGCGATTATTTGGTTCAAAGGTGCGGCAAATGCATCTCCAAGCACTACAGCGCAATTAATAATTGAAAATAATTATCAAATGCAAGATATTACTGCTGCAGATTTTGATGGAGATTCAGATATTGATATCGCTATTGTAGGTAATTCTAGTGATACCGTAGATTGGATAGACAACAGACTTAATGTATTAAGCATTACCAATACTGAGTTAACAACTTTAAGCATATATCCAAACCCAGCTTCAGATGTTTTACGTATAGAAGGTTATAATTTAGCCTCAATTAACGTTGCTGTATATGATGCTATTGGTAAAAGCATCATAAAACAAACCTTAACTAATGGTGAGACTCTAGATGTTTCAGAATTAGCAACTGGTATTTATACTATTAAAATAAATAATGAAGTGACTTCCAAATTCATAAAAGAATAAAATTTCACACTACAAAATATATAAAAACGCTAGTAAATTGTTACTAGCGTTTTTTTTTGTTCAAAAAAATAGCAATCTTTACAAAAACAACAACCAATATGTCTCTACTAATTACCAATATTAAACAGCTCATTCAAGTGCATGATTACAATACCACTATTATTAAAGGTAGTGATATGAAAAAATTACCAATTATAGAAAATGCTTACCTCTATATAGAGAATGACACTATAATTGAATTTGGAGATATGAATGACTGCGAGGGCTTTGATGCAGAAACCATAATTGATGCAACTGGTAAATTAGTTTTACCTTCTTGGTGTGATTCTCATACTCATATTGTATATGCAGGTGATCGAACTTCTGAATTTGTAGACAGAATAAATGGCCTTTCTTATGCTGAAATTGCCAACAAAGGTGGTGGTATTTTAAATTCCGCTAAAACACTTCAAGAGACCTCGGAAGAGGAACTATTTGAACAATCCATAAAACGACTGAACCAACTTATAGCCATGGGAACTGGTGCTGTAGAAATAAAAACAGGCTATGGGTTAACCGTTGAAGCAGAATTAAAAATGCTTCGTGTTATAAAACGTATGAAACAGGAAAGTTTAGCGATAATCATTCCAACATTATTAGCCGCTCATGCTATTCCTGAAGAATTCAAAACAAAAAAGGAAGACTATATAAACTATATCACAGAAGAATTGATTCCTAAAGCGGCAGCGTTACACATCACAAATTATATTGATGTGTTTTGTGAAGAAGGTTATTTTGACATAAAAGATACTGAAGCGATATTAGAAGCTGGAGAAAAATTTAATTTACGACCAAAAATTCATGTTAACCAATTTAATATTCTAGGCGGTATTGCACTTGGCGTAAAACACAATGCTTTATCTGTAGATCATTTAGAAGAACTAAATGACGATGACATTGAAGCATTAAAAGGAAGTGACACCATTGCTGTTGCTTTGCCAGGTTGCTCTTATTTTTTAAGTATTCCATATACACAAGCTCGTAAAATTATTGATGCAGGTTTACCTTTAGCAATCGCTACAGATTATAATCCTGGATCTTCACCTAGTGGAAATATGAATTTTGTAGTTAGCGCTGCTTGCGTAAAATTAAGGTTAACTCCAGAAGAAGCTATAAACGCAGCTACTGTAAATGGTGCTTATGCCATGGGAATTAGTAATATGTATGGAAGTATTACTCGAGGAAAAAAAGCAAATCTCATTATAACCAAACCAATGGATCATTATAGTGAAATTCCATACGCCTTTGCTCATAACCCTGTTGAGCAAGTTATTATAAACGGCCGATTATTATAAACAAGAAAATCCAGAAGCGAACTTCTGGATTTTCTTTATAAATTAACGTATTAATTTTCTTATTTCAATTCAAACTCTGAAGAAGAGATTAATGCTTTATCATTAAAAACATTAATTTTATAACGTCCTTTTTCAAAATTAGAATCTTCCAATTCATTAATATATTCACAGATATTTAAGTTTCTATTCTCGTAATTAAATCTACTAATTAAACTGTAGTTTAAGACTTGATCATCAAATGCAATTTGTGCATTAGCGCCTAAGACATTATTTTTAGGATCGATTACTTGAACATATAATTCTTTATCACCACCTTCAGCAAGCATATTTTTAGCAACTGTAAAGCATACTTTAATTTTATCACTTCGTTTTGCACGTTCTGTTGGTATTTGCTTACCACTACTTCTTTCTATTACACCCATACCTAATAATCCAACAGTCTGCAATGCTGCTGCATCTTTAACAACTGTAGTTAGTTGTGTATTTTGTACAAGAAGTGAATCTGTAAACATGGTACGTTCAGCCAACTGAATTTGTGTACTATCTAAAGATGTTGCCAAATATTGATTTTCCCCTTTAAGACGATCATTTTCTGTTAACAGCACATCCATTTCCTCTTGCATAGCCATATATTTCTTTTTATAACTCCACAAATTACCAACGCTATTCTGAGAAACTTTTAAAGAATCCATTAAACCTTGGATACGCGCTCTCGCCATTACTAAATCTTGATTCTTAACGTCACTTTCTGCTATAGCTTCATCATAATCTTTGGCCATATTATTAAGATCAGACATGACTTGTTGCTTTTCACTCATCAAAGTTTTTTCATTCTCTTGCTTTTCGCTATAAAGCTTAGAAGTGTAGAACGCTGTTCCTAAAAATAATACGACTAGTATGCCTAAGCCTACTTTTAATCCTGTGTTTGAGTTTTGTGAACCTTCCATAAATGTTTAATATTTAGTATTGTTAATTCTAGTTTATTAATGCCTATTTGAGGTCAAAGTAATTAAATAAAACTGTACTTTTAAATTTATTATTGTAATTATTTATCCAAATGGAGCATCTTATTTTATTTACAGAAAAAGAAAAACAACATCTTCTAAAGAAACGAAAAGGTGAAACTAAATTTGGTGAGCATATTCAGTTATTGCCCAACCTCATTAACATATACGATGATATTGTTAATTTAGACGTTGATTATGTAATTATAGGTGTTAATGAAGACATTGGAGTTACTGCAAACTACGGAAACACAGGTACAAACAAGGCTTGGGATGCCACTCTAAAAGTTTTGTTAAATATACAAAGCAACAATTTAACACCTGCTAAACGTGTTTTAGTTTTAGGTCATTTAGAGTATGAAAAGCAACGTAATACCATAAAGAACTTCGATTTATCAAAAAATAAACAAATTTCTAAAGTTAGAGAAATCGTAGGTACAATTGATAAAGATGTTACGCACTTAGTTTCTTTAATTGTAAAAGCAGGTAAAATCCCGATAATTATTGGAGGTGGACATAATAATGCCTACGGAAATATTAAAGGTTGTGCTTTAGCAAATAACGAAAGAATTAACGTAGTAAACTTCGATGCACATTCTGATTTTAGAAGAGAAGAAGGCAGACATAGCGGAAATGGTTTTAGTTACGCTTATGCTGAAGGTTTTTTAAAGTATTATTTTATCTTCGGTTTACATGAAAATTATACATCTGAAGCGTTATTTCAAAAGATTAAAAAAGTAAAATCTATTAAGTTTAATACTTACGAAGCTATTGAAGTTAGAAATGAACTTGTTTTTAAATCTGAAATGAAAATAGCCTTAGACCATGTTTCTAATAGACACTTTGGAATTGAAATAGATTGCGATGCTATTAAAAATATACCAAGTAGCGCTAAGACACCTAGTGGTTTTAGTGTAAAAAAAGCTAGACAATTTGTAAATTACTTTGGTAAGCATCCCAATGCTTCATACCTTCACATTTGTGAAGCTGCACCAACCAAAGGAACTGAAACTAAAATAGGAAAACTAATCACGTATTTAATTACAGATTTTATGAGATCAAATATGAATAAATAATCCGTTATTTATTCTAAACAACAAAAAAACCCTTATCAAATTGAAAAGGGTTTTAAATACATCAAGTACATGCAGTATCAAACTTTATTTAACCATAAATCTATAACCCTAACATTATAGCTGATCCTGCATTTGTACTTGATTTTCTACGATATCTTTAATAGGAACAATAAGTTTTCCTTTTGAATTTTTTAGTATCACTGAAATACTTTGTACAGCTTCTACTGTATATATTTCATCATTAAAAACAATCTTTTGTCCTACTTCATAAATCTTACGAGCATAGAATGTATTCAATAATTTACCTACTACTTCCCTTGCTCCTAACCCAAACGCGATAGCGAATGCAAGTAAAAAAGCAGCAATAATCATATTAATATTATTAGTAATGATCTCTGTATCTATCCCTGCTTGATTTAAAGCTGTAACAGAAATAAATGTTAGCAATAAGAAAAACACTACTTGGCTGATGGCTTTTCCACCAGACATATCCATGGATTCAAATAATGACTTTAAACCATTTTTTACAAAATTTGCAAAAAGCAAACCAAAAACAAATACTAATACAGCAGAAATTAACTTTGGTGCATAAGAAATTAAATCACTAATTTGATTTGATATGATCTCTAAGCCTAATGTCTCAGAAGCTATCATTACTAAAAGAACATATAAAATGTATTTAATAAAGGTTGAAATAATTTTAATTGAATCGATTTTCAATTTTTTACCTTCTATTATTTCTATATCGTTTAGCTTAGCGTCTAGCTTATAAATTTTGGCTAAATTTAAAAGCTTTATAATTATTTTAACGATCACTTTGATAAGATATAACGCTACGATTATACCAATAAAACCAAACACAATTTTTAATAAAACTGGCCAAGATGATGACATAATATCTGTTATAAATTCTTTAGAATCTTCCATTTATAATAAGGTTTATTTTAGGGTTTTATAAATATTGGTTTACTTTTTTCTTTTACTACTTACACTTTCAATTATATAACTTAGATTATACGAAAACAGCTCAGCTAACTCCATAAATAACTTAGCCATAGCAATATCATGCATAACTCTGCTCTTCAGTTCCGCTGGAACTTCCTTTAAAGGCTGGTCTATTTGTTTAAATGGATTTTCCATCTTTCGTATAATTTGTGTACTTAAGTACTAGTTTTTCTTTTGCTCTTTTTAATCGCATTTTAACTGCGCTTTCTCCTAATTCTAAAGCTTCAGCTAATTCTTTTATTGATAAATTATCTTGGTATTTTAGTAATAAAATCATTTTCTCGTCTGGAGAAATCAACTCCATTACTTTCTTCAAGTGCTCTACTCTCATGTTTTCAAACTCTACAGTAGAATCTATATCTTCTCCTATATTCTCTATATCAACAATCTCAGAACTTATAGATTTTTTTTCAAACTTCTTAGCCGTATTTCTGGTCACATAATTTACACAATGATTATACGTAAATGCATATAACCATGTGGAAAATTTAGATTTGCCTTTAAAACTCGCTAATTTGATAAATACTTTTAAAAATACATCTTGAGTTAAATCCTTAGCTTCATCCACTCCATTTGCAAAGCCATAACATTTGTTATAAACCATGCTTGAATATCTATCATACAAAACCTCGAACAACATAGTGTCGTTAGTTTTTACGATTGCTTCTACAAGCGCTTCATCGGTTAGGTTATGAATAGCGTCTTTTGTCAAGGTAATTTTTAAGCTTTATTAATTGGTTTTCAGTTTTAAGACACTAAACATTTGAATAGGTCACAATATTTATTAAAAAATAATTATTTATTTAAATGATCTTCTATATCGCCTAAATGGTGTTGTAATGAGCGTGCAGATATTTGTATTTCCCAGATAAGAAATAATAAAGACACGATGAGTAAAACCAAGCCTAATCCAAAGGCCCAAACGGCAATAATATTAAAATTCACATAAATTAAAAACATGGTTACAACACAAAACAACAAACTACTAATACCAGAAATTTGCATGTACCTAGTTAATTTTACGCGCAATCTTAAATTCTTAATTTGCTTAAGAATAGAATTATCTTGACGCTCTAGATATTGATCTCTTAAATTCCGAATTATAGCAGCATAGGCTAAAAATCGGTTAGTATATGCCAACATAATTAAAGATATCGCCGAAAACAGAAGTGCTGGTGTTGTTAGAGTTAATTCTTCCATATTAGAGTTTGTGCAAAATTAAAGAATTAAACGACTAGACATAAGAAAAGCGAACATTTTAAAGCGTTCAAGTCATATATTTTTAATCTAAATTTTATCCCTTCTTTTCATCATTTAAACACCATCTGAAAATCAGAACTTATCTTACCTTATTCCTATGAGGAGTTATTACAAGAATAATAACAAAAATAAATTTTAAAACAATTAGAAAATTATTAACTTTAGATAATTAAAACCCTAAACCTTACGTTATATTAGCAACAGCTTTACACATACAACTGATTGAAAAACCGCTGAATGAACGATTACCTTCACAACACTATTCCTAATTTAAAGCCTTTTAATTTTGAGCATCATCATGACGCGCTTTTAATAAATCAGCAATGGGTTTTGGTGAATGGTATTTCTAATAAAAAATCGGTTTACACGTTTAAAGCAGATAATGTTCTTGAAATATCTACCAAAGACAATGAAATTATAACGTCTTGGAACATTAATATTCAAAATACATTTACGATCGAAACCGAAGATGGTTCCATAACTGTAGAAGCTTATTTTAAAGATGATGATATCTTGGTACTCAATAACCAAGCAAAAGAAGAGTTTGCGCTTTATATTAATACTACAACGTACAAAGACGAACTAAATTCTATTGAAGACATCAATACCTTTTTAAGAGAAAAGTATAAAAAGAAAGTGAGTACTATTATCTATGATCACGAGTTCTATTACATAGAACAATCCAAACAATTTGGTCCTTTTAAAGTTGAAGAACTCGCCGAAAAAGTAAAATCTGGTGAGATTAGCGCCTATTGTTTTGTAAAAGATGTTAATGAATATGATTACAGCAAACGTATGCGCATTGAAGATTTAATTAGGGAATTGTGATCCTCAATCACTGAAACCAATGACTTCTTTATCGCTTTACATACCCTAAATATTTAGTTAAACGACTTCAACCCTTTCCTAGGTTTCTTTTAACAGTTAAGTCGTCTAAGCATTTCTCTTTAAAATTTAGCGTTCCCATCTTTCTAACTATATAATATGGAATTGTGCCCTCTTTATTTAATAGGATTAACCATTAAATTTTTGTTAATAATTCATTTTTAATAGTATTACTATTATATTTGCAATCAAATTATTCAAATATGATAAATTTACTTTCGAACCTAAAAATTTCTGTACCAGATAAAATCTATCTTAAAGATCCAGAATCTTCAAAATTAGGGAAACGTATTATTGAAAACAGTATTCTTTTAATAGATGACATAGGTTTTGACAGTTTCACTTTTAAGAAATTAGGCGTAAAAATCGGTTCTAATGAAAGTTCTATTTACCGTTATTTTGAAAGTAAGCATAAGTTACTATTATACCTCACCTCTTGGTATTGGGCTTGGATAGAATATCAAATGGTATTTGCAACATTTAATATGCCAGATCCAAAAGATAAATTATTAAAAGCTATAGAGGTTATCACAAAAAGTATTGAAGAAGACGTCACCTTTTCACATATTAACGAAATAGTGCTCAATAAAATTATTATTAATGAAAACTCTAAATCGTACTTAACAAAAGAAGTAGACAGTGAAAACAAAGACGGCTATTTTATAATTTATAAACGTATGATTCAGCGTTTACGTGATATGATTATTGCTATTAATCCTAATTATAAATTTGCTTCAAGTCTTGCCAGTACAGTTGTCGAGGGAGCACTGCATCAACATTTTTTAAAGGAACACTTCATATCAATCACAGATTGTAATGACCATGTTACTCCTACAGATTTTTTTAAAGAACTCACCATAAATGCTATTAGTAAGTAAATATTATGAATAAAAAAGAAATCATGTCTCCATGGCAACGTCTTGTTGGCCTTTTAAAATTAGAGAAACGAGACTTAATGCAAGTTATCTATTATGCCATTTTTTCCGGAATACTAGCACTAACATTACCTTTAGGAATTCAAGCCATTATTAACCTACTTCAAAGTGCTCAAGTGAGTACCTCTTGGATTGTTTTAGTAATTTTAGTGACTACAGGTGTCACGTTTGTTGGTATTCTGCAACTGATGCAAATGCGAATTATAGAAACTATCCAACAACGTATTTTTACCAGAGCGTCTTTTGAATTTACGTATCGTTTTCCTAAAATAAAAATGGACGAATTACGCGATAATTATCCTCCAGAATTAGCCAATCGATTTTTCGATACTTTAAATATTCAAAAAGGCTTATCAAAAATATTAGTAGATATTCCAGCTGCTTTACTTCAAATTGTTTTTGCCCTCATTCTACTATCATTTTACCATCCGTTTTTTATTGCTTTTGGATTTTTATTACTCCTATTAATTTACATCGTTTTTAAGTTTACAGCTCAAAAGGGAATGCAAACGAGTCTTATGGAATCTAAACATAAATATAAAGTGGCACATTGGATACAAGAGGTTGCAAGAGCCGTTATAAGCTTTAAACTTTCTGGAAAAACAAGTTTAGCCATTGATAAAAATGACGAATTGGTTAACGAGTATTTAAAAGCAAGAGAAAGCCACTTTAATGTGTTGGTAATTCAATTTATACAAATGATTGGTTTTAAAGTCATAGTTACTGCTGGACTTTTACTTATTGGTGGACTACTCGTTTTAAATCAAGAAATGAATATTGGTCAGTTTGTTGCTGCAGAGATTATTATTTTACTCGTAATTACTTCTGTAGAGAAATTAATTTTAGGTTTAGAATCCTTTTACGATGTATTGACGTCTTTAGAAAAAATGGGACAAATAGTAGATAAAGAGTTAGAAAACCAACAGGGTGAAAAACCTGAGTTTAAAGAGGACTTTAGCATAGAATTAGACAACGTTTCGTTTAATGTGCCAGGTAGAGAAGCGCATATTATTAAAAATGTTTCGCTAACTATTAAACCTAAAAGCAGACTTTTAATTAGAGGTGAAAGCGGGTCTGGAAAATCGAGTTTATTGCGTTTAATTGGTGGTATTTTAGAACCTTCTAAAGGTAAAGTGTATCTCGATAAATTTATGCTCAATAATATAAATCTTAATCATTACAGAGCAAATTTAGGCATGTCTTTAGTTGATGAAACACCTTTTGAAGGCACAATTAGAGAAAATATCACTTTTGGAAACAAAGATATCTCAGACGACCAATTAATGTGGGCTATTGATATTGCTGGACTTTATCAGTTTGTAAAAGAAAGTGCTCATGGTTTAAACACTATTTTATATCCAGAAGGAAAACAAATTTCTTTCACCATAGCTAAAAAAATAATTTTAGCAAGAGCTATTGTAGGCAAACCAAAAGTCCTCATTTTAGAAGATCCATTAGATTATTTTGCTGAAAGAGAGGTCAAAAGAATCATTTCATTTTTAACTGACGAGGCTAATCCTTGGGCTTTAGTTGTAGTGAGTAGAGCAAACGAATGGTCGCAGAGTTGCACGCAAGTGGTAACATTAAAAGACGGCGAAATTATTTAAAAAAGACAAGACTACTATGTTAAATATATCTAATAATCAATTACATAAATCGGTAAACCTTAACGAATCCAAATCCGGAAAACGCGTATTTCACAACCGTTATTATAAGAGTTTTAATCGCTTATTATTGGTCTTTACCATCATTGGTATTATCGTTTTATTCTTGCCCTGGACGCAGAATATCACAAGTCGTGGTAATGTAACCACCTTAACACCAGACCAAAGACCACAAACCATACAATCACCAATTCCTGGTCGTATTGAACAATGGTTTGTTCGCGAAGGTGATTTTGTGGCCAAAGGCGATACTATAATGAAAGTTTCAGAAATTAAGAGCGAATATTTTGACCCAAATTTAGTAGAACGTACAGCGCAACAACGTGATGCCAAAGCACAATCTGTTGGTTCTTATGGCGAAAAAGTAAAAGCGCTAAACCGTCAAATAGGTGCTTTGTCTAATGAACGTGGCTTAAAATTAGAACAAGCAAGAAACAAACTCATTCAGTCACGTTACAAAGTGCAAAGTGATAGTATTGATTTAGAAGCGGCTATTACCAATAAAAAAATTGCAAAACTTCAGTTTGATAGAACAGTAACCTTGCAAGAAGAAGGTTTTAAGGCTACAAAAGATGTAGAAGATAAACGCTTAAAACTACAAGAAACTGAAGCTAAATTAATATCGCAACAAAATAAATTGTTATCTAGTAAAAACGAAATTATAAACGCTCAGGTAGAAATTTCTAGAGTTAATGCAGCTTATGCAGATAAAATCTCAAAAGCGCAAAGTGATAAATACACAGCGCAATCGAGGCAATTTGATACAGAAGCGCAAGTTTCAAAATTAGATAATCAATATTCTAATTATCAAATGCGAAGCGATTTACAATATATTAAAGCACCTTTTGATGGTTATATAAATAAAGCTATTAGAGGTGGTGTTGGGCAAACGTTTAAAGAAGGAGAAGCCTTAGTTGGTATGATGCCTGCTCAAGTAGATTTAGCTGTAGAAACCTTTGTAGAACCTATAGATTTACCATTAATAAACATTGGCGAAAAAGTACGCGTACAGTTCGATGGTTGGCCAGCAATTGTATTTAGTGGTTGGCCAGATATCACTTACGGAACCTATGGTGCTAAGATTGTTGCTGTTGAGAATTTTATTAGTCCTAACGGTAAATTTAGAGTGCTTTTAGCTCCGGATGAAGAGGCTTATAAATGGCCCAAAAGCATCAGAGCAGGTTCTGGTGCCTATACAATGGCATTACTCGAAGATGTGCCAATTTGGTACGAGCTTTGGAGAAAACTTAATGGTTTTCCTCCAAATTATTATCAGCCAGCAACCACTACTAATGCTAAAAAGAAATAAGAGATGCGACACATTTTTACACTAGCATTTTTAAGTTTTACTTTATTAAGCTTTTCGCAAGCCTCAGATCTATCAAACGTTTTAAGATTTGATGAATACTTAGGCTTTGTAAAAAAGTTTCATCCTATTGTAAAACAGGCCCAATTAGTTATTGACAAAAGTCAAGCTAAACTTTTGAAATCTCGTGGTGCTTTTGATCCTAAATTCGAAGTAGACTATAACCGTAAAAAGTTTAAGAGCACAGAATATTACGATAAACTGAATGGTACGTTTAAAATACCAACATGGTTTGGGGTAGAACTAAAAGCAGCATTTGAAGAAAATTCTGGTGAATACCTAAACCCAGAATCCTACGTTCCAAAAGAGGGGTTGTATAGTGCAGGTTTTTCTGTACCATTAGCACAAGGCTTATTAATTAATAATAGAATGGCTTCCCTAAAACAAGCCAAATTATTTAGAGAACAAGCTAAAGCTGATCGCGATATTTATGTAAACAACATACTTTTTGAAGCCTCATTAGTTTATTTTAAATGGTTGCAAGCCTATAACGAATTGCTATTATTTGAGAACATTTTAGAAAATGCAGATCTAAGATTTAGAGGGATTAAAAAAGGTGTAGAAGTTGGCGAAAATGCGCAAATTGATGAAACCGAAGCGCGTATTGCTGTAAATAGCAGAAAGCTAGGGTTAGAGCAATCTAAAGTAAAACTGATGAAAGCTGCCTTAGAATTGTCAAACTTTTTATGGCTAGAGAATAATATTCCTGTTGAGCTTCAGCCCAATATAATTCCTGATGTAAATTCAGAATCCATTATAGACACGACATTTAGTATTAACCAATTACAAACCGAAGCTATGGCTTTAGAAGCACATCCAAAAATGCGTTCTTTAGATTATAAACTACAAGGTTTGGAAGTTGACAAACGCCTAAAAGCCAATAAATTATTACCTAAAATTAACTTAGAATATAATTTCTTATCAGAAACACCAGAAACAGCACAGACTTTTAATACAGGAGAATATAAAAGCGGACTAAACGTGAGTTTACCTCTATTCTTAAGAAAAGAAAGAGGGGATTTAAAATTGGCAAAATTAAAAGTACAGGACACTGAATACGAAAGAAATGCCACACGAGTAACGCTTGAAAATAAAATTTCAGCCTTAAAACAAGAACTCGAATCTTATGTTATGCAAAATGAAATTACAACAGAAATGGTATCAGATTACGAATTAATGCTTACTGCAGAAGAACGTAAATTCCAATTAGGAGAAAGCTCATTGTTTTTTGTAAATTCTAGAGAATCTAAACTCATAGATGGACAATTAAAAGCTATCGCTATTCAGAATAAATTTTTCAACACCAAAGCAAAATTATTTAATGCTATGGCCGTGAACCCCAATATATAGAATAGTCTTAAAAGACATAAAAAAAGCGAAAATCAATTGAGATTTTCGCTTTTTTTAAAGTATTTAATTTCAAAATAATTTACTCCTGTAATCCAGGAATTGCAACCATTTCATTAACGTCTTTATCATAATCAACTCCTTCGACATTGAAACCAAAAAGATTAAAGAAATCAGTTTTATAACCTTCTAAATCTCCAATATTTGGTAATGTTTCCGTGGTTGCTTCTTTCCAAAGTTCTAAGACTTTAGCTTGTATATCGTCGCGCATTTCCCAATCGTCAATACGAATTCGTCCTTCATCATCTAAAGGAATTTCATTTTCATATAAACGCTCACTGAATAAACGTTCAATTTGCTCTATACAACCTTCATGAATACCTTCTTCCTTCATCACTTTATATAACAATGAAATATATAAAGGAATTACGGGAATTGCAGAACTCGCTTGCGTCACCAAAGCTTTATTTACAGAAACATAACCTTTTCCGTTAATGTCTTTTAAAGCATCTGTAATTTTAAATGCGGTTGCTTCTAAATGATCTTTAGCACGACCAATAGTTCCTTTTCTATAAACGGCTTCTGTTAGTGAAGGGCCAATATATGAGTACGCTACAGTTTTAAAATCTTTAGCTAATACATTTTCAGATTTTAATAAATCAATCCACATTTGCCAATCTTCACCTCCCATTACAGTGACTGTATTTTCAATATCGTCACCAGAACAAGGTTCTATGGAAATCTCTTTAACTTCACCGGTATGAAAATCGACCGTATTATTGGTAAATGCATCACCTATGGGTTTTAAAACCGACTTAAAACGTTCTCCTGAATCTGGATGTGTTCTTACTGGTGATGCTAAACTATATATTACTAAATCAATCTGACCTAAATCTTCTTTGATCAATTGTAAAGTTTGCGCTTTTATTTCGTTAGAAAACGCATCTCCATTTATACTCTTAGCATACAAACCGTCTTTATGAGCCTGAGTCTCAAAAGCAGCACTATTATACCAACCTGGTGATGCTGGACGACCTGCTGTTGGTGGCTTTTCGAAAAATACACCAATTGTAGAGGCGTTAGATCCGTAAGCACTTGTTATTCTAGATGCCAAACCAAATCCGGTTGAAGCTCCTATTACCAACACCTTTTTTGGTGTATCTGTTGTTGGTTTTGATTTTATATAGTCAATTTGATTTAATACATTTTTTTCACAACCTGTTGGGTGCGATGTTAAACATATAAATCCTCTAGTTCTTGGTTCTATAATCATAGTTTAATTTTCTAAACGTGTAATGCTCTATCTTCTGTTGCTGCTAAAGCGGCTTCTTTTACGGCTTCTGCAAATGTTGGGTGTGCGTGAGACATGCGAGAAATATCTTCTGCAGAGGCTCTAAATTCCATTGCTGTAACGGCTTCTGCTATTAAATCGGCACAACGTGCACCAATCATGTGTACACCTAATACTTCATCTGTTTTTTTATCAGCTAAGATTTTTACAAATCCGTCTAGATCTCCACTTGCTCTTGCGCGTCCTAAAGCTCTAAATGGAAACTGACCCACTTTATAGTCTACATTATCTGCTTTTAATTCTTCTTCTGTTTTACCAACAGCAGCCACTTCTGGCCATGTGTAAACAACTCCTGGAATTAAGTTATAATCGATATGTGGTTTTTGTCCTGCCATCGTTTCAGCTACAAAGACACCTTCTTCTTCGGCTTTGTGTGCTAACATCGCTCCTTTAATAACATCACCAATCGCATAAATATTTGATGCAGATGTTTGTAAATGTTCGTTTACTTCAACTTGACCTCTATCGTTTAATTTTACTCCTGCAGCTTCAGCATTTAAGCCTGCTGTATAAGGTTTACGACCAACAGAAACTAAACAGTAATCTCCTTTGAATTCTACAACGTCTCCTTTTTTGTTTTCAGCTTTTACAATAACCTCATCTCCATTACGCTCTACAGACTGCACTTTGTGAGATAACATCATTTTGCATTTTGCTTTCTTAAAGACTTTATTTAATTCTTTAGACAAACCAGCATCCATCGTTGGTAAGATTCTGTCCATATATTCAATAACAGTCACCTCAGCACCTAAACGACGATACACTTGTCCAAGCTCTAAACCAATAACTCCACCACCAATAATAATGAGATGTTTTGGAATTTCTTTTAATTTTAAAGCTTCCGTTGATGTTATGACGCGTTCTTTATCTAAAGTAATAAAAGGTAATGTTGAAGGTTTAGATCCTGTTGCAATAATGATCTTTTTTGCTTCAATCTCTTGAGCATCCTTCCCTTCTATCTTAATATGTGTCGCATCTTTAAAAGAGCCTAAACCTTCAAAAACATCGATATTGTTTTTCTTCATTAAGAAATCAATGCCACCTGTAGTTTGATCTACAACAGCTTGCTTACGACCAATCATCTTCTCAAGATTCACTTTAATTTCACCTGGAATCTCAATCCCATGCTCTTCAAAATGTTTTGTCGCTTCTTCGTAATGATGTGAAGAGCTTAATAAGGCTTTACTTGGAATACAACCAACGTTTAAACACGTTCCTCCAAGTGTTGAATATTTTTCAATAATAGCTGTTTTCATGCCTAATTGTGCACAACGAATTGCTGCTACATATCCTCCAGGTCCAGAACCTATTATTGCTACATCATATGATTTCATAAAAATATTTTTTGTCTAATTAAAAATCTAAAACAAAAATACAATATTGAATGATTAATGCCGAATGAAGATTGACGTTTTTTTTTAGCTGATTAAGAAATGGTAAAGCCCGTTATTTTTAGATGATAACAAAAAAAAGTGTCTACCTAAATTAATGAAAATTTTAGTAGACACTGTTACAACAATTCCCCTAAGAATTTAATTAATAACTAAATCAAAGGTCTTAATAAACAAATTAACGTGCAATACTCAATTTGAGTAATTTTAGTCTGTGTTTTTAAATGAAGTTTTGGTTCATTTTTAGCATCCCTATAAGTTCTCCTGTTGAGGATACATTTAATTTTTTCAAAATATTTCGGCGATGCGTATCTACAGTATGCGAACTTATATTCAGCTTTTTAGAAATTTCTTTACTACTGAGATCTAAAATTAAAAACCGAACAACATCTCTTTCCCGATTACTAATCCCTGAACCTAATATTTTTTGTCCAAAATTATTAAAATAGATCGTCTCATATTCATTGTTTTCATTTAGAAGTTTCGCAGAAGCAGAAATATCCATTTTTATATCAGAATGCAAAACGGTATAATGCGCCAAACCAATAATAGGTTTTCCATGACTATCAAAAGCTAACGGAGTGGTATTCTGAATTAAATTTACATACACACCTTCTGCGTTTTTAAATCTATAGTTCCATGTATAATTAGCATTCTGGCGGTTATCTTTACTAATCTTTCCTAAGGTAAACTCCATTAATTCATTAAGGGCTTTTATCCATATTTCGAGATCATCAGGATGAAGTCTACTCCAAAAATAACGCATACCTCCTTTTTCTAATAAATCAGAATCTAAACCTAAACACGCTTTAAAATTTTTACTGATGTATTCAAATTCTAAACTTTGCGTATTGGTGATGCAGAAAAAAGTAGAACTATAAGGCAAATACTGATCTAAGTCTATAAGTCTTTTAATGTGAGTTTCTAATGAAGGTTTGTCATAAGACTTAAATATAGACTTATACATATCCTTAATATGAGTGTATTTCATAAAATAATGATCTTATTGTCAGTTAAAAGGAATTATAAACAGCGCGATTACTATATATATTCTAAAAATAGAAATAAATTATGAATTTACATAATAAGAATTACAGGTGTAAAACTTAACATTCACGTAGCAAATACGTTATACATTTTTAGATTGTAAATTTTACTTTGCCAACACCAGTAACCACACTAATGCGCTTTATGCTACAAGGAAATTTCTGTAGTATGCTTCACTTCATTAATCATAAACATACTATGCGTGCTCCCTATATGATTGATTTTAGTGAGTTTTTCAACCATAAATTCTCTAAACGCTTTCATGTCTTTTACCAAAACTTTAAGCAAGTAATCATAATCTCCACTGAGATGATAACATTCTAAAACCTCATCAAGTTTTTTCACTTCGCGCTCAAACATGACGACATAATCTTGAGAATGCTGTATCAGTTTAACATGACAAAAAGCGACAAAATCTTTGTCGACTTTAGTTTTATCTACCAAAGCCACATACTGTTTTATGATGCCATTTTTTTCAAGTTTTCTAATGCGTTCATAAACTGCCGTTACAGACAAATTTAACTGAAGCGATAAGGCTTTATTAGTTTGCTTACTATCCGTTTGAAGTAAATGCAACATTTTTTTATCTATCTGATCAAAAATCATACCTGCTGTTTTTTCTAAAATTAGTATCCAATATTTAAATCTACCCTAAATAAAACTATTAAAACAAAAATAAACAGATAAATAATCTATATCTAACCTAAAGTATTGACTAATCATCTAAAACAATCGAATTTTGAATGCACTAATTAATAAAATCAAAATCATTATGGCTTTTAAACCGGCAAACAATATTCAAGACTTACAGTACTTTGGCGAATTCGGTGGTGTTAATCCATCTATCTCTGATTCATCTACGTACACCTTTATATCGGCAAAAACCATGTTCGATACTTTTGAAGGCAATGCAGATGGTTGTTATTTATACTCACGGCATTCTTCTCCTTCTAATCTATACTTAGGGGAAGCCTTAGCCGCTATGGAAGGAACCGAAACCGCTACTGTTACAGCCTCTGGCATGGGAGCCATTACTCCGGTGTTATTGCAACTTTGCAATGCTGGCGAGCATATAGTAAGTAGCAGAACCATTTATGGTGGCACGTATGCGTTCCTAAAAAACTTTGCTCCACGCTTAGGTATTGATACCACTTTTGTTGACATTACGAAATTAGATGTGGTGGAAGCAGCAATTACTCCTAACACTAAAGTATTATATTGCGAATCGGTTAGTAATCCGTTATTAGAAGTTGCTGATATTAAAGGTTTAGCTGCTATTGCTAAAAAGCATAATTTAAAACTCATTGTAGATAACACCTTTTCTCCGTTATCTATTTCACCAATTAATCTTGGTGCTGATATTGTCATCCATAGCTTAACCAAATTCATCAATGGATCTTCAGACACAGTTGGCGGAGTTATTTGTGGCACACAAGAACTCATAGACAATTTACGAAACGTCAACAGCGGAGCAGCCATGCTATTAGGTTCTACCATGGATAGTCTGCGCGCTGCTTCTGTGCTAAAGAATTTAAGAACATTGCACATTAGAATGATGCAACATAGCCATAATGCCAGTTATTTAGCAGAACGCTTTGAAAAAGGCGGCTTAAAAACAGTCTATCCTGGTTTAGCTTCTCACCCATCTCATGAGCTATTCAAAGCGATGATGAATGAAAAATACGGTTTTGGTGGCATGTTAACTATTGATGTGGGCTCCTTAGATAAAGCCAATGCACTAATGGAATTAATGCAAGAACGAAATCTAGGGTATTTGGCAGTAAGTCTAGGCTTTTACAAAACCTTATTTAGTGCTCCTGGTAGCTCTACCTCTTCTGAAATTCCTGAAGATGAACAAGCAGAAATGGGATTAAGCGATGGCCTAATTCGGTTTTCTATTGGTTTGGATGCAGACATTGAACGCACCTATAATATGATGAAAACCTGTATGACGGAATTAAATATTCTTTAAGTTCAAAATCAACCTATATAATTAATGGTTAGATTCTTACACATTAGTAAGCGTCTAACCTTTTTTTTGTATCACATTCCATGATTCGTATTCAATTTGCAAATGGCTTAACAAAATCGTAACATTACAGAACTAAACGGATTAAAATGCAAGAAAACGACGGACTAAATGAGATTAAAATAGAAGATCAAAAGATTATTGATAATAAAGAACTTAGTTTTTTTGAAGCCCTTATTCCTGTTGTGATTCTAATGGCCATGTTGGCTTATAACATCTTTTTTGTTGAAGACCAAGAATGGTTTGGCGGTTATACTAATCAAATTATTTTATTATTAGGTGGTGGTGTCGCTGCAGCTGTTGGTTTTTTTAATAAAGTAAGTCTTTCAGTAATGCTCAAAGAGGTTTGGGAAAACCTTAAAAGCGTTTTTGTACCCATCATGATTTTATTTTTAGTGGGTGCTTTAGCTGGTACTTGGTTAGTAAGTGGTGTCATTCCTGCAATGGTCTACTATGGCTTACAAGTCTTAAGTCCCGAAATATTCTTACCGGCTTCCGTTATTATTGCAGCTGTCATCTCCATTGCAACAGGCAGTTCTTGGACCACCTCGGCAACCGTTGGTATTGCTTTAGTTGGTATTGGTACCGCTTTAGGTATTAATCCTGGGATGATTGCTGGTGCTGTAATTTCTGGTGCGTATTTTGGAGATAAAATGTCGCCTTTAAGTGATACCACAAATTTAGCGCCTGCTATGGCTGGTACCGATTTGTTTACGCATATTAAATATATGGCCATTACAACTGTGCCTACCATTATTATAACGTTAATTGTTTTCGGAATTATTAGTTTCAATATAGATACCACCGGAAGTGCAGATATTAGTAACCTCCTCGCTTCTATAGATCATACTTTTAATATCTCTCCATGGTTGTTTTTAGTGCCTGTTGGTGTAGTAGCCTTAATCTTACTAAAAACAAAGCCTTTAGTTGCCTTAGCTTCAGGAATTCTTCTAGCAATTATATTTGCCTTCGTATTTCAAGGTAATATTTTAGAAGGACTATCTCAATCTAAATTTTCTGCAATTATAAATTCAATTTTTACAGAAACATCTATTGTTACAGACAACGAGAAATTAAACGATCTGTTTTCAGCTGGTGGTATGGAAGGCATGCTGTGGACCATCTACTTAATCATTTGCGCTATGGTTTTTGGTGGCATCATGGATGGCATCGGAGCACTCTCCAGAATCACAAAAGCTTTATTATCTATAGCAACATCTATATTCGGATTATTTGCAAGTACGGTGTTAAGCTGTTTAGGCTTAAACCTTATTGCATCAGACCAATATTTAGCCATCGTTATTCCTGGCAAAATGTTTAAAAAAGCTTACGAAGATAAAGGCTTGGCTCCTGAAAACTTAAGTCGTACACTAGAAGATGCTGGTACCGTAACCTCAGTGCTTATTCCTTGGAACACTTGTGGTGCTTACCAAAGTGGTGTTTTAGGCGTTGGCGTGGGAGAATACATTGGCTATGCCATTTTTAACTGGCTCAGTCCATTTACAACATTACTCTTTGCGGCATTAAATCTTAAAATTAAGATGCTAAAAGATAAATAGGTTTTATTTATTAAAAACAAAATTCATCATAGCAAAAATCTATCGCTTTATAAAAAATTAAAATTTGCTTAACGTATAAATTCCCTAATGAAAAGTATCTTTGTAGTCGAAAATTAACAATCAATTTAAAACTATAAAAACATGGCATTAGTAGGAAGACAATTTCCAGATTTAAACGTAAACGCAATGAACGATATGGGCGACACTTTTAAAGTGAACGTTCTAGAAGAAGCGAAAAACAACAACAAAAAAGTAGTATTATTCTGGTACCCAAAAGATTTCACTTTTGTTTGTCCAACTGAATTACACGCATTCCAAGCGGCTTTAGGTGAATTCGAAAAAAGAAACACTGTAGTTATTGGTGCATCTTGTGATACGGCCGAAGTACACTTTGCTTGGTTAAGCACATCTAAAGATAATGGTGGAATTGAAGGCGTAACATACCCAATTTTAGCAGATTCTAACCGTAACCTAGCCTCAGCTTTAGGGATCTTAGATACATTCAACGAACAATTTGATGAAGAAACAGGATTGGTAACGGTTGAAGGTGATAACGTAACGTACAGAGCAACATACATCATTGACGAAGAAGGAACCATCCAACACGAAAGCGTTAACAACATGCCTTTAGGTAGAAACGTTAACGAATACTTGAGAATCATCGATGCCTTAACACACGTACAAAAAAACGGTGAAGTTTGTCCTGCAAACTGGGAAGAAGGTAAAGAGGCTATGCAAGCCAATGCAAAAGGAACTGCTGCTTATTTAGCAACGCACTAAAATCTTACCGTCATTGCGAGCAAAGCGTGGCAATCTCAATTAAACCTGACAGGTTTCAAACACCTGTCAGGTCTATTTAAAATTCAAGAATTATGATACAAGAATTAGAACAAGATAATCTACAAGAGATTATCAATAGTAACGATACAGTGATCGTACAATATTCAGCGACGTGGTGTGGAAATTGTAGAATAATGAAACCTAAGTTCAAGAAATTAGCAACAGAGCACGAAGGCGCAACCTTTGTAATTGCTGATGCTGAAAAATTTCCTGAAAGTAGAAAATTAGCAACCGTTGATAATTTACCAACCTTTGCAACCTTCAAAAACGGTGAATTTAAAGGTCAGGTACAAACGAATAAGTTCGATGTGTTAAAAGAATTGGTGGACGACGCCTTATAACAAAAGTCTGTCAGGTTGAGCGCAGTCGAAACCTATTTATCCAGTTGAGCACAGTCGAAACAAGGGGTGTCAGGTTGAGCGCAGTCGAAACCTCTTTATAACGCAAAACTATTTGGTTGAGCATTAACGAGATCAAAATATATGTTGAGCGAAGATAGCTTACAACGTAAGTCGAAACCTCAAACAATACCCAATTTGCCCTTTATAACACAAAACACCATTAGCAATGAAACTACCTGTAATAAAACACCTAACGCAATTCATTGAAGACAATGACGAAGATTACATCATTGAAACCATTGAAACTTTAGAAGCGTTAACTGAAGTACCATCACTTAAAGATGAAGAACTAGACGTGATTGGAGAATTAATCTCTAATATGTATGGTGCCATTGAAGTGAATAAAATGATTAAAGAAGGCACGCCTAAAAAAGAAGCCGTTAACGGATTTATGAAACGCGTCTTAGGATCTATTGATAAATAGTAAGCGTAAAGAACATCATAAAATCTCAAGTGAAAGCTTGAGATTTTTTAGTTTATAGAAACTGTTGTTCTAATTGAAGTGCTATTTGATGGCCTCTATAAATAGCTCCTTCCATATAACCTCCATAACTTGGAGACGTTTCAGAACCTGCAACGATAAATTTACCATTCAAATACGCCTTTTGAAAAATAGGATGCCCATTATTGGCATGCGGAGTTAAATACGTATCAGTTACTGTAGTCGTTAGTGGCGCTTGACTCCATACCTTCTCTTCATAAGACAAGTAGTTTTCACCATCGTCTCCAAAAAACTTTAAAAGCTGGGTTTTAACCAGTAATTCTCGCTGAGCTTTGGTTTCAGTGGCTAAGTTGCCATTTAAAAACCCCATTAAGGCAAACCTTTTATGAGTAAAATCTGAATGATCATAAATTTCTGTAAACGGACCAACATGACTAAAACCAGTGCCAGATAAGCCCTTCGTTTTCCAAAAGGGAGTGTTATAGACCACTGCAAATTTTATAGAATCTTTCATCCAAGTATGGCAGTGGTTAGCCACCTCTACGAGATCTTTATCTAATGCTATAGGAAAATGAATAGAATGCACTAAAAGCTGAGGTGGTATTGTAGACACCACACGATCGGCTATAAATGTCGAATGTTCCGTAATAACTTCAATGGCGTTATCCTGCTCCTGAATGGTATTTACAGCGGCATTCAGTAGAAGTTCGTCTTCAGAAAAATGAGCCGCTAATTGCTCTAAGAGCGCTGCCGTACCTCCTGCTATTCTATAACTTATCTCCTGATTTTCAGGAAGCTTAAAACGTTGCACAGTAGCTGCAGCTGTGGCTTCAAACAAAGCCTCTCCTGCCATAGCTTGTTCAAATAGAGTCAGCTTTAATTCTTGGCACAACTCCATTAAGTCTTTGTTATACCTCCAAAGCCAAGTGGCACCTAATTCTACAGAGGTATCATGAGTCTTTTTTGTAAAAATACGGCCACCAATGCGATCATTTGCTTCTAATATTTTAATAGTAAAACCTGCTTTTTTAAGGAGATACCCTAAATATAATCCCGAAAGCCCAGCTCCTATGATAACGATGCTTTTATTCATGCTATCAAAGATAGATAAGTTAACCGCAATCCACCAATAGTTTTTATGGAGGAACGTCTAGTGGTAAGCAACCTAAACCTTATATAACAAAAATGTCTGGTTGAGCGCAGTCGAAACCTCTATAACAAGTTGAACACTGTCTAAACAAGGGATGTCAGGTTGAGCGCAGTCGAAACCTCTATAACAGATTGAACACAGTCGAAACCTATTTGTCTGGTTGAGCATTAACGAGAGCAAAATATATGTTGAACGAAGATAGCTTACAACGTAAGTCGAAACCTCTATAACAAGTTGAACACAATCAAACCGAGTTGTCAGGTTGAGCGCAGTCGAAACCTCAATCAATACCCAATTGCCCTTAACAAACAAAACACCACTAGCACATGAAACTACCCGTAATAAAACACCTAAAGCAATTCATAGAAGACAAAGACTATAACAATAAACCTATTCAAACCACGTTGCACAAACAAAATGATTGTTGCGATTCTTACAGTTTCATAGGCTAAAATTTTCAGCTATCTTCGTAAAACAGCTACGTTGATTAAAAACACACCCATGAACAACTTACACCACTATATACAATCGCGATGTAACATATCCCAAACCGATAGCAGTTTAGTGGAAACCTATTTTACCTCCCAAAATGTACCAGCCAACACCCTACTCTTAGAAGCCGGAAAAACAGAACGCTATGTGTATTTTCTAAGTGAAGGCATTGTAAAAGGCTATCAAAATGTAGAAGGTAAAATTGTAGTACAACATTTAGTCGCCGAGCACGACTTCTTCACCTCTCTAGAAAGTTTTATGAGTGAAACTCCAGCTCCAGACTATTACGAAACCATTACCGACTGTAAACTTCTTAAAATCTCGAAACCAGATTTCGAGCTCATCCAAGCGCAATCCACCTTTTGGAGCGACTTTATAAAAACGGTCACCAACGAGCACCTCAATTGTAAAATAGAACGGGTTAAAGATTTCCAGGTATTAACAGCAAAAG
Organism: Winogradskyella ludwigii; assembly: GCF_013403985.1. Taxonomy (GTDB): domain Bacteria; phylum Bacteroidota; class Bacteroidia; order Flavobacteriales; family Flavobacteriaceae; genus Winogradskyella; species Winogradskyella ludwigii. The sequence goes on from NZ_JABFDF010000004.1 coordinate 185,766, forward strand.
AACGCTATCTAAAGTTTATAACACAACAGCCTAACCTAGCGCTAAACGTCTCTGTAGACAATATCGCCTCCTTCTTAGGTATGGAACCGCAATCCTTAAGCCGGATTAGAAAACAGATCACTATCTAACATTTGTTATTTTTCAACACGGCATTACGGCAGACCTTTACGCAAACAAAAAAACAATAGTGATGAGTAAAGACTTAGCCTTAGTAACCGGTGGCAATGGCCATTTAGCAAACAATCTAATCCGTTTGTTGCTATCCAAAAACCAAAACGTAAGAACAACCGTTAGAGATGTAAATAACACCGCACCGTTTAAAGGTCTAGATGTCGAGGTGGTACAAGCAGATCTTCTAGACAAAGCAGCCCTAAGAAAAGCATGTAAAGACGTCACGCACATCTATGCCGTGGCCGCCAACTTTAGCATGTGGGCAAAAGACCCAAAAACGGAGATTTACGACAACAACCTAAAAGGCACCCAAAACCTGTTCGATAGCGCCAAAGCATGTGGCATTAAAAACATCGTCTATGTAAGTTCTGTAGCCGCTTTAGACTTTAACACCTTACCAGCCAACGTAGATAATGGGTATAACACAGACCGAAGAAACTGGTATTACAATTCTAAAAACGATTCTGATAAACTGGCTTTAGCCTTGGGTGAAACATACAACATCAGAACCGTTCTCATTTTACCATCGGCAATGATTGGCAGCCAGGCCCACAAACTCAGTTATTCTAACAACTTAGTCTATCAAATTTTAAAAGGCGAAATCCCTGTAGACACCAACGTCACCTTAAACTGGGTAGATGTAAAAGATGTGGCTTTTGGCGCGTACCAAGCCATGCTAAAAGGCAAAGACCAAGAACGCTATATACTCTCTAACCCAACACACACCACATTACAAGACAGTGTAAACATAGCGGCTAAGTTGTATCCAGAATTAAAACTAAAAACCCCTAAAAAAGTACCCAAATGCCTATTGTACACAGTGGCTGGTCTTATGGAGTTTAGCAGTAAACTCACAGGAAAAGAACCCTTATTGCAACGGCATTATTTAGATATGTTTTATGGACTAAAACAAGATTATGATATTAGTAAATCTAAAGAAGAACTCAACTTTAATCCTAAACCATCAAAACAAGCTTTAGAAGAGGCACTGACCTATTTAAAAACGGACTGGAAAATGTAGTGGATGTAATCCATAGTTATAATATGAATATAAAACCACTTGGCGAATGCTTGGTGGTTTTTGCATTTTACATCTTAGTTTTTGCTATTACGGATTACCGTAAGTGATTTACCATAGAAGGTTTTAACTTGGCTTTTGATGAGGAGGATCTGTACGTAACTTTACGTATAGATTTTCTGACAAATAACGATTATGTTTGTTGGATGTCTATTTAATGTATTAATGTTATGATTAACTGACTATATTTAGGGGATATGAGTCATAATAGTTATTATATAACGAGTTAGGCAAAATAAAAACAGAGCTTCATTACATAAAAAATATATGAAAAGAATAACAGAAGAGAAATTAGCGGAAATAAAAAATAATGCATTAAAACCAACAATTTATAATGGTAATTTTCCGCTCAATGAAATATCTGATAGGGAATTTGAAGCTCTTTGTTATTTGCTTTTTAAAGAGCGTATAAAATATGATGATATTGAGCTGTCTGGTAAGTTTGACAAAATAGACTTAATGTCTGGAATTGGCGAAAAAGGGTTTGACTCAACGTTATATTTAAATAATAAAATTGTTGGTTTAATTCAATGTAAAAAATATAAAACTAGATTAACTAAACCTCTTGTAATTAAAGAATTTTTAAAATTTGTCCTAAATGCAATATTGAACCCTGATTTATTGCCAGATAAAAATAACTTCACATATTATATTATCTCTAGTTCTGGGTTTGCAAATACCACTATTGCGTTATTATCTAATTTTAATAAAAAAATAGAAAAAGAAGATGTAAAAAAAATATGTTGTGAAATTATAAGTCAAAATAAGGGCTTAAATACAATTGATATTGAAGTTGAATTAAGTTCAGTTTATGATATTATCAAATTAATAAAAGTTAAAAAAGTAATACCTGAAGACTTAAATCTTCAACTTAAAGAATACTCAATAATTGCTAAGAGTTTCTTTAAAGTTTACACTGCAACAGACAATACTCTTATTGAAAAAGTAATTACTAAATATCTTGAACCTTTAATAAATAGTATGTCCAAAGAAGACATTGAAATTAAGGATTATCAATTTCGTTTTAGAGTATACCTTTCACAAGCCTTGAACACTTATTCTTCTGCACAGACTTTAGTGTTCGGAAACCAGCAAAAGAAAATTGAAGATTTCTATTATCCTTTAACTTTAACTTGTAAAAAAGAGTCTGAACAACCTGTTAAAATCAAAACTCATAAGTTCTCAGAGGAATTTATTCCTAAATATAAGAAAGTCCTTATATGTGATCATGGAGGAATGGGTAAATCAACAATTTTAAAGTGGTTATTTCGATCTGCAACAATTGAAAATAAAGGAATCCCAATTTTTATTGAATTAAGGAGTTTAAATAAAAAAAACACAATTATTAATGAAATAACTAAACAACTAGAACCAATAAATATAAAGATTGAAGAAAAGGTAACTAGAGATTTAATTGCAATGGGTGGTTTTATTTTCTTTTTTGATGGTTATGATGAAATATCTAAAAAGAATAAAAAGGAAGTTACTAAAGATATGTCAAGTTTTATATCCAAAGCCAGTATAAACCTCTTTGTTATTTCATCAAGACCTGAATCGGCTTTAAAAACTTTTGGAGATTTTCAAGAATTTAATATTGACCGTTTGAAAACAAATGAAGCTTATGAATTAATAAAAAAAATAGGTAATAATAACCCGAAATCAATTCAATTAATTGAACAACTTAAAAAAGATAATAGGAAAGAACTTACTGAGTTTCTAGAAAGCCCTCTTTTAATATCATTGCTTTATAAGAAATTTGAGCACCGAGAGACGATTCCATTAAAAAAGCAAGAGTTTTATTGGGAGGTTTTTGAAGCATTATTTCAAGCTCACGACATAATAAAAGGAGACAGGTATGAAAGAGAAAAAGAATCAAATTTAACATTATATGAATTTCATAAAATATTAAGGGGATTGGCTTATTTCACAGCCTTACTTAATCAAGTTGAATTTAACCATTCTGAGTTAGAAAAATTTTTAATAAAGACAAGTGATTTTTTTCCAGGGATAAAATTTAAAATAGCAAATTTCATTAATGATATTACATCTGCAGTTCCAATCTTCCAAAAAGAGGGTTTAAAATACAAATGGGCACATAAAACATTGCAAGAATATTTTGCCTCTGAATTTATTTGTAGAGATACAAAAGAAAAGCAAGGTGCTATTTTAGATCGTTTATATAAAGATGAAAATTCATTGTCATACTATGGAATAATTGACATGTGTTACGAAATAGATTTTAAATCATTTCGAAGATATATATTGTATCCAATATGTAAAGACTATTCTAATTATTACAATGCATCTTTAGTTAAATATAAAGGCAACCCAAAATTCAACCAAATAGTAAATCTTGCTAATCAAATTTATTGTTCCAAATTAGCATTTTTTGAATTTGACAGTAGGTCTATAAAAAAAATATTCCCTAGAATTAAAGCATTCGAAGCATCGCTAGAAAAAGAACTGCAAACTAAAGTTAGTAGTATTGAGATACAAGTAGGAGGTATTGAAACTAATAATGCTAAACAAGAGGTAGCATTTTTAAAACTCTATAATGGATTTAATATTAAAAAGTTTATAGAGGGAAAAAAAATCAGCCTATTAGAAGAAAAGAAACCTATCAAGAAAAAAATAAAATCATTTGATGTTGAATATAGTGCGGTTATTGAAGGCGTGGCTTTTTATTTTATTCCTGATACTATAGAAGAATTTTTAGATAATCATTTAAATGAAATAGAATCCTACTATCAAAGTATTGGAGGTTCAAGTTATTCTATAAAAGAATGTGAAAAACTTATTAAGGAAGTAGAAAAAGAAAACAAAAAAGAAGATGATTTGAACTATTTCTTTTAAGAAATAAATTAATTTACCTAACACCATGTAAAAATAATTGCTTGGTTCTAGCCTACTTAAAAAAACCTAACAGATTTTCTATTCTAGTCATATGTGCTCTATTCTTTTCAAATAGTATTCACTAAATTAGAGCTTTACAAAAGCAGCACGTTCTTAACCAACCCACACAAAAAAAATGAATATCAAATTAATAACAATTCTTTTCTTTGTATTGCTAACATCTTGTAATTCAAATAAAATAACAAGTATAGATTTTCATTACACGGAACCAGGAATATCATCACCTTCCCAGATTTCCTGTAGTAGTAATCTATTTGTGGACTTGAAAAATATACGTTACAAAAAAATCACCAATGAAAACTTTTTAAATAAGTTTGAACAACAACTGAATGAATTAAAAAAATCAGACGAATTTTCTATTAACAGCAGAATATTCGCGCTGATAAATTATAAAGATAAAAACATAGATACGCTCTGTATTGGAGAATATAGAGGAATATGTTTGAATGGAAACATTTTATCCCATAATGACGATTTTCATAATCTCATAATGGATGAAATTGATTTTTTTGACAAGAAGTTATACGATGAATTACGTCGGAATTAAAAAGCTCGCAATTATAGTAAACTGAATATAGCCTTTTGCCAACACCATATACAATCCAATCCTAGCCCTAGCCCACTTCCAAAAACCCATACAGATCCCCTATCCCATTTTTATTTACTAAATTAGGTGCTTAGACACACTGTAACCAATTTCAACAGCACTAACAGGAAAATAAACTGACTAACACCAATTATTCATTTAAAAAATCTACTTTAAGAAATGAGAAAAATTCTACTTTTTAATTTAATGCTATTTATTTTTAACACAGTATTTGGGCAAATAAATTTTGAGGATAAAGTCAATATTTATGATTATGATTCTTTAAGTGTTAATATTATTTATGATGATTTCGACCTTGATGGTGATTTGGATATAATAAAACATGGTATCACTAATTCTGGAAATGTTTTACTTCAGAAAAATGAAAACGGCGATTTTAATGTAAAACCAGCAACTTTAATAAATACTGGGAAAAATCCAATTATATCTCTAGACTTAAATAATGATGGTTTTCCCGATTTAATAACTTACAATTTTGGCAATATAGCTGTTTTATATAATTTACAAAATGATACATTTAGTGACGAGGAAATTCTTCAAAGCAACAATAATTTCTTCGCGGTCAATGCTATAAAGTTAGATTACAATAGTGATGGTTTCCTAGATGTAATTGTCATAGACTATAATGATGATGCTTACCTACTAATTAATGATCAAATTGGGGGATTAAACCCAGCTGAATTTATAATTGCAGTAGGTAATTTTAACTACATTCATAAAATTGATGATTTTGATAATGATGGAAATTTTGATTTTTTTATAAAAGAAGGTGATAAATTAAAGATTTACCTATATGATGTTGGAAATGATAATTTTGTTCAGCCACTGGTATTACAAGCTGAATCTTCTTTAAAATTATATGGAACATTGGATTTAGATGAAAACGGATATAAAGATATTTTATATCTGAAACACGGAGCGATATGGGCAAAGTATTTTGGTGTTCATCCAATTTCAGGTGAATTTATGGTACTGAATGATATTATAGTTGTAAATAATATCCCCTTCAACATCAATTACGAAAACAATCCTTCAATCCATATTGAAAATGAAGAGAACGGAATTTATTCAGTTTATGTTGCATTACAAACTCCACCAAATCATTCCAGTATATACAAATTCAACATACAAAATGGTGTATTTAGCAATGCTGAATTAATTACTTCAAATTTTGCTGTAAATGATTTTGGAGTGAGTCATTTAAATTTCCTAGACCTTAATAACGATGATACGTTAGATATTATGTTTACGAGTAATTTCAATGAACAGAAAATGATTTTTATTAATAACAATATAAATGAGCTTAATAATAAAACGATATGTATTCAGCAGGTAGTCCAACCAAGTGAGTTTTCTGTAATTGATATGAATGGCGATGGTGTAGAGGATATTTCCATAGGTACCCAAAACGGGTTGGGTTATTTTGAAAAAAATTCTAATAATGAATTGAGTGATATGAGAAACTTAATTGGCGTGATGTCAAATCCTAATGCGTCTCATTACACCAAAAGCCATATTGTTGACTTTAACAATGACGGCATAGGAGATGTTATCGATTTTGTGGATTTTGCAGATCATGCCAAAATTTTCAAAAATTTAGGAAACGATAATTTTGAATTTATTCAGTCCATTGCTCTTCATAATAATTTTAGTGCAACTGATGTTTCTTTTGCAGACATAGACAGTGATGGTTTTAAAGATTTAATATTTTATAATATTTCTGATGCCACAGGCAATAGCGGGTTTTATTGGGTAAAGAATAATAATGGGATCGATTTCGGGATACTACAACCTATAATAATTAATGCCGTTGATAATCTTTCGCCAGTTACATTCGCTTTTGATGATTTTAATAGTGACGGTGAAACAGATCTATTGATTTTAAATTATTATTATGAAAATGATCAATGGGTATCAGAAATGAATTTGTTAGAGAATGAAAATGGACAATTTTCTGGCAATAGTTTGGCAATTTTTAGTGGTGCTTACAGTAGAAGTCATTTAAAAGTTAAGGATTTTGATCAAGATGGTGATTTAGATTTTTTTGTGTACAATATAAATGACAATCAATATCGTGATTATGAATTTTTATTTTTTAAAAATGACGGCATGAATAACTTTGAATCAATTATGATTGAAAATTTGAATATTGAAGACATCGAATTTTATGATAATGATGGTGATGGTATTTATGAAATATATGCTTGGAACTACGATGATTCTGCATATTCAAATAATATTTTTTATTACACTACTACAGACTATTTAACTTTTATTAAAACTGAAATAGATGCTTACTTAGCATCTTATGATTTTTCAGACCCTAGTACCAGAGGAGATTTACTGTTATACGATTATAATGGTGATGGTAAAGATGATTTGTTCATTGACAATTATTCACCATTTCAAGGACTAATTTCTGTTTATAAAAATGTTTCGAATAAGCTAGGAATCGAAGAAGTTGGTAATGGTACTGATTTAAATCAATTACAAATCTATCCTAACCCTTTTGTGGATTCTATTAATTGGATTAGTCAAGAAAGAAACCTTTATACCTTACAGCTATTTTCTCAAAATGGTAAATTACTATTTGAAAAAACAACCTCAGAAAACAGCTTAGACTTTTCTTCTTTCAGCAGTGGAGTTTACTTTCTTGTCTTTAAAGAAGAAGCTTTAAAACATGAAAGAGTTTATAAAATCATTAAAAAGTAAATGTGTCAATCTAGGGATCAAAAATAAAAATCTGGCTACAACAATGGCTATAAGTAATTGCCTAGCCCTAGCCCACTTACAAAAACCCTAAACGATTTCCTATACCATTTTTATTTATTAAATTAGGTGCTTAAATACACACCACCCGAGCGCAACGATCAGGCGAAGCAAACCATACACAAAACATTTTGTGTAATTAGAGAAAACCAAAAACACAATGAAATTGAAATTAATTTATGTAACTTTTATTATCGGTTTTTTAAATATCTCGATAATTCATTCTCAATCTGACCTGAAACTTGTAAAAAAGAAAAACGGAAAAACAGTTCACTTTACAATGGTTGACAAAACACCTTTCGAAACTGATTGTGACGGAATTTCGGACGAAAAAGAAAGGACACAATGTTTGGAAAAAAGTTTACGTGAACAAATTCTGAATCGGATTGAAAAAGACTATGAATATTCTGGCGAAATGTATGTTTGGTTTACAGTAGACAAAAAAGGAAATGTGTCCGATATTGCTACTAAAGGATATCCAAGCGCACCTGAATTTGAAAAAGATATAAATAAAGCAATTACGGAATTAAAGCTTACTAAATCTACTTACCAAAAACGGAAAGTGAATGTAAGATGTTATACTCGTGTCCTGCCGAAAGTTATTACTCCGAAAAAATAACTACACATAACACCCGAGCGCAGCAAACAGAAAAAGTCAACCATACAAAACAACGTTAGGCAACATTTAAAGCAAACGATATGAAATATAAATTACTATTAGTTACCACTCTTATATTTAGTCTTTTAACAAAGGCTCAAAATCTTAGTGATGAAAAAATAATGGGAGAATGGAAAGCTATAAATGTCGAAATTCCAAACTCTGATGAAGTGTCTCAAAAAGAAGCTTTAAAATTTATGGAAGATGCTTTTTTAGGCTCAATTTTCAATTTCAAAGGAAATAAAGTTTTTAAAATAGAATATGGTAAAACAGCAGACGATAGAATAAAAGAATTATTTTTTCTTGACAATCAAAATTGGATAATTCAAAATGACCAAATTAAAATTGGGATGGATAACGATTATTCTTCTATGCACATTACTTTTCAAGAAGTAAATGGTAAAACATATTTTTCACTTCCAATGATGCGATTAGAAATGGAGAAAATAAGTACTGACAAACCTTCAAAACCAAAACTAATTAAATCAAAAAAAGAAAAAGCTGAAACAGTTGATTATACTAAATCCGAATTGATAAATAAAGACATTGATAAATCAGAAATTATTGACTTTAAAGATATAGAAAACCCACCATTAGCACCCGAATGTAAATCGAAATGGGACGTTGAAAAAAAGAAAAAATGCACAAATAAATATATTAATATGCACGTTGCTAGAAAATTTAATACTGAATTAGCAGCAGAAGTAAATGTCACAGGAAAAATTAGAATAAATATTGAATTTGTGATTGACAAAAACGGAAGACCAATAAACATTACTGCAAATGGCGGACCTGAAATCATGAATCAAAATGCCATCGAAGTTATAGGGTTATTACCTGATTTAAAACCAGGAACAATAGATGGAGAACCTGTAAATGTTTTATACAAAATGCCTCTAGTTTTTCAAATTGCGAAATAAAAACGTCGGGTAACACCATATATAATTTATGGCTAGTTCTGGCCTACTTAAAAAAAAACTAACAGATTTTCTATTCTAGTTATATGTGCTCAATTCTATTCGAAATTTATTCACTAAATTAGAGTCTCAAACACCCAACCCATCCTAAACAAAACAACATGAAAAAAATCACCCTCTTACTTTTAATTTGTTGTTCATTACATATCCTTGCACAAAAAAAACTGGAAATAGAAATCGATAATCCAGAACCAAGAGTTGGACAAAAAGTGACCTTATCCATTAACATGGACTTTTTAAATGAGTACTTAAAAAAAGAATTAGGAAAGAATATCAATGTTACGGGTTCACCCTCAATTTTCGGGATGTCATCAGAAGATTTTCAAAGAGTCATTATTTTCGAAAAAGCAAAAACATATAACATAGGACCATTCGATTTTGAATTTAATGGTAAAACATTTACCACGAATACTATGGAGGTCAATGTGCTTCCAAAATTACCCATCGAAAATGGCCTTTGGTTAAGACAAACAGAATTTGAGGGGCAACAGTACCTAATTCTCGAACAGTTAATCAGCAACACATCCAATAAAACAGAAAATGAAAATGGTGGCTATTCGCAAACCATTGGCGGAGTTATGCCAGAAGGCAAAGCATTCGCTGAGTTAAATGAAGACTTAACACAAGGCATTCAATTAAGCAATTACAGTTCGGCCACGAACTCTGTAACGCCTGACAATGGTAAATCGTATAGTGTTGGTTTTTCGTATACAATTAAAAAGTATAAAATAACATTTGACGAAGATTATAAAGGAGAATACCTCATTTCGGAATCAGACTTTAATAATCTACCCACAAAATTTGATATCGGAAATATTAAATTAAATAAATAATATGAAAAAAATAATAGCCATCATAATCTTAGCAGTCCTACTCGTTGCTTTCAAGGATCAAGAGCTAAAAGGCTACATCACCTTGTTTGAAGATGGAAGCAGCGCCAAGTATTACAAATACGGTGACAGCCATTATTTCGAATCGTTTGCCAACGACAAAGAAACAATTGGAGACAAGGAATACTATGTGCGATACAGAAAATACGGTTGGGGAACTGTAGATACCACCTATTACAGAAAAGGCTCGAAAAACTACTACCACATTAATAAAAAGACCTTAGAAGAATCAATTATACTCCCAGTAAACCCTAAAGTGGGTGATCAGTGGCTAGAACATGATAACAGCTGGAGTTATGAAGTGATTGCCAACCAACAAAAGTTTAAAACACCAGCCAATAAATACAAAAACTGTATTAAAGTGCGCTGTAAACAACTCACCAATAAGGATAAAAGAAAAAATAAAGAATACCTACTCTACTATTCACCAGAATTTGGATTTGTAGGTAATGTAGACGGCAAAGGCAAAATTTTAAGCTATCTGAGCGACGTAAAACTGAACGCCAAAGAAGGAGAGGTTATTGGAGATTTCAAATAGACCTAATAAACGTAAACAAAAATTAGGCAAGGTATGGTATCGCTTATATCTTATTTAATTAACGGAATATGGGTGATGTGCAACACTGAAAAAATATGGAGAATTAAACAACAGTATATGAAAAAAATGACTAAAATTCTGTTTTTAATAACAGTAATTGGAATTACAAGTTGTAGTCCAAAAATCTCTTCAAACTTTATTAACCCACAACCAAAATTATCTATTGATGAAAAAGTGGCACTTTTGGATATAGAACACAATTTACCCAAAAATAATATTATTAAAGTTGGAGAATTAAGATTTCAAGATTCTGGATTTTCTACAGATTGTAGTTTTAACAGTTTAATGACTCAAGCAAGAAATGAAGCAAGAAAAAATGGAGCTAATATTGTGAAAGTTGTAGACAAAAAGAAACCCGATTTATGGAGTACTTGTTACCGATTAAAAATTGATCTTTATAAATACGATAAAGATGTTTCATCATTACCACAATACCAACTAAAACTGGACTAAACCATAAAAACAAATCAATGAAAACTATTTTTAAATCTATCCTATTTTTATCTGTTCTATTACTTTCAAGTTGCGCTACAATTATTTCAGGTTCACGACAAAATGTTGAGATTACTTCAGAACCAAGTTCTGCGAAAGTTTACATAAACGAAATTGAAATAGGACAAACACCAGTTCAAAAAAAACTCAAAAGAAACCAAGAGTATCAATTAACTCTAAAACTCGATGGATACAAAACATATGAAACCAAATTAGAGAAAAAATTTAATGCTTGGTACATTGGAAATGTATTAATTGGTGGAATAATCGGACTTGTAATCGATCCAATTACTGGTGCAATGCACAAACTGAAACCCGAAGAAATTGATGGAAATTTAAAAAGTGGAACGACTTATGAAACGAAAAGTGGAAACATTTTTATAAAGATAAGTATGGAAATTGACAAGAATTCAGAAAAAGTTGGACAATTAGAAAAATCGAAATAAAGCCTGCATACAACACCACGCATAATTAATTGCTTGGTTCTAGTTGACTTGCGAAAATCCTTGCGGATGTTTTATCTAGTTTTTATTTACTAAATTAGATATCTAATCACATTGAGAAACGGTAATGAAGTGCTTTAGAAAAAGCAGATTACACCTTATAGAACAAAATTAAACATAGAAGTATCTTAAATAGGCTATTTAAGAAATGAGCCTAATTGTTATCTTAATTTTAAACATAAAAAGTACAAAGCATTACAAAACGAATTGTAAATAATTATGAGAAGAATAATAACAATCATTCTACTAGTGTTTACGGTCATTTTAAATGCGCAAGACAATTCCGAAAAAGCAAAAGAATGGCTCAACACCCTAAATTCAGACAAAATAATTACCGAATATTATAACAACTACAAGAATAAGATTCTTAAAGGAACACATCTAGTTTTCGATGATTATGATTTAGACATAACAGATACGACCACCTTAAAAGCCTATAAAGAAGCGCTTAACAAAAATTTTAAGTTCTATATTCAAGAAGCCAAAGACAGAACCTTACTAATATATTCTAACTACGACATGGAGCGATTAGATAAATTTATCAACCTCGCAAAATCAGAACCAGATTTCAACAAAGTACTAGTGGAAACCAACTTTGCCAAAATTTTAGAAATCATCATCGAAGAACATAGCGAATACATCGTACACGATATACCTTTTATTGTAAGAAACATAAAAGCGCTGTCTCAACCTTTAAGGTTAAGGCTAATTATTGATAACGATACAATAGCCAACATCAGTAAAACGGACTTGAATTTAGTATTAGTAACAACCAACCAAAAATATAAACAAATACAAATTCTAAACAGAGAAACCTCAGTTATTGAGGTCCCAAAGGACCTTAAATACGAAGAAATGGAATATGTAATTTTAACCTATAACAATGAACAATATCCTTTTTTCGAAAATCACTATGAGAATTTACCGAAAGAATTAAGAGCCGTTATGAACGAAGAAGTAAAAGAATTACACAATCCTCTGGCTAAATCTTGTTTCGAGAACTTATTGTATTGGGAAATTAGGATTGACAATGACCCCAATACCAATCCAGACTACGAGTTAATAAAAAGACCAGGTGAAAATAATAAAGGTTTAATAAGTTTTAAAACACGCAGCACATCCTTTGGAAGAATAAACTAACAACATACAAAGTATATAATTCAGGAAAAATATTAGCCTACTCACAACATCTACACACATTTCCCTATCCCATTTCCCTGTCCTCAATCAGCCATTCATCCACGCACAACTCACTAACTCATAAACTATTAAAACACAACCCCCTATAACTATCATAACCAAGCGCATGTTTTTATTAAAAATGGCATCTAAAGAGATAAAAAATAGATACTATGAAAAACACATTGAAAATGAATTCAACTAGCATTACGTCTTTAGTATTATTAGCCGTTATGGCACTATTTACAGCATGTAATGACGATGATATCCAAAGTAGCGACAGCAGCGATACGGATAACACAACAGGAATAGATACCTCAACCTATGTTTTGGTAGTAGACCAAACAGGGCAAGGTGCAGATATAATTAATCACAATGGTGACGAAATATTTAGTTGGGACTTTGATGCCGCAATAGGCAATGATGCCAGTCTATTAGATGACGGTAGTATGTTAGTGTGTCTAAAAGCTAGCGATGCTACCATTACCTTTGGAGGCTATGGTGGTGTCTTTCAAAAAATAAATGCCGACCAAACAATAGATTGGGAGGTGTCTTATAACAATACCACACAAACAGCCCATCATGATGTAGAATACTTAGCGAATGGCAATATTATATTCCCAGTATGGGAACAGCTTCTAGTAAGTGATGCAACCGAAATGGGATTTTCAGGTAGTCAAGACATATATCCTGAAGCAATCATAGAAATGAATCCTGTAACCCAAGAAATTGTTTGGGAGTGGCATGTTACAGATCATTTAATTCAAGATCATGACAGCACCAAACTTAATTATGGTACTGTACAAGACAATCCTAATAAAATAGATATCAACTACAACAGCGCGCAAGCCAATGGAGATATCATGCACATGAATGGTATTACTATAGATGAAACTAATAATATTATCTATGTAACAATTAATAACTATAGCGAGATTTGGGTGATAGACCACAGCACAACAACAGCGCAAGCAGCTACAAGTGCGGGCGGAAACTATAATTTAGGCGGAGATTTAGTGTACCGTTTTGGTAACCCTTTAGCTTACGATAACGTAGGAGACGTCACCATAAACGATGTCCATTATCCTAATGTGTTAGATACAGGAAACATGTTAGTGTTTTCTAACAATATTTACGATAACCAATCGGCCGTTTTTGAATACCAATTAAATCCACCTTATCAACTTGTTGCAGGTGAAGATAACGAACCAGAACTGGTATGGTCCTTCACCGATTCAGAACTATACAGCTCCGGATTAGGAGGAGCCGTACGTACACCGAACGGCAATACACTTATTGCAGAAGGTAGAGACGGCACCGTTTGGGAAGTGTCCGATAGCGGTGAAGTCTTATGGAAATATTCCGGATACGATACCCTTTGGAGAGTCTACGCCATACCTGTAGATGACGATCGACTTTCGTTTCTGGGAGTGAATTAAAAAAACAAAGCACTTACAAAAAATGACTTTTACTTAAACTTAAGTAAAAGTCATTTTTTTATGTCAAAGAAATCCAAATCCATACCAATTTGCGCTAACCAGATACAACAACATCCAAATTCTAATACGCTATATAGCGTAGAAGAACCATAGATAGTGTTCCTCATTAGACCACCGTAAATACTATAGGGATTAATGTGTTTCTAATACATTATGCCTAATTTTGATTTAAACTAAAAAAACATGACATCCAATAAGTTAATTTTCACACTACTATGGCTTTGTGCGACCTGCATAATAGTGGCACAAAAATTCGAACCAGAAGATGGTAAATGTCTAGTTTTTGTTGGACAAGATTTAGAGGCTACAGGAGGTTTAGAGGATTATAATAATGGGTACACAGATTATTTTGATACACCTGCTGGAGTAACCATATACACCAACTTATCTCCTAATAATGAATCTTATGGACACTATAACAAAGGGCTAGACGGGATAAAAACAAAAGTCAATTGGGGTGCTGGAGATTCTTGGGCTAATCTTTACCTTCAAGATTCTACGTATCAAAATACTGCTTTAGCCATAGGGTTATCTATGGTTAATCATGAAAAAAGTGTTGCAAAAGGAAAACTTGACTATTTAATTAATGATTTAGCGGATTGGATTAAAGCGACTAAGCGTCCTGTTTTCTTAAGAATTGGTTATGAATTTGATGGTTGGGATTGGAATCATTATAACAAGAAACATTATCTTAAGGCGTGGCAAAGAATACATGCCATTCTCAAAGCTAAACAAGTAGATAATGTTGCTTTTGTGTGGCAATCTAAAGGAACAGGTTCTAATCAAAAGGTGTTAGAAGAATGGTATCCTGGTGATGATTTAGTAGATTGGTGTGCGTATTCCTATTTTGGGCAACCAGATAAAGAAATGATTGTGTTTGCAAGGAAACATAAAAAGCCGGTATTTATTTCAGAAGCAACTCCGGTAAGACAAATAGACAATTTATACTTTGATTCGGATCTAAAAAAAGTGAAACTAGAAAAAACAATATGGAAAGACTGGTTCATACCTTTTTTCCAGACTATACATGAAAATTCTGATGTAATAAAAGCCTTTAGTTATATAAATTCGGATTGGACGTCTCAGCCTATGTGGATTACTAATGCGACCTTTAATAAGGTAGACTCCCGAATTCAAGTTAGTCCTTACGTAACCCAAAAATGGATTGAAGAACTAAAAAAATCAAAATACTTAAAGGCTTCAGATGGATTGTGGAATACGAAAATAAAAAAATAGACATAGTTGAACGTATATCCTGTTTAATTTAGAGGATATGGGCTATAAGATCTATTTTATAACGAGTTGTACCCAATGAGACGAGCGACCTCTATAAATCCAGATAGAGTTTACATCTCCTGTTCGTTGTGTTCGAGTCTATTCGTTATAAATTTACTAAATTCGGTCCACCGAACACCTATCATAGAAAAAGATTCAATTAAGTTTAAAACCAATGCCATGAAAAACCTATTTAAAATAGCTTTATTAACACTAGTAGTAAGCGTTGTGAGCTGTGCAAGTAATGAAGATGAAACTACAGACACACAACAAACAATTTTTAAAGCAACCATAGATGGACAGCTATTAGATTATGGAAATACGTCAAATGGAATAACAGCTTTTGTTGAGGTGACGTTATGGGATAATAAGCGATTAGTTATAAGTGGTACTGATTTTGATCTCAATACATCACTGAGATTAACTATAGGAGAAACCTTTCTTGAAGATCCAATTGCGACAGGACTATATAAAATAGGAACGTTACAAGATCATTTAGAAACAAATCTCTATTATTTTAATTCTAATGATACCAACGGGAATACAACCGCTTCTTCAGAATATTACTCTGGCGTATATGGCTGTGATGTTTTAGCGAGTAACCAAGTTGGTGAGGTTAATATTACAAATTTAGATACCGAAAATAAAACGATTTCAGGGACCTTTAGTGGCACCTTATTTCGATGGATAGATGTTACAACTGGAGAATTAAAGAGTGTAGAATTAGAAAACGGAATGTTTAGTCTTCCTTATATCGATAGAACTGAAGACGAGAATCCCGATAAAAATATAATTTCAGCTAGAGTTGATGGTTTTCGTATGGTCACTGACGATCCAGGATCACCTGATTCGCGCAGATCACAATCTTCAGGTATTGATAAAATTAGAATTCAGGGATATGATGGCAACTTTGGAAGATTAATTATTTCAGTCCCTTCAGATGTACAAACAGGAAATAATTATGTATATCAACCAGACGGCAGCTTTCAATCTTTGGGAATCAGTTTTGAGAATAGAATTAACATTCCTGAAAATTTGTTGAGTAATAATCCAGATCAATCAAATGATTCTTATATTTCTATTAGTAATCACAACGAAGACACAAACGTTATTGAAGGCACATTTTACATTGAAAATTCTGAAATTGAAGACAGAACCATTACTGATGGTTATTTTAAGGTCACTTATATTGATGATATAGATTAAGTCGTAATTTAAGGAACTCTAAATTTTAATACACAGTTATTACTCAAAACAAAACATGCTAAAAAGACTACTTACATTAACACTACTCGTCCTAACCACCAACATTGGATTCACGCAATCTGAAAACATAAACATAAAGTCAGAAAACCTTAAAGAAATCAACTACCTAAAAATGGATGACTTCTATCTAACCCACTATTTATATATCGATTTGTTCTTGAGAGAAAACCTATTCCCAACGGCAAGTCCAAAGGAGGTGTCATCTATACTAAAAGCCATAAAAACCTATGTTTCTGTAGAGACGCCTTTAGAAATTGAGATCGAAAAACCTGGCGATAGTAATTATTTAATTAAAATGGCCATATTAAAAAAAGACGATGGTACAAAACTTTTAATTGCCTTTACCAATTGGAGTACAAAAGAGCGGAAATTTGAAAAAGAGATCAAAATGGAAAATGACTCCTACACCAGATGGTATTTTCTCAATGATAATAAAATGACGTATCGAAAAGATATGTCTGGAGAGAGTGATTATACTGCATTAAGTAAGTCCGACTTAGCAAATGCCTATCTCTTTGACGAACGCACCGAAAACGATACACAAATTAAAAGCACTATTGACGAAGCGCTAAAAGAAACCGATCTATTAGATAATATTACCACGCAATTAATACAATTAAAATATCAAATTTTTAAAAGAGATACCAACAATATTAAAAAGCAAGTAGACTATTTAGACACCTTAATTGAAACCAATAAAGCACATGTAAATCTCAAAGGCATACAAATGGCTTTTGAGGCTACTAAATTTCAAATAGAATTAATGAACGCAAACATAAATTAGGCATAGTTTAGCTTATATCTTGTTTAATTTGCGAGATATGAGCTATAAAATCTGTTTTATAACGAGTTGCATATAATTTGAGAAAAACGTAACGAAATGATTGAAATTAATGGTTGGGCTATAATACGAGAATCTTATAAAGAAGAAGATGACGATAATGAACTTTTGAACGCGACTATAAAGCAAATTGAATCAAAATTAAACGAATTAGATTATAGCAATGAATTTTATTCTTTAAAACGTCTGAATGGAACATATCATTTATCTATTATGGTAAATCATAATCATCGGGTTGTAACTGAACACGTAATTGACTTTTTTAAATGGTTAGCTCTAATTTCAAAAGGCACTTATGGTATCATGTATGTGCAAGATGATGAAGATACAGAAAGAGGAAACGAGGCTAAATTTAAAGTATGGTCTATAAAAAAAGGAAAAGTGGCTGAATTAGATGATATTTATCTTTCACCATTGAATCCAGAAATTAAAGAATAAAAATTGCAAACAACAACGTGTACAATTAATTACGATGTTCTTCCCTATTTGCGAAAATTCCTGCGGAATATTCACGGGTTCGTTAAAGTTGACTAACTTAGTTGCTTAACCACACAACACCCGAGCGCAGCGAACAGACGAAGTAAACCATACACAATCACGTTAGGCACAAGCAGAAAAAACCTATGAGTAAACGAAAAATAATTTTAGGAATAATTTTACTTCTGCTTTCCTATCTTTTCTATTGGACTTTTGAACCTTTTAGCTTAAATCCATTCTCTGAGCAACCAATTTCTCTTTCTGAAAGCAAAAACAATCTGAATTGCAATGAACTAAATAGTTTTAGTTACAAAGCAGATAGCATTATTAACTCTGCAATAGAGAAAAATGAATTTTTGGGAATTTCAACAGGTGTTTATTCTGAAAATTGTGGAAATTGGTTATCAACAGCTGGATTTTTAAATAAAAGAAATCAAAAAAAACCAAATCAATTAAGTAAATTTAGAATTGCATCAATAAGCAAAACTATGACTGCTATTGCCATTTTTCAACTTTACGAAAAAAACATAATTGATTTAGACATTCCCATCCAAAACTATTTACCTGAATTTCCAAAAAAGAAAAAAGGAGATATTACTATTCGTCAGTTATTAAATCATACTTCTGGAATTTCATATTACAAATCTGACTTTGAATCAGTACATTTTACTCATTATCCTAATTCAATAAAAGCTCTTGAAAAATTTAAGAATAGAGAACTTGAATTTGAACCTGCTACTTCATTTTTATATTCATCTTATGGTTACACAATACTTGGAGCGATTATAGAAAAGGTCACAGAAAAATCATATCAGAATTATATGCAAGAAAATATCTGGAATAAAGCAGAGATGACACAAACTAATATAGAAGACAGTAATTTGAATTATGAGAATAAAACAGATAATTACATAAAACTTGGGAATACTTTTTATAGAAGTCCACAAAATGATTTAAGCCATTCATATGCTGGTGGAGGAATACAATCGACAGCAGAAGATATGCTCAAATTTGGAAAAGCTATTTTAAATTATCAGTTAATAAGTCCAAAAACTACTGAACTTATGATTCAACTTAATAAACCAAATAACAAAGAAAGAGAATATACTAATGGTTGGTTTAATGGGATAACACCAAAATATGGAAAAGTAATTGAGCACAATGGAAAGCAAGTTGGTTGCAGTAGTTTTTTTAGAATCTTTTTTGATAAAAAAGCAGTAGTTGTAACTCTAGCTAACAATATGAATTCTAGAGAAGAAGTACGGAATTTATCAATCGAACTTTCATATTTGTTGTTAGAAATGAAAAATAATTGAGAAATGCCAAATGCGTAACACCGTGGATAATTAATGGCTTTGTTCTTCCCTACTTGCGAAAATTTCTGCTGAATATTCCCAGGTTCGTAAATGTTTACTAACTTAGTTGCTTAACCACGCAACACCCGAGCGCAGCGAACAGACGAAGTAAACCATACACAATCACGTTGGCAACAATATAACCCAAATCACCTCGCCTGAAATAGGTTGACTAAAAATTAAATCATTAATTATAGTTACCTATGAATTACCTCGTATAATATCAAAGGCTAATAAGATTCGTTTATTTTCTAAATATTAAAGCTAAGTTAAGATTTAAACAAAAATAAGACAGACTTGTCTGTTTTTAAAAATAATTGATATATTTGCACCATGAAACATGCCGAAGTAAAAAATAGAATTACGGAGACAGCCTCATTTTTATTTTATAAGAATGGGTATAATTCTACAGGTATTAATCAAATTATTGCTGAAGCAGGCATTGCTAAGGCGACCCTTTACAATCACTTTAAATCCAAAGAAGATATTTGTCTAGCGTATCTTCAATATAAGAATATCAATTTTTTAGAAGATTTTGAAAATTTCACGACCTCTAAACCAAAAGGAAGAGAGCAAATCCTAGCGATATTCGATTTCCTTCAACTGTTTTATCAAGATAAAGATTTTAATGGATGTTGGTGTATTAAAACAGTATCAGAAATTCCAAAAGATAATGAGATTATTAGACATGAAATACAATCTCAGAAAAACAGTTTTATCGAACTTATCGCAAAACTGATCACCAACAACTTAGAGCAGGTTAAAAGTGAGCAAGTAAATTCACTCGCAAGACAAATATACTTACTCTATGAAAGTGCTGTTGGAGAAAGTCACTTACATCAAGAAGATTGGCCTATTGTAGAGTCTAAAAATTTATGTAAAAAAATAATAGCTTAAAAAAATTTGAACAAACAAAGACAGACTTGTCTGTCTAATTTTAATAATTTAATAACAATATAATGAAAGAATTTGAAAACAAAGTAGCCTTAGTCATTGGTGGAACAAGCGGAATAGGTAATGCAACTACAAACGCCTTATTAGAAGGTGGTGCAACTGTACATGTTGTAGGTAGAAATACAGATAAAATTGCCGATGCAACAAACTTAGTTAAACACACAGCAAATATCTCTAACACTACTGAAGTAGATGCTTTAATTGCTAAAATTGAGGATTTAGATAACTTAGACTATTTAGTGAATGCATCAGGGATTTTTGGCCCTAAACCGTTTTTAGATCATACTATGGAAGACTATAATTCGTATTTAGATTTAAACAGAGGCTTCTTTTTTATCACACAAAGTGCTGCTAAAAAAATGAAAGCGACTCAAGGTGGCTCTATCGTAAATGTGGGATCCATGTGGGCGAAACAAGCTGTAAAAGCAACGCCTTCTACGGCCTATTCTATGCAAAAAGCAGGTTTACATTCGCTAACACAACATTTGGCTATGGAATTAGCAGAAGATAACATTCGTGTGAATGCAGTGTCTCCTGCCTTAGTAAATACGCCTGTTTATCATGGTGTTTTTGGTGGAGAACAAGCTGCTAAAGAAGCCTTGGTAGGCTTTAACGGTTTTCACCCAATAGGTCGTTTTGGAGAATCGGAAGATGTTGCCAATAGTATTATCTTCTTATTATCAGACAAGGCTGCTTGGGTAACAGGTGCTATTTGGGATACCGATGGTGGTGTTATGGCTGGTAGAAATTAAAAAACTAAAAATAATTATTGAGCCATAACCTTATCTCATTTTGGTTATGGCTTTTCTATTTTATAAGTCTCAAAATAATTTTGAGATTTAAATTTGAATTCAAACTATGAAAAATTTAATCCTAATCTTAAGTATTGTTTTACTGTTTATGTCTTGTAAAGAGGAGGTAACATCAGAAACAGATCGTGTTTCTAAAGCAATAACATCCAAGGTTACAAGTGAAAAATCAACTTTAAAATATAAAACATTAGCTGTAAACGGAATAAACATAGCCTATAGAGAAGCTGGTAATCCTAAAAACCCAACCATCGTTTTACTACATGGTTTTCCGGCATCATCGTATCAATACCGAAAAGTGTTAGCACAACTCTCTAACGAGTTTCATTTAATTGCACCTGATTATCCTGGTTTTGGTAATAGTGATTTTCCAGATGCGGAAACATTCACCTATACATTTGATAATATTGCAGTTACTATTGATTCATTTTTAGAACAAAAAGAGATTAATTCTTATGCGATAATGATTCAAGATTATGGAGCTCCCATTGGTTTTAGATTAGCGACTGCGCATCCTGAAAGGATTACAGCAATCATTAACCAAAACGGCAATGCTTACGAAGAAGGTCTAGGAGAGGCTTGGGCTGGCATAAGAGCACTTTGGAAAAACAGAACTAAAGAAACAGAAGATGCTTTATTACCTGCATTTTCATTAGAAGGTTTAAAATGGCAATACACACATGGTGTTAGAGATATTGAAACCGTAGATCCGGATAGTTATAATTTAGATTTCTTAAGATTATCTCGACCAAACGCACATGCCGTAAATTTAGATTTGTTTTACGATTATCAGAATAACGTGAAGCTTTACCCAAAATGGCAGCAATATTTAAGAGACAATCAGCCACCATTATTAATCGTTTGGGGCAAAAACGATGCTTTTTTTCCTGAAAGTGGTGCCGAAGCGTTTAAAAAAGACGTAAAAGAGATTGATTATAATATTTACGATACAGGACATTTTGCTCTAGAAGAAGAAGGAGATGCTATTATTGAAAGCATTAGAAATTTCATGAGAAATCAGAATAAATAAAAATTTAGAATGAAGCAATTTGTAATAGTTTTAGTGGTTTCACTAACCTTATTTGGATGTCAGTGTAAATCAGAAGACACTAAAAAACAGTTCTTTTTACCACCAGCTACGACTTATAATTATGTGGAAATTGATAGTGTAAAACTGTTTTATAGAGCAGCAGGAGATAAAAGCAAACCAACAATTGTATTGCTTCATGGTTACCCATCGTCTTCACATTCTTATAGGAATCTTATTCCTATGTTGGCAACGCATTATCATGTTATTGCACCAGACAATTTAGGGTCGGGTTACAGCACGCATTTAGATCCAACAACGACAACCTATACGTTTGATTTGTTAGCAGATTATACTGTGAAGCTCATCGATACACTTCAAATTGAGAATTATGTGATGTACATGCAAGATTTTGGTGCTCCTGTTGGTTATCGAATGCTAATGAAAAATCCAAAACGGATTGAGGCTTTAATAGTTCAGAACGCCAATGCTTATTTGGAAGGTTTAACACCTAACCGACAAGATTTTTTTAGAACAGCACAAACAAATACGTCACAAGCGAAGCACGATTTTTTGTATAGCTTAACAAGTGAACATGCTATAATAAACAAGCAATATTTATTTGATTTAGATAGCACAAATATCAACATTCAAAGTCCAGATGCTTGGACACACGATTTGTCATTTCTTAAATCTCAAAAAGACAGAGAAATTCAGGTGCAGCTCTTTAAAGATTATAATACCAATCTAATTCGATATCCTAAATGGCAAAAGATGCTGAGAGAAAATCAACCAAAAACATTGATTGCTTGGGGAAAAAAGGATTTGAAATTTAATGCTAATGGAGCAAAGGCTTATTTAAAAGATTTACCCAATGCCGAATTACATTTATTAGATGCAGGTCATTTTGCAGCTGAAGAAAAAACAAGAGAGATGGCAAAACTTATTTTAGAATTTTTATCTAAAAATGAAATAGAATAACGAGCTATAACACTGTGTATCGATGTACGTAACAAAATAGTTTTTAATATGTTTACGTAAATCTTAATTAACTAATTAACATATAAGTTTAAGTTTAAAAAAAATGATGTTTTCAACTTAAATGACATAAAAATAGGTCATAAAAAAATGACAAATAGCACCACCTAAAACAAACAAATGCCAGATTACATGGTTATAAGGAATTTTTTGAATGGCATAAAAAATAATACCAACCGTATAAAATAAACCTCCTGCAAACAACCATAGAATGCCATTTGGACCTAGCGCTTCAGAAGCATTAGAAAAGTCAAAAACAATAAGCCAACCCATAACCAAATAAAGAAGTGTTGAAAAAAATTCAAACCGTCCTGTAAAAAACAGTTTTAAAATCACTCCAAAAGCTGCAATTCCCCATACGGTCCAAAATAAAGGCCAACCTAAGCTATCCGTAAGTAAAATTAATAAAACAGGAGTATACGTACCTGCTATTAGTAGATAAATACTAACATGATCAACGATTCTAAAATAATGCTTACGCTTCTCCCCTTTTACCGCATGATAAAACGTTGAGGCTAAAAAAAGAATGATGATAGAAATCCCATAGACAATTACACTAAACAAACTCCAAGGTTGTTCACTATCTACGTCAATAATTAATAAAATTAAAGCTACGATTCCTAAAAGCGCACCAAAACCATGTGTTATAGAATTAAGCTGTTCTTCTCGTTTCGTTTGAATTCGCATAGTTAAATTTTAGGCTTAGAATTTGTTTTATTTTTTGATTTAGACCATTTATTTAAAGCTTCATAAAAATCAATATCAAAAGCTGGTGGTTGTCGTTTTAAACGCTCATTCTGAAAAGCACGTTGTAAAATGTCTTCTATAAGATAATCTTCCTCTTCATCAATAGGGCTAAATTCCTTTTTTAATGAAATATCAAACAAACTTGCCGTGCTATTAAACCAAAAGGCACGCCAGCCACTTCGTAATTCTTTAATGAGATCGAAGGTAGTTTTACCGGTTTGTCGGTGAATTAGTTTTACTAAAATCTGACCTTCTGTTTTAGTCAGTTTCTTAAGCTCTGCAGAAAATTCATCTTCAATATAATTCTGAATAATCTTAGCATAGCGCTTTTTATCACGCTTACGCTTTAATCCATCTAAACGTTCTTGTAAAGCTTCTAAGCGTTCTGCTGCCAGCTTAGCATAAGGATACACCTTTAGCGTTTTTCGTCTTAGAATAATATAACGAACTCTAGCTTCTCTATCCTTAAATTTTAAATTTGGTAACACTAAAACCTCTCTTAATTCTACAGAAGTTACAGGAATAGAATCACCTTCAATATACATATAATGCACATCTGTGGAATCTTGTTTCACAGGATCTTCTTGTGCACTTAAAACAACTGAAAACAATAACGCTATGTAGAGAATATACTTCATGAATCTATTTAGTGCTAAAACCATTCCAAAATTAGGACTCTAAGCAAGTTCAAAATTAATAATAATTAAAAGTTATAACCCTAAATTCTTATTAATATTATGATTGTTTGCAACAGATTTACAAGATTTAATGCGAATTGATATTTTACATAAAAAAACCTTTCAGATTTATCTCATCTGAAAGGTCTTAATAACTGAATTTTAAATGATTTTACAATTTCTGACGATTATCTTCAGAATTTCTATCAATTAACTTATTGTAAGGGTCTACACCAACTTCAGTCGGTTTCTCATCTACAATAATTGATATTTTATTGTCAATAGCCGTAATTTTATGCTTCTTAAGATAGAGTTGCTCTTCTTTCATTTTTCCATCGACATCATTTTCTGTAAAAATGCCGATATCAATATAATCTTTAAGTTGAAGCGATAAAACAGGTTTCGTTTTTCCTTCTGGTAAATATGAAATTGAATCTCTTTCTGTTTCAGAAAACAATTGTTTTCCTTTTTCGTCATTTCTGTATTTACTCACTTGAAACTCTATATCTACTTTGTACTTGCCGTTTTCTAATTTGGTAGATGTTGTGTTTGTAATACGGTTGTCATAAACCGTAATGGTTTCAAACATATCTTTAATAACATATTGTAAACTATCTGGAGTCACCGCTTTTATATGATTTACCATATCTATAGACGTGGTATAAGGTGGTTCTTGAAACTTCACTTTTTCTACATAGGTTTTTAAAGCTCCATTTAAGACATCTTCTCCAATATAATCACTCAATGCATAGAATACTAAAGAGCCTTTTTGATAGCGAATATAGCCTTGTCCATCATTATACATTAATGGTTTTTCACGCTTACGTTCAAACGTTCTTCTCAATAAATAATCATCTAAAGATTTCTTTAAAAACTTACGCATTTGAGGTTTTCCTAATTCTTTTTCGAGAACCTTTAATGCTACATATTCCGACAAACTTTCAGACAACATAGTGGCTCCTAAAACATCAGCTCCAATGACTTGGTGTGCCCACCATTGATGTGCAACCTCATGTACTGTAATCGCGTATGTATAATCTATTCCTCCGTCTTCACTATCATCTACTTCCGCAATAAAACCAGTATCTCCACCAAATGGAATGGTGTTTGGAAAAGACTGAGCAAAACCTCCACTTGGAAATTCTACAATACGTAATTGTCTATGTTGATATGGACTAAAATTCTCGCTGTTATATGCTAACGAGGCTTTCATACCATCCATCATTCTATCCAGATTATATTCATGACCTTTATGATAGTAAATTTCTAGACTAACGTCCTTCCACTTATCCTTTTTCACTTCATACTTTGCGGAATTGAAGGCGTAAAAATTCAAGATTTTACTATCCATTTTATAATTAAAATAGCGTCTACCATCTTTTACCCATTCCTTTTGAAGATAACCTGGTGCAATTGCAATTTGATCTTCACTTGTACTTACAGTCGCTTCAAAATCGATCCAATCACTATCCTTAGCAATATAGGTGTTTCCTAATGCTGTGGAATCTGATGGATGTGGTTTTAACTTATTCGGTGGTAAATCGTATTTTTCACGGGTTTTATCATCCGTAAGCTCACCTCCGTTATATCCTAAACTAGGAAACAATTGCATATTATTAATAAATGTTCCGTTTTCGATAATAGGTGAATTAGAAACCAAAAACGAATTTGGTTTGTTTTTAACCGTGAAGTTTAACGTCATGGAGTCACCTGGCATCAATGGTTGTTTCAACCTATAAATATCAAAATTGTATATTGTATCTTCTGAAACCAAGGTGTTTTCACGACTAAATTTAAACGTACTTGGATAATCATTATGATTTAAGAAAATACTATCAATAGCGGTATCTGTTTTATTAATCATGGCATACTCACCAGACGATTCAAAATTACGATCGTCAATAAACAGATCCATATTTACATTTACGGCAACAATACGTGGTTGTGCATAGTCTTCATATTTCTTATATGTTTTTTCCCATTTAACCCTCATTTCTTCACGTTCCTTAGAAGAATAACGGTCATTATTAATATTTGTCGCTTGATAAATGGTATAACCCGTGGTTAGGAATCCAACTAAAAGCACCACAAATGAAATTGCCATGGGTGTATTAAAACGTTCAATAGCAATCTTTATACGTTCTTTAAATGAATGCGGTAAACCACGAACCCAAAATAACGCGGCAACAAGCATTAAAACTAAGCCACCAAGTACCCAATATAATTTATAAGTTAAATAATTGGATAAGGAATCCCCGTAACCATTCATATCATTGAACCCAAACCCAGGTCCTTCGTTATATTTAAATACCGCTTGTTCTACACCTGCCAAACTTAAAAATGGGATGGCTATAGAAATCACTAAAAGCACAAACAAACCTAGATATGGATTTCTAATTAATGTTTGAATTGATAATGCTAAGAAGGCCCAAATCACATAATTAATTAGTTTTAAACCGAACAGTTCTTTAACATATAAACCAATTTCAATATCAAAATACCCTTTGTACAATTGAAACAAAACACCTGCTATCATAATCACCGTAAGCAATAACACTTGCATTTTAATTATGGCAATAAACTTAGATAAAAACAGCGACCAATTTGGTATTGGTGTCACGTCCTCTAAAGCATTAATGTTGGCTATTTTACTTCTGTTCACCAACATACCTGCATATAAAAACGTACAAATATTAATGGCAAACACAAATGCACTACCACCTCGTAACATTAACCAAGTTCTAGGATACGTTGTTGTTCCGTATGGATTACCTACGTCTGCTAAAGCAATTAAGACAACTATTAATCCGACTAAAACAATACTAATAAAAGGCCAACTTTTAACGATATATTTAAACTCTACATTAGATATTTTCCAAGTCGCTTTTAAATTCTGAACAAAAGAATAATCATTAACCACCTTAGGCAAGTTAATTTTTGTAATGCCTCCAAAATTTCGTTTTATAGAACGTTCTCCTTTTACTTTTTTGAAAAGAGAAAATGACATCGCATTTTGACTGAATGTAAAAAACTTATAAACCAAACCAAATACTAAACTCGCAACACCTAACCAAAGTAACCGATTATATAAGATAACCTCTTTAATAGGAATGTGCATTTCGTTTTGCTCGTAAACCGTCCAATAACGCGTATAATAATCTGAAGCAGATGCTCCAAAAGGATCTAATAAGGCTGCCAAGTAACGACTATCTGGATCAGACAATAAACTTTCTGTGACACCTTGAACAAACAATAACAGTATCACAGTTATAAATCCTGCGGCAATGTTTCTTGTAAAAGTGACTACTGCAAAAACAATTGCACCAAATAGTAAAATATTAGGCAGAATAAAAAGCCAATATGAATTGAAATAAGATGTAATATCAAAAGCTATAACCAAGTCTGAATTAGTGCCTGGTAACCTAAAACCAATAAACATACCAATTCCTATCATCATTACAATAAGCGTAACAATAGTAATGGCACTAAAAAATTTAGCAAATAAATAATTCGCTTTTGTAAACGGATAAGAATATAAAATGGAATGCATTTCACTTTTAAAATCCCGATTTATAGAGGCACCAATTATAGATGGAAATAAAAAGAAAATTAAAATTGTTAAACCATTGAAGAGGCCATTCACTCCAATTGGTGAATTCACAATCCTTGAAGACCCTGTTGTAGCAGTAATGCTATCGAATATTCCTGCTGTTGTTGCTGCCATAAACAGTGACAGCATAAAGAAAATAGCCATATAAATATAAGTAGCCGGTCGTTTTAACCAGTACTTTAATTCGTGAAAAAATATTGTAGAAAACATAGATGTACTTTTTTAAAAATTCAAGATTAATACCAATTTAAACCGCACTTACGGGTTCGTCTTGTTTTAGTGCTATAAAGTACACATCGTCGAGCTGTGGCTCAACAGATTTGAAATCGTCACTTGGTTGCTCATCACTAAACACACGGATATTAAGTGAATTATCTTCGTTATAATTTGAAGACAATAAATTGTATTGTGCTTCATGTGCTTCTAAATCGTCTCTGTCTACCACCTTAGTCCAAATACGACCTATTAATTCTTTTCTTGCTTCACTTGGAGTTGCTTGTTTTAATATACGACCACCATTTAAAATCGCCATATCGTTACAAAGTTCCTTAACATCTTCAACAATATGCGTAGAAAAAATCACCGTACAATTAGTACCAACTTCTCGCAATACATTTAGAAAACGATGACGTTCTGCAGGATCTAAACCAGCTGTTGGCTCATCTACAATAATTAATTTCGGATTATTTAACAACAATTGTGCAATACCAAAACGTTGTTTCATTCCTCCTGAATAACCTGCAACATATTTTTTACGCATGTCATACAGGTTCGTAATATCTAACACCTCTTTGACTAAAGCTTGTCTATCTGTTTTTGAACTAATGCCTTTTAAAGTCGCAAAATAGTCTAGTAAATCTTCTGCAGACATTTTAGGATACACACCAAACGATTGTGGTAAATAACCTAATATTTTACGTAAAGCCATTTTATCTTCTAAAACATTGATATCACCAAACATAATAGATCCAGAATCTGGACTCTGTAATGTTGCAATGGTTCGCATTAAAGAGGATTTACCAGCACCATTTGGTCCTAAAAGTCCAAACATTCCTGTTCCAATTTCAAGATTAAGATTATCAATGGCCTTTACTCCATTTTTATATGTTTTAGTAAGGTTAGATATAACGAGCTTCATGATTTTGAATTTAAGTTTATGGTTAGTTGATGGATTAGTATAAAAATAGTTCAATTTGTTACAAAAAAAATTCAAAAGCTATTAAAAGCTTAGCAAATCCTTTTATTTTTACAGAAACTCAAAATAAGTATTATGGCTTCAAAAAGCATTCTTAATAAAAAATCAATAGATTTCTTAGAAAAATATTTAAATAACGCCTCTCCTACTGGTTACGAATGGGAAGGACAGAAAATCTGGATGGATTATTTAAAACCATACGTAGATGAATTTATAACAGATACTTACGGATCTGCAGTTGCCGTAATTAACCCTGAAGCAAAATATAGAGTTGTTATTGAAGGACATGCCGATGAAATTTCTTGGTATGTGAATTATATTTCGGATAATGGGTTAATATATGTGATTAGAAATGGTGGAAGTGATCATCAAATTGCTCCAAGTAAAATTGTAAATATCCATACTAAAAATGGTATCGTTAAAGGTGTCTTTGGTTGGCCAGCAATTCATACCAGAAGTAAAGCCAAAGAACAAGCTCCAAAGCCAGACAATATAACTATTGATATTGGGGCAAAAGACAAAGAGGAGGTTGAAAAAATGGGCGTACACGTAGGCTGTGTTATTACCTATCCAGATGAATTTCATATTCTAAACAAAGACAAATTTGTGTGTCGTGCTTTAGACAACAGAATGGGTGGTTTTATGATTGCTGAAGTAGCGCGTTTATTGAAAGAAAACAAGAAAACATTGCCATTCGGACTTTATATTACCAATTCTGTACAAGAAGAAATAGGTTTACGTGGTGCTGAAATGATTACACAAACTATTAAGCCAAATGTGGCTATTGTTACAGATGTAACTCACGATACAACCACTCCAATGATTGAGCAGAAAACACAAGGTTATGCTGAAATCGGAAAAGGTCCAGTTATCGCTTACGCTCCAGCTGTACAACAAAAATTAAGAGATTTAATTACAGATACTGCTGAAGCAAATAAAATACCGTTTCAACGTGCTGCACTTTCTAGAGCTACAGGAACTGATACTGATGCTTTTGCTTACAGTAATGGTGGTGTCGCTTCTGCCTTGATTTCTTTACCATTGCGTTACATGCATACGACAGTAGAAATGGTGCATAGAGATGATGTGGAAAATGTGATTAAATTAATTTATGAAACATTATTAAAAATAGAAGACGGAGAAACTTTTAGTTACTTCAAATAAATCGCTAAGCTAGATTTGGTAAAACAATAATTTTAAAGACCTCAAAGATTTCTAAAACCTTTGAGGTCTTCTTACAACTATGGACGAACTACTAGATATTGTTACAAAGCAAGGTCAACCAACAGGAAAAACAGCTTTAAAATCTGAAGCACATGCCAAAGGTTTGTACCATAACACCATTCATTTATGGTTATATACATCTAGAGGCGAAATTCTTTTACAACAACGCTCTCACAAAAAAATCATTTTCCCTTTACTTTGGGATGTTTCTGTTGCAGGACACATTGATGCAGGTGAAACTTTTATTGAAGCCGCTTTACGTGAAACGGAAGAAGAAATCGGTTTGAAATTAGCACCTAATAATCTTCAACATATCGGAACTTTTCTTCATGAAACGAGTTATGCTGATGGTAAGATTCAGGATAATGAATTTCATCAGGTTTATATTGCGAAATTGAATGTTTCGCTGAATGCATTAGTGAAACAAGAATCAGAAGTTGAAGCACTCAAATTAGTGACGCTTGAAGACTTTGAAGATCTATTAAAAAACAGTAAAACCAACATGCATTTTGTGGCCAGTAATTATGACTATTATCTTAAAGTACATAAGGCCATAAAGAACAAATTACTTAAGCTGTAATAATTAATAATCCTATTAAAATAAAAACCCCAACCTATTCGGTTGGGGTTTTATCAGCTAGTCACGGCTGAAACCATTAATCAAATTTTGATTAATAAATAGCGATCCCTACATCCTATTTTGTGGCTTCAAATCGCAAATATGTTAAAAAATCTAAAATTAAATTTTCATTTAAGAAAATCTCCCTTACTAATAACAGCTTCAAAAGTAAAACTGAAACAGTCAAAATGTGTCCGTTTCAATATTTATAATATTTAGTTGTTGATATGTTTTAAAGGCTTTATGAATTTCATTCTTAATCTCCTCTCTTACAAATTTGGGTTGTAATACTTCTACAAAACTTCCATATTTTAAAATTTGTTGACGCAACTCAAAATTATAGCTCACAAATAAATTGATAGTATAAAATCCATCTAAGACGTTTTCTAAATCCTCTTTTTGTGAATGATGCAATTTTAATGATTCTAAATAAGGTTTCTGACTATTATGAAAACGTAAAACGATTGTCCTTGGTTCATAATCACTAAAATTTAAGCCAACAGTTGAATATAGCTTTTCACTCGCTTCTTTCGTTTTATTTTTAAAAGATTTGTTAGTTAAAACTTTTAAATTCTCTATACGATCCAATCCAAAGACTCTAAATCCAGCAGAAGTCTCTCCTACAATATACCACCTGTTTTCATATTCTTTCAGCAAATGAGGTTTGATCATATGGGATTTTGATATTTCCCTTTCTGTGTGATAAAAACTGGTATGCTGAAAACTAATTTCCTTTCTCTTATCTATGGCTTTTAAGATGATATCAAAATACTGAAAATTTTTCACCAAACTAGTGTCATCTAAAGCTAAATATTTATGAGTTTTATTATCTAAAGAAATGACCTTATTCAGCACATTAGAAAATGCAATTCGTTTAAACAGATTAGTGAGTAATGTAAATTCTTCAATATCGTCGAGGTCTAATTTATAGCCTTTTGTTTTATCGTTGTATATTTTAAATCCAATTTTCACTAAAAAACTAAAGTCTCTATTTAATGTAGACGTCGAAAAATCTAAACCTTCTTTTTGTTGAGCTACTTCTATTTGATGGGAGGTCACCAAATCTTCATTATTTTTTAAAAGGTCTAGAAAAATTATAAACCGTCTAATATCATTACTCATAAATTGTGTATCTATTTTACTTTCCCGTTATACGGGAAAACTACGAATTAAATTTGTTTTAAATTTTAAAAACAATAGTATTATGGATTTACAAAAATCACAATTAGATCAATTAAATCATTTATTCAAAAGCTGTGAAACCATTTCAAGTGACATAGCTGATATTTCTGGAGAAGACAAAACCACTGTAACACTTCTTACGGTAGGTTTAATTTTAGCCATCACAGGATTCTTACGGTCTGTGAATTCTTAAACTTATAATTAGTATAAGCCAATTAAAAAAATCAAGTTAACATTTTTAAAATCTAATATTTATGAAAGATGAAAAAACAACTGAAACTGGAATAGTAGCAACCATTGGTGCTGCAGGTGCTGGAGTTGGAGCTCTGATTGCTGTTTCTGCCGGAATTGCTTTTGCAATACCCATTGCTGTTGGTGCAGGTGTGGCTTGCATTGGCTATGCAATTGCTAAAACGGAAGCTTAAGTTTAATAACCTCGAAGTTAATAACTTTGGGGTTTTGTTTTTAAGTTTTACTTCCCTTATATATTGTAATATAAACTCTCCGATTTTCAGCTCTACTTTGCTCAAGATCACCAGTATTAACGAACTGATCTTTTCCATAAGATTTAGTTTCAATTTGCTTGCTGTTTATATTTTTCGAATTTAAATAATCTTTTATTACTTGAGCTCTATTAATAGAGAGTATTAAATTATATCGATCAGTTCCTAAATCACAAGTATAGCCTTCGAGTAATAAGGTATAATCATCCCCTAATTCTATGAACTGTTTAGCAAAATGAGTCAAGAATAAACCATCAGATTCTGATATCTCAGTTTCATTTTTATCGAATAAAACTTGAATTTTTGAAGGAATGCCATTGTTATCTTCTGAAAAACGTTTGAAGGCTGTCAAATTATCCACAGCTTCTCCTAGGCTAACAATCTGTTTAATTACTGTTGCTTCATTTGATTTTAAAATGACATTATCTATCTCCATAGTGTCATTATCAACCACACCTTCAAAAGTGGCGTCTGGAGTGATTTTTTGATTATAAAAGTAAAAGGATCCAGAGGCTATTAACAATACAAGGCCAAGTATTACCCCTATAACCAATTGCTTATTCTTTTTGACTTTTTCCTTACATTCTACACAAATTTTCTCATCAACAATACTTGATTCAAATGATTGTTTACATTTAAAACATTGCTGTTGTTCGCTTGTACTATTTTTCATACTCTTTAATTTAAAACCATCTTCTTGATGATATTTCGCATTTTTCAAATTCTATTCCAGTGAAAGATTCCCTTTCAATAATATCTTTAATTATATCATTTACGAAAATATGTATTAAAGCTTGAGATACTTTAAATATAGGATGAGTCTCTTCTTCAATAAAAACATATTTATCAATATGCATAATAGTTTTATCTGAGAAATAAATAATTTTTGATTTCCTTTTATTAAGTAATTCACTGGAATGATATAGCACATTGATTGCATAATACTCTTGTTCACCCACAAGGACAGGAAGAAATTCGGCTAAATTGGCTGTTCCAATGAATATTAATTTCTCTTTAACTTTTTTATTTACAATAGGTATTAAACCTAATATCATTGATATGTCACATTTAACTGACGAAGTTTGAAAGTTCCATTCCATTTTTGGTATCTCCCACAAATTAAGCATTGACTTCCCTTCGAATCCATTATCGAGTAATTCTAAAAACTCGGAACCTGCAAACAACTCAGCAAACTCATATTTTTTATTTAATTTATAGATGCTCATTTCCTAATTAATTTTGTTCTAAAAATATCATTTTTAAAAGGAACTCGATTTAGTCTTAATTCACCTTTATACACTTTCTTTTTCACAGTTGATAGTGCTTCAATAAGTTTATCTTGTGTTCTTGCATTTTTTAATATTTCATAGACTTGATCGTAATATTTACAATTGTGACTACCTTGATGGACTTGTCCACGGGCAGATGTCATTTTATACCCTTTTTGCCCAGCTACCGGATGTCCACCTGGCAATCTCAATCCATTAATGGCACTGTTGATATCTATTGAGTGTTTCGCAAGAATACTTACTAATTTTAACGAGTTTGGGCATTTTGAATCATTTCCTATAAGGTGATGAGCCTGTGTGCCTTTTATTGATTTCGACCCTGCTTTAGTCATATTCTTAGAAAGTACACTACCACTTTTACCGTACCCTAATAATTGCTTAAGAGTATTTGCCTTATCATTCACTACTCTTTTACTTGCTGATATATTTAGAGTCTGTTTTCGAAATCCACCTTTAATTAATCTTTTAGCCGGTAATTTAATCTTATTTATGATACCATTTTTAGCGATGGCAATACTAAATATTTTTCCAAATGTTTTTCCTTTGTTTATTATTGGTTTTAGAGTTTTTATAAGGATAGGCCTAATTATATTTCCTGTTTTCCTTAATACGGGAGGAGCTACAAGTGTAGCAGCTCCAATAGTAGCAATTTTTCCAGCTTCAGTTACGGCCTCTTTAGCCTTTTCAAACTCACCATTCTCGTAATATTCTGCTGAATCGATGCTTGCAGATAAGGCATTCAATCCTTGTACTCCGGCATATCCTACCGCTGCACCTTTACTAACACTGTAAGCACCAGCAGCAAGAACTAAACTAGCACCGCCAGTTAGAGGTGCAGCCACTGCGGCTACCACCGCAACAGCTAATGCTGCTGTTTCTACATAAATTAAAACGTCACCAAATTTATTTATAGAAGCTTGATGCTTTTTAAAGAAATCATTAGCTTTATATATATTTCTTCTATTAGGTGTAGCAGAATTTGTTTCTCTATCCTCCTGTCTTGTCCACTCCCCATCGTTGGTTGGTATTCCATTTACAATTGGACCTTCATACAAATCTCCATTAGGAAACAGAATACTTGCTTGTTCAGGAAATTTCCCTTCTTCACTCCAAACTGCAGTGAAAACAATTGTCGAATCTCCTTCCTTTAGATAGAGAGAACCTTCTCCGTAAATTTTACCATCAAAAAAATCTCCCTGATATTGACTTCCATCGTTGTATGTAAAAACACCAATACCATTAAATAAATCATTAGCAAACTCTCCTTGATATACATTCCCATTTTCATATAGATAAGAACCGTTACCGGACCTTATGTTATCTTCGAAATGACCTTTATATTCATCCCTTACATTTTTATATTCAACTTCACCATAACCTTTTACAATTCCGTTAACGATGTCACCAGTATAACTGAAAGTTTCGGTTTCTATAGTGCCATTTCCATCTTGAATGCCCGATTTCCAGTTTCCTAAGTAACTATTTCCGTTTTCATATTGATAATAACCAAGTCCATGAAACTTATCATTAGCCCACTCACCTTGATAGAGTTCATCTTTATAAAATAATTCACCATATCCAGACTTCACGTTATCAACGAAATCTCCGTTATAAATAGAAAAATCGGAATAAACGCAATAAGAATGACCATTTAGTTTTCCGTTCTCCCATTCTCCAGAGCTTTGGAAACTATCAGATATTACCTCGGCATAGCCATCAAGTTTTCCATCAGCCCAATTTCCAAAAAGAGTATCATTTTTATAAGTTATTAGTTCACCTTCACCACTTGGTTTGTTGTTTTTGATAAACCCAAAATAGACTCCGTAATCATAATTAACCCTTACTTTTTCAACATCTGTAATTTCGCCTTCACTCCATATTCCTACTTTTGTAGTGTTATCATCAAGGTACTGAACACCAAATCCATGATATCTGCCATCCTTCCAATCTCCTGAATATCTTAGAATCTTTTTTTTGTAATAGTTAAGCGTACCATCTGGAATACCACTTTTAAACTCCCCAGAATAAATATCTCCATTCTCTTTTAGCAAAACACCTTTCCCTTCGTACAAACCATTTTTAAGACTTCCTACGAAGTAATCTCCTTTATACTGATATGCTTCTTCTTTATTTATGGCACCATAGAAAGCTAAGTTATTTTTTTTGTAATTTTTTGATTCAATTAAAGAGTCATTGATAAAAACTCTTAATTCTCCCTCTCCATGAATGTAACCCTCAAACGTATCTCCATCCCATTGGTATGTTCTATTATCTATAATTGACCATAAAAAACAATCACAATTTTCAACCTTAACCCAAGCCTTAACTAATTCGGGAGTTTGGATGCAAGATTCCAATGTTGAAAGTAGAATTACTAATAGTAAGAGTTTTATTTTCATTTGTGTTTTACCTAATTAAATTATTCAACTTATACTAAAAACAAGATCAAAACAGCATTCGTTTGTAGCTGTACAAAAATTAAAACATTCTATATTCATCAGTATTTTTAGCTTAAAGATTTATCTAGTTTTAGCTGCACATTTATTGCTCGTTTCGTTTTCATTTCAAATGTTGCCATTAAATTATATAATTTAAATAGTCGTTAAATCATCCTCAGAAATCAAATTCCATTTATGAAACACAACTTCAACAGTATTTTCTAAAGATTTACAAGTCGTACTCGTATTTAATTGAGAAGTCACAGTATCATTTTTGTAGATGCCACAGATATTGCATTTATAGGTCGCCATAAGTTGGTTGTTTTGGGGTAATTTCTAATAATTCTCAAATCTATTTTTGTAATCGACAAAATGTGTCCGTTTCAAAAAGTTATTTTTAAGGACATGAAATTAGACTGTCTTTATAAGACATAAAAACATTAAAGGAGAAAACTAGACAAGGAGAATGTAATTAAAGGAATCTACTCATAATAACCCAACATTAACTCCAAATGATGCTTTACATAAGCTTTTACATGTAACGGACTAACCACCTTAACCCAAAGATTGTATTTTAAAATTTCCATTAAAAATTCATAGTTAGGTTCTACATACACTTTAATTTCACCCCAAATATTAGGGTTTTTATAGTCTAAGTTGTTCGTGTCAATATCTTTTGGACGTGTTACAATCTGCTGGGAGTGATGCAACGGATTATTTTCTAAATACTTAAAGTGGTGATTGGCGACTTGTATATGAATCCATTCCGCATTGATTTCCGATTTTAGAATGCCTATAACATTTTTAAAATAGTCTTCAGAGCTAAAAACTACGGGTTCTTTAACTTTTCGCTTGCTTATAGATAAACTCTTTATTCTATTATCTAAACAAAAGGCATAAATGCCATAGCGTTCATTATACGCCATTAAATACCAAGCTTTATTAATTTCCTTAATATGAAGCGCCTGAAAAAAGCCGTTTATGGTCTTAAAGCCATCATCATACCAACCATGATAAGTTATTTCAATTAACAAATGTTGCTCTATAGCTTGAATTAAAGGCACCAAATCCACTTGCGAGCTCAACGAACTACGTGCTGTAGTTACATACGTTTTCCATGCATGGGCATGGTGATGCAAGAGATAGAGTTCTGTTTTTTCGTAAACCTCTTTTAATACTTCATTTATTTCATAGTCATCAACAAAGTAACCGTAATTCCTTTTGTGTGTAATATTAGTATGATAATACGATTTTATTTTTTCTAGATCGCGCTTAATCGTTTTTTGACTGTGCAGATTTAATTTACTGTAAAGAGGATCGTCTATATTATTTACACGTAACTGATCTAAAGACCTTTGCAGATCTTCCAAGGGAACAAAACCATTTTTTTCAACTCCATAAACTTTAGGGTTTGAAATAATGCGTAATATATAATAGCGACGAAGAAACTCTGGAGTCATTTAATGGATTGAAAAACGAATGTAATAATAATCGCTCAAATGACTAAAAAGAATCGGTTTTTATATCTTTGAAAACCCAAACATATTTCATGATATCGGTTTTTAGTAAGAAAGATTTTATTGCTACCAAATGGTTTACCTTAGAAAAACTTATTCAACTAATTACAGGTGTACTCATTGTTCCTCAAATCTATAGCACATTAGGCACCGTAGATATTGGCAAGCTTAAATTTGTAGAATCTATTTTAGGTATGCTTACTCCTTTATTTTTTTTAGGCTTATCAGGTATTTGCATTAGAGAAATTGTATTTAAGCCAAAACAAAGTGAGCAAATATTAGCAACCGCTTTTTACCTTCGTCTTATGAGTTGGATTGTAATTTTCATAGGAATATTAATCTATTTTAACATCTCAGAAACCAGCCCTTTAAAGGGATTGTATTACATTATAACCCTTAGTTATCTTTTTAAGCTTACCGACGTTTTTGAATATTATTTACTAGCAAAAAAACAGACAAAAATCATATTCATAAGTAAAATTACGAGTTTAATTATTATTGTCTCCTTACAATACTATGGTGTTAAAAACCAACTAGATGTTTATTTTTTTGCAAAACTCATTGTTCTAGACTTTATTATTCAAGGCTTAATTTATGGCATCATTTTAAAGTATGAAAAGCAATTTTCATTTAGACAATGGATCTTTTCATGGCCTTTAGGAAAATCATTATTAAAAATGGCATTTCCTTTAATGATTTCCAATGGTTTAATTATGTTTTATATCACCATTGACGAGCTGTTTCTAAAATACTTTCTTGGCGATCATGCCAACGGTATTTTTGCCACTGTTCAGTTTCTCGTTATTGCTCTAAGCTGGAATATCGGGTTCTCTATTATCAATGCCTTATATCCTTCTCTTGCAGAATCCTATAAAAACGATAGTTTGCTTTATGCACTAAAAATAAAAAAACTATTAAGTATCATGTGTGTCTTAGGTTTATTAATTGGCTGCTTATATACACTTTTCGGAAATACCATTTTAAACACTTATTTTACTGAAAGCTATGCCGAAGCAAAAACACCTTTATTAATTTTTTGTTGGGCACCACTTTTTGTATTTATTGGAATGATTTATGAAAAACATCTAATCAATACCAACGATTTGCAGAAAAACGTCTATCGTTTTATCATTGGCTGTCTATCCAACATTATCTTATGTTATTTATTAATCCCTATATGGCACGTTACAGGTGCTGCCATTGCCGTTTTAGCAAGTCATTTTATAACTAACATTGTATACGTTTTTTTAGACACTAAAAGTAGAAAGCAACTTCTACACCTTTTTTAATTATTTTTGATTTATGAATCTACTCTTACTAGCTATTGCACCTGTACTTGCTATTCTTATTTATATTTATGTTCAGGATAAACACGAAAAAGAACCGAGAAGATTACTCCTTTTAAGCTTTCTTTTTGGTGCTATAATTAGTATAATCATAGTATTTGTCTTGTATTTCTTTACAGGCAGACTAATTCCTGTTACTGATCAATTTAGTGTTGGACAACAATTTATTCAAGCGTTTGTGGTGGTTGCTTTAGCAGAGGAATTTAGCAAATATGTTATTGTCAAATATTATGCACAACCAAAAAAAGCCTTTAACGAGCCTTACGATGGCATTATCTATGCCGTTATGGTATCTATGGGATTTGCGTGTACAGAAAACATCATGTATGTTTTAGATGGAGGTTACCAAACTGGCATATTACGTGCTTTTACGGCAGTTCCAGCACATGCAACATTTGGTGTCTTAATGGGATTTTACATGGGGAAAGCAAAATTTTCTAAGAACAGATTACGTCTTAATTTAATGGGTTTATTACTCGCAACTATATTTCATGGAGCCTACGACTTCTTCTTATTTATAAACTTTATTCCAGGAATTTCAATTGGTGCATTTATCTCTTTAATTATAGGAATTGTATTATCTAAAAAAGCAATTAAAGCACATCAAGACAATTCGCACTTTAAAACGTAATAAAATAGCAATCAAACCAATAACAATTAACTTACATGAAATATTTTAAATAATAATTAGCAAATCGCCTTATAAATTTATTATTTTATGTAGCTTTAACTATAAACAACAAAACACGTAAAATCTCTACTTTATGTATAAAATAAAAGTTAACGGTTCTCATACCTTCGATGTATCTAAAGAAGCTATGGAAACCTTAGATATTGTTGAAACATCAACAAATCAGTATCATGTTCTTCACGATAATACCTCTGTAAAAGCTGAAATCTTAAAAACCGACTTTAATAAGAAAACTTATTCCATTAAAGTGAATAACAACACTTATGATGTTGATATTTATGATACTATAGACCAGCAAATTGAAGCTTTAGGTTTTGAAATCGGAGCAACAAAACAAGTCAATGATATTAAAGCACCAATGCCAGGATTAATCTTAGAGATTACTGTAAAGGTTGGTGATGAAGTTAAAGAAGACGACACCTTATTAATTCTTGAAGCCATGAAAATGGAAAATGTAATTCATTCTCCTCGAGAAGGTGTTATAAAATCTATCCTGGTAAATGAAAGAGAAACTGTTGACAAAAATATGCTTTTAATTGAGTTTGAATAAAACCAAACCTCAGTTTTAGTATTATGTGAAGTTGTAACAGCATGTATAGACAACCTTTTTGTAACAAAAGTGTTTCGATAGTTCTGCTAAACATAGTCAAAGTGATATTAAAAGATAAAGTCTAATTTAAAAGATATTCCGTTTTCACGGAACACTAAAGATGAAAAAATTATTAGTAGCAAATAGAGGAGAAATTGCCATAAGAGTGATGCAAACGGCAAAAAAAATGGGCATTAAAACAGTCGCTGTATTTTCTGAAGCAGACCGTAATGCTCCACACGTAAAATATGCAGACCAAGCTGTTTGTATTGGTCCTGCTCCATCAAACGAATCGTATTTAAAAGGCGATAAAATTATAGAAGTTTCAAAATCACTTAACGTAGATGCTATTCATCCAGGTTACGGTTTTTTAAGTGAAAATGCTGATTTTGCCGAATTGTGCGAAGCCAATAATATTATTTTTATCGGTCCACGTTCTAAAGCAATTAAGCTAATGGGTAATAAATTAGCCGCTAAAGAAACCATAAAGGGTTATGATATTCCCATGGTTCCTGGAACAGATGAGGCCATTACAGATATTCCTAAAGCCAAAAGCATAGCCAAAGACATCGGTTTTCCAATCTTAATTAAAGCTTCGGCTGGAGGAGGCGGAAAAGGGATGCGTATTGTTGAAAATGAAGCAGAATTTGAATCGCAAATGAATAGAGCGATTAGCGAAGCAAAGTCTTCCTTTGGCGACGGTTCTGTGTTTATTGAAAAATATGTGGCATCACCAAGACATATCGAAATTCAAGTCATGGCTGATACCCATGGTCATATCATTCATCTTTTTGAACGTGAATGTTCCATACAACGTCGTCATCAAAAAATAATTGAAGAAGCACCTTCTGCTGTATTAACACCAGAGTTAAGAGAAAAAATGGGACGAGCTGCCATAAACGTAGCGCGTTCTTGTGATTATGTTGGAGCCGGAACTGTAGAGTTTCTATTAGATGAAAATTTCAATTTCTATTTCTTAGAAATGAATACCAGACTCCAAGTAGAACATCCTGTTACCGAGTGGATCTCCGGAGTGGACTTAGTTGAACTTCAAATTAAAGTAGCAAGAGGTGAAAAACTGAATATCAAGCAAGAAGACTTAAAAATAAATGGTCACGCCTTAGAACTTCGTGTTTATGCAGAAGATCCTATGAATGACTTTTTACCTAGTGTTGGAAACTTGGAGGTTTATAAACTTCCTGAAGGACACAACATCAGAATAGATAATGGTTATGAAGAAGGTATGGATATTCCTATTTACTACGACCCAATGCTATCTAAACTGATTACTTATGGTAAAACAAGAGACGAAGCAATTGCACTTATGATTACTGCAATCAACAACTACCAAATACAAGGTGTACACAGTACGTTACCTTTTGGTCGTTTTGTGTGTGAACATGATGCTTTTAGAAGTGGTGTTTTTGATACTCATTTTGTAAAAAACTACTACTCTTTCAGCTTACTAAAGGAACAACATTTATTAGAAGCTGAAATTGCCGCC
Organism: Winogradskyella ludwigii; assembly: GCF_013403985.1. Lineage (GTDB taxonomy): Bacteria > Bacteroidota > Bacteroidia > Flavobacteriales > Flavobacteriaceae > Winogradskyella > Winogradskyella ludwigii. The sequence continues at coordinate 228,273 of NZ_JABFDF010000004.1, forward strand.
AAAATTGCATTAAAGCATTTTTTAAAAGAACAAAAAGTATTACGAGTATCTAGTTAGTTGCTTTAAAACATGAACTACTTTAATTAAAACTTCACATAAACTATATAAGTTTTTCATCTTTAATAGTTTTAGAATAAAAAATTACAATGAACAACAAAGTAAAAATATTAAACGAAAAACTAGCTCTAGCAAAACTTGGAGGTGGACAAGCACGAATAGATAAACAACATCAAAAGAAAAAATTAACAGCACGTGAACGCGTCATATACCTTTTAGACGAAGGTTCATTTGAAGAAATTGGAGCTTTAGTAACACACAGAACTAAAGATTTTGGTATGGCCAATCAACAGTTTTATGGAGATGGTGTGGTTACGGGTTATGGCACTGTAAATGGCAAATTGATATATGTATTTGCTCAAGATTTTACTGTTTTTGGAGGATCGCTATCTGAAACTCACGCTGAAAAGATCTGTAAAATCATGGACATGGCTGTAAATGTTGGAGCACCATTGATTGGTCTTAACGATTCTGGTGGAGCACGTATTCAAGAAGGCGTGCGCTCTTTAGGTGGTTATGCCGATATTTTTTATAAAAACGTTCAAGCCTCAGGTGTAATTCCGCAAATCTCTGCGATTATGGGACCTTGTGCTGGTGGAGCTGTGTACTCTCCTGCTATGACGGATTTTACACTTATGGTTGAGGACACCAGTTATATGTTTGTCACTGGACCAAATGTTGTAAAAACCGTAACTAATGAAGAAGTCACTAGCGAAGAACTTGGTGGTGCTAGTGTACATTCTTCAAAATCTGGAGTGGCACATAAAACATCTACTAATGATGTAGAGTGCTTAGAAGACATCAAGTCACTTTTAAGTTATTTACCACAAAGTAATAAGACAAAACCAGATGCGCTTCCGTTTAAACTAAAAGAAGAAGTGAGAGATGCACTGTCTTCAATTGTTCCTGAGAACCCAAATAAACCTTACGATATGCACAACGTCATAAAAGGGATTATTGATGCGGATTCTTTTTACGAAATTCATAAAAACTACGCAGAAAACATCATCGTTGGTTTTGCGCGTTTAGGAGGCAAAAGCATTGGGATTGTTGCCAATCAGCCAATGTTCTTAGCCGGAGTTCTCGATGTAAACAGTTCTAAAAAAGCTGCGCGATTTGTACGTTTCTGTGACTGTTTTAACATTCCGCTTTTAGTATTAGAAGATGTACCAGGTTTCTTACCAGGAACGGATCAAGAGTGGAATGCTATTATCACTAATGGAGCTAAGTTGCTTTATGCGTTTAGTGAAGCTACAGTACCAAGAGTTACTGTTATTACTAGAAAAGCCTATGGTGGAGCTTACGACGTTATGAACTCTAAACATATTGGAGCAGATATGAACTTTGCTTGGCCTAATGCTGAAATTGCAGTAATGGGAGCTAAAGGCGCTGCTGAAATTATCTTTAAGCGTGAAATTACTTCTGCAGACGATAAGGAAGCTAAATGGAAAGAAAAAGAAGCTGAGTATGCTGAATTATTTGCCAATCCATACAGTGCTGCTGAACGTGGTTTTATAGACGAGGTTATTTTACCACAAAACACAAGGCGCAAATTAATAAAAGCGTTTAGCATGCTTGAAAACAAGGACATCGCAAAACCTGATCGTAAGCATGGAAATATTCCACTTTAGATGAGATAGAGTTAAAAACAGAAACCTGCTAAGACTATAAAACTTAGCAGGTTTTTATTTTAAATCGATAATTCCAACTTATATATACTATTAAATCAATTGTTCATTTTTTATGATTCAAAGCTTGAAAGGCATTTATATCTTAGCTTGAAACGTATATAAATCATAATAACGGCCTTCTGCTTTTAATAATTCATCATGATTACCACGCTCTACTATTCGACCATTTTCTATAACTAAAATCTGATCTGCTTTTTTAATAGTACTCAATCGGTGTGCAATAACAATAGTTGTTCTGTTATTAGTTAACTCCGATAAACTTTTCTGAATTAAACCTTCACTTTCGGTATCTAAATTAGAAGTTGCTTCATCTAAAATAATAACTTTAGGATCTGCCAAAATAGCTCTAGCAATAGCTATACGTTGTCGTTGCCCTCCAGAAAGCTTCACACCACGCTCACCTATTAAAGTCTCTAAACCTTCATCAAAACGGTCTGTAAATTCATTTACATAAGCGGCTTTTACAGCATTTTGCAATTGAGCCTCCGTAGCATTAGGTCTTGGAAACATAATATTATCACGAATTGTGCCTTCAAACAAAAATTCGTCCTGCAACACAACACCCAAGTTTTTTCTAAAACTTTGTAATTTCACCTGTGATAAATCTTTACCATCAATTGTAATGGTTCCTGATTTTGGATTTAAAAATGTTGCTGATAATCCTGCTATTGTTGATTTACCCGAACCTGAACTCCCAACCAAAGCAACCACAGAGCCTGATGGCGCATTAAAACTAATATTATGCAAAACAGGCTTATCTTTTTCATATTCAAACGAGACATCTTTAAAAATCAAATCTCCTTTTAAAGCTTCTAATTGAATTGTTCTATTGTCGTCATCTTCTTCAGCAGTTAAATTCATTAACTCTTCAGTCCGATCTAAACCTGCTAAAGCCTCTGTTAATTGGCTACCAATATTACTCATCTGTACAATTGGTGCTATCATAAAACCAAGCACTAAGGTAAAGAATAGGAATTCTCCAGACGTCATACTCCCTTCAATCATGTAATAACCACCAATTCCCATAATTCCAGTAGTGGCAACACCTATTAAAAAGGTGGACGAACTTGTCATGAAAGCTGTTGCTGTTAAACTCTTTTTAACATTCTGAAAAATATCATTTACTCCTTTTTCAAAAACTTTATTTTCTTGTTCTTCAGCATTAAATGCTTTTATAACGCGAACACCAGCTAATGTTTCGGTTAATCGTCCTTTTACTTCTGCATTAATTTTTCCTCGGGTTCTAAATATTGGACGAATATATTTAAAGGCTTTTAAAGCTATAATTGCAAAAATGGATAACGGAACAAACACAAAAAGCGTCATCCAAGCATTTAATTTTATTAAAATAATCATAGAGATAATGGCCGTAAACGTACCACCAACTAACTGTACTAATCCTGTACCTATAAGATTACGAACACCTTCTACATCACTCATAATACGCGACACTAATGCTCCGGATTTAGTATTATCAAAAAAACTAATAGGTAAAGACAATACTTTTTTTTGTACTTGAGCACGCAATTCGCTGATAAGATATTGTGCTTGAACACTCAAAATTTTAGTTAAGGCAAATGATGTAACGGCTTGAACTGTTATGGCTGTAATTACAATAGCGATTAAGACATACAATTGGTCAAAATCTTTGTTAGGCACCACATCATCTAGTAACACCTTACTTTGCCATGGTAAAATAAGTCCTGATATACTGCGAATAACAATAAGTAATAAACCTAAGAAGACTAATTTACGTCGTGGCCAAATAATAGTCTTAAAAGCACTTAATATGGTTACTTTAGGCTTATCTGTTTTAGACCTTTTAGGTGTCTCTTTTAAGTGTTGCATGCTTTTTTTAAATTTTATGCAAAGATACGTTTTACAAATCTCCTAAAGCGGCAACTCATAAACAGAAATGTAATTTTAATCTAGAAGTCGTCTGTGGTAATTAATCTGCCCTAAATGATAGGCCAAATGGGACGACAAATGCACTAAAAAATATTCAGTGGTCATTGGCGCATTAAAAACTTGAAGTTTATAGTCTGCTTGTAAATCTTCAGTTGATAAGTTGGTTAAGGTCTTTTCAACAATTACAATAGTCGCTTTCAAATCTTTAATTAATTCGGCTTTAGGAATATTTTTTAGCGAAAATTCTAATTCACGGTTTCTAACATAACCCGATTCTCCTAAAATAGCACCTATAAAATGATTTAAATTGGAGACAACATGTAGACTTATATTTCCTGCTGAATTTGTGATTGATCCTTCTGTTTTCCAAAGGCAAGATTCATCTTTATATTGATTAATTTCATCTATAATACCGTTAAGATCTCTGCTAATTAATTTAATTAATGTCTCTTTAAGCATACCGTGGATTTATATAATATTTTAAACTTATATTGCTACTGTTTCTCATCAAAAATAGACAATAATTCTTACTTTTGCGCCATGAAAAACCAAACTCGGTCTCAATTTGAATTTGTGGTACTAATGGCAGCTTTAATGTCTATAGTTGCACTATCTATTGATGCGGTTTTACCAGCTTTACCCAAAATTGGTGATTATTTAGGTAGTGTAAATGAAACTGAAAATCAAAAACTTATTACCACCATTTTTTTAGGCTTAGGTTTTGGACAGCTTATTTTTGGACCTTTATCTGATACTTTTGGACGTAAACCTATGGTTTATTTTGGCTTTGTTGTGTTTATTATTGCATCCATTATTTGCATTACAACACGTAATTTTGAAATGATGCTTTTTGGTCGTGTACTGCAAGGTATTGGTTTATCCTCTCCAAGAACCATGAGTACCGCTATAGTTAGAGATTCTTATAGTGGCGACCATATGGCAAAAATTTTATCTGTGGTAACTATGACTTTTATTTTGGTCCCTGTAATTGCACCAATGCTAGGTCAGTTTTTGTTATCTCATTTTGGATGGCACTCTATCTTTACTGTAAATTTAGCTTTTGGATCCATTATTATATTTTGGTTTTGGAGGCGACAACCAGAAACGCTTCATGAGAACTATCAAAAATCATTTCGATTCTCTAATTTCAAGTCTGGTACTATTACATTTTTCAGAATAAAATCGGCTGTTATTTACACGTTACTTTCGGGTTTAATTACAGGATCTTTTATGGTGTACTTAAGCACCTCTCAGCAAATTTTTCAAGTTCAATATGAATTAGGAGATTTATTCCCTTATATTTTTGGTAGTTTAGCAGTAACTATTGGTCTTTCTACATTTTTAAATAGCGCCATAGTTATCCGATTTGGCATGTGGAATCTAGTACATATTGCTTTAATAGCATTTGTAATTAACTCCTTAATTTATGTGATTCTTTTTTGGTCTGGAATAAATCCCCCTTTAGAACTATTAATGGTGTTTTTAATGATTCAGTTTGCAAGTGTTGCGTTCTTATTTGGAAATTATAGAGCATTAGCCATGCAACCTATGGGACATATTGCAGGAATCGGAGCTGCGCTTAACGGCTTTATTTCTACCGTTATGGCTGTACCTATAGCTAATTTTATTGGCAGTTTTATTAAAACATCAGTGCTACCCTTATTTATTGGATTTTTTGTAACAGGATTAATCGGTTTAATCTTATTCTATAGTGTAAAAAAACCAGTAAGAGTAAAAGCTTAGTGTTTTAAATAATTGCTTTCACTCTCCTGGTTAGATTTAATTCCTGACGTTGACCGCGCCTATTTCAATATTACTTTTTGAGTTTTGTGCTGTGTTCTATTGTTTAATTCTACAATATAAACACCTAAACTTAATCCGCTCACATCAATAGATTGTGAAGCGCTATTATTTTGTAATACAGAAGTGTTTACCACACGACCTTGAATATCATAAATTTTAGCCGTTGTAGTTTCTACTAACTGACCAGCAATTACAATAGTCTTTTCATTTTGGTTGCTATAAATATTTAACTTATCAAAACTGTTGTCTATTGTAGATAACGTAGCATTTGAAATCTGTAAGTAAAAACGACCTGTACCACTTAAGTTAGTACTAGGTGTTAAAGTATAATCTCCAGAGTTTAACAATGTATATGTATTAGCTACAGTATCTTCTAAATAAACTAGTGTTGTACTCGATAAGTTAGACGTGTTTACGCTAAATGTAATCGCCTCACCTTGGTTAGCGTTAACACCTAATGGAATAGAAACAGCAGTTAAATCTGTATTGTCAATTGCTTGAAGAGCCATTGCTCTCCCTGTGTTTTCTTCAACTAAATGAGAAAATATAGGATAGTTTTCTGAATCTTCACCATATACTGCTGCATCATATCCAGGATCTAAACCTAAACTAGCGTTTGTATTAAAGAAGATGCTTGTAGAATAGGTTTCAGAACCTATTAAGTTTAACTTAAAGTTTTCACTGTCATTAGATGTTCTACCAGTAATATAATCATCATCTCCACTTAATGTACGCATGGCAGGTGTAAACTCAACAACTCCTCCTGTAGCATTTGAGGCTACAAAAAAGCCTTGACCAGGTGCTATATTAAAGTTTTCTTCAGTTAACGCTGAGATAGTAGCTTTATTAATAACCGTAAAATTACGAGTTGTTGGAGCTGCTCCTGTATAGTTTCCGCTGTTGTAAGCATAAACAGCTACTGCAGAAGCATCTAATAAGGCTGTATTCGCAACACTAAAAAATTGATCTGCATCTACATAACTTGGGTATGGGTTACCAATAAGATTCCATTCATTTCCTGAACCAGAACTAACAATAGGAAAAGTTACAGTGCCATTATCAGGAGTTCCTGTGAAGGTTAAAAGGTCCCCATTATCTGTAGCAACTCTATAACCTTTAGCCTTAAGTAACACATCACTTGCTCCCATAAGGAAATTCTCATAAGCTGAAGCCGTAATATTATTATAAGGCGCAAAAGCGTAATATGTGCCATTATCTGCTATTTCAGTAGCATTTTCTCCATTAGTAATAAAGGTATCAAATGTTAAACCAGAAGGCATTAACGGGAGTGAAACTAAATCGTTTCCTCCTGTTCCTGCACTAAGAGTGTTTACAAAACGTTCGTAATTTACCGTACCATTAATAGCACCATTTAAAATCAAACTTGAATAACTATTAGATTCAGATGTTAAATTTACTGCCTCGGAAACTGATAAAGTAACTCCAGAATTAATAGTTAAGCTTGCTCCTGCTTGTACCAATACTGATTTTACATCTGCATCTGCACTAAGAACTGCATCAGTTCCTGATTTTATTATTAACCCATAACAAGTATCTGTAGCTGCTGGAGCACCTGAAACTACTGAACCTTTAAAGTAATCCGTACCATCCCAAACAATATTAGAAATGAAACTTAATGTAAAATAATCTCCGTCAACAAAAGAAACACCTGTTGCTGTTGCTATATTTCCTGAAATTGTTAAGTTATAAGCTGTTGATGTAGCAAAAGTATCATTATTATCTACTACTAATTGTAAGCCTTGACAGCCTTCCAAAGCTGCACTAATAGATGTAATGTCAAATTCTACTGTTACTGTACCTAAATCTCCGGTTTTACTCACACGCCACTTTGACGTTAACTCTTGAGAATTATTGGTTGAATTTAATGCAAAATCATATGCTGGGTCTTTAGTATCTTCTCCCCAAAACAAATACTCGCTATCATTTAAATCTGAAGCAGCATTGATACTAACAATTCCTGTTCCTCTAGAAGCTGAATGATTAGAACCATCTGATGCTTGACCAATACCCGCTACATTGTGATCAAAATCTCCATTACCAGTATTATCTTGTACATAAAAATCTTTAATACCGTCTAAAGCTGAACCATATTTTGCTGATAAATAATTTTCAACAATTGTTGTTTCTGCTAGATTAAGTGATCTTTTGTATAAAATAACTTCAGCTATGTCTCCTTTAAAACTCGTGGTTGATTGTCTACCAATACCAAAATCATTAAAGCTACCTAAAGTTCCATCATAACCAAGTGCTTGAGAAAGTGTCGCATTTACATATTGATTTATATCTGTACCATTATAATCTTGCGTAATAATATATGGGATATTACCAAGTAACTTCGTTCCTGCTGTCTTACTGAATGACTTTACAGTTCCATCAGATTCTATTCCTCTTCCCCATATATTTCCATTTGTAGCCCACATCCCTATAGTTTTATCCTCTATATCTTGTGAAAATGCAGTTCCAGATGGTCCTGCTTGAATAATGCCTCTAGTGTTACTATCAAAAGATGTTGCTTGCAAAACAATAAACAAACTTACTTCACCATTTTGTCCTATACCAGTTGCTAAGATTCTATCATTATTACCATCAAAATTTACAGTTGAATATCCATTTATGGCGTCAGTTTTTAATTTAGGTTTATAACTTCCATTACCCTGTAAGGCATTGTTCCCGTTTCCTGATGCATCATTCCACTGCTGTATCTCAGAATCATTAGCTCCTAAAGTTGTACCTGCATCTGTATAAGTACTATTTTCGGCCTTTAGCCATATTTCGTTATCTGTAGTGACTCCTCCTGGTCCTGTTTGAGAAAAACCGTAAGTTGATAATAGTAAAGAAAAGGCTGTGTAAATTTTTGCTTTTGTTTTCAAAATTTTAAGTTATATTAATTAATCCGTCGGTGAAAGTACAAAAAAATACCACAAAAAGCACATAAATACGATTAAGTGTAATTGTGTGTCGGAAAAAATAAAAACTAAATGAATTTTTAAACCTAGTTATTCCCCCTTTAATATAAAGGGTACAAGCATAATACGGATTATTGTGTTGGTTTTATTGAAGCGTGTAAAAACTGATATGAGAAAAGTCTAAAAAATCTCTAAACTCCCTTTGCCTTCTCTTATTACAATAGGCTCCTCTTCTGACAAATCTATAATAGTGGATGCTTCGTTATCTCCATAACCACCATCAATTACCAAATCGACCAAATTATCCCATTTTTCTAATATCAACTCTGGATCTGTAGTATACTCCAAAACATCGTCGTCATCTCTAATAGATGTAGAAACAATAGGATTTCCTAAAGCAGCTACCATTGCTAAAGCTATAGAATTATCAGGTACTCTAATTCCTACTGTTTTTCGTTTTTTGAAAGGGTTTGGCAAGTTTTTAGAACCTGGTAAAATAAACGTATAAGGACCAGGTAACGCACGTTTCAAAATTTTAAACGTAGTTGTATCAATTTGTTTTACGTAATCACTGAGGTTACTTAAATCCTCACAGACGAATGAAAAATTAGATTTTTCAAGCTTCACTCCTTTAATTTGAGCAATACGCTCTAAGGCTTTAATATTAGTAATATCGCAACCTAAACCATAAACGGTGTCTGTTGGATAAATAACTAATCCACCTTTTTTTAATACTTTAATAACTTTCTGAATCGCTTTAGGATTCGGGTTTTCGGGATATATTTTAATAAATTCAGCCATAATATGTATCTTTCAAATACGTTTATACAAAGTAACTCTATTTTTTAATATGAAAAACTTAAAACTAGCATTCCTTTTGCTACTTACCACAATAACATTAGTTTCTTGTTCCTCTAATAGTACAGAAAATGAAGATTCTAACATATTAAATCCGCTTGAAGCCTACGAAGAACTCAATATTTCTTATGGTAGCGACAGTAATCAGGTTTTTGATTTATACTTACCTGCAAACAGAACTTTTGCTACAAAAACAATTGTTTTAGTACATGGAGGAGGCTGGACTTCTGGTGACAAGTCCGATATGGATGCTTTTGTAAGTTTTATAAATAATCAAATGCCTAATTATGCAGTTGTAAACATCAATTACCGATTGGCAGATAATAACAACCCACCTTATCCTATGCAAATTAACGATATAACTAGTGTTATTAATCATTTAGAAACTAATGAGAATTACTACACTATTTCCAATACTATTGGTTTTGTAGGAGCCAGTGCTGGTGCCCATTTATCATTATTATGGAGTTATGCTTTTGATACGGATAGCCAAGTAAAAATGGTTTGTAGTGTTGTTGGACCAACAAACTTTACAGATCCAGCTTATATAAACAATAGCAGCCCATTACTTCAAGAATTTTTAGACACGCTTGGAATAGATGCTACATCAACGTATTTAGAAACCATTAGTCCTTACTATAACGTAACAACCTCAGCTCCACCAACCATATTATTCTATGGAGGTCAAGACCCTTTGGTCCCAACAACTCAAGGAACTTACATGAGAGACAAACTTGAAGAATTGAATGTTATCCATGAATTCACTTTATACCCAAATGAAGGTCATGGTTGGGATGGACTTAGTTTACTAGATACTACGGTAAAGTTGAAAGTGTTTATTGAAACGTATCTTTAAGATTTAGCTTCTCATAATTTGAAGTTTTGCAAAACGTAATAATAATTTTTTAGTGTCTCCTTTCTGAAATTTGATTTCGGCTTTAGCATCTGCTCCAGATCCTTCAATCAAAATAACTTCACCTCTCCCAAAACGCTGATGATTCACCTTATTACCAACAACCAATTTTGTTTCAAATGAATCCGTTTCACTTTCTGCTTGACTTACTGGTTTCATTTTTTTAGGCACACTAATTTCGAACTTTTCAGGTTTAGCTTTTGTGGTCTTCTTTGGCATTTTTGCTGTCTTTGGTTTTGCGAATCTTACGCGATTGGGTTCAATATCTCCAAATATAGACGAATCTAACATTGGGTTAAAACGTTCTTTTAACGGTGTTGTGATGTTTACAAATTCCTCGTCAATTTCTTCAATAAAACGACTTGGCTCTGCATCTATTAATTTTCCCCATCGGTAACGTGATAAGGTATATGTTAAGTACGCTTGTTTTTCTGCTCTGGTTATTGCCACATAAAACAAACGTCTTTCTTCTTCTAGTTCACTTCTTGTATTCATACTCATGGCACTTGGAAACAAATCTTCTTCCATACCAACAATAAATACATGGCCAAACTCTAGACCTTTTGCCATGTGAATACTCATTAAAGCCACATGATCAGGGTCTCCTTTGTCTCCATCTAAATCTGTAGCTAGAGCAATATCTTCTAAGAATTCTGCTAAGGAATCACCAGCATCTGCGAGCTCCATTTGCCCTTCAACAAAATCTTTAATACCATTTAATAATTCCTGAACATTATCTACCTTAGTAACACCATCAGGTGTTACATCTTTACCTAGCTCTCTTACTAAGCCACTAGTTTTGGTAACATGTTCTGCTAAATCAAAAGCATTTGCTGTTTGATTCATCACTTTATAACTTTCAATAAGCGTTACAAAGTCTCTAAGCTTATTTTTTGTCCCGTTGTTAATGTTTATTGAAATACTATCTATTTCTTTAATAACATCAAAAATGGTTTTTCCAGTTGCATTTGCTGCCACTACTAACCTATCGATTGTAGTTTGGCCGATACCTCTTGCAGGATAATTAATCACTCTTTTCAAAGCTTCTTCATCTGCAGAATTAAGAATTATACGCAAATATGCTGTAACATCCTTAATTTCTTTTCGTTGGTAAAACGATAAACCTCCATAAATACGATATGGAAGATCTCTTTTTCTTAAAGCGTCTTCAATAGCTCTAGATTGTGCATTGGTACGATACAAAACAGCAAAATCACTATTATCTAGCTGTTGATTCATTTTTGTGTCCCAAATGGTATTTGCTACATAACGCCCTTCATCACCATCTGTCATTGCACGATGTACAATTACTTTTTCGCCAACATCATTAGCTGTCCAAACAATTTTATCTAATTTGGTTTTGTTATGCTCTATCACTGAGTTTGCTGCACCAACAATATTTTTTGTAGAACGGTAATTTTGTTCTAATCGGAACATTTTAACACCATCATAATCTTTTTGAAAGTTTAAGATGTTATTAATATTTGCTCCACGGAATGCATAAATACTCTGCGCATCATCACCTACCACACATATATTCTGAAAACGATCTGCCAAAGCTCTCACAATCAAATATTGCGAATGATTGGTATCTTGGTACTCATCGACCAGAATATAACGAAATTTATTTTGATATTGTGCTAAAACGTTCGGAAATCTTGTTAGTAACTCATTGGTTCTCAATAATAAATCATCAAAATCCATTGCTCCTGCTTTAAAACAGCGGTCTACATATTCTTTATAGATCTCTCCAATTTTTGGTCGCCTTGCCATAGCATCAGCTTCCATTAGCTCAGGATTTTTAAAATATGCCTTTACAGTTACTAGACTGTTTTTATAAGATGAAATACGGCTATAAACCTGTTTGGTCTTATAAAGATCTTTATCAAGTCCCATTTCTTTAATAATGGCACCCATTAATTTTTGTGAATCTTGGGTGTCGTAAATCGTAAAATTACTTGGATAACCTAAGTGATGCCCTTCAAAACGAAGAATTTTAGCAAAAACAGAGTGAAATGTTCCCATCCACAAATTTTTGGCTTCACCATCTCCAACAATATCAGCAATTCTACCTTTCATTTCTTTGGCAGCCTTATTGGTAAAGGTCAAAGCCAAAATATTAAAGGAATCTATACCTTTACTCATTAAATAAGCAATACGATAAGTAAGCACACGCGTTTTACCAGAACCAGCACCAGCGATGATAATCATTGGTCCATTGATCTGTATTGTAGGTTCTAATTGCGCGTCATTAAGCTGACTAAGATACTTTTCCAAATTAAAGATTTTTGAAGCTACAAAATTACGGATAGTCTTATAGTTTACCGCATGGAAAACGTATAAATTATAAAAATTATTGAAGTTTTTGGTTCTGAACGGTATACTCATCTCAATAGAAATAGACTAGCGTTCTCATTTTAAATCATCTGTTCTTTTTTCCATCTCCAGACATTGCAGATAGTAAACCAACTTTTATATTTAACCAAACGAAATTAAAAACAGATTTTGTAGTATTTCGTTCTAATTCTTCTCCTTGTCCATAACGATATTTATTCCTATCCTCTTCACTGTCTTCTGAAACAAACAAGTTGACAATACTTGATAGAAATTTATTTTCTTCTTTTCCATTCTTTTTTAAAATTGAAACCTCAAAATCATCATATTTCATTTTTAAATCTATACGTGCAGTATTAGCATTTCCACTAATGGTAAAATAGGTTTGTATTAATTCTCCATTTAAATCTACGTTAAGATTCGGTTTTGTAAATTGATCCATCTGTGTCGCATTTAAAAATCCTAAATCGGCTTTAAACATAAATTGATCTGAAGTATCTGCTACTTTAAAATTCCAATTCACTTCTAATGGTGAGTTTTCCATAAAGGTTGTATTCACCTTTATAGTTGTGTCCTTATCACCGAAGGTATTACCCAAATTGGTAATTGTTGCATTCATGTTACTAAAATCGAGTTGTCCTGCATTTTCATCGGCATTAACTTTCTCTAAATATGAAATTTCACCTTGAGATATTTCTACTATTTTTATACCTAAATCAATACCTAATTCTCTCAGCATAGTTCCGTATAATGGTTTATAACTAAAGTCGTCTGCCACTAACTTATCTCTATAGATTTTTGCTTTAGGCGCATTAACATAAACTTTTTTAGATTTGAAATAAAACTTATCATTGGAAGCAAAACCAAAATTCAAATTATCTAACCTCAGCTCTGCAATTGACACGTTAAAATGATCGCGTTCTTTTGTTAAAATGGAAGCATACTCCGATTTTGAATACTTGGTCTGTAATTTGAAATCTTTAATTGTTGCATTGTTATTGGTAAGTTGAATTTCGTTAATTAGAATATCGTCGTAAGTATTGGTTGCCCACTTTAGGTTTTTTGTATTTAATTCAAAATCTTTATAGGTTATTTTATCTTTTACTTTTGATACTTCTGGATTTATTTTAAGATCTAATACTTCGAAATTAAAGTTAGGAATACTTAAAATTAAAGAATCGTTATCATAATCTGTTATTAAAATATCTGCCTTGTTAATCGTGATTTTTTCGGCATGAATAATTTGTTTGATTTTATCTAGAAAGCTGCTTTGGTAATCCTCATTCTTCACAACTGAGTTATGTTTATATTTTGCTACTAACTCATCGATTACAAGGGATTCAATTGTTATTTTATCATTAAAAAGCAAATCCCAATAGTCAACATCATTGATTTCTATAGATTTAAGTTTTGTGTCTAAAATGGTTTTGTTGGTTGTTTCTCCTGAGATAAGGATTGTTGGCGATTCCACCTCAACATTACCTGTCCATATATTAGCATTAATAGATGTATACTCGATTTTCGTGGATTCGGAAACATTTTGAAGCTCCTCACCTATTTTTTGTTCAATAAAACTATTTGCTAAGAATGAGAGTAGCACAGTAACGATTACAATAATAGCAATTACAATGATGGCTTTTTTATATTTTGGTTTTGTCATGTTATTCAGTCCTGAAATATTATGGATGAATCTACCAAAATGCTTTTAAAACTATTAACTAGTAACAATTTTATATTAACTCAAAAAAAAAGTAAGTCTACTTAACTGAATATCTCTAAAAAGGCTTTTCTATTGGCTCTAGAAATTGGAACACGTTGTTTGTTTTCTAAAACTAAATATCCTTCATTTTCAAAATGCCTCACCTTATTAATATTTACAATATGCGATTTATGACACTTAAAAAAGTTAGAGGATACTACTTTTTCAAACTTCCCTAAATTATAAGAACTCATTAAAGTAGAATCATCTTCTAAATGAATTTTGGTATAACCTTCATAACCTTCAATATGTAAAACTTCGTCTTGAGGTATAAATGATAAGCCTTTAACTGTTGGTACAATTAGTTTATTGTTATCCGTTTTAGTAGAAGAAATTAATTTTAATAGCTTTGAGTTTAGCTTTAATTTATCTTGAGATTCTATGGCACCAATTGCTTTTTCTACAGCCAACGTTAGCTCCGTATTATCTATTGGTTTTAAAATATAATCAATAGCATTTTGCTTAAAAGCTTGCAAAGCGTACTCACTATATGCTGTAACAAAGATGACTTGAAAATCAATAAGCTCTAGGGCTTCTAAAAGCTCAAAACCATTGATTCTAGGCATTTGTATATCTAAGAAAATAAGCTGTGGCTTTAATTCTTTTATTGCAGAAATTGCCAATTCGGGTTTTTGGTAAGCACCTATGATGTTTATACTAGGAAATAGTTTTTCAACTTTTTTCTGTAAGCCTTTTATGTTTGATATTTCATCGTCTATGATGACTGCTGTTATTTGACTACTCATAACTCTTGAATTACAAAAATTGATTTATTTCCTTTTTCATATTTATCAGGATACAATTCTTCTCTAGCATATGTGATATACCATCGTTTAGAATTATTTAAATACCGAAGTCTATCATTTAACACACTTGAAGACTTTATACTCTCAGTATCTCGTTTTATGGTATTTACAAAGCCTACTCCATCATCTATAATCTCTACAATAACGGTTTGGTTATCTCCTTTTTTAAAATTCACAGTGACGTTTCCATTGTCTTCTTTATTAAAGATACCATGATTTATTGCATTTTCAATAATAGGTTGCAATATCATAGTTGGTACTTTTGTACTATTGGTGTACAAGTCTGGATCTACATGTATTGTAAAAGCTAGTTTTTCCTTGAACCGTAACTTTTCAATTTCTAAATAACTTTGAAGTAAATGAATTTCTGCTGCTAATGAAATTTCGGTTTCTTTTGAAAGCTCAAAAAATTGCCTAATTAGCTTAGAGAATTTTACCAAATACTTTTCTGAAGCTTCAAAATCATTTTCATTAATATAATATTGAATAGCAGCTAAGGAATTAAATACAAAATGTGGATTCATTTGAGAACGCAACGCTTTTAATTGTAATTCTATTAAGCGTTTGTCTTCAAACATTTTTTGATTTTTAAGAAACTGAGAACGCCTAACAAACATTATAGACACTAACGCTACAACGAAGACACCTAACAATATGATTATCATTTTAAACCAAAATGTTTGCCACCACAGTGCTTTTATTTTAAAACTAATTTTTTTTGAAATGGATTTATTATAAACTTCAAAGACATAATTTCCTGGCTGGAGATTATTAAAATTCACCGTGCTATTTGTCGTATTTATCCAATGGGTTTGCAAAGGCTTTAATTTGTAGCCATAGTCTTCATTTTTAGTATCGCTTTCAGAATAATCAACACTTTCAAATTTAAAATTTACCGCATTATTTTTAGCATAATCAAACATCATATTATCCTCTGTAAACAGTTGCTTATTATAGGTTGCACTACTAATAAACACATCTATTAATTGATCTTCTACAGGCTGATTAATAGGAACAATTGCCAACCCGTTATTAGTACCAACAATTATGTCTTTATTATTTACATAAATGGTATTAATGTTATTATTTGGTAATCCATCATTAATAGTATACGCTCTAATTAACTTATATTCCTTGTTGATTTTGGTATAATGCAACACACCAGAATTGGTTGCCAACCAAATAGCTTTTTCTTGTATAAAAGCATCTTGAACAATTAAAAACTCAGAATTCTCTAAAGGTTTAATGGTATCTAAATCTGAAATATAACTTCCAAAACCATCTGTATTAATTAAAATATCTGATTCCGATAAGGCTTTAATACTGAGTATTGGCTTATTAAAAATTCCATTGTCGAACTCTATTTTTTTTATGGAATCATTTTCTAATTCTTTTAAACCATTATTAGTGGCAATGATTAATCGGGAATTAAAAACTAAGAAATCATTAGACCCTTTTAAGATGATATCCTTCTCTATATTAAATGTTTTAGCATCTAACTTAAAAATTCCGAAAGAATAAATACCATATAAATTGTACTTAAACAAGGTGAGTTTCTTTACATAAGAGTTAATCTGAGGTGATGGTTTTGCATTGCCATTAAAGTTTATGACCTCTCGTTTTCCGCCTCCTTCAGAAATAATACCAGACTGTTTTAAGAAATAAGTACACTTAAGACTATCAATATAAACTGCACCAGAATTGTAATCATGAGAAGCGATATAAGAATCAAAGGTTTTATCTGTCTCGTTGTACTTGAAGAACCCCTTATTATAAACACTTGCAAACAATTCATTATTTACAAGACTTAAGTTTTGAATCTTTTCATTATTAAAGTGGTAAACGATGTTTTGCTTTATATAAGGTAGTTTATATACTCCATTAGTAAACGTAGCTAACCATATGGTATTCTGTTGATCAATAAAACCAAAATGTGCATTAAACTCTGGCGAAAAGAAGAAAGGATTTTCAATATGAAAGTCTTTATTAAATGTACCAACAAATTGATCTCCTGAAATTTGAATTGAATTTCCGACCAAATTAATTCTAGGGTATTTTATCGTTTCAATACCAATCTCATCGCTATAATTAAAACTATTTAAATCAAATGATTTTAGATTTAAAATACTGTAAGATTTTTCTGAAACCCAAAAATACAAGCTATCACTGATCTGACCTCTAGAACTATTTTGATTGATCATCCCTTTAGTAGAACTTTTACTTAAAATATGATTTTGTTTATCATAAATATTTAGGCTTTCATCTTCCAAATTAACACCTAAATACGCAACTTTATCGTTAAAAATAGTGGTGTAATCCTCTCGTATTCTGTTCTCTTCAGTATTTTTAAAACTTCTCCAAACTTTATCTTTTAACGCATAAATCTTTTTGGGTCCTGCAGGATACACCTCATTATTTAGCTGTATAGAATAAATAGGGTTTATCGTTTCTTCTTCATTTTCATTAGGAAACGATAACACACTGTCATTCTCTATATATCCTAAATGCGTTGATTTGGACATGTACCAAATTTTACCATCTGGAGTAGGGAAAGCATCCCATACATCGTTGTTTGGTAAGCCTTGCTTTGTTGTAAAAGCTTTAAACGTTTTACCGTTATAGCGGACCATGCCTTTATCGGTTAAAAACCACATAAAGCCTTTAGCATCTTGCATAATAGTATAGACGTGATTACTAGGTAAACCGTCTTTTGTAGCGTAATTGGTATATTGTTGTGCGAATGAAAAACTCCATATCAGAAGTAAATAGATTGTGATATGGAGTTTATTCTGTTTCAATAAAATTAGTTGTCTTTATTTCTTAGTGGTATGAAGGCTAAATATAAGTGTAAATTTAATCTTTGATTATTTTTTTAGTTGAAATCCCTTTTTCTGTTTTTACTTGTAAAAAGTATAAACCACTTGAGAAACTAGATACATTTAAAGTGTTTTCACCAGTCCTAAATTGTCCACTTTTAACCACCTGTCCACTTACCGTTATTAAACGATAACTAGCTTCATTAGTTATTGAAACCGTTAGTTCATGCTTTACAGGATTAGGATAGACATTAAAATCGATCTGCGTAAACTCTGAAGTACTTAATGCTGCACATTCTGTTTGGTTATTTACAAACGTTGATGCATTATCTTTGTTTGTCCAGTTTGTTGCAGAGTACACGGCATCATCTACTTCTATACAGGTCAGGTATGGATTGTTAGATGAATTAAAAAATTGTCCATTCAAATTACTATTGTTCCCGTTTTTCACATTTAAACTAGTCAGAGCATTATTTTGACAATAAAGTCTAAATAAAACTATATTTTGAGTTAAATCTAAACTCGTTAACTCAGTACTATTACAATGAAAATATTCTAACGCTATACTCTGTGACACATCTATAGTTGCTATTGGGTTATTAGTTATATAAAAATGGTCAAGATCTATATTTTGAGTCACATCTATAGTACTTATCTCATTAGAACTTATATCTAAATATTCTAAAAGGATGTTTTGAGACACATCTAAATTCGCCAATTGATTATTATTTAAATATAATTTTTTTAATAAAATATTTTGAGTTAAATCAACACTAGTTAACTGGTTATTAATACTGTGTAGGTTTTCTAAAGCTTCAAAATCTTCAATTCCTGTTATATCTAAAATAGCTTGCGACGTTACACTTAAGTTAATTACGGAATCTATAGAAGCTGTAGTCACATAATCATCTCCTGCTACACCATTACCCATACTGTTAGAATCTCCAACAGATACAATAGTACCAGCAGCATCATGCGTTTCTAAGTAATTCTCAAAATTATCATCTGGAACGTAGGTTAACCCGACATGAGCACAATCTTCACTATAAACAGCTGTAGCATCAACATTTAGCCAATTAGCAGTACTCCAATCTTCATCATCTACTTCAATACACGTTAAGTATGGATTGTTTAGCACATTAAAATTTGAAATAGCTACATTGTTTACATTCTTCATGATTAAACTGTATAATTGATTATTATAAGCTAATAATGTATATAAAGCTATATTTTGTGAAAAATCGAGACCTATTATTTGATTATTGTAGCAAGATACATATGACAAAGGATAATTCTGAGAAAAATCTAAAGTAACTATCTCATTATCATTACATTCTAAAGTTTCCAAATAATAATTAAAACTCACATTTAAACTGGTTAATTGATTATGATAGCATTTTAATACTGATAAAGCGGAATTTTGTGTCACATTTAAGTCTGTTAATTGATTGTACCCACAATAAAGTGATTGTAAGGCTGTAAAGCCCTCAATACCTGTTAAATCTGAAATCCCTTGATTGCTAACATCCAAATAACCTATTGTATTGATTTTTGCCGTAGTTACATAGTCGTCATTAGCAATTCCATTTCCCAAACTCGTTGGGTCACCAACTGCAACAACGTTACCACTAGTATTGTGTGTTTCGAGATAATTTTCAAAATTATCGTCTGGTACATAAGTATTTTGCGAATATGCTGATATGGCTAGACTAAAAAAAGCCAATAATAGTATTTTTGTTTTCATAGGTGTATATTTTTTAATTTATTACAATCAGATGTTATTACTATTAATGACTAGTGAGTACTTAATAGTAATAACATGCTAGATTCATAACTCTATTCTTTTTTAATGTTATTTTATAATTGTATTGCTTCTGAAAACTGGAATCCCAGACAGAACAGCTCTACTCTTATAATATCTTTATCTTAAAGCTTCATGTTACTTTAAAAATGTATTACATACATGAATATTGATATATTTCAATTTCTAATCAGCATTAAAACCTAAAGCTATATGCGGAATGGCTGTATCATACTCTGCCGATCCACCTCCTTCAAAACTTGAGCTTAAAAACTTTACATTAACACCTGTTATTGGGAATGTAAAGGCGGAATTATCCATTTTATTAATGATAGTCCCATTAGCTTGATTTATATCTGTGTATCCTGGGGTTATTGTCCTCCAGACACTAATGAAATCGCCTGCCTCAACATTTAAAACTTGAGAAATCGTATGATATTCCAATTCTGTTTGAGAAAAAGACAAAACATCTTCATAAATAAAACCATTGTTATTATTTGTTATTTTAATAGTATAAGTACCAGTGTAATTTGTTGGGTTTTGGTACCCAATACTACATATTACTCCGTCTTCGAGTATTCGCATAGCATAATGGTGAACCTCTAATGGTTTTGCCTCTGTTAGATTTGTATAACCATTTGCTGTAGAAAACGTATGTGTCATTTCTGTAGACACATAACTCTCATCACAACCATTAAGTGTTGTGTTTTGATCATCATCACTATTACAACTAAACATTGTAATTGTTAATAGGATTAAAAACGCTTTTATAATTATTTTCATAATAATTATTTATTTAGGTTAAATTAGTTATTGTCCAAGTGCTATAAAATTTCCGAAACCAGTTCCTAAAGAAGATTCTAATACAAAATCATTACCGCTGATATCATAAATATGAAGTCCATTGGCATCTGTTACATAAGCGTAATTGCCATTTAATGCTACACCACTTGATCTCGATAGTATTTTCATATCCTGTAAGGAAAGTGTAGCCAAATCATACATTCTAACACTATCAGAACTATTTTGCAATGGTGCATTTGCACTGGCTTTCATGGTTACATAAGCATTACCATTATGAATTGAGAAAGCTGTAGGATATCCTTCTATATTAACTTCGTTAACTAACGTAAGTGTTGCAGCATCAAATTGTTTTATTTTCTTATCTATTGTATTAGCAACGAAAAGGTAAGTTCCATCGGTTTCAACCCAAGAATGATATTGACCAAAAGGGGCATCGCCATAAGAAGCCGTATCAATATCTGTGGTATTTGTTGTTCCTGTTGCCGCAGGAGTTCCTGGTGCTGTAACATTGTAAGAATGTAAACCATTAGCTTGATCTATGACAAATAATTCATTTTGAATTTTTGTAAGACTCATAGCATCTCCACCAGAATTTAATTGACTAGTAAAGTTAAAACTTGCAATATCTACAACATGTAAACCTCTATAAACATCTGTTAAATAAGCCACATTATTAACCGTATACATATCACTTAATAAACTAAAAGCAAGTGTATTATTTTTTTGAATCTCTGCCTGAATACTTGGTGTCGCTACATTACTAATATCCACAATACTTAAATAAGGTTCGGTCGCGTCATATTGAGCAACATATGCCACATCCGGAGATACACTTACAAAGTAAGAGGTATTTACCGCAATACTGTTTACTAAAGTTGGTGCGGTTGGTACAGTTATATCAATAATTTTTAAATCTGTACCATCTGTGATATAGGCATACTCCGCATTTATTGTGCTTCCAGAACCGCTTGAAGAGCTATTATCACTACAACTAAAAGCCAATAACACGACTAATGTTGATACTATCGTTTTTATATTTGTTTTCATGTGTTTATTTTTTTCGAAGGTCACATGCTGTTCGTTATTAATCAGATCTTTGTTGATAATAATTTTAACATGCGCGTTTCATAATTTTTATTATTTATTTGAATCACTTATTCTCTTAACACTCTACCCTCTCCTACTATTGATCCTTGAATAGAGTTATCCGTCGCAAGTAAAAAATCACCTTGAAAAGTAAATTCTATATAGTCGCCTACATTCACTGGATGTACGGTAATTGTGCACACAATAGGATTACTTGGCATGACCGTCCAACTAGACAAAAACGTATGACCAGGAGTTAATTCTGTGAAATAAAAATTAGCCGTTAGACCATCCGATATTCCCCAATTAAAATTAGTCGTATTAGTGAATGACGTGAAATCTTGAAACGTAAAATCGGCATCAACTATAACAGTCGAACCATCTGCCGTTGCCGCACCTGCTCTAAAATAAAATTTCTCAAACGTAGAATTGGGATTTGGCTCATACCGTCCTCTAGCGTAAGCATCAAAAATACGGTCAGGACCATTATTTATTGAATATTTAAAATACTCACTCGTATTTAAGGTTGGTGTAATTGTATCGTCGTCACTACTACAGCTAAAACTCAAGAGTGCTAATGCCATTAAAAGCATTGATTTAATAAATGATTTCATCGTTTTGTTTTAATCTAATATTATTCCTAAAGTGCCTTCGTAATGCCCAGTGATAGAAGTTCCATCTGAAGCTAAAAACGTATAGTCTACATCGATTGTGCTATTCGCTGGCACACTCGTATCAATGTTTATTGCATTTATGATCATTGTCGGTCCTATAGTTCCTACAGTATACCAAACTCCACTTGTTTCTGGAAGATGACCATAATCGATTCCATTTTCTGTTCCGAAAGAAGAGGAAACCACTCCATCATAAGCTATTAAAGAATCTGCTGAGTAATTAGGTACACCTGTACTTAAACTAGAGCCGATATACGTATTACCTGTCGAAATTAAACCCGAACCTAAACTTGGATTATCATCTACCGATATTTTTATTAAAGCCAATTCTGAAGTGGTATTAACCGAATAGGCATAGGCATAACCGAGACCTACATCTCCAAAAGAATCTGTGATTCTGCCATCAGTAAACATAAAGTTGTAATGATCAGGATTACCATCTGCATTGCTGTCTAGTTGATCTATAGTGACGTAAGCATTAACGGTTTCGTGAAACGTTGAATTTATTGTAAATCCATCTGTTGAAGCTGCTGACGTCGTATCATCGTTATTATCGCAGTTAGAAAAAGAAAGAGCAACAACTAGTATTAATAAGGTGTTTATTCCTAATTTCATAATCTACTTTTTTAAGGGGCTACATAATCAATTACAACACATAATTCTACCTCTTCACCTGAGGCTAGTACAATATCTAATCGAATCTCATCCCCTACAGCACTTCCTGCTCTTTGACAAGTTACCACACCAGAATAATTTGTATCATTGATTCTAATTTCTGGATTTGAATCTACAGCACCATTTGTAACAGCTCTTGTTACAACGAACGTACCGCCCATATTGCTAATTTGATTCACTTCATACGCTCCAACACCTGGTCCATAATTATTTGGAAAATAATCCGTAACCAAGTCCGATGCTGGTATTAAAGTTAGCGTTCCCTGTATTTCTGCTATAAGTCCTTCATAACTACAAACACTTATGTTTGGTGCATTGCCATCATCATTATCACAGTTAAATAAAGTAAGTGTAATGGCTAGTAATAAAATTGATTTTAAAATTGATTTCATAATTATTGTATTTTGTTTTTTTATAATTCAGTTAACGCTTTGAAAACTGACGTTCGAGGTTATATCAAGTCAATCGATAAATTGTTACCCTCTAATTCTTGTTTTTTTTGAATTCTTTTATATTCTAAATGATTTCATCAACAATACCGTCACAATCATCATCAATTCCATTCTCTTTATTTTCCTTAGCATAAGGATGAATAAGAGGATTAGTATCATCACAGTCTAAACTATTAAATACACCATCTGCAGGAGATTGTTCACTTGAGCCATAGCCATCTCCATCTGCGTCAATATATCTGATATCATCAATATCAATCTCGCCATTACAGTTATCGTCTATATCATTGCCTACAATTTCATCTGCTAAAGGGTTAATCATATCATTAGTATCATCACAATCTGCGTTATTATAAACCATTTCATCTGGTGCAACGTCGCCTAACTCTATTTCGAAAATAGAACCCGATTCTGGATCACCAAAACCGTCATTATCTGAGTCTTTATAAAACGTTATAGCAACTAATCCATTACAATTTTCATCAACAGTATTGTTTGGTATGTCTATAGCATTAGGATTTATATCTGGATTAGTATCATCACAATCGGTGTTATTTTCTCTCGTGTAATTTAAAGGCTGATCACTCTGAACTGTTGGACTTGCAGAATTATCTCCAAAACCATCCTGATCTAAATCTGGATACCAATTATATGAATACTCTTCTTCCTGACCTGTACAAGCGGAACCTATAATAAATACAGCTATTACTAACAATAATGCTGGTACCATTGTTTTTAAAAAATGCTTTTTCATAATCTTAAGAATTGGTTATTTTTAAATTGATTTGATTAAAAAACTTATAATATAAATAGGTTGCAATAGCAATAATACAAAGCGCTATAAATTGCGAATGCGAGAGTATGTTTTCTACCACAAAACCTCTATCGTCACCTCTAAAAAACTCTAAACTCCCTCTACCAAATGCATAAAGGATTAAATAGGTTATAAATAACTGCCCTTTAAATTGTTGGTGTTTTTTAATTTTAAACAGGATTAGCATAATGACAAGCAACATGGTTACCTCATATAATTGTGTTGGGTGAACAGCGATGTTATGTGTTGTAGGAAATACAACTCCCAAAGTATTTTCTGTTGGAGAACCATAGCAACATCCTGCAGTAAAACAACCAAATCGTCCTATAGCATGTATAATTGTTGTTGTAATAGCAAGAATATCTAGCATTGGTAAAACAGGTATGCTGTGCTTTTTTAAAAACCAAATAGTGTAAGGAATAATAACTAAAAGTGACCCATAAAACACAAAACCACCAGAGAAGCTATCTAATAATAAATTCGGATTTTCATAGTAAAATAATGGATCTTGTAAATAATAAAATAGCTTTCCTCCTACAAAACCTGCTATGAAAATCATATAGAAAAAAGTATTAGGTAAATTGCTTACACCTAATTCTCTTTTTGCACTCCATTTGGTAAATAGCGCAGCGATTAGAGTACCTAACGCTATTAAAAAGGCGTACGTATAGACCGTAACTTGCTCTATATTTAGCAAGATTGCCAAAAAATCAGGTAAAGAGAATTTGAATAGTTCTGGATACATCTACGATAGTATTGCTGAGATAGTTCCTTGATCTCAACACCTAAATATGGCGTGGTATTTATTTTAGAAATGCAGACATAACTTATAATTAGTAACACAAAAAAAAGCACCACACTCATATTAATTTAGATTATAAAATCTAAGGTGTCGAAAATGATCTTATCTAAAATAAGAATCAATAGCACTTGCAATTTATACTATACGAAATAGACTACAACTCACGATTACTTATGAAGGTTCTTTCATTCAATTAAAGATAGGGTTCATTCAATTAACGGTTTTGTTTGTACAATAGAATGAAAGGTTTTAAGTTTGTAACTTAAATTTACAACATGGATATTGATAAAATTTTGGAACTTATTTTTAGTATTGCACCTGCAGTAGTTGTTGGTGCTGTTGCTTATTATTTCTTTCAACAACACATAGAGAATGAAAACAAACGAAGACATTTTTTATTGAAAAAAGATTTACAAAAAGAAGCCTTTCCTTTGCGTTTGCAAGCCTATGAGCGTATGGCACTATTCTTAGAACGTATTGCACCTTCTAACTTGTTAACGAGAGTAAATCCAACATCTCCAAATAAAGACGATTACGAAAGTTTACTTATCGCCACTATTGAGCAAGAATTTGAACATAACTTATCGCAACAAATCTATGTAAGCGACCAATGTTGGTCTATTGTACAAGCTGCAAAAAATGCGACTATTCAATTGATTAGAAAAGCAAAAGTCCACGAAAACACAGATACTGCAAATAAACTTAGAGAAGTCGTTTTAACAGAATTAATAGATAAACCAGCTCCAAGCAGTGCTGCACTTGCCTTTATTAAGCAAGAAGTTAGTGAGATGTGGTAAAACATAAGAGATTTGTAGTTTGAAAAACATCAAACTCAATCATAAAAAAAGAGGATAAAATATGACTATTTTATCCTCTTTTTTATTCTTATAATTTAAGTTTAGTCAATCATAAACTTCTTTAGAGTTTCCTCGTAGATAGCTTCATACATTGGAACTACATTTCTTAAATCAAATTTTTGAGATTGTACTTTTGCATTGGCCTTAAATTGATTTAAAGTATCTAAGTCAGATAAGATTTTTACTGCATTTGCAGACATCTCGTTTATGGCATTAACATCACTTAAATACCCTGAAAAACCATCTTCATTTACTTCAGGTAATCCACCTGTATTTGTAGAAATTACAGGAACACTACTTGCCATAGCTTCAAGCGCAGCCAAACCAAAACTTTCGGTTTTAGATGGTAACAAAAATAAATCACTAAAACATAAAATCCGATCTATTTCATTACTATTACCAAAGAATATAACACGGTCAGAAATTCCTAATTCTTCAACTAAACGCTCTGCTCCTTCTTTTTCTGGACCTTCACCAACCATCATTAACTTTGCTGGCAATTCTTTTTGAATGTTATAAAAAATCTTAATAACATCTGGAATTTCTTTTACTTCCCTAAAATTACTAATATGTGTTATAATACGTTCGTTTTCATCTGCCATCATTCCTCGTTGGCAATCTGTATAATTAGGATCTAGTTTTTCTAAATCTATAAAATTTGGTACGACATGAATTTCATTTTTTATATCAAATAAACGCAATGTGTCTTTCTTTAAACTTGCAGATACAGACGTTACTGCATCAGATTTATTAATACTAAATGTTACTGCTGGTTTATAAAACGGATGACTACCAACTAACGTGATATCTGTACCATGCAAAGTAGTAACTATAGGTACATTAATCCCTTCATCTTTTAGCATTTGTTGCGCCATATAAGCTGCATAGGCATGAGGAATGGCATAATGCACATGCAACAATTCTATACCATGTAGCTTTACCATATCTACAAGCTTACTAGATAAAGCTAACTCATAAGGCTGATAATGAAATAATGGATATTCTGGAACATGAACTTCGTGAAAGTGAACATTGCTACTCAATAATTCTAAACGAACGGGTTGACTATACGTTATAAAATGAATCTCGTGTCCTCGTTTTGAAAGCTCTAAGCCTAATTCCGTTGCAACGACTCCACTACCTCCAAATGTTGGGTAACATACTATTCCTATTTTCATCTGTTTCTTAAATATATAAATGATGTCTCGTAGAGCGCAGTTGAAAGGTTTTAATAATTCAACTAAAACAGGTTTCGATTACTCTCTCCAAGGCATTATAATTTAAATAATAGTCTTAAGTAAGTTAAAAAACTTACAGTTTCAAAAAAAATTCAACTTATAACTTTAAGTTCTTAATCTATAATCGCTTCATAGATTAAACGTTGAATTTCTGTTCTAATATTTTCACGTAAAAGTAAATTCTTACCCGCTTTAGGATACGTTCTGTTTGCTAAAAATATATAGACAATTTCTTCTTCAGGATCTGCCCAAGCATAAGTCCCTGTAAAACCAGAATGTCCAAAGCTTGTCATAGATAAACATCCACATGTTGGTCCTTCTTCTCCTAATTGCGGTTTATCAAAGCCAATACCTCTTCTATTATTGTTTGCACAATAATAACAGTAGTTAAACTTATCTACGGTTTCATTTTTAAAATAACGTTTTCCTCCATAGAAACCTTTCTGTAAATACATTTGCATTATTTTAGCGACATCATTGGCATTGCTAAATACACCTGCATGTCCTCCAACTCCATCTTGCATTGCAGCACCCATATCATGTACGTAACCATGTACTTTTTTAAAACGGTAATAATCGTCTATTTCAGTTGGTACAATATCCTTTAAACTAAACTTTTTACGTGGATTATAAGTGGTGTAATTTGCTCCAAGAGATTTGTAAAAACGATCTTCTGCAATTTCACTCAATGGCTTATCGTAAAAACCTTCAAGATAGTTTTTAAGAATATAATATGGTAAATCACTATAGCGATAACGTAAGGTTGATAACAAATCACTCTCTCTAATTATTTTTTGAATTGAGTCTTTGTAATCATTACGCATAAAGAGCGTATTGGTGACTTCTACTTCAAAACCTTTAGTTCTTGTTTTTCTATAATATTTAGGATCTGGTCTTTTAGTAACCGTATCTAAAGTGGCATAATAAAATGGAATCCAAGGTTTAAGTTGAGCGTAATGCGATAACATTTTCTTTAGGGTTACATTTTTCTTATTGGTATTTTTATATTCTGGCATTAAAGTACTCAACTTATCATCGAGCGATATAGAGCCTTTTTCTTCCAATTCCATTAGTACTGGAAGTGTCGCCAAGATTTTTGTAAGTGACGCAACATCATAAATATCATCTGCATCTACCTTGTTCTTTTTAGCATACGTATGGTAACCGAAATTTTTATTGTAAACCACTTTTCCTTTTCGGGCAACTATTAACTGAATTCCCGGTGTCATTTTACCATCAATAGCATAGTTTGCAATAGAATCAATTCTACCTAACAATTTAGAATCCATACCAACACGTTCCGGCAAACCATAACTTAAACTCATGAGTGAATTATAAGTTTCTCCAGTGCCAACAGGAAAAAACGCACCTGTACTTACTGGTAATTTTCCTTTTGCAGAAATAGCTCCAAAAAGTAATTGCGCTGACTTTTCTTGAGCAATCTTACTATTTTGATAACTCATGACTATGCCTTCAATATTTTCAATAGACGCTAAATCATTTAAGGCATAAGGTCTTGCAAATACATCTAAAATTATAGTATTGGTTCTAGCAATTTCGTACAACCAAGCCAATTCCTTTTGAGAAAATTTGTAACTTTTCCATGGGTTAGCATTGGACTTATGAAAACCAACAACAACCGTGTTGTAATTTTGAAGTTTTGAAATTACTCCATCAAGCTGGTCTGCTTTTATCTCATGAACTTCAGTGTATTTTTTTAACTCGTCTAAAAACACAGAACCACTATCATCGCCCAATGACACGTATGCTATTTTCTTTGTTTCTAAATCACGAAGTGGTAATAAATCATTAGTATTCTTAACTACAGTAATGGCGTTCTCCATGAGTTCTTCATAGAGTAAATCGTCTTTAAGTCTATTTAAATCATTTTCTAAATCATAGATACCAATAGGTGAATAATTTTGCAATCCAACCTTATATTTAGCCATCAATATTTTCTTAACCGAATGTGCTAAGCGATCTTCTGTTATTGTTCCGTTATTAAATGCTTCAACAAATTTCGCTATTCCTTTTTCTGGATTTTCAGACATTAACATCACATCATTACCAGCTAAAAAGGCCATTAAATCAATTTCGCCACCTTTAATTGTACTTTTAGTTCTTGATCCATCAACTCCTTGAGCTACATAATCTGCAGCACCTTTCATGGTTAATGCATCTGTAAAAATTAGTCCATTAAATCCTAAACTATCTTTTAAAATATCCGTTACAATATGTTTAGATAATGACGAAGGAAATCCTCTACGAGCTTCTAAACTAGGTACATTTAAATGGGCTACCATTACACTAGCCAAACCCTCTTTTATTAATTTTCTGTATGGATAAAGTTCTATGGAATCTATACGTTTTGCACTAAAATTTATAGTAGGCAATTTTAAATGTGAATCTTCTTCTGTATCTCCATGACCTGGAAAATGTTTCGCGTTTGCCAACGTTCCAGCACTTTGCATACCTTTCATAAAAGCCAACCCTTTTTCTGTGACATTATCTCTGTCTTCTCCAAAAGAACGGTTACCAATAATAGGATTTTTAGGGTTTGTATTAATATCTAAAACGGGTGCAAAATTAAAATGAACACCTAATCGCTTGCAATGTTCTCCTATTTGTCGTCCTGTTTGTTCTACTAATTCATTATCAGAAATTGCACCAAGTGTCATATTCCAAGGAAAAGCATAAGTAGAATCTAATCGCATACTTAATCCCCATTCTGCATCCATTCCTACTAACAACGGAATCTTTGAAGCAGCTTGCAACTCGTTATTTAATCTGGCTTGGCGAATTGGTCCTCCGTTAGAATAGATTAAACCACCAATATGCTGACCTGTAATTAGTTTTGCAATACTTGTTTCGTGTGCTTTTCCTTTGTCTGAAAACACCTGAACCATAAATAATTGTCCGATTTTTTCATTTACAGACATGGAATTATAAAGACTATCTACCCATTTTTTTTGTTGGATTGAGTCTTTAGTTTGAAGTGGTTTTTCTGCATAATTTTGAGCAAAATTAACTTGAAAACAACCATATATAAGAATAATAGCAAGGTAACGCATTGGCAATCTTTTATCGTTTGTGAATTTAATTCATCTAATAAAATGAAAAAATAATTCGAATTAATCCTCCTTCAATTTATCGTTCATTAGATGATAACGAATATTGTGCCAAATTACCATAATTCAAAGGAAGTTTAGAGACTTTAAGATAGATTTATAACTCGGTAATCCATCTTAAAATATGAAGATTAAGATAGTAAATCTATTTGACGATCATGATAACCTAAAAGGTACAAAACACCATCTAGACCAATACTTGAAATTGAACTTTGTGCATTGTCTTTTACTTTAGGTTTGGCATGAAAAGCAATCCCTAAACCAGCAAGATTAAGCATTTGCAAATCATTTGCGCCATCTCCTACAGCAATGGTTTGGCTAATATCTATTCCCATTTCGTCTGCTATTAATTGTAAATATTCGGCTTTTTTATTACCATCTACAATATCTCCAAGATAACCACCTGTTAAGGCACCATCTTTAATTTCTAACTGATTAGCATACACGTAATCGATATCCAATTTTTTCTGAAGATAATGACCAAAATAAGTGAATCCACCAGATAGAATAGCGGTTTTAAATCCGTAGTAATGCAGTGTATCAATTAAGCGTTTAGCCCCTTTTGTAATTGGTAAACGTTCTGCAACTTCTTGTAATACAGATTCACTTAAGCCTTCTAAAAGTTTCATTCGCTTTTTAAAACTCTCGTTAAAATCAATTTCGCCTTGCATAGCAGATTCTGTAATTGCTTTTACTTGCTCTCCTACTCCTGCTAATTCTGCAAGCTCATCTATAACCTCAGTTTGTATTAACGTTGAATCCATATCAAAACAAACTAAACGTCTATTTCGTCTAAAAATATTATCTTCTTGAAAAGCAATATCGGCATCTAATTCTCTAGAAATCTCCATGAATTTCTGAGTAAAATCCGTTTTATCACTAATTTTACCTCTTATTGATAATTGAATAGAAGCTCTAGGATATTCTTCCTTTTTTATCAATGATAATCGGCCTGTTAATCGTTTAATAGAATCAATGTTTAAATTCTTTTCTGAAATTATTTTAGTGACTTCAGAAATTTGTTCTGCCGCTAATTTTTCACCTAAAATGGTAATGATGTAGCGGTCTTTTCCTTGAAGGCTTACCCAGTTCTCATAATCGTCTAGCGAAATTGGTTTGAATTTAGCTTTTATGCCAAGCTCATAAGCCTTAAACAATAAATCCTTAAGCACTGCCGCCGATTTTTTACCAGATTTAATTTCAAACATAATACCCAACGATAACGTATCGTGAATATTAGCTTGTCCGATATCTAAAATTTTAGCATCGTATTCTGCTAAAACACTAGTTAATGATGATGTTAATCCTGGTTTATCTTGTCCTGAAATATTTAGTAAAAAAATGTCTGTTGCCACAATGTGAAATTAATTATTGATTGATAGTCAGTTGTTATAAACAGTAAAAGTGACTAATCTATTTTAAATATGAAAGTTTTTTAAATGAAGTCTTATTTAATAAATCGGCTATGCCAACTATCACTTGCAGGAACTTCCCAATTCTCATTGAATTCTGCAATATTTACCACTAAATTATTAAAAACAATAGTGTTCTTGGAAACCGCTTTTTGTTGTGCCATTTTCTTGAAATCAACTAATGATTTATAAGCCACAAACTCACCTTGTTTATAAGATACATTCATTTTATCCATTAAATCAACATTATACTGTTGCTCTAATTGCTGAATAAAACTCACTGAAGCATCAATTGAACAACCTGTTGCATTGTTTAAACTCTGATCCATGGCGATGACAATAAAGCGTTTATAGACTAACTTATAGCCTGCTTTTAAATCTTTTCCGTGCGCTGTCCAAGCTTCTATAAATGTATCTAATTGTGATTTAAGTTGTTCTAATTCTTCGTCTGAAAACGAACGGTTGGCTTGATATATCCAAACTCTTGATTCTTCTGGTAAGGTATTAAAATCGACTAGCATAAAATTCTATTTTTTCTAAAAACAAAAATACAATTTTACATCCAATCTTTATCCTGAGATTCTACCTTATATAACAAGAAATTGTAAATAGATAAAGCCTCTGATTTAGACACATAAGGAATTGTAACTGATTTTGAAGCCGTTGAAATAACCACTGAAGCAATACCTCTTCGTTTTTGAAAAATAGTTTGTTTTAGTTTTATAGCTTGTATTTTATGTGTTTCTAAAATATTGGTGGTCGTATCGATGACTCCGCTTCCGAGAGTTGCAAAATTATTAGAAATTATATAGTACGATTTTTTATATTCGAAATAGACATAAAACATTGCAAAAGGCAGATAAATAACATTAATCCATAACATGTCTATTCCAAAAAGAAACAGCGCCAAAGCATTGGCTAAAACAATAAAAAACAACATGCCTAAAGCCGAAATTAGCACAAAATAAGGTTGTGGTTTTCCGGTTTCTCCCTCACGATTATAGTCTGATAAAAGTTTATTTGTTAAATAGTTAAGTTGGTCTTTTTCTAAAGCTACAATTTTAAAATTCTTTTGTTGTTTAGCATTAACCATCGCTTGCTTAACTGACATGCTATATAAACCAAAATATTGTTTTACACGATTGGTAGTGATTACTAAATTCTGAATTCTACTTGGTGTTAAGCTCAACGATACCTTATTAAAAAGGCCTTTATTAATTTCTATGGTTTTCTGATTTTCTACAACCTCTAGATTAAAGTTTATAATAAACGTTTTTGCCACTGAAAATAGAAATGAAAACAAAACCACTGCTATTACAAGAATAACATTAGTGATTATTAGATTGAATAAGTCAGTTTCATCTAGATTTACAATACCTTCTACATGTTTCTCTAATTCTAATGCTTCTAAAAAATCTTTGGACTCATTATAAATCCCGTAACCGAAAGTTACAATTAGTAAAAAACTCTTAAAATGATTTTGAGATAAGCCTTCTAAAAGCAAACGTTTTGGTGTCACTCTGAAGAAAATATTTTGTTTTTCTACAGTTTCTATTTGTTCTACTTCTTCAGATTCTACACTTATTTTATTGAATAATCTCTTCTTTAATAATAAAGCTGTTGGCTTATCTAAAGCACTAATTTCTATTTCAGATTTTTTGTCTCCAGCGGTTTCAATTTTTAGAGAAACCACATTGATAAGTTGTTGTAGAAAATTTTGCTTTATATATACATTCTGAATTTTAGACTTCGGAATAATAGTATTGTCTTTATTTATAATTCCTGTGGCTAAATGAAAATCGTCTTTACTGAGATGAAACTTAAAATTGAGATATTTTAAAATAGCAAAGATTAAAAGAAAAACCAACATCGCTATTAATCCCAAATACATCATTGTTGGTGTGACACCTCCAAATGATTTTTTTCTTATTACCTGAATTCCAAAAGCAATAAAAAACACAAGGAATTTTTTAAAAAACTTAAATAAGTTAAATACAAAAATGACTATTATCCCTTTAGCAGACTGCCTTATAGGTTGAGAGAAATCAGTTGTTTCCATTAATCTCGCTGCTAATTACTTCCTTAATTTGTTTGGCTTCGAGATGTGGCAAGCCTTGAATACTTAAATCGCTTCCTGCTTCGCCTGCTGTAAATATTTTGAGTGTCGCTAATCCGAAATATCTTGCTAACCAACTTCGTGATTCTTCAACATGTTGAATTCTAGAAATTGGAACTGTAGTTACTGAATGCACAATTAATCCTTTAGCATAAACTACATCGTGCTCTCGAATGGCATATGCTCGTTTTTTAAATGCTAATACGGAAATAATGAAATTAAGGATACACAATACAAGAACTGCAGAAAGGACGTACCATAAATTAAATTGAATGTTATCTTCCTTTTCTATAAAATACCAAAAACCAAATACCAACCCAATTAAAGCTGCATAAATTGCCAATTTATTAAGTGCTATAATTTTTAAATACGATTTTGAAATGGGTTTTAGAACAAGCTCTTCAACCTTTGGTAAGTCTTCTGCTTGGATTTCTAGATTTGTGAAGTTCATTGTTTAGACTTATTATTAATCTTTACTTTTTGTGATTTTATACCTAAAAACAAAACTCATAAGAAATCCAAAAACGAGACTATGGAATAAAAATTTCAAAAAAGAAAATGGAACGTCTGTATAATAATCATAACCTGCCATTAACAATGCGTAAAACAAACCAATGAAAATTCCGCCAACAACTCTCTTTTTTAATGGTAATTTTTCAATATTATTGCCCATTACTTTATATACAATTATGCATTAGCAATTAACTCAGCAATATCCATCACTTTTATATCCCCTTCTTTTTCTTTGAATTTTACACCATCTGTCATCATAGTATTACAATAAGGACAACCTGTTGCTATAATTTCTGGTAATGTTTCTAAAGCATCTTCAGTTCTAAGGACATTGATTTCCTTATTTCCTGGTTCTGCGTCTTTAAACATTTGTGCGCCTCCTGCTCCACAACATAAGGCTGTACCTTTGTGTCGTTTCATTTCAACAAGTGTTGCATTGGTTTTTTTAAGCACATCTCTTGGTGCTTCATAAACACTGTTTGCGCGTCCTAAATAACAAGGATCGTGAAACGTAATACGTTTTCCTTTGTAGGTGTCGCCTTCTAAAGTTAAACGACCAGATTCCATCAATTCTTTTATAAATTGAGTATGGTGTATTACATCATACTGACCACCTAATCCTGGATATTCGTTCTTTAAACAATTAAATGAATGTGGATCGCAAGTTACAATGCGTTTAACTTCGTATGCGTTAAGTACTTCAATATTCATAACGGCTTGCATCTGAAATAAGAATTCATTTCCAGCACGTTTGGCAACATCACCTGTATTACTTTCTTCGGTTCCTAAAACGGCAAAATTGACGTTTGCTTTGTTAAGAATCTTTACAAAAGCTCTTGTTATTTTCTTTGCTCTATCGTCATAACTTCCTGCAGAACCAACCCAAAATAAAATTTCTGGTTGTTTACCTTCTGCCATCATTTCTGCCATAGTTGGCACTATTAGTTGCTCGCTCATTCTTTTAAAGTTTAATCGTTAATTTGGTTAATTGTGTAATCGAATATTCGTTTAACTCTAATCTGAGTTATTATTTAACAAATAAACAATTCAACTTTTTAAACCCTTAAACTATACTAATTCTCGTCTTTCCAATTTAAACGGTCCATTTGGTTGTAAGGCCAAGGTGCTCCGTTATTTTCTATATTGGTCATCATATTATTTAATTCCATTGGTGCAGCACTTTGCTCCATCACTAAATAACGACGCATTTCCATAATAATTGATAATGGATCTATACTTACAGGACAAGCTTCTACACATGCATTACAAGTAGTACAAGCCCAAAGTTCTTCGTTAGTAATGTAATCTCCTAAAAGTTGTTTGCCATCGTCTACAAACTTTCCTTTATTAAGATCTATGTTTTTACCAACTTCTTCTAATCGATCTCTAGTATCCATCATAATCTTACGAGGAGACAATTTCTTTCCTGTTAAATTTGCAGGACACTCACTTGTACAACGTCCACATTCTGTACAGGTATAAGCGTTAAGTAATTGCACCTGCGTTAAATCCATAACATCACTGGCACCAAACTTAGCAGGAACTTCATCTTCTGCAGTTTCTGCTGGTGCTGCATAAGGATCTGCATCAGGATCCATCATTAATTTCACTTCGGCAGTTACAGCGTCAAGGTTATTGAATTTTCCTTTTGGCTCCAATTTTCCAAAATACACATTAGGAAATGCTAAAAGAATATGTAAATGCTTAGAAAAATATAGATAGTTTAAGAATACTAGAATGCCCACAATGTGAATCCACCACGCTGATTTTTCTATAATATGAAGCGTTCCTTCTGAAAAACCACTAAACCATGGTGCAATAAATTGTGAAATTACATTTCCTGAATCAGCCGCTTGAAATGGTGTATCTGAAGCATTCATCACTAAGAATAAACACATAAGTACAACTTCGAAATACAGAATAATATTACCATCATTCTTTGGCCAACCTTTCATTTCTGCACTAAAGAAACGTTTTACTTTAATAATGTTTCTTCTGATCCAAAAGATGATAACAGACACTAAAACTAAAACAGCCAAAACCTCAAAAGATCCTATTAGGAAACCATATAAAGATGCAGGCAAAACCTCTTGACCAATACGATGTGTTCCAAAAATTCCGTCAATAATAATTTCTAAAACTTCTATGTTAATGATAATGAAGCCAACGTAAACTATAGCGTGAAGAAAACCAGAAACGGGTCTTCTTATCAATTTACTTTGTCCTAGAGCGATATTGATCACGTTTTTCCAACGTTCAGCAGTATTTTCACTAGCATCGACTTCGTGTCCTAATTTAATATTTCGGATTAGCTTTTTTACATTTCTAGCAAAATAGCCAATTCCTATTATTAAAATAACGGCAAAAATGATATTTGGTAAGTATTCCATGATTTGGAAGGTTCTAATTATTATTTAATTGCTCTTGCGTTGGTTCCTCATAAGGAATCTCTTTCTTAGACAATATACGTCTGTATCTCGCAGGATGTAATTTAATATCTAAAAGTAATAACTCTAATTGTTTAGTGGAATTTTCTAAATTATCGTAAAGCGCATCGTCTTTTAACAATTTCCCCATGGATCCTTCTCCTGCTTGCAATCCAGATGCTAATTGATTAAATTTCAGAATCATTTCATCTAAATTCTTAACAGTATTGGAAAGCTTTGATTCGTTTAGATCTTTTATTAGAATTGCTAATTCTGCACTAGTTTTATCAAAATTATCTAATACAGAAGCAATTTTCTCATCGTTCTGCTTTACTAAGTTGTTTACATTATATGACAACCCTTTAAATGATTTTAAAGTTGAATTAAGTTCTGCAATGGTTTGCTTTAATCCTTCTTCAGAATCATCGATAACTAAAGCGTTTAAATTAGTTAATAGCGAATCTGATGACCGAATTGTAGACCCTAAATCTTCACTAATGCCCGAGAAATTCTTTTCTAAGGTAGAAATCATTCCTGGCTTTACTTCCGATTTAATAAAATCACCTGACTTTGCAATTTCACCATCATCTGATTCTACAATTGCCAAGGCATTACCTCCCATTAAACCGTCTTGATATAATCTAACACTACTATTTTTAGAGAATTTTAATTCTGGAGTTACTGAGAATGAAATACGTGTTTTTCCTGAATCGAAATCATATTTTATTCCTTCGATTTTCCCGACTCTATTACCTTTTATAGTTACAGCAGACGACATCTTTAAGGCATTATAATCAAATTCTGTGTAGTAAGTGTTTGAATTATCAAATAAATCTTCACCTTTTAGGTATGTAAATAAATAGATACAAAAAGCGATACCAGCTATGACCAATATTGCTGTTTTAACTTCTCTTGAGATTTTCAATGGGCTTTGCTTTAGTTTGTAAACAAAATTAGGAATAAATATATTAATAATGTTTATATAAATTTATCTTGTTATTCTTTTGCCTTTAAAATTACTGTTTTCTAAAATAATTATAGAATAACAACAGTAACATTACGACAACAAGCAACTATAAATAAACACCTTAACAGTTGAAAAGTAATTGTGGATTTTAAGAATTATGACAAGAAATAAATCTAAAAAATAAAATTATTTAGACTTTAATGCCTCAGTAACACTAATCTTTTTCGAGCCTTTGAAAGCAACAACAAATGCACCAGTATAGCCATTTAATTTAGCAGTATTCTGAAGTTGTTTTACTTTATTATAATCTGAAGTTTTACCACTATAATACTTATATAGATTACCCGATTTTTCTCGTGATATTTCAGTGAGCCCTTTAAAATTATAAGATTTGGCTTCTAATTCTCTAGAACTTGCAGAAATTTGAACTTTAAAGATAACGCCTTCAATTATTCTTGGTTCTACAGTTTCTTCTACGACTGTATCTTGCTGATCTCCAAATAACACACGACTACCAACATTTTGGTCTAGTTCACTTTTATAATCTAAAATAGCAGTCTTTATGGCACTCGCCATTTTTGTTTGCCCTGCTTTAGTATTTAGATATTTTCCTTCAGTATTATTTGTCAAAAATCCAACCTCTACCAAAACACTAGGCATATAAGTATTACGTATAACTAATAAACTTGCTTGCTTTAGTCCTCTACTCTTACGTTTAGCTTTGCTTATAAAATTATCTTCAATTTTTCGGGCTAAAACAATGCTTTGTTCTACATAAACTTCTTGTTCTATACCAATAGCAATTGTAGATTCTGGAGAACTCGGATCAAATCCTTCATAGTTCTCCTCATGGTTGTCCTCTAAAAAGATCACTTCATTCTCACGTTTGGCGACATCAAAATTACGCCCTGTATTTTTTTCACCTAAA
Source organism: Winogradskyella ludwigii (assembly GCF_013403985.1). GTDB lineage: Bacteria > Bacteroidota > Bacteroidia > Flavobacteriales > Flavobacteriaceae > Winogradskyella > Winogradskyella ludwigii. The sequence continues at coordinate 266,838 of NZ_JABFDF010000004.1, forward strand.
ACAAACGTTTCTGTTCCGCTGGCTTGCGAGCTGTGCGCATTACAATGTATAGACACAAATAAGTCTGCATCTGCTTTATTAGCAATATTTGCACGTTCATGTAATTCTATAAAAACGTCTGTTTTACGCGTATAGATCACTTTGATATCCGGATTTTTCTCTAAAGCTTTTCCGACTTCTAATGTCACTTTAAGTGCTATATTTTTTTCACTGTGTCCATTACCTATATTTCCAGAATCATGACCTCCATGTCCTGCATCTAAGACCACAACAAACCTATCTTCTTGCGCATGCAAGCAAGCATAAGATGTTAAAGAACTTATAAATAAAAGGATAACAAATACTATTATGGGTTTTGATGTCGTTTGCATATTTAGTTTAACGGATTATAATCTCGATTTATTACGCGCTGATATTTTAAAAACAGTAATTTTTAATTTATAATTTTAATAATTATTCACAAAAAAATAGCTGTACTTTTGGCGTTTCAAAAACCGAGCCATACTTTTACAAAAATACATTTAAAACCTTTGCATACAAAAAGCTTATACATACTTTTTACCTTGAGTTTTACAGTGTTTATTAACACGTTTAGCTTTGCCCAAGAATTACCAAGAAAGAACACTTCAATTCCTGCAAAGCAAGTAAAAGACACTGCATCTGTTTCTATCGATTCTTTAACTAAACCTCCCGTACTTACAAAGGAAATTGATTCCACTAAAAAAGATTCATTAAAGAAAAAACCACTATTAACTGGTACAGTAAAATACAAAGCTGCCGATTATATGTCTTTAAGTCAAAAAAAGAAGAAGATATATTTATATAACCAGGCTGAAGTTTTGTACGAGGATATGGAAATTAAGGCTGGAGTTATTGTTATTGATTATAGCAAAAACTTAGTTTATGCAGGACGTTTAAAAGATTCTACTGGTTATTCTCAAAGACCTGTTTTTACACAAGGCGAAAATGTTATTGAGCCAGATTCAATCATTTTTAATACCGAAACTAAAAAAGCATTAGTTTTTAATTCTAGAACAGAACAACAAGGTTTTAAAGTCTATTCTCCAATAACAAAAATGGAAAACGATTCTGTTTATTTTATGAAGAATGGTCGCTTTACAACAGCAGAAGATGAAGAAGATCCCGAATACCAATTTGTAACAACTAAAATGAAATTGGTACCAAACCAAAAGGTCATTGTTGGACCAACTTATATGGAAATTTATGGTGTACCAACACCAATTGCGTTACCATTTGCATTTTTTCCAATGACAAAAAAACAAACGTCTGGTATTATTTTTCCATCCTTTGGTGAGGACAGTAATAGAGGTTACAATTTACAAAACGGTGGTTACTATTTTGCGATTAATGATTATTTAGATTTAGCCGTATTGGGTGACTATTACACCAATGGAAGTTACGGATTACGTATTGAAAATAATTATGCTTTACGCTATAAGTTTAAGGGGAATTTAAGCTTTAGATATGAAAACTTGCTCTCTAGCGAACGTGGGTTTCCCGATTTTAGTCAAAGTACGATTTACAACATTAGATGGTCGCACAGCCAAGACACTAAGGCAAATCCGAATTCGCGTTTTTCTGCTTCTGTTAACTTAGGTAGTAGTACTTATTTTCAAGAATCTATAAACCAATTGAATCAGTCTAGTTTCTTAAATAACACCTTATCATCTTCTGTTTCTTATTCCAAAACATTTTCCGGAGAACCTCAGGTAAATTTAAGTTTAACAGCCACACATAGTCAAAACACAAATACAGGAGATATAGATTTAACGTTACCAACAGTGCAGGCATCTGTAGGTAGAATTTACCCTTTTGCCCCAAAAACAGGTTCTAAAAAAGGTATTATTCAGAATATCAATCTTCAATTAACGTCTAGAGCTGAGTATAACATACAAACCAACGATTCCATATTTGGTAAAAGTGAAATGTTTGATGATGCTATTACAGGTATGAAACACACTATACCCTTAACCACAAACTTTAAAGTGTTTGATTATTTTAGTGTAAGTGCCAATGCTAATCTTGAAGAAAATTGGACATTAAATACCATTAATCGTTCTTACGACCAAACCAATGAAGAGGTTGTTACCATAGACCAAAGCGGTTTTGATCGTTTCCTAACCTATAATGTAGGAGCTAGCGTTGGTACCACTATTTATGGTATGTATGATTTTGAAAACGAAGACAAAACGGCAAAAATAAAAGCTATAAGGCACGTCATGAGACCATCATTAAGCTACTCAATTACACCTGCTTTTGATCAGTATTATGAAACTTATGATGTTATTGATGCTGATGGAACTACAACTGACCAAGTAGAATACACACGATTTGAAAATTCTTTATACGGAACACCAAGCAATAATTATTCTAGTAGTGTCGGTCTTTCTTTAGGCAATAATATTGAAGCTAAAATTCGTGCTAAAGATTCTACAAGTACAGAACCTGAAAAAATAACCATACTAAACAATCTTAGTTTTTCTACAGCTTATGATCTTGCTGCAGATTCATTAAATATAAGTCCTGTTCGTGTAACTGGTGGTACTCAAATTTTAAATAATAAAATGAGTATTAATTTTGGAATGACACTTAATCCATATGCTTTAGATAGCAATAACGATGTCATTAACACTTTTAATATTAATAATGGAGGTAGTCTATTTAGATTAACATCTGCCAACATGAGCATGAGTTACACACTTTCTAATGATAGTTTTTCTGGTGATGAATCTGCTGAATCTAGAGCCTCATCTCAAGAGTCTGCGCGCTCAGGAGGACGAACAGATGACCTCTTTGGTAAATCTGAAGATTTTGCTAACACACGACTCTCTGATCGAAATGGCGAAGAAGAGAAAGACGAAGACAAGAATGAATTGTATAAATACGCGATGCCATGGAGTTTACGATTGGCCTATTCTGCAAACTATACAAATACAAGAAGAGACGATAATATATCCTCACACTCATTAATGTTTTCTGGCGACGTAGACATATCTCCTAAATGGAGTCTTGGAGCCTCTTCAGGTTACGATTTTTTAAACAATGGCTTTACGTATACTCAATTACGTTTTGAACGGGATTTAATGAGTTGGCGTATGAATTTTTCTTGGATACCATTTAGTGATCGTAGCTCTTGGAACTTCTTTATTGGAATAAAATCTAACTTGCTTAAAGATTTAAAATACGATAAACAAAAACAATCAGATCAACAATTATAGGTGACTAAAGATGCTTTTAAAGCTTCGTCTATTTTGTTTTATTTCCTTTATATATTGCCGCTTTTTTTCTTATCTATTGCCATATCTTTCTTAGAAAAAAAATCTTAAATTTGTGTATTACTAACTTAATAAGATTCTCACTTTTAGGCAAAACACTATGAAAAAAATAATAAACACTCCAAAAGCACCAGCACCAATAGGACCATACAATCAGGCTATTTTAACAGGAAACACACTTTATACATCTGGGCAGATTGCATTACACCCAGAAACTATGGAATTGGTTATAGACGATATTAAAACTGAAACTAAGCAAGTCATGGAAAACATGAAAGCTGTTTTAGAAGCTGCAGACATGACTTTTGAAAACGTTATTAAGTCTTCTATATTTATTAGTGACATGAATAATTTTAAACAAATCAATGAGGTTTATGGTAATTATTTTGACGAAGCGACTGCACCTGCAAGAGAAACCGTTGAAGTAGCCAATCTCCCTAAATTTGTAAATGTTGAAATTAGTATGATTGCGATGAAATAGCATTTATAACACATAAAAAAGCAGCATTTTGTATGATACAAAATGCTGCTTTTTTTTAAAACTTTATAGTTAGCTAATGAGAAAAATAATAAAAGGATCAATTATATCAGCTGAAACTCTTAATTCTTATTCAAATTTTATTTTTCCTTCAGTGTTTAAAACTGGCTTAAACCATTTCATGTAGCTAAAAATATTCTTTCGTAAATAGTACATAATATAAATTCCTACAGCTAAAACCAAACTATAAATAGTCGCAAAAAGAAGGATTATCTTAAAATCCGGATCATATTGATACTCATTAAATGTTACACTAAATGATCGCAGAATTGTGAATGAAAACCAAATTATTCCAGGTAAAAAAAACCGGCCATCAAATTTCCATATATTAATTGTTATATAAGCCGAAAGCAATAATGAAACTATAATTTTAAGATCAAAAAACATTGCTAATTCAAAAATATTAAACAGCTCAAAAAACAAATAAAAGCCCCAAATTAAAGAAAGAAGTAAATGCATTTTTTTAAATCTTTTCCAATTTTTATAAGATGGTCTCGATGCCAAAATTCCTCTAAGATTCTCATCATCTATTTCAGTTTCGTATTTTTGATAAAGTTCAACTTTTAAAGCTCCTTGACTAATTGCACTAATTATATCCTTTTTTATCTCTTTTTCTGTCATTATTGCTCTAAAATTGATGTTGCTAATTTACACTAAATTGAAGTTAACTGTTTACAGGAATTAATGACTACCTGAATCAATAAAACTTCAAACAACATATTTTTTTTACAATCTAATTAGATAATAAAATTGAAACTAAAAAAATCAGAATTAAAAGACTTCCTCGATGAGAAAGTAAATCTATATAATCATCCAAAATTTATTGAGAGCGATCCTATTCAGATTCCGCATCTATTCTCAAGAAAAGAAGATATTGAAATCGCAGGATTTTTAACAGCGACTATTGCTTGGGGAAATCGAAAAAGCATTATTAAAAATGCTAATCGAATGATGGATTTATTAGACCACTCCCCTTTTGAGTTTATTACACAACACGAAGCATCTGATTTAGAAAAATTGACTCCATTTGTACATCGTACTTTTAATGGCTCAGATTTTATGCAGTTTATTAAAAGCTTAAATAACATCTACAAAAACCACCATGGTTTAGAGTCGGTTTTTGCTCAACATGCGGAACCAAAATCGCTTCAAAATAGTATTCATCAATTCAAAAAAGTATTCTTTGAGCAACCACATTTAGAGCGTACACAAAAACATATAAGTGATCCGCTTAAAAATTCCGCAGCCAAACGTATTAACATGTTTTTACGTTGGATGGTTAGAAATGATAATAATGGTGTAGATTTTGGGATTTGGCAATCATTAAACTCATCGCAATTAAGTTGTCCTTTGGATGTGCATTCTGGTAACGTTGCAAGAAAGCTAGGTTTACTAAAACGAAAACAAAATGATGGTAAAGCTTTAGATGAATTAGACAGCGCTTTACGTAAATTAGATGCTTCTGATCCTGTAAAATATGATTTCGCCTTATTTGGATTGGGAGTTTTTGAAGGGTTCTGATTTCAACTCTAGTGATATAAAAAAATACTCTCACAAATAAAAAGTTATTCTAAAAAAAATTAAGATTCAAAAAGCACATAACCATCTGACTAAAAACACTTAAAAATGTTAAATTTTATTGTAACAACACCACAAACATTATTTTTACGTAAATATGTTAGAATAAATTATTCAATTTTAAGCCCCCTTGAAATATGATCTCACCTAAACTTCCTGAAAACGAAGCGCAGCGATTAAAAGCAGTTACATCTTACAATATTTTAAATACGTTACCTGAGCAAGATTATGACAACATCACAAAACTTGTAGCTTCTATTTGCGATATGCCAATAGCCTTAATTACGACTATCGATGAAAATCGGAACTTTTTTAAATCGCATTATGGTATACCATTTAACGAATCTCCTAGAAACACTTCCTTTTGTGGACACGCGATATTAGAAGATGAAATTTTAATAATTAAAGATGCGAGAGAAGACGAACGCTTTAAAGACAATCCTTTAATTACAGAACAGAATGCTATTTTTTACGCAGGAGTCCCTCTAAAAAATGAAGACGGCTACAAATTAGGAACACTTTGCATCTATGATCATAAACCAAGAGAGTTAGATGAGTCTCAAATAAATGCTCTAAAAATATTAGGAAAGCAAGTTGTAAAATTACTTGAGCTTAGGCGAAACAATTATAAATTAGAAGAAGCTAACAAAGAGCTAAAGGTTCGTTATGAGCAACTAAAAATGTTTGCGAGTCATGTTTCTCATGATTTAAAATCTCCGCTTTCTAATATAATTTCATTAGTTGATTTACTTAAAGACGAAAATGATAGTGCACTCTCAGAAGATTCTGAACTCTATATTAATACTATTGAAGAGTCTGCTAATATCCTAAAAGATTATATTGACGGAATCTTGAAGCATTATAAAACTAGTGAATTGGTATACTCTAAGCGAGAAACGGTTGAACTTAGTGAATTATGCAAAGATATTAGTCAGATTTTAATCATTGAAGGAGATGAGATTATATATACAGAAAACACAATTGAGCATATAAACAAATCGGCATTATCACAAATACTGATTAATCTCGTAGACAACGCTATAAAATATAATAACAAACCAAAACGTATTGTAGACATCAGTTATGAATCTTTAGAGGATCATCATAAATTCAATGTAACTGATAACGGCATTGGTATTCCTGAAGATAAACAAGACACCATATTTGAAATATTTCAAAGTATAAAAAATGATTTTAGTAAATCTAGTACAGGAATTGGATTAAGTTCGGTTAAGAACCTTGTAGAGAAATTAAACGGAACTATTTCCGTAACCTCAGAATTAGGTAAAGGGAGTACCTTTAGTTTTACTATTGAAAAATAAAAAAAGTGCTAGTAAATTACTAGCACTTTTTTTTATATCATTTCTAAAAAGATATTATCCTTTTAACCAAGCTGCTCTTAACGCTTTCTGATCTTCAGTTGCATTATCATCTTCAACAATAGATTCGCTAGTAGCATAAGCCTTTGTTAGGGTTGCTTTTATTTCTACTGGCTCTCCATTACGTTCTAAACTCATAGTAATTTCTTGTCCTTCTTTCCATCCAAACATACCACCAATAATCTGCTGAGCATTAGCCATGGTTAAATCTGTACCATTAACTTTCTTAATTACATCTCCTGCCAAAACACCTTGTGATTTCCAGAATGAATTTTTTAATGCCATTGGTGAGAAGAAAATAGTTCCTTTTGCTTGGTCTCCATCAAAAACAACATTCTGTTCACCTGCAAAAATATAGTTAGTTTCTACTTCTGTTTCTCCATTTACTAAACCAACCATTGTAAAAAACTCATTATAATTTATTGGTACATCTCCTTCAACATGTGTTTTAAGAAATTCCCCAACACTTGGATACGTCATTGCTGTGATTTCAGCTATAATATTATCATCTACAAAAGGCTTTTCTTTTCCGTATTTGGCAGATAGTTCTTTCATTAAGGATAGCATACTTCTGTTTCCATCGCTTTCTTTACGCATTAAAATATCGACACACATTCCTATTAATGCACCTTTCATGTATACATTATAGTAATTAGAAGCATAAGGTTCATCTAAAATATGCTCACTCATAATTGTGAAACTCATAGCATCATCCAATCGCTTAGATGTATTGATTTCTGACATTAGAGTATTATAATAAGTGGTGTTATCAATTAACCCTTCATGAATCTGAAAATGCTGTGCAAAATATTCCGTTACACCTTCGTACATCCATAAATGCTTAGAAAATGTTGGTTTATTGTAATCAAAATAATGTACATCCTCTGAGTGTACAGACAATGGTGTTACAATATGAAAAAACTCATGAGCTACAACATCTATCATAGAAGCTTTAAGCCCTTCTAAACTGCTGTTTTCGTCAAAAACTACAACTGTAGATGTATGATGCTCTAAAGCTCCAAAACCTTTTGGTGAAGTTGCATCTCCTTTAGATAAGTACACATAAATATCATAACGTGGCGTACTATTTACATCTCCTAAATAGCTTTTTTGCGCTTCCATCATCTTATAAACCGTCTCTTTTAAACTAGCTGCATTATGCTTACCTGTTGGAGAGTAAAGGCTTAAAACAATTTTAATATCGCCTACCATAAATTCTTCGACATCTAATTTCCCATACATCATTGGGTTATCTGTAATGTCAAAATAACGTTGTGCAAAATAACTGCTTGTTATAGTTTTGCCATCTGCGCTAGACTTTATACCTTTATTTTCTAAAGCTGAAGTTCTAACAAAAGTAGCAGGTGCAATAACATCTAAAGCATACTGATTATTTTTTAAAGAATCAAAATAACCAATAAATCCATGAAGGTTTAAAACGTAATTATCCTCTTCTATATTAGTACCTGCAGGCGAAAAAGGCTGTTCACCTTGCATGCCTCCACCATTAGTTTCAATATCAAACGTATCATTAACATAGTATTGAAGCTTATCTAATTTTGTAGCGTCTGCAATTGTCCATGTGTTATCGTCAACCTTAGTGGTTGCTAATTCGTTACCATCATAATCTAAGGCTTTAAAATCATCTACATACTTTCCAAAGTCACTTACAGAATAAGTTCCTTGCACTACTCTTGGCAATCTATAGGTTACAGTTTCTGTAGTAAAACGACCAGGATTAATAGTCACTGGAACACGATCGTTATTAACTGCTGTTAAATCTAATGCTGTTACAATAGGATTGCTAATTGCTAAATCGTTAACGTTTGATTTCACAGATCCACAACCTACCAAAACGATACTCAAGCCAAGAATGGCTAAATAATTCTTCATGTTAAAATATTTAATTTTTTATTAAGACGCACAAATCTACAATGTGTTACTATTATAAATCTAAAGGTTTTGTTAAATTCGCAGCATGATGCCACCTTTAATTAGTGTTTTAGTCCCTTTTAAAAATACAGAAGCATTCATTTCAGATTGTCTTGATTCTATTTTGAAACAATCCTACTCCAACTGGGAAGCTGTCTTTATTGATGATGGATCTGATGATACTTCTTTTACTATAGTCGAAAATTACTCTAAAAACGATGTTAGAATAAAAGTCTATAAAAATAATGGTAATGGTATTATAGACGCCTTAAAAACAGCATACAGCTATGCTTCTGGCAGTTACATAACCAGAATGGATAGTGATGATATAATGACACCTATCCGACTAGAAACCATGGTGACTAATCTTGAAAAACATGGAAAACAACATTTAGCTGTTGGACAAGTAAAATATTTTAGAGCAGACGGACTTAGTGATGGTTTTGCGCGTTACGAGCAATGGCTAAATAAATTGACCGTTGAAGGAAAAAATTATTCTGAAATTTATAAAGAATGTGTGATTCCGTCTCCGTGTTGGATGCTTCATCGCGAGGATTTTGACTCCTGTAATGGTTTCAATTCAGACATCTATCCTGAAGATTACGATTTAGCTTTTCGGTTTTACAAAGCAGGTTATACTTGTATTCCTTGCAGCGATGTTCTACTCCATTGGAGAGATTACAGTACAAGAACATCGAGAACACATGAGCATTATGCAGAGAATTCTTTTCTAGATCTTAAAGTAAAATACTTTCTAGAATTGAATTATGATACCTCGCGACCATTAGCAATTTGGGGAGCAGGACACAAAGGAAAAACTTTAGCAAAAATACTCTTGAAACAAAACATTCCATTTCATTGGATCTGTGATAACCCAAAGAAAATTGGAAAACATATTTACGATCAAGAACTTTTTAATTTTGACTTTTTAGCCGAGCTTAAGAATCCTCAAAGTATTGTAACGGTTGCTAATCACGAAGCACAAAAAGAAATTACCAGCTATTTTGAAACCAAAAACATGGAGTCAATGATTGATTACTTCTTTTTCTGTTAAATTTCTCAAAAGCGAAACGAGGTAATCTCTTTCTATTCTATATATTTGAATTATTAAGTCCTATCCGTTTTTTAAAACTTAACAGGTCTGTGTAAAACTATAACAACAACGCATGCAATTCAAAAATCCCGAATTACTTTACGCACTATTTTTGCTGGTTGTTCCTATTCTTATACATTTATTTCAACTGCGCCGTTTTCAAAAAGTTAAATTTACAAATGTTAAATTTTTAAAATCTGTAAAGCTACAAACACGTAAAAGTTCTCAGCTTAAAAAATGGATTACGCTAGTAACACGTATGCTGCTTTTGGCTTCTGTGATTATTGCATTTGCGCAACCTTTTATTCCAAACACAGAGGCGTTTAACCAAAAACAAGAAACCGTTATTTATTTAGACAATTCCTTTAGTATGCAAGCTAATGGTAGTAATGGAACGTTGTTAAATGAAGCCATACAAGATGTTATAAACACAATTCCTGAAGATGAAGTTATTAGTTTGTTTACTAACGACAAAACCTTCCGAAACATAACCGTTAAGGCGCTTAAAAACGATTTAATTCAATTAAAGCATTCTCCAACACAACTTAATTATGCTGCTGCCTACTTAAAAGGAAAGCAACTGTTTTCTAAAGGTAGTGCTGCAACTCAGAATTTAGTTTTAGTGTCTGATTTTCAACAAAAAGAACAACCTTTTAATTTTGAAACCGATTCTACTGTTCAACTCCAATTAGTACAACCTAAATCTACAATAACATCTAATATTAGTATTGACAGCATTTATGTGTCTAACACAACATCTGAAACTTTAGAATTAAAAGTAAAATTATCTAATAAAACTGAACCTATTAAAAACGTCACTATTTCATTATTTAATGATGATGTGTTGTTAACTAAAAGTGCTGTGGACATTGATAAAGAAGCTGAAGCCACATTTACGGTTCCTAATAATAAAGTGATCAATGGAAAATTAACGATTAACGATGCAGGCTTGCAATATGATAATTTGTTTTATTTTAATATAAATTCGAAACCAAAAATTAAAGTTTTAGCCATTAATGGAACCGCTGATGATTCTTTTTTAAATCGGATTTACACTGAAGATGAATTCGACTTTAAAAGCTTTAAATTAAATACACTGAATTTTAATTTAATTCCAGATCAAAATTTAATTGTACTTAATGAACTTGAGACCATTTCAAACGCTTTAAAAACAGCTTTAATTGCGTTTAAAAATGATGGAGGTAAACTCTTAATTATTCCATCGAATGAAATTGATATCATTTCTTATAATCAACTATTCAAAGATTTATCTGTAAGTACTTTTGGAAATCAAAACGCTATCGAGAAACGAATTACAAGCATTAACTATGACCATCCGCTTTTAGCTAATGCGTTTTATTCTAAGGTTACCAATTTTCAATACCCTAAGGTTGAAAAGTCGTATCTTTTTACTTCAAATTCAAATAGTGTTTTATCATATGAAGATGGTTCTCCTTTCTTAACAGGAAACACTAATACTTACGCTTTTTCTTCCGCATTAAATTCAGATAACTCAAACTTTAAAAACTCTCAATTAATAATTCCGGTGTTGTATAACTTAGGATTACAGAGTTTAAAATTGTCAAAATTATATTATACCATTGGTCAACCCAATACTATTGCCATACAAATAGCACTTGGACAAGACGATATTTTAACTTTAGACACTGATGATTCTTCTGTAATTCCGCTTCAAAAAACGTATAGTAAATCTGTTCTCTTAGAAACTCAAGATTTCCCTAATACGGCCGGAATTCTGAATGTTAAGAATAAAGAAACGGTACTTCAAAATTTAAGTTTCAATTACAATAGAGCAGAAAGCACGCTCAATTATTACGATTTAAGCACTTTAAACGGTGTTACCACAACAACTAGCTTAGCTACAACAATCAATAATATAAAAAGTAACACAACTATTAATGCGTTATGGAAATGGTTTGTTATTTTTGCATTAATATTTTTAATAATAGAAATGTTACTTCTAAAATATCTTAAATGAACGCACTCATAAAATCTGCAACCATCGTTGATTCTAAAAGTGATTTTCACAATGAAACGGTTGATATTTTAATTGAAAAAGGCCGTATTTCCAAGATTTCCAAAAGCATTCCCAATCCTAAAAATTATCGTGAAATAAAACGAGACAATTTGCATGTATCGCAAGGTTGGTTTGATAGTAGTGTATCTTTTGGAGAACCTGGATACGAAGAACGTGAAATCATTGAAAACGGTTTAAAAACAGCTGCTAATTCTGGATTTACATCTGTTGCTTTAAATGCCAATTCTAATCCTGTAATTGATAGTTATGCAGACATCACTTTTGTCTTGTCTAAAGCTAATGATAATGCGGTAAAACTTTACCCTGTTGGAGCTTTAACGCAGACAAGCAAAGGCGAAGATTTAGCTGAATTGTTTGACATGACCAAAGCTGGAGCCGTTGCATTTTACGATTATCAAAAGCCAATTTCTAATCCTAATCTTATGAAAATTGCTTTGCAATACGCTAGTAATTTTGATGGTCTGGTGTGTTCTTTCCCTCAAGAATCTAGAATTTCTGGACTTGGCGTGGCAAACGAACATATTAATAGCACTAAATTAGGACTAAAAGGAAATCCGGCTTTAGCAGAAGAACTGCAAGTCGCTAGAGATCTTTTTTTATTAGAATATACCGAAGGAAAACTTCATATACCAACAATATCTACTGCAAAATCTGTTGAATTAGTTAGAGCTGCAAAAGCAAAAAAACTAAATGTAACCTGTAGTGTTGCTATTCATAATTTGGTTTTCACAGATGATGTGCTGCATGATTTTGATACCAATTATAAAGTTTTACCACCTTTAAGAACAAAAAATGATTGTGAGGCTTTAATTGAAGGTCTAAAAGATGGTACTATTGATATGGTAACTACAGACCACAACCCTATTGATATTGAAGATAAAAAAATAGAATTCGATTACGCTAAAAATGGAACTATTGGTTTAGAATCTGCTTTTGGAGCGCTTCAAACGCTATTTACAACCAAGAAAACTATTAGTCTTTTAACCCAAGGAAAATTGAGATTTGGTGTTTCTGAAACTACAATAAACGAAGGCGAGTTAGCCGATTTAGCCTTATTTAATCCAGATACTACTTACGAGTTTAGTAAGAGTGATATTACGTCTCGTTCTAAGAATAGTATGTTTTTAGGCACATCGCTTAAAGGTGAAACTTATGGCATTATGGCCAACAATAAAATTGTATTAAAATAATGGACGAGAATACTATAAACGAAGGTAAAACGTTAGGCTTAGTTGCTTATTTAACGCTAATTGGAACTTTAGTTGCATTATTTCTGAATAAAGATAAAAAAAATGATTTCACATCTTTCCATGTGAGACAAGGTTTAGGATTGGGAATACTTTATATTATGATAGCTTCTGTTGTTAGTAGTTTAAACAGTATGATGGCTAGCATGTCTTTTTGGATTTTCTTTTCAATTTTATTCTTTTATGGACTTTTTGGAGCTATTTCGGGAAAAATGAATAAAATCCCTGTACTTGGAGATGTCTTTCAAAAACTATTTAAATCTATTGTCAAATAATTATGTCGAAACTACACTATATCACAAGACCGTCTTCTCTAAAAGAAAATGCACCATTATTAATCATGTGTCATGGTTATGGAAGTGATGAAAATGATTTATTTTCATTTGCATCTGAGTTACCAGAAGAATTAATGATTATCTCACTGAGGGCACCTTACGCAATGCAACCTTCCGGAAATGCATGGTACGCCATAAATTTTGATGCTGATAAAGGCAAATGGAGTGATAACGACCAAGCCAAAGAATCCGTAGATAAAATTGCTGAGTTTATTGATTACGCTTGTAATACTTATGCTGTAGATTCTAAAAACGTAACACTTTTAGGTTTTAGCCAAGGAACTATTTTAAGTTATGCTGTAGCATTAACTTATCCTGAAAAAGTTAAAAACATCGTAGCTTTAAGTGGTTATATAAATGAAGATATTATACCAGAATCAATTGAAAAAAGTAAAGTTACTCATTTAAACTTCTTCTGTTCTCATGGATCTGTAGACCAAGTAATACCTGTAGATTGGGCACAAAAAGCACCTAAATTTCTTAAAGGATTGGGTATAAATTATGTCTATTCAGAATATCCTGTAGGACATGGAGTTGCACCTCAGAATTTCTTTGATTTAAAAGCTTGGTTGGTTAGGTATATTTAAGATAAATTACTCTATTTATTATTATGGTTTAAAAAAATTAGGTTGCCAATTGTTATCAATAGGCTCCATATTTAATAATTGACCAAAATCGAAAGTAACGGTAGAATCATTTTCTTCACCAATTTGCAAACACATAATTAGTAGAAATAAAATTTCGATATTCTCATCGTTATCGGCTAAAATTCGGATACTGTCTTTGTAAAAATAAGAAACAAAATCGTCCTCTATCGACGCTACTTGTTTATCATTTTTAAATATGGATTGTTTTCTTCCTTTGTGGATTCTGTATTGGTAATAGTTATCATCAATATTTAAACCATAGGTTGAATGTTTCCTGTTTTCTGATGTAAATTTTAATTCATTATTATTCGAATCAATTATATGGTAAATTGATTGAAATTTTAGCCATTTAATCTTCTTTTCAATTTTATAAATTAGACTATCATTAGCATCGAAAATTTCAGCTTTAGATTTTCCAAAAAAAATAGACCAAGTACCTTTAAATAAAATTTGGCTTTCACCTTTGTGAGCTATACTTATTCCGTTATGCCGCGTTATAATTAATTCCATTGGTTAAAAAAATCAAACTTTAAACTTAATTAATAGTCGGATACATTAAATAATTTTCCAATTTATATTTAAGATTATTATTCTCGTCAATTTCATAACTAACAAAAATTTCACCCCAAAATTGTCCATCTGTAAAGTTGGCAATAATCCATTTATGATTTAAAATTCGGATTTTATTAATCAATAATTTAGAATCTGTCGTTGACACATATGGCACAATTGGGTGATCGTCTCCTTCGTAATCATTCATATCATACAAGCCTCCAATTATTGCCGGAATCAATTGCTCCGTATCATAACCTTGAGCTTCAAAATACTCTAAAGCATCCTCGTTTCTATCAATATTGAAATAACTTAACTCAAAATTCGCCTCTTCTAAAGCCTCTATAGCCTTATCTTTTTCAACGACTTTTGCTTTTACTTTAACAATATCTTCTTCATATTTATCAATGATATTTTTTAAGTTAACGTATTGAAAAATAAGTAACAATACTGAAAATAGAAATAAATACATTAAAATTTTACTCTTCATCTTTATATGGTAATTTGTAAGTTATCGTATGCTAAAAAAACGTTTTCGGGTAAGTTTTGTTGTACATCTTTATGAAAACCTAAATAATGACTAACGTGTGTTAAGTACGCACGCTTAGGTTTTACTCGTTTAATAAAATCTAGCGCTTCTTCTAAATTAAAATGTGACATGTGTGGTTTTATACGTAATGCATTTATCACCAAAACATCCAAATTTCGAAGTTTATCTACTTCTTCATCTGCAATAATTTTCATATCAGTTAAGTAGGCAAAATTATGAAATCTATAGCCAAATACTTGAAGTTTGTAATGCAAGCCGTCTATGGGAACAACGTTTAAATCACCTAACAAAAAAGGTTCGTTTTTCACTTCTATTGAGGTAACACTAGGAACACCTGGATATTTGTTTTCAGTTGTAAAAATATAATCGAAACGCTTTTCTAAGGATTTAAAAACACGCTTATGTGCGTACAAATCAATATCTCCTTGTTTAAAGAAAAACGGACGAATATCATCCAAGCCCATAGTATGATCTGCATGTTCATGCGTAAAAATTATACCATCAATTTTAGAGACTTTAGCTCTAAGCATTTGTTGCCTAAAATCAGGACCACAATCTACCACAAACGTATAATCGTTCCACTCTACCAAAATAGAAACTCGCAAGCGTTTATCTTTAGAGTCTTCACTTAAACATACAGGATGATCGCTTCCTATTATTGGAATTCCTTGAGATGTACCAGTTCCTAAAAATGTAATTTTCAATCTGATTGATTTTAAACAAAAATAAACTTATTTTTTTGTTTGCGATAGTAAATTGATACCTTTGCGAAAACGATGTAATCCCAATTTCTATGAAGGACATAACGTATTCAGGCGACACTGAATTTGAAAATATTCCGTCTTTAAAAGACAAAGCCTTACGTATTAACCTTAATGCCGATATTTATGGTACCTTTTCTGAAATAGGTGCTGGACAAGAAACTGTACGTCAGTTTTTTAGAGCTGGTGGTGCTTCCGGAACTATTGCCAAAGCCATGTCTGCTTATGACAAGGATTTTAGTGATGCTATTTATGGAATCGAAGATGATAAACGCTATGTAACAGAAGCTAGACTTCGTAAGATGTTAAATCACGAAGTAAACCTAATGGAAGAGCGTATTACAAGAGATAAACACCCAAATAAAATATTTTTCTCTTACGCCAATACTGTTGCCACTATAGATTTTGCAAAAAAGTACAAGGGTCATGGTTGGGTTGGTATTAAATATCAAGTTGGCCATAACGAAGAGTATAATGAAATTGTACTGCATATTCGTTTTAAAGAAACTGATGCACGTTTACAACAAGAAACCCTTGGTAAATTAGGAACTAACTTAATTTATGGTGCTTTTTACAAATACAATCAGCCTCGTAAATTATTACGTTATTTATATGACCATTTAGATAAAGATCAGTTAGAAATTGATACTATTAATTTCTCTGGTCCTGTTTTTAAAGATGTTGATAACCGTTTAATGAGTTTACAACTGGTTAAAAACGGAATGACAGATGCTGTAATGTTTGCTCCTGATGGTAATAATGTATTACCTGCACGTGTACTTTACAAAAAGAACATCTTAACGCTTAGAGGTAGTTTTAGACCTGTTACAAAAGTAAATATGGATATGTTTGAGAAATCTTACGAAATGTTCATAAAAGAAAATAAGGTAGATAAAGATAAAACTCAAGTGGTTTTTGAAATTACGTTATCTAACTTAAGAGCTGAAGGTAAAATTGATGAGCAAGATTTTATGGATCGTGCAAAACTGTTATGTTCACTTGGACAAACCGTATTGATTTCAAACTTCCAAGAGTATTATAAATTAGTAGAATACTTCTCTCAATACTCTAGAGCAAGAATGGGATTAGCCATGGGTGTAAATAACCTCGTTGATATATTTGACGAAAAGTATTATCGTCACCTAAGTGGTGGAATTTTAGAAGCCTTTGGAAAATTATTTTACAAAGATTTACGCGTATACCTATATCCTATGGAAAATAAGGATGGAAGCTTAACAACTAGTGAAAACCTAAAAGTACATCCGCGTATGAAGGAACTTTACAAATTCTTTAAGTACAATGGTAAAGTGGTTGATATTACTGATTACGATGCATCTAACTTATCCGTTTTCTCAAGAGCAGTTCTTAAAATGATTGTAGATAACGAAGACGGTTGGGAACGCATGTTACCAGAAGGGGTTTCTAAATTAATTAAAGAAAAAAGTTTATTTGGCTGTGAAACCGAAGAGGTTATTCACAAGAATTAAACTCAAATTACTATATAAAAAAATGCGTGTTGATTAAAATTTCAACACGCATTTTTATTTTCTAATAAATTGCAATTCTTGTTTAAGCCTCCAATATCTGCTCTGCATGAGCCTTTGTTTTGACCTTAGCTATTACATCTTCAATTACACCATTTTCGTCAATAACAAAAGTGGTTCTATGGATACCTTCATATTCTTTTCCCATAAATTTCTTTGGTCCCCAAACACCAAAAGCCTCAATTACAGCTTTATCTTCGTCTGCTAATAATGGATACTGAAATCCGTATTTAGTTTTAAAATTGGTTTGTCTTTTTGCGCTATCTGCACTTACTCCTAAAATCTCATAGCCTTTTGATTTAAATCGATCGTAATTATCATTTAAATTACATGCTTCTGCTGTACAGCCTGGTGTGCTCGCTTTTGGATAAAAGAAAACAACCAATTTCTTTCCTTTATAATCAGACAAAGAAATAGAATTTCCTTGCTCATCTAATGCTGAAAAATCTGGTGCCTTATCTCCTACTGTTAAGTGTGTCATAATTATGTAAATTTGTGTTTCAGTAAAAATACAACATGACAAAACAAGAAAAAGTTAATTTCGTTATAAATACGTTATATAAATTATATCCTGAAATCCCAATTCCTTTAGATCATAAAGATCCTTACACCTTATTAATTGCGGTTTTAATGTCTGCACAAAGTACAGATGTACGTGTTAATAAAATTACTCCGCTTTTATTTGAACGTGCAGATAATCCCTATGACATGATTAAACTAAGTGTTGACGAGATCAGAGACATTATAAAACCTGTGGGTTTATCTCCCATGAAAAGTAAAGGTATTCACGGTTTATCACAGATATTAATTGATAAACACAATGGAGAAGTCCCAAAAACGTATGAAGATTTAGAAGAATTACCTGCTGTTGGACATAAAACAGCTGCAGTAGTTTTATCGCAAGCTTTTGGTATACCAGCATTTCCTGTAGATACACACATTCATCGTTTAATGTATCGTTGGAATTTAACCAATGGTAAAAACGTAGTACAAACGGAAAAAGATGCGAAACGATTATTTCCTGAAGAATTATGGAATGATCTCCACCTTCAAATTATTTGGTATGGCAGACAATACTCACCAGCTCGTGGTTGGGATCTAGAAAAAGACATAATTACTAAAACTATAGGACGACAATCTGTTTTAGACACTTATTATAAAAAGAAAAAATAACACTTGTATGGTATAATAATTGGTGCGTGTTATACAAATCTCCAACTCATGAAAAAGCTATTCATTCTATTATTCGTATGCACAATAACATCATGTATTTCTTTGAGAAAAGCACCAACAAATTTTAATTATAGAATTGAAGTTGCAAAAAAATTTAAACGACAATTTCCTAAAGAGTTAGCATATATTTTTGAAGACCCAAAAGATGCTAATCAATTTTATAAGTATATAGATTCTAAATTTCAATTAAATGATACTGATGTTGGTTTGAATGTGCCCATAACAATTGATAATAAAGTCTATTTTATCACCTACCATGAAGCTGAAATACCAGATAAAAAATTAAACCTTTTAGGTATTGCTATGGATGCAACACTAGCCGCAAATGAGCTAGACCCTGTTTTTGACGAAGGTTACGTTAATCGTATAGGTCATTGGTTTTTAGCAATTACAGTTTATGATGAAAACAATAATAATTGTTTAAAATCAAAATATCCCGAGCGAAAAAATGTATTAGATTATTTAAACCTCTTACAAAATGAATATTTAAATAGCCATTCATTATAATATCAAAAAATCCTGATGCTTTCACATCAGGATTTTTTATTAATTTAAAAGTGCTTCGAACTTTATATTATTATAATCAACAATACTTAAAGCTTTTGA
This sequence comes from Winogradskyella ludwigii, assembly GCF_013403985.1. Taxonomy (GTDB): domain Bacteria; phylum Bacteroidota; class Bacteroidia; order Flavobacteriales; family Flavobacteriaceae; genus Winogradskyella; species Winogradskyella ludwigii. Next base: position 286,188 of record NZ_JABFDF010000004.1, read on the forward strand.
ATAACTCAAAATGAACTTTATGGTTTCGTCCTTAGGTTGCAAATTATCATTTGTTTTTGGGGAAGCTTGAGAGTAAATTTTTGCCATTTTAACTATTTAAGTGTTTATATATAGCAAAAACGCATCTTTATATACTTTATTGTATCAATTTGTTAAAATTATATTATTTTGATCAATAACTTTACGCATATTAATTAAAGCATAACGCATTCTACCTAAAGCCGTATTAATACTAACTCCTGTTCTTTCAGATATTTCCTTAAAACTCATGTCTTGATACATACGCATTAAAAGCACCTGTTTCTGGTCTTCTGGCAGCTCTTCAATAATACGTCTTACGTCAGATTCTACCTGACCTTTAATAATAGATTTTTCTGCATTTAACGTAGAATCACTTAATACAGAAAAAATACTAAACTCGCCAGTATTGTGAAACTTAGGCATACGTTTATTCTTTCTAAAATGATCAATAACCAAATTGTGAGCGATACGCATTACCCAAGGTAAAAATTTACCTTCTTCGTTGTATTTACCACGTTTTAGTGTTCTTATAACTTTAATAAAGGTATCCTGAAAAACATCTTCTGTAACATCGCGGTCATAAACTTTAGAATATATAAAACTATAAATCTTTTGTTTGTGCCTGACAATTAAAATTGAGAGTGCATTCTCGTTTCCGTTAATGTAGTTGCTAACCAACTCTGCGTCTTGGATAAGTTCGTTTTTCATAATAATTACTTTAAAGCCTAGCAGTTGCCTACTAAGTTTGGGGTTAAAAGCTGTCTTTTTAAAGTAATATTGTGATATACGCAGATATTTTGTTAAATGAATAGATTTCAAATATAACAACAATCATTCCTAAAAAACAAAATTTATTAATAAAATTTAAACTTTTAATCGTATAAAGCGTTCCTTTAATAGGTGAAATAGTTGTGGTATCTTTGCAAACTTTAGATACTGAGACAACCTATGAATACTACAAACTTAGACGTTAGCCCAAAGGAAAACATCATTATAAAAGGAGCAAAACTCCACAATCTTAAAAATATTGATGTTGTTATTCCTAGAAACAAATTAGTTGTTATTACGGGTTTATCTGGCTCCGGAAAATCTAGTTTAGCCTTTGATACGCTATATGCTGAAGGTCAAAGACGTTATGTAGAAAGTTTAAGTAGTTATGCACGTCAGTTTTTAGGACGATTAAATAAACCTAAAGTAGACTATATCAAAGGTATTGCTCCTGCAATAGCCATTGAGCAAAAAGTAAACTCTACAAATCCACGATCTACTGTTGGTATAACCACTGAAATTTACGATTATCTTAAATTATTATTTGCTAGAATAGGAAAGACCTACTCACCTATTTCTGGCAATGAAGTAAAAAAACATACGGTTTCTGATGTCATTAATTTTATTTCAAAATTTGATGAAGGCACAAAATTATTACTCTTAGCTCCTATTCTTTTAGAAGAAGGCAGAACCATCGAAAACAAATTGCAAACACTTCAACAACAAGGATACGCGCGAATTAAAGTTAAAGATGATGTTGTTAGAATTGATGAGGCGTTAAAACAAAATATAAAATCTGATAAGAATTTATTTTTAGTTGTAGATAGAATTGTCTTTAAAAATGATGAAGATTTCCTTAATCGATTGGCTGATGCTGTTGGCACTGCTTTTTATGAAGGAGTTGGCACGTGTATTATAGAATCGCTTGCAGATAATAAACAAACCGTTTTTAATAATAAGTTTGAAATAGATGGCATGTCTTTTCTAGAACCAAATGCACATTTATTCAGCTTTAATAATCCTTATGGAGCATGTCCAAAATGTGAAGGTTATGGTGATGTTATTGGTATCGATGATGATTTAGTGATTCCAAACACAGCATTATCAGTTTTTGAAAATGCCATTTTCCCTTGGAGAGGTGATAGTATGAGTTGGTACAGAGACCAATTAGTAAATAACTCGCATCTTTTTGATTTTCCAATTCATAAACCTTATTTTCAATTAAGTGATAAAGACAAAGCCCTTATTTGGAAAGGCAATAAACATTTTGAAGGTTTAAATGATTTCTTTGCTGAGCTAGAATCGAAAGCGTACAAAATTCAGAATCGCGTGATGTTATCACGTTATCGTGGTAAGACTAAATGTAATGTTTGTAACGGAAAACGCTTACGTGAAGAAGCTAATTACGTAAAAATAGATGGTGCTACAATAACAGACATTGTAGATTTACCTTTAGATGAGTTAACCGTGTTCTTTAAAAACTTAAAGTTAAGTGATAGCGATACTCAAGTCGCAAAACGTCTTTTAACAGAAATTAATACAAGACTAGGTTTCTTAACTAATGTTGGATTACGCTATTTGACCTTAAACCGAAAATCGAATTCACTTTCGGGAGGAGAAAGTCAACGTATTAATTTAGCAACCTCTTTAGGAAGTAGCCTTGTTGGATCTATGTATATTTTAGATGAACCAAGTATTGGTTTGCATCCTAAAGACACAGAACGCTTAATTGAAGTTTTAAAATCGCTTCGTGATTTAGGAAACACTGTTATTGTAGTAGAACATGATGAAGACATTATGAAAGCTGCCGATTCTATTATAGATATTGGTCCTGAAGCAGGAACCTTTGGTGGAGAAGTCATGGCTGTTGGTGATTTTAAAGCGATTCTTTCTGCAGATACTTTAACTGCAAAATATTTGAATGGACAGTTAGAAATTGAAGTGCCTAAAAAACGGAGAACCTCAAAATATAGTGTTGAAATTACAGGTGCTCGTGAAAACAATTTACAAAATATAGATGTTACTTTTCCTCTTGAAATGCTTACCGTTATTACTGGAGTTTCAGGAAGTGGAAAAAGTACATTGGTAAAAAAAATACTCTTTCCTGCGATACAAAAAAAATTAACTGGTTTTAGTGATAAAATTGGTCAGGTATCAGAAATTAAAGGAAATCATAGTAACATACAACATGTAGAATTTGTAGATCAGAACCCTATTGGTCGTTCTTCACGTTCTAATCCTGTAACTTATATTAAAGCTTATGATGATATTAGAGCTTTATTTGCTTCTCAAAAATTAAGTAATATCCGTAATTATGCTGCTAAACATTTTAGTTTCAACGTCGATGGTGGACGCTGTGAAACCTGTAAAGGTGAAGGAGAAGTTACTATTGAAATGCAGTTTATGGCAGATGTACATTTAACTTGTGATACTTGTGGAGGAAAACGTTTCAAAAAAGAAGTGTTAGAAGTTAAGTTTGAAGGTAAATCTATAGATGATATTTTAAACCTTACCATTGATGATGCTGTTGCTTTTTTTACAACACATAACCAAAACAAGATTCAGAGCAAACTGCAACCACTTCAAGATGTTGGTCTGGGCTATGTAACTCTAGGGCAATCGTCTTCTACGCTTTCTGGTGGTGAAGCACAACGAATAAAGCTAGCTACTTTCTTAGGAAAAGGAAGCAAAAGTGATAATGCACTTTTCATTTTTGATGAACCAACAACTGGACTTCATTTTCATGATATAAAGAAATTATTAAAATCTTTTCAAGCCTTAATTTCCAAAGGACATTCTGTAATTGTGATTGAACACAACATAGATTTAATTAAATGTGCCGATTATATTATTGATTTAGGACCCGAAGGAGGAAAACATGGAGGACAACTTGTAGCTTCTGGTACGCCTGAAGAAATAGTAAAGAATAAAAACTCGGTTACAGGAAAATATCTTCAAGAAAAATTATAGAATGAACTTACCTGAAGGATTTCATAACGAAGTTATTAAGGCTAGAGAAAATAAGCTCAAAAATAATGTTGATAATTTAAGAATTAATGTTGACACTTCTCCTTTAAATAGTGGAGGCGCAAGTTTTAAAACTCATGTATTAATTAAACAATCCGGTTCCAAACTAAGTTACAAACCTTATTTTGGTGCTGCTATTTTCAGTTTTATCTTTTTTGCTGTAGGTTTTGGTATTCTGTTTTTTGGAATTTACCCATTATTCGAAAATGGTTTTGATATCGCTAAAGTCGAATGGTTTTTAATCGTATTCGGATTCATTTTTGCTTCGGCAGGTGGATTTATGTTTTACACATTTTATAAGCCACGTGTTTTCGATAAGCAACTAGGAGTTTATTATAAAGCTTACAATGCAGATGTTCATAGAATTAAAAAGGACACTTCAAAAACGTATATTCCGCTAACATCTATTGTCGCTATTCAACTTATTGGAGAACATGTAAAAAATGATAAAGGTTCTTACAAAAGCTTTGAACTTAATTTGGTTCTCAATGATGGTTCACGAAAAAATGTGATAGATCACGGAGATTTAAAATCCATTATAAGAGATGCTGAAACCTTAAGCCATTTCTTAAACATTCCCATTTGGCATGCAGGTTCTATGGATAATTAATAAATCATAAAGGCTAAAAATCCAATTAAAATTGCCGATAATAAAACGATTGGTGTAAATACCATAGCGAAAAAACACGCTTTAACAAAACTCCAAATCCAACCTTGGCTATAAAACTTTTTTAACGCTATAAAGAAGTAAACAAAGCACAACAGTAAAATTAAGAAGTCTATCCAAGCTGAAAATTCAAACATTAGATTAATTGCAAAAACAAAACTAAACAAGGTAAATATGAAAGAAAAATAGTAAAAGCTAAATACCAAATGGTGTGCATATGTTCCTCGTTTTCGATAGAAAATTTTAAGAACAAACGCAAAAATTGGTAGTAAGAAAAATAATGCAATTGGAATAGTATCTACAAATTCACTCCAAATATTACCAGCATCTTTACCTTTGTAAAATTTAAGACCTTGCTGATATACTGTTCTCTTAAACCATCCATCATTTTTTTCTAATCCCCAAGATTTATAAATTTCTTTATCTGGTGCATTTATTTCTATCAAAGAATCTAATTCAACTTGAAAAGAGCCTAAAGAGATATTATTCTGTTTTGGTAAAACCTCTAGAGATACAATAGAATCAATCTCTTTTTGAGATATTCCAGAAAACAACATAGTACTTTCTAAGGTTTCTCTAATTTTAATTCGTTCTATAGAATCCAATTCTTTCACTACTATAGAGTCAATAATAGTGGCTTTAGAAGTATCAAAAGATTTAGAAAATCCTTCATTAATAAGTTCTTTTTGTTCCCTAACCGTAAATGAAAAGATAAAAAAGAAGACTACAGATATAAACAAATACATCTGTGCAGGATGCAAATACAATAAACGTTTACCTTTTATAAATTCCTTGGCCAAGTAGCCAGGTTTAAATAGTAACGGAATAAAGCTTTTAAAAAAACGTGCATCAAAAGAAAAGTAATTACTAATGGTATTATAGAACAAGACACTTATAGTTAGCTCATCGTTTGCTTTTTGACCACAATGCGGACAAAATTGAAACTCGTCGTTAAAAGATTGTTCGCAATTTTTACATTTTACCTGGTTAGTGCTCATGGTTGATGGTTAGTCTGGTTTAAAAGTAATGAAATTTATAACATCTCTACTGCTCATCCTTAAACTGAATTGTTAAATAGTTAGCTCACTATTTTTATTGACTATAGTAACCTATTGTAAAATAGCGATTTGTGTTTTTGGCACGCTGTTTGTTTTATACTTAACGAGTTTAATTTAAAACCCAATTATTATGAAACGAATTATATATTTATTTGCAGCTTTAGTCGCTATAAGCACAACTGCATTCGCAACCAGCACAACAACATCAGTAGAAAACACTTCAGTTAATAGCTATGTGAGAGGTTATGGTAATTCTTTCATATTTAATGAAGCAGGAATTGAATTTTCTGTTTTTGCAGATGGACAGTTTGATTTTTATTTACCAAATTATGGTCCAGATGTAAGCGTTGGAATTAATACTCCTGGTTTCAGTTTAAGTTTTAACTCTGGTTACGATTACAATCCATATGTACAATATGATAGCTATGGTGCCATTATTCAAATTGAAAACACGCCTATTTACTACGATTATTATGGCCGTGTAAACCAAGTAGGTAACATATTTATTAACTACAATGGATATGGAAGAATTAGTAGCGTAGGTGGACTTAATATCTATTATAGAAACAATGTATTCTACAGATATGATGGATTTATCAATAGTTATAACAGAGCTTATGTTTACAGACCATGGCACCAATATTATGCTGTACCACATGTTAATTTCGCTATTGTTAACGTAAATCCTTACAGACAATATTATGCGCCTACAAGACATATTTACTACAGACCTTATGTTAATAATGTGAGATATTATAATATGGGAAGACGAGGAAACGATCAGGTTACTAGACGTTCTAACGCAACCCGAAATACAAACAGATATTCTCAAACGCCTAGGACTAGAACAGAACGAAGCATTAGAACTCGTGTGCAGCGCAATAACACATCAATTGCAAATACAAGAGCAACACGTTTAAGAGCCAATAATACAACTTCTAGTAGAACATTAAATGCTACAACCAGAACACGTACTAATGAATCTAGAGCAACACGTGCCAATACTAGAGTTTCTTCTCCGACTAGAACAGGAGTTACAAGAAATAATAGTACTGTAACTACACGATCTAACTCTAGAGTAACGACTCCGACGAGATCAACACGTAGTAATACTGTAGCAACTCCGAGAACTACAAGAAATAATGTGACCAGAACAAATACTTCTGTGTCTAATAAAAGAACAGTGACTCCAACAAGACAAAAGAGTACTGTACAGAATAAAAGAACATCACCGACTGTAACGTCTAGATCTAATGCAAAAAGTAGAACAAGCAACCAAAGTTCTACAAGATCTAAATCAAGTCGAACTAGAGGATAAAAAGTTTTTTTGGTTGGTTAGTAATTCCCGTAAAGAGTGTGCCTCAAAGCACCTTGCGGGAATTTTTTTGTTTAAAGGAATTTATAATTCTTAACTATAGCTATGATGGACTAGCAATTTACTTCAACCGTAAATACTTCTTAATCTGATTAGAAATATCATCAGAAATATTCAATTTATAAATAAGGATAATATAAATGAAGCCAAAAAATCCAGATTTTAAAACAATATTTATTACAGGATAAAATGGGAAATCCCAAAAATAGAATACTAATGATAATAGCATTAATGTCCCTAAAATCTTAGCAGAACCTAAAGTAAAAGGTAACATATTAAATTTTCGTTTTACAAATACAATTTTAATGGTATTATAAATAAACACCGCTAAGAACGTCGCAAACGCAGAACCTTCAATTCCGTAAATAGGAATAAATAAGGCATTTAAGAGAATTGCCATAACAGCAAGTAATACTCCAAAAAATAGCACCATTCTGTAATAATCACTATTAAATAGAATAGCGTTGTTATTGCCTAAACTATTATCGTAGAGCTTGGCAATACTTACTATGATCACTACAAAAAGCCCTCCTGTAAATTTATCTGGAAGAATTTCATACAATTGATTAATGTTTAAAACAATTAGCATGAAAATAAATCCGCTAATTATTAAAAGAGTCATAGAGCTACGTTTATATAAATTTTCTAAAGCAACATAATCTTTCTCATTGAGATATTTCGCCGTTAGAGGCAACATTATTTGATGCATAGCACGTTGCGGAACAGCGATAACAGTGGCTATAAAAATAGCGACACTATAATAAGCCACTTGCTCTATATCTGGCAACATTAAGCCAATCATAAACTTATCTATATCTAAAATAAGCATAGCCACTGAACCTGCTATAATCATTAATCCTGAATACTGTAATATTGAAAATCTATTGTCTAATTTCTGAAATTTCAACTTTGGGAATCTTACAGAATAGGCATACAGTTTCATAATTACCATTCTTAGAACATAAACACCTACGAGTGCAATTATAAATTGATCTACAGATAACCACTCTAAATACACAGAAAAAAGTAATAGCATAATAGACACTCTATGAAAAATCTCTTTCATTAAGTTACCAAATACGGTTTGCATTTGCACTTTTGTCCAAGCGAAAAAGATTTCAAAATAAGCCATAGCAACAGCTAGAATAAAAATATGCCAGACGTAATTTTCTACAATTGGATTTTCATTTGAAAGCCAATGAACAATGGCATCGTAAGCAAAATAGCCTATAAACCCTGTTGGAATGATAAACAATAAGGGCAAAAACAACATCATGGTTAAAAAACTATTAATACTATTTTTAGTTTTAAAAGTAGAATAGAATTTTACAATAGTATTATGAACTCCAAAAGCCATAAAAGGCATCATAATATTAGCTGCTGAAAGTAGAAATGCAACTAAACCATAATATTGATCCGATAAAAAATTAGTATAAAGAAAAAGCGCATTAATCGCACCAATACCAAAACCCAAGTAAGTTGTAATGGTATTTTTAAACGACTGATTTAATACGACTCCCATAGTGAAGCAAAATACAACTATAAAGTTTTAAATTACAAAATGTGTTGATTAAATTATATGCTCTAATCTGCAAGGCCTTAGAGTGCCTTGTAGGTTTTGATTGTCAGAATAGTTTTTATACAAAACCTAGCAAGAAAGACTAGATAGATTTAATCAGTTTTGCTAAATTCTCAGTCAAAGCTCTTCTACTATAAGGTTGTAAGCCAATGGCATTTACTTTTAATGTCTTATTCTGAAAAGCTTCGAAATAAGTTAAGAGTTGTAACTTTAATTCTGCTTTCTGATTATAACTAAAATACGTTCCTGTATTGGTTGAAGTTATAATTTTTTCTACATCAGCATCTTTTGGTCCCATAGCTAAAATTGGTGTTTCTGAGATTAAATATTCAAAAACTTTGCCTGCAATAATGGCTTTGGTGTCCTCAGAATCAATTTCAATTAATAACAATAATTGCGATTTCATTTGAAATTTTAAAGCATCATCATGACTGACGTAACCAACAACATCTACATAATTTTTCAATCCATTTTTATGAATAGACTCTATAACATCATTACTTACAACTCCTACTAATTGCAATCTAAAGACTTCAGAAAACTCTTTATTCTCTTTAATTAATTCTGAAAGTGCTTCCCATAAAACCACAGGATTTCGTTCAGACAATAAAGAACCAATATGAGATAAGGTGAATTTTTCGTCCTTACCTTCTACTCTAACATTGTGAGAATCGTAACCATTAGTGATTACAGTAATCGGTTGTTTGGTTTTTGTCTGAAATTCGTTTTTGGTATGATTGCTAGTTACTATAATCTGGTCTGCTGTGTTTAACACCTTTTGTTCTAAACTGAGATGTTTCGCTTTTGAAGACTCTGTGAGTTTTAAATCTTTATGATAACCAATGGTTGTCCAAGGATCTCTAAAATCTGCAAACCACTTTACACCTAAACTTGCTTTTAATTGTAAACCTATTAAATGTAAACTATGTGGCGGACCTGTAGTGATAATTGTTTCAATTTGATGTTCTTTTATATAATCTGAAAGAAATTTAACAGAAGGTTTTACCCAGTTTTTTCGAGCATCTGGAATAAAGAAATTCCCTCTCACGTAAAGCATCGCTTTTTCAATAAAGGATTGCTTTTTAGCTTTAGGAATAACACCTGAACTTATTTTTTTAGAGCTTCCTTTAGAAAAAATACTAGCCAAACCATAAGGTTCATTAATAGGCTGTTTTAATATGATAATGTTATTGGGAATCTCATTGACAAGACTTCCATCCATTATTGGATAATTTGGATTTTCAGGACAATACACAACAGGATCAATATCATATTCCGGCAAGTACTTTACAAATTTTAACCAACGCTGCACGCCTGGACCTCCTGCTGGTGGCCAATAATAGGTTATTATGAGTACTTTTTTTTTGCTCATTTCTGTCATTCCTGCGAAAGTAGAAATCTACTTTTTTTGCTAATTATGGATTCCTGCCTTCGCAGGAATGACAATTAGTCTTTTGTCTTTTGTCTTTTTAAAAGAATAAAATATCCCTATCAGCAATAAAATTCCAAAAATAGCAGAACTAGCCAAAGCAACTTTACTTCCTGTTTCAACAACCTGTGGTTCAAACTTAAACTCTATTGTATGATTTCCTTTTGGTAAATCTAAAGCTCTCAACACATAATTCACTCTAAAATGTGGTGTTAACTTACCATCAATATATGCATCCCAACCTTGTGCATAGTAGATTTCAGAAAATACAGCTACACCTTCGTTAGTGTTCTTGGATTCGTATTTTAAATAATTGGGTTTAAATTCTTTTAACTGAATTGAAGCAGTAGAATCAACGTGATACGTTGTTTGTAAATTATTTTCTATCTGAACTTGTTTTTCTAAAACCGCTGTTGTTTTCGTATTCAAACTATCTAAAGCTAAAATTTCTTGGTTGGCATCTGCAACCACTTTTAATTTAGAAACAAACCAAGCATTACCATTGGCATCAGTGTTTGTATATGGAAAGACCGTATTTTGCTCTTCTGCAATAATATATTTAGTGTTCAACATATTGAGAACATTCATGTTGTTTTGATATACATAAAAATCTAACAACTCTTCTACACGTCCTAATTTTGCAGCACTATAACCCATTAACGAATTATGGTAATAAGCCGCTTTTGCTGGCATTCTTTGGCCATCAGTAGACATATCCATAACTCTAAAATGACCTTTATCTTTTAAGATTTCTTTATCTGCTTGATTAAGCTGATAAGGTTTATCAACCTTTATTGCTGAAATAAAATTATCATTATTAACGTATTGTCTATCTACGGTAACTAAATCGAAAAGAATTAAAACTGCAAACACAACAACCACAAGATTTTCTGATAATTTCTTCTTTAAGAATAAGTAAATGGTTCCTGCAGATAATAATACAAGAATCAAAGTTCTTAAGGTGTCTGAAGTCATTAAAGATTTTCTATCGTCTATAATTGAATCAATAAACCCTTGACCATAAGCACCAATATATTGATCATCTCTTAAGCCTTCAAAATCAAATAATGCAGATTTAAACACTAAAAATATGAGCGCTAATCCTGCCGTGATTCCAACTGAAAATAATAAAGCTCTAAGTTTTACTTCATCTTTATGAGAATCATTAAGTAAACGAGATAGACCTAAAATCCCTAAGGTTGGAATACACAGTTCTAAAATAACTTGAATAGAACTTACTGCTCTAAATTTGTTGTAAAATGGCACATAATCAATAAAGAAATCTGTTAGGAAACCTAGATTTTTTCCATAAGACAATAGTAAAGACAAAATAGTTCCGCCAACTAGCCACCATTTCAATCTCCCTTTAACTAAAAATAATCCTAAAATAAATAGGAAAATAATTACAGCTCCAACATAAGCAGGTGCTTCTACAATAGGTTGACTTCCCCAATACATAGGTGCGTTTCTTGCGGCATCTAAAGCTTCAATTGGCGAAGCACCTAAACGAATAAAAGCCTCATACGTTTCAGAATCTTTACCAACATCTTCGTAGTTTCCTCCACCCATAAATTTGGGGATGTAAAGATTGAAAGATTCTAAAATACCATAGCTATATTCCGTAATATAAGCTCTATCTAAACCCGTTGTTACCTCTTTTGATGAACCATCTGCATTAATGGTTAAATCACTTTTACCACGAGCACTTTCTTTTACATACTCTTGCGTTGCCATAATACCTGTTGCATTGAGACCAACAGCTAATATTGCTGCAATAGTTAATATGCCAACTGATTTAAAAAAATGTGGTAACGTTTTTTTTCTGACAGCATCAACCAAATAAGCCAAGCCTAAAACTAAGATTAGTAACAACAAATAATAAGTCATTTGTGGATGATTTGCCACAATCTGTAAACCTAAAGCAATCGTAGTGAGTAAAAATCCTAAGACGTATTTCTTTCTAAAAGCGAGTACAATACCAGCTAAAACTAACGGCATGTATGCAATAGCGTGTGCTTTAGAATTATGACCAACACCTAATATAATTATAAGATAAGTTGAAAATCCAAAAGCCAAAGCACCTAATCCTGCTAGCTTATAATCGACTTTTAAAGCCAATAACAAAATGTAAAAACCTATAAAATATAAGAATAGATAATCTGCAGGTCTAGGCAAAAACCGTATCGCTAGATCGAGTTGTTTAATGTAATTATGTGGATATTTTGCACCTAATTGATACGTTGGCATTCCTCCAAAAGCACTATTAGTCCAGTAGGTTTCTTCTCCTGTAGTTTTAGCAAAGTCCTTCTGTTGCTGTGCCATACCAATGTAATGCTTAATATCACTTTGGTTAATTTTTTTGCCTTGTAAAACTGGGCTAAAATAGGCTAAAGAAAGGACCACAAATCCAATTAAAATTAAGATATGCGGTAATAATCGTTTAAAAGAAAATGACATGACAATGCTTTAAAATGAATGATTCTGAAAAGTAGTTGTTTTTTTTGAAATACCTATGTCATTCCTACTTCCGCAGGAATCACGTTAGTCAATTTCTTCGTAATCGATATATTCTCCAACTTTTTGATTTGAAGATTTATTATCGTTAGGCATTTTATCAATAACCGTTTCGCCTGCCTTTTCTTTTTGTTGCTGTCTTTGTTGATTCGGGTTTTGGAAGCCACCAAATTGTCCTCCAAATTTTTCTTCAGCTTTTTTGGCAACAAAACGCACTAATAAAGGCGCAAAAAGACGCGATAAAATCTTAAAGCCAAAGTATACTAATAAAATAATTAAAATAGTTCTCAGTAATCCCATGATAAAACATAATATAATTATCAAAAATACAATTATAGTAATTTATAATCCGTTATTATTCCTTAAAAAAACTATAAAATATCTATATTTGAATTTAAGCTTCTAAGGATAAAATTGAAAGAAAACGATAAATCCACAGACGTTTACTAAACCTATACATAATGCGAATACTCAAATCATTCCTATTTTTTATCATTGTCACAAGCATTAATTCTGCTCATGCGCAATATACCGAAGTCATAAATTCTAATCGTCCTGGCGTTTCAAAAAGTGCTTTTTCTGTTGGAACTGGAGTCGTACAATTTGAAACTGGTGCTTTTACAGTAAAAGAAGAACATGCTTTATCTGATTATGAAGTTTCTGGTTTTGGCCTCGATTTTGGATTACGCTATGGATTATTTTTTGATCAATTAGAATTATCGTTAGATGGCATATATCAAAATGATAAGATTACCTATAATAGTGCATCAATTCCGTTTGAAGACAAACGTTCTAATTTTAAAAATTTTACATTAGGTGCTAAGTATTTAGTTTACGATCCTTACAAAAATGCTGAAGAAGAGAAACCTAATATTTATAGTTATCATGCCAATAGAAAATTTAATTGGAAATCTTTAATACCTGCCGTTTCAGTTTATGTGGGTGCTAATTTAGATACGGAAAACAATCCTTATACAGCTCCTGGGATTGAAGGCTTTAGTCCTAAAGTGATGATTGCAACTCAGAACAACTTTAACGGAGGATGGGTTTTTGTTATGAATTTAATTAAAGATAGAATTGGAACAGACCAATCTAATTTCTCATACATCTTAACACTAACACACTCTTTTACTCCACAATGGGTTATTTTTGGTGAAACTCAAGGTATTCAAAGTGACTTTTATGCCGATAACATTTTTAGATTTGGAGGTGCTTACCTTTGGTCAAAAGATTTTCAGTTAGATGCTAATATAGCTTTTAATGCTAAAGATACACCTACTGTTTTTAATATTGCTTTTGGTGCATCTTACCGTTTAGATTTCCATAAAGATAAGCAGATTGATAATGGAAACGGCAATGACGGTAATTTTAAGAAAAAGAAGAAGAAGAAAAACAAGAAGAAAAAAGAAGAAGATTTTGATTCTTAATATAGCGTTCCTAACTACATGATAACAATTAAAGAAGCCACGTCTAAAAAAGACTTAAAAGCATTTGTTCGATTTCCTTTTAAAATTTACAAAGACTCTAAATATTGGGTTCCACCTATTATAAAACAGGAACTTGAAACTTTCGATAAAGATAAAAACCCCATTTTTAAAGATGCAGAAGCACGGTTTTTCTTAGCTTATAAAGCGGGAGAAATTGTAGGGCGAATTGCTGCAATTATAAATTGGCTTGAAGTAGACAAACAGAACATAAAAAAAATGCGTTTTGGTTGGTTCGATTTCATAGATGATCTAGAGGTTAGTAAAGCCTTATTAAATACTATTGAAACTATTGGAAGAGAACACCAACTCACTTATGCAGAGGGTCCTGTTGGATTTTCGAATTTAGATAAAGTTGGAGTGATGACCGAAGGTTTTAATCATATCTCAACGATGATCACTTGGTACAATCATCCGTATTATATAAATCATTATAATGCACATGGCTATACTATTGAAAAGGAATATTCAGAAAACAAATTCCCTTTTGAAAACGTTAAACCTGAGTTTTTTAAGAAAGCACAAGAACTTATTAAACGCCGTTACAAACTTAGAGCGTTAAAACTCACAAAAACAGAAGAGGTAATGCCTTATGCAGATCGAATGTTCGATTTGTTTAATGAAAGCTACTCATCCTTGTCTTCATTTGTTGAAATAACAGATATTCAAAAAGAATATTTTAAGAAAAAATTTATCAGTTTTATTAATCCTGAATACATCAAATTTGTAGTTGACGAACATGATAAACTTGTTGGATTTGCGGTAGTGATGCCAAGGTTTGCTAATGCTTTACAAAAAGCAAATGGTAAACTATTTCCTTTTGGCTTTACACATATACTAAAAGCAAAAAAACATAGCAAAGACGTAATTTTCTACTTAATAGGCATCCATCCAGATTACCAAAACAAAGGTGTACATGCCGTTATATTTAATGAATATTACGAAACCTTTAAAGAAAAAAACATTGAGACATGCTATAGAACGCCAGAGTTAGAAGACAATCATGCCATTAAACAAATCTGGAAACACTTTTATCCAGAAATTTATGTACGACGTAAAACGATGAAGAAAGACTTATAAGATTAAGTTTGTAATAATTGAAAATTAGTAAAATGAACACCTTCATACATCTACATTACTCAACAATTACTTAACTGACTAAAATAAAAACGGTCATTTCAACATATGAAATGACCGTTTTGTATATATATTTAAAAGACTATAGATTACTCACCCATTGCTGCAATTAAAGCTGCAGACATTCTTTTATAAGTACCATTTTCTAATCGTGATCTAATAGCGTCAAAAGCATCTAAAGTTTCTCTTACATCTTCTAAAGTATGCGTTGCCGTAGGAATCATTCTAAGTAAAATTAATCCTTTAGGTATTACTGGATAAACAACAATAGAACAGAAAATTCCGTAGTTTTCACGTAAATCTCTTACTAAAGCCATAGCTTCAGGAATACTACCTTTTAAGTATACCGGAGTCACACAACTTTGTGTTGTTCCAATATCAAAACCACGTTCTTTTAAACCTGATTGTAAAGCATCTACAATTGTCCAAAGATTCTTTTTTAATTCTGGCATTGTACGCAACATATCCAAACGTTTTAATGCACCAACAACTAGTTGCATTTGTAAGGACTTAGCGAACATTTGAGAACGTAAGTTATATTTTAAGTAATCAATAATTTCTTGATCTGCAGCAATAAATGCTCCTGTACTTGCCATAGATTTTGCAAAGGTTGCAAAATAAACATCTATATCATCTTGTACACCTTGCTCTTCACCGGCTCCTGCACCAGTTGCACCTAAAGTACCAAAACCGTGAGCATCATCTACGAAAAGTCTAAAGTTGAATTTTTTCTTAAGCTCAACAATTTCCTTTAAACGTCCTTGCTCACCACGCATTCCAAAAACACCTTCCGAAATCACTAAGATTCCACCTCCAGTTTGTTCTGCCATTTTTGTTGCGCGTTCAAGATTTTTCTCTAAACTTACAATGTCGTTGTGTTTATAGGTAAAACGTTTACCCATATGCAAACGTACACCATCGATAATACAAGCGTGTGCATCTACATCGTAAACAATAATATCATCTTTAGAAACCAACGCATCAATTGTAGACACCATTCCTTGGTAACCAAAGTTTAAAAGATATGCTGCTTCTTTACTAACAAAAGCGGCAAGCTCAGTTTGTAATTGTTCGTGTAATTCTGTATGACCAGACATCATACGTGCTCCCATTGGGTAAGCAGATCCATATGCTGCACCAGCTTCTGCATCTACTTTTCTTACTTCAGGGTGATTTGCTAAACCTAAATAATCATTTATACTCCAAGTAATAACATCTTTTCCTTGAAACTTCATTCTATTAGAAATCTCTCCTTCTAGTTTTGGAAAAACAAAATAACCTTCAGCTTGTGCTGCCCATTTTCCAAGAGGTCCTTTATCTCTATAAATCTTTTCAAATAAATCCTTCATGCTCGTTCTTTGCTATTAAACGCTTTTTCTATGCTTGAACCTGATAAACATTAAAAACAACCTATATAATTTCATTTTAATGCACTTAAATTCAATTTGAAAAAAAATTTAGCAAACAATTTGCTTAAACTTTATAATTCATCTCAATTAAAGATTATAAAATTATGCGTGGATCATTTAGAATTCATCTGGTTTAAGTCCATAGTACCAGCTTTCAATAATTTTTAAATTAGTCTTGTTAGTGTCCGCAAAATTAAGTAATAATATTATGACGGCATAATTTATTTATTTTAACTATTCATAAGTTATAAACCGCTTTTGCACAATAAAAAACTCAAAGTTTTGGAAAAAAAAAGCCTACTACAAATATTGTAATAGGCTTAATTTTTATGATACTTTTTATTTTATGTATTCGATTGTGGCTTGCACTTCTGTTTTGCTATCAAAGAAACCTTGATCTTCCATCCATTTGTCATTATAGATTTTACTCATATAACGTGATCCATGATCTGGAAATATTACAACCACTTTATCTGTACGTTTAAACTCACCTTCTTCTTCTAGTTGTTTTATAGCTTGCATTGCTGCTCCACTTGTATAACCAACAAAAAGACCTTCTGTATTAGAAATCTCTCTTGCTGTGTGTGCACTTTCTTCGTCAGTAACTTTTACAAACTTGTCTATAGCATCAAAGTTTGTTGCCGTAGGAATTAAGTTTTTACCTAAACCTTCAATTCTGTAAGGATAAATTTCTTTATCATCAAACTCACGCGTTTCATGATATTTCTTTAATACAGAACCATAAGCATCCACTCCAATAACTTTGACATCTGGATTTTGTTCTTTTAGATATTTAGATATTCCCGAAATGGTTCCACCTGTTCCGCTGCAAGCTATTAAATGTGTGATTTCACCACTTGTCTGCTCCCAAATTTCTGGACCAGTAGAATTGTAATGCGCATCAACGTTTAATTGATTAAAATATTGATTAATATAAATAGAACCTTTATTCTCTTCGTGTAAGCGTTTTGCTACTTCATAATAAGAACGCGGATCATCTGCTTTAACGTGCGCAGGACAAACGTAAACCTTAGCTCCCATAGACTTTAACATGTCTATTTTATCTGCTGAAGATTTTGAGCTTACTGCTAAAATGCACTCGTAACCTTTAATGATACTTACCATAGCAATGCTAAAACCTGTATTACCTGAAGTGGTTTCTATAATGGTATCACCTGGAGATAAAATTCCTTGACGCTCTGCTTCTTCTATAATATGTAACGCAATTCTATCTTTAGAAGAATGACCGGGATTAAAAGCTTCAACTTTAGCATAGAAATCGCCATTGAAGTCTGCAGTTATTCTATTTAATTTGATTAGGGGAGTGTTACCTACTAATTGTAACACGTTATCAAATACATTTTTGTTGTTGTTCATAAATAAAATTTTTCGGTAGTCGTTATTTATTAGACACCTAAAACCTCGCAAAGGTAACATTTTTTTCTAATTAACGAGAAATCCCTTCCAGGTCAAGTAAAAACGCGAACTCTTCTGCGTCTTCTTTTAAGCTTTCAAAACGACCAGAAGCACCACCATGACCAGCATCCATATTTGTTTTTAAATACAATTGATTATTATCCGTTTTCATATCTCTTAACTTGGCTACCCATTTTGCAGGCTCCCAATATTGTACTTGAGAATCATGAAGTCCTGTTGTAATTAACATATTAGGATATGCTTTAGCTTCAACATTATCATAAGGTGAATATGATTTTATATAATCATAGTAGAGTTTATCATTAGGATTTCCCCACTCATCATATTCTCCTGTGGTTAAGGGTATAGAATCGTCTAACATGGTAGTTATTACATCTACAAAAGGAACTGCTGCTATAATGCCATTATATAATTCTGGTGCCTCGTTAATTATAGCTCCCATTAATAAACCTCCTGCACTGCCTCCCATAGCATATAAATGCTGAGATGACGTATATCTTTCTTTAATTAAATGAACCGAACATGCTATAAAATCTGAAAACGTATTTTTCTTATTTAATAATTTTCCATCTTCGTACCAATCGCGCCCTAAATATTCTCCTCCTCTAATATGTGTGATTACATAAATAAACCCACGATCTAACAAACTTAATCTTATTGTTGAAAAATAAGGGTCTATAGTAGAGCCATAACTCCCGTAAGCATATTGTAATAATGGATTTGAACCATCTTTTTTAATACCTTTTTTATAAATCACAGACATTGGAATCTTTGTTCCATCTTCTGCAGTTGCCCAAATACGTTCAGAAACGTAATTATCCTTGTCAAAATTGGCATCTAAAACTTCTTGTTCTTTTAAAACCGTCTTAGATTTTGTTCGCATATTAAATTCAATAACAGAAGACGGAGTGGTCATAGCATTGTAACCATATCGTAATATTTCTGTATCAAAATCTACATTTGTACCTGTGTAAGCTGTATAGGTTTCGTTATCAAAAGGCAAATAATAATCCTCGCTTCCATCCCAACGTTTAATCCTTATTTCATTTAAACCATTGCTACGTTCACTAATAACTAAATAGTTTTTAAAAATATCAATCCCTTCTAGTAATACATCACTTCTATGTGCAATAACTTCTCGCCAATTGTCAACGCTAGTTTCAGACTCTGGCGTCTTCATTAACTTAAAGTTGGTGGCTTTGTCTTTATTGGTAAGTATATAAAAATGATCGTCATAATGCGATATACTATATTCTAATCCTCTAAGTCTTGGCTGAAAAACCTGAAACTTACCTTCTGGATTATTGGCATCAAGAATATGGTATTCATTAGTTAACGTGCTATAACAAGCAATAATGATATATTTTCTAGATTTTGATTTATAAACAGCTGCACCAAACGTATCATCTCCTTCTTCAAAAACAAGTTCGTCTTCAGAATTATCTCCCAAGCGATGCTTAAAAATTTGAAAGGCTCTTAGTGTAACCTCATCTTTTTTGGTGTAAAATAAGGTTTCATTATCGTTTGCCCAACTTGAAGATCCTGTTGTACTTTCTATTTTATCTAAAGCGACTTCATGAGTATTTAAGTTTTTAACATGAATGGTATAATTCCGTCTACCTGAATTATCAATTCCATAGGATACCAAATTATTATCAGGACTAATACTAATACCTGCTAATTTAAAATAGGATTCTCCCTCTGCCATAACATTACAGTCAAATAATAATTCTTCAGGATTATCTAAGCTGTCTTTTTTACGTGTATAAATAGGATAATCTTTTCCTTTTTCAAATTTAGTAATGTACCAATAACCATTATATTTATAAGGTACTGAAGAATCATCTTCTTTAATTCGGGCTTTCATTTCTTCAAACAAATCTGACTGAAAATCCTTTGTATGTGCCATTTTGGTATCACAATACTCATTTTCCGCATTGAGATAATTAATAACTTCAGGATGTTCTCTGTCTTTCATCCAAAAATAATTATCAATTCGCACGTCTCCATGCTTTTCTAATTGATGTGGTATTTTTTTTGCTATAGGTGGATTGGCGCTTGAATTCTTGGTCATGTGTTTTTATGAAAATTTTTCGTCTAATAAGTCGCGCAATTTACTAATTTTACGTCGTATTAATTTAAAAGAAAAAGAATATGTTTGGAGATATGATGGGAATGATGGGCAAAATTAAAGAAGCTCAAAAGAAAGTTGAAGCTACAAAAGAGCGTCTACATACCGTTTTAATTGACGAAGCAAGTACAGATAATAAACTAAAAGTAACTATCACAGCCAATAGAACCATAAAATCTATTGACATTGCAGACGAATTACTTGAAGACAAAGATATGTTAGAAGATTATTTAATTCTTACACTAAACAAAGCCATAGAAAAAGCAACCAATATTCATGAAACAGAAGTTGCCGCTGTTGCTAAAGAAGGCATGCCAAGTATTCCTGGTATGGATATGTTTTAAATAGATTTTAACTCTTGTAAAAGTTGGTCGTGCATTTGGTCTGTATAGTCTAAATGCGTGACCATTCTTAATTTATGACTTCCCATGCCTATAATATGAATATTCTTTTCTGTTAAAGTATTCAAGAATTGCGCTTCATCTACATCATCATTCAATTCAAAAATTACAATGTTGGTTTCAATAGGTTCTACTTTTTTAATGATGGATAATCTACTTAACTCCTCTCCTATTTCTTTCGCTCTTTTATGATCTTCTGCAAGTCGTTCTATATTATTTTCTAATGCGAATAAACCAGCTGCAGCTAAATAACCAACTTGTCGCATATTGCCACCAAAGAGTTTTCTTAAGCTTAAAGATTTTTTCATAATCTCCTCATCGCCAATCAAAACAGAACCAATTGGGCAACCTAAACCTTTGCTTAAACAAACAGAAATCGTATCGAAGGTATTTCCATATTGCAACGTTGTTTCATTCTTTGCTACCATTGCATTCCATAAGCGTGCTCCATCTAAATGAAAACCTAAGTTATTGGTTTTACAAACCTCTTTTACGTTTTGAAGTTCATTAAAATCCCAACAAGCTCCTCCACCTTTATTAGTTGTATTTTCAACCTCAACTAAACTGGTTTGACTGTAATAATATTCTGAAGGACTAATCGCTTCTTTTACTTGTGCTGCTGTAAACATACCTCGATTACCATCTAAAAGTTTACAAGTTGCACCACTGTGAAATGCAACTCCTCCAACTTCATAATTATAAATATGTGCGTATTTATCACAAATTACCTGCTCGCCTGGATTGGTGTGTAACTTTATCGCAATCTGATTCGCCATACTACCAGAAGGAAAAAATAAGGCTTTTTCTTTACCGAACATTTTAGCTAACCGTTCTTCTAATTCATTAACGGTAGGATCTTCTCTAAAAACATCATCTCCAACTTGTGCAGACAACATAGCATCTAACATGCCTTTTGATGGTTTTGTAACGGTATCACTTCTTAAGTCTATTATCATATATATTTCCCATGAAAATGGGAATCTTTTTTAGTTAAACATTTTTTTTAATAGGTTTTGACTTTAATTTATCTTGAGCGTAGCCGAAAGATTCTACCAACATAGAGTTCAATTTAAACTATAATTACAGATATCATTGCCTATTGGAGAACCATCTGGTATTTTTGGAGCACTTTCTAGTTTGAATTTTTCTGGATGTTCGTAAAATTCTTTAATCATAATTCCATATTGCATATTCATGGTTTCAAGATTTAAAAATTGTCTTGCTAAATGAGATATGGTTTTATTAGCAATGGCTTTAGTTTGAAAATAACTTTCATCATTTGTCGCTAAATTCATAAGATACTTTAAAACATTGGCATTAATTTGATGTTGTATTTCTACTAAATAAGAATCTATATACTTCTTCTCAAATGAGTTTTTCAATAGTTCATCTATAACATCTTGTAAACTTAATTGATGCTCATCCAAACTTTTCTGTAGCACTAAACGGTTAGCTCGTTGTGGATGCAATAAAAACTTCAAAGTCATATCACTAGCCGTATTTGCAGCACTAAAAGGATCAAAAGCAACTCCTGTTTTCCCTCTAAAGGATTCTCTAGAACGCTTGTAACCAAATGCTCGTGGAGGAAACAATTCTAATTTATCTTTAGGTATTGCTAAATTTTCTGCTTCTAACGTTTTAATTATAGCATCTAAAGTTTGTCTTTGAATAGCTCCATCAACAGATTTAGACGTTAATTGCTCACCTCCTTTTACAGCATAGTTATAATCTAAACCACCAATAACCTTTGTTGCCGCTTCTACCTGAAAACGATGATAAAAATAAAGAGGCACAAATACATCTTCTAAAACAGAATATGGTTGGTAGGACTTTATATTATCTACCGAAAAATTAGAAATAGCTTCTTTTCGTAGTTCTAAAATAGCATTCAAACCTTCTGTTGGTGTATTTCCGTTATCCCATAAATGTGCTAATGCATGTGCGCCACCAGTCGCTCTGGCATCAGAATCAGTAATAAAACGTAAACCGTCGTTTTGTGCTTTTTTCAAGATACTATGTAAGGCATCTTCCTCGTTAGTCTTTTTATCAAATTCAGAATAACTATAAGCCACTGTTACTTTATCCCAATCACCAATTCCTGTGGCATAGGCATTACTAAAATCAATTTCACCATCTTTTAAAGTTACCTGAGGATGTGGATAATCCATCACAGAAGCTCTATTATTTGTACTTGCTGCAAAATTATGCGCAAACCCTATGGTATGTCCAACTTCATGAGCACTCAACTGTCTAATTCTTGCTAAAGCCATATCTAACATAGGCTGATAATTATCATCACGTTCTGCAAACGGCTTGTTCATTAAAGCTTGCGCAATAAGAAAATCTTGACGAATACGTAAGCTTCCTAAACTCACATGCCCTTTAATAATTTCTCCCGTTCTTGGATCTACAACACTAGCGCCATAACTCCAACCTCTTGTACTTCTATGAACCCATTGAATTACATTATAGCGACAATCCATAGGATCTGCGTCTTTAGGTAATAATTTCACCTGAAATGCATCTTTAAACCCAATCGCTTCATAAGCTTCGTTCCACCATCGTCCTCCTTCTAACAAAGCAGAACGCACAGGCTCTGGTGTGCCAGGATCTAAATAATATATAATAGGCTCTTTGGCTTCACTCATTTTAGATTTAGGATTTTTCTTTTCTAAACGATGACGAATAATGAATCGTTTCGTAATATCTTCTTCTATTGGCGCAGCATAATCCATATAAGACATCGAAATAGCTCCACTGCGTGTATCAAAAACCCTTGGTGTATATTTATTATCTGGTAATTTAATAAACGAATGATGCTGAACAAGACTAACTAAAGAAGCTGTTGGTGCAACACTGCGTAAATTTTTACCTGTTGGTTCACCTTTAAAGGTTAATAAAGCTTCAAACTCTACATTTTTAGGAAATGCTTTGGTGCGCTCTAAGGATAATGCGCTTTTTGAAATATCTAATTTATAAGTTCCCTCTTTTTTTCTTTTTAATCGGTTGGCAACTCCATGTGCATCTTGCATTAAAAAAGGAGTAAAATCAATGATATAATATCCACCTTTATTAGACACAATTTTAAACCCAAATAATACGGACTTTGCAAAGGCTTGCTCAATACTCTTCTTTTCTAATGTATTATCTGTATTAGCACGATATTTTAAATTGGGCTGTATAAGTAATAATTTGTTTCCCGCTTTTTCAAAATAAACGACACGCTCACTTCCTAACTGACCTCTATCTAAACCAATGTCATTACTTCCAATACCAGACGCCAAAGAATTCACGTAGAGAAATTCATTATTAAGTTTTTCAACTTTAAGATAGATTTTATCTGTACTTTCCTCATAATAAAAGTCAAAATAACCATCGTACGTCTTTAACTCTTTATTATCTAGAATCTGAGCTTGAAACTGAAAACTTATAAAAATGAAACCCAACAGAACATATATTTTTTTCATAATCAAATATTGAAACATAAAACTACGGAATTTCTAAAAAACCGATTCAAAATTATGGCACTTTAAATCCACATCTTATATTTGTAGCAAATACAATTAGTTATGATTACATCAGATCAAATAAAAGATCTCAATTCCCGTCTAGACGTACTTAGACAATATCTTTGACTTAGATGCTAAGCTCATAGAAATATCTAACGAAGAAGAACAAACTTTCGACCCTAATTTTTGGAATGACTCTAAAGCTGCAGAATTGGTTATGAAATCAATTCGTGAGAAAAAAAGTTGGGTTATCGATTATAACGATGCCAAATCTCTTTTTGAAGACTTAGAAGTTATTTACGAATTCTATAAAGAAGATGAAGCTCCTATGGAAAATGTGGAAGCTCGTTTTACAAAATGCGTCACAGCTATTGAAAAACTAGAATTCAAAAACATGCTTTCCGAAGAAGGAGATAGCCTCAGTGCTGTACTCCAAATTACAGCTGGTGCAGGCGGAACAGAGTCTTGCGATTGGGCAAATATGCTCTTACGTATGTACCTTATGTATGCAGAAAAAAACGGCTTTAAAGTTAGGGAACTTAACATGCAAGAAGGCGATGTTGCTGGTATTAAAACAGTTACTATAGAGATTGAAGGAGATTATGCTTTTGGCTGGCTTAAAGGCGAGAATGGAGTGCATCGTTTAGTTCGTATTTCTCCTTTTGATAGTAATGCCAAACGACACACTAGTTTTGCTTCCGTTTACGTGTATCCTTTGGTAGACGATTCTATTGAGGTAGAAATAAATCCTGCAGATATCGAAATTACAACCGCACGCTCCAGTGGAGCTGGCGGGCAAAATGTAAATAAGGTGGAAACTAAAGTACAATTGAAACACAAACCTTCTGGTATTCAAATTCAATGTTCTGAAACACGTTCTCAGCAAGACAATAGAACTAGAGCCATGCAAATGTTAAAGTCTCAATTATATGAAATTGAGTTACAAAAACAAATGGCACAACGTGATGATATTGAAGCTGGAAAAATGAAAATTGAATGGGGAAGTCAGATAAGAAATTATGTAATGCATCCATACAAATTAGTAAAAGATGTCCGTTCTGCTCATGAAACTGGAAATGTAGATGCTGTAATGGACGGAGATTTAGAACCGTTCTTAAAAGCTTATTTAATGATGATGGGACAAAAAGAAGAAACCATTTAAAAGTTGAGGGCTTAACTACTATTAGGCATAGTAATTGCAATTATAAAATTAATAATAAATTCCCGATTTCTTAGGAATTGGTGCCAAACTACTAAAACAAGTTCAGCAAAAGTAAATTCAGCATAAAATGATTAAAATATACCATAATCCAAGATGTTCGAAATCGAGACAAGGGCTTTCACTATTGGAAGAATCTGGCAAAGAATTTGAAATCATTAAATATCTTGAAGACCAATTAACTAAAAAAGACTTAGAAGACATCATTTCTAAATTAGATATAAAACCAATAGATTTAATTCGTAAAAATGAAGCGATTTGGAAATCTGACTACAAAGGCAAAACACTTACAGATAAAGAAGTGATTGAAGCTATGGTAAAACATCCAAAACTAATTGAAAGACCAATAGTAATTAACGGAACTAAAGCAGTCATTGGGAGACCAACAGAAGCTATTCTAGAAATTATATAAAATCATACAAATGAAAAAAACAGTTTTAATTCTTTTCGCACTTATATTTGGGCTAAGCATTCACTCACAAAGTAGACGAAGAAACAACAGCGTTATTCCTGAAACAAATAGAGAACCTACAGAACAAGAAATCGCAAAACGAGAACGTGAAATAGAAGAACGAAAAGAGGAATATATTGACAACTTCTTATTAACCTTAGAGGGAGACGAATTTCAAAAACATATTACCAAACAAAATATTAACAGTTTTCTCGATGCGAGATTAGTTATTCTAAAAGCTCCTTATGAGCATTATTTAGATCGTGTAAAAGCTCTTGAGAATCTAAAGGAATCTCATTTTAAAGACCTCAAAGAACTTATTTCAGAAAGTGATATGACTAAGGTTACAGAACTCATCAATGGAAAATTTGACGAGAAAGAAGTGGCTGAAACTAAGAAAGAAAAACGTAAAAAAAGGAAACAAAAAAAGGACAAAAGTTAACTTTTTTTGTTAAAAAAAAAGTCGTGATTTTTTAACAATGTCTTTAACAAAACATTAACCAATAACCACTAAACTAAAGGTATTTTTGCAAGTCTAACAAAGACTAATCTTTAAATATTTGCAATGAAATTATCCTTTTATACGACGCTTTTAATCCTTTTTTCTCTAACATATTCTTTTGCTCAAAAAAGCATTAAAATAGAAGGTACTGTTATCGAAGAAGATACCAATATCCCATTAGAATATGCTACTGTAGTTATTAAAACAGGTAACGACATCGTTACAGGATCTATAACAGATACTAAAGGAAAATTTAAGATTGAAGTACCTGAAGGAACTTACGTCATTTCAGTAGAATATATTTCATACAAAACAAAGACTTTCCCTGCTCAAACACTTTCAAAGAACACTAATTTGGGCACTATTAGTTTAGCGTTAGACGTCGATACTTTAGATGAAGTTATGGTCGTAGCAGAGCGAACTACTGTAGAAATAAAATTAGATAAAAAAGTATACAACATTGGTAAGGATTTAACCACTGCTGGTGGCACTGTAAGCGACGCACTTAATAACGTACCTTCAGTGACAGTAGATGTAGAAGGAGCTATAAGCCTTAGAGGAAACGAAAATGTTAGAATATTAATTAACGGAAAACCATCTGCAATGGCAGGCTTTGGAGATAGCAATATCTTAAGTCAATTACCTGCTGAAGCTATTGAACGTGTAGAAGTTATTACTTCACCTTCTGCTAGATATGATGCTGAAGGAACTGCTGGAATTCTTAATATAATTCTTAGACAAAAAGAAACCCTTGGCTTTAATGGTTCATTTACATTAACTGGTGGAAATCCTGATAACCTTGGACTTTCAACTGCATTAAACTATCGTAGAGAAAAATATAATTTATTTTCAAATTTTGGGTGGCGTTATTCTGATGCTCCACGTACAACTTTTACTGACGTAGATTACTTTGACACTTTAGACGAAGATGGCGAACTTGACATACCTGAATTTAGAAGAATACGCGAAGACCAAAATGTTGATCGCTTAAGTAGAAATTACAATGCCAACCTTGGTATGGAGTATTTCCTTAACGAGTCTTCATCTATAACAGGTAGTTTCTTTTATAATTTTGGAAATGATTCTGACGTGTCTCTTAACAATAGTGAACGTTTTAACAATAATGTCATTGTTGAAGAAACATTAAGAAGAGAAAGAGAAACTGAAAAAGACAACAGCTTCCAAATAGCACTTAACTATGTGAAAAAATTTGGAGAAGACAGCGATCATAAATTAACAGCTGATTTTCAATATGAAAAAAAGAAAGAAGACGGCTTAACTTATTTGAACGAAGATTATCTTTTTACAGACCAAGCTATTCCTGAACCTTTTCAAATAGAACAAGAATTTACTAACGAAGATAAAAACGAATACTTACTTCAAGCTGATTATGTTTTACCTCTTGGAAAAGATTCTCGTTTTGAAGCTGGTTATAGAGGTAGTTTTGAAAATAGTGTAACGGATTACCAACTTGACCAAGAAGACACAGACACCGGAATTCTTGAAGTCAATGAAGCTATTTCAAACATTTTTGATTATACTGAAAACGTGAATGCATTGTATACTCAGTATGGATCAAAATTAGGAAAGTTCTCTTTCTTATTCGGTTTACGATTAGAAAACACGCAATTAAAAGGAGAAATTGATTCTCGCCTTACAGAACAAGAATTAAATGAAGAATTTGGCTTCCCAATTGACACAGATTTTGACAGAAATTATTTAGGTTTATTTCCTACAGTTAATTTTATTTATAACTTAAATTCAGCTGACACTGGGAATGAAGAAAGCATTACTCTTGGATACAATAGAAGAATTAACCGTCCCCGTGGTTGGTACATTAATCCTTTTCCTTCACGCTCTAGTAGAACAAATATATTTCAAGGAAACCCTAATTTAGCTCCTGCTTATTCTAGTACTTTTGATTTAGGTTACTTAAAGCGATGGGATAAATTCACATTAACCTCTTCTATTTACTACCAACACGAAACAGACTCATTTGAGCGTGTACAAGAAAATACAGGTCAGCAAACAACAGATGGTATTGATATTATTAGAACAATCCCAATTAATTTAGCAACTAACAAAAGAACAGGAGCTGAACTTGGTGTAATGTACAGTCCTGAAAAATGGTTAAGATTAAACTCTAGTTTTAACTTCTACCAATTTGAAACTGAAGGTGAATTTAATGATGTAGATTACGGTGCAAAAAACACAAGTTGGTTTGCTCGTTTTAGCTCTAAAGTTACTTTACCTCTAGCAATCGATTGGCAAACTAGTGCATTTTATAGAGGTGCTAGACAAGAAGCACAATCAGATACCGAAGGTATTTTCTCTTTAGATTTGGCCTTTAGTAAAGAAATTTTAAATAAGAAAGCAACGATTTCTGTAAACGTTAGAGATTTATTAAATTCTAGAAAATACAAATCTGTAACCACTACAGATTTCTATAGCCGTTATAGTGAATTTCAATGGAGACAACGTCAAGTTAATGTGTCGTTTATTTATAGATTTAATCAAATGTTAAACAACAAGGATCGCTCTGGACAACGTGGAAACGGAGGAGATGATATGGAGTTTGAAGGTTAAAAACCTTAATTTTAAAGCATAAAAAAAAGGCACATTCTATATTGAATGTGCCTTTTTACTTTATACTATGCTAATTAAGAATCTATATTCATCATTAACAATCTCTTTTTAAGCAACGCTTAATTTTTCTTTAACCTCAACTTTTTCTGTCTTCACCTCAAACTGGTTTGAAGTATTATTTTCTCCACCTGCTTTTAAAGCTTTATCACCTGC
Organism: Winogradskyella ludwigii; assembly: GCF_013403985.1. Classification (GTDB taxonomy): domain Bacteria; phylum Bacteroidota; class Bacteroidia; order Flavobacteriales; family Flavobacteriaceae; genus Winogradskyella; species Winogradskyella ludwigii. The sequence continues at coordinate 315,105 of NZ_JABFDF010000004.1, forward strand.
AAAAAATGCTTTATGGTCGTCACCAAGATCAGAACCAGCCATTCGTTGATGCTTAACACAAGCAACGCTTTTTCTAATCTCTTGTCTTTGCACTCCTTTTACATAAGCTAACATACCATCATCTCCAAAATAGCCTTCAGTTAAATCGTTCATATGTAAAGCTGTTGTATGATATGTTGGTAACGTAATTAGATGATGGAATATACCCGCTTGTCTTGCACTATCCATTTGAAATGTTTTAATTTTTCGATCTGCACGATGGCACAATTCTGAATCATCATACTGAGCATCCATTAAATTATTTCTATCGTAAGCCGTCATATTTTCATTTTCCGCAAGCATTTCGTTATAAACCTGGTTTCTGAAGTTTAATGTCCAGTTGAAGGATGGCGAATTATTATAAACCAATTTTGCGTTAGGTACAATTTCTCTAATCCTATTTACCATGTGTGCAATTTGATTCACATTTGGTGTAGGTGTTTCAATCCACAATAAATCGGCCCCGTTTTGCAAACTAGTAACACAATCTAATACCACTCTATCGATATTAGAGCCTTCCTTAAACTTATACAAACCGTTAGCTAATCTAATTGGTCGAACCAATTTACCATCTCTCTTTAATAAAACCTCATCTTGTTTTACATCTTCGATAGTAACAACTTCTGCATCAACAAAAGCTAAGTATTGAGATGCTAAATCTCCAGGTTCTTGACTTACTGGTAATTTCTGAGTTAATCCAGCTCCCTCAGAATCAGTTCTAGCAACAATAATTCCATCATCAATTCCTAATTCTATAAAAGCATAACGCACTGCATTTAATTTTGCTACAAAATCTTCATGAGGAACCGTTACTTTTCCATCTTGATGTCCACATTGTTTAGCATCTGAAACTTGATTCTCAATTTGAATAGCACAAGCTCCTGCCTGAATCATTTTTTTCGCTAATAAATACGTGGCCTCTTCATTTCCAAAACCAGCATCAATATCTGCTATTATAGGAACAATATGCGTTTCAAAATTATCGATGTCGTTTTGTACATCTTCACCGTTTTCAAGTCTTCTAAATAAATCATTTAACTCTATAGCATCTGCTTGACGTAAGAAATCATAAATTTCTTCGATAAGTCCAGGAACTGCTGTTTTTTCGTGCATGGACTGATCTGGCAATGGTCCAAATTCTGAACGCAATGCAGCAACCATCCAACCAGAAAGGTATAAGTAGCGTTTACTTGTTGTTTTATGGTGCTTTTTAACCGCAATCATTTTCTGCTGTGCCACAAAACCATGCCAGCACCCTAAAGATTGTGTGTATTTTGAAGCATCTGCATCGTACTCTGCCATATCTTTTCGCATAATAGCTGCAGTATATTTTGCAATATCTAAACCTGTTTTAAATTGATTTTGAGCAACCATTCTCGCTGCACTTTCAGGATTAATAGCATTCCAAGTTTGTCCGTACTTTTCCTTTAAATCTCTTACAGTTTGCAATGCAGAACTATAGTTACTTTGTGGTAAATTTTTCATAATTTTGTTTTGATTATTAATGTTTATTCCAAATTTTGATGATTAGGTCTCGCAATCTATTCCAGTAGTTGCGAGACATTTTTTTAAATATATTGATATGCCGAAAGCGTTAAAAATTCTTCAAACTCTTCCTGAGTTACTAAACGTTTAAATAGTGCAATTGCCTCTAAGAATTTTGTGTTTTTAATGTTATCCTCACCTACTTCTTTGATGATTTTTTCAACTTCATCATCAAACAATACGTCAAACAAGTCTTTATTAAATGCTCTTCCATCATCTAAAAACGCTTCATTTTTAAGCCATTGCCAAACTTGCGTTCTAGAAATTTCAGCTGTAGCAGCATCTTCCATTAAATTGTAAAGCGCAACAGCACCATGACCTCTTAACCAAGCTTCGAGATATAAAATACCGACGTTAATATTTTTTCTAATCCCTGTTTCTGTAATTGTGCCTTGTGGTAGCTCTACCAAATCTGATTCCGTAACCACAACATCTTCACGCTTATTAAAAATTTGATTTGGTGTTGGCATGTATTTATCAAATTCTTTCATCGCTACCTCAACTAAAGCGGGATGCGCAACCCAAGTACCATCATGCCCATTTCTAGCCTCACGTTCTTTGTCTAATCTTACTTTTTCGAGCGCAGCTTTATTGGCTTCAGGATTATTTTTAATGGGAATTTGTGCAGCCATGCCTCCCATCGCATGAATTCCTCGTTTATGACAACGTTGAATCACTAAATTAGAATACGCAGCCATAAATGGTGTTGCCATGGTTACTTTATCGCGATTTGGAACTATAAAACCCTCATGATTTCTGAATTTTTTAATGTATGAAAAGATATAATCCCATCGTCCGCAGTTTAAACCAACGATGTGTTCTTTTAATTCATAAATAAATTCATCCAATTGAAAACTTGCTGTGATGGTTTCTATAAGTAAAGTCGCTCTAAAAGTTCCATTTGGGATTTCTAAATACTCTTGAGTAAACTCAAAAACAGCATTCCACCAGCGCGCTTCTAAATAGTGTTCTAGTTTTGGCAAATAGAAATATGGTGCAGAATCCCTTTCCATTAATGCTACACTATTATGAAATACATAGAGTCCAAAATCAAACAAGCTACCAGACATTTCTTGCCCATTAAGTAATACATGACGCTCGTTTAAATGCAAACCTCTAGGTCTTACAATTAGCACAGCCGTTTCATCATTTAGTTGATAATGTTTACCTCTAGCTTCATCAACCAATTCAATCGTTTTTAAGTTAGCATCAATTAAGTTTTGCTGCCCTTCTAAAGTGTTTTTCCAACTTGGAGCATTGCTATCCTCAAAATCTGCCATAAAAGTTTTTGCACCAGAATTTAAAGCATTAATCACCATTTTACGATCTACAGGACCTGTAATCTCTACACGACGATCTAATAAATCTTTCGGAATTTCTGCTGCTTGCCAATCAGATGTTCTAATAGATTCTGTTTCTACAGGGAAAGACGGAAAACCACCTTTATCAAAAAGAGTTTGTTCTTTTTCGCGTCGTTTTAAAAGTTCTAAACGAGAATCGTTAAATTTTTCTTGTAAAGCTGACAGAAATGTCATAGCCTCCTCTGTTAAAATTTTGGGATAGAAATTTGTCACCTCTGGCGAAAATTTCATTTTTTGTTGTGTTACTGTTTCCATGCTTATATGTTTTGATGAAACAATGTTACAATCTATTTTTCAATAAAACAAGCGAACGTTCGCTAAATATTATTTTTCGCTAAAAAATAAAATTCGCAAATTATAGTATATTTGCAACTATGGAACAAGAATACATTAAACTTATATTTGGATTAAAACTGAAGCAAATACGTACAGACAGAGAGCTTTCGTTATTTGGACTTTCAAAATTATCTGGATTATCAAAATCCTATTTAAATGAAATAGAGAAAGGAAAAAAATATCCTAAACCAGATAAAATTGCAGCGTTATCTGAGCATTTAGATGTTCCTTATGATGAAATGGTGTCTTTAAAATTAGATAAAAACCTAGCTCCTATTGGTGAAATTCTACAATCAAAATTGCTAAAAGAAATACCTTTAGAGTTATTTGGGATTCAGGAAAGCACCATGATCGATATTATTTCTAACGCACCTGCTAAGGTTACTGCTTTTATTAGTACTATTATTGAAATTGCAAAAAACTACAGTTTTAGTAAGGAAAGTTTCTATTTAGCTTCCGTAAGATCGTTCCAAGAAGCTAACAATAATTATTTTGATCATTTAGAACAGGCTGTAATTGCTTTTTCAAAAACGTATCAAGTAGACTTAACACAGCCGTTACACTCCAAAGAACTCGAAGAGATCCTGGTTGAAGAATATGGTTATACTATTAATAAGTCTGAACTAGAATCGCATACTGAATTAGAGAATTTACGTTCCGTTTTTGTTCCTAAGACAAAGACACTTTTACTAGCCAAACATATAGATGATGCACAAAAAACATTTATATACGCTAAAGAAATTGCTTATAACTATTTAAAGATTAACGAACGTCTCTATACCTTTTCATGGATAAAATTTGAGAATTTTGACCAAGTCCTTAACAATTTTTACGCGTCTTATTTTGCTGGAGCTTTAATTATTCCTAGAGCGCGATTGGTTACCGATTTGAAATCTCTATTTTCTAAAAAAGACTTTAATACCAAAGATTTTGAGCGTATTATAGACAACTATAATGCTTCACCTGAATCTATTTACCAAAGGTTAACTAATATTTTACCAAAGGACTTCAACCTTAAAAGCTTATTCTTTTTAAGATTTTCTCATAAAAAAAATAGCGAAGATTTCACCTTAAATAAAGAATTGCATTTATCAAAACAACAATCTCCTCATGCTAATGAAACCAATGAACATTATTGTAGAAGATGGGTCTCTCTAAAAGTTATAAATGACATTAGCACGTCTGGTAATATTCACGAATTTGACCTACAGGTTTCTAATTATCCAAATGAAGAAAAAAGCTACCTTGTACTATCTTCCGCAACTGCAGATCCTTTTATTTCGGATAGTTACAGAAGTGTTAGTATTGGTATTCAAATTAACAATCAATATAAAAGAAAAGTCGCTTTTTCAAAAAGTAAATTAATTCCTTCTACTCAAGTTGGTGTTACCTGCGAACGTTGTTCTATAAGCGATTGTGACGTTAGACAAGCAGCGCCTAAAGTTATTTTATCGAAATTGAAAGATGAAAAAATCACTAATGTGGTGAATGATTTACAAGAAAAATTCAGCAAATAGTATAAAATATCAAATCATAAAAAAGCACAAATAGCATTGTTAAATGCAATTTGTGCTTTTTCTACCTACATAAAATCTACTATTACTTAACTTCTTTTAATGCATTATCAATTAAGGTTCTTAAATGCTGCTTATGAGCCTTACTTGATACATTTCCTGTTGGTGCAGCCATCGTTCTAATTTGTTTCAAATTATATAATGCCATAGATTTTGCGTTATTTGTAAAACGACTACTTTGCTTTCCTGTAAGCATATCAATAAGCCTATTGGTGTATGCTATTTGTAAATTCTGTCTAAACGAATTTACATTACCATAAATATCTGCTTTAAAAATAGCAGCGTTTAAATCTGACATAAATGAAGACAAGCTATATTCATTTCCATATAACTCACTATCAGTGATTCTCTGTAAGGTGTTTGGGTGTAAAATATGTCTCAATACATTTTCTTGATACGTTAATATTTGACTGTGGATTTTTGGATCCTCTGGACCTCTAAAAAAGTTATAACCTCGACGTTGCATCGCTAGAGAATTATACAAGTCGCTTGGCGCACTAAATGCATCTGGTGCAAAAGCATATTTTTTCAAAGCATTCATGGCACGTTTTTGATCTTCTAAACTTACAGGAGTAAATGGTTGCGTTCCACCTTCTTGTCCTATCGTGGCTCTATCCACATAAACACCTCCTATAAATCGAGACATAACACCAGTTGCAATGGCACGCTGTCCGCTTAATAAATAGTAAGCACGTCTTAACTCTTGATACGATTCTCCTGTTTTAGAAAATTTTGTTTTAACAGAACTCATCATGCTATCTACCAACTCAATTCTATTGATAGAATAACCAATTTGATCGTTAGACAAATCACCAACCATCACTCTTGGATCAATAGCTTTTCCTGGAGAACGCATATCATCTGCATCATTACCAAATATTAATTCTGGCTCTGTAGATCTATTAAGCAAAGCTGTTTTTTCTCCTTCAGATTTAAAAGGCGTATAACCAAACTGAATTGCCCAAAGATCATAAGGTCCAACTGATGTATCATAATATTGTCCTTGATTAGCTCTGTTGTTTGTTAAATTAATACCTGCATAATCCATAACAGAACCTGTTAAGCATTTTCCTTCTATGAATTCTTTATTTGCTAATTCTTCTGGTGAAAACAATTGACTCGCTTTCATGTTATGATTTAAACCTAATGTATGACCAACTTCATGCATAATTAAAGCTAACATTGATTCTTTTTTCATACGAGCCATTTCTAAATCAGATCCACCTGCTGCTTCAACTACAGCCTGACCAAACATGGTATTCTCGTGCATTACATGACCAAAAGAACATAATACTTTATTCTTTTTTAAATAATCTGAAGGACTGAATTCTGCATCAGCTTTTGCTAAATCAAATAATTGATCGTAGAACACTCTATTGGTAAAATGCACATATTCTAACATAATATCTGCCCCAATGATTTCTCCTGTTTTTGGATTTACAAAACTTGGACCATAACCTCCAAAAGGTGGATTAGGCGACGACGTCCAACGTAAAACATTATAATTAATATCTCCAGCATCCCAATCTGCATCATCTGGTTGCAACTTTACAACCATAGCATTTTTAAATCCTGCTTTTTCAAAAGCTTTATTCCATTCTAAAACTCCCGCTTTAATTGTTTCTCTCCATTCAATAGGTGTAGAATTCTCCATCCACCAAGTAATAGGTTTTACAGGTTCTGAGATTGCTAAGCTAGTATCTTTTTTAATTAGATTCCAACGGTGTACTAAATCCTTGTATGGTGCTGAATTTGTAGCCGTTTGATCATTAACCTGTGTTGTAAAATAACCAACTCTTGGATCGTCTAAACGAATCTTATAGTCATTCTCTGGCATTGCAATTAAACTATGAAACACTTTAATACTCACGTTTCTTCCGTCAGTTACAGCCTGAGACCCACCATTTAAAACAGATGGTTTTGAATACACATACTCTACCTCAAGATTTGTATTATCATCATAGTTTTTAATGCTATTGATTTTGGTTTTGGACTTATCGAGATTACCAAGAGTAAATGCCATTGGGCTAGATCCAGGAAAACGAGGAGGCTTTACTTGAGAAAACGTTTCTTTTAAAAATAAATCGTCTGCTTTAATTAAATATAGACCTTCTTTTTGATCATAAGCTTCAATCTTTATCGTTGCCATGATACCTTCACTTGTATTAGCATCTTTAGATTTAGAAATGGCATTTTCAGGATCAAAGTAAAATGATGTATTTTGAGATACAAACTCAATCTTATTATAGTATTTTTTTACTTTGAAAATTTTTGAACCTCCATAAGCTCCTCTATATCTTCCTGCATCAATAACACCATTAGAGACTTGATTAAAATGAATATAATCTTTATCTAAATGCTTTTCACTAATTACCATTTGTAAACTACCAGTAATAGTGTCTCTGTAAATAGTAAAAAGACCTTCTATCCTTTTACTTGATTTGGTAAGTTCTTTTATTGATTTTTCTTTCTTAATTTTTGGAGCAGAGACCTCTGTTTTATTCTTTTTCTTTTTACGCTGAGCTTCTAGATTTTGAGGTGCTATAAAAGCACACGCAACTAGCCCCAAAGACAGTAGCCTAAAGACGTTTCGTTTTTTGCTGTTCATAATTTTGATTGATTAGTTATATTGTTTTTTGAATGTAAACAAGATAGATAATTATTTTTAATAATTATGTTAAAACACCACCACTAGAAACTTAAGCCTTATTTTAAGGCTTCTAATCATAGAAAAACAACCAGGATATTGATCTCGGAATAAAAAGTAGTTTAAATAGAATTTATGAAAAACGACTCATGTTTTGAAAATGATAATTCTTCAAAACTAGAGACAACCACATTAGCTAATGTATAATCCTGACCAGAAGAATTCTTACTTTTAAAACCTGCACAAAAAATTCCGGCTGCATATGCTGCCTTAATGCCATTTGTAGAATCCTCGATAACCATACATTCAGATTTATGAAACCCTGTAGATTCTGCCGCTTTTAAGAAAATTTCTGGATGTGGTTTTGATTTTTTTAAATCTGCTCCACTAAATTTATCAGTAAAATATTGATTAAGATTAAAGCGCTCGAAGATTTGATTAATACCAATCATAGAAGCAGATGATGCTACAACTAATTTTACTCCGTTTTCATGAAAGTCTTTTATTCGCTCTAAAACACCTTCTATTAAATCTAATTCCTCATCATGAGTAAATAAATATTTATAATGTTTTCGCTTTAGACTTACCAAATGCTCTGGTGTGTCATTTAAATTAAAATGATCGACCAAACGTTTACATATATTAATTGTAGACTGACCTGTGAAGGATTCATATAGTGTATTATCTACATCAATATTAACTTCATCAAACATTAAATGATAGGCTTTACGATGTAAAGGCTCCGTATCAACAATAACACCATCCATATCAAATAAAACCGCTTTAAGCATAATTTTTAATTTTTTAACGAAGATAGAAAAGTAAATGGTTTTATAACACTGTGGTTAGCACTGTGATTTTATCATTTAATATGATTAGTTTTACAGTTCTAAAATTATTAGACTCAAGATGGCAAAGAAAGGACAAGAAAAAAATACAGCAAATAAAGCCAAGCACAGTAAATTAATTGCTCAGATAAAGAATAAGAAAAAATCTAAAACTGATGAGCGAAAAGCAAAACTTAGAGCTATTGTAGAACAGGCTAAAGCTAAAAAAGCAAACGAAGATAATAGCTAAATTAGAAGACTAGAATTCTAAACTTTGGTTAAATAATCAGACAATAAAAAAGCAATAAGTAATTGAGACTTTATAATATTGCTACATAATAGTTTGTATTATGGTCACTAAAAAATAACTAAAGACGCTTACTTATTGCTTTTTAATATACTACTGTGTGAAATTATTTCACATTATCAATAATTTTCTGAACAACTTCCGGATTTAAAAGTGTACTTGTATCACCTAATTGATCGGTTTCATTAGCTGCTATTTTTCTCAAAATTCTACGCATAATTTTACCAGACCTTGTTTTTGGTAATGCTTCTGTAAACTGTATTTTATCAAGTTTTGCGATTGGCCCAATTCTATCTGTAATAACTTGATTGATTTCCATTCTTAAATTATCATGGTTTCGGCTTTCACCAACATCTTTCAAGGTTACATAACCATACAAAGCATTTCCTTTGACATCATGTGGAAATCCTACAATAGCAGATTCTGAAACTGCTGGATGCTCGTTAATAGCATCTTCAATTGGTGCCGTTCCTAAATTATGACCAGACACAATAATTACATCATCTACTCTACCTGTAATTCTGTAGTAGCCAACCTCATCACGTAATGCTCCATCTCCTGTAAAATACATATTATCATAAGCAGAAAAATATGTGTCTTTATAGCGTTGATGATTTCCCCAAATAGTTCTAGCCATTGATGGCCAAGGAAATTTAATACACAAACGGCCTTCTACTTGGTTACCTTTTAATTCTTTTCCACTTTCGTCCATTAATGCAGGCTGCACTCCAATAAAAGGTAAAGTTGCATAGGTTGGTTTAGTTGGAGTAGAAAATGGAATTGGAGTAATCATAATACCTCCTGTTTCGGTTTGCCACCAGGTATCTACAATTGGACTTTTCTTTTTTCCAACGTTTTCATTATACCAATGCCAAGCTTCTTCATTTATTGGCTCTCCAACAGATCCCAATACTTTTAATGACGATAAATCATATTTATCTACAAAATCTGAACCTTGCTTTGCCAAGGCTCTAATAGCCGTTGGTGCGGTATAAAATTGCGAAACTTTATGTTTTTCTACAATCTCCCAAAAACGTCCGTAATCTGGATAACTTGGTACACCTTCAAACATTACTGAAGTCGCTCCATTTGCTAAAGGACCATAAACAATATAACTGTGACCTGTAATCCAACCAATATCTGCCGTACACCAATACACGTCATTATCGCGATACTGAAATACATTTTTAAATGTATATGCTGTATATACCATATAACCTGCAATGGTATGAACCATCCCTTTTGGTTTTCCTGTTGATCCAGACGTATACAAAATAAATAGCGGATCTTCCGCATCCATAACTTCAGCTGCACATTCAGCATAAGCATCATCCAAAAGAGGCTGCAACCAAACATCGCGTCCTTCTTTCATGTCTATTTCAGAATCTATACGCTTCACCACCAAAACCGATTCTATTCCAGGAGTATCATTTAAAGCTTCATCTACAATTCCTTTTAAATCAATAGTTTTAGAACCACGATAAGAACCATCTGAAGTAATAACCATTTTTGCATTACAATCGTTAATTCGTGATGATATTGCTGTTGCTGAAAAACCTGCAAAAATAACAGAATGTATCGCTCCTATTCTAGCACATGCTAAAAGTGAAATTGCTAATTCTGGAATCATTGGCAAATAAATACAAACCACATCTCCTTTTTTAATCCCTTTATCTTTTAAGACATTGGCAAGCTTACAAACACGCTGATGCAATTGCTTGTATGTAATATGCTCTGCTGCTTCACCCGGATTATTAGGCTCAAATAAAATAGCCGTTTTATCTCCATTTGTATGCAAATGTCTATCTAAGCAGTTTTCTGTAATATTAAGTTTTGCATTCTCGAACCATTTAAATTCAGCTTGCTCAAAATCGTAGCTTAAAACGTTAGACCATTTCTTTTTCCATGTAAAATGCTCTTCAGCTATCTCTTCCCAAAATTGCTCTGGATTTCTTACTGATTTTCTATAGACCTGAAAATATTCTTCAAACTGTTTGATGTGATAATTACTCATGCTTTATTAATTTAATATGATTTAATAAATCTCTAACACTTTATCAAATCGTGTTAGAAATCGTTTTTTTTATTTATTATTATTTCTAGTTAATAGGACTTAAAAAATACCAAATATTTTATTTGTGAATTCCTATTTTATGAATTTTATATACCGATTTTATTTCTTCAATAATCTGAACATCATCAATGGTTGATGGTATATTATACTGTTGTTCATCTGCTATATTTCGCAATAGTTTCCGAAGTGTTTTTCCACTTCTTGTTTTTGGTAAACGTTCTACAACAAGTACATCTCTAAAGGATGCTACAGCACCTATTTCTCTCCTAACATCTTGTACTATTTCTTTTTCTACAAGTGTACTTTCATAGTTTTTATCGGTTTTTAACACAACTAAACCTAAAGGCTTTTGCCCTTTAATTTCGCAATGCACTCCAAATACAGCACATTCTGCAACAGCATTATGTGACGCTACTATTTCTTCCATTTCTGCGGTAGATAAACGGTGACCAGCGACATTAATTATATCATCTACACGACCTGTAATGAATACATAACCATCTTCATCAATATAACCTCCATCTCCTGAAAAATAATAACCCGGAAAACGATTTAAATAACCGAACTTGAAACGCTCTGGATTTCCCCAAAGATTACTCAATGTTCCCGGAGGCAATGGTAACTTTACAGTTACGTAACCCTCTACAGTAGATTCAACCTCCTCACCATCTTCATTTAAAATTTTAATATCATAACCCGAAACAGGAAGACCTGCAGATCCTGGCTTTATTGGCTGTAAGCTTACTCCAACCATATTCGCCAACATTGGCCAACCACTTTCGGTTTGCCACCAATGATCTATTACAGGAATATTTAAATGATGCTCGGCCCAAGTTAAGGTCGCGACATCACAACGTTCACCAGCTAAAAACAAATATTTTAAACAGGATAAATCATATGGTTTTAACAGATCTCCATTAGGATCTTCTTTTTTAATTGCTCTAATTGCTGTTGGAGCTGTAAACATTGCTTTTACATTATGTTCATTTATAACGCGCCAAAACGTAGAAGCATCTGGTGTTTTAATTGGTTTACCTTCAAAAACAATAGTTGTATTTCTATTAAGCAACGGTCCATAAGCTATAAAACTATGACCTACAACCCAACCAACGTCACTTGCTGCCCAAAATACTTCTCCTTCATCGACACCATAAATAGATTTCATAGAAAACTTTAAAGCTGTAGCATAACCACCTGTATCTCTAATAATTCCTTTTGGTGTTCCAGTGGTTCCTGAAGTATACAAGATATATAAAGGATGTGTGGACTCTACTGAAACCGCCTCTATTGAAGGTGATTCTTCTACTAAAGTTATATAATCTACATCATAATCTTTCCCAGGGATCTCGACACCCAATTGCCTATCGAAAACAATAACATGTTCTGGCTTATTTTCAGATTTTACAATGGCTTCATCTACAAACGGTTTGTAAGGAACAATACGCTTAATTTCTACTCCGTTTGATGCTGTAATAATTGCTTTTGGCTTACAATCATCAATACGAATTGCCAACTCATGTGGCGCAAAACCACCAAATACAACGGAGTGAATAACACCAAGTCTAGCACAAGCCAACATAGAAAAAATAGCTTGCGGAATCATAGGCATATAAATAATACAAGTATCTCCTTTTTTAAGGCCTAACTTTTGCAATCCACCGGCTAATTTTGAAACTTCGTAATGTAGCTGATTAAATGTAATATGTTGTTTTGTATTGGTAACAGGAGAATCATAAATAAGCGCATTTTGCTCTCCATAACCATCATTAATATGTTTATCTATACACAAATAACTGAGGTTAAGTTTCCCATCTTCAAACCACTGATTATAGTCATACTTATCCTTAGACAATATGATTTTAGGTGATTTAAACCAATCAATTTCATTAGCTCGAGTTTTCCAAAATTGCTCTGGATTACTGATGCTTTCGTTATAAAATTTTTGGTATTTCACGACTTTCCTTTTTTAGAGTTAAGTAAGCCAAACCAATTAGGATTGAGTATTTGAAGTTTGATAAGCACCCAAATAATGACCACAAAACAAATTCCCATAACTATTGAAAGCATAGGAGTTACGTTTGTAATATTTTCGTATTTAAACCTTAAAAACAGCGTAGCTATAACATAGATACTTATAATTATATCTGACGCTAATGGGTTAATGTGAAATTTCATGTCTTTAAATTTTAATTAAACTTAGTTTGTTTGCACACAAAACCAATTTTAAAAAAGACTTAAAAGACTGTCTCTAAGTCACAAGCTCCTGAATTTCAGAAACTATTTTTTTTACTGAAAAGGGTTTAGTTAAATATTTATCGGCTCCGAGACTTAGTCCCTTTTCAACGTCTGAAGCTTTATTCTTTGCGGTTAAAAACACGACTTTAATGTGTTTTAAACTCTCTGTTTCTTTTATAAATGTTAAGGTTTGATACCCATCTACATTTGGCATCATAATATCTAACAAAACAACGTTAGGCGTATGATGTTTTAATATTTCTAAAGCCTCACTTCCATCTCTTGCAATAAACACTTCAAAACCTTGTTTTTTGAAGGTGTACTCTAACGACATCACAATATTTGGCTCATCGTCAACAATTAAAATTTTCTTCGTCATACTTTAGGGTATCAATTTACTCAAAAGGTATTGTAAAAACAAGCGTTGCACCATTTTTTATGTCTTTTTTGGCCCAAATTTTCCCTTTATGCTTTTCTACTATTTGTTTTGTAATCGCTAAACCTAATCCGCTGCCCTCTGGTTTTCTTGTATTTTGATTTTTAGATTGATAAAATTTATCGAAAATATAAATAAAATCTTCTTCCGGAATTCCTTTTCCATTATCTGCTACTGAGATTTCAACGACTTGGTTACCGATCTTATAATCGACTATAATTTTCCCTGTTTTTGTTTCGCAAAATTTAATAGCATTAGATAATAAATTGGTCAACACTTGAAGAATACGGTCTTCATCATAGTTAATTACAAAAGGATGCATATTGTTATTTACAATTAAAACTTCTTTTTTTGCTGCAATTTGAGAAACACTAGCAATAGCTTTACCAATTGTTTTTTGAATATCTTGTGGTTGTAAGTCTAAATGCAAACCACCTGTCTCTAATTTTTCAAAATCTAAAATATTATTGATTAAGCGCCCTAAACGATCCGAATCTTGTAAAATATTCTTTAAAAATTGTGCTTTAATTTCTTTAGGCATTTCCTCATCATCTAGAATGACTTCGGCTGCTGCACGAATTCCTGTTATTGGCGTTTTTAACTCATGCGCGACAGTATCTAAAAATTCATCTTTTTGCTTGTCTTTATCTATCAACTCTTCATTAGCTTCTTTCAATTGAAATGTTAATTGAGATAACTCATTCGACTTTTCTAGAAGTACTTTATTGCTAACTATGTTCTCTTTAGATTCCTCTAAAATCTTTAAAACCTCAACCAAACTAATCTGCTCTTCCTTAACCACACTTGCAATTAATATTTTTGCTGATGCAGAACCAATACTTCCTGTTAAGAGTTTTTCTGAAAAATTAATTAAACGTGCATCTGCCAACTGTGTATCTTGAGATAATTTATACTTTGTGAAAAATATTTTTAAAGCACGAGTCGCTCTTTTTTCACCTAAAAATCGTGCTAAAACATTTTTAATATCTGCCACATAAGCTTCACCTTTCCAAACCAATGCACTATCCTGAAGATTTGTAAAGTTTTTACTATCTACATACATTTCAGCATAATTACGTTCTCTATAATTTCCTTTAGACATTAATGAAAACATTAAATAGCTAAACAAATTAAAGGTTATACTCCAGAAAAAAGCGTGAGCTGGTGGACTTAGAAAATCAATTCCAAATAAGGCATAGGGTTTTAAGGCTTCAATACCCAATAAGCCATATTGACGAAAATCGTCTGTACCTGTATAAGCTTCCAATGTAAATGGCAAAACCAAGGTATATATAGCAACACAAAAACCGACTATCATTCCAATAATGGCGCCTTTTGAAGAGCCACGATTCCAATATAAACCTATAAAAAAAGATGGTGCTAACTGAGATATAATCACAAACGATATTAAACCTATGGAATACAGCGATAGCGCTTTTGAAAATATTACATAAAAAAAATATGCTGCGATAATGATGGTAAAAATAGAAACACGACGGATAGTCTTGATGTATTTTGAATTGCGTTCCGGTTGATTTTTTATGAATTTATCTAAGAACCCATACGGAATCACCAAGTTATTACTTACCATTGTAGACAACGCCAAAGTAGACACTACAACCATAGAAATCACCGCTGAAAAACCACCTAAAAACACAAGCGTTGCCAAAAAGGTATTCCCATGTTCTAAGGGCAATAATAGCGTATAGTATTCTGCATTTTCTGTGGACCCAAAAGTGAGTTTCCCTGCCCAAGCAATAAAGATGACAAAAATATTAAACAATAATAAATACAATGGAAATAACCAAATAGCCTTCTTAAGATGTTTTTCTCTGTTATTCTCTAAAACGGCAACTTGAAACTGTCTTGGTAATAAAAACACGACCATAAATGATAACCCAATCATAAAAAACCAATTAAAACCATCCTCTACTTTACCAAGTGTAGTTAATTCTTTAAAGTTATCTGTTACAGAAATTTTCTCATAAATATCCGAAGTCCCATCAAACAAGTAGAATGTAATATACGTTCCTATAGCCAGAAAAAACAACAACTTCAACATCGACTCTAATGCCACTGTAGCAACAATACCTTTATGTTTTTCTGATGCATCTGTATTTTGAGTTCCAAAAAAAGCAGCGAATATGGCTAACAATAAAGCGATGTAAAATGTAGAATCGTCAATTACTGTGGTAGAAACATAACTATTATCTCCAGATATAATTTCGAAGGTTTCTGAGACGGCCTTCAACTGTAAAGAAATATAAGGCAAGGTACCAAAAAGACAAATCACAGTAACTAATGCACCTAAAAACCTATTATTTCCGTAACGTAAAGAAATAAAATCTGCAATAGATGAAATTTTATGTTGCTTAGATATTCTTATGATTTTCCGAAGCATTACAATCCATAAAGGCGCAGCAATAACAGGGCCTAAATAGATTGGTAAAAAATGGATTCCGGAATTAGCGGCAATACCTACGCTTCCATAATACGTCCATGCTGAACAATAAACCGCTAAAGACAAGGTGTAGACGTATGGATTATTTACCCATTTACTTTGTCGTTTCTTTTCAGCAAGAAAAGCAATGTAAAACAACATTGCTAAATAGATAATAATGATAATGATTACGGCGTAACTATTCATAATGGCGTTTTAAAACGATATATGAAATCACAATTGAAATCATCCAAAACGTAAATAACGAAAAGTATAGTGTTGGAATCCCGAAAATGGCGCCTTCAAAATTAAAAATGAGGACAAAGGGAATATTGAATACAAAAAACAAAGCTATTGATAACACAACTAGCTTTTGCTCGTGACGTTTTTTCATGAATTCGTAATTATTAATAGAAACAACTAAATATCTACTAATATAAGAAATCAGTATTACAAAAATTGCAATACTGATTCTCTAACTAAGTAAAATTAAAATAATGATATATAAACATTAACTTTTTAATGGTCTTGTGCTTCTCCTGCTCCTGAAGGTATTCTAATACTTTCAACCATATCTTGAACCTCTTGAGGTGGTGCAGGTGACAGTCTTGAAATCACTACCGAAATCACAAAATTGACGCACATAGCAATGGTTCCAAAACCTTCAGGTGATGTTCCAAACCACCAATCTTCACTGGTTCCTCCACCAAACATATCGAGTTTAAAGCGCATCATGTAGTACATCATTAATGTAATACCAACAATCATACCTGCAATAGCACCTTCTTTATTCATTCGTTTATCAAAAATCCCTAAAATAATGGCGGGAAAAAAGGAGGCGGCAGCGAGACCAAAGGCGAGCGCGACGACGGCGGCGACGAATCCTGGTGGATTAATCCCAAAGTAACCTGCAATTAAAATCGCTACAAAAATTGAAATTCTTGCTGCTCTTAATTCATTTTTATCAGAAATATCTGGTCGCAATTGTTTCTTAATTAAATCATGAGAAACTGATGTAGAAATTACTAAAAGTAATCCTGCAGCTGTAGATAAAGCTGCCGCTAGTCCACCAGCTGCTACCAATCCAATGACCCAGTTTGGTAAGTTTGCAATTTCAGGATTTGCTAATACCATGATATCTCTATCCACATATAATTCATTGACTTCACCGCTACTGTTAGCAACAATACGCTCACCATGTTCTCCTCTAGCATCTGTAAATTCTGGTTTACTACTAGACAATGCATTTCCTGCGACATATTGAATTTTACCATCTCCATTTTTATCAGACCAAGCAATTAAGCCTGTATTCTCCCAATTTTTAAACCAAACCGGAATTTCATCATAACGTTGGTTACTTACCGTTTCAATTAAATTAGTTCTAGAAAAAACAGCTACAGCAGGCGCTGTTGTATACAAAATAGCAATTAAGAATAAAGCATATCCTGCAGATTTACGTGCATCTTTCACTTTAGGCACTGTAAAAAAGCGAACAATAACGTGAGGTAAACCAGCAGTACCAGCCATTAACGCTAAAGTAATTGCAAATACATCCCAAGTACTTTTGGTTCCGCTTGTATATTCATGAAACCCTAATTCTGTATGTAAAGAATCTAATTTATCGAGAAGAAATGCTCCGCCTTCAACTTTACCACCCATTCCTATTTGAGGAATAATATTTCCTGTCATTTGCAATGAAATAAAGAATGCTGGCACCATAAAAGCAAAAATCAAAACACAATATTGTGCCACTTGCGTGTATGTGATTCCTTTCATCCCTCCTAACAAGGCGAATGCTAGAACGACTGTCATTCCGATAATCACACCTAAAGTAATATCTACTTGTAAGAATTGAGAAAACACAATTCCAACACCACGCATTTGGCCTGCCACATAAGTAAATGAAACGATTAAAGCACAAATTACAGCCACTGTTCTTGCAGTGTTTGAATAGTAGCGATCTCCAATAAAATCGGGAACCGTAAACTTCCCAAACTTTCGTAAATAAGGCGCTAAAAGCAATGCTAAAAGCACGTAACCTCCGGTCCATCCCATAAGATAAACAGAGCCATCGTAACCTGCGAAGGAAATAATACCTGCCATACTTATAAAGGAGGCGGCACTCATCCAATCGGCAGCCGTTGCCATACCATTTGCTAATGGCGAAACACCTCCACCGGCAACATAAAATTCTTTAGTTGAGCCAGCTCTAGCCCAAATTGCGATTCCGAAATACAGCGCAAAAGTAATGCCGACTAATAACCAAGTCCATGTTTGTACACTCATAATATTTTTATTTAATGTTGTTAGTTAAGGCTTACTCGTCGTAACCGTATTTTTTATCTAGTTTGTTCATTAATCTTACATAAACGAATATTAATACCACGAATACATATATAGACCCTTGTTGCGCAAACCAAAATCCTAGTTTAAAACCACCTAGTTTAAATTGGTTTAATTCTTCTCTGAATAGAATGCCACACCCAAAGGATACTACAAACCATATTGTTAGAAGTATGGCTAGATACTTCACATTTTCTTTCCAGTACGCTGTAGCGTGATCCTGTTTATTACTCATAGTTTCTTAGTTTTTATAGGTAAATCATAGCTTGAAGCGAAATAGTACTAGTGTCTACCGATCCAAAGCTTTGATTCATGTATTCTAAAGTTAATTTTGAATTATGTCCGCTCATATAAGCATTGATGCCAACACCTAATGTAGATCTGTTATCATCAACAGCATCATAACTATGTGTTCCGTAACTTAAATAAGGTTGAAATCTTGTTTTTAATTTATCACCATTGAGAACATAACCTACATGACCATAAAGCATACTTCCTGTTCCATAAGCACTGTAGAGATAGTTTTTTCCATAGTTACTATTCTGATAGACAGCATACGCAGTAATAGCACTTCCGTCTTCACCAATTGGTGTATCATAAAAAGCATCGACTGCAAAGATGGATACATCTTCACCTTCAAGATTTGGTGCAATAGCTGTGCCTGTATCAATTACTGAACCTTCAGGATGTAAAAAGAAACCTGCACCAATATTGAATACTTTTTTCTCTCCTAAGTAGGTCCCAACTTTATAAGGCAAAAAGTTTGACTCTTGATCTAAAAAATGATAATCGAAATAACCAGCATAGGTTTTTCCAGCTGCTTTAGATCCTAAATTAGAACGACCATTATAAACGGCATCACCACCTGCAACAGCTGTATGACCATCTAAAGACGATACGGATGCATCGTTTACAGCAACGCGATATTGTAATTTATTGAATTTCCCTTTCATAAACACACCTAAATGTCTTGCAAATTGATCTGACAAACCAATAGTTGCCCATGACTGACGGTTGTTATCTAGCGTCATGATATTAAGTGTGCTTTGATTGTTTAATCTAGAAATACCATTGAAATAATGTAATCCTCCACCAACAGTATGATTTTCGCCTACATTATATTGCGCCCAAACATCGTGAAAGAAGAGTTGAGAACCATCACCTTTTCCAGTAGGACTTAAGGTGGAACTTGTTAAACTATTTAATCCAAAATGAGTTAGAATTAAAAAGTCCTTGTTAATTTGAGCGAACATTAAAACTCTAGCACGGCGTAAATTAAAGTTTAACTTACTGTTTTCGTTTCCGTTACCATCAAAGGTTTCATCTGTATTGTAATTGGCTTGGACTTGTGCCCAAGAAATGAGACGAAGATATTTAGAGCCATCTTCGTTGAATTTGAATTTAAGTCCACCAGAATAATCTGGCGAGCCTTGAGCAATCATAAATTGAAAGAACATGATAAACAGTCCTATCAATACAAAAGTTTGATTCTTCATTGTTTAAAAAGATTAGTTAGTACTTAAAATTAGTTTTGTGTGCACTACTAAGCTCTTAAAAACATCTCTTTAATTCATATTTTATATACTTATCTGTTAATTTAATATACTAATCTTTAAATCGCTCCCATTTTATGAGCATAAATTTATCACCCAATTCAGTGACAACAACACCTGCACCTTTTATATTTTCAGGCTCTGAAAAATAGCGACCAAGCTCATTTGCATTTAAAATTTTATAAGTCGGGTGATAATTAGAGTTATAAGGGCGCTTAATATTGTATTTTTTCACCCAATTCATAACACTGACATGAGAAATTCCTAATATGCGCTCAATTTCTCGATAAGTGAGACCTTCTAAATAAAGTTGCAGTGATTTATTAACATAGTAGTCATCTATCTTCTTTCCTATCTTATTAACTGTGAAATAATAATTACATTTTTTACACTTGTAACGTTGCCTTTTATTCACTATTCCGCTCTTAACATACTGATCGCTACTGCAATTTGGACATAAATCTATAGTCATATATAGTTATTTAGCATAAATATATCAAATTAGCAACATATACAATAATGAATAGTTAAAATATTTCATTTTTGATAATTTAAAAAGAAAAAACACATCATATTCATGATAATTTTAAGTTAAATTACGAAAACACAAAAAAGCCTATATACTGAATATATAGGCTTTCTTAATCGTAAACTCTTTAGATTATTAAACTGTAGAATTAAAATGATTCTCCTCTTCTTCCGTTAATAATCGAGAATGAATTAAGAACCGAAGTCCTAATGGGATTTCTAATGAAAAACTAGATCCGCGTCCTTCTGTAACATCTACAGTAAGGTGTGTGTGCTTCCAATATTCAAACTGATCTTGGTTCATGTAGAAGTTTACACCTTCTACCTCACCTAAAAGCACATCACTTTCATCGAGATACATATCTCCTTTTTCAAAAATCATAGGTGCAGAACCATCACAACAACCTCCACTCTGATGAAAAATTAATTCACCATGCTTCGCTTTTAATTGCTTAATAATCTCTACTGCTTTATCTGTTATTTCTACTCGTTTCATATAATTATGATATTAAAAAAGGCTGAATTAAATGGTCTAATTCAGCCTTAATTTGCTATTAATAACTTCTAAAAGAACCCTAATTTATTCTTATCATAAGAGATTAACATGTTTTTAGTTTGTCTGTAATGACTCATCATCATAAGGTGATTTTCTCTACCAAATCCAGATTTTTTATAACCACCAAATGGTGCATGTGCTGGATAAGCATGGTAGCAATTTACCCAAACACGACCTGCTTTTATAGCTCTTGGTATTTGATATAACTGGTGTGCATCTCTCGTCCATACGCCTGCTCCAAGTCCATACATGGTATCATTAGCAATTTCTAAAGCTTCAGCTTCATCTTTAAATTTAGTCACACAAACGACTGGTCCAAAAATTTCTTCTTGAAAAACACGCATTTTGTTATGACCTTCTAATATGGTTGGCTTAATGTAGAATCCATTTGCTAAATCTCCCTCTAATTTATTAGCCTCACCACCTGTTAATACTTTTGCTCCTTCATCTTTTCCAATTTTAAAATACGATTGAATCTTTTCATATTGATCATTAGACGCTTGCGCACCAACCTGCGTGTTTACATCATAAGGATTATCCTGAATAATTGCATTTGTTCTGGCTACTACGCGCTCCATAAAAGCATCATAAATATCTTCTTGCACTAAAATTCTTGAAGGACAGGTACAAACCTCACCTTTATTAAAGGCAAATAAAACAGCACCTTCAATTGCTTTGTCTAAAAACGCATCATCTTCATCCATTACGCTATTAAAGAATATGTTTGGAGACTTCCCACCTAATTCCATTGTCACTGGGTTTAGATTTTTTGACGCGTATTGCATAATTAACTGTCCTGTAGTGGTTTCACCTGTAAAGGCTACTTTATCTATTTTAGAACTTGATGCTAATGGTTTTCCTGCTTCGGGACCAAAACCATGAACCACATTAAGTACACCTGGAGGAAAAACATCAGCAATTTTTTCCATTAATAAAGTTGCAGACGATGGAGTTTGTTCTGCTGGTTTTAACACCACACAGTTTCCTGTTGCTAAAGCTGGAGGTAATTTCCATGACAACATTAATAAAGGAAAGTTCCATGGAATAATCTGACCAATT
Organism: Winogradskyella ludwigii; assembly: GCF_013403985.1. Lineage (GTDB taxonomy): Bacteria > Bacteroidota > Bacteroidia > Flavobacteriales > Flavobacteriaceae > Winogradskyella > Winogradskyella ludwigii. The sequence goes on from NZ_JABFDF010000004.1 coordinate 336,965, forward strand.
ACACCTAGTGGCTCCTTAATGTTCATGGATAAGGTATTCTGATCTAATTCTGTTGCGCTTCCTTCTTCTGCTCTAATGCATGCTGCAAAATAACGCCAATGATCTACTGCCAGTGGAATATCTGCATTCAGCGTTTCGCGGATTGGTTTTCCATTATCACAAGTTTCTACGATCGCAAACTCTTCTAAATTTGCTTCTATAATATCGGCTACTTTATTTAAAAGTGTAGCACGTTCTGTTGCTGATGTATTTCCCCAGGCTTCTTTAGCTGCATTTGCTGCTTCAACCGCATTTTCTACATCTTCTTTTTGTGATCTTGGATATTTTGCGATTACACTTCCATCTATAGGAGATGTGTTTTCAAAATAATCTCCACCTACAGGTGGCACAAATTTTCCATTTATAAAATTGGAATACTTCTCTTTAAATTTTGGTTTAGAATAGCTCATACCTTAATACGTTTTGTTGTTAATTATACATTTATTTAGTATAAAAATTATCTATACTTTAGTTTTGATAAAGTTATTTTATCATATCTTAAATATCTTGAACATATCCGTTATAATTTTGAACATATCTCTTATTAACAATTTTTAAGACTTTTTTTTTGTAATATTGATAATGAGCAACTTATTAGCGCGACATAAAAGCCATAGAAAACTAACTACTTTAGTAGAAAATAGGACGACCTATAATGCCGAATATGCCGAGCTTAATATTTATGAAACACATGCTATGGCTGAGAAAGTGTCTTTAACTTTCGACTTTCCTATTATTGCGAGTATGCTCACTGGAAAAAAAGTAATGCACTTGGATGGTTTTGATTCTTTTGATTTCTTCCCTGGCGAATCTGTTGTAATGCCAACTAATAAAGAAATGATCATTGATTTCCCCATCGCCACAAAAAATAAGCCTACGCAATGTTTGGCATTAGGAATTGATGCTTTTAAAATTTTAGAGGTTGTAGAAAAATTTAACCATAATGTAGCTATAGAAAATGAAAATAACACATGGGATTTAGACAAAACAACATCGCACCTTATCAATAATATAGATGTCAATCACTTATTAGAGCGTTTAACCTACACCTTTACTAATAGTAATAAATCTAAAGATGTGTTATTAGATTTAATGATTCAAGAGTTAATTGTAAGATTACTTCAAACCAAAGCCAAATCTCTTATTACTAATGACACTCATATTTTTAACGACACAAGAATAGGAACTGTTATTAAGTTTATTAAAGATAATTTAACCAATAAAGATATCTCAGTAGACCAATTGGCCAACAAGGCTCACATGAGTGCTTCTCACTTTCATAAACAGTTTAAAAATACTTTAGGCATTTCACCTATTGACTATATTAATTCAGAAAAAATTAAATTTTCTAAGAAACTTATTAAATCTTCTCAAAATTTAAGAATGTCAGAAATAGCTTTTCAATCTGGTTTTAATAATACAAGTTACTTCAACAGACAATTCAAAAAAATGGAAATGATGACGCCTCAACAATTTAAAACATCAATAAACAAGCCTTAAATCGCTATTGTTTTTATCCTATATTATTAATTATTAGACCCATTATTTTTTAATTATAACAATTGGTTAATTATATTAGCGTTCTATACGTCCCCAAATATGATTAAAAAACTACTTATTCTATCTTCTATTTTCTTGTTTATCACCATTACTTATGGTCAAAAAAAAATAGAACCTGATGCTTACGACATAGCCAAAGCAAAAAAACTTAAAGAACTATTTGACCACGATGAAGATGAAGTTGCTTTAGAGGAAAGCATCGATTACGTGTCTTTTGCTTTTGATAGCCGAAACGAAAAAGTAACAGTTAACCACGATGTTAAAGAGAAAATGATAAGCATGGTTAGTCGTGCCGATATTCAGAAATATTCATTTTATGATGGGCAATCTACAATTGAAGAATTCAATATCTTATATAAAAACAATAAAAATGCTGGATTCTATATTAAAGATGAAGCCTATAAAAGTGATGATTTATTTCATGTAGATTCTAGAGTAAAATTCACACATATAGATTTCCCTTTGCAAGGCTATCGTTATGGTACACATCTTTTAAAAACTTACAAAGACATAAAGTATTTTACAAAACTCTATTTCAATGATTCTTATCCCATTGCAAAAAAAGTGATTTCTGTCGAAATTCCAGATTGGCTTAATCTCGAATTAAAAGAATTAAATTTTGAAGGTTACGACATTACAAAAACCATAAAACCTAATTCTAAAAATAAATCTAAAATTCATACCTACACGTTTAAAAATGCTCCTGCAATGCATAAGGTTTCTAATGCTCCAGGACCAACTTATGTGTATCCGCATTTATTAATTTTAGCGAAGTCTTACACTCAAAAAGGCGAAACAAAACCCATTTTTAATTCTACTCAAGACCTTTACAATTGGTATAAATCTTTAGTGAACAGCTTAGAAAATGATAATACCGATTTAAAATCTAAAGTTGCCGAATTAACTAAAGACACGAGCACAGATGAAGAAAAAATAAAGAATATCTATTATTGGGTACAAGACAATATTAGATATATCGCTTTTGAAGATGGCATTGCTGGTTTTAAACCCGACGAAGCCTCTAGTGTCTTTAACAAAAAATATGGAGACTGTAAAGGCATGGCAAACCTAACAAAGCAAATGTTAATAGAAGCCGGCTTTGATGCACGATTAACTTGGATTGGCACCAAACATATTGCTTATGATTATTCCACACCAAATTTATCGGTAGACAACCACATGATTTGTAGTTTATTTATAGACGATGAGGTAGTATTTTTAGATGGTACAGAAAAATTTAATGCTTTTGGCGAATATGCAGATCGTATACAGGGCAAGCAAGTTTTAATTGAAGATAAGGAAGCGTTTATTCTAAAACACGTGCCAACAAGTGAAGCTGCCTTTAATAAAGAATACCATAATTACCAATTACATTTAGACAACGAAACGCTAATTGGAAATGTCACCAATGAATTTCATGGAGAAAGCAGGTCTGGACTTCTATACTATTTCGATCAATTGAAAACAGATAAAAAAGATGAATTTTTAGAATCGTATTTAAGTCAGACTGATAGCAATAGAAAAGTTTCTAATATTGTAACTTCAGATTTATCTAATAGAGAATTGAGCGTTTCTATTGCTCATGATCTTACGGTAAAAAATGCGGTTTCAACTTTTGATAATTCCATTTACATTGATCTCGATTTAAATAAAGAATTTAGTGGTTATGAATTAGAAGATCGTGATGTAGACTATATATTCAGCTCAAAAAAATATTTAGAATCTACTACAGAATTAAAAATACCAGAAGGTTATAACGTTACACATGTGCCAAATGACTTAGAGGTTTCAAGCGATAATTATGATTTATCGGTGAGTTTTAAAAATGAAAATAACACCCTAATCTATAAAAAACGCTTCCAAATTAAAAATGCAAAAATAGAAACTAAAGATTTTGAAGAATGGAATTCATTTATAAAAGACCTTAACACTCTATACCAAGAACAAATTATCCTGACTAAAAACTAAACTATGATAAGCAAAGGACTAACCGCTATTTTACTATTGTTTACTATTGCTATTTCTTCGCAATCTAAAGAAGAATTAGAAGCCAAAGAATTTTTCTGGGGCATTAACGACGCTTATAAAAATGTTACCGAAGTTCCTGAAAAATGGACCAATGAATCTGCTGTAATTTTATATAAAAACGAAAATTACGATTTCCATAAATTTGGCAAAAACGTTACGTACACAAGCTCTGTAAGGCAACGTATAAAATTATTGGATAAAGCTGCTGTGGAAGATTTCTCAGAATTTGCCTTTAAAAAACGCTTTAGATCAGACAAAGGCCGTTACACTTGGAGACAAAAAGGTAATAATTACATTGGAGTAAAAATTGTAAAACCAGACGGAAGTGAAATAGAAATTGATGTCGAGGAAGAATCTGTAGAAGTTGATGGAGAAACTAAAATTGCGATTGCTAATTTAGAAATCGGAGATATTATAGATTATTATTTTTACCGACTAGAGCCTTTTAAAACCACCTACGCTTTTGGTTTCGACCCTGTGGAAACCTATTTAGGTGAAGAATATCCTGTTGTAGATTTTAAACTATTTTTTGAAACTGAAAATGATTTTTTTATCAATTTCAATTCCTACAACGGAGCACAAAAACTAACAGAAATACCAACAGAAAAAAGAAGTATTAGACGTTATGAATTGGTGGCTTCAGATATTGAAAAAATTACATCAACACGTTGGTCTTATCCATTATTAGAATTACCATCTTACAAGTTTCAAGTGTATTTTGCAAGATCAGGAAAATTTGAAGATAGAGCTTTGGCTTTTCTACCTGAAAAGGAAGATATTATTAAAACATCGGTTTCTAAAGACGAAGTTTTAGACCTTTATGACAACCGTTTTAAACCTGATGGCAATGTTGGAGATGTAAGACGTTTCTTTAAAAAGAAAACCTTTGCAAATGATACAGAAAAAGTAACTGAAGCCTATTACTTTATGCGTCATTATTACTTAACGCGTTTTATTGAGGCTATGATTGTTAAGGATGCTGAAATTATGTACTATCCTTTTGAAAATTATGGCGATGCTGTTTTTATTCAGAATCAAAAACAATTTGTGCGTCACTTTACTGAGTATTTAAAAAGCGAAAAAATCAAGTATGAAATCGTTGTGGCTAAAAAACGTTACGACGGCTCTATTGACGATTTACTTATAGAAAAAAACGTCAATGTGCTTATTAAAGTCGAAACTCCTACTCCGCTCTACGCTGAGTTATTTAGCATACACACTAACATTAACGCGTTTTCTCCATTAATTGAAGGTACAGATGTTTATTTACTATCGCCTACACGAAATAGAATTGATGTCATCACCAAAGGAAAATTACCTGTATCTACACATTTAGATAATGAAACTAAAAAAGATATCACAGTTAGCCTAAACGATGATTTTTCTGGAATGAGTTTAAGTGCTGTAAACCGTTATAAAGGTCATGCTAAAAAAGACCAATTATACGATCGCTTAATGTTTACAGATTACGTTAACGAAGATTATGCAAAATATGAAACCGCATCCTTCATTGAATTAATTAGACGTAAAAAAGATAAAATAAGATATAAAAAAGAGCTCGATGCTGTAGCCGAAAAAATTAAGGACAAGCAAAAAGAACGTTATGAAAATAGCGCCAAAGTAGCTTTTCAGATTGAAGAGATTGAAGATTACACATATGAAATTAACGACACAGGACGTTATGATATAGAAGCCTATTTTACATTTACAGAAGGTTTTACAATTAAAAATGATTTAATAAAAAAAGCAGGTCCTAATTATATTATTGAAATCGGAAAATTTATTGGAGGCCAAATAGATCTTGAAGACAAAGAGCGTGAGCGTGATTCAAATATTTATACTGCTAATGCTAGAAGTTTTAATTACAATATTACATTCAATATTCCTGAAGGATACACTGTTGCTGGCTTAGACAAGTTGAATAAATCTGTAGATAATGAAACAGGAGCTTTTATTAGTTCTGCTAGTATTGAAGGCAATCAACTCATTATAACCACCTCTAAACAATACAAGCATAATTTTGAACCCAACAGTAATTGGAGTAAAATGATGGCTTTTTTAGATGAAGCGAATCAGTTTACAAATGAAAAGATATTATTGAAGAAGCAGTAATTTTTCTTGAATATTAATAAATAACCTCTTATAATTTATAGCAAATTGTAAGAGGTTATTTTTTATTTATTGTTATCCTTTTTCAATTGCTCAGTATAGCGTTTAAATTCTTTAATCACCTTAGGAGCAAGAATAATCGTCGCAAGCATCGTTGGGATTGCCATTAAAGCAAAAATACCATCAATGAGGTTAATCATCATGCTAAGACTTGTTGTAGCTCCGATAAGAATACTTAAAATATAGAAATAGTTGTAGTAGTGTTTTTTATCTGCGCCAAATAGAAAAGACATACATTTTGTACCATAATACGAATACGAGAATAACGAGCTCATACTAAAAACGGCAATACAAACAAGCAGTAAATATTTCCCATAATTTGGCATCACATCTGCAAAGGCAGATGCTGTAAGACTCACTCCGTTATCTGATGTGGTTTCCCAAACTCCAGTCACTAAAATTGCCAAAGCCGTCATTGTACAAACAATTAATGTATCTATTGCAGGCCCAAGCATAGCCACCAAACCTTCCCGAATTGGCTCGTCAGTTTTTGCAGCTCCATGCGCCATTGGTGCAGTACCAATTCCGGCTTCATTAGAAAATGCTCCACGCTTAATGCCATGAAGAATTAAAGCTCCTAAAACACCTCCCATAAATGTATCGCCTTCAGGATAATAATTGGCAGCGAAAGCATCTGTAAAAATAAGTTTTACATAGTACAACAATACATCGCTATGTGCCACAAGAATAATAATGACCAAAACAAAATATAAAGCCACCATACTTGGAACTAATCTTGATGCGACATTACCAATTCGTTTAATACCACCTAAGATTACTAAAGCCGTAATACTGATTAACACCACACCAATAATTAAATTCGATTTTAACCCAACTTCTACACCATTAGGTATTAATAAAATATCATTTAAAGCTTGTGTTAATTGGTTCACATTAAAAACAGGCAAAGCACCAATGAGTCCGCAAAGACTAAAAAACACAGCCAAAGGTTTCCAAGATTTACCTAAACCTTCTGTAATAAAATACATTGGACCACCTTGAATTTCTCCTGCACTATCCTTACCTCTAAACATAATGGCCAAAGTAGATGTAAAGAATTTTGTAGACATACCAACCACAGCACTAATCCACATCCAAAACACAGCTCCTGGTCCACCAACAGATATCGCCACAGCAACACCTGCAATATTCCCCATGCCAACGGTTGCAGACAACGCAGTGGTTAAGGCTTGAAAATGGGATATTTCACCAGGATCATTAGGATCGTCATATTTTCCTCTCAATACATTCAAGGCGTGCCCTAAATACCGAAACGGTAAAAACCTAGAACGTATTAATAAATATAAGCCGCCACCTATTAGTAAAATAAGCAAAGGCAAACCCCAAGCTAAAGATGAAAAATCGCTGAGTAGTTGGTTGAGTTTCTCCATAGCTTATAAATGTAGTAAACCGTTTTAAGTTATAATGTAATGTTTATAATTAATTTAAAAATGAAAATCTAAAGTCTTGATTTTGAGTTTCAAAATAACTAGATTCGCTTATCGCCTGAGATAAATCATTCAAAATGATACATATCATTACGGTGCCATTCATTTGAAAAAACCGTTCTTAAATCAAATTTCATGACTTATTACAAATCTTTCCTATTAATGACAATATTGTCACTAACATTTATTTCTTGTGATTCAGATGATTCAAACGATTTAACTAATGAAAACTTGAAATTAATAAAAATTGATTCTTTTGATTCTGAAAACAACCTAACAGCAACAACAAACTACATATACGACACCGAATTACAGCTGATTGCTCAAAGAGATGAAAATGGTAATGATATTTTTACCTATACATATGAAAACAATAGAATCACATCTATTGCAAGTAATGGTGGTGCTATAATAAATTACGTTTATCAGAATAGCTTAATTGTTTCAAGTTCAAGAACAATAAATGGTAATTTATCACCAAATACATTGGAGTATGAATATGATGGTTTGGATAGATTAATTAAAACCAAAATCTTTGTGAATGGGAATTTAAATTGCGAAATTAATCACACATTTGACAACCAAAATAATATTGAATTATCTGTAAGTTCTTGTCTAGACGGTCCACCTAATCAAAATAGTTTTGAATATGACGAAATGAAAAACCCAAATTCCTTATATTTTAATTCAGAATTACTTAAAGTTTTAGGCGTTGGAAAGAATAACACTATTGAAACCTATAATAATGATATGAATTTAACTTCATCAAGTTCTTATGAATACAATGAAAATGGCTATCCGACTGTTTCCAATGTTACGTACACAATTTACAATACTTTTGGGTCTTCAGAATTAAGATTTGAATACACTTACGAAAATATTGATTAATACAAATAAAAACGTGTAGCAACACCATGTATAATTAATTGATTTGTTCTTCCCTACTTTCGAATATTTCTGCTGAATTTTCACAGGTTCACAAATGTTTGCTAACTTATTTCCTAAACCACGCAACACCCGGGCACAGCGAACAGACGAAGTAAACCATTTACAAACACATTTTAATACCCAAAAACATTGAAAACTGAATGAAATTAAAGAATGTAAATTTGAAATTATCCTTTTTTGGAATATTAGTTTTAATGTTTTTGGAGTCTTGTAATAAATGAACAAAATTCTACAATTTAAGCTTGATTTCATTTAAAAATGTACTGTAATTATGTAACTCATAAGGAACATCTGCATTTTTTTCCATATCGTGAAAATGATGTGTTGCTAATAATTCCATTCCTGTAAAAGCATTCATCTTATGAAATCCAAACATCACTCCCTCATCCACACTTCTTTGATCAAAAAATTCATTGTCTAAAGTAAAAGCCGTTTTAGGAGCATTCCAACTTGTAGTCAATATATATTTCTTGCCGTGCATTAAACCACCAGTACCATAATTAATGTCTGGATTCTTTCTACTTCTTCCATCACTTGCATAAATACCGTTTTGATGACCTTCCGTAAAAACATCATCTATATATTTTTTAAACCCAAAAGGTATTTGAAACCACCAAATTGGTGTATGATAGATCACAATATCAGCCCATTTAAATTTTTCAACTTCGTCCTTAGTGTTATAATTATCGCCTACTTGAGTAAATTTCACTTCAAATTCCTCACGCGTATCAAAATATGAAATAGTTTTATTGAAAAGTGTTTCGTTAAACCGTCCTCCTGAATGTGCAAATGGATGACTTCCATTAATTATAAATATATGTTTCATAAGTCTATTATTTTATTTTGGACAAAATTAAAACGATTAAACCTATTGTAAAAATAATACAAATCATACCTTTGTATAAATTTATTAATAGCTATGGTGAATTTAGAATGGTATAGAACGTTTAAAGAAATATATGAAAACGGAACTCTAACAAAAGCGTCCATAGCACTGTATGCCTCACAACCAGGTGTAAGTGTTCATTTAAATGCTTTAGAAGCCTATGTTGGTAAAAAACTATTTGAACGTACGTCGCGAAAAATGATTCCAACGGAAGACGGCAAATTTTTATATGAATACATTATTGAATCATTAAAAAAACTTGAGATTGCCGAACAACATTTTAAAAAAACAACTCAAGAAAAGAATCCATCCTTAAATATTGGCATGTGCTCTGAAATGTTTCAATTGATTATTGAACCCGAAATTCCAAAATTAGACTTTGATTTAGTAGCCCGATTTGGGGCACATACAGATTTAATAAAAGACCTCAACAATGGTATTTTAGATTTAGTGATAACCCCTGAAAAACAGAATGAAAAAAAGTCATTAGTAGCATATGTGCCATTTTCAAAAGAAAGAATCGTTTTAATAGCAGGAACTAAAACAGATACAACAACAATACAAAAACATATTAAAGCAAAAGATCTCATTAAATTAGAAAATGAACTGCTTCAAAACATTTGGTATAGTTCCTCAAACGAAATGGAACATTTTAGGCGTTTTTGGTTTGATAATTTTAAGAAGAAACCCGCTTTCAAGCCCAACTATATTTTACCAAATCTTACATCTATTATCAGATGTTTAAACAATGGTAACGGATTAGCATTAGTTCCAGATTTTTTATGTCGAGAAGAAGTTTTAAGAAACGAAATAAATGTAGTTTGGGAAGGAAAAGTAAAAACGGAAAATACCTTATATTTTGCATCAAGATCAGATTTAAAATACAAAAAGGAATTAGATACAATTAAAAATATATTTACCTCAAAAATGAAATAAACGCGCTATGGTATCTAATTTAGCACTATTCTTACCAACTTCAAAAAATCTTAGCGGAATATTCTAGTTTGTAATTATTTACTAAATTAACGGCACAACCACGTAACATCCAAGCGCAGTGAACAGCCCCAGTAAACCATACACAAATAAGTTAGTAAACACATGAGCCAAACGTTATGAGAATATTTAAAAAAGCATTAAAATGGTTTATATATTTCTTAATCATTCCTACCGCTTATAGTATGGTCGCTTTAATTCTAACTGCAATAACAGTTGACCGAAAAGTAAGTGATGAAAAACTTAATAAAGTGGTTTACTTGACAACAAACGGAGTTCATTTAGATATTGTAATTCCAAAAAAAAATATGAACAGTCTATTATTGAATGGAATACATCAAAACGAAAATGAACAATATTTGTCTTTTGGTTGGGGTGATGAAAACTTCTATATAAATACGCCAACTTGGGGAGATTTAACGGTTGAAAACGCCATTAAAGCTATGTTTTTGAAAAGTTCTACATTAATGCACGTAACGCGATATCAAAATAAACGTACAGATTGGATTGAAATAAAAGTGACAGAATCTGAATTACAAAAATTGAATTTTTATCTGTTAAATACATTTGAGACAAACGAAAACGGAATGAAAATCAGTCTTGAGAATAAAGGTTATACTTCAACAGATGATTTTTATAAATCAAAAGGAAGTTATTCTTGCTTTAAGACTTGTAACAGTTGGGTAAATATCGGATTTAAGGAAAGTGGATTAAAGTCTTGTTTATGGACACCTTTCGATTTTGGATTAATGAATAAGTATCAATAAAACACGTTTGCTAACACCGTGTAGAATTAATGGCTTTGGTCGTTTTCCTTACTAAATTAGTGGCACAACCACGTAACACCCGAGCGCAGTAAACAGACGAAGTTAACCATACACAATAACGTAGTAAAATAGCATCTAACAAACAACAATAGTTAAGCGTTTGTCTTGTTAGCAAATTTAAAAATGAAGAGACAGCGAAAAACGACACGTAAGCAATTGAAAAATAATGACTAAGAGTTTCAATTTATAGGTATTACTAATATAAAATAACCGAAATTTGTGTGAGTAGATAGCGAGCTAACTTATTTATAATTAAGCTAGTCGTTAGGATATAATTAGAGTCTTAAAAAATTGAAATATGCGTTTACGTACAAGCTGCCACCTAAAGTTTGAGATTTTTGAGCCAACCCCATTTATTCTCATGTTAAGGCCACGCAGTGGTAGCCAACAATGGGTAGAAAGAGAGGACTATAAAATAACGCCAAGTACACCGGTCTTTGAATTCACGGACAATTATGGCAATCTGTGTCAACGCTTAATTGCCCAACCTGGAATATTCTCAATTTCTACCGCTTCAGAGGTTATAACCTCTAATTTTATAGATCAAGGCTTTGGTGCGCCATTTATTGAAATCCAGAATTTACCAGACGCCGTGCTAAGTTATCTATTACCAAGCAGATACTGTGAGTCAGATCGTTTTAATGAAATGAGTGCAACGATAACCGAAGGCCAATTAATGGGCTACAACCAAGTATCTGCAATTACAAATTGGTTACGCCAAAACATTGAGTATCTGCCTGGCAGTAATAATCAACCCTTATCTGCCATTCAAGTTAATGATAGACAGTTTGATGTATGTAGAGATTTGGCCCATTTAGGTATTGCGCTTTGCCGTAGTTTAAGCATCCCAGCACGTATTGTTGTTGGTTATTTACACAACTTAGAACCAATGGATATGCACGCTTGGTTTGAGGCATATATTGGTAACCGGTGGTACACATTTGATGCCACTCAAGTAGGCTCTCCAGGAGGTTATGTTATTCTTGGTTTTGGTCGCGATGCTGCCGATGTTGCTATTTTTAATCAATTTGGCGCTTTGGTGAATCCAATAGAGTATCTTGTTAAAGTTGAACAGCACCTTTAATCTAAATGGGAAAAGTAACGTAACGATTAGAGGGAAACAATAGAACAAACGATAATAGAAGTCAAGATAGATTTTATAGATTTCGCAAAAATAATACGCTGCACAACAATGTGTATAATTAATTGCTTGGGCAAGTGCCTACTTGGAAAATTCCTTCGGAATTTTTTCTGGCAAGTATTTGTTTACTAAATTAGTTGCTTAACCACGCAACTAACCATACACATCAACGTTGGCAGTACAATACAATGACGAACTTTAGAACTGAAAAAGACAAATTATTATCGGAATTAGATTCTGAAATTAAAAGAAATCCAAATAATGAAACTCTGAAATCCTTAAATCGGAATTTGAATTCATTCCAATCTGTTTCTGAACTAAATGGAGTTTTAAGTAGAATTGTTGTCGATAGTCACGGTTTTGAATTTGAGAACTATTTTTCTGACTTTTCGAATTCAATCCGTTCGATTGAGTTGAGAAATTTAGCCAAAAAATTAATTAAGGAAAATGCGCGAATTACTTTTTACGGAAAAGCTTGGTCTGAAAATACAGTTAACTGGATTTATTTTGATAAAGTACTTGACTTAAAAAAAATACGGAACAAATTCGCATTCGGAAAAAACATAATTGAACATCAGAATTTGGACAATAAGTCTGGTTTGGAAAGCGGATTTATAGACAAAAATACTAACGAGGGAATAATGGGAAAAGTAAAATAAAAACTACTGCCAACAAAGTACTGTGGCTCAAAATAAAGTAAAACAAAGTCGCAATCGCTTAAACTATTACAAACATTTCAAAACCGCAATCCCAATACTATCATTAGCATTTAAGACATACAAAGTGCCATCAACCTCTTGGTAAAACCGAACACCAAGCACACAGAGCGCAGTACCAAGACCACTAGGCAAAGTAGCAGGTTCTAAAGTCAAAGTAGAATCAGCATAAGAACGATCTAAAACCAAAGGAGGAGCCAAATGCAGGGCATAATTCAAATGGTTAAAATCAAAATCCAAAACACCATAAGTCAGTGCTATATGAGTAGCACCTTCCACAAAACCCACCTGCTCAATATCAAAATCAGTAAGTGTTAACACAAAATCACTGCTAGAAACATCTAACGCAAAGGGTAAAACGTGCCGTACATCACATGCTGGCGTATAGCTAAACTGTTCCAACAATTGAAGGCCATGCGCCTGCCCTATCCCATTAGCAACAAGTCGTTCCCCACGTTTATGTGTCGTATCCAAAGACTTTATACGCGTAAACAAGCCCATCAAACGACTATGAAAATGTGTAAACTTATGTCCCTTATAAAACGGATTCAAAGCAGATCTAAACGCTTTATTCACAGCTGAGCAATGCCCAAACTCATTGGCATTTTCGCGCACGCGTTCCATACTAGACTTCGTTTTTATCGCTTTTCTAGTAAATCCACCACCCGCTTTTCGTGCAATCGGTTTACCATTCAAATAATAAAAATTAATACCATTTAACGTTCCCACTAAAGGGATAATTCCAGTCTGTTGTGCCATAGCATCACATTTTAGTTAAACACCTACAATACAGCAATATACAAAAAATTATAATACAGGTTATAGCGTGGTTATAGCATGCTTATAAAATGCTTAAAACAAGCTTATAGCATCTTAGAAGTCAAATAAAACCAAAGGATACAACTTATAGTAATAAAAAATCGATTTATTGACTTAGGTCAAATAATCTGACTTTAGACAGTATTAGTTTTGCATATCAATAATAAAAACAAAAATGGTACTTACAGAAATAGAGACGTTAATAACATTTAATAAAGACAGTCAACAACGCTTAGAAAAAGCCCTAATACACCTACAAAACGGAAATGGAATAATCCTTATGGATGATGAAGACAGAGAAAATGAAGGAGATTTAATATTCTCTGCGCATCACATGACGAATAACCAAATGGCACTCATGATTAGAAAATGCAGTGGTATTGTCTGTCTTTGCTTACCGAATAAAAAAGCAGATGCGTTAGAATTACCGTATATGGTCAAAGAAAACACCAGCAGTTACCAAACCCCTTTTACCATTTCAATTGAAGCAAAGGAAGGCGTTACTACAGGGGTTTCTGCTATAGACAGGCTTACAACCATTAAAGCAGCTTGTAAAGAAAATGCGACGAGTAATGATTTAGCAAAACCAGGTCATATCTTTCCTTTAAGAGCGAAAAACAATGGTGTTTTTGAAAGACAAGGACATACGGAAGGCAGCGTAGATTTAATGAAATTAGCAGGCTTACAACCAGAAGCTGTACTGTGTGAATTAATGAACGATGATGGAACCATGGCAAAAATGGACACCATTTTAGACTTTGCAGATGAGCATAATTTGATAGTACTATCCATACAAGATATTATTCATTATCGTAAATTTGTAAGAGACTACAAATAGATGACAGACACTATAGAACTCACTAATTTCATAAAAAAGAATATAAATATTGATGATGAAGATTTAAAAATCGTGTTGTCGTATTTTAAAACAATTAAAAAAAAGAAAAACGACATTTTGCTGTCCCATGGAAAGAATAGTCAGGTGAGTTATTTCGTAAAAAAAGGCTGTTTAAGGCTTTTTTACATCAATGAAGAAGGAAAAGACGTCACACGTTACATCGCCTTCGAAAATCAATTTGCGACAGAACTAGTGAGTTTCATCACCAATGAACCTGCACAAGAAACAATTCAAGTTATTGAAAACAGTGAACTTCTTTACATCACACACGATGATTTTAGACATCTTATGACCATTGTTCCTAAATGGAAAGATTTTTATAGCATCTATTTAGAAAAAGCTTATGTCAATAATGCGAAGAGATTAATCTCTTTTACGACACTAGATGCAGCAGAAAGATACAAGCAATTATTCAAGATAAATCCAAATATTGTGAAGCGTTTACCAAACAAAATTGTAGCCTCTTATATCAATATTTCACATGAAACTTTAAGTAGGATCAAGTCTAAAATTTGACACTAAAATTTATAAAACATGAAATACGCAGTATTACTCCCACTATTCTTACTACAAATAATTGTTCATGCACAATCGACTAATACCCTTAACAGCTCTGAAAAAGTGGATGACAAGTTGTTATTAACCATCTTCCTTAAACATGATCAAAGTATGACTTTGAATGAGATTGAAAAGATAAGAACAGATCAAGGTTTTTATGAAAACCTCCCTCCAGAAGGTGTTTCTATAGTGAATTGGTTTGTGGTTATGGGACTTGGTCAAGTGGTGGTGTTAGAACTTCCTACTTCAAAATTATCAGCTGTGAATTTAGCAATTGAAAGAACCGCATGGAAGGCTTTTACAACAGAAATGTATGCAACTTACAATTTGTATCCTATCATAGAACACAAATTGAAAAACAAGTCAAAAGTGACGCTAGATGCAAAACCCAGTTCTGAAAAAGAGGATGACAAGTTGTTATTAACCATCGTTCTTAAACATGATCAAAGTATGACTTTAAATGAAATTGAAAAAATAAGAACCAATCAAGGCTTTTATGAAAATCTCCCTCCTGAAGGTACTTCTGTAGTCAATTGGTTTGTGGTTATGGGACTTGGTCAAGTGGTGGTGATAGAACTTCCTGCTTCAAAACTATCCGCTGTAAATTTAGCTATTGAGAGAACGGCATGGAAGGCTTTTACAACAGAAATTTATCCAACGTACAACCTATACCCTATCATAGAAAATAAATTAAAGAATAAGTCAAAGGTAGAATACTAGAATTTTAGTGACCATAAACAGTCAAAAAAATAGAATAAAACCGTTGTCAATACTAAAACACGCAAGAGATGAAATCGAGAAAATTATTAATGATTCCTGGCCCAATAGAATTTGAAAGTGAAGTGATGCAATGTATGGCAGTACCAACTCCTAGCCATGTGTCGCCAGATTTTATAGACTGCTTTGCCAATAGTTTAAAACTAATGAAAAACGTTTGGCAATGCCCTTCTGGTCAACCATTCATAATAGCAGGAACAGGTACACTGGCTATGGACGTGGCTGCTGCAAACCTAATAGAAACCGGTGATAAAGCCCTTGTAATAGCTACAGGCTACTTTGGTTTACGTTATGCCGAAATCTTAAAAAGATATGGAGCTCAGGTAGATATCCTTGAAGCTGAAGTCGGTGACATTGTACCTTTAGAACTTATAGAACAACAACTAAAAGCTAAAAGCTATAAACTGTTAACGTTTACTCACGTAGACACATCAACAGCTGTTTTAAATGATGCTAAACGTATTGGTGCCTTAGGTAAAAAGTACAACGTATTAACCATTCTAGACGGTGTTTGTTCTGTTGCTGGCGAAGAAATTAAACAAGAAGATTGGGGAATTGATGTGGTACTTACAGCATCCCAAAAAGCAATAGGCGTTCCTCCAGGATTAGCGCTTTTAGTGGCTTCTCAAAATGCAATGAAAGCATTTGAACAACGAACAAGTCCTGTTGCTAATTACTATGGAGATTGGGCCAATTGGTTACCAATAATGAAAGCTTATGAAAATAAACAAGCCTCTTATTTTGGAACACCAGCCGTGAATCTTGTAATTGCTTTAGAAAAAAGTTTACAACTCATTTCAAAAGAGGGGCTAGACCATCGTTTCGACCGACATAAAAGAGCAGGAAAAGCTATGCGAGCTGCAATCAAAGCTTTAGGCCTGGACTTATTATCAAAAAACGAACACGTTTCTGCAAACACCTTATCTGCTCCATTATATCCAAGCACAATAGATACAAGCTCATTTTTAAAGGCCGTAAATCAAGAAGGAGTTATACTGGCTGGTGGTCTTTTGCCGCAATTAAAAAATAATTACTTTAGAATTGGACACATGGGATCGGTAAACAAGAATGATTTACTCGCAACGGTTGGAGCCATTGAATCAGCGTTAAAGAACAATGGCTATTCACATGAATTAGGATTAGGAACAGCTCAAATATTAAAACACTTCTAACTAGACTAATGACAACATCACATCAGCATTACGCCATTGAAGACACTGCACGTTCACCACAAAAGCAATGGTTACCGCTGCTACTTAGTGGTTCTTATAAATTACCAGGAATAGAAGGCAAACGAGGGGCTTTATTTTCAAATGCGGTGTTAGAAAAATATATTGAAGAGGAAGAAAAGCACGATAATTTTGAGTTAACATCAGGACTAAACAGAAGCCTGAGAACATTATCTTCAGGTGAGCAAAAAAAAGCATTACTGTCGCATTTGCTCCAACAAGACCCTGATTTTATCGTCTTAAATAATCCTTACGAAGCGCTAGATAAAGCATCTGTATCCGTATTAAAAGAAGAATTAATGTCGTTGTCTAAAAGCATGCCCATTGTATTAATTTTCAACAGGCAAGACGATCTGTTACCCGTAATGACGCATATGATTACATTTGAAAAAACAGAGCTTAAAGCCGTGGTACCCATTGAAGACTATAGGTTTAAAAGAAGTACGTTTGTTTTTGATAAGGACATCCCTTCGGAGATAACAACCTACACCAATATTCCAGAAGTGCTCGTAGAACTTAAGAATGTCAATGTGAATTATGAGGATCGTACCATTCTAAAAGATATCAACTGGACCATCAAGAAAAAAGAATTTTGGCATTTAATTGGCCCTAATGGCTCTGGCAAAACGACCTTATTATCCATGATTTATGGGAACAATTCCAAGGGTTATGGTCAAGAGGTATATCTTTTTGGTCAGAAAAAAGGCTCTGGTGAAAGTGTTTGGGATATCAAACAGAAAATCGGCTATATTAGTCCTGCGATGTTAGAGTTATTTAAACGTAGCTATACTGTAGAGCAAATGATTATTTCGGGCTTTTATGATAGTATTGGCTTATATCAAACACCATCTACCGCACAAATACTTGCCGCTGCTCAGTGGATGGAGGTCTTAAATTTAAGCGACCAAAAAAACACCTCATTTCTCAAATTATCGCCAACTGTTCAACGCTTAATATTAATAGCAAGAGCGATGATTAAACATCCACCGTTATTGATCTTAGATGAACCCTTAATTAATGTTGATGATCACGGTAGAGCACTTATTTCCGCTTTAATAAACAAAATCGCCAAAGAAAGTGAGACTAGTATATTATTTGTGGCCCATCGCGATGAGGCTAACATTAATCCTGATTTTATCTATGAGCTTCACCCTTCTCCACAAGGGTCTGTAGGTATTCAGAAATAACATATAGCGCGGTATTACTTATAATGCAGAAATATTAAAGATAAAACACGAATCACATTAACACTACAAAACAATTTGCTAATTGATGATGTTACAACATGAAGCTGAAAATTTATTGTTTTTGATTGTGGTGGAAATTCAACATAAAAAAACTGAGTTTAAAAAAGCCATAACAAGCTAATTTTTAAACTCAGTTTTTAATTTATAGAAACGTACCTATTAACTTAAAAGCTCAACAAGTTCAGTAAATTTCTTGTCTTTAGCATAGTCTAAAGCTGTTTTACCAGCTGTATCAGTAATACTAGTATCTGCCTTATGTTCTAAAAGCAATTTTACAATATCTATTTTGTTGTACTGGGTAGCAAAACTTAAAGCGCTTGTTCCATCTTTGTTAACTGCATTAATATCTGCACCATTTGCTAATAATGTTGTTGCCAAGGACGTATTTCCTTTGAAGCTTACTCCAATCAACGCTGTATTACCTGAGCCATCTTTGGCATTAATATCTGCATTATTTTCAAGAAGAATACTAGTAGCTTCTTCATTATCAAAATAGGTAGCTAAAATAAGAGGCGTAAATCCACGTGCATCTTTTTCATTGACTAAGTTGGGATTTATACACATCAAAGCTTTTAATCGATCTTTATCTCCTGCTTTTATAGCTTCAAATAAAACATCTGTATCTCTTTTCATAATTTATAAAGTTTTAATTAAAAAGGAATGCACCTATAAAGTCCATTCCTTTTCAAAATATCAGTGTTTATACGTTTTAAATATCAAAACGATTAGCATTCATCACTTTTGTCCAAGCTGCAACAAAATCGGTAACAAACTTTTCTTTACTATCGTCTTGCGCATATAATTCTGAATACGCACGTAAAATAGAGTTAGATCCAAATACTAAATCTACACGTGTTGCTGTGTACTTCACTTCACCTGTATGACGGTTTTTAATTTCGTAGGTGCCGTTCTCTTGAGATTTCCATTCGTAAATCATATCCGTAAGATTCACAAAGAAATCATTGGTAAGCGCTCCTTCGTTTTCAGTAAACACACCATGTTTTGTGCCTCCATAGTTGGTGCCCATAACACGCATACCACCTACTAAAACTGTCATTTCTCCTGCTGTTAATCCCAATAATTGTGTACGATCAAGTAACATTTCTTCCGGACTTACAACATATTCTTTTTTCTGATAGTTTCTAAAACCATCAGCAAGTGGCTCTAAAGATTCAAAAGATTCTACATCTGTCATGTCTTGCGTCGCATCACCTCTCCCTGAAGTAAAAGGAACACTTACATTTAAACCTGCATTTTTAATGGCTTTTTCTACACCAACATTACCAGCTAATACAATCGTATCTGCAACACTAATATTGAATTCAGCAGCAATAGGTTCTAAAACCCCTAGTACTCTTTGTAATCGTGTAGGCTCGTTAGCTTCCCAAGCATTTTGAGGTTCTAAACGGATACGCGCTCCATCTGATCCACCTCTAAAATCAGAGCCTCTATACGTTCTTGCACTATCCCAAGCTGTAGATACTAATTCTGAAATACTTAAATCTGTACTTGCAATTTTAGCTTTAACAGCATCTACATTATAATCGGAATTTCCTTTTGGAATTGGATCTTGCCAAATTAAATCTTCTTGTGGCACATCTGGTCCAAACCATCGATCTTTTGGTCCCATATCACGATGCGTTAATTTAAACCAAGCACGAGCAAATGCATCTGAAAACGCATCAAAATCGTCTTTAAATTGTAATGAAATCTCGTTGTAAATAGGATCCATTCTCATGGCCATATCTGCATCGGTCATCATTGGATTTAATTTTGTTGTTAAATCCTCTAC
Organism: Winogradskyella ludwigii; assembly: GCF_013403985.1. Lineage (GTDB taxonomy): Bacteria > Bacteroidota > Bacteroidia > Flavobacteriales > Flavobacteriaceae > Winogradskyella > Winogradskyella ludwigii. Next base: position 357,040 of record NZ_JABFDF010000004.1, read on the forward strand.
ATCTACAGGTTTATCTTCGTCTTTAATACTTACTGGCTCCCATTGTGTGGCGCCTGCAGGACTTTTACGTAATTCCCACTCATGGTTATATAACATTTCGAAAAAACCATTATCCCATTTTGTTGGGTTTGTAGTCCAAGCTCCTTCTATACCACTTGTAACGGTATATCTTCCTTTACCCGATTTTGTTGGATTTGCCCAACCTAAACCTTGCGCATCTACATCTGCACTTTCTGGATCAGGTCCTAAAATACTTGCATCACCATTTCCGTGTGCTTTACCAACGGTATGTCCGCCTGCTGTTAAAGCCACTGTTTCTTCATCATTCATAGCCATACGCTTGAATGTTTCTCTAACTTGTAATGCCGTTTTTAAAGGATCTGATTTTCCATTGACACCTTCTGGATTTACATAAATTAATCCCATTTGTACAGATGCTAATGGATTTTCCATAGTTTCAGGATTATCTACATTATCATAACGCTCATCACTTGGTGCCAACCATTCTTTTTCAGCTCCCCAATACACATCTTTTTCTGGATGCCAAATATCTGTTCGTCCAAATGCAAAACCATAAGTTTTTAACCCCATGCTTTCATAAGCAATAGTTCCAGCAAGAATAATTAAATCTGCCCAACTTACTTTATTACCATATTTTTTCTTGATAGGCCACAATAAACGTCGTGCCTTATCTAAGCTCACATTATCTGGCCAAGAATTTAATGGAGCAAAACGTTGGTTTCCTGTTCCACCACCTCCACGTCCATCAGCTAATCTATATGAACCTGCAGCATGCCATGCCATTCTAATCATTAATCCTCCATAGTGTCCCCAATCTGCTGGCCACCAATCTTGAGAATCTGTCATAAATTCATGTACATCCTTTTTTAAAGCCTCTACATCTAATTTTTTTAATTCTTCTTTATAATCGAAATCTGCACCTAATGGATTTGTTTTGGTATCCTGTTGGTGTAAAATATCTAAGTTAAGCGTGTTTGGCCACCAATCTGTTACTGTCTTTTCGGTGGTTGTAATGGCACCTTGCATGAATGGACATTTACCTGATCCTGATCCTCCATGTGGGTTAATTTCTTGATTTTCTGCATGTATTGAATCGGCAGAGTCTTTAGCTGAGTTTTCCATATATAGTAATTTTTGTTTTAATTTTTGATAAAAATATAAAATAAGATAGCGATATTTTATTTATAATATTTTATTATCTAATATTTCGATAACTAAAAACTATAGAAAACAAATAAGCGATAGGAAAAACAAATAAAATTGTGAGGTATTTAAGAATTAATATCCAAAAAAATTCGTAATTTTCTGTACGAATTAAAATCTATACATATGAGCACTACAGAATATACAAAAGTTTATTACGGAAATTTTATCTTAGTTACACGCGTTAAAGATGAATTGGAACATGAAGGCATAGTTCCTATTGTTAAAGACGAAGGAGAGTCACAACGTTTAGCAGGTTATGCATCCATGAACCAAGGTTATCAAGAAGTCTTTGTTCATAATGATGAATTAGACAAAGCCATGATTATTGTAAATCGTGTTACTGCACAAATGGAAGCGTCTTAAATTTGAAGCTTTAAAAGAATGAGACTTTGATATAAGTAAAGTTGATATATCCTTTTCTACATCCTAATTATTATTAAACAAAAAATGCTGGTATTTAAAATACCAGCATTTTTATTATATAAAACGTATAAGACTTATAAAGCTACTCCATACATCTTCTCACGCAGTTCTTTTATCTTCTTATCACTCATATACTCATCAAAGGTTGTATAACGATCAATAACTCCATTTGGTGTTAATTCTATAATTCGGTTACCAACGGTTTGTGCAAACTCATGATCATGGGTTGTTAACATTATAGTTCCCTTAAAGTTGGTCAATGAATTATTAAATGCAGTAATACTTTCTAAATCTAAGTGATTTGTAGGTTCGTCTAACATTAATACATTAGCTCTCATCATCATCATTCTACTTAGCATACAACGTACTTTTTCTCCTCCAGATAATACATCTGATGTTTTTAAAGCTTCTTCTCCACTAAAAATCATCTTACCTAGAAAGCCCCTAATATTTACTTCTTCACGCTCTTCTTCTGTTTGTGCCCATTGACGTAACCAATCTACTAAAGATAATTTGTTATTAAAAAACTCACTATTATCTAAAGGTAAATACGATTGTGTGGTTGTGACTCCCCAATCAAACCGACCAGAATCTGCTTGTTCTTTTCCATTAAGAATTTGATAAAACGCGCTTGTAGCTCTAGAATCCTTAGAGTACACAACCACTTTATCTCCTTTATTTAAGTTGATGTCAATATTTTTAAATAAGATCTCATTTTCTAAACTTGCAGAAAGCCCTTCAACATTTAAAATTTGATCTCCAGCTTCGCGATCGCGTTCAAAAATAATAGCTGGATAACGACGACTAGAACGCTTGATATCCGAAATATTCAATTTCTCAATCATTTTCTTTCTACTCGTTGCTTGTTTTGATTTTGCAACATTGGCAGAGAAACGACGAATAAAATCTTCTAATTCTTTCTTCTTTTCTTCGGCCTTTTTATTCTGTTGTGCATGTTGTCTTGCGGCTAATTGAGACGACTCGTACCAAAACGTATAATTACCTGAGAAATGGTTGATTTTTCCGAAGTCAATATCCGAAATATGTGTACAAACGGAATCTAAAAAGTGTCTATCGTGAGAAACCACAATAACACAGTTTTCATAATTCGCTAAAAAGTTTTCTAACCACGTAATAGTTTCGTAATCTAGATCATTGGTAGGCTCATCCATGATTAATAAATCTGGATTACCAAATAAAGCTTGCGCTAATAACACACGTACTTTTTGTTTACCATCTAAATCTTTCATTAAGGTGTAATGGTATTCTTCTTTAATCCCTAAGTTAGATAACATGGCTGCTGCATCACTATCTGCATTCCAACCATTCATTTCTTCAAATTGCACTTGAAGTTCTCCTATCTTATCGGCATTTGCATCTGTATAATCCGCGTAAAGCGCATCTAATTGCGACTTTAACTTATATAAAGGTTTATTTCCTTTTAATATCGTTTCTAAAACAGTGTCGTCGTCATGCAAGTTGTGATTTTGCTCTAAAACAGACATACGTTTGCCTGGTTCTAAATGTACACTTCCAGAAGTAGGATCCATTTTGTCTGCAATAATCTTTAAAAATGTAGATTTTCCGGCACCATTGGCACCAATAATTCCGTAGCAATTACCATTATGAAACGTGGTGCTTACTTCATCAAAAAGTATGCGTTTTCCGAATTGAACCGAAAGATTAGAAACTGATAACATATATAAAAACTTTAATGTGTTAGCCTTATTAATAATTAAGGCATTTTTTTGAGAGTGCAAAAGTAAAAAAATTAAGCCAAATTAAATCACATAACTGAATTAGGTATGTAAAACAACGCTAAAATGTAACTTGCGCTTTAATTTGCAATTCATTTTTACCTTAAAGTATTTAAAATAAGACGTGTACAATAATTCAAAATCAAGGTCTCTTGAAGTTTTACAGTTATCCTATTGGTCGTTTGTAATTATAACTTGAACGAAATATACAGGCACTTCTCAAGATTTAACGCGGTATTAACAACAGTTGCGCAATGCATCATATATTTTTGTTTCACTAATTTTTATAATAAAAACATGCTCACTAGACATTTAGTTCTTGCTATTACTTTGCTGTCAACTGTTTTTGGATGTCAATTCAAAGGAGGAAATACTAGTGACGCGACCTATATTGGTGGCGAAATTATAAATCCAAAAAACAATAGTGTTGTACTTTATAATACTAATGGACAAATTTTGGACTCTATTACTCTAGATAATGATAATAGATTTATTTTTAAAATAGATAATCTTAACCCTGGTTTGTATTCATTAACACATGGTGGCGAATACCAAATGCTATTGTTAGAACCTAGTGATAGTATTATGTTTCGTTTAAATACGTACGATTTTGATGAGTCTTTAGTCTTTACAGGAAAAGGTGCTAAAAAGAATAATTACCTCCTTAAAACGTATTTGTCTAACGAAAAAGAGGCAAAACAATTGGTTAAGTATTCTAAAATGGAACCTGAAGTCTTTAACGATTTTGTTGAAAACAGACGCCAAAAACAATTGGCAGATTTTCAAAAGTTTTTAGTTAAGAATGAAGAATCTGAGTTTTTTAAATCCATTATCGAAGCAAATATTAATTACAATACGTATGCAGATAAAGAAATCTATCCTTTTGCTTATTTTGGCAATAACAAGTTAATTCACATTAAAGATTTACCTGAAGATTTTTTCGCACACCGAAAAGATATTGATTATGATGCCACACATTTAAGTCGGTTCTTTGCATACAACCGTTTTCTATTTTCTCATATAGATAATTTAGCGATTCATAATTATTATAAAGATAATGCCTACCACAGTAAGTTTAATAGGCATGCTATGGGTTACAACAAGTCTAAACTAGATTTAATTGATAGTATTATCACTGACCCAATTATTAAAAATAATTTATTAAAATATAAAGCTCGCGAATACATTAGTTATAACCACACCGAAGATGAAGCTAACGAAATCCTAGATTATTACTTAGATAAAAGCACCAACGAAGACGATAAGGCATACATGACCGATTTGGTATCGTCATTAAAATTATTGCGTCAAGGTAATCCATTACCTAATATTTCTATTGTTAATTATAACGACACAGAACATTTCATAAATTCAATTATTACAAAACCAACCATAATATATTTCTGGTCGTCTAATTCTAAATCGCAATACAGAAATAGCCATTATATGGTAGATAAATTGAAATCAAACTTTCCTCAGACAGATTTTATTTCAATTAATGTAAACGATAACAATGATAAATTTTGGAAGAAAATTATTGATAATTACAACTTTCCAACGATTAATGAATTTAAATTTAAGAATTCTAAATCTGCACGGAAAACACTCGCTGTAAACTACTTAAATAAATGTATTATTGTAGATGAACATGGAATCATTTTACATGCTAATGCCAATATCTTTAATTCTGAGTTTAACGAAACCCTTGAAGGTTTACTACAAAAAAAGCATCTTATTGTAAAACAAGATGCTCTTTAATATATTGTAGAAATTTATTTAATTTCCTTTCTTATAATCTGCTAAGAACTTTTCTAAACCACTATCTGTTAATGGGTGTCTAAGTAATCCTGTGATAGAACTTAAAGGACCTGTCATAACATCTGCGCCTAATTTAGCACAATCAATAACATGCATTGTATGACGTACAGATGCTGCTAAAATTTGAGTTTCAAAAGCATAATTATCATAAATATGTCTGATCTCTGCAACTAGGTTTAAACCGTCTGTAGAAATATCATCCAAACGACCAATAAATGGCGAAACATAAGTAGCACCTGCTTTTGCTGCTAATAATGCCTGACCAGGAGAAAACACTAAAGTAACATTAGTTTTAATTCCTCTATCTGAAAAATATTTACAAGCCTTAATACCATCTTTAATCATTGGTAATTTTACAACGATTTGCTCGTGTAATTCTGCTAAAGCTTCCCCTTCTTTAACCATACCCTCAAAATCGGTAGAAATTACTTCCGCAGAAACATCACCATCTACAATATTACAAATAGCAACATAATGCTTCATAATATTGTCTATTCCAGTAATACCTTCTTTAGCCATTAATGATGGGTTTGTAGTTACACCATCTAAAATACCCATATCTTGAGCATCTTTAATATCCTCTAGGTTTGCTGTATCAATAAAAAATTTCATAATAAAAATGTGTTTTTATTTCCTCTATAAAAGAGAATCTAGTTTTTGAATTCTCACAAATTTACGACTTAAAGCCTTATTTATAAGTATGATTATTCAGAATATTTTTACAACTTATAATGATTCATCAACAACCGCTCATAAACACTATCCGGAAGAATACGTTTTAAAACAATAGAGAATTTCTGCATAAAGGCGCCAACCTTGTAATGAATTTTAGGATTCTTAGTTTCTATGATCTTAAAAATAGCTTCAGCCATTTGTTTTGGATCACTTCCTCCATCGACATGCTCATCCATCATGCTTAACGTCGCTCCATAAGTTTCTCTGTATGGAGATGTATCTAGAGCTGGTGCATGATAACGACCAGCGGCAATATTGGTTGCAAAATCGCCAGGAGCCACATTAGTCATGTTTATATTAAAACCCTTTAATTCCATTCTGAAGGCTTCAGTTATTAACTCTAGAGCGCCTTTACTTGCGCTGTAAATCCCTCTATATGGTAAACCCATATAACCGGCAATTGACGTCACATTAATAATTAAGCCAGAATTTTGCTTACGCATTGTTGGTAAAACTGCTTTAATGACGTTAATTGGGCCAAAGAGATTGGTTTCAAAATTGCGTTTTATTTCTTCATCAGGAATTTCTTCAATTGGTCCTGTAATTCCTGCTCCTGCATTATTTAAAAGTATATCTATTCTAGATTCGTGATCTAAAACTTCAGCAATACATTGAGAAATGGTTTCACTTTTAGTAACATCTAAAGCTACAATTGGAAATTTACTATCGGGATAATTCTTTGGATTTCTGCTTGTGCCATAAACCTTAAAACCTTTGGATTGAAGAAACTCACCAACGGACTTCCCTATTCCAGAAGAGCCACCTGTTATTAATACAACTTTAGACATACTATTTTATAAATTATAATATCGAAAATACAAATTCTGAAATTGGTAGAAATGAAAAAACAATTTCGGTTAGATGTTTTTTAAACTGAAAAAATCTCGATTAGCCAAGGCTTTCAAGATTTGAGTTTAGGGTACAAAAAAAGGCAAGCTACCTACATCACACCGCTACGACCATTTACCTTTGCTGCGTTCCCGCCCTGGAGGATTCAACAGGAGCTGGTTGTGTAGGACTTGCCAGGTGCAAAGATACAATCTTTTAATACTTACGCAATGATTTTTAAACTGATTTTTATTTAATAACTTGCAAATAAATTAAACCAAGCTTATGCACTTTTATAAATATTTCATTCTCTTAACATTAAGTCTATTTTTAAACAATTGTGAAGAAAAAAATAGTTCAAATTTAACGATAACTACAAGTCAAAAATCTTTAATGTTTGGTGATACGCTTAAATTATCTATCAATAATCCAGAAAAAATTGAGATTACAACGGTAACTTATCAGCTAGACGGAAAAGCAATAGACAACAATTTTGTTTTAGATCAAATTACTTTAGGAAAAAAAGTGTTAACAGCAAAAGTTAAAATCGGAGATAAAACGGAAACCTTATCTAAACCTATTGAGATCTTTAATAATAGTATCCCCTCTTATTATACTTACGAAATTATAAATACCTATCCTCACGATATCACATCGTATACCCAAGGTTTAGAATTTTATAATGGCGAATTATATGAAAGTACAGGACAACGAGGCGAATCTAAACTTAGAAAAGTAAATTTTGAAACAGGAGAGGTTTTAAAGAATATTGATTTAGATGATGCTTATTTTGGTGAAGGTCTAACCGTTTTAAACGATAAAATCTATCAATTAACTTGGCAAGCCAAAAGAGGATTTGTTTACGATGTTAATAGTTTTGAAAAGTTGAGCACATTCAATTACGGAACAAGTAAAGAAGGTTGGGGAATTTGTAATGATGGAAAAACACTTTATAAGTCTGATGGTACTGATAAAATTTATCAATTAAATCCTGAGAATCTTAATGAAAAAGGACACATTGAAGCCTACACTGAAAAAGGTAAAATCCCTAATCTAAATGAACTGGAATGGATTGATGGTAAAATCTTCGCAAACATATACCAGAAAAATGGAGTTGCTATAATTAACCCAAAAACAGGAGGTGTTGAAGGTGTTATTAACTTTAAACCTTTAAGAAAACTAGTTACCCAACACGCCCAACTAGACGTGCTTAATGGTATTGCTTATCATCTAGAACGTAAAACCATTTTTGTAACAGGAAAAAATTGGGATAAATTATTTGAAGTTCAAATAAAGAAACAATAAACTTTACTCACCAAAAAGGATACTTCACTCATTGTTCATTTTATAATAAGAATAACTTTTGGTTCTTTGATCTATTAAATCAAACCAACCATGAGAAAAATAATTAGCGTGCAGATTCCAGATCCTTGTCACGAGGATTGGAACAAAATGACTCCAAAAGATAAAGGACGTCATTGCAATACCTGTAATAAAACGGTCATTGACTTCACTAAACAAACTGACGAGCAGATTATTAAATCTTTAGAATCTATAGGAAATCTCTGTGGACGCTTTAAAAAGCAACAACTCAATAGAGATATTGTTTTAGCAAGAAAAGTCAAAAACAATTATTTGTCTTGGGCTGCCTCTGGCCTATTTGCTTTTTTAGCTTTTAGTAATCAAGATATATCTGCTCAAGGAGAACCTAATAAGACAGAGCTTATAGTAAAACCGCTGGTAAAAGGAAAAGTCGCAACTTCTATATTGAATGAACAGATATATTTTGGAACAGTAAAAACCGCAATTGATGGTTTACCTTTACCAGGAGCATCTATTACCTTAAAAGGAACTTCTCGCAAAGTACAAACAGATTTTGATGGAAATTTCACTATTAAAGGAAAGCTTAGCGACAAAATAGAAATTAGCTATTTCGGAATGATTAGCCAAGAACTTATATTAAACACAAATAACATTATCAATATAGATCTAAAAGATAATGAGTGTATTGAAAATTATGTCGTAGCAGGTTACGTTAAATATAGTAACAATAATTTTAATAAATGCAGGAAAAAACAGCTCAGAAAAGAAAACAAAGCAAAACGAATTATCAAACGAAAATCCATTAAAGATGGGGCGCTAAAAAGAACCATTTTAGGTAAATTCTTCTACGGAATTAAAAGGTTATTTCATAAGAAATAATATCTTTAAACATCAAAAAATAAAAATGCAAGTATTCGAAAAAACCATAACCGTTTCTAAAGACGATATTGATGACCTTAACCATGTAAATAATGTACGTTACGTGCAATGGGTTCAAGATATTGCTAAAGATCATTGGCTCACTTACGTGACTAAAGATATTTTAGACAATTATTCTTGGTTTTTGGTTAACCACTTTATTGAATATAAAAATCAAGCCTTATTGGGAGACAAATTACTTCTAAAAACTTATGTACCTAAAATTGATGCAGTTTCAACAATAAGACATGTAGAAATTATTAATGCTAAAACCAATAAATTGATTGTAAAATCGAAAGCAAAATGGTGCTTAATAGATAATAAAACGCAACGACCAACACGTATTATTCCTGAAATCGCTGAATTATTTAATTAGACCACACCTTCATTGTTAGCCTTTAGAACACTTAAAAACAAAGCATTAACATTTATTTAGGTTAAAGTTTGTTTAACGTTGGGTTAATTCTAATTTGAATCCCTTTTCTTTAGCGCATCAATCAAATCAACCATGCGTCAATCCATCATTTTAATCGTTTTGTTAAGCTTACCTTTTGCTCTAAATGCCCAGATTTTAAAAGGGAAAGTTTATAATTCTACTACAACCATAGAAAACATAAAAGTCTTTAATGACACGCAAAACCGCTTAACTGCTACCAATAAAAATGGAAACTTTAGCATTAATGCTAAAGTGAATGATACTATATTATTTGAGTCTTTATTTTATCACCCAAAAGCGATTATACTTAAAGATATTCATTTTAATGGTGTTGCTGTTTTCGAACTCAAAGAGATACTTACAGAACTTGATGAAGTTGAAATAAAAACCGCACCTGAAGAACTCGTATTTGTAGAAGAAACCTACAATATTGAATTAAAAAATATAATTCAAGAAGATATAAAAAATCATCCAGAAAAATACAAACCTGCAGGCGCAACCTATGGCGTAGATATATTTGCTGTTATAGGACTTGTCGTTGATCTTTTGAAGAAAAAAAACAAATATAAAGCACCTACTTATCAACGCATCACTTATACCCAAATGGATTCTTTATTTGAGAATAGCTCATTTTTCACTAAGGAGTTAATCACAGAAAATTTAAAAATCCCAGAAGATAAAGAACATCTGTTTTATGATTATTGTGAAGCAAAATATATAAGTTCAGAATTACTTAAGGACGAAAACAAGATGCAATTTCTTGAAGAATTGGTTATAAATAGTCAACTCTTTTTAATTTTGCTAGAGCAATATGGTGAGAAGCCATTAACTAAGGATTAACTTCGGATTTTCCTGTGAAGGTAGGAATGACAAACTTCATTTTATTTTTCCTCAACTATAATAAATCCTAACTTCAAAAGTTATATTTTTAAGCCTTAATTATATTTATCACTTATGAAGCGATTGCTATCATTTTTATTGTGTTTCGGAATCTTACTTTTTTGGAGTTCTTGCCGTAACGATTTCGAATTTACACCAAGCACAGGAAATCTCGGTTTTGCAAAAGACACGATTTATTTAGATACCGTTTTTACTAATATTGGTTCTAGTACTTACAACCTTAAAGTCTATAATCGCAGTGATGATGATATTGTAATTCCTACTATTCAATTTGAAAATGGAGTGAATTCTCGTTACAGAATGAATATTGACGGTACCACAGGCTTAGAAGGAGACCAAGAAGGCAAATTCTTTGAAGATGTAGAGTTATTAGCCAAGGATAGTTTATTTATTTTTATTGAAACGACTATAGATATTACAACGTTAGGAGCTTTAGAAAATCAATTTTTATATACCGATAGAATCCTCTTTGATTCTGGTAGCGACCAACAAGACGTAGATGTAGTGACCTTAGTAAAAGATGCCGTTTTTATATATCCAAGTAAGGATGATGAAACTGGTATTGTAGAAACCTTAACTTTTGACGTTGATGGCGATGGCATAGCAGACGAAACAACTTTACAAGGCCGCTTTCTTGCAGACACAGAACTTATCTTTACCAACGAAAAACCTTATGTAATTTACGGTTACGCAGGTGTTAATGCTGGTAAAACTTTGACGATGAATGCTGGTGCTCGTGTTCACTTTCATGCAGATTCAGGAATTATAGTAACCAATAATGGTTCACTAAATATTAATGGCGCTTTAAGTACTGATCAAGAAACGTTAGAAAACGAAGTGATTTTAGAAGGAGATCGTTTAGAACCACTTTATGAAGATATTCCTGGTCAATGGGGAACTATTTGGCTTTTTAACGGAAGTGAAAATAATTCTATTAATTATGCCACTATAAAAAATGCAACTATTGGTGTCTTATCAGAAGGAAATCAAGATGGAGTAAATGATAAATTAACCATTACCAATTCTCAAATTTACAATACAAGTAGTTTTGGTATTTTAGGACAAGCGACTTCAATTACAGCGGAAAATGTAGTAATTAATAATAGCGGACAATCCTCATTTGCAGGAACGGTTGGCGGAAAATATAATTTTACACATTGTACAATAGCTAATTATTGGAATAGTAGCTTTAGGGAATTCCCTGCTCTACTTCTAAACGATTTTGTACAATTAGAAGATGGATCTTACCAAACTAACGACTTAATCGCTGCTAACTTCACCAACTGTATTATATATGGTAATGACAATCCTGAGTTTTTATTAGAAAATCAAGCCAGTGAGTTTAACTATAAATTCACCAACTGCTTATTACGTTTTGATAATGATAATCTTGAGGGCACAGCAAATTATAATTTTAGTGATGAGAATTATTATGTAGGCAATGTATTTAATGAAGATCCAGATTTTGAAGATCCATTTGAAAACTTGATGCGTATTGGTGAAGATTCTGGAGCAATAGGAATTGGGCTTCAAGCTTCTGCTATTATCGTTCCTAATGATATCTTAGGCAAAAATAGAACCACATCTCCAGATGCTGGTGCTTACCAAAATGTTGTATTTGCTGAAGATTAATACATGCGAAATAAGAAAAGTATAAAAATCATAAAATGGAGTTCAATCGTTTTAATAATTCTTGGATTCTTAATTATACATTTTTTTATACCTCGACTTATCTCGGAAATTAGAAACCCTGTTGTTACCTTAATAAAACGGAATAAAAATGTTGGCTTTGATGTATCTTCAACTAATGCATCAAAATTTAACCAAAAAGAATTTTATTTTAATTCGTTTGATAGTCTCAAATTATCAGCGCGATTAACCTATTCTAGTTTAGACTCAGCAAAAGCAACCGTGATTTTATTGCATGGCATTCGCTCTAATAAAGATCATTTTAAAAATTTGAGCAATTTCTTAGCTGAAAACGGATTTAACTCCGTTGCATTAGATTCCAGAGCTCATGGAAAAAGTGAAGGTAGTTTTTGTTCCTTTGGTGTCAACGAAAAAAAAGACATCAAAACCCTTATTGATTATTTATCTACACATGAAAACTTAAGCCATTTTGGAATTTGGGGACAATCTTTAGGAGGCGCTATTGGTTTGCAAGCTATGGGTTACGATAAAAGAATTGAGTTTGGAATTATTGAAAGTGCTTTTTCAGATTTTAAAAGTATTGTAAATGATTATTTCGATTTACACGTTGGTTTTAGCTATGCTCCTTTTTCTAATTACCTTGTTAATAGAACTGGGAAAATTGCCGAGTTTGATCCCAATGACGCTTCTCCAATTGAATATTGTAAAAACATAAATCAACCCATACTAATTGTACATGGTAATGAAGACGAGCGTATTAATATAAAATACGCAAGAGCTAATTTCTCAAAAATTCCAAATCTAAAAAAAGAATTTATTGAAATTGACTCTGCTAATCATTCTAATGTTTGGAAAGTTGGTAGTGATGCGTATTTTGAACGTGTATTAGAGTTTTTGAATGAAAACAAAAGCCTTTCAAACTAAATTGAAAGGCTTTTATTCTAAGATCTATCAGGTTTTGACTTCGACTACGCTCAGTCACCAATACCTGTTAGGTTAATACTATATTAGTTAAATAATTTACGTCCTCCCATTAAGGCATTAACTTTTTCAGCAACACCTGCTAAAACCGTCTCGTTTTCATGGTTGGTAAGTACTTCATCTACTAAATCTACGATATAAGGCATATCACTTTCTTTTAAACCTCTCGTAGTTACTGCTGCAGTTCCTATTCTGACTCCTGAAGTTACAAAAGGAGATTCCGTATCAAAAGGCACCATGTTTTTATTCACTGTAATATCTGCTTTTACTAAAGCGTTTTCAGCATCTTTACCATTGATGTTTTTGTTTCTAAGATCAATTAACATCATGTGATTATCCGTTCCGCCAGAAATTAAATTGTAATCTTTAGCTACAAAAGCTTTTGCCATAGCATCTGCATTATGTTTTACTTGTAACATGTAATGCATAAAATCATCGGTTAATGCTTCACCAAAAGCAATCGCTTTAGCCGCAATAATATGTTCTAATGGTCCACCTTGATTTCCTGGAAAAACAGCAGAATCTAATAAACCAGACATCTTACGAAGTTTACCATTCTTTAGAGTAATGCCAAATGGGTTCTCAATATTTTCGCCCATCATAATCATTCCACCTCTTGGTCCACGTAATGTTTTATGTGTTGTTGTAGTTACTACATGGCAATGTGGCATTGGATCGTTAAGAATTCCTTTAGCGATTAAACCTGCAGGATGCGAAATATCGGCTAATAAAACAGCACCAACACTATCTGCTACTTCTCTAAACTTTTCAAAATCAATATCACGAGAATATGCAGAAGCACCAGCGATAATTAATTTTGGTTTTTCTTTTTGAGCTTGGTCAGCTAACATATCGTAATCAATATAACCTGTATCTTTCTTTACACCATAAAATGTAGGACGGTATAATTTACCAGAAAAGTTAACTGGAGATCCATGAGTTAAGTGTCCACCATGAGACAAATCAAACCCTAAAATAGTATCACCAGGATTTAAACAAGCATGAAAAGCTGCTGTGTTTGCCTGACTTCCAGAATGTGGTTGTACGTTTACATAAGCCGCACCAAATAAGGTTTTAGCACGATCAATAGCAATCTGTTCTACTTCATCTACAATCTCACAGCCACCATAATAACGTTTGCCAGGATATCCTTCGGCATACTTGTTTGTTAATACAGAACCTGCAGCTTCCATGACCTGGTCGCTAACAAAATTCTCTGAGGCGATAAGTTCTATACCATCAATTTGGCGTTCTTTTTCGGCTTTAATAAGTTCAAATATTTGTTCGTCGCGTTGCATAAATAAAGTGTTTGTTAAATCAATACAAAAATAGTGAATACATTAGTTTAAATATCAAAAATTATGTAGGTTTGAATGAAATTAATGAACATTTAATCAACAATAACACTATGCCACTATCAGCTAATAATCCAGATCGTACCTCATGGTTACATGTCGGTAAGACTTCAGATTTTCCAATTCAGAACATTCCTTTTGGTGTTTTCTTAACCAGAGACGACATTATTACCATCGGAACCAGAATTGGTGATACTGCTATTGACCTAGGTGCTTTACACCAATTAGGTTATTTTGAAGGTATTCCGTTAACAGACGATATCTTCTTACAAGATACGCTAAACGATTTTATTGCAGATGGTAGAAAAACGTGGCGTTTAGTTAGAAATAGAATTGCTGAGATTTTTGATGCTGAAAATGATACTTTAAAAAATAACGTACCTCATAAAGAAACTATTTTGTTTCGTTTAGATGAAATAGAAATGCAATTACCAATACAAGTTGGTGATTATACAGATTTCTACGCAAGTAAAGAACATGCTACTAATGTTGGGACTATGTTTAGAGATCCGGAAAATGCTTTAATGCCAAACTGGGTGCACATGCCAGTGGGTTATCATGGTCGTAGTTCGTCTATTATTCCTTCAGGAATTCCTGTTCATCGTCCGCAAGGACAAACTTTACCTGAAGGTGCTGACAAACCTGTTTTTGGCCCTTCTAAATTAGTAGACTTTGAGCTTGAAATGGCATTTATTACTACTGATGCTAACGATTTAGGAGAACCAATTCCTATTGAAGAAACGGAAGAATATATTTTTGGATTGGTATTATTTAATGATTGGTCTGCTCGCGATATTCAGAAATGGGAATATGTACCACTTGGACCCTTTTTAGGAAAAAGTTTTGCATCATCAATGTCTCCGTGGATTGTAACTTTAGATGCTTTAGAACCGTTTAGAACTGAAAGTCCAAAACAATCTCCAAAGCCTCTTGATTACCTTCAAACTAAAGGTAAAAAGAGTTTTGATATTAATTTAGAAGTTGGTATTCAACCCAAAGGTGCTAAAGAAACTACAGTTGCTAAATCTAACTTTAAATATATGTATTGGAATATGGCGCAGCAATTAGCCCATCATACGGTTAATGGTTGCCCTATAAATTCTGGTGATGTAATGGGAAGTGGAACAATATCTGGTCCAACACCAGATTCTTATGGTTCTATGTTAGAATTGAGTTGGAAAGGCACAAAGCCTTTACAATTAAAAGACGGAACAGAACGTAAATTTATTAATGATAACGATACTGTTATTATGAGAGGGTATTGTGAAAATGATGATATCCGAATTGGTTTTGGTTCTGTAAAAACAAAATTATTACCTGTTTTTGATTCTAAGAAAAAGAAGAAATAAACTATTAGATAAAAAATATTAAAGAGAAGATTAGAGTTTAATTACTTTAATCTTCTTTTTGGTTTAACACATTATCAATAAAGCTCTATTACTCTATACTTTTCACGTTCTTCTAAGATTGAAAACTAAAAGGGAGCTTCACAACTAAAACTTGCCCACTCCTTCTTTACTGGATGTTCAAAACTTAAGGTTTCTGCATGAAGATGTAATCGATTGGAAACAGTTCCGTACAAATCATCTCCAACAATTGGCATATTTAAACCTTTATGATGTGCTGCATGCACTCTTAACTGATGCGTCCGCCCAGAGATTGGATAAAAATGAATTCGTGTTTTATTATTATATACCTCTACAACTTCAAACTTTGTCTTTGCTTTTTTTCCATGCTCATAACAAACTAATTGTCTTGGTCTGTTGTTTAAATCTACACGAAGTGGCAAATCTATTACTCCTTCTTTAGTTTGAAGTTCTCCTTCTAAAACAGCAACATAGCGTTTTTTAATAGTTCGTTCTATAAATTGTTTTTGAAGTTTTTTATGGGTTCTTTCATTCTTAGCGACTAATAACAAACCTGAAGTAGACATATCTAATCGATGCAATAATAAAGGCCCTGTTGCATCTGGCAAATAGGATTGCATTCGTGTTAAAACAGAATCTTTTATCGTTTTTCCTGGCACTGATAAAAACTCGTTAGGTTTGTTTAATACCAATAAAAAATCGTCTTCATAGATAATTTCTAATTCTCCTTTAAAAACGCCAGCTAATTCTATAGGATTAGGTTCTACATCTAAACCTTGCATCATGTGTCCTAAAATAGGTTCGCATCTGCTACGACAAGATGGGTAGAATTGTCCGTGTTTTCTAACTTCTTTTGTTGGCGAAATTCCCCAATAAAATTCTGCCATAGCAATGGGTTTCAAATTGTTTTCATAAGCATATTGAAACAATTTAGGTGCTGCACATTCACCTGCTGCTGCAGGAGGTTTTCCTAAATCCGTTGCTTTAAAAATAGTTATTAAATCTTTGCTTTCACCATTGGCATTTAAAAATTGATACTGTTCGTGAATTCGTTTCTGCAAACTTGCAGATAACGTTTTTCTTTCAAGTTTTAAAGTTTCAATAGGTTGTATTAATTCCTTTAGAACCTTTTCTGCATTGGTAATAGCAGCTTCTAAATTCAATTTTAAATATTTTAAATCAATATTACTCTGAATACTTTGTTGTTTTAAGGTTTCTAAAAAGGCTACTTTTTCTGATGCTGAAAGTTGTTGCTCTGCTTCTACTCTACGTTGTTTTCGCTTTTGTTTTTGGGCTTTTGCATTGGTTTTAAACGCTTCGAGCTTAAGAACACCTTGGATTTTCGTTTGTTCTAAATGTATTTTAGCTTTTTCTAATTCGGGATTTTGCTCTAAAGTTTCAATTTTAAGCGTTAATTGATTTACATAGATTTCATTTTGCTTGTAGAATCCATCTTTATTCAACGTATCATAAATTGGCGGTACAAATCCTTTTAAATGATTGCTTTCTGCTAATTTTCCTGAAAATGCGGTGAGGTATCCTAATTGTTTTTCGGCATTTTCAACAATCATTACACCAAACATTTTTCCAATTTTTATGCCTTGCTTCTCTTTATCTAATCCAAAATTATGTTCAAAATCTGTTTGAGAATTTAAATAGGCTTTTATATCGTCTGCAGCTTTAATGCAAAGTGGATGTGGCGTGTAATAAAAGGGATAGGTAAACTGTTCCGGAAGTGTTTCCGAAAAATCAAATTCTATGGGATGAAAACAATTGTTTTCTTTATAAAACATAGGCTTTTTATTGATTTGTAAAGAAACGAAAATATATCCTAATCGTTAGTTCAAGTGAAATTGTATTTTAGTAATATGGTATTGATAATCTTTAGGTATTGAATGCTTCTTATTTGAATTTTTCATACTTCAAAAATCACTTGAAGTCACGAAAGTTTTTTACTTTGGCATCATAATTGGAATTGCAGTTATATAACCAATAAAAACCCAAGATTATGAAAAGATTTTTACTCTTAACAGTCCTTGTTTCGGTACTTGTATCTTGTAGTGCCAAAAAACAAATTGAAACCGCAATTAGCCATGGGAATTATGACCATGCTATTTCTGAAGCTTTAGAAAAACTTGAAAATAACAAAGATAAAAATCGCAAACAAGATTATGTTGTTATGCTTGAGGATGCATATTATAAAGTTTTAGAAGAAGATTTACAGAATATTTCACATCTAAAAAAAGATGGAAATCCTGAACAATACAAAACTATTTATGAAACATATGTAGATTTAGATAATAGACAAAATGCTATTAAACGTGTCTTACCTCTACAAATAAATGGAAAAACGTTAAAATTACAGTTTAGCGATTATAGTTCTGAAATTGTAGATTATAGATACAAAACTTCAGATTATTTAATAGATGAAGGCATTGCGCTTTTAGATTCTAAAGACAAATACAATGCTCGTGAAGCTTATGATATCTTTAGTTATATAGAACGTATTAATCCTAATTTTGAAGAAACCAGAAGTTTAATGACTGAGGCTCATTTAAAAGGAACTGATTATATTAATGTTTCAATTGTAAATGAGACCAATCAAATTATACCTCAGCAATTAGAAGCAGACTTGTTAGATTTTAACACCTATGGATTAGATCAATTCTGGACAACCTATCACTCAAACTCAGTAGAGACTATAAACTACGATTTTGCGATGCAATTACAATTAAAACAAATTAATGTCTCTCCAGAGCGTATAAATGAGCGTCAGGTATTAAGAGAACAAGAAATCATTGACGGATGGGAATACCTATTAGATCGTGCAGGAAATGTAAGAAAAGATAGCCTTGGAAATGATATAAAGATTGATAAAATAGTTAATGTCAAAGCAAGACTTACTGAAATTACACAAACTAAATCTACACAAGTTATCGCAGATGTTGTTTATACCGATTTAATTAAAAATCAAACTATAGATACATTTACTATAGATAGCGGGTTTGTTTTCGAAAACATATTCGGTGTATTTAAAGGAGATGAACGTGCTTTAAATAAAAATGATAGAAATTTAGTAAGACAAAGACAAATTGGATTTCCTTCTGATGAACAAATGATATTTGATACAGGAGAAGACTTAAAACTAAAATTGAAAGCTATTATAGGCTCTTATAAGGTCTAAAAAAGAGAAAACCCTCAGTATTATTTTAATCCTGAGGGTTTTTCCTTTTATTAATTTAAAGAAACTTCAACAAATCGATTTCATTAATTTCACCATGACTAGCATTAGCGACTACAACTCCATTATTTAGTACTAAAAGTTGAGGTGATTGATGCATTACTTGAAATTTATAACCAACTTCATTAGACACATCTCTATAGCTCAGTAAGTCTAAATAATACAAATCTGCATTACTATCTACATCATAATCAGCCACAAACTGCTTCATTACCATACTACTAATTCCGCAGCGTGTAGAATGCTTAAATATAATTTGAGTTTTTGTTTTAGATTTTTCAGCGATAACCTCTAATTGAGACACATCGTTTAAGGCTTGCCAAGGCAATACCTTTTCTACTTTAGCTTTTTTAGGCTCTGATGAACCAAATAACTTTTTAAACATATTTATTCTTTTATGGTAATTTCAAACTTAGTAAAAAAAACAGATTATATCATTAATCTGATCTAGGTCATTTTATCAGTCGCAACAATTTCGTAATCTTACATTCCGACAAAAAGTCATTTTAAAAAGCATCAAAACAGACATTTTGTCGCTTAATTCTTACAATTTAATATTGGTAAGATTATTGTCTAAAGATAGTCAAACACAACAATAAACAAGGTTGATTTAAAGGCTTAAACGTTTTTAAACGAACTATAAAACAATTAAAGATGAACTTTAACAATTATACAATTAAATCGCAAGAAGCCATCCAGCAAGCTCAGGAGCTTGCGCAAGGTTTTGGTCATCAGCAAATAGAAAACGAGCATATTTTTAAAGCCCTTTTTAATGTTGATGAAAACGTACTACCATTCCTCTTAAAAAAGTTGAATGTTAATGTACCTATGCTTCAACAAATATTAGACAAAGAACTCGAAAGTTTTCCTAAAGTATCCGGAGGAGACCTTATGCTCTCTCGTGAGGCTAGTAAAACGTTAAACGAAGCCGCTATCATCGCTAAAAAAATGAATGATGATTACGTTTCTATTGAACATCTCATATTAGCGATATTTAAATCTAAAAGTAAAATTGCCCAAATTTTAAAAGATCAAGGTGTTACTGAAAAAGGTTTAAATGCTTCTATTGAAGAATTAAGAAAAGGCGATCGCGTAACCTCTCAAAACCAAGAAGAAACTTATAACTCACTTAATAAATACGCTAAAAACTTAAATCAATTAGCAAGAGATGGAAAACTAGATCCTGTGATTGGTCGTGATGAAGAAATTAGAAGAATCCTTCAAATCTTATCACGTAGAACAAAAAACAATCCGATTTTAGTAGGTGAACCAGGAACAGGTAAGACCGCCATTGCAGAAGGTTTAGCACACAGAATCATCGATGGAGATATACCAGAAAATCTAAAAGACAAGCAGATTTTTGCTCTAGATATGGGTTCTTTAATTGCAGGTGCCAAATTTAAAGGGGAATTTGAAGAACGACTTAAAGCAGTTATAAATGAAGTCACCGAAAGTAATGGCGATATCGTCTTATTTATTGATGAGATTCACACCTTAGTTGGTGCTGGTGGTGGACAAGGCGCTATGGATGCTGCAAACATTTTAAAACCTGCTTTAGCACGTGGCGAATTAAGAGCTATTGGTGCAACTACTTTAGATGAATATCAAAAGTATTTTGAAAAGGATAAAGCTTTAGAGCGTCGTTTTCAAATGGTAAAGGTAGATGAGCCAGATACCGAAAGTGCTATTTCTATCCTTCGTGGTATTAAAGAAAAATATGAAGCGCATCACAAGGTTCAAATTAAAGATGAAGCGATTATAGGTGCTGTAGAATTATCACAGCGTTATATCACCAATCGTTTTTTACCAGATAAAGCCATTGATTTAATGGATGAGGCTGCGTCTAAATTACGAATGGAAATTAACTCTAAACCAGAAGAGTTAGATGTTTTAGACCGTAAAATAATGCAGCTTGAAATTGAACATGAAGCCATTAAACGTGAAAAAGATGAAACGAAATTAAAAAGTTTAAAAGCTGATTTAGCGAATCTTAAAGAAGAACGAAATGAGCTGAATGCGAAATGGATGTCTGAAAAAGAAGTCGTTGATAACGTTCAGAATATAAAAGAAGAGATTGAAAACTTTAAAATTGAAGCTGAACGCGCAGAACGTGATGGCGATTATGGAAAAGTAGCCGAAATCAGATACGGAAAAATAAAAGAGGCGAATGAACAGCTCGAAAAATATCAAAAAGAATTAGCTGAGCAGCAAGGCACATCTTTAATTAAAGAGGAAGTAACTTATGAAGATATCGCAGATGTTGTAGCGAAATGGACTGGAATACCAGTAACCAAAATGCTTCAAAGTGATCGTGAAAAATTACTAAAATTAGAAGACGAATTACACAAACGTGTTGTCGGACAAGAAGAAGCTATTGAAGCAGTTAGTGATGCTGTAAGACGCTCTAGAGCTGGATTACAGAATCCGCAAAAACCTATCGGAACTTTCTTATTCTTAGGAACAACAGGTGTTGGTAAAACAGAATTGGCAAAAGCATTAGCAGAATACCTGTTTGATGACGAAAACGCGATGACTCGTATTGACATGAGTGAATATCAAGAACGTCATGCAGTAAGTCGTTTGGTTGGCGCGCCTCCAGGATACGTTGGTTATGATGAAGGTGGACAATTAACAGAAGCTGTACGACGTAAACCTTATTCTGTAGTCTTATTAGATGAAATTGAAAAAGCGCATCCAGATACATTTAATATTTTATTACAAGTATTAGATGAAGGACGCTTAACGGATAACAAAGGAAGAATTGCAGACTTTAAAAACACGATTATAATTATGACCTCTAATATGGGAAGTCAGATTATACAAGACCGTTTTGAAGCTACTAAGGATATTCCTTCTGCCATTGAAGCTGCAAGAGTAGATGTATTAGCATTATTAAAACAAACCGTAAGACCTGAGTTTTTAAACCGAATTGATGATACCATAATGTTTACACCTTTATCCAAAGAAAACATTGTTAACATTGTAGGTTTACAACTTAAGAGCATCACTAAAATGATAGCAAAACAAGGTATTACGTTTGATGCTACACCAGAAGCTGTAAGCTATTTAGCAGATAAAGGTTATAATCCAGAATACGGAGCAAGACCTGTAAAACGAGTGATACAAAAAGATGTTTTAAACCAGTTGAGTAAAGAAATATTAGCTGGTAAGGTTACAACAGACAGTATCATTTTATTAGATGAATTCGATGGGCAATTAGTCTTTAGAAACCAAGGAGATTTGGTTGCTGAAGAATTGTAAGAAACATAGACTGTAACATTATTTATTTGAAACAGTCTATAAATTGATTGGTTGGTTGAAAGCAACACAAATTTTAAGCAATTAAAAGGCGTGTTGCTTTTTTTATGGTATAAAATCTAATTCTATTCCCTATTTTAGCAGAGCTACCATAATTAAGCAACCCGCTATGAATATTATTAAATATTACAATTTAAATTACGCAGATGTGTTTATTTTCGATCATTACGTAATTAATCAAATACACGAAGGTGTTACCATAGATGCTTTACAAGATAAACGTGTAAACGAAATTATTCAAAAACATTTTAGCGGAAAGGATATGGTATATATTTCTAATCGTATAAGATCATATTCCGTAGATCCATTAATATATCCACGAATGGAATTAATTCCTAATTTATTGGCAATCGCCATTGTTCCAAAAACGCTATCCATGAAAAAAAGCGCAGAATTTGAGGGCAATTTTTATGATAAGCCTTTTGAAATTTTTGACACGTTAAGTGAAGCTATAAAATGGGCAGATGGCATTTCTAAGAAGTCCGATTAGATATTCCATTTTTTGTCTTAATTTATATAACTATAATAATGTTGCCTTAACAGTATCCATTTACCACTCCTTTTAATACTTAAAATCGAACTCGAATACGGAAGCATGTAAACTTCAACAATCGAGAAATTAAGCATGTCAAATTAGAAAAATCTTACAATTTACGAAGTCTGATTTGTGAAGAATAATACACTTCATCGATGTTAATCTCAAACCAAAACATCGATAAACAGTAAACTTGTAACACTTCAATTCAAAATTGTTTTAATCATTCTAAAAAATTCAAAAAAAACATTCTGTAATTCAGTCAATTGCATTGAAAAAATAATTATTCGATAAACGACATTATAAATTATAAAATTTTAATAGCTCTTTAGCCGATAAATCATTACTTTTGTCGAGCTATTTAATTCCAATCAAATTTAAGAGACTTATTGACTTGATACTAGTAATCCCTCTACTCGTAGGAAATTACTGTGGCTAATTTTGATAAAAACCCTACTTATAATATATGAATTTAAATAGATACATAGATCACACTTTATTAAGTGCCTCTGCTACTGAAGCAGACATATTACAACTTTGTAACGAAGCTATAAAATATAATTTTTATTCCGTTTGTGTGAATAGCAGTTATGTTTTGCTTGCCAAGCAAGCCTTAGGCAAATCTGATGTTAAAGTTTGTACAGTCGTTGGTTTCCCGTTAGGAGCAATGTCTAGAGAAGCAAAAATATTTGAAGCAAAAACGGCTATCGACCAAGGTGCTTCTGAAATCGACATGGTTATAAATATCGGTCGTCTTAAAAGTCAGAATTATATTGCTGTGCTTAAAGAGATCAGCGATATGAAAAGTGCCATTGGACGAACAACGCTTAAAGTTATTCTAGAAATAAGCGAACTTTCAAAAAATGAAATTGTAAAAGCTTGCGAAATTTGTATTGACGCAAAAGCTGATTTTGTAAAAACCTCAACCGGATTTTCTAAAAGTGGTGCAACATTAACCGCTGTTAAAATAATGAGAAAAACAGTTAGAGATAAACTTAAAATAAAAGCTTCAGGTGGTATTAGAGATGCAGAAACTGCGCTTAAATATATTGATATTGGTGTGGATAGAATTGGAGCTTCGTCTGGAGTTGCCATGATGAATAATATCACATCAGATGCTGTATATTAATTAAAACAGTTTGCGTAACTTTGTTTCATGAGTGTACATATCGAAGCCAAAAAAGGCGAAATTGCAGAAACCATTTTATTACCAGGAGACCCTTTAAGGGCTAAATGGATTGCTGAAACATTTTTTGAAAACCCTATATGCTTTAATAAAGTTAGAGGTATGTATGGTTATACAGGAACCTATAATGGGAAACGAATTTCTACTATGGGTACAGGTATGGGAGTTCCTAGCATATCAATTTATGCTCATGAGCTTATTACAGAATATGACGTAAAAAATCTAATTAGAGTTGGTAGTGCTGGTTCTTATCAAAAAGAGGTAAAACTAAGAGATGTTGTTTTAGCTATGGCTGCATCATCAACGTCTGGTGTAAATGAACTTCGCTTTGGAGGTGCAGATTATGCGCCAACAGCAGATTTTGGTTTATTTATGAAAGCTGTTAATGCTGCAAAACTAAAAGACATTGCTATTAAAGCAGGTAACGTTTTATCCTCTGACGAATTTTACGAAGACGATAAAGATGCTTATAAAAAATGGTCTAAGTTTGGTGTATTGTGTGTAGAAATGGAAGCTGCAGGTTTATATACTGTTGCAGCAAAACATAACGTAAACGCATTAGCTATTTTAACTATATCAGATTCATTGGTTACTGGAGAAAGTACAACTAGCAAGGAAAGAGAAACAACTTTTAAAGGCATGATTGAAGTGGCTTTAGAGCTTGCATAATATTATTTTCTTCCTTTTATAGGAAGTATTTTAATCTTCTAAATTATATATGAAATGAATAGTTTCAAATATAATTTAGAAGATTTTTCAATTTATATTCACTAAATTAGTCGCTTACCTTTTGAAATAAAATTCAAATTCATCTTGTCTTAAATACTTATGAAAAAACTCATACTAATATTACTCATTACTTTAGTTGCATTCCCTTCTTGTAAAGAAAAAACAGAAGCGAATGAAAATGTTATTGCTACTTACTATTTAATTAGACATGCAGAAAAAGACAGAGGAGATAAAACTAATAGTGATCCGCATCTTTTACAAGTGGGACGACAACGTGCAACTAACTGGAAAAAGCATTTTAAATCCGTAAAGTTTGATGCTGTGTATTCTACAGATTACAACAGAACTAAAGAAACGGCAATGCCAACAGCTAAAGCAAATGATCTTATACTTCACTTTTATAACCCATCTGATTTAAAAATTGAAGAATTCATGGAAAAAACAAAAGGGCAAACCGTCCTTATTGTTGGTCATAGTAACACCACACCAAAGTTTGTAAATGCATTATTAGGCGAGGATAAATATGAGGATATTGAAGACCATAACAATGCTAACCTTTATAAAGTAACTATAACTAAAGATGGTAAGACTTCTGAAGTATCAGTTGTTAATTAAATCTACCGTTACATTTTCTAGCTCTATTTTAGACAACAATTCTAACTTATTATCTTCAAAATACTTACCTAGACTATCTAAAGGAGTCTTTAAGTTTTCAGATTTATAATTATTATAGTCTACAAAGCGTAATCCACTAACGTAACGCTCATTATAAGCCTGTCTAAATCGCATTCCTAAACCTTTATCTTCTCTGTATGAATAGGCTAAATAATCGGCCTTAAACGTGTCTTTGTTTATCCAATAGACAAAAATATCGTCAAAATCTTCTCCTCCCCCTTCTTCATTAAAAGTCACTCTAATTTTATAGTAGTCTTTTCCTTTAATTTGTTCACTTTTCAATAAGGTTTTATTTACCGCTTTACCATCTAATCCATAAGGTAACACTGAAAAATAGTGTACAGAATTAACAGAAGCAGAATAAACCTGAGCTATAGAATCGTTTAGCTCTACGAAGTCTTTATTATTATAACGCTCAAAACCAACATTGCTTAACATATCAAAAATAGAATCGTTATCTTTTGCTGTTATTCTAACTAAAAGAAATTCATGTTGTTTTCGCAAGGCTTGATAATACACGTCACGAAATTCAAACTTAAGACTCGAGTTTTCAAAACGTTTTCCGCCTGAAACCTCTATTGATTTAACAATAATTTCATCTGCGTTTAACGTTTGTTCTTCTGTTTGAACCGTTTTATTAACGTCTTGAGTCTTTTCGTTTTTACAGCCAAAAAGCACAACAACAAATACGAGTAGGATAAAATTCTTCATAATTAAATTCAATTTTCACTAGAGTCGCAAAACTAAAGATAAGATTACAAAAGAATCATAAATTCAACTTAAAGAAATATCATCGAAGAATATACAAATGATTATAATTCGCAGGCTATCCTCGATATTATACTTTAAATTAAACATGTAAAATTTGATAAAAAAAAGTTCCTTGATCGTGCTTCAAACTTCAACCTTACTTTACTATCTTTGCCATCCATGCAAAAAACTGTTAACATACAAAATAAGAAAGCAAGATTTCAGTACGAGATATTAGATAAATATACTGCTGGAATTGTACTTACTGGAACTGAAATAAAATCTATTAGATCTAGTAAAGCATCTATTGCCGAAAGTTTCTGTGAATTTAATGACAAAGGTGAATTGTTTGTTGTTAATATGACGGTTGAAGAATACAAATATGGTACGCATTACAACCATAGACCAAAGGCTGTACGTAAATTATTGCTCAATAAAAAAGAGCTTAAGAAGCTAAAAAAAGAAATGGACGTTAAAGGTGTTGCCATTATTCCATTGCGCTTATTTACTAACGAAAAAGGACTTGCTAAATTAGTAATTTCACTTGCAAAAGGTAAAAAACTCTACGATAAAAGAGAAACGATTAAAGATCGTGACAATAAGCGTAACTTAGACCGTATAAAGAAAGATTTCCGATAACTTTAAGACTGCTATAACTTTTATACTTCTATTTTTAGTCTATGTTTGATACATAGATTGTAAATAACTTGCGATTTATTTAAAACTATAAGCAACCATTATCCAATTAATAGCGTCTATATAAATGTATGCTCATTTATAAAATCTTGACTTAAATTTTAATTTTGTTTTTATTAAGGCATAGATTTTGTTACAACTGACCTTATTATTAGATCTTAAAATCAATCATCAATCAAGCCACTATGCAAAAACCTCTACTCAGTATTCTTTTTATAGTTTTTAGCACTATTCTATCTGCACAAATTAAAGGAAACATTACAGATCAAAATAACGAAGCACTTCCTTTTGTAAATATTTTAATAGAGAACACCTACAAAGGCACTACGAGCAATGATAACGGTTATTACGAGCTTAATATTTCAGTACCAAAAACCTATACTATTGTTTATAGTTATTTAGGTTATAAAACGGTAAAAAAAGAAATTAACATCACTACGTTTCCATATGAATTAGATATAACATTAACAGAAGAATCAGTATCACTCAGTGAAGTTCTAATAGATGCCAATGACGATCCTGCTAATGCTATAATGCGACAAGCCATTAACCAACGTAAAGCTAATCTTGATAAAATTAATTCTTTTAAAGCCGATTTCTATTCTAGAGGCTTAATTAAAATTAAAGATGCCCCCGAAAAAATAATGGGTCAAGATGTTGGAGACTTAGGAGGCGGATTAGACTCTACAAGAAGTGGCATTATTTATTTATCTGAAACGATTTCTAAAATTCAGTTTTTAAACCCTGATAAGCTTAAAGAAAAAATTACAGCGTCAAAAGTTAGTGGAAATAGTAATGGCTTTAGCTTTAACAGCGCATTAGATGTCGATTATAATTTTTACAATAACACCATTAACTTTGGTAATGAAATTATCTCACCAATTGCAAATAATGCTTTTAGCTATTATCGTTATAAGCTTGAAGGTGTATTTTATGATGACAGAGGGAATCTAATAAACAAGGTTAAAGTCACTCCAAAACGAAAAAATGACCCTGTTTTTTCTGGCTTCATATACATTGTAGAAGACCAATGGACTATTTATGCTTTAGAATTGGACATTAAAGGAACACAAGCGCGTATTCCTATGGTAGATATTATTTCTCTACAACAGAGTTTTTCTTATTCTGTAACAGATGATATTTGGGCTCAAATTTCACAAAGTATCGATTTTAAATATGCCTTATTTGGAATTAAAGGAGAAGGACGTTTTACAGCCATCTATAGTAATTACGAATTTAATTCAGGACTCACTAGAAAAGACTTTAACCGAGAAATAGTAGCTTTTGAAAAAGAAGCGAATAAAAAAGATTCTATATTTTGGAATGCCATTAGACCTGTGCCTTTAACTGCTGAAGAACGTACAGATTACGTAAAAAAAGATAGTATTCAAATTCTACGCGAGTCTAAACCTTATTTAGATTCTATAGATACTGTAAGAAACAAATTTAAACTCAGTAGTATCTTAGGTTACACGTATCAAAACTCTCATAAAGATTATCGCTTGGGTTATGATATTCCACTTTTAGGAGTACAATTTAATACCGTTCAGGGTTATACCG
The DNA here is from genome assembly GCF_013403985.1 of Winogradskyella ludwigii. Classification (GTDB taxonomy): domain Bacteria; phylum Bacteroidota; class Bacteroidia; order Flavobacteriales; family Flavobacteriaceae; genus Winogradskyella; species Winogradskyella ludwigii. The sequence continues at coordinate 385,448 of NZ_JABFDF010000004.1, forward strand.
CTAATGCCAACGTATTTTACACAAAAAATTACGACGAATTTAAACGCTTTTTTAGAGCAAGCGGAAATATTCAATACGGATTTTCAGACGAACGCTTACGAGCTACAGGTGCGTTAACTTATAAATTCAATAGTATTAGTAATTCCTTTTTAATGTTGTCTGGAGGGGTTTCTGCAGAACAATTTAATCCTTCAAATCCTATTTCTCCATTAATCAACTCCGTAAGCACATTGTTTTTTGAAGATAATTACATCAAACTGTATGATAAAAGTTATGTCGCTCTTAATTATTCCGAAGAGCTATTTAATGGATTTCGATTATACGCAGGTTTGAGTTACGAAAGACGAAAAGCACTTTTTAACACCACAGATCAAACCTTTATAAATGAAGAAAATGATGTTTACACAAGTAACAATCCACTAAACGAAACAGCTTTTGGTATTGCGCCTTTTGAAACACACAACATTGTAAAAGGAAATATTGATGCACGTATTAATTTTGGACAAGAATACTTAAGCTATCCTGATGCTAAATACAATGTTGGTAACGACGATTACCCAACCCTGTACTTAGGTTATGAAAAAGGATTTGGCGCCACCAATAGCGATTATAATTTTGACCAAATCAAAGCCAGCCTTATACAATCGTTTAACGTAAAAGATAAAGGTCGACTTATGTATAACCTTAAAGCAGGAAAGTTTTTTAATGCTGATGATATTGCGTTTATGGATTACCAACATTTTAATGGTAACCAAACACATGTTAGTACAGAAGGAAATTACAACAACGTATTTAATAATTTAGATTATTATACTGCGAGTACCAATGATGCTTATTTTGAAGGTCATGTAGAACATGACTTCAATGGTTTTTTACTCGGCAAAATACCTTTATTGAATAAGTTGAATTTCAATTTAGTTATCGGAGCACATTTATTAGCAACACCAGATTTTAAACCTTATCAAGAATATTCAGTTGGAGTAGATAATATTGGTTGGGGAAAATGGAGATTTTTAAGAGTAGATTATTTGCGTTCTTACCAAAGCGGATTTCAAAGCGATGCGATTTTGTTTGGTTTAAAATTATTTTAACTTTATACGATGAAAAAAGTATGTATTATTTTGTTTCTTTTTACACTTGGACTTAATGCCCAAGAAGAAAAAGACTATTCTAAAAACGTTGCAACATTAGATAGCACAATCGCTACGTTATATGCCGTAATCTCAGGAGATAAAGGAGAGGAACGCAATTGGGACTTGTTTAAACATTTATTTAAAAAAGACGCTAAACTGATTCCAACAGGCAAAAATCAAAAAAAAGAAATAACTGTACGTTACATGTCCACAGAAGATTATATAACAACTTCTGGGCAATGGTTAGTAGAAAATGGTTTTCATGAATTGGAAATTAAAAGAGAAACGCAAACTTTCGGAAATATTACTCATGTTTTTAGTACGTATGAAACTTATAACAGTAAAGCCGACGAAAAACCATTTATGAGAGGTATAAACAGTATTCAATTATTTAATGACGGAAAACGTTGGTGGATTGTTAATTTATATTGGATGCAAGAATCTAAAGAACATAAAATTCCTAAAACGTATTTACCAAAAAATTAAATTAACATATTTTTAAAACAACCCAAAAATCTAAGTCTCATATTTACACCGTGAAAATTTTAAACCTCATAAAAAAGCAAACCTCACTCCTATCCTTTATGGGGTTGGTCCTGCTATTGGTATTTTCTCCATGTAAAGTTAGAAACTCAATTCAAGATGTTTTTGAGATTCCCAAAACAGAAGTTTCAAACAAAAGTTTATCAGCATTAAATAGTGGTACTTGTGATATATCTACCAATGCCACAACTGTAATTTCAAATTCAAAAAGTAGCCTACAAACGTTACAAGCTGCGTTGGTTAAAAAATCTCAATTCACCACCCAATTTATTGCGCTTTCAGAAAGACCAATAAGCCAATATTACAATGCTAGAGCACAAATTCCACCTTTAGCTCCTTACTATATTCTCTTTCAAAACAACAAAGCGTATCTATAATTAATTTTCTTCAGACTTAAATCTAGCATTCTTAGCTAGTAGAAAATTATTAATTACATTATAGATAACAAAATGAATTTACATATTAAAAACGACTCGGGTTTTTTAGCCCTTGGAGTCCGAATGGTCATCGGTTGGACTTACTTTTCAGCATTTTTTAGACGCACAATTTTAGCTAATAAATTAGATCCAGAACTTCCTGGTTACATTGGCGAAAAATTTAATCACTTTCTACCAAACGCTTTAGGCATAAAGCCTATGATTCAATATTTAGTTGAGAATCCAGATATACTATATTACAATATGGTCGCTTTTACTATTATTGAAGGTCTTGTTGGTTTGTTTATTATATTCGGATTATTTACAAGACTAATGAGTATTGGTGTGTTTGGTCTAGCAATGGGTATACTTCTAGGTTCTGGTTGGATTGGAACCACTTGCTTAGATGAATGGCAAATTGGAGTACTTGGTATTGCCACAGGGTTTCTATTATTTTTAACAGGAAGTGGACGCTTATCTTTAGATAATTATCTATTGACTAAAAATGTAGCTTTCACCAAAAAGAAATGGTTTGCATGGTTAGGTTCTGGTTTACTACCTATTAGAGATCGTGCTTTTTCAAAAGTTGTAATTATAGGCTCATTTTTAATTTTTGGTTTAACATTATACACCAATCAAGTATTTCATGGTGGACTTTGGGGAACTTTGCACAACAAATCTGTAAAACCTAAACTTGAAATTACAGAAGGAAAATTGGATAAAAACGAACTTTCTTTTGATGTCTTTAGAGTTGAAGGTGTTGATGTTTATGGAGCTTGGATTATTGGAATAGAGCTTAAAGATGAACAAAATAATGTGGTTGTAAATTATACACAACAAAAATTAGCAACCTTACCAAAACAAGCCATAGATAATTATTATATCGCAAAAATTAAATCCGGAAAGCACAGTTTAATTGTGCCTTTAGGTGCAAAAGCTAAACTAAAATTGAATACGTCTACCATTCAGAATTTACCAAGAGGGACTTACACTTTAAAAATGACTGATATTAGTGGAGATAGCTGGGAACATCAAATAACTAAATAGTAGATTAAAAATAACAACTCCTAAAATTGTGGCTTCTTGCTATTCGTTTTAGGAGTTTTAATTTATTAAAAAATCAACTTAATCAATTTGATAAAATTTTAAAGAACCATGATAAAAAATTGAATTGAGAATAAAAATAGATTGCACTTATTTGGGTTTTAATTTATTCAACCTATTTTTATCAAAACATATCTCAAAATAATTTCCGCATGACACTCGCTTTAAAATCCCTTTCAGCATTAATTATTACTTTATTTATTTCAATAACAAGTTGTGCACAACAATCTAAAGAAAAGGCTGTCCCTATTTTTAAAGATGGCGAAGCTCAAATTGTTGAAGCTTTTAGTGATACAAATAAATGGATTCGACACGATTTATGGGTCGAAACAGAATTTGACACTGATGGAGATGGCAAACAAGATCGTATGCACGTTGCGGTAACACGACCAGAACAAACAGAAACCGAAGGTTTAAAATTACCCATTATATATGTCACTAGCCCATATTTTGCTGGTGTAGCTGCAGATTTACCTGGAGTTATGTGGGATGTAGATATAGAATTAGGAGAAACAGCAAAAGAACGTGTTCACCCTGAAGTCACACGACGAGGAAAACGACCAATAATTTCAAACTCTCACTTAAGAAAATGGGTTCCTAGAGGTTACATCGTAGTACATTCCTCTTCACCAGGAACTGGTTTATCTGATGGAGCACCAACTATAGGAGGAGAAAATGAATCCTTAGCTCCAAAAGCAGTAATCGATTGGTTGTGTGGCAGAGCGAAAGGTTACACCGAACGTGAAGGTAGCGAAGAAATTAAAGCTTATTGGTCTACAGGAAAAGTGGGAATGACAGGCACATCCTATAACGGCACATTACCTCTAGCAGCTGCAACGACAGGAGTTGAAGGTTTAGAAGCTATTATTCCTATTGCGCCAAATACCTCATATTATCATTATTACCGTTCTAATGGCTTAGTACGTTCGCCTGGTGGTTATTTAGGTGAAGATATTGATGTCCTTTATGATTTTGTACATAGTGGGAAAGAAGAAAACAGACCATACAATAACGAAACCATAAGAGATACCGAAATGAAAAACGGTATGGATAGAGAAACTGGCGATTATAACGAATTTTGGGCAGGAAGAGATTACCTTAATCAAATGGATAACATGAAAGCTGCTTTATTAATGTCTCATGGTTTTAACGATTGGAATGTAATGCCAGAGCACAGTTACCGTATTTACAAAGCCGCAAAAGAAAAAGGATTACCTACACAGATTTACTATCATCAAAATGGCCATGGTGGACCACCTCCAACGACGATGATGAACCGTTGGTTTACAAAATATCTTCATGGTATTGATAATGGTGTTGAAAAAGAAGAAAACAAAGCCTATATCGTTAGAGAATACGATAATCCACAAGAACCAACAGCTTATAAAGATTATCCAAATCCAGAGGCTTCAGATGTTACTTTTAATCTAACAGTAAGAGGACATACAGCTGGACATCTTCATTTAGACACTAAAATGAAAGAAGCTACTGAAAAACTAATCGATGATGTGAACTTTTCGGGTAAAGATTTAGCTACTGCTGAAACTTCTGAAAACAGATTACTATATGTAACTCCGAAATTAAAGCAAGATGTACATATTTCTGGTGTCCCAAAAGTTACTGTAACATTAGCGAGTAATAAAGCCGCAGCGAATTTATCGGTTTGGTTAGTCTCATTACCTTGGCAAGAAGGTAAAGACATTAAGATTACAGATAATATAATAACTCGTGGTTGGGCAGATCCTAAAAACTATAAGTCTTTAACTCATGAAGAAGATTTAAAACCTGCTACATTTTACACTGTAACTTTTGACTTACAACCAGACGATCAAATTATTAAAGCAGGTCAACAAATTGGTCTAATGATATTTTCTAGTGATAAAGAATTCACCTTGCATCCCAAAGCAGGAACTGAATTAACCATTAAAATAGGAGGCCAAACGACATTGTCCTTACCAATTGTTGGAGGAAAAGATGCATTTATTAAGGCTACTAATTAATTTTAAGCTTTGTAAGTTGGAATGACTTTTATTAAGTACGATGCAAAATTTGTATTAAGAATAACCTAATTCTTATCCTCTAACATAGGGACAAATCTAAAATCGCCAAATTCATGTTTTTCAAACTCTTTTGGTCCTTTTCTTATAAATAATGTCATGACCTGTACTTTATCTCCTACAGGAATAACTAAGCGTCCGCCAATTGCTAATTGACTTAAAAGCGGATTAGGAACATAAGGTGCGCCTGCAGTAACAATTATACTTTGAAAGGGAGCTTCTACAGGTAAGCCTTTATAACCATCTCCAAATATAAGTTGTTTGGCGCGATAGCCTATTTTAGGTAAAAATTTAGATGTTTTTTTAAAGAGTTCCTTCTGACGTTCAATACTATAAACTTTAGCACCAAGCTCTAAAAGCACCGCTGTTTGGTAACCACTTCCTGTTCCAATTTCCAGAACTTTATCTTCTGGTTGTACCTTTAATAATTCAGATTGAAAAGCTACAGTATATGGCTGTGAAATGGTTTGGTCTGCAGCTATAGGAAACGCTTTATCTTGGTAGGCATGGTCTATAAAGCCAGAATCCATAAACAAGTGTCTCGGAATTTTACCAATTGCCTTTAAGACTCCTTTATCTTTTATATCTTTATTTATTAGAGTTTCAACAAGTTGTTGGCGCATTCCTTGATGCTTAAATGTGTCTTTCAAAGCGTAGTTAGTTTAAGGTAAAAATACTTCAAAAAAATTAAATTTCAACTTCATAAGTCTTCATTTTTTTCTTCCTTAGACTTAAAAGTACAAGGCTAATTGCGATTAGTATTATAAGATCATTACGCTTTAGATGTTGATTTCTTAAACCTTAAATAGTTACTTCACATTTTAATCTTACCATAAATAAATCGCAGTTTTATACTTTCTAATTTTACGTAAATCTTTAAACATCATACTTCAATACAAAAGCCTATCAATTTCGCATTATTTTACATTTTATATTTTCAATTTCTGAGCGAAAACGACTATTTTTGTTAAAAACAGAAAAACATGTTGAAAGCTGGTGTTCTTGGTGCTGGTCACCTTGGTAAAATTCATTTAAGGTTACTTAACCAATCTAAAAAATATGATCTTGTCGGTTTTTACGATGCAGATCCTGAAAATGCAAAACGCGTTGTAGAAGAATTTGGTTATACATATTTTGATTCTATTGACGATTTATTAGATGCCGTAGATGTTGTAGATATTGTAACTCCTACCCTTTCTCATTATGATTGTGCTAAAGCAGCCATCAAAAAAGGAAAACATATTTTCATTGAAAAGCCTATTACTAATACCGTTGAAGAAGCTGAAACCATTAGAACTTTAGTCGCAGAACACGGTGTTAAAGGTCAAGTTGGGCATGTAGAGCGTTTTAATCCAGCATTTATTGGTGTTAAGGATCAAATTGTAAATCCTATGTTTATTGAATGTCATAGGCTAGCTGAATTTAATCCTCGTGGTACAGATGTGCCTGTGGTTTTGGATTTGATGATTCATGATATTGATATTATTTTAAGTGTTGTAAATTCTACGGTAAAACAAATTTCTGCAAGTGGAGTTTCTGTGGTTAGCGATACACCAGATATTGCCAACGCACGTATAGAGTTTAAAAATGGTTGTGTTGCCAATTTAACGGCAAGCCGGATTTCATTAAAAAACATGCGTAAAACACGATTCTTTCAAAAAGATGCTTATATCTCTGTCGATTTCTTAGAAAAGAAATGTGAAGTTGTAAAAATGAAAGATGCACCTGAAAATCCTGGTGATTTTGATATGATTCTTCAAAATGCGGAAGGCATTAAAAAGCAAATCTATTTTGATAATCCTGAAATAGCAAACAACAACGCCATTTTAGATGAATTAGAAACGTTTGCAGATGCCATTAATAATAACACGAAGCCCATTGTAACACTTCATGATGGTACTGAAGCTTTACGTGTTGCTAACATGATTATTAATCAATTTTAATAGTACTTATTTATAGCTATCGAGATTCATTTTTAATGTAAAGTGAATCTCGATTCTAATATTATTTCAACAAAATAAACGCTCAATTATATTTAAAATTAAATTGAGTATTAACAAAATTCTTATTTCGCCCACGTAAGAATTCCTTCACTTTAGGAAGGCTAATTTGGGCTTTTTATTTATGAAAAACATAGCAGTTATAGGTGCAGGAACCATGGGAAATGGCATTGCTCACACGTTTGCACAATCAGGATTTAAAGTACAATTAATTGATATTAGCGACGCTTCGTTACAACGAGGCATGGATACCATTTCTAGAAATTTAGACAGAATGGTTGCTAAAGAACGCATAAGCGAAGCTGATAAGGCTGAAACCTTAGGAAATATTTCAACATTTACGAGTACAGAAGAAGGTGTTAAAAATGCCGATTTAGTTGTTGAAGCAGCGACTGAAAATTTAGATTTGAAACTAAAAATCTTCAAACAACTTGATGAGGTTTGTAATAAAAATACCATTTTAGCCACAAACACGTCTTCGATATCTATTACTCAAATTGCCGCAGTGACTTCTAGACCTGAAAAAGTTATAGGTATGCATTTTATGAATCCTGTTCCCATTATGAAATTAGTAGAAATCATTAGAGGCTATAGTACAAGTAATGAAGTGACTTCTATAATCATGGAATTATCTAAAACTTTAGGAAAAGTACCAACAGAAGTAAATGATTATCCTGGTTTTGTTGCCAACCGTATTTTAATGCCAATGATTAACGAATCTATTGAAACCCTTTATAACGGAGTTGCTGGTGTTGAAGAAATTGATACCGTTATGAAATTAGGAATGGCACATCCAATGGGTCCATTACAATTGGCCGATTTTATAGGTCTTGATGTTTGTTTGTCTATATTAAATGTGATGTATGATGGTTTTAAAAATCCAAAATACGCACCTTGTCCTCTATTGGTTAATATGGTTATGGCAGGAAAACTAGGTATAAAATCTGGAGAAGGTTTTTATGATTATGCTGAAAGCAGAAAAGCAGAGAAGGTTTCTAAGCAATTTTTGAAGTAAAAAATTTGGTTCTAGCGAATCCTGGTATTTAATTAAAGATTGCATCCTTTTTACGTTACACTTTATACTATTTTCATGATCAATGTCATTCCATTCAAAGCCGTAAAACCAACAAGAGCAATTGTTGGTCTTGTTGCTGCACGGCCTTATCAAAGTTATACTTTAGATGAGCGTGAATCTCGAATGGCTTATAATCCGTATAGTTTTCTTCATATTGTAAATCCTGGTTACAAATACGCTCAAGAAGTTAAAGGCGAAGAACGCTATCGTTTAGTTAAAAATAGATATTTAGAATTTAAAGAAGATGGTATTTTTATTCAAGATGAAAAACCATCATTTTATGTGTATAAAATTGTAAATAGACATGGACAAGTGTTTAGTGGCATTATTGCAGCAACAAGTGCTGAAGATTATGAAAATAATATCATAAAAAAACACGAAGACACCATTGCTAAACGTGAAGAAACGTTTAAAAGTTACTTGCAAACTGTTGGTTTTAATGCGGAGCCGGTTTTACTCACTTATCCTGATAATGCTACAATTGCAGAGATTATAACGGAAACTCAAAAAGGTTATGCAGAGTTTGAATTCACCATGACCTATAGAGATACCCATTATTTATGGAAAATAGATAATGAGGATACTATTGCAACGATTCAAAATGAATTTAAGCACATGGAAACTATTTATATCGCAGATGGTCATCATAGATCGTCATCATCTTACTTATTATACAAAGATGAAAAGGCGAAAAACCCAAATCATAATGGTAGTGAATCTTACAACTACTTTATGTCGTATTTAATTCCGGAATCTAGTTTAGTTATTCATGAATTTAATCGCTTAATTAAAGATTTAAATCATTTAACTAAGGAAGAATTTTTAATTCAACTTGATACGTCATTCCGAATTGAAAACAGAGGCTTGCTACCATATAGTCCATCAAAACCACATCATTTTAGTATGTATTTAGATGGTGAGTTTTATTCGCTTTATCTTCGTAAAACAGCTTATAAATTTAATACGGCGTTAGACCAATTAGATGCACAGTTGTTATATAAAACCATACTTCAACCTATTTTAGGTATTAATGATTTAAGAAAAGACAATAGAATTTCTTATGTTAATGGACAACACGAAATGATTACCATAAAAAGTAGCGTAGATAGTGGCGAATTTAAAGTTGGCTTTGGTATGTGTCCTTCAAACGTGCAACAAATGAAACAAATTGCAGATGAAGGCTTAACCATGCCACCAAAAAGCACGTATATTCTGCCTAAATTACGAAGCGGAATTACTATTTATGAATATTGAAAAGACGTTTAATCAAATGTCTTTTTAACAAAAAAATAAAAATGAGCATAGAACAAAATCTCAAACATATAAAATCTACTTTACCTAAAAACGTCACTTTAGTTGCGGTTTCAAAAACCAAACCGGTTAGTGATTTAATGGAAGCCTATACTGTTGGTCAGCGTATTTTTGGAGAAAACAAAATCCAAGAAATGGCAGAAAAGCATGACGTAATGCCAAAAGATATTGAGTGGCATATGATTGGTCATGTACAGCGCAATAAAGTGAAATACATGGCTGAATTTGTAAGTTTAATTCACGGAGTTGAAAGTTTTAAATTATTAAACGAAATTAACAAGCAAGCCAAAAAACATGATAGAATTATAGACTGTTTACTTCAAATTAAAATCGCTGAAGAAGATAGTAAATTCGGCATGTCTGCTGCTGATGCTTCTGCCCTTTTACAGTCTGATGAGTTTTCAGAATTAAAAAACATTAGCATTGTTGGTGTTATGGGAATGGCAACTTTTACAGATGATACAACTCAAATTGAAAAAGAATTCAAATTCCTAAATCACACATTTTCAGAACTTAAAACACTTCAACCAGAACTTAAAACTATAAGTATGGGAATGAGTGGAGATTACAAATTAGCAATTGACTGCGGAAGTACAATGGTTCGCGTTGGAAGTAGTATATTTGGAGTAAGGAATTATAGCAATTAGTTTTATTTATATTCCTTATTTTAAAGACTCTAATTAACCATAAAGCACAAATCACATTTACGCAATACTAGACATAGAAACCACTGGTGGGAAATTTAATGAAGAAGGCATCACCGAAATTGCAATCTACCAATTTGATGGTCGTAAGGTAACAGATCAATTTATCTCATTAGTTAATCCAGAGCGAGAAATTCAGCCATTTGTAGTGAATCTTACTGGTATTAATTCTAAAATGCTTGTAAATGCTCCGAAATTTTATGAGGTTGCTAAACGCATCGTAGAAATTACTGAAGATTGTATTATAGTGGCTCATAATTCGTCTTTTGACTATAGAATCCTTAAAACCGAATTTAAACGTCTAGGATTCCCTTTTAAAAGAAAAACATTGTGTACAGTAGAGCTTTCCCAAGAACTTATTCCTGATATGGAATCTTATAGTTTGGGGAAATTGACACGTGCTCTTGGTATTCCTATGAGCGATAGACATAGAGCTAACGGAGATGCAATGGCAACGGTTACTTTATTTAAGATGTTGCTTAATAAAGATTTAGACAAAATCATTGTTAAAGAAGCTATTAAAATTGAAAAGAAATCTAACATCGCTTCCAATCTTAGAACAATTATAGACGATTTACCTTCAGATACAGGAGTCTATTATATTCATAATGATGAAGGTGAAATTATTTACATTGGAAAAAGCAACAACATAAGAAAACGCATTACGCAACACTTTACAGGTACCAATTCTAAATCTCGTAAAATTCAGAGACTAGTTAGTACAGTGACTTATGATAAAACAGGAAGTGAATTAGCCGCATTATTAAAGGAAAGTGCTCAAATTAAGGTGAACAAACCTATTTTTAATAGAGCCTTACGAAGAACCATTTTTACACATGCACTCTACAGTTCTACAGATAAAAATGGCTATATAAATCTTTATATTGATAAGTCTAATAAAGACGAACAACCAATTACAACCTTTAATAATAGAGCAAGTGGAAAACACTTTATGTTTAAAGCTGTGGACACTTATAATTTATGCCAGAAACTTACAGATCTTTATGCTACAAAAACAAGTTGTTTTAAATATGATGTAAAAGAATGTTTAGGGGCTTGTGTAAATGAGGAACCTGCAGATGCTTACAATAAACGCGTACAATCACTTATAGAAAAATATAGCTATGAGAATAAAGACATGCTCATTATTGATAAAGGTCGTGATGTTCATGAAAAAAGTGTATTCTTAATTGAAAATGGCATATTTAAAGGCATGGGCTTTTTTAACTTAAATCATCAAATAAATAATAGAGCTATTCTTAAGTCTATCATTATTCCAATGGAAAATAATAGAGATACACAGCATATTATACAAAGTTATATGAGACGTAATAAGCGACTTAAAATTGTTGAATTAACAAAAGAATAATGAAATTAAAATTATTTATTATAACATTATTTATCTCGTTTATAGGCATATCTCAAGACTATAATATTGGAATGGAAGTGTTTCAAAGTGAGTTAGAATTAAATAGCTATAAAAAAGATTCAACAGCGGATGCTTTAGTTATATATGATTATGGGAATAGTTTTGTAGATAGTGAAACGTTTTGGCTAAGAGTACAAATAAAGCAAAAGGTTAAAATATTAAGATTAGATGGTTTAAATAAAGGTGAAATTGAAGTAAAATTATATAAAGGTAAATCTTCTACAGAAAAAATTGAAAATATAAAAGGCACAACGTACAATCTTGAAAATGGAAAAATGGTGAAGTCACAACTTTCAAAGAGTGCCATTTTTAGAGAAGAAAACGAAAAATATATCTTAGTTAAATTTGTTTTACCCAATGTAAAGGTTGGTAGTGTTTTAACCTACAGCTATGAAACCCAATCTCGATTCATGGCTAAATACCAACCTTGGTATTTTCAAGGATCAGATCCTGTTTTATACAGTGAATACAATACAAGTATTCCTGGGAATTATGATTATCATGTAAAATTAGTAGGCGAAATTCCATTAGCTGTAAATGAAGCCAAAATAAAACACAACTGCTTAGATGTTGGTAGAGGTGGCACTGCAGACTGCACAGTTAGTAGGTATGTTATGAAAGACATTCCTGCTTATAAATTAGAAGATTTTACGACAACGGCTCTTAACTATACAGCTAGAATTGAATATGAACTCAGTGTTGTTCAAGGTTTTGATGGAAGTGTAGATAAAATTACTAAAACATGGAAAGATACAGACCATGAATTAAAAGCAGATTCTGATTTTGGTAAACAAGTAAGTAAAAAAAGTCTTGTAAAAAATCTGCTTCCTATAGAAATAACTTCAATAGAAGATCCGCTAGAAAAAGCAAATGCTATATATCAATTTGTTCTAAAAAATTACAAATGGAATGGTAAATCTGAACGCTATGATGTTTCAATTAAAAAATTAATAAAAGAAAATATAGGAAGTACTTTTGAAATTAATTTACTCTTAGAAAATTTATTAGACAGTGAAGATTTTAAAGTCTTTCCTATATTAATGTCTACACGTAATAATGGTTTTATTACCAAATTATTCCCTGTACTTTCTGAGTATAATTATCTTATATTAAAAACAACAATAAATGACGAGGATTATTTTTTAGATGCTACAAGCCCATATCTAGCCTTTGGAGAGTTACCTTTTAAAGCGTTAAATCAATATGGACGACTAATTGATTTTGAAGATGGTAGTCATTGGGAAAATATTGCAGTTAAAGATTACTCGTTAAGTACACATCGCATTGAATTAACCGCTTTCGAAAAGGACGAATTTACAGGTAACGTCCAAAATAAATTTACAGGATACCATTCGCATAAGCCTAAGCAAGAATTCGATGAGAATCCTATTTCCTATTTAGAAAATCAAATTAATACTTATAACAACTTTACCATTGATAATCATGAGGTGAAAAATTTTGATAAAACGCAGTCAAGTTTTGAAGAAAAAATAGATATTTCTTTTGAACCCGAATATATTGGTAACAAAATCTACCTCAATCCTTTTCTTATTAAATTTTTTGAAGAGAATCCTTTTAAGCTTCAGGAAAGAACTTATCCCATCGATTTTGGATATAAAGATATCTACAACTACAATATAAAAATAAACCTTACTGATGGCTTAACAGTTAAACAAATTCCAGATGCCGTTAATGTTGTATTACCAAATAACTCTGGCATACTATTTTTTAATACTAAGCTTAACGAAAATGATCTTATACTATACTTTAAGGTTAAATTTAACTTGCCAATTTATGCACCAGAATATTATCCCTATTTAAAATCGTTTATGGATAAAGTTGTAGAGCTTCAAAACAACACTATTATTATTCTAGAAAAGCAATAATTTAAGTTTTTGTACTTTTAAAACCTATGGAATCAAATCAAAAACATAATTGGAAAACCAAACTTCATGAAGTAATCTATGAGGCAGATACTCCTAGAGGAAAACTTTTTGATGTTTTATTGTTAGTATTCATACTTCTAAGTATTGTTTTAGTGATGCTAGAAAGTGTTGTAAGCATAGATCGTGAATATCACAACCTCTTATATATTGGAGAATGGATAGTAACCATATTGTTTTCAATAGAATATATATTAAGAATAGTTACTGTAAAAAAACCATTCAAATATATCTTTAGCTTTTTTGGTGTCATTGATTTTTTATCAACGATACCAATGTATTTAACTTTTATGTTTGGAGGAGCTCAAGCTTTAGTAACACTCAGAGCATTACGTTTACTTAGAGTTTTTAGAATTCTAAAGTTAGCCAGATACTTAGGAGCTTCTAACCAACTTAAAGATTCAATAATTGCAAGTAGAGTAAAAATTATGGTTTTCTTATTCGCTGTAATGATTTCTTCTGTAATTTTTGGAACCATTATGTATTTAGTTGAAGGTGAAGCTAACGGTTTTGATAATATACCTAAAAGTGTGTATTGGTGTGTTGTAACCTTAACTACTGTTGGTTTTGGTGATATTGCGCCACAAACTCCGTTAGGGCAATTAATAACAACATTTATCATGATTTTAGGTTATGGCATTATTGCTGTACCAACCGGAATTGTATCTGCAGAATATGTTAAAAGTGGCCAAAAAGCTGATGAAGAAAATAAGAACTTAAAAGCGAATACAACTAAAGAACATTCTGCCAATGAGATTAAGATTCACTTAAATTCTCAACATTGTGGTAATTGTAATGTTTCTAATCATAGAGACAATTCTGACTTTTGTTATAATTGCGGACACCAACTCCATCATTAAATAGCTAATTTATACATGTCAAAAAGATTCACTCATAGTGTCATTGCTATTGTTGGTCCAACAGCTATCGGAAAAACTGCTTTAAGCATAAAACTAGCGCAACATTTTAATGCTGAAATTATTTCTGCTGATTCTCGTCAATTTTATAAAGAAATGAACATTGGTACTGCTGTACCTTCTATAGAAGAGTTAAATGGTGCGCCTCATCATTTTATTCAACATAAATCCATAAAAGAAACATTTACTGTTGGTGATTTTGAACGTGATGCTATTTCTAAAATTAAAGAATTACATCAAGATAACCCAACTGTAGTTATGGTTGGTGGTTCTGGTCTTTACGTAAAAGCAGTAACCAAAGGCTTGGATTATTTTCCTGAAGTAGATGCGAGTATTAGAACAAATCTTAACCTTCAACTAGAAAATGAAGGCTTAAACGTCTTACAAGAACAGCTAAAATCATTAGATCCTGAAGCTTATAAAACAATCGCTATAGATAATCCGAAACGTGTCATTAGAGCTTTAGAAATCTGTATAGGTTCAGGACAACCCTATTCTTCTTTTCTTACTAATCCTGAAAAAAATCGTGATTTTAAAACCATTTCTATTGGATTAAACGCAGATCGTGAAATTATCTACGATAGAATAAACCAGCGTGTAGATCTTATGATTGAAAACGGATTGTTAGATGAAGTAAAAGCACTCCATGAGCACAAACACCTTAATGCTTTAAATACGGTTGGTTACAAAGAATTGTTTCAATATTTTGAAGGCAACTGTACTTTAGAGTTTGCCATTTCTGAAATTAAAAAAAACACAAGACGTTTTGCAAAACGACAATTAACGTGGTTTAGAAAAGATGATTCTATAAATTGGTTTGATTATAAAACCGATGTTAAAGACATTATTACAGCTATAAGTGACCAAATAGAATAATATCTCTATGCCTTGTTATCACCAATTTTAGTCGTTATTGACGATTTCAATAGTTTGCTTATTTTCAGGTGGATTTTTTATTCGTACATTAATAATTTTGTACTCCCATTCTGTATTATTTTTAATAGCAGTGATATCCATTCTAGCATTGCCTTTAGTCCCTTTTAATCGGATTGAAGAATTTACCTTTTTATTTTCATTTGTATAATGAACTTCTCCTTCCAAAATAGCCAATTGATCTATGGGTTCTATTTCTCCGAGTAATTCTATAACTTTTGGATGAGATTTTAATTGACTAAGGCTTTTTGATACAATTCCTCATCTGTATAAGCCTGCGCTAAATCCCTACCAATTTTACCCATTCCAGAATACAAAACCATTGCAATTACTACTATGAAGAGCATGCTTGTTGTAACCAACCATTTCCAATTCCTTTTCCACCAGCTATTATTAGTAATTAGTTCGTTATTCATTCTTCTTCTATTTTCTTGATTTAGTTATATATTCTAAACTAAAAAAATCCAGCTCAAAGAACTGGATTTTTTATATTTATAATGTATTTAAACTTAGTCATTGTTAATTACTAATCTAAAACCTTCCCCATGAATGTTAAGTATTTCTACTTTTGGATCTGGTTTTAAATATTTACGCAATTTGGCGATGTATACATCCATACTTCTTGATGTAAAGTAATTATCGTCTCTCCAAATTTTAGTTAATGCCAATTCTCTTGGCATTAAATCGTTTTCATGTAACGCTAATAAACGTAATAATTCGTTTTCTTTTGGCGATAATTTTGAAGGATCTCCACCATCAAACTTTAAGAAACGTAATTTTGAATTAAGATCAAAACGACCAATCTTAAATTCAAATTGTTTACTATCTGCAACAGTATCTTTTGCTTTACGCTGCATTATAGCTTTTATTTTCATTAACAATACCTCACTATCAAAAGGCTTGTTAAGATAATCGTCTGCACCTACTTTATAACCTTTAAGTACATCTTCTTTCATAGCTTTCGCTGTTAAGAATACTATAGGCACATCTTCATTTTTTTCTCTAATCTCTTTGGCTAAAGTAAAACCATCTTTATAAGGCATCATAACGTCTAAGATACATAGATCATAATCGTCTTTTTTGAACTTCTCGAAACCTTCCATACCATTTTTAGCATGTACAACGTCGTAATCGTTCATCATTAAATAATCTTTTAAAACAGTTCCAAAATTTGGATCGTCTTCTACCAAAAGAATTTTTTTGTTTTGCTCTTCCATAATTCGTTTTTATGATATTAACGGCATCTTTATTATAAAAGTACTGCCTTTTCCTTTTTCACTTTCTACTGATATATGACCTTGATGATCATCTACTATTTTCTTTACATAAGCTAAACCAAGCCCATGCCCTTTTACATTGTGCACATTACCTGTATGTTCTCTATAAAACTTTTCAAACACACGTTTGGAAACCGCCTTGGACATTCCGTTACCTTGATCTACAACTTTTATAATAATATTATTTCCTGCGTTTTCTGTGTATACATCTATTTTTGGTGCCTCATCAGAATATTTAATCGCATTGTCTAATATGTTAACTATTACGTTTGTAAAATGTGTATCATTAGCAAGAATAGATGTTTGTTCAGCGTTTAAATGTGATTTCACGTAACCTTGTCTATCCTCTACAATTAATTCTACATGTGTAATTGCATCTTCTACTAAGTCGTGAGCATCTAACCGTTCCTTACTAATATTGAGTTCATTTTTATCTAATTTAGATATACGTAACACATTTTCTACTTGAGCATGCATACGTTTGTTTTCCTCTTTTATCATTCCTAAGTAACGTAACACCTTTTCTTTGTCACCAATAATCTTAGGGTTTTTAATAGAATCTAACGCCAGATTAATTGTTGCAATTGGCGTTTTAAACTCATGCGTCATGTTATTTATAAAATCCGTCTTAATTTGTGATATTTGACGCTGTCTAATAAGCTGATAAATAGCACTCGCATAAGCAAGAATTATAATACTTGTAAATACTATTGAAAGTATTATCATCCAAAAAATCGATGATATTAAGTACTTTTTTCTTTCAGGAAAATCTATCCATAGATTATAACTACTTTCGTTATTATTATCTAAAAACACCTTAACTCCATGAGCATTTGGTGACATTTCAAAATTTTGAGACTGTATTTTAGTAGCTAAATCATCATCGTAGATAGCAAATTCAAAATCAAGATCTATACCTTCTGTTTTTACCTCTTTTTTTAATAAGGCTTCAACTTGTTTAAGAGTAACTCGCTTATAAACGGGCTTATCTTTTAAAAGTGTTTTAAACGTGTCTTCGTATACTTGTAAATCTAAAGCACTTAGCGATGAGTATTCTCTTAATCTTGTTTCAGGATCTATTCTTCTAATCCCATCAATACTAGTATTGCTGTAAGTTTCCGTAACACGTTCACTATATAACTTACTAATATTAAAACTATCGGCATCAATTTCATTAAACAATGAAGGTACTTTAAATCGCTCTTCTAAAACCGTATTACGATGTACGATGGTTTTATTACTGATATCGTCTTCACTCGTGACAAATAATTGCTTAATTATAGCAGAATCTGCTTTGTTGTCTTTATTTAAATAAGGTTGAAGTTTCATGAAATATTCACGATACTCATAATCCTCAATAGCCTTAGACACGTAGCTTAACGAGCGTTTTACACTTAAGGTAAAATTGTTATTCTCATTCTCTAAACTATTGTTTATAAAAAATGATTGTACGAAAATAATACCAATGAGCGACAAACTCATTAGGACCACCAATAACACAAACAGCTTTTTACTCATCAGTCAAATTTAACATTTTAACATTTAGTATAAATTAGGTTTAACCTAACGTTAACAAAAGAAAGCTACTAATTATTGTTTTAATTTTTTAAGAAGTACATTATGGATTTTATAGGCCTGTTTTTTAGCCTCTTGCAAATCGTTGTTAGTAATAACAAAGTCCGATTGTTTTATTTTCTCTGCATCAGACCATTGATTTTTTATAATAGCCTTAACTTTTTCTATGGAAGTATGATCGCGATGCATAACGCGTTCTATTCTTAAATCTTCATCTGCAACAACGGTAATTATGTAATCGTATTGATCTTGAAGATTATTTTCAAATATAATGGCGACTTCTTTTATAACATATGCAGATTTTTGCTTTTTAAGCCAATGTTTAAAATGAGCTGCCACTTTTGGATGCACAATAGCATTCATCTTAGAAAGCAAACTCTTATTATTAAAAATTTTTGAAGCTAAATAAGGTCTATTTAATTCACCATCTTCATAAGCATCATCGCCAAACAATTGTATAAGTTTTCGTTTAATAACTTTTGAGCGGTTCATTAAAGCTTTTGCTTCATCATCTGCAATATATACAGCAACTCCAAAAGATTTAAAACACTCTAAGATGGTTGACTTACCACTACCTATTCCGCCTGTTAATCCTACAACCATATTATACCTGATTTATTTTAAAATGAATTATAAAGAATTTAAACTAGAGTGTACCTATACAAGGTATAAAATCTAAATATAATAGGCATAATTTACGTGAACTTTATTGCTACTGCTTAATATATTAAAGCTGAATAAAATCTATACGTTTTTGTTTGATGCTAATCCGTTTAATAGAATTTGGTTTTTTAACCACTTTTGGAATTAGATATGTTTGATGATCTTGTAAATTTGCATAATCACATTCTACCTTAAAATCTATTGGTTTTATGGCGTTATAATTTTCTAAATCTACGTAATAAGATAAGGTTACGGCTTTAGGAAAATAATTGATAATAATATTTTCTGGTTGATTGACAATCTCAATAGGCACTTCTATTATGCCTTCTGTAAAACGTTCTACATTACCAGAAACCGAAACAGCCTTAGGAAATACCTCTATATTATTATAATTAGAAATGTCCAGCTTTACAGATTTGTTAATATCATTTTTTATATCCGTAAGCACTAATTGTTCTGTTGTAATAGAATCAATTTTATTGACTTCAGCTGAAGAGCCAACAATTTTTACACTATCTATATTAAAATTAAAGTCTCCTTTTAAATCGTAACCTACAGCATAATTAATCGCTTTCTTAAACACTATTGGAACGGACTTTGACGCGCGCTTAGAATACGCAATCAAAACAGTATCTGGTAGTATAGAGACCAACTTATATGAATTACCTAATTGCTGTTCTATAAGGTATTTATGCTTTTTTACATCAAATACAAAATGACTCGATTTTAATGAGACATCACTATCGGCATCTATAATAAGTTCTTTTGAGGTATTAAAAATAAATGGTATCAACGAAAATCCTTTGGCTTCTACATAAGCCTTAATGTAGTTTGTAGAATCATTTTTCAATAAAATTTCATCATCTACATTAATTAAATTAATAGTTAATTTTATAGTTTGCTTATAGTCGTTAGAGAGTTTGGTGAAAATTAAAAATACAAATGCTACGATAAAAAATAAACTAAAGCGTTTAAAGTTTTTCTTTTTTAAATGATCTAGTATGTTCAAAGGCTTCTTAACTGTCATTTATAATTTAAAAAAAAGTTGAGGAAATGTTTTCTCTGGGTTTCGTTTTAATAAAACTAAATTAAACGTCGATTTTAAAAAGCCATAACCATAACCAAAAAATTGAATAACAATCGCTAATAAGGCTTGTAAGGCTACACTAAAACTTCGGTTTGAAATTAAAGCTAAAACAAAAGCTATTATAAAATATAATCCATAAAGATATAACATGAAATTAATTTGAAAAACAGCCATTAATATAGAAACGATTAAGCCTAAACTAAATACTGTAGGAAACCAATACACAATACTTCTAGAACTCGGATGCCATTGATTAAGAATAGGTCTCACCATACCAAACTTGGTCACTTGCTTATAAAACTTAGACCAAGATACACGACGTTTATGATACACATAAGCATCATTAATTAATGTGGTTTTAAAACCTAATTGATGTAAACGCAAAGATAAATCAGGATCTTCGCCTGGATGAATTTTACCAAATCCGCCTGACGCTAAAAATGCTTTTTTAGACAAACCCATATTAAAACTTCTGGGCTGAAAATCGTCAACCTTTTGCTTTCCTCCACGAATACCTCCTGTAGTAATAAACGAAGTCATTGCAAAATTAATCGCTTTTTGAAGGTCTGTAAACGAACTGTGTGCCGCATCTGGACCACCAAAACAATCGTAATACGACGTTGAAAGGAACTGTTTTACTTCTTTTAAATAATTAGAAGGTAACAATACATCAGAATCTAAAATAATAAAATAGTTGCCTTTTGCTTTTTGCATGCCGTAGTTTCTAGAATCTCCAGGACCTGTATTTCGTTTAAAATAATACGAAATATCAAGTTGATCTTTAAACTGGTTTACTATGCTTTCTGACGTTTCTGTAGAGCCATCTTCCACAATTACAATTTCATAATTATGTTCCCCTTCAAAATTTAAAAAACTCTCTAAGAGTTCATTAATCTCATCTGGCCGGTTATACACAGGAATAATAAAAGAAAAAGCACTGGTTTCCATAAGTGACAAAGGTAAATAAACCAATTGCAATTATAAACGGTCTGTTAGACTTAAATACGTGCAAAAATTATAAAAAATAAGATTCTAATTTTAGTTGCGTTTAAAACAAAAAAAAGCCGCTAAAGTAGCGGCTTTTAAAATTATGTATTGAGTAAGCTTATTGCTTAATCACTCTAATTGTTTCTGTAACATTAGCTATAGTAACTTTTACAAAGTAAGTTCCTGTTTGTAAGTTAGACATATCTAAATCACTAGCTAAGGTATTAGGCGTAGCTCTTAATACTTCTTGACCTAGCATATTATACATTGCCACCTGCTCAATTGTTTTTTGAGCGTTTAATGTTAATGTATTTTCAACTGGGTTAGGGAAATATGTGAACGCTGCTTTATTTTCAAAATCGCTAGTAGATAACGTAGTTTCTACAGTAATATCAAGAGTAGATGGACCACCTGCACTGTACCAAGCTCCAACTTGTATATAGTAGTTAGTACCAGCTACAGATGAAAAAGTTAATGCAACTGGGTTAGCAAATGGATCAATACTATAATCACATGATCCTAAAGTTATACCTGAACAGTCTTCACTTTCAAAAACTCCTATTTGAGAATCCTCATCAATTGAATCTACAGTAACAGTTAAATCTCCTCCATCTCCAACAATAGTATACCATACATCATTTCCAATAGTACCATTACATGACGTACCAGATGCACCTGTAGCGCCTAAGGTTGTACCTGAAACTGTTGTGCCTATTGTAAGTGCTACTGCTCCTGCACAATCATCATTTGCTGGAGGACAAACTGCTTGGGTCAAAGTTTCACTGTTTTGTAAACAAGTTACATCATTATCATCTGCGATAGTAATAACTACATCTGTAGCATTTGTATAAGGGCCAAATGTTAACGTAGTCATTGAAGTTGCTGTTTGTGCAACACTACCTTGATCGTCTGTTATTGTAATATCTGTCGCAGTTCCCATATCTGTAATATCTACTTCTATGTTAAAACCTCCACTTGTTTCACAATCACTAACTACACTATATGTTGCTGTTGCATTAGTACATGTAGGTGGTCCTTCACAAGATACATCTAAAGTATATTCTCCTGCATTAGCAAGGTAACCATGAACTAATACGTAATACTCTGTTCCAACAATTGTTGTAACAGTAAGTAAGGAAGTTGTTCCTGTTACTCCATCATCATTTCCATCAACACATACCAAAGCTTCACAAGCTCCTTCAAATACTCTAATTTTAGTATCAAATGTTGAATTACTTAAATCTAATGTTACGCTATCTCCAATACTACCTGAAGCAGCACCTGCATCATCAGAATTAGTACCTGTAAATTTATACCAAACAGCACCACCTGTTCCTGCAGTTGTAGTACAAGTTCCTGGATCATTAGTCTCTGGTAATGCAAATGTTGTGTTTCCAACATACTGTCCACCACATACTATTGTTTCTGCATCTACACATTCATCGTTTGCTACAGGTAAAGGCGCTGTAATTGATAATACTCCAGAAACATAGGTTGTTCCATCCCAAGCATCACCATTACTACCATCTGCTAAAATACCGCCATAAGTAAAAGGTCCTTCATTAAATTTATAACGTGTTGCATAATAATAAGTCCCTTCATCTAAACCAAGATTCTGCATAGCTAGATTATATTCATCATTATTACCGTTTTCCCCAAAAAATGTAGCCACTTCCCAAGTCCAATCTTCTGTAGAAGGATCTGTATCTGTTGCACTATAACCAATCCAAACCTCTACTCCTGCAGCTGCCTCTCCAACCGTTGTATCTGTTAAACCTTCTTCATAAAATTGCGCATAAACCATTTGATCTGTCATTTCGCTTAAAGGAAACGTTAATGTCGCAGGCCATTGTAAGTTATAATAATCTAGAGTATTTGAATCTACAGGACATGAATCTAAAACGGAATCTAAAACCACATCACATAAAGCATCATTTTCATTTTCAAGTGTTAAGGTTACCGGAGTACTTATAGGAAAAGGACCTACTGTTACCTCTCCTGTTGCAGTTACCGTTGTAGAGGCTACACCTGCATCATTAGTAATTTCAAGATTTGTAGAATCTCCTAAATCTGTTACGTCTACCAAAATAGAAAATTGAGAATTATCACAATCTTCAACTAGTGTTGCTGTACCTGCTGCTGAAACACATATTGCAGTTATTCCGTTCATAGTAATATTACCAATATACGGAGTTAACACACCCACTAATGGTGCTAAAGGGTCAGAATTAGCGCCATCACTCATTTGTCTTAGCGTTCTATTAGAACCAACGTCTGTACCAATCAATACATCAGAAGAATCTTCATAACCAGCTTCGTTAGCATCTAAGGCAACTATTAAATTATCAGTTCCGTTGTAGCTAAATGGAGCATTAAAAGTGAAAGTAATTGTAGTACCTGATTTTGTCAAACTTCCATTAGTCATAACTTGAGTTAGTGTAGATACATCCACCCAATCTTCTGTAGAATCAAAAACGGTCTTAGTTGTATGGCCTATCCATAAATCGATCATATCATCAGAATTATCAATAGCTTCTGTATCTGCCATTTCAAAAGAAATAGATGTTATGTCACCAACTGAATTTATCTCTGAAGCTAAATAAATAGATTGCGCATAAGAATATCCATAATAAGGATTAATAGGATATGTGTTGAAAGCACTAGTGTACGTACCATCACCTACCTGAACTTGTGCATTGGATTGCATAGTAAAAGCAATCAACACTAGAAATAGTAATGTAATTTTTTTCATAATATTAGTATGTTAGTTAGTTATTCATTAAAAATATGTTAATAATTCATAATTATATACGAACTCCCTCCCAAAATCGTTTAAGGGTAAAAAAGCACGACTAATGCAGTCCTTCAATTTTCTTGTTAATTACACTCTTTTTTATTTATCCAACCTCTAATATAACTTCATGATTTAACAGAATTTGAAACAAAAAAAAGCCGCTAAAATAGCGGCTTTTAAAATTATGTATTGAGTAAGCTTATTGCTTAATCACTCTAATTGTTTCTGTAACGTTAGCTATAGTAACTTTAACAAAGTAAGTTCCTGTTTGTAAGTTAGACATATCTAAATCACTAGCTAAAGCATTAGGCGTAGCTCTTAATACTTCTTGACCTAGCATATTATACATTGCCACCTGCTCAATTGTTTTTTGAGCGTTTAATGTTAATGTATTTTTTACTGGGTTAGGGTAGTATGTGAAAGCTGCTTCGTTTTCTAAAGTATCAGCAGAAAGTGTTGCATCTACAGAAATAGTAAAATCACCTTCTGTTCTGTCTGTACTTACAGCAGCAACTCCATCATTCCAAACACGCACTAAATAAGTAGTACCTGAGGTTAAACCTGTAAGAAGTAAAGTCTCACCAGCATTTGCATCAGAACATCCTATCTGTAAAGATTGCTCTTCTACCTCGTCATATAAAGAACAATCATTTTCATATACTGCAACATTAGCTTGATCTGCAGCACCTAAAGATGTAGTTACTGTCATTGCATCAGCTATTGCTTCAAATGTATACCATACATCTACAATAGTAGCAAAAGTATTTTCACAACTTGGGTTGTCATCTGAAACATTTACCGTTGCACCAACGGTTGTACCTGCTGTTGGTGTAGATATTGTTAATGCTTCTGCATTTGCACACAAATCATTTGCGGGTGCTACTGCTTGAGTAACACAAGTTATTGTCATATCATAGTCACCAACACTTGTAAAGTTATAACCTTCAACAGTGATATAATATGTAGTACTTCCATCAGATGGGAATGTTAAATATGATCTTGTGCCTAATGTACAATTCGCTGTACCACCATCATCATTTGCAGCAACCAATGTAAGGTTACCAGAAGTACCTGTATATACTAATACAGAAGAGTCATAACTAGATCCACATAAATCTATTGTAATATCTTCGGCAGTACCAGATCCCGTATAAGAGAACCATACGTTTGGTGCATCTAAATCTGCTCCACCTCCATCTTCTGCATCATCTTCATCTAAAGTTGCTTCATTTGTAGCACCTGTGTAATTTCCACCACAAGCTACGGCTGTTGCATTGGCAAAATCATCATTTGCTGGTGGACAGGTATATTCAAATACTCCAACAGTAAAACTACACGGAGTTTCTAATGCTTCTGAATCAATAGTTACAGATTCCCCAGAAAGATAAGGACCTACTACAACTGTTCCAACTACAACAGGGTAAGTTGTTACTCCATCATTAAAAACAGTCCCTGCGTCTCCAGCATCCGAAACTTCGATTTCTATTGAAAATGTTCCATCTACAGCACAATTATCAATAATGGTGGTGCTATCTACAATAGCTGCGTTACAAGTAACACAAATTACAGTGTAAGCTTCAGCAAGATCTTCATCATCAGCGCTTGCAACTACATTAGAAACGTTATTAAATATAGAATATGAAGTCTCATAAGAAAATAATCCTGTATCATTGTATACTGTAGTAATTAACTGACCATCTGTAACTCCTGGTAGGCTAAAAGTAGCCGCCGAACCATCATCCAAAGTAATATCGTCTAAAACAACAACACCATCTATAAGAACATCTAAGGTATTACCGTTCCAACCATCACCATATGAATCATAAAGTGTGATAGAGTGATCACATTGCGCATTCATTGTAAAACTTAGCAAAATGCTAGTTAAAAATAATAAAGTAATTTTTTTCATAAAATAAATTTTAAGTTAGTTATTCTTTAAAAATATGTTAAATCTTTAGAATATAATTAGCTTTAACAACAGAATCGTTTAAATACAAATATAAACGACAAAAACCACTGATTTATTCTTGTAAGTATTTTCGAACAATAGAATATGATGCCTAAATTAAATTTAAGGCAAAAAAAAGCTCTTACATTAAGATAATGTAAAAGCTTAGATAATTAAAAGTAAAGTGATTACGTGTTATTGCTTCTCTACAAAAGTTTCTAGAACCACATCACTAACACCCATATTACTAAATCCTCCATCATTATATAGATTTTGAAGTGTTACACGTTTTGTTAAGTCACTAAATAAGGTAACCGTGTAATTAGCACAATCCATGGCTGTAGCGTTACCTAAAGGAGACATTTTTTCTGCATAAGCAATAAAGCCATCAAAGCCTTTAACACCTGTACCAGCTGTTGTTGGTGTTGGCGATTGTGAAATGGTATTAACACGTACTTTTTTATCTCTACCAAAGAAATAACCAAAACTACGCGCTACACTTTCTAAATACGCTTTGTTATCTGCCATATCATTATAATCTGGAAACACACGTTGCGCTGCCATATAAGTTAAGGCTACAATACTTCCCCATTCATTCATAGCATCTGCTTTGTAAAGCGTCTGCATTACTTTATGGAAAGACATCGCAGAAACATCAGTTCCTTTTTGAGTCCAAGCGTAATTTTGATCCGTATAATGTTTTCCTTTCCTTACATTAATAGACATCCCAATAGAATGTAATACAAAATCTATTTTGCCTCCTAATATCTCCATAGACTGTGCTACTAAATTCTGTAAATCTTCTTCTGAAGTTGCATCTGCAGGAATAATCTGTGAGCCTGTTTTCTTAGCCAGTTCGTCAATCTGCCCCATTCGTATAGAAACTGGAGCATTAGTAAGTACAAAGGTTCCTCCTTCTTCGTGAACGCGTTCTGCTGTTTTCCATGCTATAGAATTCTCGTCTAAAGCACCAAATATAATTCCTCGTTTTCCTTTTAATAAATTGTATGACATGGTTGTTTATTGTTGTTGGTTAAAGGCTGTAAAACCTTGAACTTTTTAATTCAATAATTGTTTGGCGTGTTCTCTTGCAGAATCTGTAATAGTTAAACCACCTAACATTTGTGCGATTTCTATAACACGTTCTTCTTCGTTTAGCTTCTTTAACTGTGTATGTGTGATATTATCAACATCAGTTTTAAACACTTTAAAATGTGAATTGCCTTTAGCTGCAATCTGAGGTAAATGCGTAATTGTAAAGACTTGCATCTTACCACTCATTTGCTTCATAATTTCACCCATTTTATTTGAGATTTCTCCTGAAACTCCAGTATCAATTTCATCGAACATGATGGATGGTAACTGTATGTATTCCGCCAAAATAGATTTAATCGCTAACATGATACGTGAGAGTTCTCCACCTGAAGCTGATTTCTTAAGTTCATTAAAACTTGAGCCCTTATTAGCCATAAATAAAAACTGTAAACTGTCTTTACCATTTTTAACAAAATGATCTGTTGGTTCTAACTGAACCTTAAATTTAGCATTAGGCATCCCTAAATCTAAAAGTACAGCCTCTAACTTAGACACAAAAACTGGAATTACTTTTTTTCTATTCTTATGAATCTTTAAAGCTATTTGATTTAATTTTTCGCTAGCCTTTAATATGTCTTGTTCTTTATCAAGTATTGATTGATCTAAACTTTCAGTATTATTAATTTTAGATTGTAAATCGTTTTTAATTCCTATTAAATCTTCAATTTCTGAAACAGAATGCTTTTGAAATAAATTATTTACAATTTGAAGTTGGCTATTAATTCTATCTAACTCCTGTGGATCTGTAGATAGATTCTCCTCAAGGTTATCAATTTCAATTAAAATATCGTCTAATTCTATACCAACACTAATGATACGTTCTTTTAAAGTTTCATATGGTTTTCCGAAACTTGAAATTTTAGATAATTCTTGTTTTGCAGAATTTAATTGATCTATAGTTCCTACTCCTTCGCTACTTAATAGTTCTTTGGTGCTGCTTAACTTTTCTCCAATAATTTCTACATTATTAAGTTCCTCATATTGGGACTCTAAGTCTTCAAGGTTAATTTTTTCTAATTTGATTTCATTTAATTCCTTAGACAGAAATAGATTGTAATCGTACTCTTTTATCAATTCAGCTTTAGATAATTTTAATCCTTCTAAGGATTTTTGAAGGGTTTTAAAAACTACTAATTGCTTAGAAAACACCTCTAAATTAGACTTGTTTTCTGCCAAGGCATCTATGACCTTAAACTGATAATCGTCTTGAGTTAACTGTTGTGTTTGATGCTGCGAATGTATATCTATAAGAAAACTACTTAATGCGACTAAACTCTCTAAGGTTACTGGAGTATCATTGATGAAGGCTCTAGATTTTCCGGAAGGTAATATCTCCCTTCTAATGATGGTTTGTACATCGTAGTCTAAATCTAAGGTTTTAAATAGTGATTCTAGATCGTAACTCGCAATATCGAAAACAGCTTCGATAATACATTTCTCTCCTGCACTTTTCACCTGACTTAAGTCGGCACGTTTTCCTAAAACTAAAGACAGACCACCTAACAAGATGGACTTACCAGCACCTGTTTCACCGGTAATAATAGTTAATCCATTATTAAATGTTACGTTTAACTCATCTATGAGTGCGTAATTTTTTATGTGAAGTGATGTTAGCAATTGTCTATAATTTATTAAACAAAATTAAGTTTTTACGGATTAGTAATATGAAAATACATAGAAAATATTTGAGAACTATAAACCTAAAAAACATAGGCATGTTTAAAACAAAAATCTATTGACTTAAATGGCATTGTGGAAGGAATAACCTATTACAATAAAAGATTAAGAATCTATTGAAACTAAATATTTAAAAAAGTTAATATTTAATATTTCTCCATTTTTGAGAATACATAGGAGCAATTCGGTTTAAAACCTCTTGAATTTCTATAATGTTAACCGTTGGTCCGCCAGAAAGAACATCAGTAATTTCGTCTGCTTTAGCATCAAAAAACACACGCATTAAATAAGAATTAGGTCTTACACTATGTACTTTTTTTAAATCATCTAATGCAGAGATAATTTGAGACTTCCCTTCTTTTGCACTTTCACTCATAATATCCATACCTTGAATATGATATTTATACATCGTAGATCTTATACCTTTATATGATGGTGACATTAAATTATTAATTAGAGCAAAACGCGATTGTAAGCCGTCTTCTAATTTCCAACCTTGACCACTAACTTGTTGCGAATAGTTAGCTATAGTTTGTGCTTGGCTAAAATAATCGTTACCTCCGTTTAGTTCAAATGAATCTGCATCCATACCTAAAATCATGTATACATGAAATGACAATACTGAGATTAAATTAGATTCGAATTGTCCTTTATTAAATACTAAATTTTGAAATTCTACATATTCAAAATTAAAACTCTTGTCATTATAATTATAAACTGGTGAGCTGTAAGTAGAGTTATAAATAGGTCTTGAAGATGACACCTGAAGTGTCGCTGAAAAGAAATTATTATTTTGCTGTGTTACATTAATAACCATACTGCAATTAATACGCTCGGTCTGTCTAAAACTTTTATTTGTCCATTTGGTGTTATTAATGAACTCGGTAAGTTGATTTCCTAAGGTTTTAAAAATAACATCATTTTCGTTTCCTGTTTGTTGTGCTATTACATTTACAGTACAGTTTAATTCTTGCGAAAAAGTAGCCGTAGATACTAAAAAAGCCAATAAGAGAAATAAGTTACGCATGCGTTTGTTTTAGTATAAGTTGCATTAAATCATGAGCAACATCTGCTTTAGATTTTAATTCGTTTTCAATAATGTCGTTAGACGATGTTATAAAAGTAACTTTATTTGTTGATACACCAAAACCTGCTCCTTTATCTCGTAAAGAATTTAAAACAATAAGATCTAAATTCTTAGATTCTAATTTCCCTTTGGCATGTTCTAATTCGTTATTGGTTTCAAGAGCAAAACCCACTAAAAATTGATTTGTTTTAATAGCACCAAGAGACTTTAAAATATCTTTTGTCTTTTCTAACTCAATAGTTAACGTTGTATCCTTCTTTTTTATTTTCTGATCTGCAACATTCTTAGGTTTATAATCTGCAACTGCTGCAGAAAGAATAGCAATATCTGTAGTGTTAAAATGTTTATGAACTTCTGTATACATCTCTTCTGCACTAACCACAGGTTTAACCGACACGAAATTATGCACTATTTTTTGATGTGTTGGACCTGTAACTAAAATAACCTCAGCACCTAAGTTAGACGCTGCTTTTGCTATTTCAAATCCCATTTTCCCACTAGAGTGATTACCAATAAAACGCACTGGATCTATAGCTTCGTAAGTAGGACCTGCTGTAATTAGAACGCGCTTACCTTTAAGTGGTAATTGATCTAAAACATCATTTTCAATATAACTAAGGATAGCTTCTGGTTCTGCCATACGACCTTCTCCTACTAGACCACTAGCGAGTTCGCCTGTACCTGCAGGAATCATTTTGTTTCCGTAAGATTCTAGTTTTTTGAAAGATGTTTTGGTAGACTCATGCTTGTACATATCTAAATCCATAGCAGGAGCAAAATATACAGGACATTTAGCAGAAAGGTAAGTAGCCAAAAGAATGTTATCACAAACACCATTGGCCATTTTTGCCATCGTATTGGCTGTGGCTGGAGCAATAATAAAGTAGTCTGCCCAAAGCCCTAAATCAACATGATTGTTCCATACCGCGTTATCGTTTTCTTCATCTATAAAAGAAGAATAAACTGGGTTTTTTGATAAAGTAGAAAGTGTAAGTGGAGTTATAAAATCCTTAGAAGCAGGTGTCATAACGACTTTAATGTTGGCACCTGCTTTTATGAATAATCTGACTAAACTAGCAGATTTATATGCGGCAATACCAGCAGTGATGCCTAATAAAATATTCTTATTTTTTAGAATAGACATTAAATTGGTATTAGTGTGTTTAATTATGGCTGAGGATCGTCAGTATTTCTGTGATAGATTTTGTTATCTAACCATTCTTGAACAGCTAAAGCATGTGGCTTTGGTAATTTTTCGTAAAACTTAGACACTTCAATTTGTTCTTTGTTTTCAAAAATTTCCTCAAGACTGTCGTTGTATGTAGCAAACTCTTCTAGTTTATCTACTAACTCACGTCTGATATCTGTGTTAATTTGCTCTGCACGTCTAGAAATTACAGAAATAGCTTCATAGATATTATCTGTTGCTGCATCAATTTCATTTCTATCGTAAGTAATTGTACTTACTGGTGCGTCTGTATTTTTTAAATCCATCGTTGTAATGTTTAACTTTTAGTAGTAAACGTATTTAATTGTTGTTGTAATTCTTCATTCATAATAGTAGCATCTCCCATATATTCTGAATTTGGATATGCTTTTTGTAACGCCTTAAAATAAGATATAGCTTCTTTAACACGCTCTTCTTTCAAGTAGTTAACACTTCTAATTGATAGGTTGTAAGCAGAATCAAATCTATAATAAAAAGCTTCACTTCTTAAAGTAGCACCTGGAAACTCAAGCAAGAAATTATTAAACGATTTAATTGAAGCTTTATATTCACTAATTAAATTGTATTGTTTTGCTATTTCAAATGCTTTTTTCTCTAATTTAAAATCTAATTCTTTTACTAACTCATTTGCTTCTGTAAGGTATTCCGAATTTGGATACTGATTAACAAAAAGTTGTAATT
Source organism: Winogradskyella ludwigii (assembly GCF_013403985.1). Classification (GTDB taxonomy): domain Bacteria; phylum Bacteroidota; class Bacteroidia; order Flavobacteriales; family Flavobacteriaceae; genus Winogradskyella; species Winogradskyella ludwigii. The sequence continues at coordinate 417,112 of NZ_JABFDF010000004.1, forward strand.
TCTCTATAGCTTCAATGGTTTCTTTCTGTTCCTTAGAATACACAGGAGAATTAAAATAATATCCCTTTGCTGCTAAAAACGAAGCTTCTTCAATTTTTTCACTTTGAGGATAAACGTCTGTAAATTTATCAAAGTGATAGCTTGCAATATAATAGTCTTTCAATTGAAAAGAACACATAGCGTGCATGAACGTTATTTTTTCGGCCTGTGGTTTTCCTCTATATTTTTGTAGAATCTGGTCTAACAGTCTATAAGATTTATTCCACTTTCCAGCATCGTAAAGTTCAGTAGCCATTTCAAATTTTGCTGCAGTATCTTCAGATTTTAATGTTTTCTGAAAGTCACTACACGAAATAAATAGAATACTGATAAGTAGTATGTAAAGTCCTCTCTTCATAAATTTTAAACAGAATGCAAAAGTAAGCATTATTAACGGATTTTAAAAACAAATTATTCAGCTAAAATAAGTGTTGTTTTAAGGCTGAAAACCAATTTGTATAAAGTTTAACTTTTTCCGAGTGTTTTTAATTCATCTTTTATCGCCATTTTCAACTCATTAGTCGCTTCTACAAGTGGTAAACGCACATACGATTTTGAAATATCTAAAGCCGCTAAAACCGCTTTAATTCCTGCAGGATTGTTTTCAGAAAAAATGAGTCCTGTAATTGGCATTAATTTAAAATGTATGTCATAGGCTTCTTTAGCTTTCCGAGCAATTCCTAAACGTATCATTTCAGAAAACTCTTTAGGTAAGGCTTGTCCAATTACCGAAATTACACCAGATCCTCCGGCTAATGCGACTCCTAAAGCTAAATCGTCGTCACCAGAAAGTATTAGGAAATCTTTAGGCTTAGTTCTTAACAACTCTAAATATTGATGCACATTATTCCCTGCTTCTTTGACAGCAACTATATTTTTAAAGTCTTTTGCTAACCTCAATGTTGTTTCTGGCGACATATTAGAAGACGTACGGCCAGGAACGTTATATAAGATAATTGGCTTTGGCGATACTTCTGCAATAGCTTTAAAATGCTGATAAATTCCTTCTTGTGTAGGTTTGCTATAATATGGCGATACAGATAAAATACCATCGATTCCAGAAAAGTCCGTCGCTTTTATTTCTTCTATAACCTTAGCTGTATTGTTACCACCAATACCTAATACTAATGGAAGTCTATCTTTATTTACTTTAATTATAAATGCAATAAGTTCCTTTTTCTCTTCTGGTGTCACAGTAACGCTTTCTCCTGTGGTACCACTTATTACTAAATAGTCTGTACCATTAGCAATATTATACTCAACTAAACGCTCTAATGCATCAAAATCGATACTTAAATCTGCGTTAAAAGGCGTAATTAACGCAACTCCTGTTCCTATAAATTTAGTCATTATAATTTTTTTAAAATATTTAAGTATTTCTTTAATTCTTGTTTAAAAATGTTAATATCCTTTAGACTAACATCTATTATTAAATCGTATAAACGCTCATCCTCTGTAGATATTCCAACTTTAAAATTAGCTTTAGATGCCGCTGTTATAAGATCTAATTGCAAAACGGGATTCTTATAAAAGCAAATGAGCATATCATAAGGCTCATCAATAAAAGCAGCCAAATCTAGGTTTTTTATTTTGCCTTTCCATCCAAAGTCTTTTGGACTAAAATGCACATTCCATTTATTATGCTCTAGCTTATCATCTAAGGTAAATGCTGCAATCTCATGCTTTGGAGATAACAAACCTAGCTCTTTAAAATAAGCTCTAAACACTTCAAATTCATAAAATTCGCTTGTATTTAGTAGAACGGCTACGGTCTTTATTTTATCATTATTAACCTTAGATTGACGTATAGCCAACAAATTGTTAACATATTTTCGATTAGATTTTTCTTTAAATGCTTTTAAAATCATTTACCTTTAGCCTTTGTGCAAATTTAATAAAAGCACTCATAATTTTATTATAAACTTTTATAAGTTATTCAATGTCTATTAAACATATTTTAAAACTCTGTTTATTGTTGCTCATTTTTTCTTGTGCATCATCAAAAATATCAAAAATTGAAGGGAAACGTCTGGATATTGACGAGTCTATAAAAACAGATCAAGCTATTGATGATTTTATTAAGCCATACCGATTGCACCTCAATAAGGATATGGATAGCGTAATCTCTTACGCTCCTGAAACCTACTCTAAGTCTGATGGGAAATTAAATACAGCTATCGGAAATTTAATGGCAGATGCTGTTTATAGCGAAGGGAATATTGTTTTTAATAAACGTACTCAGAAAAATATTGATTTTGTATTATTAAATCATGGAGGTATTCGATCTATAATTTCTAAAGGAAATGTTACAACTAGAACAGCCTTTCAAGTGATGCCTTTTGAAAATTCTGTTGTTGTTGCTGCATTAAAAGGTGCACAAATTAATTTAATGATGGAGTATCTTTCAAAAGCAAAGCGTGCACACCCACTATCTCATCAGGTGCAATTAATTTTGGATAAAAATGCTGCTGTTAGCTCTGCTACAATTAATGGCGAACCAATAGATGTAAATAAAACATACTACGTAGCGACTAACGATTACCTTTATGATGGTGGTGATGGCATGACGTTTTTTCATCCAAACGAAGGGTTATACGTACTAGATTATAAAATAAGAAATATTCTTATCGATAACTTTAAAAAGACAGACACGCTAAATCCTAAAATAGACCAACGTTTTATAAAATTAGAAGAGTAATTATGAAAAGAAGAGATTTTATACAAAAGTCAACTGCAGCAACAGTTTTAGCAGGTGTTGGTGGTCTAAGCTTACAATCTTTTAGTCCATCTAAAACGAAGAAAATTACTATTCTACATACTAATGATGTTCATAGCCATATTGATCCTTTTGGACCTGAAGATGGTAGAAATGCTAATAAAGGTGGTGTTGCAAGACGTGCTACTTTAGTTGAAACCATAAGAAGAGATAATCCCAATACGCTTTTACTAGACGCTGGTGATATCTTTCAAGGCACACCATATTTTAATTATTATGGAGGTGAATTGGAGTTTAAACTAATGAGCATGTTAAAATATGACGTTGCCACTATTGGAAATCATGATTTTGACAATGGCATCGATGGTTTATTTGCTCAAATTCCACATGCAGATTTTGAATTTGTTTCTGCTAATTACGATTTTTCTAATACCGTAATGGATACCCATGTTAAACCTTATAAAATCATCACTAAAGATGGAATTAAAATTGGCATATTTGGTTTAGGAATTAAACTAGAAGGCTTAGTAGGTAAAGATATGTACAAAGAAACAGTGTATAACGATCCTATAGGAAAAGCACAAGATATGTCTCGTATTTTGAAAGAAGAAGAATCTTGTGATTTAGTGATTTGTTTATCTCATTTAGGTTATGAGTACAAAAACAATCCAAATAAAGTGAGTGATATTACTTTAGCAAGAGCAACAAAAGATATCGACCTTATTATTGGTGGACATACACATACGTTTTTACCAAAACCAACAATTGAAAAAAACAGTATAGATAAGAATGTCTTAGTGAATCAAGTAGGCTGCTTTGGGTTATATCTTGGTAAAGTAGATTTCTATTTTGAACACGGTAAAGACGTAACAGCAGATGGAGTTTCAATCATAGTATAACACTGATCATAAAGCAAAGGAAACAATATAATCCAGATGGTTTTAAAAATAAAGCCGCCTTATACTTCTACTTTATCTATAGATTCCTCATCTACATAAGCAACTGTAGGATCAGTAACTATAAATTGAGATTGTATGTAATAAAAGGCAAAAGCTATAATTAAAAATATAGAATAGACATAGCCTAAACTATCATCATTTAAAATATAGTAATACGCCAATTGAATAATCTCCGAGAACACCATAAAAATAGTTCCAATTAAGAAAAGCATTGACTTATTATTGTTACGGTACATATAATCTATTAACGCAAAAGATAAAAGAATCATAATAACAGCATTGTAGACAAACTCAATAATATATTCAGGTAGAGTCAGTAAGTCTGCAGTTGTATCTGAAATTAATGTCACACAAAAGACATCGAGTACTAAAAGTATAACAATAGATATCTTTAATTCTGAAACTACCTTTTTTAAGTTTAATTGCCTTATTGTCTTTATAATAAGAACAATGTAGGCTAAAATAAAAAGTCCATTTGTAATAAAATAGAGATAATCTATTTCATTCTCTTCGACTTCTGGTTTATACCATACTGCAATACTTATAAGCTCTCCGAAGGCGTAAATCGCTAAAAACAACAAGAATAGTCTCGATATTCTTTTTGTATATCCAACATAAAGCCAAATAAGCAGTCCTAATATTGCTATACCCAATATCGCTCTTTCAATACCCAAAGATAGACCTTGAAGTACTACAAAGAGACCGCTAAGAAGTAGCAATACAACTTTTAAAATTTTTTTAACTAACATTAATTATCCCTTATTAACATCACAAATATAAACAATAATTTTACATATAAACGATAAAATATGTCTTTTTAACGAATTAATCACTTGTTTTCTGTAGGAAATCACTTCAAAATGACTAAAAACTCATTTTCAGTTAAGATTGGAATCTTTAAATTTTCTGCTTTTGTGCGCTTACTTGGCCCCATTTTATCACCTGCAACGACATAAGATGTTTTAGACGAGATAGATGACGATACTTTACCTCCATTATCTTCTATTCGTTTTTTTAGCTCGTTACGTGATATATTTTCAAACACTCCAGAAACAACAAAGGTCTGTCCTTTAAGCTTATCCGTTTGGTTCGCTAGTTTCTCTGCAGAAACCTCTAATTGCACTCCAAAAGACCTCAATCGCTCTATAATTTGTTTGTTTTCCTCCAAAGAGAAAAAGGCAACAACACTCTCAGCAATACGTTCTCCTATTTCATCTACTGTTACTAAATCTAATAGCGAAGCAAACATTAATGCATCAATAGATTTGTAATGCTTCGCTAATTTCTTAGCAACTGTTTCACCTACATAACGAATTCCTAAAGCAAATAGTACACGTTCAAAAGGAATTTGTTTTGAAGCTTCAATACCATTAATCAAATTTACAGCACTTTTTTCTGCCATACGCTCTAACGGAATCACTTGCTCAACAGTCAATTCATATAAATCTGAATAATTATGAATTAAACCTTCCTTAACCAACAAAGCAACCGTCTCTCCTCCTAGCCCATCAATATCCATAGCTTTTCTAGAGATGTAATGTTGAATTCTCCCAACTACTTGTGGTGGACACGCCGAATAATTAGGACAGTAATGCTTAGCCTCACCTTCTAACCTTACTAAGGCAGTGTTACATTCTGGACAATTTGTAATATAAGTTGTTGGCTCAGAATTCTCTGGACGCTTAGTTAAATCAACAGCTATTATCTTTGGTATAATTTCACCTCCTTTTTCTACAAACACCTCATCTCCTACTCTAATATCTAATTTCTCAATCTGGTCTGCATTATGAAGCGATGCACGTTTTACAGTGGTTCCAGCCAATTGCACAGGTTCTAAATTGGCAACTGGTGTAATGGCTCCTGTTCTACCAACCTGATATGTTATTTCATTTAAACGCGTAGAAACTTGCTCGGCTTTAAACTTATAAGCCATTGCCCAACGTGGTGCTTTTGCTGTAAAACCTAATTCGTCTTGTTGATATAGGTTGTTTACTTTAACCACAACACCATCTATCTCATAAGGTAAATTATGCCTGTTCTCATCCCAATATTCAACATACTTTAAAACCTCATCAATAGAATTTACCAGTTTAGCCTCTTGTGGTACTTTAAAACCCCAAGCTCTAGCTTTCTCTAAACCTTCAAATTGCGATGAGATATTAAGATTGTTTCCTACTATACTATATAACAAACATTCTAAAGGACGTTTTGCCACTTCAGAACTATCTTGCAGTTTTAAACTTCCTGAGGCTGTATTTCTAGGGTTTTTATAAGGTTCTTCTTCATTTTCAATCCGTTCTTCGTTCATTTTTAAGAAGCCTTCAATTGGTAATACAATTTCTCCTCTAATATCAAAACGTTCTGGGAAATCACCTTTTAATTGAAGCGGAACGGTGTTAATGGTTTTTATGTTTGCCGTTACCTCATCACCTTGTACGCCATCACCACGAGTTACAGCTCTTAATAATTTACCATTTTCGTAGGTTAAACTAATCGATGCACCATCATACTTTAACTCGCAAGTATAATTAACATCACCATCCACCATTTTTTTGATGCGTGTTTCCCAATCCAACAAATCTTCTTTAGAATAGGAATTATCTAAAGAATACATTCTAGAATCATGAACAGTAGTTTTAAAATTCTTGGTAATAGCTCCACCTACACGTTGCGTTGGTGAATTGGCATCGAAAAACTCAGGGTGCGCTGCTTCTAAAGCTTGAAGTTCTTTTAATTTTATATCGAATTCGTAATCACTTATAGTAGCATCATCTAAAATGTAGTAATTGTAGTTGTGTTGACGCAGTTCTTCTCTGAGTGATTCTATTTTTTGTTTTGTGTTCATAAATAAATGTATGTAAACAATTCTTTCTTTTAAATTTTAATGCCTTTCAGCATCCTATCATTCCCATTCAAATCTTTTAGCAACTCAACATTTTCAAAATTAGCATCAACTAATAACTGCTTTGTATCTTCTCCAAGATATTGGTTGATTTCAAAATATAAATTTCCTTTATCATTTAGTTTATTAAGAGCGAACTTGGTAATAGCTTTATAAAACAGCAACGGATTATCATCCTCAACAAACAAAGCCAAATGTGGTTCGTTATCTAAAACATTAGGTTGTATTTCTTGTTTTTCTAGATTTCTAACGTATGGTGGATTAGACACAATGACATCAAAAGTGGATTCCGCATCAAGTGCGGAATGACAAGTCTCGTCTAAAATACTAGCTTCAATAAAATTGATTTCTACGTTATTAAGGTCTGCATTTTGTTTAGCAACTTTTAGAGCTTCTTTACTTATATCTAAAGCATAAATTTTAGCATTAGGCAGGTTTTTGGCTAGTGAAATAGCTATGCAGCCCGAGCCTGTGCCAATATCTAGGATATTTAGAGACTTCTTGACTGTGCTCAAAGTGACAGAACGAATTATCAAATCCACCAACTCTTCTGTTTCTTGTCGTGGAATCAATACACTGTCATTCACTTTAAAACGTAATCCAAAAAATTCTGTTTCTCCTAATAAATACTGAATGGGTTTTTGCTGCTTTAAATGTTCTATAACTTTAAAAAAAGTATCCGTTTCAGATTTAGTAATCGCTAAGCCTGGTTTTAAAGTTAATTGTATTCTTGGTATGCTTAAATAATGCTCTGTACACAAATAGAAAAAGCTATCTACTTCATGTTTACCATAAATAGCATCTAATTCTATGTGAAATATATTTTGAAGTTCTTTTAGTACCATTAATTACAAATCTTTAAGCATCCAAACTGTACACGAGTAATGACCTGTGTTTCCCAAAGGTTTATCTATAGATTTAAAACCTACCTTTTTGTATAATTTTCTAGCATCATCCATATAAGGTAAGGTTTCCAAATAGCATTGCGCAAAACCTGCTTGTTTAGCAAAGTCGAGACATTTATTCATCATTTCGGTTCCTAAACCTTTTCCTCTGGCTTCTGACATAAAATACATTTTTTGTAACTCACAGATATTGCCTTCGTAATTATCTAAAGGCGAAATTCCGGCTCCTCCAATAATAGTATCACCACTTGCTACAACAAAATAAGTTTTCTTTGGCTGGTTGTAAGTTTCCGTCATGCAATCCAAAGCCTCATCTTCATAAGCAGTTCCCACTTTAGGAACACCCATTTCTACTAAAACATTCCTAATCGCCTTAGCTATTTTAGGATTATCCTTGGCTTCAATTTCTCGAATAACAATAGTATCTTTACGCACTTAATAATTACTTTTTAGTCAAATTCAAAAATACGTATAAAAACAATTTTATGTTTAAAAGACTCCTAATGTTTTCCTTGATTTTTACACTACTTTTTAACTGTTCTTTTACACAAAAACCTGAATTTGTTAGACTAGAAGACTTTGAGGTTATAGATTCTAACTCTAAAAATATTACCATAAGAGCCGAAGCTTTATTTCTAAATAAAAATGATGTTGGTGGCACCTTAAAAACAGACGACCTTAAAGTGTATATTAATGATCTGGAACTTGCTTCTGTAGTTTCAGATGAATTTGATGTGCCTAAAAGAGAAAATTTTACTATTCCGTTAACCATTAAGGTAGCAACTGAAAGTATTATTAATAACAAGAACCTTGGAAGTCTTCTAGGTAGTTTGATTTCGCAAAGTTTAAAAGTGCATATTAAAGGCGAAATCAAATATAAAATTATGGGCTATTCTTCAACGTATTCTGTTGATGAAATTCAAGATGTAAAAATAAAACTCTAGTTGACTATACACGAGACTTACATAAAACGCTGTTTGCAAATTGCCAAAAACGGATTGGGAACCACAAGACCTAACCCTATGGTTGGTGCTGTGATTGTGCATAACGATTTAATAATTGCTGAAGGTTTTACAAGTGCCTACGGAGGCAATCATGCTGAAGTAAATGCTATAAACGCGGTAAAAGACCAATCACTTTTATCAAAAAGCACGATATACGTGACACTAGAACCTTGTAGTCATTTCGGAAAAACACCACCTTGCAGCGATTTAATTGTAAGACACAAAATTCCGAATGTAGTTATTGGTTGTGTTGACGATAATCCGGAAGTTGCAGGTAAAGGCATTGCCAAATTAAGAGCATCTGGCTGTAATGTTACTGTTGGTGTTTTGGAAGCGGAATGTAAAGCGCATCACAAACGATTTTTTACTTATCATAATAAAAAGCGTCCTTATATTATACTCAAATGGGCAGAAACTGCAGATGGTTTTATTGCACCAATTAAAAAGGATGAGAAAAAACCAGTTTGGATAACCAATAAATATTCTCGTCAATTAGTCCACAAATGGCGTGCTGAAGAACAAGCTATTTTGGTTGGAACAAATACAGTTATTGAAGACAACCCTAGCTTAACGGTTAGAGATTGGTCTGGAGAAAATCCTATTAGAGTGGTTTGGGATAGAACATCTAAATTAAATTCTAATTACTCTGTTTTTAATGATGAAGCCAAAACCATACGAGTAACAAATGAAGACATAGATTTTGAAAAACCTATAGCAATTCAAATTGCAAATTTATTATTCAAACAAAACATCAACTCAATTATTATAGAAGGTGGTTCACAAACGCTCCAAACCTTTATAGATGAAAATCTTTGGGATGAAGCTCGAATTTTTATAGGAAACGTAAACTTTAAAACAGGAATTAAAGCACCCAAATTAAATGGGAATTTGATTTCTGAGTCTCAAATTAAAAATGATTTATTAAAAATATATGCAAAAGATTAAAACACTAATTTTCGATTTTGGTGATGTATTTATCAATTTAGACAAGCAAGGTGCTATGCAACATGCTTTAGATTTATTTAATTTAAAGACGTTTGATGCAGATATGATTGAAACCAATATGCTTTACGAAGTAGGAAAAGTTTCGACTTCTGAATTTATTACGTTTTATAAATCAAAATTTCCCAATGTTAGCGAAACCGAACTTATTAATGCATGGAATTGTATCATTAAGAATTTTCCAGAACACAGATTAGAGTTCATTAAAAATTTAGCAAATCAAAAAGAATACAAGCTTATATTGTTGAGTAACACCAACGATATGCATATCGATTTTGTAAAGGAAACCGTTCCATTCTTTGAAGAGTTTAAAGCCTGTTTTGATGTATTCTATTTATCTCAAGAGATTCATTATAGAAAACCAAATTCAGATATTTTTGATTTCGTATTAAAAGAAAACAATCTTAAGGCTAATGAATGTTTGTTTATAGATGACACCAAAGACAATACTGATACTGCTGAAAAAATGGGATTCTACATTTGGAATATTGATGAAACTAAAGAAGATGTGGTATCACTTTTTGAAATTAAAAAAGAGCTCTTTTGATATATTTACTCCTTAGCATATTATCATCTACTGGAATATTTGTCTTATTTAAACTATACACCAAGTATAAAGTTAATACGCTTCAAGCCATTGTTATAAACTACGTAACAGCATGCGTGGCTGGATTATTTTTTTATAATGGAGAGGTTAACATTTCAGAAATCACCCATTCCAATTGGTTTAATGCCGCAATTGGCTTAGGTTTTTTATTTATAGCCATGTTTAATGTCATGGCATTAACTGCGCAAAAAAATGGACTCTCTGTCGCTTCTGTTGCTAGCAAAATGAGTGTTATAATACCTATTGCTTTTGGCATTTATGTCTATAACGAAAGTATAAACACTCAAAAAATCATTGGTATAATATTAGCATTATTTGCTGTCTACCTAACCTCTACAAAACCAAAAGATAATACCGTATTAACACACTCTATTTTTCTGCCTGTTTTGCTATTCTTTGGCTCAGGAATTATAGATACATCTGTAAATCATTATGCTCCAGATGATAATATACCATTATTCTCAGCAACCATTTTTGCCATTTCAGCAACTATTGGATTTATAATTTTAAGCTATAAGTCGATAAAACAAAAAAGTCGTTTTGAATTAAAAAGCGTTCCTTTTGGGATTGCTCTAGGAATTGTTAATTATTGTTCTATCTATTTCCTTTTAAAAGCCTTACGTGTAGATGGCTTTGAAAGTTCATCTATATTTACCATTAATAATGTAATTATTGTAGCCACATCAACTCTAATAGGTTTATGGTTATTTAAAGAACGAATTTCAAACAAAAACTGGATTGGAATAGTTATCGCTATAATTTCAATCATATTAGTCACACTAAAATAATAGCAGCTAAAGACGATTAAAACCTCTCTTTACTTCTTTGATATTCTAAAGGTTTTAGATTTCTCTTCTTCTGAAACTCTAACAAGATATAAACCATTTGATAATTTTTCTAGATTTATAAATTCAGAATTTGATTTATTCAACACAATTTTCCCTGATATATCGTAAACTTTAATCTCATCGATGCGCTGGGTAAAATTCAATATATCTTTTGTAGGATTTGGATATACATTTAAATTCACGATATAAGAATCATCAACAGACAATCGATTAATACAATCCGTTGAAATAGAATTTACATCTTCTATGATTCCTGTATTGTTAAAAGTCACTCCATCAAAACCACTAAAATCTACAGAATACCTTGTGGCTCTAAACGCTTCATTTGTAACTGGCTGAGAAAATTGACTAAAATCAGAATTATTAGCAACAGGAATAATATAAACCCATATAACATTACCCATATTATCCACCTCAGTAATTCTTCCTTTAGCAGATTCATTAATTAAAGCATTGCCTTTAGACATCATCTGTAAACCACATTTTTTACCACCATGCATCACAGTGTTATTTATGGAACCATCCCATGACCAAAAATAATTATTAGGCAAAAATCGACCAGAATTTAAATTGTAAAATCCATCGGTGTCATTTTGATCAATTACGTGTACCGAAGATGCCATTAAATCATTTCCATAACCAACATTATTAAATACCGAAATTTTACCTTGATAAGGACCTTCTGAAATCCATTTTACATCATGTTGACCTCTTAATTTTCGATCTAAAGCAGTACCTTTATCATAAACCTCTGGGTTTCCCCATCTCCAAAGAATATCTCCTCCTTTTCCATAAATTCCGCCAACGTGAGTTGACGCTTCTAAAGTTGTAGTACTATGATCAATAATATAGATTTCATTCAAATTTCTTGCTGAGAATACAATTTGATCTAAATCTTCATTATAATTAATTGCATTTGCATGTATAAGATTAGAAGAAGTACCATAATTAAAATCTAATAATTGTGGATTGTTTGCTACTACACCATAATTAGGCTTAGAATTATCAAAATCTTGAACTAAATGATCAAAAATTTTCCATTCCCATACAACGTTTGCAGAGTCAACACCTACTGGTTCAATCTCTACAATTCTCTCTAACTCTAAATTATCATCAGGAAAGGAAATATCTAAACCCTCAGCTAACATTTCATTTTTAGAATAAACATCTCTTACTGTAACTAGAAAGTTGCCATTTGGCAGTGGAGCAATATCATGATGTGTTGCAAAACCAAGTTCAACATAAGAAAGACTCCATAGAATATTATTATTCCAATCTCTTATCTCCGCATAAGTCCCACTACTTAACAACAAAGTACCATTCTCTAAAAAATAAATATTACTTGTGCTTTGGTCAGTAGAATCCCATTGATTTACAACTTCTCCACAGTTATTTATTAAAAACACTCTATTATCCGTTGTTGGCTTAAATAGCGTATAACCCTCCGAATTCATTTTGTTAACATCATTATAAACCAACCCAATAGTTTCTTGAGCAACAATAACGTTGAAAGCTAAAAAAAAGAAAAGTAAATTTATTTTCATAATTATTTTTTTTGAAATATTGAACAAAAACATGAGTGAAATAACGACATTAGTTTAACGGCTAAAATCATCATTTGACTAAAAAACTTGATTTCCCTAAGATCTTAATAAGTGATCATTTTATAATTAATTTCAGGAAAAGTACTTATGTACTAACGGTATTGGTATTTTTGTCGAGACTGCATTAATTATCTTACAGAAATGACAGAGGACGATTTATTTAAAACAATTACAAAACCAGAACAAGGAGAACTCTTTAAGGATAAGAACAGCAAGTTTTATGGTTTTGCATTCCCTGTAATTAATGAAAATCAGGTAAAACGTCATATCGAAGATTTAAAAAAAGAACACTATGCCGCTAGACATTGGTGTTATGCCTACCAAATAGGCACAGAAACCATTAAGTATAGAGCTAATGATGACGGAGAACCTAATAACTCTGCTGGCATGCCTATATATGGACAAATTCAATCTTTTGGAGTCACCAACATATTAATCGTTGTGGTTAGATATTATGGTGGTGTAAAACTTGGTGTTGGTGGTTTAATAAATGCTTACCGAACAGGAGCACAATTAGTCTTAGAAACCTCAAAAATTATTGAGAAAACAATAAACATAGCTTTTCAACTCAAATTTGAATATAAAAACATGAGCAAAGTGATGCGGTTTTTAAAAGAAAACAACGTTGAAATCATCAACCAGAAGTTAGAACATAATTGCTTGTTAGAAATCTCTGTCAGAAAAAGCAACAGTTCTAAAGTATTTGAATCATTCAGTCAATTTTTTGGTGTCGAAATCAAAGAATTATAACGAGTAATCTTGCAGTTGGTCTAAAAGATATTTAGGACAACGCGTAGGTCTATTTGTTTCTTTGTTAATAAATGCCAAAATAGTATTTCCTGTCGCTAATAAAACATCTGATTGGTTTCGTAACTCGTATTCAAATTCTATAGAAGCCGTTGGCATTTTTTTTAGTGTAGTTTTAACTTTAAGCTCATCATCATAACGTGCTGAATTTTTGTATTTTACAGAAAGTGAAATTACTGGCAACATAATACCACTTGCCTCCATTCCGCTGTAACTCAGACCAAATTCTCGTAACCACTCCGTTCTACCGACTTCAAAATACACAGCATAGTTAGCATGGTATACAACTCCCATTTGGTCAGTTTCACCATAGCGAACTCTTATTTTTGCTTCATTATAATTCATATAAATACTTTTAATTAGGATTAATGTTGTAATTTTAAATCGTTTTAAACATGAGGATAAATTTCTGAATATTCAATCAAATTAGATTTTTTTTTTAAGAAATTTGTTCACATATTTGCCCTGTCTAAAAACAACAAGAGAATTCTTATTCTCTTTTTTTTTGCTAATCTAACTAACAACGAAAAATCTAAATAATAATATGGATATAACAGCACAATCTGTATGGAGTAATTGTCTGGCTTTTATAAAAGACAATATACAACCACAAGCCTACAAAACATGGTTTGAACCTATAGATGCTGTTAAACTTTCAGGGAAAGCATTAAGTATCCAAGTACCAAGTAAATTTTTCTACGAATGGTTAGAAGAACATTATGTAAAAATATTAAAAGTTTCATTAACTAAAGAACTTGGTGAAGATGCTAAATTGGTGTACGTTATTAAAATGGAAAACACCTATGGCAACAAACAACCTTTTACGGAAAAAATTCCTAGCGCAAACAGATCTGCTTTAAAGTCTCAAGACGTAAATGTGCCTTTTAATAACAAGAGTCCAGAACTTAGAAATCCTTTTATTATTCCTGGAATTAGAAACGTTAAAATAGAATCGCAACTTAACCCAAGTTATAGTTTTGAGAATTTCTTAGAAGGAGATTCTAATCGTTTAGCTAGAAATGCAGGAATTGCAGTAGCAAATAAACCAGGAGGTACTTCTTTTAATCCGCTTCTAATTTTTGGAGGTGTTGGATTAGGAAAAACACATTTAGCACATGCTATTGGTGTAGACATTAAAGATAAATATCCTGAAAAGACGGTATTATATATTTCAGCTGAAAAATTCACACAACAATATATTGATTCTGTAAAAAAGAATAATAGAAACGATTTTATTCATTTCTATCAAATAATAGATGTACTTATTATTGACGATGTTCAATTCTTATCTGGTAAAACAGGTACACAAGATGTTTTCTTTCATATTTTTAACCATTTACACCAAAATGGAAAACAGGTTATCTTAACAAGTGATAAGGCTCCTGTAGATATGCAAGACATTGAACAGCGCTTATTATCTCGTTTTAAATGGGGACTATCTGCAGAGTTACAAACACCAGACTTTGAAACTAGAGTTTCTATTTTAAAGAATAAGCTTTACAGAGATGGTGTAGAAATGCCTGAAGATATTATTGAATATGTTGCAAAACATATCAAAACAAATGTTAGAGAATTAGAAGGCGCTATTATTTCTTTAATTGCACAATCTTCTTTTAACAAAAAAGAAATCACAATAAACTTAGCTAAAGATATTGTTGAGAAATTTGTTAAGAATACTAAACGTGAAGTTTCAATAGATTACATTCAAAAGGTAGTTTCAGATTATTTTCAAATGGATGTGAATACACTTCAGTCTAAAACACGTAAACGACACATTGTACAAGCGCGTCAATTAGCGATGTTTTTTGCTAAGAAATACACCAAAGCATCTTTAGCTAGTATTGGTTCTCAAATTGGACAACGTGATCATGCAACGGTATTACACGCTTGTAAAACCGTTGATAATCTATCGTCTACAGACAAGCAATTTAGAAAATATGTTGAAGATTTATCTAAAAAATTAGCCCTTTAATTACATTTTAGTATGACTAGTATTTTAATGGTGTGCTTGGGTAATATTTGCCGTTCGCCATTAGCTCACGGTGTTATGCAATCTAAATTATCTAAAGAAAATTTCTATATCGATTCTGCCGGCACAGCAGCTTATCATGTTGGTAATTCTCCTGATAAACGCTCTATTTTAGTTGCTAAACAAAACGGCTTAGATATTAGTGCACAAAGTGCTAGGCAATTTAAAGTTTCAGATTTTGATACGTTTGATTATATCTATGCTATGGATCAATCAAATTATAATAATATCATTAGCTTGGCAAGACATAGTGATGATATTGAAAAAGTAGAATTATTCCTCGAAGCAAATCCTTCTGTTAAAAATAAAGATATGCCAGATCCATACTATGGTGGTCAAAACGGTTTCGAGCACGTTTACAATTTAGTAAATGAAACTTGTGATATATTGGCAAAATCTCTAAGTCACTAAAATAAAGAATACTAACACTTCCCTTACTATAAAAGTCTTTTTTGTAATTTAGTACCCAACACTTAATCAATTTAAGATGAAAGCACCATTATTATTGTTCTTTTTAGGATTTATTGCTTCTTCTTATGCTCAAGACTTAGAATTAGAACTATTTGCTTCAAATTTAGAAAGTCCTGTTAATATCAAACATGCTGGAAACGACAAACTTTATGTTGTAGAACGAGATGGTTTTATAAAAATCATTAATGCCGATGGCACCATTGAAAGTACATTATTCTTAGACATTGATAGCAAAGTGATAAATACAGGGAGCGAGAGAGGTCTTCTCGGTTTAGCTTTCCATCCCGATTATGCATCAAATGGCTACTTTTTTGTAAACTATATTAATAATTCTGGCAATACTGTAATTTCAAGATTCTCTAGAAATACGATTAATCCTTTGCTGGCAGATCCTGATTCTGAACTTATCATTTTAAGCTACGATCAACCTTATACAAATCATAATGGTGGAGATTTAGCTTTTGGTGCAGATGGCTATTTATATATTTCATCAGGTGATGGAGGCAGCGGTGGAGATCCAGATAATTATGGACAGAACACCTTAAGTTTATTGGGTAAAATTTTAAGATTAGATATTAATATTACTACGTCTACTGAAAATTACACGATTCCGTCTACTAATCCATTTGTAGGAAACACTAACTTCAGAGCAGAAATTTGGGCTTATGGTTTAAGAAATCCATGGAAATTTTCTTTCGATCGCTTAAATGGAGATTTATGGATTGCAGATGTTGGTCAGAATAATTTTGAAGAAATAAATCGTGTCTCTGCTGCAGAAGCTGCCGCAGGAATAAATTACGGATGGCGTTGTTACGAAGCCAATGCACCTTACAATACAAATGGCTGCGGTGATGTAAGTACTTACACCTTTCCAATTGATGGCTATAGTCACACTGATGATGGTTTATTTAAATGTTCTATCACTGGAGGCTATAGATATAGAGGCTTAGAATATTCAGGATTTGAAGGTTGGTACTTTTTTGCCGATTATTGCAGTCAAGAAATTGGCTATTTAGTTTATGACGATACTACAGATACCTGGACAAAAACATTGAATCTTTTTACTGGTAATTGGTCTGCTTTTGGAGAAGCTTATAATGGAGAACTTTATATTTCGGATCTATCAAGTGGAAATATTTACAAAATTACAGATACAACTTTAAGTATAGGTGAAGATTTAAGTTCAAATATTTCGATTTATCCAAATCCAAGTGAAACTATTGTAAATATTAATTTCGGAACAACCAGTAACAAAAATATAGATGTTACTATATCAATTTACGATATTCAAGGTCATCTTGTAAAATCTATTCAACGTAATAACCACATTATACAACAAATAAATACTTCGGACCTTTCTACTGGTATCTATATCCTAAAGATTGGATCTAAAACCGGAGCCCAGACCTCACATAAACTAGTTATAAATTAATGAACACAACAAAAGGGAAATTATATCTCATACCTACACGATTAGGCGATAATCCGCCATTAGAAGTTTTACCAATTTCAATAAAAAAAGTAATTGAGGATATTGATTATTATATCGTAGAAAATGAAAAAACAGCACGCCGATTTATTAAACGTGTTTCACCAGGCAAATCACAACCTTCATTAAAACTCCAAGTACTTAATAAATACACTACTGAAGCTGAACGCAATACTTATTTAGATAGTTGTTTGGAAGGAATTTCTATTGGTTTACTTTCTGAAGCAGGCTGTCCTGCAATTGCAGATCCTGGTGCAGATATTGTAGGCTTGGCACATCAAATGGATATTAAAGTTGTACCATTGGTTGGACCTTCTTCTATTTTACTAGCCTTAATGGCTTCTGGTATGAATGGTCAAAGTTTCACATTTAATGGCTACTTACCTATTGATAAAAGCGAACGAAAAGCAAAACTAAAAACTTTAGAACGCTTATCTTCTGAACATAATCAGTCTCAAATTTTTATTGAAACTCCTTATAGGAACATGAAAATGATTGAAGATTTAGCAAACACATTGCATCCAAATACGAGACTTTGTGTGGCTTGTGATTTAACTCTTCCAACCGAATTCATTAGAACCAAAACCGCAAAGGATTGGAAACACAATAAAGAAGATCTTCATAAAAGACCTGCTATATTTATAATACAGAAGGACTAAAAGAATAAATAAGTTGAAGTTATAGAGGATAATACACTTTTTTACATACGTAGTAAGTAATGTATTAAAGTGTTACTCTTGCTTTCTTATCTGGTGTAATCATAGACGTATCGTAGCCCGAAAACTTTTTCATATAATACTTAACAGATGAACCGTAAGCATCTGATAAATTTTGAACACCATAACTACGTAAAAACTTCTTTACGCTTCCTGGTCCAGCTAAGTGAGCAGCAGCCAAAATACCTGATTCAGTAATTTCTACACCACCAATACGCTTTCCGTTAAAACGTTTAATGTCTTTTCTAAGCACCCACTTATTACGTTCTGCATTTGCAATAAATGCTTTTTCTTGTAACTCAGGATTGTATAAAAATTGATTTGGTGTATAAATACCGATTACTTTTAAGGTTTCTGCACCAAATTGATACTTGCCTAAATACCCTAAAGTATTCACCGTAAAATAATCTCCTCTAGATTCTTTAAAAGCTAATGCTTCTTTAAATCCTTCAAAAGATTTTCCCAAATGTGGTGTAAACATATTATAATCTAAAGGATGGTCTTGAGTAACCATAGCTAAATCTTCAGATATGTTGTAATTAAGCTCTAAACCTTCTGTAGAATAAACTTCAGGATTAAGAGTTGAATCTGGATACAATGCTAATGCCATTAATAAACAAATTGCAAAAGGTACTATGAAATTTGTAATGCTACTTTTAATCATAACAGCTAAATTTTAATGACAAAATAGTTTCCCCAAACCGTCTCGTCAAATTCGCGTGCAAATATACAACCTTTTTGTAATAATTGAAAATCAAGCGATTAAGTGTCTTCAATCACCTTTAAAAGTAGACAGAGTGCCAGTTTACACGTCCATTGTCATTCAATTCTAAAGTTGGAAAAGGTACTTTTATAACGTTAAAAACGTCAAAAATGGTTTTTAAGAACTGAGAATTGGTTTTAATTCTAGTTAAATCGACATCTAAACTCAAATAGAATTGACGTCTTCTATTTTGATTTAAGAATAAAGGATCATTAGCTTCTCCTGTTAACATACCTTCTGCTCCATAACCAAAAGCGACGTTTAACCAATTAGGAATGGTTTCTGTTTTTAAAAACGAATTAATATTAGCACTTAACCAATACGTTTGTCCATTATAATCTTTTAAAAACTCTTCAGACAAACCATTACCTAATTTATTGGGACGTTGTTTTGCGAATCGTGTTCTATGGAATGAATACTTTAAGACTATACGCTGTTCTTGCCACAGTAATTGTTGCCCAACATACAAGCCAGTTCCTGTAGCATTGGCTGCCATATCTGTCCAGGAAAAACCCCATTCTTCGGAAAAACCATCCAATACTTCTACTGCTGTCAAAAAACCAAATCCTAAAGTAGAACCATAAATTAATTGGTCTTTTTCACTAACTCCTGCCCAATTTAAAGTATTAGATCCTAGCCTTCCTAATTGATAAGATGAAAATACATGTCCCATTTTATCCATCTGTAACCATTCTCCACTATCATTTAACGTTTTAAAACTTGAACGTTCATAATCTGCATACCATAATTGATTAAGACCAACTAATGTTGCAGTAGCTAAAGTGGCTTCTGTAATGACTACAGTATTTCGGCGTGATATATTTAAAGAATCACTTGGTTTTAAAAACGAATTGAACGTTGATTGAGAAAATAGCGAACTACTTACCAATAAGAAAAACATAATATAACCAAATATAGATCTCACCTTATTTATTAATACCTTGAGAAGATAAATAACTGTGATAAGCTCTCGCATTGTTATTATGCTGGCCTAAAGTTTTGGCAAACTTATGATAACCTATACGCTTCGCATCTGCAGCAAAATACAAATAACTGTGTGTTTCGGGTTTTAAAACAGCATTAATAGCCGATAAATCTGGCATCGCAATAAGTCCTGGAGGTAAACCAGTATTCTTATAAGTGTTATAAGGAGAGTCTATTTCCTTATGAATATTTAAGACACGTCTTATAATGGTGTTCTTATATTTAGGTAATTGATAAGCTGCAAATTTTAAAGTTGGATCTGCTTGTAACGGCATACCAATACGTAATCTATTAAGATAAACACCTGCAACTCTGGGTTGCTCATCGGCTTGTTTGGATTCTTCGTGAACAATAGACGCCAAGGTTATGATTTCATTTGGGCTTAAATTCAATTTTTTAGCTTGTGCTTTTCTTGTTTCTGTCCAAAAACGATTATACTCTGTTAACATTCTATCTCTAAATGTCTCTGCAGATGTATTCCAGAAAAACTCATAACTATTTGGCAAATACATACCTAAAGCTGTTGCTTTATTAAAGCCATTTTTAGTCAAAAATGCTTCGTCTGTCATTGCGTTTAATAAAGACAGACTATCAGCTTCAATTTGTGTACTTATTCTTTCTGCTAAGTCTGCAATACTATGTTGATTGTTAAACGCAATTTTAAGAGGTAGATTTTTACTTCTTATAGAATTAATAATATCATTATTATTCATGCCTTTAGTAATAGCAAAACGTCCCGCTTTAAGGTTGGTAGTGTACCTTTTCTGGTTGGCAAGTGCATCAAATGCTTCAATATCGTCTAAAAGTGGTTCTAATTGCGAGCGTACTTCAGGGTACGTAGCATTGGTTGGTACATAGATGTATGCCGTTTCATTTTCGAAACTTGTATTTGGAGAAAACATAGCTCCATATATAAAATAGGCTACATAAGCGCAAATCAATAAACCAATAAGAGCAATAGCCCAAAGTATTTTTTTAATGTACATAGTTAATCGTTAATTCGTTGTAATAGATATTCGTTAGTATAATTTTTACCGTCGAAACTCCAATCTTTTTTTAATCCAATTTTTTCAAAACCATTCGTTTTAAATAAGCTTAAACTTGCTGAATTAGTTTCAGAAATATTAGCATAAACTTGACGCAAATGTAAAGTTTGAAAACAATAATTCACTAACAATTCTAGAGCTTCTTTACCATAACCAAGATTTCTATTGGCTTTATCTTGAATAAGGATTCCAATACCTGCACGCTTATTTTTTATATCAAAATCAAACACATCAATTAAACCAATGGTGTAATCGTTGTTATCACAAATTGCTAACCGTAATTGTTTCGCTTCAAAAATATCTTGCTGCGCATTTTCGAGATATTGTTTTATTAAAAATCTCGAGTATGGTGTTTGTGTATCACTCAATTCCCAAAGTTCAGTATCGTTTTCAATACTGTAAACAAACTCTAAATCTTCAGGTTCTAAGGCTCTTAAATAAATTTGTTTTCCTTTTAAACTTACCATTCTAATTCGCCTTTAAAAACTTGTTTTGCAGGTCCTACTAACCAAATGTTGTTGTAACCATTTTCCTCACTATTAAAGGTTACCTTGAGTATACCTCCTGGTGTTTTTAAACTCACTGCATTACTTTTGGTTTTACCACTTTTATGCATAGCTAAAGCGACTGCAGTAACACCTGTTCCGCAAGAAAATGTTTCATCTTCTACTCCACGCTCATAAGTTCTTACCGCAAAACTTTCGGCAGATAGTTGCTCTACAAAATTGACATTACTACCTTTTTCGTTGTAAGGTTGGCCATATCTAATTTTTGCACCATTAGCTTTGACTTCAAAATTAGATAATCCTGAAACCATCTCTACATGATGAGGAGAACCTGTGTCTAAAAACTGATGGTTATCATAAGCTTCAATTTCAGAAATATCTTGCATTTGAAGATGAACTGTTCCGTTTTCAATTTTAGCTTTATGCAAGCCATCTATTGCTATAAACTCTGTGTAGTTTTCAATGACACCTAAGAATTTAGCAAAAGCTACAATACATCTTCCTCCATTACCACACATGCTGCTTTCATTACCATCTGCATTAAAATAGACCATTTTAAAGTCTACATCTTTATCGTTTTCTAAAAGAATAAATCCATCTGCACCAATACCAAAACGTCTGTCGCAAATTTCTGCTATACGTTTAGTATCCGTTTTATCTATGTTTTGTAAACGATTATCTACGATAACAAAATCGTTTCCTGTGCCTTGATATTTATAAAATGTCATAATCATATATAAGAGGCAAATATAAGAATATTACACTGTATTATGCCTTGTTAAAGCGTCGTTAAATTTGACGTTAAATAGTCGTTAAAATGAAAAACGAAACTAATAAATTTCTAATTTTAATCGTTAGTTAAACACAAATAGTAATAGAATAGTTAAACTTAAAACTGAAAAAAACATGAAGAAGATTCTAACATTAGTATGCGTTTCGGCATTAGGTGGCCTATTAACCCTTGGCGGTTATAAACTTTTTATTGAAAACAATAATAATCAATTAGCTGTAGAACAGTCCGCTGAGTTCCCTATGGTTGTGCCTACAAGCAATACTGTAAACGCAATAAATAACAACACAACTTTGACGCCCAATTTTATTGAAGCAGCAGATAAATCTATACATTCTGTGGTACACGTAAAAAACACAGCGATTGTAAATGCACCAACGAGTATGCAAGATTTGTTTTACGGACGAAGTTCACAGCGCGCTCAAGTAGGAACAGGAAGTGGCGTTATTATTTCTCCAACCGGTTATATTGTAACTAATAACCACGTGATTAGAAATGCTAACGAAATTAGCATTACGTTAAATAACAATAAATCTTATATGGCCGAGTTAATTGGTACAGATGAAGCTACTGATATTGCTTTATTAAAAATTGAGCCAGATGAAGATTTACCATTTATGGCATTTGGAGATTCTGATAGCGCAAAAATTGGAGAATGGGTGTTAGCCGTTGGTAATCCTTTTAACTTAAACTCTACAGTTACTGCAGGAATTATTAGTGCAAAATCTAGAGACTTATCGGGTAAAAACATGCAGTCTTTTATACAAACTGATGCCGCTGTAAATCCAGGTAACTCAGGAGGTGCTTTGGTAAATACAAATGGAGATTTAATTGGTATTAACACCGCTATTTCGTCGCAAACAGGTTCTTATATTGGATATTCTTTTGCCGTTCCAAGTAATATTGCTAGAAAAATTGTGAATGATATCATGGAATATGGTAATGTTCAAAACGGAATTCTCGGTGTTGTTGGAGGTGCTCTTAATAGTAAAGCGTCTGAAGAATTAGGAACAGATACCACTGAAGGCTTTTATGTTAGCGATGTGCAAGAAGACACAGGTGCAGAAAAGGCAGGTATTCAATCTGGTGATATTATTAAGAAAATTGATAATGTAGAAATTAATAAATTTTCAGACTTAACCGGTTATTTAAAAACAAAAAGTCCAGATGATGTTGTAAACGTAACTTTATTAAGAGATGGAGACGAAAAGGAACTACCTGTAACCTTATTAAAGATCTCAAGCTATAATTTACCAACTATTGGACTTATTAAAAATGCATCAGAAAAAGATCTTAAAAACTTTAAAGCTGAATATGGCGTTAAAATCTCAAAGTTAGATGAAGCTAATAAATTATCTTGGAATAAAAATGGTGTTGAAGAAGGTAGTATTATCACAAAAATTAATAGTAAAAAATTATATTCTATAGATGATGCTCAAAATGCCATCAAAACAAGACAATATAACGAACACCTTCAAATTGAAGTGATCAATAATCAAGGTGAAAAAGTAGTGTTTAATTTTAGATAAAAAAGTTGTTATTATTTCGTAATAAAGCCTCTTCAAAGTATGATTCTTTGAAGAGGCTTTATTTTTATTTAAAGATACTACGAAAACGTTTGAAATATAGTACTTTTGCAAAAAATAAGAGCTAATTTTAGTTAGAATAAGTACAAAAAAAGCAATTTATTTTGGCTTTATATTTCACTTAAACCATAGTATCAATTAGGTTTATTTTCCATTAGAGGCAAAAAATAAAGACAGTGATTATTGTATTAATTTCAATCTAAAAATAGTATTTGAAACTAAATAAAAACTAAAACCACACCAAAAAATGGGATTTAACGAATCTTACGAAAAAGAATTAGCTTTTCAAGCTGATCGTCGCAGAGCAACTGTTGAGTTTATTAAAATTATTAGCGATTTATGGTACGATAAGTCTATTGAACTTGTCATATTTAGAAATCAGTTAATAGATAGAAATGTAAGCGAAATTTTAAACTTGCATGAGTATGCTGGAGCCTTTGTCCAGAAACCAATTTCTATTTTTGATTCTGTTGAAATTGCACAAGCCATTAGTACTTTAAACTTACCACCTTCCAAATTAGATATTGGAAAACTAACTTACGAATTCCATTTAGAAGATGAAAAATATGGCAATGCTACAGCTTTTGTTTCATCTAAATTAGGAGAAGCTAAAGACAATAAAAGTATAAAACCTAAAGATGTTGTTCTCTATGGTTTTGGAAGAATTGGTAGATTGGTGGCACGCGAATTAATGACACGTACAGGAAAAGGAACACAATTACGATTGAGAGCAATTGTAACTAGAGGCGAGATTACTGAAACTGTGTTAGAAAAAAGAGCGTCCTTATTAAGGAATGATTCTGTACATGGTGATTTTTCAGGTATGGTTAGTACTGATATAAAAAACTCAGCTTTAATTATTAATGGAACAACTGTAAAGATTATTTCTGCTAATGCACCTGAAGATATTGATTACACAACATATGGAATCAATAATGCGTTGGTAATTGATAATACTGGAGTATTTAGAGATAAAGAAGCGTTAAGCAGACATCTCAAAGCCAAAGGTGTAGACAAAGTTTTATTAACTGCTCCAGGGAAAGGTATTCCCAATATTGTACATGGTGTAAATCATACAGAACACAATCCGGATAAAGTAAAAATAGTATCTGCAGCATCTTGTACAACAAATGCTATTACTCCTATTTTAAAAGCTATTGAAGATTCTTTCGGAATTAAAACGGGCCATTTAGAAACTATTCATTCTTATACAAACGACCAAAACTTAGTAGATAATTTCCATAGTAAATACAGACGTGGTCGTGCTGCTGCATTAAACATGGTGATTACAGAAACTGGAGCTGGCCAAGCGGCAAGTAAAGCATTACCATCTCTAGAAGGTAAGCTAACATCTAATGCCATTAGAGTTCCTGTTCCAAACGGATCTTTAGCTATTCTTAATTTAGAATTAGAACAGGAAACATCTGTAGAAAGCATAAATACCATTATGAAAAAGTATGCATTAGAAGGTGATTTAGTAGAACAAATTAAATACGAAATGCGTGACGAATTAGTATCTAGTGATATTATTGGCAGCTCTGCTCCTGCTATTTATGACAGTAAAGCAACCATTGTTAGAAAAGACGGAAAAAACGCTATACTATATATATGGTATGATAATGAATATGGTTATAGCCAGCAAGTTATTAGGTTAGCAAAATACATTTCTAAAGTAAGACGCTATGCTTATTATTAGATATTATGGAAAGAGAAAAATAATTAAATCTTGCCTCAGGGCAAGATTTTTTTTATGATTATAAAACTGAATTACAGCGACTTAAAAACCTAAAGTATTTAAGAGACTGTATTGTTTAAAAAATCAACATCTGAAATATAATTTATGACGTATATAATTTGCGTTATAATTTTTTGACGCTATATGTTTGATAATTTCTTTATGATATCCTTATAAAATTATTACCTTGTCAACCAATTAATTTAAAACAACCAAAATTACCTCTAAGATGAAATTCTTGACTAAAGTTTCTGTAATTCTACTAGTGACATTCAGTTTACAAATAACAAACGGACAATCAAACGATGACGATGCTGAAGACAAGCTGTCATTAAATAGCGGTACAATTGATAGCCAATTTGAATATATCTTTAAAAAATCTGGTAATTTTAAAGGTACCAACGGACAGAAGTATGAAGCCGTTAAATTCTCGTGGCTTTTAACGCTAAAATCGCATGTTCTTGATTCTTTAAAAACAACGTACACTAAATTAGAAAATTCCGAAAAAGTAGTTGGAAATCAAACTAAAGAAATTGAAGAGCTAAAAAGCAAACTTGCAAATACGCAAAGTAACTTAGAACAAACAGACTCAGAAAAAAACAATATGGCTTTACTTGGTATGCAAACTAGTAAAACCAATTATAATGTTATTATGTGGTCTATCATTGCTGGTTTATTTGCTTTTTTATTGTTATTTATCTATAAATTTAAAGGTAGCAATTCTTCAACACGTGAAGCCAAACTAAGACTTGATGAAGTAGAAACAGAATTTGAAGACCACAGACGTAATGCCTTAGAGCGTGA
Organism: Winogradskyella ludwigii; assembly: GCF_013403985.1. Taxonomy (GTDB): domain Bacteria; phylum Bacteroidota; class Bacteroidia; order Flavobacteriales; family Flavobacteriaceae; genus Winogradskyella; species Winogradskyella ludwigii. The sequence continues at coordinate 443,424 of NZ_JABFDF010000004.1, forward strand.
GCAAAAAGTAAGACGTCAGTTACAAGACGAATTAAATAAGCATAAGTCTTAAAACTCAAACATTAGATGACCAACTTTAATTAAAACAAGGCAACCGTAAATTAATTGAAAATAAAAGCCAATACTTTTGATTAAAAAACTAAAGATAATTTAAAACGTGTCATTAAAATCAGACAATAGAGTTTACCTGTTAGACTTGTTTAGATTTATTGCAGCTTTAGTCGTTGTTCTTTATCATTATTTATTTAGAGGTTATTCTGCCGATAATTTGTCTGATTTAAACTTTAGTGAAATCAGTGCTTATTCTAAATATGGTTTTTTTGGTATTAATATTTTCTTTATTATCAGTGGTTTTGTCATTTCACTCTCTATTAAGGAAGGCTCTTTAATAAAATTTGTGATTTCAAGAGTTTCAAGACTATATCCTGTTTATTGGATTTGTGTATTTCTGACCTTTATAGTGATTATACTATTTGGTGCTCCAAGATTTAATGCAGAGGTTAGTCAGTTTATTTTAAACCTTTCTATGTTTCATAACTATCTAAGAATAGAAAGTATTGATGGAGTGTACTGGACACTTTTTATAGAAATGAAATTCTATATTTTTGTAATTGGTTTTTATTTACTCCTAAATAAATTTAAAAAACTAAAATTAGATTACTTAATTTATACTTGGTTAACGCTTTCTATATTGTATGTATTTTTTAATGAACTTTTAATTTTTAGAATTGCTAAAGCCTTCTTTATTTTAGATTGGAGTTCGTATTTTATAGCAGGAATTATTTTCTATCAGGTTTACAACAATAAATTGAATTTAAAATACTTCTTATTATTATCCGTTACTTTATTAATTTCATTACAACACACTATTTTAGAAACTGTAAAAAAGGCTAATCATTTTAATACTGAATTTTCTCCGATTGTAGCTTGTAGTATAATTACCCTGTTTTATTTACTAATGTTACTCGTTGCTTGCAACAAATTAACACGTCTTAATTCTTCAAAATTTATTAAAATTGGGATGCTAACATATCCATTATATTTACTTCATCAAAAGATTGGATATATTATTTTTGATAATTTAGGAGACGTCGTTAATAAATATGTACTCGTAATTTCCACAACGTTTTTAATGGTTGTTTTATCATATATATTAAGCGGATTCTATGAACCTAAGGTATCGTATTATTTAAAATCTAAATTAAAACAGCTATCAATAAAGTACCTAAACGTATCTAAAAATTAAAGAACATATTTGATAGTTCTGAATATTTATAAATTTCTTCAATTAGCCCTATCTTCGCAACCTATTTTAAGAAATTATGCGCATAGATATTATAACTGTATTACCAGAACTTTTAAAAAGTCCGTTTGAAGCCTCTATTTTAAAACGAGCTATTGAAGCTGGTTTGGTAGAAGTACATTTTCACAATTTAAGAGATTTTGCAACAGGTGGATACAAATCTGTAGACGATACACAATTTGGAGGAGGAGCTGGAATGGTAATGACCATAGAGCCTATAGATAAATGTATTTCAAAGCTAAAAAACGAACGTAATTACGACGAAATTATTTATATGACACCTGATGGAGAGCAGCTTAACCAAAGTATTGCTAACCAAACCTCTTTAAAAGAAAATATTATTATTCTTTGTGGTCATTATAAAGGAGTAGACCAACGTGTACGAGATAGATTTATAACTCGGGAAATATCGATTGGAGATTATGTACTCTCTGGTGGCGAATTAGGAGCAGCCGTTTTGTGTGATGCGATAATCCGTTTAATTCCTGGAGTATTGGGTAATGAAACATCTGCCTTAACAGATTCATTTCAGGATAATTTATTAGCACCACCAATTTATACTAAACCTAGAGAATACGATGGTATGAAAGTGCCAGAAATATTATTCAGCGGTAACTTCCCAAAAATTGAAAAATGGAGAGAAGAACAAGCTTATAAAAGAACACAAGAAAGGCGACCAGATTTATTGGAAGATTAATAAAAAAATATTTTAAATAATGGATAGCTCAACAGAAATACTTTTTACAGTAGGTCAAATTATTAGTAGCTTTTCTACATTGATTCTATTGATTGCCTCAATTATTCTTTTTGTTAAAAAGAAAACTTTGGCTACATGGTTAATTTTAATTGGTAACAGCATGGGCTGTATTACATATATAGGTAGTATATTTCTTAGTTTTTTTGCAGGTAAAGAAAGTATGGATACATTTTTAATAGCTCAAGGTATTTCTACAATTGTTCAAAGCATGTTCTATTTAATATTTGCTATTGGTTTAATACTATTAGTCTTATCTGAATTTTCAAAAAAACAGATTTAAAAGCCTATTCTGTTTATAATTATAGTCTCGAATTAGCCTAAAAACCAACACACTAAAATTTCACACCCAAAGTATTGCCAATAAACAAAAAAGTATTATTTTTGCAAACCAATTTGGACTAACCTCTGGCGAGAATCGTGAATGTTACTTTGAATTAACTATTATAAATAAAACAAAATGAATTTAGTAAAATTTGTACAAGACGAATTTGTAACACGTAAAGACTTTCCAGAATTTAGTGCTGGTGATACAATCACAGTATTCTACGAAATTAGAGAAGGAGAAAAAGTACGTACGCAGTTTTTTAGAGGTGTTGTATTACAACGTAAAGGAAGTGGATCTTCTGAAACGTTTACAATCCGTAAAATGTCTGGAACAGTTGGTGTAGAGCGTATCTTCCCTGTTAACTTACCTGCTTTACAAAAAGTTGAAGTTAACAAACGTGGTAAAGTACGTAGAGCTAGAATTTTCTACTTTAGAGGTCTTACAGGTAAGAAAGCTAGAATCAAAGAAGTTAGAAGAAAATAATTTTAACTTATATATTACAATTAAAAGTCTTCTTTTTAGAAGGCTTTTTTTTATGCTTATTAACAAAAGTTAATAAGCATGGTTCATAAGCTGTTGATATCTAAAAGGTTGATTAAACCTTAAATCCAAATTAATTATTTAAATTAGTAAAACAATTAATAATAAGTCTAATTTTGTTTTTAAAATCTATTTCAGATTTATGTTAGTTGTTACTTAAAGACACGTTCTTTACGTATTGAGGTTGTTTTTGAGATTGTATACCAACTTGCAATAACAAGTGTTTGGAAAAACAATCATGAAATTTTAGTTAGATCATATAACTAAGATGAAAAGCTTTTAAACTTGAAGTAGATTCGAAAGTGAACACAAGAGATGAGCAATGTTTTATGTTGTAGTACTTATGTAAATAAGAACCAAAAACATAAAATATCGAAAAAACAAACCTAAGAAACATAGTAATATCAGGTCAATACATTTTGAAAGATATGAATTGTTTCGATTTGAAACGGATACTTTATAACCGAAAAATCTGTGAACATATGTGATACAGTAGATTTAGTAAAGCTAAATGGGTAATACTAGTAACGTTTCTAAGAAAGCCATATCAGCTCAGTTTTACTGTAGTGATATGGCTTTTTATTTGTATTCAACTATAATAATAATAATAATAATAACGTTTATAGCTTGATTAGTTTATATCATAATTACTTATTTCGTTGTTTAGAGCGAAATACTTCAAACTACTATGAAGATAAAGAAATAGAAACCTTTAACTATTCACTATACAATTTCTTTTGTATTCTTGTAATATGATTCTACCATTAACAGATCAAGAAGATTTTAATAATCAAGATTTCACATTAGTTCCGCTACAAAAAGCAGAATATTCAGACTGTATTTTTACCAACTGTAATTTTGAGAATTCAGACCTTTCAAATAATAGTTTTTTAGAATGTACGTTCATCGATTGTAATTTTAGCAATGTTAATGTAATGCACACAACGTTTAATACTATTATATTTAAAAGTTGTAAAATCGTAGGTGTCCTATTTCAAAACTGTAATACTTTTTTACTCTCATTTAAGTTTACAGATTGTACTTTAAATTTAAGTAGTTTCTATCAATTAAAAATTCAACATACCACATTTTCTAATTGTATAATGCATCAAGTAGATTTTACAGAGACGGATGCCAATCATGTAATTTTTAAAGATTGTGATTTAAAACAATCCATTTTTCAACAATCTAACCTACAATCTGCCGATTTTTATTCAGCTTATAATCTTTCCATAAACCCTTCAGAAAATAAAATAAAGCAAGCTAAGTTTTCAAAACAAAATATTTCTGGCTTATTGGAAGCATATAATATTCGCATCAGTGACTAATTTTCAAACATTATACAATAATTTACCATTTTATTGAACTTTAGGCTTGTTTAGTGCATATCTTATTCGTGTAAAAATCAATCGTTTTCGTATATTTGTTCAGCTTAATTTTAAGCAGATTATTATTTAAATTATTTTTAAGACTTATGACAAAAACAGCAAAGATTGTTTATACAAAAACGGATGAAGCACCAGCTTTAGCAACACGTTCTTTTTTACCTATTGTTCAATCATTTACAAAGTCTTCTGGGATAACAATTGAAACGAAAGACATATCATTAGCTGCTAGAATTTTAGCTGCTTTTCCAGATTTTCTTACAGACGATCAACAAGTAACAGATGCCTTATTAGAATTAGGCGAATTAGCTAAAAAACCTGAAGCTAATATTATAAAATTACCTAACATTAGTGCTTCCGTACCGCAACTTATTGCCGCTATTGAAGAATTACAAGGTAAAGGATTCAAGATTCCGAGTTATCCAGATGAGCCTAAAGATGATGCTGAAAAGGATATTAAATCACGATTCGATAAAATAAAAGGAAGTGCTGTTAACCCAGTACTAAGAGAAGGTAATTCTGACAGACGTGCACCAAAAGCCGTTAAAAATTACGCTAAGAAAAACCCTCACAGTATGGGTGCTTGGACATCAGATTCTAAAACACATGTTTCAACAATGTCTAAAGGAGATTTTGCAAATAATGAAAAATCTGTAACCTTAGACGAGGCCACTTCAATTAACATTGTACATACGGATGCTAAAGGAAACAAAACCAACTTAAAAAGTGATTTAGGTTTACTAAAAGGTGAAATTATCGATGCAACGGTAATGAGTAAAAAAGCCTTAATTGAATTTTTAGAAGAACAAGTAGAAGATGCTTTAGATAAAAGCGTATTATTTTCTCTACACATGAAAGCAACCATGATGAAGGTATCAGACCCTATCATTTTTGGTCATGCGGTACGTGTATTTTTTGATGATTTATTCAAAAAACATGGAAAAACTTTTGAGAAAATTGGTGTCGATGTAAATAATGGATTTGGTAACTTACTTGAAAAACTAAGTGAACTTCCAGAAGAAAAAAGAGATATTATAAGAGAAGATATTCGATTTGCATTAAATCACGGAGCTGATTTAGCCATGGTAAATTCTGATAGAGGAATTACTAATCTTCATGTACCAAGTGATGTAATTATTGATGCGTCTATGCCAGCAATGATTAGAACTTCTGGTCAAATGTGGAATGCAGAAGGAAAATTACAAGATACAAAAGCGGTAATACCAGATAGTAGTTATGCTGGAGTTTATAGCGCAACTATTGATTTTTGTAAAAAGAATGGTGCTTTTGATCCAACAACAATGGGAACTGTACCAAACGTAGGACTTATGGCTCAAAAGGCTGAAGAATATGGTTCTCACGATAAAACTTTCGAGATTGCTTCTAAAGGAAAAGTAGAAGTTATTGATGCAGATGGAAAAGTGCTTTTAACTCATAAAGTAGAAGAAGGTGATCTCTGGAGAATGTGCCAAGCTAAAGATGCACCAATTCAAGACTGGGTAAAACTCGCCGTTACTAGAGCAAGAGCTTCACAAACACCTGCTGTTTTCTGGTTAGATAAGAAAAGAGCACATGATGCTGAATTAATCAAAAAAGTAAACTTATATCTTAAAGATCATGATACTGAAGGTTTAGATATTAGAATTCTTTCTTTAGTTGATGCTACAAACTTTACTTTAAAAAGAATTAAAGAAGGAAAAGATACTATTTCTGTTACAGGAAACGTACTTAGAGATTACTTAACAGATTTATTTCCTATTTTAGAAGTTGGTACAAGTGCAAAAATGTTATCTATTGTTCCATTAATGAATGGTGGTGGATTATTTGAAACTGGAGCTGGTGGATCTGCACCTAAGCATGTTCAACAATTTCTTGCTGAAGACCATTTACGTTGGGATTCTTTAGGTGAATTTTTAGCTTTAGCTGTTTCTTTAGAACATTTTTCTCAAGTAAATGATAATAAAAAAGCAAGTATTTTAGGTAAAACCTTAGATGATGCTTCTGATAAATTATTAGAAAATAGAAAAGGTCCTTCAAGAAAAGTAAATGAATTAGATAACAGAGGAAGTCATTTTTATTTAGCTCTATATTGGGCTGAAGCATTAGCTAACCAAGATAATGATGCCGATTTAAAAGCTGAGTTTACTAATGTCTTCAATGCACTATCTTCTAATGAGGAAGCGATTGTAAAAGAACTTATCGATTGTCAAGGAGAACCTGTAGACACAGGAGGATATTACCTTCCTAACGAAGATTTAATTACTAATGCTATGCGTCCAAGTAAGGCATTTAATGCAATTATAAATGCATAACTATTAATATTTTATTATGTTAAAAGCTTCCTTCGGGAAGCTTTTTTTATTCTTTTCATTTATTTTTAATGCAATGTAATAAAGTGCTATTTAAAGCGTCGAGTATACATATAACAACCAACTTACATCAATTATAAATTATGGTATTACTTCTTAAAAGAATTTTGCTCATATTTTTATTAAGTCCTTTCTTCCTTCAATCTCAAGAAAAATTCACATTAAGTGGAACTGTTTCAGACCAACTCAGTAATGAAACACTTATTGGTGTGAATATAATAATTCCGGAATTGCAAACCGGAACCATTACTAACGAGTATGGCTTCTACTCTATTACATTACCAGAAGGCACATATGAAATACAAATTAGTTACTTAGGCTATAAAACTATTTCAGAAACATTAATACTTAAAGAAGCTATTACCAAAAATTATAAACTTGAAGAAGCTGCTGAAAGCTTGGATGAAGTTGTAATTATAGATGATATTGAAAGACTAGATATAAAAAAACCACAGATGAGCGTCAATTCTTTATCTATAAAAACAATAAAGAATATGCCTGTTGTTTTAGGTGAAGTAGATGTTATAAAATCTATTACACTTTTGCCTGGCGTTACTAATGCAGGTGAAGGTTCTTCAGGTTTTAATGTAAGAGGTGGTGCTGCAGACCAAAATCTTATTCTTTTAGATGAGGCTACAATTTTTAATTCATCGCACCTTTTTGGTTTCTTTTCAGTATTTAATCCAGATGCTATAAAAGATATTAAATTATACAAAGGTGGAATACCATCTAAATACGGAGGTCGTATATCTTCGGTTTTAGATATCTATCAAAAAGAAGGAAATAGTAAGTCTTTTCATATGAATGGAGGAATCGGACTTATATCTAGTAGATTATTAGCTGAAGGTCCAATAAAAAAAGACAAAGGATCCTTTTTAATTGGTGGTCGTAGTAGTTATGCTCACCTTTTCTTACCGCTTTTTGATTTAGATAATGTTGCTTATTTTTATGACGTCAACACAAAATTAAGTTACAATATAAACGATAATAACAACATTTATCTTTCTGGTTATTTTGGACGTGATGTTTTTAAATTTTCAGATACTTTCGAAAATACCTTCGGAAATTCTGTAGTCAACTTTAGATGGAATCATCTTTTTTCTGACAAACTATTTTCTAATTTATCGCTTATTTATTCAGACTATTATTATGGATTGCAATTAAGTTTTGTTGGTTTCGATTGGGATTCAGGTATAAAAAACTTTAATCTTAAATACGATTTTAAACATTACATCAATAATAATTTTAAACTAGAATATGGTTTAAACAGTATGTATTACAAATTTAATCCAGGGGATATTAAACCTATTAATGACAATTCGGGTATTAATCCCTATAAACTTATTGATAAATACGCATTCGAAAATGCTGTTTACATAGACGCAGAACATAAAATTAGTGATAAATTATCTGTTAGCTATGGTGCTAGATTAAGCATGTTTCACAGATTAGGACAAGATGAATTAAATGTATATGAAAACGATAATCCATTAATATTTAATGAAACCTTTGGTATCTACGAAAAAGCCGATCCTATAGGCACAGAAACTTTTAGTAAAAGTGATGTCATAGAATCTTTTGCAAACCTAGAGCCTCGTTTAGCTATTGCTTATCAATTAAATGATAAATCTTCTGTAAAAGCAAGTTACAATCGTATGAGCCAATATTTACATTTATTGTCTAATACAAGCTCACCAACACCTTTAGATGTTTGGTCGCCGAGCGGAAAATATATAAAACCACAATTATTAGATCAAGTTGCTATTGGATATTTCAAAACATTCAATAACAATGCGTATTCATTAGAGGTCGAAAGTTTTTATAAAACCATTAAAAATCGTATTGATTATATTGATGGTGCAGATTTAATTGCAAACGATGCTATTGAACAAGTTATCCTAAATGGTGAAGGTAGAGCTTATGGCTTGGAAGTTCTTCTCAAAAAAAACAAAGGTAAATTTACAGGCTGGTTAGCATATACACTCTCTAAATCGGAGCAAAGAACACAAGGAAGAACAGCAATTGAAACTGGAATTAATAATGGAGAATGGTACAATACACCTTATGATAAAACACACGATATTTCCCTAACAGGAAGTTATGAATTAAATAAAAAATGGTCATTTAGTTCTAATCTTATTTTTCAGACAGGTCAACCAACCACCTTTCCTAATGGACAGTATCAATACAACGATATTATTATTCCTAATTACGAAGCTAGAAATTCTAGTAGACTTCCATCGTATCATCGCTTAGATGTAGCTGTAAATTATAATCCAAATCCTGAGAGTACTAAAAATTTTAAAGGAGAATGGGTGTTCGGAATATATAACATTTACAACCGAAAGAATGCAGCAAGTATTTCGTTTAGCGAAAACAGAAATACCGGAAATAATGAAGCTACACGCTTAGCTATTTTTGGTATAGTACCATCATTTTCTTATAATTTTAAATTCTAAATCATGAAAAAAATAATATATATAGTTTGTTTTTTAGGACTTTTCACAACTTGTGAAGATGTTATAGATGTAGATTTAAACACAACAGAACCCAAATTAGTGATTGAAGCTTCAATTAACTATTTTAAAAATACATTAGGTAACAACCAAACTGTAAAACTCACATTGTCTGCTCCATTTTTTGACGATGCTATTCCACCAGCGACTGGTGCTACTGTTCAAATTTCAGATCCCTTTGGGAATATTTTCAATTTTATTGAAACTGATAATACAGGTATATACCTAACAGATACATTCATTCCTGTAATAGGTGAAACTTATCAATTAGAAATAACTTATAACAGTGAACTATATACAGCCACCGAAACATTAACATCTGTAGTACCTATAGACTATGTAGAGCAAAATAACGAAGGAGGTTTTTCAGGTGAGGATATAGAACTAAAGGCTTATTATACAGATCCAATAGGTATAGAAAATTACTATTTCTTTGAATTTATAAGCGATATACCTGTAGTACCTACTTTAAATGTTTATGACGATACTTTTACTGATGGAAATGAAATATTTGGATTTTACACAGAAGAAGATTTAGAATCTGGTGATGTCGTTACTATAAGAAACTATGGTAGTTCAAGTCAATTTTATGATTTTATGTTTATCCTTCTACAGCAAGGAAGTGATTCAAGCGGAGGTCCTTTTGAAACTCAACCAGCAACTATAAGAGGAAACTGTATAAATACAACAAATCCAGATAACTTTCCATACGGTTATTTTAGATTATCTGAAGTAGACGAACTGGTCTATACCGTAGAGTAAATAATTATTTTTGGCATTCCCCACTAACGGTGGGTCGCGTCATCCACTATATCTTTTTACTACCATATTTATTAAATAATATAAGCACTCCATTTTTAATCTAATAATTAAAATAACATTTCTAAATTATGTAAAAAGTATGCCGTTACTACCGCTAATGCAGCCTATCCGCCAAAATTATTTCTTACCTTTATAGCATGACATTTATAAAAACAACAGAGCAAGACTCTAATTATAATAATCTCGAAAATATGACCATTAACGAGATTATACATTCTATAAATAAAGAAGATCAAAGTGTTCCTCTTGCTGTAGAAAAAGCTTTACCACAAATAGAAAATCTAATTTCTCAGATAGTTAATAAACTAAATATTGGAGGCCGACTCTTTTATATAGGAGCTGGTACAAGTGGCAGATTAGGCATACTAGATGCTTCAGAGTGTCCACCAACTTTTGGTGTTCCACATAGTTTAGTTATCGGTATTATAGCAGGAGGAGATAAAGCGATAAGAAAAGCTGTAGAAAATGCCGAAGATTCAACGACTCAAGGTTGGAATGATTTAGAAGCTCATAACGTTTCAGAAAACGATGTTGTAATTGGTATTGCCGCTTCTGGCACAACACCATATGTAATTAGTGCTTTAGAAAAATGCAATTCTAATAATATAATTACTGGTTGTATCACATGTAATCATATTAGCCCTTTGTCATTAACTGCACAATTTCCAATTGAGGTTATTGTAGGACCAGAATTCCTCACAGGAAGTTCAAGAATGAAAGCAGGTACAGCCCAAAAACTTGTTCTTAATATGATTACTACAACAGTAATGATTCAATTAGGAAAAGTAAAAGGAAATAAAATGGTAGACATGCAGCTAAGTAATGACAAATTAGTCAATAGAGCTATACAAATGATTGTAAATGAGCTGTGCATTTCTGAATCAGAAGCATCCCTATTATTAAGTAAACACAAAAACGTTAGAGAAAGCATAACTCATGGAAGAAGAAAATAATACAGATAGAGATATTTTAGCAAAAGGTATAAAACGTTTAGCTATATGCTTAGGATTAATGTTTGCTGGTCCAACACTTTTACATTTAGCTTTAGATAATAGTGAAAAGCCGCTTTACATTCCATTACTAATTATAGCTTTTATACTTTGTATTGGAGCTGTAGCCTTTTTGTTTTTAGGTATTAATACTGTTTTAGACAGTATCTTTAAGAAGAAAAAATGACAACTATTTTCTATATACTATAATAGTAAAAATCCCATCTCTACAGATGGGATTTTTATTTTTAAATATTCAATTAAGCTTAGATAAGCTTATATTTTCTTTAATACCTATATTAGGTTATAAATAATGAACAATAAAAACTTATGATTGAATCAATTATGTGCCAATACACATTGTAAAATAAAAAAGTCCCATGTATTACTGATTGGTTAGTAATACAAAATACTTATAAAAATAGATCCATTTCTAAAAAATGCATAGAAGGAATATTTACCATAATTTATAATAAATTAAATTATTTTGGATGTTATATAATAACAAGTAAACTGATTGGCCCTTTTATTATAATGAAACAACAGAGAACTGTCTGGTTAGAAGAATTTATTAGACTGCAATATTATGTTTATAAAAAAAGGGAATAAACAAAAAAAACCCTTACTAGTTATCTAGTAAGGGTTCTTAAAAAAGGCGGCGACCTACTCTTCCACAGTTAAG
>NZ_JABFDF010000005.1 GCF_013403985.1 Winogradskyella ludwigii
TGTTCACTTAAATCAAACGATGCTAATCCATCATTACTATCGTCATCACAAACTTCTAAATCTGAGACGGGGTTGATGGTTGGTTGGCCTTCTGCAGATAACGTAAATGAGACGGTATCAAAACAAGTTTGAGAAATATCTGCTAAACGTGCCCAAATTGTTTGTGGACTAGATGTATTTGTGTAAAGACTAGGTAAGGCTGCAATATTATCCATAGCATCTTGTTCTGAAAGGTGATAACTTACAGATAATTCTGCTGCAGATTGTGATCCCAAAATATCATCATCATTTTGAGATAAATCAAATTCTTCTGAACCCGTACCACTACATATTGATAAATTTGGAGATGGATTAGCGGTTACACTCTCCCTAAATTCAATAACTATAGGATCTGCAGAACCTGTACATACACCATCAGAGTCAAAATCTGCATAGTAAACTCCAGGTTCTGTAACTGTAATTACAGAAGAGGATTCACCATCAATCACAACACCATCTTTGTACCAAATATGAGTTGCCATTTCAAGTCTTGTATCTAAAATAACTTCTGTACCATCACATCTTGCGTTTCCTGCCTCAATAGTGATATCATCACCTAAATCTCCACCTAAATTAAAACTACCGGCTTTTATGAAAACACCAGAATCAAAACTATTATCTCTATCATCTGCAATAACTAACTTTATCGTATAAGTTTCACCTGGAATAACAGCCGATTCTGCTGTAAAAACTGTAGTTCTTCCGTCAAATGAAATCGGTGATCCAGAGTTAGGAGTATAAGCACCAAAATATTCTTCGTTAATACCACCACAAGTTGCATTATTATCTGGATGAATATTAGTTACTAAGATAGGTGTATTGGTGTTTGGTATAACAGCTAAATTTGTAACGTTATCTTCTGAATCCATTAATAAAAACGCGAAGGCATCAGAATAGTTACACTCAAAAGTTCCCATATCATACTCCTCTGAAGCCATTAAAAAATCAAAACTAATAGTATCTGCCTGAGGTGTAAAATCAAATTGAATAAAAGTAGCATCATTAGAATCGACTCCCAAATAGGTATCTAAATCTTCATCACCTGCCCAATTACCATCACTTAAATTATCATTATTAGGCCCACCTGCTCTACTCGCATCACCTGTTGTAAGCAGTAAGCCATCTTCGAATGGAAAGTCAATTCCATTACTAAAAAAATAACCAATACCATTTGGCAAAATTGGACTAATAATAGACCCTGTTGAAGCAATAATATTAGAAACAGAAGCACAAGGACTATCAATTAAAACATCCTCAATAAGTTGTTCTGGAGTAAAAATATCTTGATCTACTACAACATTTTCTCCTAAAACAAAAACTGTAATTGTCGTCGTATTTGAGCATATCTGAGGATTATTATCTACAACTGTTAATTCTACTGTATAAGTGCCAGGACTAGTAAATACATGGCTTACATCAGCACCTGTTGCTTCGTTTGAATCTCCAAAATCCCAATTATAAGATGCATCTGTATCATCAAGCGAAAACGTAGCACTACCTGAAAAGTCAACATTTTCACCTGGAAGTATACCAACAACACCAGCTCCGTTAAGGGCTGGAGTTGTATTATCAATAGAAGCAACAATATCTTGACAAGGAGTTGCACATAAAATTTCTGCTTCCCAACCATTTATATTCCCACTGCTATTACTTGTAAACACAAAAGTTAAACACCCTGAACTATTACTTTCCGATGCTGAAACAAATCCTGGAGAAGTAGAACCTGAATACGTCCCAATTATATCTGCGGTTATATCATCGCCATCATAAATAGTTAAAATATCTTGATTAAACTGTGTGATAAACTGAGTAAAATTAACTATCGTAAACTCGTCTTCATTTTGAGGACAAATTGTAGTCGTGAAATTTTCATCATTTTCGTAATTACCAAATTCTCCGCCTGAATCAAAAAACTTATCTGGTGCACATCTGTTGAATGTGTCATTTTGCATTGATAAGTCTTGCGCAAAACTTATTGTAGTTATTAAAAAAGATATTATAAAGATTGTAATTTTTACCATAAGTTTCCTTTTACCAAACAGTCCATTATTAAGCATGAAATTTAACCATTTCATATGAATCAGCATAAAATTTTAAACGCGAAATGTATTTTTTTAGTTTAAGTGCAAAAATAAACTATAATATAAAGCTACCTCCACACTTATTATAATTGCATGCACATTACAACTGAGATCCGTTTTATGCGATTTTTTTTATAACTCTACGCTTATTTTTAAGTAAAAATTCTCTTGCATTTTTTTTGGATTTTCTATTTAAAAAATTTTCGATTCTCGCTCTTATTTTCACCTTACTTCCATGAGTAGGCAAATCATTTTCTTTGCAAAATTCGATTAATTCAAATTTTAAACAATAACGAAAATCATTTTCTGAATTCAAATCATCTAAAAGAGTCGCTTGTGAACTATATAACATTACTTTTTAAATTTAAGAATTAACTAAACCATGCACTGATTGACATCTGCATTTTTTTAAAGTAAAAATGATATGGTTTACTAATCAAATATTAAAACTAAACACCCTATTTCATTAGAGCGTTTTATTAACAATAATAAACTCTGAACGTCTATTTTCTGCATGTTGCGCACTAGTACAACCATTAGTACAATCTACTTTAGGTTCGGTTTCACCTTTACCTTCACCTGTAATACGAGATTCGTCTATACCTTTAGAAATCACATACTGAACCGTAGTTTTTGCTCTACTATTAGACAATGCATTGTTGTAAACCTCTGTTCCTCTATTATCTGTATGTGATGTGGCTTTAATAACCATTTCTGGATATTTATTCATGATCTGAACTAATTTATCTAATTCGAAAGCTGCTTGTGCTGTAATGTTTGATTTATCAAATTCAAAGAAAATTGGCGCTAAATTTATAACTTGATCTGCGATTAACTTCTCAATAGGATCTAAAGAAATCTGAACATTATTTTCTTCTTCGTTAGAGCCTTTCACTTCTACTTTTTTGCTATCAAAACCTTCTATAACAACTTCTAACTCTGTGTCTTCTTCACATTCTACAATAAATTCTGCAACACCTTCTCCATTCGTTGTTTTTGAAACTACCTTATTACCTTCTGCATCAAATAAAGATACTGATGCACCACTAATAGGCTCAAGAGTTTTATCGTCTAAAACAGTAGCGCTAATTAATACATCGCAAAGTGGTTGTAGTTTTTTAAATGTGTAAATATCGTCACTACCTTTTCCACCTTCTCTATTAGAAGACACAAACCCTTCATCACTTTCTTCGTCAATAGAGAACGCAAAATCATCTGCATTACTGTTTATAGGAATACCTACATTGCGTACAGGTGCTATTTTATCGTCAATTACTTTTGTATAAAACACATCTAATCCACCAAGTCCTAAATGGCCGTTTGAAGAGAAATAAAGAGTATTGTTACTACTAACGTATGGGAACATTTCTTGGCCTTCAGTATTTACTTTTTGACCTAAATTTTCCGCTTCACCTAGAGTACCATCAGTATTTATAGGTGCTTTATAAATATCAAATTGACCAAAACCTCCGGGCTTGTTTGAGGCAAAATATAAGGTTTTACCATCAGAACTTACTGCTGGATTCTTAACTGAGTAGTTTTCACTATTAACAGCTAATGCTTCTATAGTATTCCAATCACTATCTAATTTAGTGGCTTTAAATAAATAAAGTTGACTAAATTTTGTTCTACTTAAAGAGTCCTTTTGAAAATCTTTCTCAAAATAACTTTCTCTAGAGAAATACATGGTTTTGCCATCTGGAGAAAAAGACACTAAACCTTCATGAAACCTTGTATTGATTTTATTATTTGCTAAAACTGCTTCTTGGTACGTCTCGTCTGTGTTTTTAGTGATTGTATAAATATCTAAAAATGGTTGATCGTTCCATCCATATGTTTTACGACTATCATTACGACCAGAAGTAATGTATAATTTGCCATCATTAATAATACCTCCAAAATCTGATTGCTCAGAATTAAAATCAACGTTCTGAACATTAAACTTTTTACCCTGTTCTAAAATCTTAGGAATGTAATTTGGATTTTTTCTAAAAGCTACAGATCTATGATCTGCGGGACGCATAGATGCAAATTTTTCCATTTGTTGATTAGATACTTCATACTTACCATTAGCTTTAAGCATTTGTGAATACTTATATATCATTTCTGGTTTTTCTGATATTTCTAATGCTTTAGCATACCAATGTTCAGCTTCTTCTGTGTTAAAAACGTTATAGTAACTTTCTGCAAGTTGCCCATAAACGTATGCATCAGAGTTACCATTAGCGATCAGTTTATTATAGCTCTCTATAGCCTTTATAAATTCGTATTGTGCAAATTGTTTATCTGCTTTTTTAGTGTCTTTATTCTGAGCAGTTAGGCCAAAGCTACTCATCAATGTAATTAATAATAATGTTTTATAGTTTTTCATAATTGATTTAGCTTAACTGATTAAAAGTATCTAGGTGAACGAGAAACACGTTTTCCAAAATCAAGATCGAATAATAGCATGATCTCGTGAGATGCTGGTGCATAAGCTTTAATACTAGAAGATACAGCATCATAAGCATATCCAATTCTCACAGATGGTGATATAGCAAAATTAACTAAGCCAGAAACTGAATCATCTAATCTATATGATGCCCCAATTTCAAATTTCTTATAAAACCTTGCATTAACATTAACATCAAAAGAAGTTGGAGCATCAAAAGCAGATTTAACCATAAGGGATGGCTTTAATTCTGTATTTGGTGATAAATCAAACACGTAACCACCAGTTAAGAAATAGTGTTGTGTTTCAGAGCCTATTTTATTACCGTTTGCATCTAAATGAACAGAAGACAAAAAGTTAGGAACAGAAAGTGATAAGTAATATTTATCTGTATAATAAAATAAACCTGCTCCAAAATTAGGTGTTGTACTATTAATGTCATCAGTAAAAAACACATCTGTATCATCTATGACATCTAAATCGGTTAAACCAATATCGTGGAAAGTTGCTCCAGCTTTAACACCAAAAGCCAAACGATGTTCACCACCCAATTGCAACGTATAAGAAACATCTGCATAGACATTTGTTTCTGTTACAGGTCCTATCTGATCTGAAATAATAGATAAACCTAATCCCATATTATTACCTAAAGGTGCATGGCCAAAAAACGTTCCTGTTTCTGGCGCTCCGCTTAGTTTATACCATTGTTTTCTGTACAATAACCCAAAAGAAAGGTTCTCCGTAGAGCCTGCATATGCAGGATTAATGACATTCATATTATACATGTACTGCGTGTACTGAGGGTCTTGTTGCCCATGCAACTGAAATGCTAAAAGCAAAACCGCTATAATAGTGAGTTTTTTCATATTATATTTTAAGTTGATTCTATTAATCTATTATCTATTAATGTATATCCAAGAACTACGTGTTTTAGCACCACCTTCATATTCCATAGTATAGAAATAAGTACCTACTGGTAATTCCTTACCTTCATTGGTTTGTCCTTCCCATTCGTTGGTATAGTTCTTTTTAGAATACACAAGCATTCCATTTCTATTAAATATTTCTAGCTTGGTAACATTAAAGCTACTTAAATCGAAATAATCATTTTGCCCAGGAGATACGCCTGGCGAAATGCCTTGAGGAATAACACAGGTTTCTAATTCGATAACTGTAATTTCAGTAAATTCATTACAACCAGTATCATTATATATGACTTCAATTTCATATAATCCAGCTTCTAACACAGGTAAGCTTAAGCTACTCTGGTTATCTATAACACCACCATCACGGTACCAAACAATAGAAACTTCTGAAAGGGAATAGTTTTCTGGTATTGCCTCAAGAATTATTGGTGTTGTTGTATTTGGACATACTTCATAATCAAAATCTGCAGGAAAATTTGTAACTGGCTCACTTCCTATTACTAAATTGAAACTATTAGTTACGTAACAATTGATGTAATCAATAGATTCTACTCTCACAAATAACATTTCACCTGAACTATCATAAGCTCCTGTAATAGCACCTGTACCTAATGTAGCATCTGCTTGAGACATATAATATGTAACATTAAACAATGAAGCATCTTGACCATTAAGAACAAATGAATTGTGTTCTGATAAATCAAAACTAACAATACCGTCATTATCAAAATCACAGCCAATAAAGTCTATACTTTCTACTGTATGTGCTGGTGTAGAAGTTACCAAATCAAATGTTGTTAAAGCAAAACAACCTGTAGCGTTATCTTGGACTCTAGCATAAATTGTCTGAGGATTTGAAATATTAGTATAAGGAGATGTCAATGCACTTAAGTTATCTATAACATCCTGTTCCGATAAGTGATAAGTAACTGTATATTCTGATGAATCTTGAACACCTAAAATAACATCATCATTTTCTGCAAGATTAAATAATGCCTGATTTGTTGTAGAACACCCAAATAAATCATCAGCTGAATTCGCTGTTGGTGCTGGAAGAAATTCAACAAGAATACTATCTGATATCATACAGTCATCTGAAAAAACGACTTGAACATCATAATAATCAGGTTCAGTAACCGTTAATGTAGAAGAATTTTCACCAGAAATAACAAAACCATCCTTATACCAAACATGTGGAAATTCTGGCGCATGCGTATCTAGGATTATAGGCTCATTTGAACAACTTGCTGTACCAGCATCAATAGTAATATCATCTCCTAAACTTAATTCTCCAATTTCAAAACTTCCTGCTTTAAGAAAAACACCAGTGTCATACTGTGAATCTCTATCATCTGCAACTATGAGCTTTATATGGTAAATCTCCCCAATATTCACAGGAGATTGTGCCGTAAACACAGCCGTTCTACCATTATAATTCATCGGTGGCAAATTTTCAGTGATATATTCACCAAAATACGCTTCATTAATAGCTGCACACTCTGTATTTTGAGGATGAACATTAGTTGTTAAAATAGGAGTATTTGTATTTGGAATAACTGCTAAATTAGTTGTATTATCGTTTGAATCTGTTAAGAAAAAAGCAAAGGCATCAGAAAAATTACATTCATCAGTACCTCCAATAGCCCCAGTATATTCCTCTGAAGCCATTAAGAAATCAAAACTTATATTGGGTGAATAAGGCACAAAATCAAATTCTATTATAGTAGCATTTCTTGAATCTACACCTAGAATATTATCTAAATAATAATCACCAGGCCATGCACCTCCGCCTGCACTCATTAAATTATTATTTGGACCAGCTGCTGCTATAGCATGTCCTGTACTCATTAAAACTCCTTCACCAAAAGGAAATTCATCTCCGTCCATTGTAAAATAACCAATACCATTTGGCTGACCACTATCAAAGCTACTGCCTGTTGAAAATGTAATATTTGAAACATTAGCACAATCACTTCCAAATAATACGTCTTGTATCAATTCTTCAATAGTATGAGAATCATCACTAACCTCTATACTATTAAAACCGGCCTTTATACATAAATCAAAAGTAACATCTTCAGCTTCAGAACCTTCTGAAAAAACTCTTATAAAATAGGTATTACCTATTACTAATTGTGGTGTAACACTAGTAGTACTATCCATACAATATAGTTCACTAAGATTTCCACAACTACCTTCATACACAGCATGATTGATACCTGATGAATTACCATTAACAACTATATTCTCAAATGTTATAATTTGACTGTTATTTAAGGCTATAAACTGAAACCATACATCATCATCAGAATCCCCTGAACAAGACGATGCAGGAACACCTGATGGAGTTGCCGACAAAAGCGTACCAGAGTTTAATTGCGTACAATTTTCATCTGTATTTACAACCGCAACTGCCGCATTTAAACAGTCATTATTCTCTGGAATACAAGCCGCTAATTGTATAGGCAAACTATTAAACACACAATTAAAATCTTGATCATTATTTAAAGTATATATAACATCTACACCAAAAGGAAAAGGACCGATTTGATATATTCCTGCTGATGTTACACTAGTTGTATTTAAATCTATATTATTAGATAAAGTTAATGATGTAGCACTACCTAAAGATCCAACATTAACATCTATTAAATATTGATCACCATTATCACAATCATCTACAAATGCATATGTTGACTCTGAATTTGTACATGTAGCACAAGCAACGGTATAGTTAATACCATTTTTCATAGGCAAGTCACCATTTGCACAACTCGATGGTAAAAAATCATCTGAAGCAATATAAAATGATATTCTATTACCACTAGACGTATAAGAAAATCCAGCAAGATCACCATCATCACCAAAGAAATAATCAGTGTATGCAACAATAGGCGAACCATTAGTATCAAGAACAACCAAAGGATCCCATCCTTGTTGAACATAACCAGATTGAAAAGTTAAAGTTAAAGGTGTACCGTCTGTACTTGTAAAAGTGAACACTTCAGGATTTACAACTCCGTTATCACCATAGCACATAGACTCTACTAAAGGGCCAGCACTACAATCTACTATAAAATCTGTTTGTATTGGAGTTGTAAAAGTTAAGGGGCCCGCCCAAATACTATTACCATTTGTACAATTTGCTCTTACATATACCTCATACTCCATTCCAAATAATAAATCATTTTCAATAATATTTGTAACTGTAGACACTATACCTGAGGTTGGAATATCAGATCCAGAAGGCTGTATAACATACTCCCAAGACGTTTCACTATCATTAGCTACCCAATAAAAACTAGCAGATGCATTTGAATCATTAGAATTGACATAATTAAGAGAAAGCGTTGGTGAGATACAAAATGTCCCACAGGTTTCTACACGCACCAAATCAATAGAAATATCTGCTCTACTACTAAAAGTGGCTCGTGTATTCTTAAATTCAAGATATATAGATTGCCCAAGATAAGCATCCAAATTAATACCTACCGGAACCCAAGCTTCAGAACTAGACGTCTGTAATTGACCAGCCCATGTAAATACATTTGTAAAGGGACCCGAAATTGAAGTAGAAATACCGACTTCCAATTCCCCCATATTATCACCATAAGCATGCATATAAAAAGACAATTCAGCCCCATCTGTAGCTGTAGTAAGATCAATTACAGGACTAATGATTGATGCTGAGGCCTGGTTAGCATTACCTGAAGCCTCAAAATTCATATAATTAGAACCGCTAAATGCTGAACTTGGTCCGGTTCCGCTACTATCTGAATTACCCGGAACTTCCCAATTACCACCAATATTATTTGTTGTTATATCACCTATCCATCCATCAGAATCATCAAATTCTTCTGTAAATACGTAAGTAGAATTATTAGAAGGACAAGACACCCCAACTGGTGAGGGTATTGTTTGACATAAAGCGATTGAACTCCCAAGCAAACAGAAAGCTAAAAAGGTCAGTTTGAAGATTTTCTTATTCATTTCAATTTTTATTTAATTCGGTAAAAAAAATTAGTCAATTTTTAAACAGACATCTGTTAAATCCTAAATCAATAAAAACAACAAAAGCCACATAGTAAAATTAAGTGGCTTCTGCGTTCTATAGTAAATTTATTGTTTAATTACTCGTATCGTTTGCGTCACACTTTCAATAGTAACCTTAACAAAATAAGCACCAGTACTTAAGCCAGACATATCTAACTCACTAGCAATACTATTAGGCGCTGTATTTAACACCCTTTGCCCTAACATATTGTACACTATTATATTTTCAATACTTTTTTGAGCATTAAATGACAACGTGTTTTTAACTGGATTAGGATAGTAAGTAAATGCCGCTTCGTTAATTACATCTTCAACACCTAAAACAGCGCATGACACTGTTGCTTCCCAACCCGTTAAATTGGTATAAGGACTAGACCTAAACTCGATAGTTAAGGCTCCTGATGCATCTGTAGATGTAAAAGAATCACCGATATGAAGTTCACTATCGGCTACGATTGTATTATCTCCATTGCTACTGTCTTGGCCACACAATGTTTGTGCTAAAACAGGATATGTATTATCTGGCCCATTATAAATAGTTAAGTAGTCATAACAACCATCTTGTTCACCTGTACCAAAAGTATCAACCTCTATATCAACATATGTAAATGTAATAGTTACGGCTTCTCCAGCTGAATCTGGAAGAATAGTCGAAGACGAAAATTCAGATTCCGAATAACCTCCATGACTTCCTCCTCCATCAACAAAAATACCTTCACAAGCTGGTGGAACAATTGCTGTTGCAAACACAAATGGACCTGTCCATGTAGAAACTCCTTCTGCACCACAATCGGCCTGCACATAAACTTCGTAATGGTTATCAGCTGTTAAACCTATAAGTGTATACGGATTTGTAACTCCTGTTACTGTTGCTACTCCTGTAGCTGTTTCACCTGCTGTTAGATTAACAACTTCAATATTCCAAGTAGTACCATTACCATTAGCTGTCCACGCGACGTCTGCTGTAGTTAATGTAATATTAGATACAGATAAATCTGTAGGAGCCATACAAGCAGGCGCCTCTCCAAAAGTAACATCATCAATAGCAATATCATCGTCAACATCACCAGGGGCAATAACTTCAGAATATGTAAAACGCGCTTGTGCTGGTCCGGTAAACGTTAAACCACTAATGTCTAAAGTCTTCAATTCCCAACCTACTGTATTTGTATTATAAGTTGCCATTAGATTCCAAGCTGCACCATCCCAAACTTCCACATCTAGTTGTGCATTTTCTGAATCTTCAGAATTACTTATTTCATAAAAACTTAATGCTGGTGTTGTTAATGTACTAACATCTACAAAAGGACTCACCAAATATCTAGGACCATGATCCTGAGAAGCATCTGCTGCGGCATAGAAACCTCCTGTCGCTGTACTTCCTATTATGACACCATGATCACCAACATGACTTAATCCTGAATCTTGAAAAATCCAATCTTCCTCACCTGAATCACTATACATTCTCCAACAATCTGGTATGGCACCACCATTATCAAAACCTTCTGTATATGGTGCTGTCAGAGCTTCACAATCCGTTATAATAGACACTGGTCCTATCCAAGACGAATTTCCATCTGTGGCACCACAATTTGATTGGATATAAAATTCATAAACGGTATTAGATAATAAACCTGTTACTGTATAAGGATTAGTAACTCCAGTTAGTGTTGCTGTACCTGTTACAGTTTCTCCCGCAGTTAAATTTACAATTTCAATATTCCAAGCAGTAGCACTACCAGTTTCTGTCCATGCCAAATCTGCTGTTGTAGCAGTAACATTTGCAACTAATAAATCTGCAGGAAAGATACAAGGTATAGGGTTATCAAAAATTACATCATCAATCGCGATATCATCATCACTACCTCCGTTAGGTTCAGAAAAGGTAAAGCGAGCTTGTGCTGGCCCTGTATATGTTAATGTACTTATATCTATTATTTTTAACTCCCAACCATCTGTATTGGTATCAAATGTAGCCATAAGATTCCAGGCAACACCATCCCAAATTTCTACATCCAATTGAGCGTTACTTGAATCTTCTGCATTACTTATTTCATAAAAACGTAATTCAGGTGTCGCTAATGTACTTACATCTACAAAAGGACTCAATAAATATCTTGGACCATGAGTACTCGATGCATCACAAACAGCGTAATAGCCATCTGATAATGTACTGCCTGAGAGGTCTCCACCATCTCCTACATGACTTGGACCAGAATCTCTAAAAAACCAATCTTCTTCTCCTGAATCACTATACATTGTCCAACAAGCTGGAATATCACCTGCATTTTCAAAATTTTGTGTATAAGGTGCTGTAAAAGTATCACAAACCGTCGTAAATGACATTGGACCTACCCAAATAGAAGAACCATCAACCACACCACAATCTGCTTGCACATAAAATTCATATTGGGTACCTGACATTAAACTAGTTGCCGTATAAGGGTTAGTAACGTCACTAATTGTGGAAACTCCAGTTATAGTTCCACCTGCAGTAATATCTACAATTTCTATATTCCAAGCTGTAGCAGTACCATTCTCTGTCCAAGCTAAATCTACTGTTGTAGTAGAAATATTATCTACTGTTAACTCTGTAGGCTCCATACAAGCAGGAAATGTGTCATTCACAAAATTATCTACATACAATTCCCAATTATCACTTGACGTTGATTTAATAGCAACATAAACTGATTGGCCATTATAAGATGACAGGTCTAAAGTAACCTTAGTCCATTCATCAGAAGCTTCGCTATCTGGTTGTAGAATTACAGTAAAACCAGCTGCAGTAGCTGTGGTTGTGGATAATACCACCTCATAAGGATCTAAAAACAAACCACTTCTTGATTTTACATAAAATGTCAATCTATCGTTTAAATCAGAAGTCACTGAAATTTGAGGGGTAATTAAGTAATCATCGTTAGAATCAGGAAACCCAGATCCAATCTTTGCAACTGAAGAACCATCTTGTGCTCCATTTTCTGGTGCACCTTCCCACACCCACGATGTTGTACTAGCAAGATCTAAAACAGTCCATGTCGCTGGTATTTCGGTTTCAAAGCTCTCTGTGAATTGCGCATTTGATTGCCAACAAAAAGCAATCATTAGAATAAATAGAAAAGTAATTTTTTTCATAAAGTCAAGATTAAATAGTTAGTGTTTTTTTATAGTTTAAAAACTAAATCTTCTTAAAGAGAATTAAATATTTTAAACTTATGAAGCTCAAGTTGAACATTATCTTCCTTATTTTTGAATTTTAAGGGTTATCAAAAGGTAATCACGTTAAAATAAACAAAAACACAACCGCATAAAAACTTAACAAACAACTAGTTAACGAAATAAATAAATTACAATAAAAAATACAGAGATATTACTAAATAAATGAGAATTAAGTAAAACTATTGGGTTTTAGCTGAATTTATCTTAGAAAAAACAACATTATCCAAAGCGTCGACCACCAAAAAAATAATTAAGAGTAAAAAAAAATTAACATATAAACTACTCCAAGAAGAAAAATATTAGAGTTCAATATTACGCTTAAAAATGCATTAATTTCAGCAAAAACACACTCCAAAATCATGATTATCACAAAAAGATCCAAATAAATTTAAAAGCCTTAATTATATTATAAACTTTCATTATCATTAAAGGCTTTAAAGAACCTTTTAATAATAAAAGAAAAATAATAACTCATTTTTTTGAGAAGAATTAGCACATCAAATTAACAAAAACCATAAAGCAATTATGTTTTTAAATGCCTTAAAAAAATCAAGTATACTCTTTTACATCCTTCTTTTTGTTAATACATGCTATGCTCAAGATAATGAACCCTTAATTAAAATTAATGACTTAGACAGTTTACACAATCAATTTTACGGACAAGCCTCTGAAGAAGCTTATTATATTCACAACAAACTTTTAAGACAATCAAAAAAACTTTCTTACGACCAAGGCATACTTTCTGCCTATAAAGGATTAATGTGGTATCATGGTGTAAATTCAAACCCAAATATTGATAGTGTTTTACATTATGCCGATCTTTTTGAAACAAAAATTGCAACAAAAAGTATCAAAGAAGATACCTTACTAATTAAAGCATTAAAACTTCCTCAATATTACTTAAATAAAGGGCAGATATTAGCCAATGGATTTGGATTACCAGAACAAGGCTTAGAAAGTTACTTTAAGGTTTATCCATTCATTTCAGAGGGCGACACTAAACTATTTATAGGCTACAACATTTCAATCGCTGAAATTTATTACCATAAATTCCAATACGATAAAGCACTCGAAGTACTCACGCCACTATTAAAAGACACTGTTAATATAGGATCTTTTACAAAAAAGTTATTATTAAAAAATATTTCAGCAAATTATGTCCATAAGGAAATGCCCGAAAAAAGTTATCCTTTACATAAAGAACTATTAAAAATAGCCAAAAAAGATAATGACATTCCAGAAATCTGGTGGACTACAAACAGGTTAGCAAATGATTATTATAAATTAGGAGATATCCAAAAAGCCATTGACTCTGCCGTAGTTGTGAGAAAATATTGCCTAGAAAACAAAGACTATCGGCTTCTTTTTAATAACACGGCTTATTTAAGCACATTTTATCATGCTGCTGGAGATCTTAATAAAGCAATTGCTTATAGAGAAGAAGCCATTAAACTATCTTCTGGCCCTGAATCTAAGAAAGATTCTTATGACAGACTAGCAGAGTATTATACAGAAAAAAAGCACTACTCAAAAGCTATAGAAACATATCAAAAAAAAGATGCGCTAGTAGATAGTTTAAGATCTAATGAAAAAAAAGCCCTTTCTAGTTATATAGACTCTAATATAAAACTTCTAAAAGAGAAACAAAAAAGTCAACAAATAAGTTTTGACATTGAGTTATTAGAAATAGAAAACAAAAAGCAAAAACTCTATTATTTAAGTATTAGCACCATACTTGTAAGTATCATTTTAATATTAGGTAGCATTCTTTTATTTAGAAAATATAAAAAAGGAGAAAAAATTATAGAAGTTCTAAAGAGTAATGAGAAAAAATTACTCGAAGAAAAAATTATACTTCGTGAAAACGAACTAGAAGCTTCTGCTATAGCATTATCGCAACGGATAGAAACACTAACATTAATTAAGAACGAACTAAACGAAATAAAAAAACCAATAATACCAAAGTTGGAAGCTGCCAAACAAAAAGTAAATGATCTTATCAAATCTGCTTCAGACGTATCCATTATTACAAAAAGAATAGAATCAGAATACCCAACCATGTCGGCTAAATTATTAAACAAATATCCCAATCTATCAGATACACAAATTCGCTATTGTTTATTAACTAAAATGAATTTGTCTATAAAAGAAACTGCTACAATCTTAAATGTAACACCAGATACTGTAAAAGTCGCTAGAAGTAGATTGAAAAAGAAATTAGGAATACCAGCAGAAATATCCATTAAAATGTTTTTAGATCAATTATCGGCCGAGTAATTTATGTTTATACAGCACTTATGAATATATAAATGATGTAAGATAAAAAATCAATTACAGTAGATTAAAACTTAGTTAAAAGTCTGAATATTTAAGCATCATATTCCCTATTTTTGCAAATAAAAAAGATGGCACAGACCAAAATTTCCATAGTAAATACTTCTAACGATACCATAAAGAAGTTTGAAGCAGACCGATTTTTAACTAATCATAACAGCTTTGAATTTAACAACATAGACGACGCTAAACATTCGCCATTAGCCCAACAACTCTTCTACCTTCCATTTGTAAAAAAAGTATATATATCCTCAAACTTCATCGCTATTGAGCGTTATAACATTGTTGAATGGAAAGATGTCGAAAACGAAGTTGCACTTCAGATTGAAGATTACTTGTCTAACGACGGAGTTGTAGTAAGCGAAGATGCCAGTAAGCCTAAGGCTGCAGTTACTGTTTATGCAGAAAGTACCCCAAACCCTGCAGTACTAAAATTTGTATGTAATAAAGTATTAGTGCCAAACTTATATGAATTTACATCTATAGAAGATGCTAAACCGTCTCCTCTTGCCACAGCATTATTCCAATT
Organism: Winogradskyella ludwigii; assembly: GCF_013403985.1. GTDB lineage: Bacteria > Bacteroidota > Bacteroidia > Flavobacteriales > Flavobacteriaceae > Winogradskyella > Winogradskyella ludwigii. Next base: position 15,610 of record NZ_JABFDF010000005.1, read on the forward strand.
TCCATTTATAAAAAATGTATACATGGAAAAGAATTTTATTTCCCTCACAAAGTTTGATATTGTAGAATGGGAAGATATTACCCTTCAATTAAGAGAATTTTTAAAATCTTATGTCGAAGATGGAAAAACGATTCTAAATGATGACGCTCCAAAAAAACTTCAGAAAACAGAAGAAGCCATAGAGCAAAAGTTTGAAGCTTTAGATGATACATCTAAGAATATTATAAATATATTGGAGGAATACATAAAGCCAGCTGTTGAAAGTGATGGAGGGAATATTGAATTTATATCTTACGATGAAGCAACTAAAAAAGTTGAAGTGTTATTACAAGGAGCTTGCAGTGGTTGTCCGTCATCAACTTTCACCCTTAAAAACGGTATTGAAACTATGTTAAAAGATATGCTGAATGACGATTCGATTAGTGTAAATGCTATAAATGGTTAAAATACATTAACTTTAAACGATGCCTATTTAAACTATACTAATGACTTTTCTTTCAGATCAAAACTAAAACCATAATTATGAAAACATACTTAAAAAAAATTTGGGTTGCATTAATCTGTTTTGGTCTACATAGTAATATGGCCATTTCCCAAAATCAAGGTTTAGATTTAGCAGAAATAGATTTAAATATAAAAAATATAAGCACAACCGTTTTAGCAGAAGGTTCACCTTACATTACAGAAGAGTTTCTATCCTTAAAATTAGAAGATCTTACTACCAAAATATATAGCGGAAGGTATAATGCATATAATGGTGAAATGGAAATAAAACTGAGTGATGATAAAATCATTGCTTTAGATAATAATGCTGATTACACAATAACATTTATTGCAAGTAATAAAAAATACAAAACTTATACTTATAAAGATGCCGACTTAAATCTTCAACGAGAGTTTTTAGTTGTTGTGAGCAAAGATTCAAGTTTTACACTCTTAAAAAAAGAACATATAAAGTTTCAAGATAAAGTGAAACCAAAATCGTCTTATGACAAAGAAAAACCCGCTAAATTTATAAAAGCAAATGACACATATTATCTAAATTTTGAGAATAATACTAGGGTTTTATCTCTAAATAAAAAACAATTTCTAAGTTCTTTCCCAAAGACTGAGGTTCAACTAAAATCATACATTAAAAAAAATAAGCTAAGCCTTAAAGATGAAAATGACCTCATAAAAATTGTCGCTTATTTATCTTCTATTTCTAAACCATAAAAGCATTTTATTACACTGATCCTATTTATATAGATATATTTACCTCATACTTAATTTAAAGATAACGCAAAGACTATGGTAATGTTAAATCCGTGTTGAAATTTTATTACTAATTAGAATTTATTAGTTTTGTATTCTAGGTTGTTCTTTTTCAATAAACTTAGTGATAAAAAGCATTATAAATATTGATAAAACAACAGCAATATTAATTTGGTACATTGATTAATAAACCCAAAACCTATTATATTATTATCTGTAGTATAAATTAAATTTTAAAATAAATTATGATACGTATTAAACATCTACTTCCTATAATCCTTATTAGCCTAAGTGCTTCTGAAATAAGTTATGCTCAATTTCAAAACACCAACGAAACTACTTTACACAGTAGTTTAGATGGCGTAAATTTTGCTATTAAACAAAATGCTGATAAATCATTTTACGCTAAAGGTTCTCCTTTTATAAACGAAAATTTCGAAGTTGTTAAATTCAAAAAAATTAAAAACAAAACTTTCGTTGCTAGATATAATGCTAATTTGGGTGAAATGCAGATTCAAAGGGAAAATGACACCATTGCGCTATTCAATTCCGAAGATTATGAAATAACATTTACTCTAAGAAAAAAAGTATATAAAACCTACAACTACTCAAATAAGCAAGGTGATTTAAAACAAGGATTTCTTGTTGTTTTAAAAGAGATTGATTCCATTTCACTTTTAAAAGAAGAATTAGTACAGTTCATAGAAAGCAAACCTGCATTAACTGGGTATGACAAAGCAAAACCAGCTGAATATAAAAGATTAAATGATGTCTATTATTATAAAACTGGTGATAAGGTTTTGTTACTACCATCTAAACGTAAAGATTTTCTTAAATTATTCCCGGATAATTCAGAGAAAATAAAAGCATATATCAAGGAAAATAAAATAAGCCTAAAGGACGAAGACGATCTTATTAAAATTGTTGGTTATTTATCTACAATTAAATAGTGGTTACAATTCTTATACATTTATAAAATCTTATAAAGTGTTCTAAAATAATCTTCGATTAGCTCAAGTATAAAATGGGTTGATCGAAGATTTTGTTTTTAATAAATATAGTAAAAGTGACTTTTTTAAACTTATAGTGTCTAAAAAATATAACCATTAACAATTTATAACACTATGGCAGTATTAAAAGTAATTGAAGTATTATCTAACTCAGACATCAGTTGGGAAGACGCAACAAAGAAAGCAGTAAAAGAAGCTTCTAAATCCGTTAAAAACATACGTTCAGTGTATGTGCAAGATCAGAGTGCCATCGTTAACAACGATGCTGTAACAGAATTTAGAGTGGCTTTAAAATTAACGTTCGAAGTAAAATAATAAACTAAAACTCAACATTTAAAACGTTGAATTTTTCTAACTAAACTAAAACTAATAAAATTAACATGGATACACAAAAATGGATTGACTCAGGCTATAATTTCATAATTGAGTTTGGCCCAAAAGTTATTGGAGCTATACTTATATGGATTATAGGAAGCTGGGTAATAAAAATGCTATTAAAAACGGTCAAAAAAGTCATGGCTAAAGGCGACTATGACGAGAGTCTAAGTAAATTTTTATTAAATCTTATCAATTGGATTTTAAAAATTGTCTTAATCATTGTAGTATTAGGTACTGTTGGAGTAGAAACCACCTCTTTTGCCGCAATTCTAGCAGCAGCTGGTTTAGCTATTGGCTTAGCTTTACAAGGCTCATTAGGTAACTTTGCTGGTGGAGTTTTAATCATGATTTTTAAACCTATTAAAATTGGGGATTTAATTGAAGCACAAGGAGAAATAGGTGTTGTTAAAGAGATTGAAATTTTTACCACAAAATTAATCGGCCTTTCTAATAAAGAAATCATCATTCCAAATGGATCGCTTTCTAATGGAAACATTGTTAATTACACCACTCAAGGAACTCGACGTGTCGATTTAGTATTTGGAGTAAGCTATGATGCAGACATTAAGCAAACAAAAGACGTTTTTAGCAAAGTATTAGCTGCACATCCTTTAATAATGAAGGATCCTGCGCCAACAATTGCTTTATCAGAATTAGCTGATAGCTCAATAAACTTTGTGGTTAGACCTTGGTGTAAAACAGAAGATTATTGGACTGTATTTTTTGATGTTACAGAACAAGTTAAAGAAGCTTTAGATGTTGCTGGTATTGAAATACCTTATCCTCATCAAGTAGAAATACACAAAGAAGCTTAAGCTTTCTTTTTTAAAGCTACAAAATCCTTTAAATAATAAGGTTCAAAATAAGCGACATCTTCGGTGTCGCTTTTTTTATGCTTAATTTCTGCTAAAAAAGACATTTCGTTTGCAGAAGGTAATTTTCCATCTACAAAAACAGCATTAGGATGCTTAATTAGACCTTTAGTCTTCTCTACACCACTTCCTATAAAATAAACTTTATTTGTTTCAAGAAGCACTTTATAACTGTCTTCTGTAAGGATTTCTGCTTTAATCTCTCTATGCAATTCTAAATTTGAATTATATATTGCAGAATACACTTCCATACGTCTAGCATCTAACATAGGAATAATAAATCCGTCAGTCTCTTTAACTTGATGCGCCAAACTTTCTAATGTCGAAATAGAAATCAATGGTTTATTTAAAGCGAAGCACAAGCCTTTGGCAGACGACACACCAATACGCAAACCTGTATAAGAACCAGGCCCTTTACTCACCGAAACAGCATCTATTTCTGACGGTTGTAATTTTGCTGTTTTAAAAACGTCGTCTATAAACAAATGCAATGTTTCTGCATGCGAATACCCAACACTATTATCTTCTCTTAAAACTAAAGTCTCCCCATCCTTAGACAGAGAGACCGAACAATTTGTTGTTGCTGTTTCTATATTTAGCACTAATGCCATTGCGTTGTTAATTTTTTGATAGCTAATTTAAAACTATTGCTAAAACACAATAATGAAATCAATTATCTATTTATTTTTCAGAAGCATCTTCTGATTTTTTATTCTTATCTTCAATTAAATCACCAGCATTCAAGGTTTTTGAAACCATATTATATGGTCCTGTAATGATTTTATCATCTTTACTTAAACCCGAAATAATTTCGATATTAGTATCATCTTGAATTCCAGTTTTAACAACTCTTAGTTTTGCTTTTCCGTTTACATTCACAAAAACACACTCAAACTTCACCTCTTCTTTCCCTGAATTATCATCAACTATATTAGATTTTTCACCATAATTTTTCTTAGTAGAACTTGTATCTGTTTTAATCACAATAGCACTAATAGGTACAGAAATAGCATCCTTTCGCGTTTTTGTAATCACATCTACAGTGGCAGTCATTCCTGGTCTAAATGGTGAGTATGTTTCAGGTTTACCTTCTGTTAAATCTTTATATGACTCTTCAATGATTCTAACTTTTACTTTGAAGTTTGTAACCTGATCTGCGGCTAAATCTCCTGCAGCAGAATTAGCAATCTCGGTAACTATTCCTTTAAATTCTTTCTTTAAGTAAGCATCTACTTCAACAATTGTAGAATCACCTATATTCACTTTTACAATGTCATTTTCATTAACATCGACTTCAACTTCCATATTATTTAAGTTGGCTACTCTTAAAATTTCGGTTCCTGCCATTTGTTGCGTACCAACAACACGTTCACCTAACTCTACATTTAAAAGTGAAATTGTACCACTCATTGGTGCATAAATCGTAGTTCTGTTTAAGTTGTCTTTTGCTTCATTTACTGTAGCTGCTGCACTCTGTACACTATAGTAAGCTGAGCTTTTCCCTGCCACAGATGTTTCATAAGCGGCAATAGAACGGTCCCAATCTGCTTTAGAAATTACACCTTTATTAAAAAGTGTTTTGTTTCTTTCGTAATCTGCTTTTGCTTGTTTCAAGTTCGCTTCTGCTTGTTCTAAACCTGCTCTTACGTTTTGATACGACGCTTGAGAACGACTTACTGCAGATTGAATTAAATCTGGATTTACTCTTACCAACAGATCACCTTTTTTAACTTCTTGACCTTCTTTAAATGGTAATTCTAATATTTCACCAGAAACTTCTGAAGAAATCTTTACTTCTACTTCTGGTTGAATTTTACCCGTTGCAGATACAGTTTCTACAATATCTTGTAAGGTTACTTCTTTGACTGTAACTTCTTTAAAATTACCTTTTTTACCAAACCATCCCATTGATTTACCTGCGATTAATACAATCGAGGCCACAACGACAATTCCGATAACTATTTTTACTGTTTTGCTCATAATTAAAACTTTAATTCAGTTGCTGGTATACCAAAATATAACTCAAGAACTTTTAACTTAAAAATGTAATCGTATTTAGCACGATTTAATTGAATATTAGCATTATCAAATCTTTGTTTAGATTGGCTAAAGTCGAAAGCATTGGTTAAACCAACATCATAACGTTCTTTAGCATAATCATAAGCTAAGGCTTGAGATTCTAAGGACTTACTTGCTGCTTCAAAAGATTTTAATGCTCCTTTAGCATCTACATAAGCCTGATATACGGTAGACTCTAGAGTCAATTCCTCTTGTTCTAATTGAAATTTAGTACGTTCTAAGTTGATTTGATTTCGTTGTACATTTCCTTTAACCGAAAACCCATTAAATATAGGCACATTAAGACTTAAGCCATAACCAATACCGTCATTTAGATAAATTTGTTCATTAAACGGAATGTCGTTAGCATCTGTATAACGTGTATCATAGCCTAAAAAAGCTCTTAAAGTTGGCCAATAAGATCCTTTTGCAATTTGAACATCTTTTTCTGCTAAGGCAACATTCTGCTCCGCTATTTTAATCTCAGATCTATTTGCTTTTGCATTTTCAATAATTTCAGAAACGGACTTCGTAGAAATACCATCATCTACAATATCATAACCTTCATCTTCAATATCAAAATTTTCATAATCCTTAATTAACAACAATTGCGCTAAACTTATTAATGAAATCTGAATGGTATTTTCTGCATTTACAATATTCTGTTTCTCACTAGCATCTGTTGCTTGTATCTCTAATAAATCTCCCCTTGGCAAAGAACCTGCTTCTACTAATTGATTTGTTCGTTCTATTTGTTCTTGAGTTACTGCATTTTGAGATTGCAAAACTTCAAGATTAGCTTTATTTAAAATTACTGTAATGTATCCATTGGCTACAAATAATGAAATATCATCTTTCATTTTAGACAACCTATAATCTGCCGCTAGTTTTGAAATTTCGGCACGTTGGACTTGTCTAATATTCTGCAATCCATCAAATAAATTGTAACCTAGACTTATATTTCCTGATGAAGAAAGGAATGTTGTAGTTGATGAGTTTCCTGTAGTAGGATCAAAATTTAAACCTGTATTCTTAGAAACACTACCTCCAATGTTTACTGATGGCAAAAATTGACCTATAGCAGTTAATTTTTCTATATCTGTGGTTTTTACGTCTAGCTCACTCTGCTTTACCGAAATATTATTTTCTAAAGCATACTCTACACATTCTTTAAGCGTCCATTTTTTATTTTGGGCTTGTGCAAAAACTCCAAAAAGAAGTAATGTTATAAGGATTGATTTTTTCATGATGTCTATTTGTCTCAATAAATCGTTATGTGTTACACTAATTTATAATTAATTATTCCTATCAAAATCTAAAACCTCTCGAAATTAGTTAAAATCGTAATTTCATTTAATTCTGAAATTCTGTATTTCACATTGACAAAGATAGCATTACAAGACTCTAATTGAACCTAATACATAAAAGAAACTATTCTGATTTATTTGGTCCACTAAATTTTTTGTAAATAATAAAACCAATAACAGCCACTAAAATATAAGGTATCGCCATTAAGAAAACGATGCCGTCATTAATACCTTCTGCCGCAGATTGATCTTCGCCACTTTCTAATACAGCTCTACACATAGCACATTGGGCATTAGTCTTTAAAAAGAATAAAACCGAAAACACTAAAAAAATAATCTTGCGTTTCATAAATATCTACTAATTATACATAATAAGGTGAAATCATTATATAAACGATAACTCCTGTAACGGCAACATATAACCACATTGGAAATGTAATTTTGGCTATTTTTCTATGACGTTCTATATTATTTGATATGGCTCTTACATATGTAATTAATACAAAAGGTATAATGATTACAGACAACATTATATGAGTAATTAAAATGATATAATAGATGTATTTTATAGCTCCTTCACCTCCAAACTTAGTTGAATCACTAGTCATGTGATAAGCCACATAAAGCACCAAAAATATAACAGAGCTCCAAACAGCAGTGGTCATTAGACTTTCATGAAGTACTATTCTTTTGTTTTTTATTGCAACAAAAGCCGCAATTAAAACTAGTGCAGTAAACCCGTTGATCGTAGCATAAATTGGAGGTAATATGTTTAATGGCTCTACATCGAAACCTAATTCTTTAAGGTTAACACCGAACAATGCAGCAACTGCAATAGGAATAACTATGGATAGAATAACAATCCACTTATTATATTTCTTTTCTTTTTCTAAATCAATTGAATTCATTAGGCCAACATTTTAATTCTGAATGGTAAAGCTACAATTTCTATTCCTTTAATAACTTAGCAATATCTTCTTTTAAAATCGTTATTTCTTGAGGAATCCCATCTTCATCAACTCCTACGGCTTCCTCGATTAGTCCATTGTAGAAAATTTTAGGGTTTCCAAAATCATCTTGTCTAGATCTAATATAACCTTCTTTATCTATTAATGCAAAGTTTCCAGAATGTTCAAATCCACCTTCTACACTATCATCCTTAGCAGTATATAAATTAAACCCTTCATTTGCTAATTTATAAATTGCTGTTTCATCTCCTGTCATTAGGTGCCAATTAGGGTTTGAAATACCATACTTATCTGCATAAGCTTTTAAAACTTCAGGAGTATCAATGTCTGGAGAAATGGTAAATGAAGCAACACCAAAATTATCAAAGCTTTGAAATTGATTCTGAACCTCTACTAAGTTTCTATTCATAATAGGACAAATGGTTGGACATGTGGTAAAGAAAAACTCTACTACATAGACTTTACCTATATAATCTTCATTGGTAATTGTCTTACCCTCTTGGTTTGTAAAACTAAAGGCTGGTACTTTTTTCGATTCACCGTTGATTTCTAGATAAACCAAGTCAGTTTTTGAAGGCTTATTAGCGTTTTCTTCGGAATTAGACGTGGAAACATCTTGACTGCGACTTTCGTCTCTTATAATGTCTCCCTCGCTAACGCGATCTATGATTTTAGGAACAAATATAATTCCGAAAATTAAAATTATGAATGTAATACCGACGTAAGAATAGTTTGTTTTATTACTCATTATCTTTCAATATTTCTTTATTTCTTCTCGTATTAGAATCGTCAAATTTACCTTGTCGCTTTTCTCGGTATTCTGTAAACAGAATTCTAACATCATCACTCATCATGTTTTTAATCTCTGCAACTTCAATCATGTTATAGGAATATACACTAAAAGCAGCTTTATTATCTTCTACCTGTTTCTCATCCCTTCCATCAAGTCTACCACGTTGACTTAAGTCTTTATCAATAATAAACACGTTGTTAGAAGATAAGTTTGGATCTAATCGTTCTTTAGACTTAAGGGTATTGTATAACATTTTTATTTCACCTTCAGTTGCGAATGCATAATCCCAGTACTTTAAATCTTCATAGGTATTAATCTCCTTTTTAAGCGTTTTAATATCTTCTTCAGTACCATTAGGAACAACGATTATAATTTGAAAGTTCTTAAACCCCTTAAATTTATCGTACACTAACTCTTTAAGATTAGATACTGCAATCATTTTATCCAAAGGATTTTTCCCTAAAAAGCCTAGAACTGTAATTTGATCTTTTAAGGCAATACTATCGCCTCTATCTGAAGTAAAATTAGATATATCTGAGATATTGGTGTTTACGATATCTAACGGATCGTAATTATGCTTTGCAGGATAAAGCATTAATAAAAAAGCAACAGGCAAAAAGAATAATATACCTAGAACTATATAGCGTTTAACTTTTACTATTTCCATCTTTTGAGAACTGAAGCTCTTATTTAGTGGGATAAATTACTACTAACCTGAGTTAGGTTAGTAATTATGCAAAAATAAAAAAGGTGGTTTAGAAAAACCACCTTTTAATTGTATTTAACACTTCGATTTAACTTAGTGTAAGCATTTAATAAGATGCTATAAAACTTTTAAAAATCTCTCTTTATCAAGGCATCTTCACCATTATATACTCCAAAGACATAACCACCTTCTTGTAATAAGATAAACATTATATAGCAGATTAAGAACACAGACGTCCATACCACCATTTTTCTCATACTTCCTTGCTCATCTCTCATGTGCATAAAATCCCATGTGATATAATATGCTTTAACTAAAGTTAGTAAAATGAATAGTAAGTTTAAAGGTTTCATGTAAACTATAGGTGAAAACAAAATATTACCTAAAGTTGCAAAGAATCCTCCTTCAAATGGATCCATCCACATATCCATAAGGATACTTGGCTTATAGATACCTAAAACGACCTCTATAATTGTTATAAATGTAAGGAAAGCTAAAACTCCCCAAATTTTCTGAATGTTAGATTTAAATTTCCAACGTCCTCTAAATATTTCTAATTTATGTTCGTGTGCCATAATTTACTCTTAATTTCATGTGAATCTACATATTGATATTATAGGACACATGTTGTTCGCTAATAACTATATATTCTCGTTTCTTATTATACTAAATAGAAGAATGTGAATACGAATACCCATACAAGATCGACAAAGTGCCAGTATAACCCAACTTTTTCTACCATCTCATAACTTCCACGACGCTCATAGGTTCCAAGAATAACATTAAAGAAAATAATAATGTTAATCACAACACCTGAAAATACGTGAAATCCATGAAATCCTGTGATAAAGAAAAAGAAATCAGCAAATAAAGATGGACCATATTCATTTACATGAAGATTAGCACCTTTTACTACCAGCTTTCCGTTTTCTTTTATTTGCTTCAGCGATTCTGCTCTAGATAAAATGGTTTTATGACCATTCTCATCAATGATTTGGTTTCTTACTAAAACATTTTCATTTGCAGCCAAACCAGCATATATTTCATTTACTGAGTATGGAGGTAATGATTCACCACCAACAAACCAAAGTCCATTTTTACGCTCATGATCAACACGATCACTTTTTTGTTCGATAGCAATATCATCAATTGAGACACGCTTAAACTCTGCGACACCATCAACAGTAACATACTCTCCAAACTGCAGAATGTTACCTCCTTTTGTTTGCACAGCACCATAGTCTCCTTGAATAAATGTTGCCCATTCCCAAGCCTGAGATCCAACGAATATAGCACCACCAATAACGGTTAAGAACATATACAACGTTACTTTCGCTTTATTCATATGGTGACCAGCATCTACTGCTAACACCATTGTTACTGACGACATAATAAGTACAAACGTCATAAATGCCACATAGATCATTGGCAATTCTTGACCATGTAAAAACGGTACGTGAGTAAACACTTCATCAGCAATTGGCCATTCGTTTACAAACTTAAACCTTGAAAAACCATAAGCTGCCAAGAAGCCTGAAAATGTTAATGCATCAGATACGATGAAAAACCACATCATCAGTTTACCGTAACTTGCTTTAAGAGGTCTATTGCCTCCACCCCAAGTTTTTTCTTCTGTACCAGTACTAGCTACTGTAGAATCCATAGAATTAGTTTAATTTTTAAGATTGGACAAAAATAATCAAATTATATATCTAAAAAAATATAAAAACAAAAAGAGCACAAGCCAAAGCATATCTACGAAATGCCAAAAATTCGCTGCTAGTTCAAAACCCAACATATTGTTGGAGTTATACTTTTGTTTAAAATGATTATAAATTACAACAATCAAACATATTAGGCCAGCAATGACGTGTGCTATGTGCAATACTGCTATGACATAAATGTAAGACATCGTTATATTACTCGTTGGTCCTGTAAAATAATAACCCGTTGCAATAATTTGACTAAAACCAGCAAACTGACTGTAAACGAACGCAATACCTAAACCTAACGTTACTAACAACCAAACAGATACCATCTGCATTTTGTTGTGTTGCAATGCTTTTTTAGCTAATATAAAAGTAAGACTACTTAATAAGATTAATACGAGACTTATTAAGAATGCGCTAGGCAGTTCAAAATCAATTAACCAATCTTCGTTTAACCGTTGCTTACTGCTCACTATAAACGCACTAATTAAGCCAGCAAAGGACATTATTAAAGATCCAATACCAAACCAAAGCATCATCTTTTTAGATCTTGCTTTTTTAACTTGCTGTGTTCCTTCTGTTAAATCCATCTATCTTAAAAATTTATCTGCAACATATATAATTTGCAATAATGTAATATAAAACACACTCGATAACATAAGTTGTTTCGCGGCCTTTATAGAGCGTTCCTTAAATAATCTTAATGCGTAAAACACCATTACTAAACCAAGTATAAAAACTAATACAGCACCAACAATAGACAATTTTAAATCGCCCGTAAACCCAAATACAGGTATTATGGATACTAATGTTGTCCATACACTATACATAATAATTTGCACTGCAGTTCCTTTATCGGGCTTCCCTGTTGGCAACATGTGGAATCCTCCTTTTGTATAATCTTCGTGTAAAAACCAACCTATAGACCAAAAATGTGGAAACTGCCAAAAAAACTGAATAGCAAACAACATTCCAGGCTCAATACCAAAACTATTACGAGCTGCAACCCATCCTAACATAAAAGGAATTGCACCTGGTAAAGCTCCTACAAAAACAGATAAAGACGTTTTTGTTTTTAAAGGTGTGTAAACACTTGTGTATAAAAATATAGAAATAGCACCATACATCGCCGTCTTAGGATTTATAATATATAGTGTAATTAATCCTAGAATTGTAAAGGTCGTCGCAATTATGAATGCTGTATTTACAGACATTCTGCCTGCAGGAATTGGCCTATTTTTGGTTCTATCCATGAGTGCGTCTAAATCGCGCTCAATAATTTGATTATATGCATTAGATGCTCCAACCATAAAATACCCTCCAAAAGCCAATAAAACAATAGTAACCAAGCTTATAGTCTCTGCACCAAGAAAATAACCAGCAATTGAAGAAAACACAACACTAAGGGATAAACCCATTTTTGTGATTTCTTTAAAATCTGTTACCAAACTAGCTGTTGATATTGAGGATTTTGTACTATTCAAACTATACTATCTTTATTCTTTTTAAAGCGACTGCAAAGATAGATTGAAAATTAATTCTGACCAATGTAAAAGCTTATTATATCGCATATAAGAATTGAGCTACACTATTTATACAAAACTCAGGATATTTAAAGATGAAAACAAAAGCTAAAGAAAAAAAAAGAAACATTTATTCTGATAAATTCATTTCAATTGATTTAACTGTAACTTTAATGTAAGTTTATATCTTTATAAAAGACCAACCATTCTTAAAACACCGATATGAAAACGATAACAAAACTATCTATTCTAACTTTATTCCTTACATTAAACATCCAAGCCCAACGCTTTGATAAGGTTACCATAAAACCTACAAAACTAACGGAACGTGTTTACATGCTAGAAGGTGCTGGCGGAAATATTGGAGTCTCTGTTGGAGATGATGGTGTTTTTGTAATCGATGATCAGTTTGCTCCACTTTCTGAAAAGATTTTAACAGCAATAAAAACTATAAGTGATAAACCGCTTAAATATTTAGTAAACACGCACTACCATGGAGATCATTCTGGTGGTAATGAAAACATGGCTAAAGCTGGAGCTGTAATCATTGCTCATGATAATGTTAAGAAACGCTTAGTGGAAAAGGAATCTCCAAAAGAAGCCTTACCTGTAATTACTTTTAATGATCAATTAAACATCTCAATTAATAATGAAAGTATCGCAGTATTTCATGTTGCAAATGCACACACAGATGGTGATGCCTTACTTTATTTTACAGAAAGCAATGTATTGCATACAGGAGATACTTTTTTCAACGCACGTTATCCTTATATAGATTTAGATTCAGGTGGAAGTGTTAAAGGGTATATTGAAGCTGTAAAAAAAGGATTAATGCTTATTGATAGTGATACCAAAATTATTCCAGGACATGGAGAGCTAGCTAATAAAGAAGATTACAAAACGTTTTTAACAATGCTTGAAACACTTCAAAGTAATATTCAACAAGCCATTGATGCTGGAAAGTCAGAAGACGACGTTAAAATGGACACAAGCCTCACTAAAGTCTATGACGATTTAGATTATGGTACTGGATTTATTAATAGTAAAAAAATTAGAGTTACGTTTTACAACAGCTTAAAACTATAATAATTCTAAAAATCGTTATACCAATTAAATAAGTCTGTACGTAAACCTATACTAAACCAAAGTGTATTAGAATCTTGAGTTGATGCAGTGATAGCATCTGGGTTAAAATCTCTATATATAATATTTGTAAACACTTTTAAGTTAGTCGTTGGATTTAATACATAACCTGCTTGAATCTCTGTCATAAAACTATTTGTTTTATTTCCCTGACCTATCTCAATACCTGTATCTGCATTACGATCGTTATAATCCCTGTAAATATCTCCGCCATAAGAAAAGCTATCTTCATCAGTATTAAAATCAAAACCTCGCTTACCTACTATAAATTTAGCATCACCAAACCATCGTTTATAATTATACCTTCCAATTAACAATAATTCTTTGAAATTTGCTCCCCAAAGATGTGCCATTGGTTGATTGAAATTTGCATAGTTAAGAATTTGAGTGTTGTGCGAATACGTGTAAGGTCGCACCTGATTGTACTCTGCTTGGATTAGTAAATTATCAACATCAAAAGCATTAAAATACTTAACACCTAATTGATAGCCATATTTATTCTTCCAACTTTTATCACCCGCTTTCACATCACTTAAAGAGAATTCATCTAAAATAAATTGCCCATAAAGATTCACTTTATTGTTCCATTTGTATTTAGAAGAAAGGCCCAATATGGCATTACCAGCACCTTGACCAGTTTGAAATTCGATAGCTCTAAAAAATATAATTGGGTTTAAATAATTAACATCAAAACCTCTTCCGTTACTATCTGACCATACAACAGATTCAAAAAAACCAATATTCAAGCGTTTAGAAACATTCCAACTTAAATAATGATTGGCCATATATTTCGTTAAAAAGGCCTTGTCTTCAATTACTTCATCTCTAACATCCTTTAACCACATCCAAGTACTGGTATATTTAATCTTCCAGAACGTCGCATTTAATTTTAAGAATGGATAGGGGCTAGAAACATCACTTTGCAATAATGAACGGTAACCATCTCCTATAAAGTTTTTACCATGACCAAATTGAATATTTAAAAAATCTGCAGGTGTATAAGACAAATAGGCTTCCGCTACTGGATAATCATAAGAATTGTCTTTAAAACTTTTAGCAATACCACGACCTGGTATAATAGCTGGATCTGGTCCAAATGCTTTTAAACTTTCTGCAAACTGATTAAAATAGTCTGCAAAACGTCCTTGACTTTCATAAACCGAAGCTGTTAAATTAAAGCGTTTTCCTAAACCGGCTTGTATATTAATCCCTCGAGTATTATTCCACGTAGAACTGAAATCTGCTTCAGTATCCTTACCTACTTGCAAATCCAAAATTGGGTCTACAGTAAACCAATAGTCTTTACCTTGTACTTCTACTAAATGTTCATTAAATATTTTTTTACCTAACCAAGAACTTGTTTCTTTTGCTAAGCTTTCTTTTTCGGCCTTAATATCATAATACCTCGCTACATCACTATATACAAATGGTTTTGCTCCAGTATGGCTATTAGTCCCAATAGCATTCATTTCGTCATCGAAGCGTGCATAATACGAATGTGTAAAAGGAATATTAAGTTGGCTATTATATTCTAATTTATCGTAGGCTTTAATTTCTTTAGTAATATCATCGAACTCACTAGATAAAACAGCATTAATACTGTCTTTAACTATAATCTTATCTGGATCTATAGGCTCATTTACTTTTAAAACAGGCTCAACTAATGGTATTGCAATACTAATACTATATTGAACAAATGTTGGATTACCATTATAGGTTCCTGGTTGTATTTTAGGTAGTGAATCAAAAACACGTTTGCTTTCTTCTTTTAATTCTTCATAAATAGCATCTGTATAAATTGCTTTAAACTCACCTTCTTTATTTACTTCGAATAAGACTTTAATATCTCCTACGTAAGATTCATCTATAACAATTTGAGGTATTTTAAAGTTTTCATAAATAAAACTATTCAATGTAAAATTGAAACAAGACTTTAATTGATCTACAGCTACAGAATCACATTCTTTAAAAACTGGAGATTTCTCGTAAGTCAATACCGTTTGGGCATACCCAAAAGTGGTAGTTAATAGAATAGCAAATAGCACTATGCGCTTCATAAAGGACTAAATTTTAATGTGCGAAAGATACTTAATTTTTTTAGTAACCGAGATTAGAATTAGCGTATAAAAAAACCGTTACTATAAAAATAACGGTTAGTTTTTTTCTTTACAATTGAATTTAATTAGTTACTCACCTGATATGAAATTGGTAAAGTATAAATAACACCTACTGGCACATTACCTTGTATACCTGGTTTCATTTTAGGAATCTTATTAATCACTCGGTTTGCTTCTTTCTCTAAAGCAGGATGCGGACCTCTAATTTTCACATCAGACACATTACCCAATTTATCAATGGTAAACTGCGTATAAATTTTCTGTTTTCCAGAAATACCGTAGTTTGAACCTATATCTACATTGAATTTTTTTCCAATTAATTTTGTGATTTTATCAGACATACATTTTTTTCGATCCATATTAGTTGAGTATTTTTCGCAACCAGGATAAACAGGTACTTTTTCTACACTAATAAAATCTACGATTACAGGATCCTTTACCTTTTCAATATTTGGGATGTCACCGACTTTAAAAGGGACATCAATTTTAGATTTAGAATCTACAGGAACATCGACAACGGTTTGAATAACTGGGTCATCATCTTTTACAACCTTAAATACATCTTTTAAATCTACACTTGGCTTTGGTGTGGGCTGTTTAACCTTAACCTCTTCTACAACATAAGGAGGCACATAGTCTATTGTAAGTGTCTCTGCATAAGCAGTGTCTTCTACAAGTTTGAACTTTTGCTCTTGAAACTGCATTTCAAAAAGTGCATACGTACCCAATAAACAAAGAATCAAACCTATTTGGAAATAAAGGGTTGAGTTTTTTTGTAAATTTGCATCATGCTTTTGTGATTTCTTTACTTCAGTAGAGCTCTGACCAGCAATACCGAAGTCTTTGTTAGAATTCTTCATAATATTTATTATTTAAATGTTAATATTATGTCAAAGTCACAATAAGTATACCAAAACGAAAATCCCGCTCAATTAATTTTGAACGGGATTTTTATTATAAAAATAATTCTATAAATGTCTTAGTCTTGCACTTGAAACACAATAGGAATAGAGAATGGCATAACCACTGATTTTCCTCTTTGTTTACCTGGCTTCATTTTAGGAAGCTGACCGATAACACGTTTTGCTTCTTTCTCTAATCCTGGGTGAGGACCACGAGCTACAATACTAGTTATGTTACCTGTTTTATCTACTTTAAACTGAACAAAGATTCTCTTTTTGCCAGGAGGCAATCCTAAATCTCCAGCTAAGTCTGTATTAAACTTTTTACCGATAAATTTATTCACCTTTTCGTTCATACATGCTTTTTTAGCAGCATTCCCTTTTTTATTTTCACAACCAGGGAAAACAGCCACATTCTCAATAACAGAAAATGGAACTTCTAGATCTTCCTCTACTTCTACAACTTCTACTTCTTCAACTTCCACAATTTCTGTTTCCATTTCTGTTTCAGTCGATTCTATAACTGTTTCCTCTACTTCTACCTCATCTTCTACAACTTCAATTATTTCTGGAGCTGCTGGTGGTGGCGGTGGTGGTGGTGGCGGTGTAACAATTTGTTCTGTAACTGGCACTTCTTCATCTAGATCATCATCTAAATTTAGAGAGTCTGCAATGACATCGATTTTATCGTAAGTTTTGTAGTTAATTGCCATGTAAGTTATACCTAACATTAAGGCAAGACCAACAGCAAAGTACAGCGAACTGTTTCTACTTACGTCTGATTTCGGATTTTTTTTAGGTTCCATAGGATTCTTTTTTTTTACAACGTCGCTAATTTAACTAATTAATAGTAAAAAAAACAAGGCTTTAGGTTATTTTAATTCATATATATTTATTTGACGTGCAATTAACGTACCAAAAAGGGCACCTATACTATTTGCAATCAAATCATACGTATCATACGTTCTATTGGGATTAAAAAGGTATTGTAACAATTCTAATATAAAACCAAGAAAGGCAGCAGCAAAAAACACTTTAAAAGGAATGTCCTTTGTTTTAAAGGGTTTAAAATAAAAAGTCCACAATCCAGCTAAACCAAGATACGCAATAACATGATAAATTTTATCATCGAAAGACGAGCCTAAACTTGGCACGGCATTTAGAGTAATTAAACTGGCAACAATTAACGCTAATGTATACGCTATCGCGACAAGTAAAAACACTTTTTTAACCACTAATAAGTGCTTTATAAGCGTCTGCAGACAATAAGTTCTCTATTTGAGATTCGTCTGAGAATTTTAATTTAATCATCCAACCAGCTCCATAAGGGTCCGAATTTACATTTTCTGGTTCATCTTCTAAACCTTCATTAAATTCAATTATTTCACCTGATAGTGGTAAAAATAAATCTGAAACTGTTTTTACAGCTTCAACAGTACCAAAAACTTCATCTACTTCTAAGGTTTCATCTAAAGTTTCTACTTCTACATAAACAATATCACCAAGTTCTCCTTGAGCAAAATCGGTAATTCCGATAATTGCTACATCTCCTTCAATTTTTACCCACTCGTGGTCTTTGGTGTATTTTAATTCTGATGGTATATTCATTTTAATAAAATCTAATATTTAATTACAAATGTAATTTTTTATGGTTTCAATTCAAGCTTAATTACCAAAATTATAACGTAAAGTAATTCCTGATCTTAAAGAGGTCTGTGGGAATGACGTTGATATGGCAAATTCAGAAAAAGTATAATCAAAATAAAATATAGCGGTTAAGTTCTTACTAAAGGCATAATCTGCATTGTACTTAAGTCCCCAAATTGTCTGACCTGCTGTAATTTGATTGTTATCTAAATCTAAATATCTAATAATGGTTTTATTGTCTCTAACGGTAACATCTAAACTCATGTTTAAATCACTAACAACAATCTGTTTTGGTCCTGCAAGCTGAGATCTAATTCTTAAATCTTTAATACGGTAACCTAATCCTAGTGTGTATTCTTTACCTTGTATTTCGGTCATTAAATTATTATCAAAACTTAATGATAATGTTCTATCTGTTTTAATTTCTGCTAAGACTTTAATTGAGTTTTTCATTTCAAAATCTAAACGCACCAATGGACTAAATTGCTCTTCTAAGTTAATGTTACTATAAAGTGTTTCAGATTTAAAATTACCTGCAGCATCTAAAGCATCTGCGTTTCCAGGAGCCGTAAACCCTAAATCTAAATCATAGTCTTCATAATCTAAATTAGTTCTAAACTGATTTATAGTATATCGAGATCTGTAACCATGTTGGACTGAAAAACGTTTAAAGGTTTTCTTAAACCATGGTAATTTCATCAACCCAGTATACTTTAACGTCCAATTTGGAATTGGAACATCACGAAATGCATCTGTACTTACTTTATTTGGATCTGTACCTTGATAAGCAGATAAAAAAGCTGGTAATAATACACGTTGGCTATTTTTTCCGAAACCTTCAGGATAACCTTCTGCATCTGTACCAAATGGTGTAGTACCATAAAAATCTTTAGCTAAACGATTTGCTAAAACTAATCGGTTTGCTCTAAAATCGTTAAAAGTCGCTGATTGGTTTTCGTCACTTTTACTAAAAGCCGTTTTAATCATTGTGGTAGAAATATTAAAATTACCATAAGAATTGGTAATTAAATCTTCGTATACATCACTAAAACCGTCACCTGTAATATCTACCGCTATAAAACTTTCTGTAACATTATTAGCATACGTTCTGTTTCCTATTAAATCGATTTTTAAATCTCTCATAGGCTCAACGTTAACTGAATAATCGAGGGTTTTATTTTCTACCTCTGTATATTGTTCGTTAAAATTGTCATATGTAGTTAACCAACCGTTACTTGCTGATAAATCTCTAATATTACTTTGGCTACCAAAGGTGTAACCTAAAGTAGGTTTTAATGTTCCAACAAAACCTGGCGTTGGTAAATATCCTGGTAAAAATGTACCATTGTTTTCAGTATAACTAAACTGGACCCGCTTAACCATTGTTACAACACCAATTAGTGTATTATAAGCTTGCTTTCCTGCACTTAACTTATTTGGGTCTTTTGCTTCTCCATCTTTACCGTCTAATGAAGCATCTGGTGTTGTTGAACGTTGCCTTGGAGCTGAACTTCTAGTACGTCCTTTAACTTTGGGTTTCCCTTTTTTAACTAAACCTAATGTTTTATATAAGGTTTCCATATTAAGGGTTGTATTAATATTATGCGTATTAGAGTTTTGAATAGAGTTTCCTAAATTCACAGTTTCATAAAGACCCGTATCTTCATCTAGCACCTCTAATCCTGTATTTAAATCGGATCCTTTTTGCCATTGAAATGCTCCGTTATAAGCATACGTTGTTCTTAAGAAATTTAATGCTGGTATCTTGTATAAAGGCAGTTCATAATTTAATTGAAATTGCTGCGTTTGGAAATTAGGATCTCCAAAATCAAAGAAACCATCCCAAACATTAAGTTCTGAATCTTGTACTCCGTTTATACGATCATCAATAAAATAATTACGAACAATATTAGTGTTAGCTGCTGTAAAGTTTAAACTCAAAGCATCTGTAAGGTTATAATTTATAGCATACTGAAAATCGAAGGTGTAATTCCTTCTATATAGTTCTTCTATTCCAATATTACCAGCTTCCAATTCTACTTCTCTAAATTTTTGTCTGCTAAACTGTCTATTAATATCTGTATTTACTGAAATATTTGATGGCAATAAATTAAGATTGAAATCTTTTAGTAATTTCCAATTTTTCCCTGTAAATAGTGAATCATTATCTTTAAATGGTTCATATTTTAAGGGTTCAAATGCAAAACTATAATTAGCTCCCGCTCTTACCGTTTGGTCTAGTGAATTTTCAATTTCGAAATCGCGATGCTCTACTTTATTATATGAATAATTAAACGTTAGATTTTCTACATCGTAAACACGTCGTTTAGAATCTCCTGTTTTTTGCTTTCTTACTCCTATAAAATTAATACTTTGTCGTTTGGTATAATCTTCAGACTGCTCACTAATTTGATCTGCCTCACTTTCGCTAGTGGCAGCATCTATTCTCGATTCTAGTGTAAGATCATTATAATATTGATCGAATTTAGGTGTTATTAACTCTTCACTCTGAGCATAATTAAATGGGACTTGAACTCCCCATTTTTTTGGTAATAATTGCCCTAATTGTATGTTAGTAACAACATCATATTGCTTAACATCTTCTAAACTTCGTTCGCTTGGTCCTTGTTCTACACCACCAAAACCAACAGTACTTCTTCTTCCTGTTGCACTGATATTTGCAAAATCTGCAATTTGAGTATCCATGCTTAAAACGGCTGCCCAACCTCCTTCGTTGTCCATATCAGACATACGCAGCTCGTTAAACCAAACTTCTCCACATGAACTCATCCCTGTAGATCCGGAATTTTTTACACCAACCATTAATACTCTAATATCTCCAAAATTTGGATTTCCTTTAATCCCAATACGTTGTTGTTTTTGAGTACCTACAATATCTGCATAAGGAACGTTTATTGAGCTTAATGCTGATTCATCTAGAACACCATCTACAACATTATAAATGGTAGGATCTTCATTACTTAATGTTCCTGCAGATATACCAAGTGCTTTTATTTTTTGTAAAAATTCTAATGGTATTTCAATTTCATTTTGTTCTGGCCAAACACGTTCTCTTGCACTCCCTTCTGCATCTGAAGAAGGCAATAATGGAACTTCAATCTGATAGTAGTTTTGTGTAAAATCATTACCCATTCTAATAAATCCAACCATTTCGGCAGGTTCTAAAAGTGCTCCTTCTTGAGCTTCTGCGTGAATAAACATACGTAGTTTCTTATACTGACGCATATCTATACTAATGTTTTTGTAAACACCGTGAGAATCTGTAGGTTCCAAATCACAAGCCTGAAGTACTAATGATTGTTCATTCTGTCTTATAATACTATTATTATTATTTAACTCTTCTTGCTCTACTCCTGGTGGTCTTAAATAACCTGCGTTATCTTGAACACTAACAACACCTACACTAAATTCTGGATTAACACTATTGTTGGTATCATCGTTATCCAAATCTAAAGCATATTGTCTCCAATCACTTCTTACCAAATCTAAACTAGCAAAACGTAATACCGTATTTTCTGTAAAATCTGAAACATACAAACGTGCAAAACGAATTGAACGAATATCTGAAATACCACCGATTGATTCCCGAATATCACTTTCTCCAATTGGAATTCTAAACTGATACCATTTTACATCTCTAGAATCACCATTTGGTAAGGTTACTGTATTTTCTTTGATATCATTAATTATTGGGTTATCAATGTTTAATACAGCACTATTAATGTCTACTTCATATTGATAATAGCTATCAATAGTATTCATCGTGTTATCTCTATTAATATCCTCAACATCTGGTTGTGTTGTAGATCCTCTATTGGTATCGGTAAAAGTCTCTGGTGTGTTTCCTTGTGTACCATTATATTTTTTATAACGGTTAAAAACATCCCCATCTGTATTTAAATAATACTGATAATTATCATTTGATGGATCATCTCCAAATAGTCCACCAAATTCTGCAACTTCTTCTGCATCATTGAAACCATCAAAACCTACATCTTGATTTATACGTTCTGTTCCTGTAGTTCCAAAGGTGTAAATAAGAGATTGATTTTGAGGTACCACACCTCCAAAGTCTGTTCTCTCTAAAGTAGAAACATCTCCATCTTCTGGCAAACCGTTTTCATAGAGTTTTTTACCATCCCTTAGAATATCTTCTGAGATATTACCTAGGTTTAAAAATAACTTACCGCCTGGGTTTGATGGATTATCTAAAAATGGATCTTGAACCCAAAATTCTATATATTCTACATTAGATTGTTCAAAATCCGTAGATGTAATTTGCCTTGTTATACCAGCCCAACTTCTTGACCCATCTAAAGCTGCGTTATTCGCAGCAGTTGGATCAAAGTTATAAGGACCACGTTCTGTCGGATAATATGCCAAATCTAACGTGTTTATTACAGAAGTTTGCCCTTGTACAATATCTTGGTTAAATATTTCTTCGATAAAAACACGGCGTGTGTATAAATCGCTCATATCGTCGTCAGTGATACCACTTGGACGTTGTGTACTATAAAAAATAGGATCAATAGTATACCAGTTTAAGAGTGCTCTACCATAACCATTTTCCGGCCCATTAAAATCACCTCCAGGAACGGTATTTGGTAAATCTATAGGACGACTCGATAACGTCCATGATAATGGACTTAATAAATCTATAGCTCCTTGTGTGCCTTCAAAATCATCTATATATGCTGTAGCCTCATCATCGAAATCTGCTCCACTAGATGCACCTGGTAATAGATATGCAAACTCTCCTCTTAAAGAAAGACTAGATGGTACATCTGTATCTATATTAGGTAATTTGTTAACCATTCTAGTTAAAAACGGAACTTCAGTTGAGTAATTCCCATTAAATCCAAAAATAGTATTGTTGATAGGTTCTGAATTGAAATTAGCTTTTTGGGTAATTGGACGTTCATTAAGGTTTAATAAGGTAGCGCCCAAAACAAAATTCTCGTTGAATTGATGCTCTACATTAATCCCTGTAAAACGTTTTGTTTGCTGACCAAAAACAGCATTATTTTCTACGGACACATTAATTGGAGTGTTAGATGCTTTTAAAGCTTCGTCTAAAATCTCTACACGTCCTAATTGATAATTCACGGTATAATCTACTCCTTCTACAAGCGTGCGACCACCAGCTGTTACAGTTACAGAACCTCTAGGTACATTAAATGCACCTATAGGAATACCACTATCTCCTCCACTACTTTTATACGTTCCCTTTATTTGGAATTTATTCTTTTCTGCTTCATTTAAGGCATCTGTCTTCGTAGACTTATAAAGAATATCGTAAACGTATTTCTTTTGATTTTCATTGAAACCACTTTGAGTATCTGTAATATCATCATAGTCTATGGTGTTATTACCTGAATTACCATCATCATCTAAAACATCGAATAAGTAACGACCAAAAGGTTCTTTTTTAGTGAAAATAATTTTACCGTTTTGCGATAATACTGTTACTCCTTCAACATAATCAAAGAAACCATCACCAAGTTCTTGCGGATCTCCATTATAATTCAATTTATCTAAATGAAAAAGTCTAATTAATGGAGTTTCTCTTATTTCTGTATCATCAGCAGTATTAACGGTATTGTTATCAAAGGTTGGAAACGGAACTTCAACGCCACCAACAACTGCAGGTGTTATGTAATTTAATGCAGACGATTCTGTATAAAAGATATTAAGTTTAAAATCCTCTTGATCTAATTGATATGAACCTGTATCATAGATGTTTTTCATCATTAAATCCCAAATAGGTTGTTCCACAGAAGTCACGGCACTTTTTAGCATTTTTAGTACCAAACTTTGATTACTTACAACTTCAGTACCAGAACTATCGTCTACAGTAGTTGCCTCTACACCATCAGTAGCAAATTCACCGACTTGAAATACTTCTCCTCCAATAGTATATTGAAATGCAACTGCTAAAACCTCGTCATTTAATAAACGTTGACTTAAAGAAATATATCCTAAATCTGCATTTAAAACGTACTCTTGATTTTCTACTAACTTTCTTGCAGACTCTAATTTCCCGTAATCAAAACCTTCTTGAATACTAATATTTACGCCACCTTGTACATTGGTAATGTTTCTAACTCCTTCCGTTAATACAGATCCAGCACCTCCTATATTAGTTGGATCAAAATCATTATTTTCATTATCTGGTTTTGCTCCTAGATTATTCACAAAACCAGCTGGTATTGGGTCAAGTCCTATGTTAGCTGCTGTAGATTCTCCTAAATCCTGAAATGCAACAATATTTCTAACATTATCTGTTTGGTTATTCCTGTTAGTAACCCAAACTTCTACTCTAGTAATATTTAGGCCTTGGTTATCTATAAAAGGATATTGCAACAATGCTTTATCATAGTTTTCACTAAAGTATTGTGATAAGAAAAAGTGTCTGTTTTCGTCGTAATCTTGTGCAAAGAACTCAAATTCTTCTACAGTTCCTCCTCCTTCTACAACAACAGATGTTGATTCTGACTGTTGCTCAGAAAATACGGCTGTAACCCGAGTTTTTCCAAATTGCAATTCTGTTTTCACACCAAAGAGACTCTGCGCACCTGTGATTAGAGAACTGTTTAATGGCATGCTAACGTTACCTACTTCAATTTTACGTATAATATCATCTTCAGTTGGAGTGTATTCTAACTTTACTACTTGTTGAAAATCGAAGGTTGCTTCAGTATCATAATTCGCAGTCACTTGAAGTCGTGTTCCTACTTTCCCTAATAAACTTAAGCTAATTCTCTGATCAAAATCAAAGGTGAAATTTGTTCTATTCTGCGGTGAAATAGACGGGTTATCTTGTTTTGAAAACAAAATACCTAAATCTACCTCTACAGAACCTTGAGGTATAACATTTATGGTGTTTCCTCCAAATATGGTTTCAAACAAACCAGAATTCACATAAAATTCGGGTAATAAATTCTTCTGATCTTCTTCTGAACCTTCTTTTTGTCCAGCTTTAGCATCAGCCATTTTTTTATAATATGCTTTTAATTTTTCTTGCAATACCAGTTCTTGATATTCTGCTGGTGTAAGAATTAAAGGGTAATTGATACTAAAATCCCCAATCTTTTCAGAGTAAACATAACGATCTAAAACGGCATCGTAAGTATATTTTGAAACAATGCTACTTGGATTTGGCATATTTAATTTACCAAATGCATATGTTGTTTTAGTTGAATCTTGTTCTGTTTCTTGGGCATTTACTAAATTACCAACTAGCATAATTAAGGCTAGTACGTAAAAACACCTATAAGGAAAGCGTTGCTTATGTGGAGATCTATTCAATTGCATTATAAGTTTTTTAGAGCTTCTTTAATAATCTGCTCCACTTGGGCGTCTGGTTGGGCTTGTAAAATTTTATCGACAACTTTTTCGGATTGTTTTTTATTAAATCCTAAAACGTCTAATGCTGATAACGCTTCATCTTTGTGTGTATTGTTTGGTATGGAAGAAAGTTCGTCTATCCCATACACTTTTAACACTTTATCTTTTAAATCTATGATAACACGTTGTGCTGTTTTTACTCCAATACCTTTTACACTTTGAATTAATGCAACATCTCCACCTGCAATTCCTTCTTTTACTTGATCTGGAGTTAATGAAGACAACATAGTACGTGCAGTATTGGTACCAATACCACTTACAGAAATTAATAATTTAAAAATTTCGCGCTCTACTGTTGAAGAAAACCCATAAAGGCTCTGAGAATCTTCACGTACTTGAAGATACGTGTAAAGTCTTAAATGTTCTTGATCTGGAATTTGAGAAAATGTATGTAATGAAATATTGATGAAATACCCAACACCATTACAATCTATAACAACGTCTGTTGGATTTTTCTCTACAAGTTTGCCCTCTATATGTGTAATCATTTATAACGAATAGTTAAGAAACCAAATGTAATAAAATTATTTTCAATTCAGGGACAAGATAAAAAACTAAGAAAATGCCTATTTCTGTTGTTTTTTATCTCTTTCCTGAGCATCGATAACAGCTATTGCCGTCATATTTACAATTTCATCTACACTTGCTCCCAGTTGCAAAATATGCACTGGTTTCTGCATTCCCATCATAATGGGACCAATTGATTCTGCATTGTTAAGTTCTTTCAACAATTTGTAAGTAATATTAGCGGAATCCAAATTAGGAAAAATAAGCGTATTGACTTTACGACCGGCTAATTTTGAAAACGGAAAAATATCCTGAAGCATTTTCTGGTTAAGTGCAAAATCTGTTTGCAATTCACCATCAACCACCATTTCTGGATACGCTTTATGTAAATAAGACACAGCTTCTCTTACTTTCTCTGCTCTTGGATTGTCTGAAGAGCCGAAGTTAGAATACGAAATCATAGCTGTTACGGATTCTATTCCAAACATTTTTGAAACTCGCGAAGTCATTCTTGCAATCTTAGCTAAATCTTTAGCTGTAGGATCGATATTTATAGAAGTATCACTTAAAAACATTGGTCCACGTTGCGTCATCATCACATTGGTCGTCGCCACTCTAGTCACACCATCTGCCATACCAATTAATTCTAACATAGGTCTTACAACCGATGGGTAATTGCGTGAATAACCTGTAATAAGTGCATCTGCATCTCCTTCATTAACCATCATTGCCGCAAAATAATTACGCTCTCGCATTTTCTTTTCTGCAGCGTAAATCGTTACACCTTGACGTTTTCGTTTTTTCCAATATGCTTCTGCATATCTATTTTTACGCTCTAATTCTTCATCTGATTTTGGATCTACAATTTGAACATCTGCATCAAATTCAATCTCTTCCATCAATGCAATAATTGTTTCTCTTCGTCCTAAAAGAATAGGGTAAGCAACACCTTCATCATGAGCAATTTGTGCAGCTTTAAGAACATCTAACTGATCTGCTTCTGCAAACACAACACGCTTAGGATTGTTTTTAGCTCTACCTAATAACATACGAACCAACTTATTATCTGAACCTAAACGTTCTAATAATGAGTTTCTGTAACGATCCCAATCTTCTATAGGTTCTTTAGCAACTCCACTATCCATCGCTGCTTTTGCTACAGCTGGTGGTACTACTGCAATCAGTCTTGGGTCAAAAGGCTTTGGTATAATATAATCTTTACCAAAAGTAAGACGTGTTTCTGCGTATGCAATATTAACTTGTTCTGGTACAGATTCCTTTGCTAAATCCGACAAGGCTTTAACTGCTGCCATTTTCATCGCTTCATTTATTTTTGTCGCTCTAACATCTAAAGCACCTCTAAAAATAAATGGAAATCCAAGCACATTATTAACTTGGTTAGGATGGTCACTTCGACCTGTGGCCATAATAATATCTTCTCTAGTATCTATAGCTAGTTGATAATTAATCTCGGGTACTGGATTTGCCATAGCAAACACAATAGGGTTTACTGCCATAGAGATTAGCATATCTGGAGTTACAATATCTGGTTGCGATAAGCCTACAAATACGTCAGCATTTTGCATCGCTTCATCTAAAGTATCGATTCTACGATGTGTTGCAAATTCAGATTTCTCTGGAGTTAAATTGGTTCTATCGTCTCTAATAACACCTTTGCTATCTAGCATAACAATGTTTTCTCGTTTAGCACCAAAAGCTTGATACAAACGTGTACATGAAATGGCTGCAGCTCCCGCTCCACTAACCACAATTTTAGCTTCTTCAATCTTTTTTTCTGCAATCTCTAATGCATTTATTAAAGCAGCTGCAGAAATAATCGCTGTTCCATGTTGATCATCGTGCATTACAGGAATATCCAATTCTTCCTTTAAGCGACGTTCTATTTCAAAAGCTTCAGGAGCTTTTATATCTTCTAAGTTAATTCCTCCAAAAGTTGGAGCTATATTCTTTACGGTTGCAATGAACGCTTCAACATCTTCGGTGTCAACTTCAATATCAAACACATCAATATCAGCGAATATTTTAAAGAGCAACCCTTTCCCCTCCATGACTGGTTTAGAGGCTTCTGGCCCAATATTTCCTAGACCTAAAACTGCAGTTCCATTAGAAATTACAGCAACTAAATTTCCTTTAGCTGTATACTTATAGACATTTTCAACATCTTTTGCAATCTCTAAACAAGGTTCTGCAACACCTGGAGAATATGCTAAAGACAAATCGCGTTGCGACGCATACTTCTTTGTTGGAACTACTTTAATTTTACCAGGAGTAGGTTTAGCGTGATATACTAAGGCTTCTAGACGTTTGCTCTGTTTGCTCATAATTTGAATTGAATAAGACGCAAAGATAATGATTTTGAATGTTTGTTATAAATAACAAGCGATCTAAAAAAAAAATCCGATATTTAGTTACTGCTAAGCGACACATACTAATGAGATACTTACTTCTGTTTACTTTGCTTTTTATAAATTTTGTAACTTTTAGTCAAACTAATAAAAAATTTATACTAATTGATAACTCTACAGATCAAGTTATACCTTTTGCTAATGTACTTTTTAATGAATTAGAAAACAAAGGAACATCTACAGATATTGATGGCGTTTTTTATGTATCTAACACTATCAAAACCATAACAATTAGTTATGTTGGTTATGAAACAAAAGTTTTAAAACTAAACGAAATTAATTCTCAAATTATAAGACTTGATTCAAAATTTAGTGAATTAGATGAAGTTGTAATTAATGGAGAAAACCCTGCTCATCGTATAATTAGATTAGCAATTGCTAATAAGACGCTTAACAAGCCTAAAAATTTAAATTCCTTTACCTATAAATCATATGATAAGGTTTTTGCTGATATTAATGAAGACCAACCTTTAAATGATTCTCTCAAGGATGTTAGTTCCTTTTTTAAGGATTCTTATATTTTTATTACTGAAACTATAGCGAAGCATAAATATTTAAAACCGCGATTTACAGTAGACAGTGTTATCGCCAGAAGAACTTCAGGGTTTAAAAGTCCTAATTTTGCTGTATTAGCCAATAGTTTACAACCCTTTTCATTTTATGACGAGTATATTTCACTTTTTGAAACCAACTATCTTAATCCCATTTCTAGCGGGAGTACGAACAAATATAAATTCAGATTAAAAGACGAATATGTAAAGGGACAAGACACCGTTTTTGTGATTTCGTTTGTACCTAAAGCTAATCGCAATTTTGAAGGTTTAGAAGGTTTGCTTTATATTAATTCTAATCAATATGCTGTAGAGAGCGTTGATGCCAATACATACAATTCAGGAAAAATAGATTTTACCATTCAACAGAAATATAAATTTATAGATAATAAATATTGGTTTCCTGAACAGTTAAATTTCGTCATTATTCTAGGTGAAGGCTTTGGTAGTTTTAAATATGTTGGAAAAAGTTATTTGTCTGAAATTATAACAAACCCTCCATTACAAAAGAAAGATTTTCCATTAGTCGCACTCACTATACCTGATAACGTTCAAGGCAGAAATTCGCCATATTGGGAGCTATACAGAAAAGCCCCCTTAGACATCAAAGAACAACGCACCTATGTTTTGATAGACAGTATTGGGGAAGAAATAAAATTAGACAAATTTTTAAAATGGGCTCCAAGTTTGGCCAAATGGAGAATTCCATTAAAGTATGTTGATCTCGACTTAAAACATCTAATTCGATACAATAAATACGAAGGCACAAGATTAGGACTTGGACTATATACAAATGATGATGTTTTTAAACATGTGTCTATTGGTGGTTATAGTGCCTATGGATTTAAAGACCATACTTGGAAATATGGAGGAGAGATTTTGATCGATGTTCCTGGAGAAAAAGATATTTCGGTAAGTTTAAAATACAATAATGATTTACGAGAAACAGGAAGCTATTCTGGAAATACTGTTGATAATCCTTTGGTTCAACGCAACTGGATTGCTAGCCAAATGGACGCTGTAGAATCCATTAGTATACATACAGAGATGAAACTATTGCGGAATATAAATTGGAATGTAGGCTTTAATACAGCTGATGTAACTCCGCTTTACAACTATCAATTTATAAACAATGGGCTACCAATAACCACGTATACTAATTCTGAAATAAATGTTGGTATTGGCTATCATGTTAATGAACAGTTAGTAAGAACCTTTGGAATTACAACAAGAATACCGAGTGACGCCCCTGTTTTTAATCTTATCTATTCAAGAGGATTAAAACGCACATTTAATAGTGATTTTAGCTATAACAAATTACGTTTTACTTTAGACCATAGCTTTATAACTAAAGGACTTGGAAAAACAACGTATCACTTAGATTTGGGTTATATTGATACTGCACTGCCTTATGGCTTGCTTTTTACTGGAGAAGGGACTTTAGACAAAAAAATTCCTTTTGTGGTGAGAAATTATTTTCAAACTATAAAACCTTATGAGTTTTTATCTGATCGTTATGCTAATTTGTTCATAACACATAACTTCGGACGGCTTTTTAATAACAAAGGCCAATTTCAACCTGATGTTCTACTTTATAATAATTTTGGAATAGGAAGTTTAGATCAGGCATCGTATCATCAAAATATTGAATTTAAAACCAAAGACGAGTTGTTTTTAGAAACAGGTTTAGAACTTCAAAATATTATTAAAATTCCGTATTTAAATATTGGTTATTTGGGAATGGGTATTGGTGCTTTTTATCGTTATGGGTATCATAATCTCGAAACCTCTAGTGATAATTTTGCTTTTAAATATTCTATGAGCTTTACGTTTAAGTAATAAAATTTATTTTTTCAAAAACTTAATATTACGTTCCAAACCAGAGAACTTAGTCCGTTTTACAGCCGATTTCTGAAACACTTTTTTAAAGGTATCTTCTGTAATTTCTTCCCAATCCTTTTTAGTCATATCCAATAATTCAGGATGTGGATTAAATAAAGGCTCATTGTGTGGCTTACTAAATTTATTCCAAGGGCATACATCTTGGCAGATATCACAACCAAACATCCAATCGTTAAATTGACCTTTAACATCGTTTGGAATATTTTCTTTAAGTTCTATGGTAAAATAAGAAATGCACTTGCTGCCATCTACCACATAAGGCTCTGTAATCGCCTCCGTTGGGCACGCATCTATACAGGCTGTGCACGTACCACAATGATCTGTGGTTGCATGGTCGTAGTCTAGTTCTAAGTCTATGATTAATTCGGCTATAAAATAAAATGAACCGACTTGTTGTGTCAATAAATTAGAGTGTTTCCCTATCCAACCCAAACCCGACTTTGCAGCCCAAGCTTTATCCAAGACTGGTGCAGAATCTACAAAGGCTCGTCCACCAACTTCCCCTATTTCATCTTGAATATGAAGTAATAACGATTTTAATTTATGTTTTATGACATGATGATAGTCGTTACCATAGGCATATTTAGATAATTTATATGAATCATCAGTTTGAGTTTCTGTTGGATAATAATTTAACAATAAAGACACGACACTTTTAGAACCTTCTACTAACAATGTTGGATCTAAACGCTTATCGAAATGGTTTTCCATATAACGCATTTCACCATTCATGTTCTTATTTAACCAAGCCTCTAATCTCGGAGCGTCTTCTTCTAGAAAGCCTGCTTTACTAATGCCACATGACAAAAAACCAAGACGTTTTGCTTCGGTTTTGATAATCTCAGTATATTTAGCCTTGTTATTTAGCACTAATTTCTTTTTTCAAACTTTAAGAATGCATTTTTAGGCTTCAACGTAATAAGCGGAGTAATATCTATGGTTTCAAACGTTGAAGAAATTTTATAGTTTGAAACTAATTCTGAAACGGCAATAATCATTTCGAACATAGCGAAATTATTCCCTATACATTTTCGTGGACCTGCTCCAAATGGAAAATACTGCGATGAAAATTTCCGACTACCTTCACTAAAACGTTCTGGAAGAAAATCGTCTGGTTTGTCCCATAATTTTGGATGTCTATGGATTTCATAAACTGAAAACAAAAGATTTGATCCAGCTTCAAAATCTAATCCATTAAATGAATCTGGTTTTATATTAACACGATCTATAAAATAAGCTGGAGGATAGAGTCTCATAGCTTCTTCTAAAACTTGCTGGCAGACTTTAGATTTGGTTACCAAATCCATTAAATCGTCGCTAGATTCTTTTAAAACTAAACGCTCCTTATAGATTTTATCTTGCCATTCTGGATGCAAGGCCAATAATTGTGTGGTAAATGTAAGGGCATTCGAAGTGGTTTCATGACCTGCCGTAAATAAAATTAAGATTTCATCAATGAGTTGCTCTTCTTCCATTGAATTCCCATCTTCATATTTTGCATCGAGCAACATATCTAATAAATCGTGCTGTTTTTCATTTGCAGCTTTACGTTCATTAACAATTCTTTTTAAGATAAGTCGTGCTTCGTTGGTAAGGTCAATGTGTTTTTTAATTTCTCCACTAAAGTTAAACCACCAACCTAAGTAAGGTTGTCGTAATTCTTTAACCAACATTTTTTGAGCCTGTTCAGTAATATATTGCAAACGATTAATATCATCTTGATTCGCTGCACTACTAAATAATGATTTTACCACGGTTTGAAATGCTAAATCATTCAAAATAGGAAATATGTCTATTTCACTATTTGGTGTAATTTTATCATATTCTAAAAGGATAGCATTCTTAAGACTTTCTAAAAGATTTTCAAGTTGCTTTTTATGGAAGGCTGGCTGAATAAGTTTTCGTTGTTTTTTCCAATGTTCACCTTCAGACGTTAATAAGCCTTTTCCAACATACTTAACCAAATCTTCTGTCTGAATTTTTGATTTTGTATAGTTTCTCTGATTCTTTTGAAGTACGTATTCTGCAAAAGCTGCATCACGAACAAAAACAACACTATTCTTAAATCCAATTTTCAATCTAAAAACATCACCTTGTTCAATAAAATTTTGATGATGAAATGGTAAGGGATTTTTCAGGATTTCTAATGAATGTTTAAAAAATCGACTTAGTGGAACTGTAGGTATGTTTTCTTTTGAATTCAAAATTGTGACATCTAATTTAAATGAACTTAGTATTATTTCTTGAGTATATGTTCCTATTGAAATCTAATAAACGTAAATGCAAAAAAGCCCCTCAATAAAGCGCACTAAAGATGAATTAAAACAATCCTCCTTGAGTTGGTCCTTTTATCTTCCCAAGATGCTTGTAGGCCTGTTCTGTAACTTCACGACCACGTGGTGTTCGCATTATAAAACCTTGTTGAATTAAGAATGGCTCGTATACTTCTTCAATAGTTTCTGTACTTTCACTAACAGCTGTTGCAATAGTACTAATTCCTACTGGTCCACCTTTGAACTTTTCAATAATGGTCATTAAAATCTTATTATCCATTTCGTCCAATCCATAAGCATCTACATTTAAAGCTTTTAAAGCGAATTGTGCAATTTCAATATCTATTTTCCCATTACCTTTTATTTGCGCAAAATCTCTAACACGTCTTAACAAGGCATTAGCTATACGAGGTGTTCCTCTACTTCTACCTGCAATTTCTATAGCAGCTTCCATAGAGATTGGCATATTTAAGATGGAAGCACTACGCTGTACAATGGTAGTTAGTAATTCTGTTTTATAATATTGTAATCGACTTTGAATACCAAATCTCGCTCGCATTGGAGCAGTAAGTAAACCTGAACGTGTTGTGGCACCAATTAACGTAAATGGATTTAAATTGAGTTGCACACTTCTAGCGTTTGGGCCAGACTCAATCATAATATCAATTTTATAATCTTCCATTGCCGAGTACAAATACTCTTCTACAATTGGACTTAACCGATGAATTTCATCTATAAAAAGTACATCACGATCATCAAGGTTAGTTAACAATCCTGCTAGGTCACCTGGCTTGTCTAAAACCGGTCCGGAAGTTACTTTAATACCAACATCTAACTCATTAGCTAAAATATGTGCTAAAGTTGTTTTCCCTAAGCCTGGAGGTCCATGAAATAAGGTATGGTCTAATGCCTCTTCTCTTAAGTTCGCCGCCTGTACAAAGACTAATAGATTTTCCAATACTTGATCCTGTCCCGTAAAGTCTTCAAACGTTAAGGGTCTTAATTTCTTTTCAACATCTAGTTCTTCTGGACTGAAATTATCGTTGTTTGGATTGAGGTTGTCGTTCATAGTACTTCCCATAAAAACGGGAATCTCTTTAATTATTTTTAAAAGAAGCTGAACTAAATTCAGCTTAAACAAATATAACGAAAAAGCCTTTCTGAAAACAGAAAGGCTTTGATATTGTGAATCTCTTTAATGAGATCCCTTTTTTAAAAGGGATTTTAATGTTGTAGTTCTTCTTCACCTTCTTTAAGTGGAACATTTTGAGGAACAAAATCTACATCATGTCCTGGCTTACTATAATCATAAGACCAACGGTATACATGAGGTATTGCACCTGGCCAGTTTCCATGAATATGTTCTACTGGTGTTGTCCACTCCAAAGTTGTAGATCTCCAAGGGTTTTGAACGGCTTTCTTACCATAATACATACTACTAAAGAAGTTATATAAGTAAATAAGCTGTGCTAAACCACCGATGATAGCAAATACAGTAATAATAACATTTGTATTAGCTAAATCATCGAATAATGGAAAGTTTGAATTTGTATAATAACGTCTTGGTAAACCTGCCATTCCAATGAAGTGCATTGGGAAAAATACTCCGTAAGCACATATTGCTGTTATCCAAAAATGTAAATACCCTAAGTTCTTGTTCATCATGCGACCAAACATTTTTGGATACCAATGGTAGATACCTGCAAACATACCGTAAAGAGCAGATATACCCATTACTAAGTGGAAATGCGCAATAACAAAATAAGTATCGTGAACGTTAATATCTAAAGCACTATCACCTAAAATAATACCTGTTAATCCACCTGTTATAAATGTAGAAACAAAACCTATTGAAAACAACATGGCTGGATTCATTTGAAGGTTACCTTTCCATAATGTGGTAATCCAGTTAAAGGCTTTTACTGCTGAAGGAATAGCAATTAATAATGTTGTAAATGTAAATACAGATCCTAAGAAAGGATTCATACCTGAAATAAACATATGGTGACCCCAAACAATAGTAGATAAGAATGCAATTGCTAAAATCGAAGCAATCATGGCACGATACCCAAAGATTGGTTTACGTGAGTTAGATGCCATAATTTCTGACACTAATCCCATTGCTGGTAAAATTACAATATATACTTCTGGGTGACCTAAGAACCAAAATAAGTGTTCAAATAATACTGGTGATCCTCCTTGATAATGTAAAACTTCACCTTGAATAAATATATCCGATAAGAAGAATGATGTTCCAAAACTTCTATCCATGATTAACAACAAAGCTGCTGATAATAATACAGGGAAAGAAACAACGCCAATTACAGCAGTAACAAAGAATGCCCAAATTGTAAGTGGCAATCTTGTCATTGACATTCCTTTAGTACGAAGGTTAATAACCGTAACAATATAGTTTAACGAACCTATTAAAGACGACGCAATAAAGATAGCCATTGATACAAGCCATAACGTCATACCTAAACCAGATCCACCTGAAGCCATAGGCAACGCAGATAATGGTGGGTAAATTGTCCAACCTGCAGCAGCTGGTCCAGCTTCTACAAATAAAGAACTAATCATTATAACACAAGATATAAAGAATAACCAATAAGAGACCATATTAAGGAATCCTGAAGCCATATCTCTTGCTCCAATTTGAAGCGGAATTAACAGATTACTAAATGTACCACTCAAACCGGCTGTTAATACAAAGAATACCATAATGGTACCATGAATGGTTACCAATGCTAAATAAACATCTGCATCCATAACTCCATCAGGAGCCCATTTACCTAATAATGCTTCAAACAAAACGTTTGGCTCTTCTGGCCAAGCTATTTGCATACGGAACATTATAGACATTAAAACACCAATAACGCCCATTAAAGTACCTGTTACCAAGTATTGTTTAGCAATCATTTTATGA
This sequence comes from Winogradskyella ludwigii, assembly GCF_013403985.1. GTDB lineage: Bacteria > Bacteroidota > Bacteroidia > Flavobacteriales > Flavobacteriaceae > Winogradskyella > Winogradskyella ludwigii. The sequence goes on from NZ_JABFDF010000005.1 coordinate 52,010, forward strand.
TCAATGCTAAAGATGTACTTAGTTACAAATGTTTCTTTGTGATGATGTACGTCGTGATCGTCGTGACCGTGTGTATCTAATATTGCTGACATAATATCTCTTTATCTTTTTCTTAAAACCTTTGTTAATTTAACGAATTTGGGAATGTTTTTTGATCTTTCATCCATGCATCAAATTCTTCTTGAGTTTCTACAATAATCTTCATTTGCATATTGTAGTGCGATTTTCCACAAATTTTATTACACAATAAAAGGTAATCAAATTCATACATTAAGTCTTGTCCTGACTCTTCAATCTCAGCTTTTCTTTCTTTTCTAAGTTCATTAATATTTTGAACTTTTTCAATCATGTCTGGATTTTGACGCATATCTACAGTCGTAACCGTTGGCGTAAAAGCAAATTGTGTAACCATACCAGGAACACAGTTCATTTGTGCTCTAAAGTGTGGCATATACGCAGAGTGTAATACATCTTGTGAACGCATTTTAAACACTACTTGTTGACCAACAGGTAAATGAAGCTCTGTTACAATAACATCATCTTTAGCATTAGGATCTTCTTCATCTACACCTAAGATGTTAGCGCGATCTAAATCAATCAATCTTACATTCGCTTTTCCTAAGACATTATCTGCACCACTGTATCTTGCTTTCCAGTTAAACTGTTGAGCGTACAATTCAATAACCATAGGATCTTCATCTTCATCAACATTCATAATGTCGTTCCAAGTGAATAAACCATAGATAATTAAACCTGCTAAAACAATAACAGGTATAACGGTCCAAATAAATTCTAAGGTATTATTATCAGCATAGAAAAATGCTTTTTTACCCTTTTCACCTTTATATTTAAAAGCGAAGTAATGTAATAAGAATTGTGTTATAGTTTGAACAATGAATATAACTACCATAGAGATAATCATAAGATTATCTACCTCTAATCCATGCTCTGAAGCAGCATTAGACATTAATGGTAAATCACCTATGTACCAAAAACATAGTATAGTAATTACATAAATAAATACTAAAAATCCCATCATTAAGTAACCATTGATCTTGTTATCATGATCATCAGCCACTTGTGTGTTAATCGTTCCAACCTGTGCAAGGTCAAATATTTTTACCATTTGCCATAAGGCAACAGCTACAAAGAGTACAATTATAATTGTTAATAAAGCAGTCATTATCGTTTCTGTTCTAATTTATAATTAATAATGGAAATGTTCACTTTCTTCAATAAACGGATTTCCTTTTGCCGTTAATGGATATTTACCAAGTGCTGAGAATACAATAAGTAAAAATAATCCGCCAAAAAATAAGATTGATCCTATTTCTGGAATTCCTATAAACCATCTATCGCCAACAGTTGCAGGCATAATCATATTGAATATATCTATATAGTGACCACAAAGAATTACTATTCCAGCCATGATTACAAACCAATTTACACGTTTGAAATCACTATTCATTAATAATAATAGTGGGAATAAGAAGTTCATAGCAATCATACCAAAGAATGGTAAATTATAATCCTCGATTCTCGTAACAAAATAGGTAACCTCTTCAGGTATGTTTGAATACCAAATTAACATAAATTGAGAGAACCATAAGTAAGTCCAGAAAACACTAAAACCGAACATGAACTTCGCTAAATCATGAATATGACTATCATTAACATGTTCTAGTAAACCTTTTGATTTTAGGTATATGGTAATCATAGATATTACAGTAACACCACAAACTAGCATACCTGCTAATAAATACCATCCAAACAATGTACTAAACCAGTGAGGATCTACACTCATTATCCAATCCCAAGACATCATTGACTCAGAATACATAAAGAATACTAAGAAAGCTGCAGAGATTCTAAAGTTCTTTTTAAAGAAACGATTATCATCTGAACTATCTTGAGCTACTGAGAATTTTCTTGAAAAATGACGGTATAAAGACCAACCTCCTAAGAAGATTAAACCTCTTATAAAAAACCATGGTTTATTTAACCAACTTGCTTTACCAGCAACTAATGCATCATAGTTTTCATGACCTTCTGTAGTCATACCTTCTTTTAACCATACAAACAAATGACTGTCTGCCATGAAAGCAATTATTAAGACCAATAAACCTCCAGGTAAAACATAAGAAGTAATACCTTCCATAACTCTAAATAATACTGGCGACCATCCGGCTTGAGCAGCATATTGTACCGCATAAAATGCTAAGACACCTAAGGCTATCATAAAGAAAAAGAAAGCCGCTATATACAATGCAGACCATGGTCTGTTATGTATTTGGTGTAATACATGTTCTTCATGAGTAGCTTGATGATCTTCTACATGTTCCGCACCATGGGCATCATCACCATGAGAGTCTTCACTGTGAGCCTCTTCTCCATGTCCAGCAGATTCAACGTGAACATCCTCATGACCTTCTACTTCGTGTGCATCACCATGATGAGATTCACTAGCTAGAAATTCAGTAATGTTGTCCTCATTTACTGTATGTGCATTCCAAAAACCGTAGCTAATACCTAACAATCCTAAGACCATTAAGATGATAGCTCCCATTTTTAATCGATTTGAAATTTTATATTCCATTTATATAATCTTTATCTAAATCTTATTTTTCTAAATCTGACTTCAGTTTCTCAACGTAAGCAACAACTTGCCAACGCTCTTGTTCGTTCAATTGGTTAGCATAAGAACCCATTGTGTTTTTACCATAATATATAACATGGTAAATACTTCCAGTTGTAATTGCTCTACCTACATCATCGTAACTAGGAACACCTAATATTTTTTCACGATCTACAAGCTTTCCTTTACCATTTCCTTTTGTACCATGACAAATTCCACAATAAATATCAAACAACATTTTACCTTTTTCATAATCCACTTCAGTCGAATCTAAAGGACTCTTTAAACTAGCCTTAGCTAGAGCAAAACCTTCATTGGTGTTATCTATTTCATAAGGCATAAAATCTCCTCTAGGAATAGTTCCTTCTGCTGGTAATTGTGCTTCAACACCATTACCAAAAGCACTAGATTCTTGGTAAGTTTCATAACCAATCGATTCGTACATGTTAGGCATGTATTGATAGTTTGGTCTAGAGTTCTCTTGGCAAGAAATAAGCCCTACCAACATAACTAATACTACGATATATTTTAACGATGTCTTCATATTAATGTGCATCTTCATTTTTATCAACAATATTTATTTCAACTGCTCCTGTATTCCTCAAAAGATCTGTTAAAGATTCTTCATTATTATGAACAGCAATTTCCATTAAAAAATGATCATCTGTTGTCCTTGGATCTGGATTCTCAGCCTTTTTAAATGGCCACATTCTACTTCTTAAATAAAATGTAATTACCATTAAATGGGCTGCGAAAAATACCGTAAGCTCAAACATAATAGGAACAAATGAAGGCATGTTCTCTAAATAACTAAAGCTTGGTTTACCACCAATATCTTGTGGCCAATCTTGAATCATTATAAAGTTCATCATTACAGTCGCAACTGTAATACCAACACAACCATATAAAAAAGCTGTTATTGCTAAACGTGTAGGTGCTAAACCCATTGCCTTATCTAGCCCATGAACCGGAAAAGGTGTGTATATCTCTTCGATATGATATTTTTCTGCCTTAACCGATTTAACGGCTGACATTAGTACATCATCATCTGTATAAATAGCATGAATTACTTTTGAAGCTTCCATATACTATATTAGTTGTTTAATAAATTTTTAGCTTGTCCTGACCAATCATCACGTTCTGCCCTTCCTGGGAAAGAACCTGTAATTGAATCTAACAAATCATATTCTTTTTTTGTCATCTTACTAACTTGAAGGAAAGTAAAAATACCGATACTGTTAAGTACTTCTTCCATCTTAGGGCCAATTCCATTAACAATCTTTAAATCATCAGCCGTTTGAGATGCTGAATCAAAAGAACCAATAGAACCTAATAAGTCATTTACTTTAGTTGAATTATCTTGACTATGAGAAACCTCTACTTTCTTAGGTGATGACTTACCCACAGTTGGATGAGATGTTCTAGCATCTGCACCAGTTCCTGATAAGCTTTCACCACGCTCTCTAATATTCTTGTAACGTTCACCAGATGACTTTAAGATCGTTTTCACTTCCGCTTGTGCAATTACTGGGAATGTACGTGAGTACAATAAAAATAGTACAAAGAAGAATCCTATAGTTCCGATAAATATTCCAATATCAACAAATGTTGGTGAGAACATAGACCAAGATGATGGTAAATAATCTCTATGTAATGAGGTTACAATAATAACAAAACGCTCAAACCACATTCCGATGTTTACAACAATCGAGATAAAGAAAGAAAACATAATACTTGTTCTTAATTTCTTAAACCACATAAACTGTGGAGAGAATACATTACAAGACATCATTGCCCAATAAGCCCACCAGTAAGGTCCAGTTGCTCTGTTTAAGAAAGCGTACTGTTCATACTCTACACCAGAGTACCATGCAATAAACAACTCCGTAATATAAGCTACACCTACAATAGAACCTGTAATCATAATTACAATGTTCATTAATTCGATGTGTTGTACTGTAATATAATCTTCAAGGTTACATACTTTTCTCATAATTATAAGAAGTGTATTTACCATGGCGAATCCTGAGAATACAGCACCTGCTACGAAGTAAGGCGGAAAAATCGTTGTATGCCAACCAGGAATTACCGAAGTAGCAAAATCAAAAGATACAATGGTGTGTACAGAAAGTACTAAAGGTGTTGCTAAACCAGCAAGTACTAAAGATACTTCTTCAAAACGTTGCCAATCTTTTGCTCTACCTGACCAACCGAAACTTACTAAAGAGTAAATCTTCTTTTGAAAAGGTCTAACCGCTCTATCTCTCAACATTGCAAAATCAGGTAATAAACCTGTCCACCAGAATACTAATGATACAGATAAATAGGTAGATATTGCAAATACATCCCAAAGTAAAGGCGAGTTAAAGTTTACCCATAACGAACCAAATTGATTTGGAATTGGTAATACCCAATATGCTAACCATGGACGACCCATGTGAATAATTGGAAATAACCCTGCTTGTACAACAGAGAAAATTGTCATGGCTTCCGCAGAACGGTTAATTGCCATCCTCCATTTTTGACGGAATAATAATAGTACCGCCGAAATCAAAGTTCCTGCGTGACCAATACCAACCCACCAAACAAAGTTAGTAATATCCCAAGCCCAGTTTACAGTCTTGTTCAGACCCCAAACACCAATACCTGTAGATACGGTATAAATAATACAACCTATTCCCCAAAGGAACGCTACCAATGCAATACTGAAAACAATCCACCAAGCTCTGTTGGCTTTCCCCTCTACAGGTCTAGCTACATCAACAGTAACATCGTGATAGGATTTTTCTCCGGTTACTAAAGGTCTTCTAATAGGTGCTTCGTAATGAGACGCCATAATTATATACTTGTTACTTAAATTTATTTTACGCTTTTGATGTGTTTCTCACTTTTGTCTGATAAATCACGTTAGGTTTTGTTCCAACGTGTTCTAACAAGTGATACATACGATCATCTTCTTTTAATGCTGTAATCTTACTGTCTTTGTCATTAATATCTCCAAATATCATGGCACCGTTTCCACAGGCTGCAGAACAAGCTGTTTGAAACTCACCATCTTTAACAAGACGTCCATCACGCTTAGCATCAAGAATTGTTTTTTGTGTTTTTTGCATACACATAGAACATTTTTCCATTACACCACGAGAACGAACAGTAACATCTGGATTCAGTACCATACGACCCAAATCATCATTCATATAATAATCGAATTCATCATTCTTATTATATAAGAACCAGTTAAAACGACGTACTTTATATGGACAGTTATTTGCACAATATCTTGTACCTACACAACGGTTATAAGCCATGTGATTTTGACCTTGACGACCATGAGCTGTTGCGGCAACAGGACAAACAGTTTCACAAGGTGCATGATTACAATGCTGACACATTACGGGTTGGAAAGCAACCTGAGGATTATCTGCAGGATGTTCCATTTCACCAAACTCACTTAATGAGCTACTTAAACCTGAAATATTATCTTTCTTTTCGTTATCACCTTCAAATGTATCTTCAGAAGAATAGTATCTATCAATACGCAACCAATGCATATCTCTACTACGTCTCATTTCAGATTTACCAACTACAGGAACGTTGTTTTCTGCGTGACATGCTATTACACAAGATCCACAACCAGTACAAGCATTCAAATCGATTGACAAATTGAAGTGATGACCAACTGAACGGTCAAACTCATCCCATAAATCTACATCTGGAGATGTTACAGGAGTTTCTATATGATTAAGAGACACTTTAGGAATTGCATTCCAGTGTTCCTTATTTTTTGTATTAAATATCTCTAAGCTAGTTTCCTTAATAATATCACCACGTCCCATTAACGTATTGTGCAACTGAACACAAGCAAACTCATGCACACCAGCAACTTTACTAATTGTAACGTCTTGAGATGTATTAAAATCTTGATATAAAGGGTACGCACTAACACCTGTTTGCATTTCGGCTTTTAAACCTGCGGTTCTACCAAAACCAAATGCCATACCTACAGAACCTACTGCTTGTCCCGGCTGAATTATGACTGGGACATTTGAAACCGTAACTCCATTTACAGTAACATCTACATAACTACCATTAAGACCACCATTAGCAGCATTCTCATTGATAAGCTTATAAGATTCTGCATCTGCTTTAGATACTGTAATGTAATTATCCCAAGTTGTTCTTGTAATAGGATCTGGAAATTCTTGTAACCATGGGTTGTTGGCTTGTTGACCGTCTCCCATACCTACTTTAGTATAAAGTGACAATTCTAAATCACCACCTTTAGTAGATTTAGCTAGTGCTCTTGCAGCTTCACCTCCTGATGCCGCTAAAACTCCAGCTCCACCATTACCATTTGTAGTAGATGATGTACTCGTTACATATTCGTCCTTATCTTCGTCCTTGATACCAACACCTACAGCGACATCATGAATAACACCACCTAAAAATGTTCTATCTTTTTTATCCTTTAACTCTGTAGTAGATTCCACAGTTGTAGAAGATCCATTAGAACCATTTCTACCTCCTGCTATAGCTGTTACAAAAACACCATCTTGAACTGCTTTGTTAAAAGAAGAACCATTTAATACCGTCTGTGTCCAAACAGATTTTAAATAATCGCGGTAAGAACCAGTAGAACCTGTCCAACCCATTAAGACTTCTTGAAACTGCTTTGTATCAAACAATGGACGAATTGTAGGCTGCATTAATGAATAATGACCAGCTTTCATTTCAACATCTCCCCAAGATTCTAAATAATGAGGTGCTGCTGCTATATATTGACAATTTGTTGACGTCTCATCTTGTTTCATTGAAAACGCAACAGATAATTCTGTTTTTGCTAAACCGTCTTTAAAGTCTGAAGCATTTGGAAGTGTATACAATGGATTAACACCACTCATAATAACAGCTCCAACTTTACCAGCTTTCATATCAGAAACCAATTGCATTACTGCTTTGTCGCTTCCTTGTCTTGTTTTTATTGTTGTTTCAGGATCAAATGCCTTACTTCTTAAATATGAATTAATTTCTAAAACAACTGTTTGAGCATTGACATCCTGAATACCAGTAACAACGACAGCGTTACTTCCTGCTAAACTTATTTCTTTAGCAGCTGCTTTTACTGCTGCATCTAATCCTTCTGGAAGTTTTACACCTCCTGCAGAATTACCCGTAACTTCACTATATAATTTAGCTAAAGCTAATTTTTGTTGACTTGGTGTTAGTGGCACACGCTTATCTGCGTTTGCACCAGACAATGACATATTAGATTCAAATTGAATATGTCTTGACATTTTACCATGTGTAGGAATACGTTTTTTAGCATATTCAGACTCAAAACCTCCACCTTGCCAATCTCCTAAGAAATCTGCTCCGATAGAAACTATAGTCTTTGCTTTAGAAAAATCGTAATTAGCCATTCCTCTAGTACCATACTTAGCTTCGTATGCATCTAGTGTTGCAGATTCTGAAATAGCATCATAAGCAACATGACTTACATTACCATACTTAGATTTAAATTCTGCAATTAATTTGTTTGTAGAAGGACTAGGCATTGATTGCGTTAATAACACAATAGCTTTACCATTAAGTCCATTTAATTTTGAAGTCGTTTCAGACATGAAAGCATCCCAAGAAATAGAAGATTCACCTTTCATAGGTGACTTCACTCTAAGGTTATCATACAATCCTAAAACTGATGCATTAACTCTAGCGTTAGCAACACCATTTGTACCAGCGTCTGTATTGTTTTCAATTTTAATCGGTCTCCCTTCTCTTGTCTTTACTAAAACACTTGTAAAATCATAACCATCTGCAATTGTTGTTGCATAATAATTAGCCACACCAGGAATAATTTCTGTTGGCTGAACAATATAAGGTATTGATTTAATTACTGGTCCCTCACACGCTGCTAAAGAAGCGGCTGCTGTACTAAAACCAACGTATTTTAAGAAATCACGACGCGACGTAGAAGAAGACTCTAACGATTCTTTATCTCCTAAAAACTCATCTGTAGGAATTGCTTCCACAAACTCATTCTGTTGTAGCGCCTCAACAATAGAGCTATTTTCGTTTAGCTCTTCAACACTTTTCCAGTATTTCTTGTTTGATGACATATAATTCTGAATTACTTCTTATTTAATTTAATAATGACATTTTCCACATTCCAATCCACCCATCTGAGCAACAGTCAACTGATCAACTCCATACTTCTTAGATAATTCTTCGTGAATTTTAGTATAGTACGCGTTGTCTTTAACTTTTACATTTGTCTCTCTGTGACAGTTAATACACCAACCCATTGTTAATGGTGCATGCTGATACATAATCTCCATTTCTTCAACAGGACCATGACAAGTCTGACATTCAATACCACCAACCATTACGTGTTGAGAGTGATTAAAATATACGAAGTCTGGTAAATTATGAACACGAATCCACTTTACAGGCTGAGACTCTCCAGTGTAACCTGTTCCATCCCATCCAACAGCATCGTATAATTTCTGAATTTCAGCATTATAATCGACTCCAAATTCTTCACCTTCTGCTAACGTAGCTGGTGCCACTTCTGAAATTGATTTGTGACAATTCATACACACATTCAATGAAGGAATACCTGATGTCTTACTTACCCTTGCAGAAGAGTGACAGTACTTACAATCGATACCGTTATCACCTGCATGAATTCTATGTGAATAATGTATTGGTTGAATAGGTTCGTAACCTTGATCAACACCAACTTGCATTAAGTAACCATAAACAAAATAACCACTCGCTAATAAAAAGATGATTGAAGTTACTAAAACCAAAAATTGATTTTGAGCGAATGCTTTCCATAATGGTGTTCTTTTCGTTTGTTCTGCCACATCTAAACCTTTAGCATCTGCAAAACGATCTAACGTACGCTTCACTAAAACTAAAGCCATTGCTAATAATGCAAACAATAATGCTAAAGCACCAAGAATTAAATCATTTGAAATACCGCCTTCTGAACTACCTCCAGCAACTGGAGCCACATAGTTTGCACAACCAGGTTGTGGATTTGCGACACAAGGATCAACCTTCTCTGCAGTATAAGCAAGAATATCAGAAATATTCTCATCACTTAACTGAGGAAACGCTGTCATCGCTGTTCCATTATATTCGTTGTATATTTTATTTGCGTAAGCATCACCTGATTTAATCAGCGACGAACTATTTCTAATCCATGCACTAAGCCAAGCTCTATCTAGACCTTGTTCTTCAGACAACCTTGTTTCTACATTACGTAGAGCAGGTCCTGTCATTGGCTTATCTAACTTGTGACATGCTGCACAATTAGAATTAAATAGTGACTTTCCATTAGCTGGATCACCTTCCTGAGCTGTAAGTGAGGACGAAAACGCAAGTAATAGAACAAGACAAAGACTGTACATCTTTGAGGTTAAACTACGGTAAATCACCTGTTTCATATTATAATTTGGATTATCTTCTAAACTTTGGTACGGTTTTTTCATTCAAAAAGTGAAAAAAGTTCTTTATAAAAACTTTGGCAAAAATAACATATAAAGTGGGTTTTGAAAATCTTAGCCAACTGTTCATATATAATTTATACCAATTCTAAATAATATGTTAAGAAATTTTATGTGAGAATATTCGTTCTTCATTTATCGACTACTTGAAGCGCAATTGATTACAGCCTAAATGTAGTTAAAATTTGTACAAGTATCAACGAATTCTATACCTTTGTCTATAAATACAACTCTATGAAATTTAAAAATAAACCCTTTGTCTTAGCATTATTTGGCTTAGGCATGACTATATCTTTACAAGCACAACAAGGCGTTGTTAACGTAAGCCAAGACAACGACATTGATAAGTTGTTGGAATACAAGAAAGACATTAAAACCTCTAAAGTATACAGAATACAAGTCTATCAGAGTGTGGATATAGATAAAGTAAAACGCGAAAAGGCTAATTTCTTAAACCTATATAATGAATGGCCTGTAGAAATAGTTTGGAACACTCCAAATTATAAACTTTGGGTTGGTAATTTTGCTAAACGTATTGAAGCTGATCGTGCAGATGCTAAAATCAGAAAAAAATACATGAACACTAACGTGATTCAGCCAAGAACAGATAAGTAAAAACTTAACGTTTATATCAAAAAAAATACCGACAATTGCTTGTCGGTATTTTTGTTTCTATGAATTGTAGTTGATTTATTATTTCAACTTTTTCTTTACTTCTACTTCTTGGAACGCCTCAATTACATCTCCAATAACAATGTCATTGTAGTTTTTAATTTGCATACCACAATCGTATCCTTTAGCGACTTCTCTTACATCATCCTTGAATCGTTTTAAGGCTTCTAGTGATCCTGTATGAACCACAACACCATCTCTAATAATTCTTATGTTAGAGTTTCTAAAGATTTTACCATTCATTACCATACAACCAGCAATGTTACCAACCTTAGAGACTTTAAATACTTCTCTAATCTCTGCAGTACCTGTAACCTCTTCTTTCAATTCTGGAGATAACATACCTTCCATAGCATCTTTAAGATCGTTGATTGCTGCATAGATAATAGAATAGGTTCTGATATCAATTTCTTCCTTATCTGCAATCATTCTTGCATTTCCAACAGGACGAACATTAAATCCAACAATAATAGCATCTGAAGCTGTTGCTAGTAACACATCACTTTCTGTAATGGCACCAACACCCTTATGTATAATATTAACCTGAATTTCTTCAGTAGATAATTTCTGGAATGAATCCGTTAATGCTTCCACAGAACCGTCAACATCACCTTTAAGAATGATATTAAGCTCTTGGAAATCACCAAGTGCAATACGTCTTCCAATTTCATCTAATGTAATATGACGTTGTGTTCTAACAGACTGCTCACGTTGTAATTGTGTACGTTTCGTTGCAATTTGTTTTGCTTCGCGCTCATCTGCAAAGACATTAAACTTATCACCTGCTTGAGGTGCTCCGTCTAGACCAAGAATAGATACTGGAGTAGCAGGACCTGCTTCTCTTACATCATGTCCTCGTTCATCTTGCATGGCTTTTACTTTACCACTATTTTTTCCGGCTAAAACATAATCACCAACTTTTAAGGTACCTGCTTGTACTAAAATTGTTGATACATAACCTCTACCTTTATCTAAGTAAGCTTCAACCACTGTTCCGCTTGCCGCTTTGTTAGGATTTGCTGTTAACTCTAATAATTCAGCTTCAAGTAATACTTTTTCAAGTAATTCTTTAACACCGGTTCCTACTTTCGCAGAGATGTCATGAGATTGAATTTTTCCACCCCAATCTTCTACTAAAAGATTCATTTGAGCTAAACCTTCTTTTACTTTTTCTGGATTAGCATCTGGCTTATCAATTTTATTAATCGCAAAAACGATTGGTACACCTGCCGCCTGAGCGTGAGAGATCGCTTCTTTTGTTTGTGGCATTATAGCATCATCTGCTGCAACCACAATAATAGCGATATCCGTAACTTGAGCACCACGAGCACGCATCGCCGTAAAGGCTTCGTGACCTGGCGTATCTAAGAATGCGATTTTCTGACCATTTTCTAACTCTACACCATAAGCACCAATGTGCTGTGTAATTCCACCAGACTCACCTGCTATTACATTTTCTTTTCGTATATAATCTAATAATGATGTTTTACCATGATCTACGTGACCCATTACTGTAACAATTGGTGCACGTGGTAATAAATCTTTTGGATCATCTATAACATCTTCGATAGATTCTTCAATATCTGCTTTAATAAACTCTACATCAAATCCAAATTCTTCTGCAACGATAGTTAAAGTCTCTGCATCTAATCTTTGGTTCATAGTAACCATCATACCTAAAGACATACATGCTGATATAACCTGAGTTACACCAACCTCCATCATTGTAGCAATCTCACTAACAGTTACAAACTCTGTAACCTTGATAGTTTTACTTTCTGCTGCTGCAATTTCCTGATCAATTTCAGTTTGTTCTCTATGCTGATCTCTTTTGTCTCTTCTATACTTAGCACCTTTACCTTTATTAGATTTACCTTGTAATTTCTCAAGGGTTTCTCTAATTTGTTTTTTAACATCTTCTTCGGTAGGCTCTTCCTTAACTATTTTAGCTCTAGATGCATTTCCTGCACGTCCTCTTGGACCTGCTCCTCTTCTACTATCTACACTTGGTTTAGCACCTGTAGTATTGCCAGCTTTACTAATTCTACGTCTTTTACGTTTGTTAGCATCAGCACCTGCTGCAGGCTTAACTTCTCTTTTCTTCTTTGGTTTATTAAATTGAGATAAATCAATTTTTTTACCTGTAGTCGTTGGACCAGTAAGCTTTTTATATTGTGTTTTTAAAGTTTCTTCTACAGGCTCTGTTGGTTTTGCAGGTTCTTCTTTTTTAACCTCTACTTTTGGCGTTACTTTAGGTTTTTCAACGGCAACTTTTTCCGTTTTCTTTTCCTTTTCAACCTTTTCAGCTTTTGGAACTTCAGCTACTTCTGCAACTTTCTCTTCCTTTTTAACCTCTTCAGCTTTAACCGGAGTCTCTACAACTTTAGGTGCCGCTAATTTAGGTGCCGCTGCTTTAAGTACTTCTACTTTTTCAACAGGTTTATCGGCTTTAGGAGTTTCCTTAACTTCTGGAGCTTTAGGTTTCTCTTCTTTTTCAGCTTTAGGCTTATTATCTAAGTCAATTTTACCAACTTGTTTTGGTCCACTTAACTCAGCTTTAGCTTTAACTACAGATTCTCGTTCTGCCTTTTGCTTTTGCTTCTCCTCAATTTCACGTTCTCTCTGTTCGCGAAGCTCTTCTTTTTCTTTAAGTTTTGCTTCACTAACTTCTTGAGCTTTTTCACGCTTAGATGCATCCGTCTGAAATTCTCCAGATAGCGTGTTATAAACCTCTTGCGAAATTTTAGTATTAGGGCTTTTTTCAATAGTCACGCCTTTGGATTCTAAAAAATCCACAGCACGATCAATTGAAATATTCAATTCCCTTAATACTTTGTTTAATCTTGTTGTTTGAGCCATAAATTGCCTGTAAAATACTTAAATATATGTTATACCTATTTAATTTCAAAATGAAATACTTAAAATCATTCTGATAACAAACAGCTATTATTCTTCAAATTCCTCTCTTAGAATCCTAATGACATCTAAGATTGTTTCTTCTTCTAAATCTGTACGCTTCACTAAATCATTAACATCTTGCTCTAAAATACTTTTTGCAGTATCTAAACCAGCTTTGCTAAATTCAGAAATAACCCAAGATTCTATTTCATCAGAGAATTCTTTTAATTCAACATCCTCTTCTGCACCTTCTCTAAATACGTCAATTTCGTAACCTGTTAGTTGGCCTGCCAAACGAATGTTATGACCTCCTCTACCAATAGCTTTAGAAACTTCTTCTGGTTTTAATAAAACCTCAGCACGCATTGTTTCTTCGTTTAACTTCAATGATGTTACTCTAGCTGGACTTAATGCTCTAGTCACAAAAAGTTGCACATTATTAGTATAGTTAATAACATCAATATTTTCGTTTCCTAATTCACGTACAATACCATGAATTCTAGAACCTTTCATACCAACACAAGCTCCAACAGGGTCAATTCTATCATCGTAAGAATCTACTGCTACTTTTGCTTTTTCACCTGGAATACGAACCACTTTTTTAACGGTAATTAAACCATCGAATACCTCTGGAATTTCTTGTTCAAATAATTTCTCAAGAAACACAGGTGATGTTCTAGACATTACAATTGCTGGTTTGCTTCCTTTTAATTCTACACTTTCAATAATTCCTCTTACATTTTCTCCTTTTCTGAAAAAATCTGAAGGTATTTGTTTATCTTTTGGAAGTATGATTTCATTACCATCGTCATCTAACAAAATTATTGCTCTGTGACGGATGTGATGTACTTCTGCAGTATAAATCTCTCCTTCAAGTTCTTTAAAGTGCTTGTATATATTAGTGTTATCGTGTTCGTGAATTTTAGAAATCAAGTTCTGTCTTAACGCTAAAATTGAACGACGACCTAAATCAATTAATTTAACTTCTTCTGCAACATCTTCACCTACTTCAAAATCTGGCTCTATTTTCTGAGCTTCTGATAATTCAATTTCTTGGTTAGGCTCTTCTACTTCTCCATCTGAAACAACAATACGGTTTCTCCAAATTTCTAAATCCCCTTTATCTGGATTTATAATGATATCAAAGTTATCGTCATCACCATACTTCTTCTTCAACGCATTACGCAATACGTCTTCAAGAATTGCCATTAGCGTAACTCTATCTATTGACTTGTCGTCTTTAAATTCTGAAAATGAATCAATTAACGCTATATTCTCCATGATTGATATGAATTAAAATTTTATTTTAACTTTTGCTTCTTTAATATTCTCAAAGGCAACAGTTGCTATTTTAGTTACTGTTACTTTACCTTTTCCTACAGGTTTTGGCTCTCTTGCTTTCCAGCATAGCACCACATTTTCGTCATTTACTTCTGTAAGCTCTCCTTCTAAATTTTGACTATCTAAAGTCTTAATTTCTAAATTTCGGCCTACATGTTTTTTATATTGTCTTGGTAAAATTAAAGGAGATGCAGCACCAGATGATAAAACTTCTATTGAAAAATCATGTTCTTCTCCATCTATATTGTGATCAATAGCTCTACTAATGAACATACAATCTTCTACTAAAACGCCATTATCGCCATCAATTATAATTTTAATAGCGTTATCTCCAGACAGTGAAAAATCTATTAAGAATAGATCAGGTCTCTCATCTAGAGCGTTTTGCAATAAGTCTTCTACAAGTTTCTTAAACATTATTTGATATAAAAAGAGAGGACTTTTCGTCCTCTCGCTTATTTATTTTTAGTAAACAACGATGCAAATATACGTTATTTATATTAATTTATCCAAGCTATCTAATGTGGAATAATTTTCTTAAATTTAGTGGACTAACTAAAACTAATACAATATGAACAAAATATTAGTACCAACAGACTTTTCAGAGCAAGCGGAAAACGCGTTAAAAGTAGCAGCCATGCTTGCTAAAGCACATCATGCCGAAATATATTTATTACATATGATGGAGATTCCTATGCAGCAAACCGATCCTGGACTAGCACATAGCGATATTCCTGAAACCTTATTTTTCATGAAATTAGCACAAAAAAGGTTCGAAAACCTAATGGCTCAAGACTATTTAGAAGGCATTAAAGTTCACGAAACCGTCAAAGCCGACGTTACGTTTAATGAAATAAAGGATTCCTGTAAAGAATTTGAAATTGATTTAATAGTTATGGGCTCTCATGGAGCTTCAGGTCTTGAGGAAATGTTTGTAGGCTCTAATGCAGAAAAAGTAGTACGAACTTCTGAAGTACCTGTTCTTGTAATAAAGAATGAACATCATACTTTTGATGTCTCTAATTTTGTTTTTGCTTCAGATTTTAAAAATGATAATCGTGAGACTTACAAGCAAGCTATAAAATTCGCTAAATTTTTTAACTCAAAAATACATTTACTTCTAGTTATTACTCCGAGTAACTTTATTACAACTTACGAAGCAAAATCGAGAATTAATGATTTTATTTCAGGACAAACATATGAAAATTACACCATCACTATTCATAATGATACGAGTGTAGAACAAGGTATCTTAAATGTATCTAAGGATATAAACGCCGATTTAATTGGAATTAGCACGCATGGCAGACAAGGCATCGCACATTTCTTTAATGGTAGCATCAGTGAAGATATTGTAAACCACGCTAACCGTCCTGTGATTACTTTTAAGATATAAAAAAGAGCTTATTTATTAAGCTCTAAAAGACACCAAAAGACAGATTACCACCATATTACCATATATTATAAAAGCAAAAATCCTAATTCGAAAACGAATTAGGATTTAAATTTTGGTTGGCCTACTAGGTTTCGAACCTAGACTCTTCTGTACCAAAAACAGATGTGTTAGCCAGTTACACCATAGGCCAATCTCTCAAATTGAGTTTGCAAATTTAATACAAAGTTTGACTTTGGCAAAAAAAAATGACAAAATTTTTCAAAATACTTAACGTTAACTTAAAAATGTAGGCTTTACGCTAATAATTAGTAAATTCGCCTGCATTATTAAGCAATGTTTTCATGACAGATTTTAACTTTAAAAAGTGGAACAACATTTTAGGATGGTTTGTTTTTACTGTAGCAGTTGTAGTTTACGGACTTACTATAGAACCAACTGTTAGTTTTTGGGATGCTGGAGAGTATATTTTAACCTCTTCAAAATTACAAGTAGGGCATCCACCAGGAGCTCCCTTATTTCAAATGTTTGGTGCTTTTTTCTCCATGTTTGCCTTAGAGCCTTCACAAATTGGAATGATCATGAACATGATGAGTGGTGTTGCGAGCGCATTTACCATTCTTTTTATGTTTTGGACCATTAGTATTTTATTAGTAAAACTCACAAAATATAATGAAGACAAAAACACAGGTAAAGCTTATGCCATTCTTGGAAGTGCTTTAGTTGGTAGTTTAGCGTTTACATTTACAGACTCGTTTTGGTTTAATGCTGTAGAAACAGAAGTATATGCCATGGCCACCTTAATAATGGCTGTGTTATTCTATTTAGGCTTACGTTGGGAACAAGACATGCACAAACCAAGAGGTAACCGTTGGCTAATCCTCATTGCTTTTGTTATTGGGTTATCATTCGGTGTTCACTTTATGGGACTTTTAACGATTCCGGCTATTGGATTACTCTATTATTTCAAGAATTATAAAACCATAACGGTTAAGAATTTCATCATTGCAAATATTGCTTCTGCTGCAATTCTACTTTTTATATTCAAATTATTATTGCCTTCAACTTTAAAACTTTTTGGTTATTTAGAAGTCTTTTTTGTAAACTCTATTGGTTTACCTTTTAATTCAGGAACCATTATCACAGGATTAATGGTAATTACCTTATTCTATTTTGGTCTGAATTACACACGGAACAAAGGCATGAAACACACTAATACATTAGTACTTTGTTTAATGTTTATATTTATTGGTTTCTCTTCTTGGATGATGCTACCAATTCGTGCTAATGCACAAGTGGTTATTAACGAAAACGATCCTTCTAATGCTAGAGAACTTTTAGCTTATTATAATTTAGAACAATATCCTGAGACCCATTTATTTTATGGTCCTCAGTTTACAGAAATCTATTCTGGTGCAGATGAAAACGAACCTTTTGTCGATGACAAAAAGAATTACGAACGTGATGATGAAGTTGGAGAATATGTAATTATTAATGAATGGGAAAAAAGCAAACAAAACTATAATCATGAACATGCCTCTTTTCTTCCTAGAATGTGGAGTGCAGAACATGCCGAAAATTATATGATGTTTACGGGTTTAATAGATTTTAAAGTAGACCCAACCTTACAAACACGTGCTTATAACGAAGCCATGAATGCTGGCTTAACTGAAGAACAATCAGGACAATATGCACTTGGTGAGAAACAACAGTTTGATCAATTAGTTAACGATTTTAAAATGAGAGTTGCTAATGGTGAAATTGATTATGAAGGCTACAATCAATTTTTAAAACGTTACGGACAGCAATACTTAGTGATTGAAAAACCATCCTTTATGGATAACATTATGTACATGTTCCAATACCAATTTGGCTACATGTATTGGCGTTATTTTATGTGGAATTTCACAGGAAGACAAGATGATATCCAAGGACGATATACACATAAAAATGGAAATTGGATTTCTGGAATTAATCTTGTAGATAACATTCATATTGGGATGTCTCAAGATAATTTACCTACAGATGTTCTTGAAAACAAATCTAGAAACACATATTATTTCTTACCATTAATATTAGGTCTCGTTGGCTTCTTTTTCTTAATGTATTCAGATTTAAAACGCTTTTGGGTCTTATTAGTATTCTTTTTATTAACCGGTTTAGCTATACAATTTTACACCAATGTAAGACCTTTTGAACCAAGAGAACGTGATTATTCTGTTGTAGGTTCATTTTATGTATTTGCTATTTGGATTGGTTTTGGAGTCTATGCTATTTATGATCTTTTACAATCTAGCATAAAAACAAAACTTTTAGCACCAGCAATTACACTGGCTTGCTTAATTATTGTACCTGGAGTTTTAGCGGCAAACAATTGGGACGATCATGACCGTTCAGGAAAATACACTACAAATTCTATGGCTCGTAAGTACCTAGAATCTTGTGCTCCAAATGCTATTCTTTTTACTATTGGAGATAATGACACTTTCCCATTATGGTATTTACAAGAAATTGAAGGGGTTCGTACAGATGTACGTGTCGTTAACACGAGTTTATTTCAAACGGATTGGTATATAGACCAAATGAAACGTAAGGCTTATGATAGTGATCCTATTCCGTCTCAATTAACACATAACCAATATAGAGGTGGCACAAGAGATGTCATTATTAGAAGAGAAATCACTAAAGATACGCTGCCTATAAAGGATTTTATGGACTTTATCTCTAGTGAAAAACCTAGTACAAAATTCAGATTTGTTACCGAAAAGCAAGGGGAAGATCCAAGTCAGTATCCAACGCATTTATTAAACTCTAATTACTTTCCAACACGTAGTATTAGTATTCCGGTAAATAAAGATGCGGTGCTTAAAAATGGAGTCGTTAAGCAAAAGGATGCCGATAAAATTGAAGATAATCTTTACACTCAAATCGAAGGCAGTTACATCTACAAAAACCGGTTATTAATGCTAGATATCATTGCTAACAATAATTGGGAGCGACCAATATATTTTACAGGAGGTGCTTTTGGTGCCGAAGATTATGTTTGGTTAAAGGATTATTTACAACTCGATGGTATGTGTTATAAATTAGTGCCAATAAAAACAGCGGTAGACAGAGCCAATCCTTATGACATGGGTCGTGTAGATCCAGACCTTATGTACGATATGGTAAAGAACTGGAAATGGGGAGGCAGTGGTGAAGACATCTACTATGATATTGAAACCCGAAGAAATGGGATTACGTATAGAGGTAATCTTGCGCGTTTAATAGAGCAATTAATAAATGAAGAAAAATTAGATAAGGCTGAAGAAATAGCAGACATCGCTATGGAAAAAATGCCTGTAGATAAATTTGGCTTCTACTCTTTACTTGAACCTTATGTAAGCGCTTATTATGAAATAGGAAATATAGAAAAAGGACGAGCGCTGTATAAAGACGTTGCAAAAAAATACCAAGAGAACTTAATGTATTATAGCAGCCTTACTATAGAAAATCAAGATCGAATG
Source organism: Winogradskyella ludwigii (assembly GCF_013403985.1). Lineage (GTDB taxonomy): Bacteria > Bacteroidota > Bacteroidia > Flavobacteriales > Flavobacteriaceae > Winogradskyella > Winogradskyella ludwigii. Next base: position 71,966 of record NZ_JABFDF010000005.1, read on the forward strand.
GTTGGGGAAGATCTTTATTTAGATATTCAACGTTACAGATCACTGATTGATATTCTAGTGGTTTATAATGACAAGGAATTTGCTTTACAAGAAACAAAAACCTTTAATAGTTATTTAAGCTTGTTCGATGAACTTATGAATAGCTACAACGAAAGTGAAGACTTCCCTGAAGTACCGGAAGATCTAGACATACAAAATACGATAAAGGATACTATTGAAAGAATAGCTCCAGAGAACTAATAGAGCATGCAGATTATTCCAGTTAAAACGCCAGACTTTGTAAAAGCATTGTTCCCAAATTTTACCTGGAATATCAATACCAAGAATAAAGAACTCTATCTTACTTTTGACGATGGTCCTACTCCTGAAATTACAAACTGGGTCCTGTCAACATTAAAAGACTTCAACGCAAAAGCCACGTTTTTTTGTATTGGAAATAATATTGAAAAGCATCCTGATATTTACAATAATATCCTTTCTCAAGGCCATTCTATTGGAAACCACACCTACAATCATTTAAAAGGTTGGAAGCATAAGACCAGACATTACACTGAAGATGTTAAGCGAACTCAGTTACTTATCAATTCTAATGTAAAACTTTTTAGACCACCTTATGGAAAACTAAAACCTAGGCAAAGTCTACAAATTCAAGAATTGGGCTATAAAATAATTTTATGGGATGTTCTGTCCTTTGATTGGGACAAAGCTGTATCTAAAGAGAAGTGCCTTAAAAATGTAACTTCTGCAGCAAATGAAGGTAGTATTATTGTATTTCATGATAGCGTAAAAGCATCACAAAATTTAATATACACACTCCCTAAAGTCTTGGAATATTATAGTAAAAAGGGGTACTGCTTTAAAAGTCTAAAGTGATACCTGTTAGCCAATAAGTAGCTTACTAACGGCAAAATTAGATATGCTCTTGAATAATAGCAATCAGTGTATTAGCATCTTGCTCTCCACTATGACGCCATTTCATTTCACCACTCTTGTAAAGGATCAAAGTAGGTAAACGTTTTACTCGTAATGCTTCTGCAAGTTCTTTATTTTTTTCAACATCTATCTTAATCACTTTAGCTTTATCGCCTAATGACGCTGCAACATCTCTAAGAATAGGATGCATACCTATAGATAGATCGTTCCCTTCTGTATAAAAATCCAGCAACACTGGAATATTGACATCTATTAATTCCCCAAATTTTGACATACGTTATAGTTTTAGTCAAACACACAAGTACTTCATGCTAGTATAAAATAACAACCATAAGCGGTTGTTAGCAAGGTACTCCTTTCATAAAAATACGCAATTCTTTACAATTAAGCACTTTTAGTCCCTTTTTTGAGTTCTATCACTGTGATTTCGGGCCAAATACCGACACGTCCAGGATAACCTAAATAGCCAAAACCTCTATTTACGTTAATGTGTTGTCCCAACTCTGTATAAATTCCGGCCCAATGCTTGTAGCGCCATTTAGAAGGACTCCACTTTATCCAACCTGGAATTTCAATACCAAATTGCATACCATGTGTATGTCCACTCAATGTTAAATGATAATGATAAGGGTCTTTTAGCACTTTTTCATCCCAATGACTGGGATCATGAGACATTAAAATCTTAAAATCATCGGATTGAATATGCTCAGAGGCTTTACCTAAGTCTCCGGCTTTTTTAAAACCACCTTTCCCCCAGTTTTCAACTCCAACTAAAGCCAATCGCTGACCATCTTTTTCTAGATATCGACTTTCATTTAACAGCAAGTCAAAACCTATATCTTTCTGAATGGTTTTTAAGTCTTCGAGGTTTTGTGCTTTTTCTTCTGCCGAATTCCAGTCAACATAATCTCCATAATCATGATTCCCTAAAACGGAAAACTTTCCATCCTTAGCTTTCAATCGTCCAAAAGTCTCCTTCCAAGGTAGCATTTCAGTGGCTTTATTATTCACCAAATCACCTGTAAATAATAACACATCAGATTTCTGCTCATTAATTAAATCTACAGCATATTCAATCTTTTCTTTATTATCAAAACTTCCTGAGTGAATATCACTAATCTGAGTAATTCTATAACCATCAAAGGCTGAAGGCAAATCCTCAAAATGAAGTGTATATTTTAAAACTTTAAAGTTGTACTTCCCTCTGTACATTCCGTAAAGCAACGATGTAAAAGGAATGGCTGCTAAACCTAAAGCGACTTGGCTAATAAACTTCCTACGTGTTGAAAAATCAAACTGTTGTTTTGAAACCAATTTACCATATAACCCAGCGCTTCCTCTAAAAATATCTTCACCTAAAAGAATAATAACCAAAATTAAATTTAAAGACATATACGCCAATAGAAACCCAAACGCATAACTCTTTATTGGACTTAATACACGACCTTCTGAAGATGACACAAATTGAAAAATAAAATTACCAACAACAATAATGGACACACCAAAGAACACATAATACACCCAGCTTTGCTTTGTAATTGTTTTTACCGCTTGGAAGCCGTAAATGGTAAGCACCATAAATAAAATAACAAATAGTATCCAGCGAATCATCTCATTTTTTTTTAAGAGTACAAATTTAAGCTTAAGATGAACGACTTATCTTATCAAAGTGTTAAAGATTTTTAGGAGGAATACATGTCTCTCCTTATAATTTTCAACACTTTTTAAATTTCGAATAATCCAAGTTTCAATAATCACAACTTACATTAATCAGCTTGAAGCTAAAAGTGGCAATCTTGAAATGCATTTTAGTATATTTAGAACCTTATAAACGAATAGGCGTTTTAATTAGACGGATACTTTTTAAGACTAAATAAAAAATAGTACTATTGAAGTTAAGACCATTGTTTTAATCTGAAACCCATTAGATACAACCACATAAAATAATAAACTAACAAATTAGCATGAGCGATCAAAACAATAATAATAATAAATCGGCTTTAACCACATTGGTTACGGTCTTCTTTTTCTGGGGATTTATAGCGGCATCAAATAGTGTCTTTATACCATTTTGTAAAACGTATTTTAATATTGATCAGTTTCAATCGCAATTGGTAGACTTTGCTTTTTATGGCGCCTATTATATTGGAGCGCTTTCACTTTTTATAATGTCTAGTGCTGTAAAACGAGATATTCTAAATAATTGGGGCTACAAAAATGGTATTGTTTATGGATTGTTGCTCTCTGCCGTTGGAGCCTTTATAATGTATCCAGCAACTGCAGGTGCAGAACAAGGCCAAACCGAAGTTTTCTATGTTGTACTCATTGCTTTTTTTATAGTTGCATTAGGCTTTTCATTACAGCAAACAGCAGCAAATCCGTTTGCAGTAGCGCTTGGAGATCCAAAAACAGGCTCCCATCGATTAAATTTAGCTGGAGGGATTAACTCTTTCGGAACAACCATTGGACCCATTGTAGTGAGTCTAGCTATTTTTGGAACAGCATCTTGGAGCACCGAACAATTGGCAGAAAAAATAAACACCAATGAAATTACACTGGTTACAGTACAAATTCTTTACCTCTGTGTTGGAGCATTATTTCTAGTCGCAGCTGCTATGTTTCACTTTTCAAAAAAACTACCATCGCTTAAATCTGACACAGCATTTGAACCTGCCAATAAAGCAAGAAATCTATTAATTGGTTTAACCATAATCATTATAAGTTGTTTTGGATATATTTTTAGTACCTATTCTGGAGATACTGTTGCTACTGAAGACCTAGAACACACACGTTTAATGGTTTTATTTATTGCACTTATTGCTGTAATTGCATCTGTTTTTATCGCTAATTCTAGTGCATCTAAAAAACCTGAAGGTTGGGGAGCTATGAAATATCCACAACTTGTTTTAGGTATGCTAGCAATATTCACTTATGTTGGTGTAGAAGTTACTATTGGAAGTAATCTTGGAGAATTACTAAAAAAGGGGGTTGCAGACACAGGCTTAAACGCACTTAAACTTCCTGTTCTTAATGATTCGCAACTAGGTTCTTACATCTCCTTATATTGGGGAGGATTAATGATAGGACGTTGGGTTGGTGCTATTACGGTGTTTAATCCAAGTAAAGGTTTAAAAAAGGTGTTACTTATTATTGTGCCTTATGTTGCATTTGCTGTAATCGTTTTGGCCAATTCTATTAAATACAGCTTTACCGTTAATGAAATATTCTTTTTTGCCATCTGTATTGCGGTTCAAATTGGTGGTTTTTTCTTAGCAAAAGATAACCCTGTTAAAACCTTAAAAATATTTAGTTTACTAGGAATCATCGCGATGTTAATTGGCTTGTTCTCTTCTGGCAATATGGCTTTATTCGCTTTTTTATCTGGTGGCTTATTCTGTTCTATAATGTGGCCATGCATATTTACATTAAGTATCGCTGGTTTAGGGAAATATACCTCTCAAGGTTCTGCGTTTTTAATTATGATGATTTTAGGTGGTGGAATTATTCCTCCTGTCCAAGGTAAACTTGCTGATGTATTTAATATTCAAGCCTCATATTGGATGGCTGTAGCTTGTTTTGCCTATTTATTGTTTTATGCCTTTAGAACAAAAACAGTTTTAGACAAACAAGGCGTTACGTACTAAACTATAAACTCTATTTATCATCGCGTAAAATCTTTAAGTAAATTCATGATAAAATGAAAAGACGGGATTTCATAAAAAATGCGTCATTAACAGGTATGGGGTTAGCTGTTGGCAACGCACTAACCAATTGTGAAGAAAATACTTCTGACCAAAATAAAGAATTAACAAATACACCTAAAAACAACTCAAAACGAGCTTCACCTATAGTTGTGGCAACTTGGCACGTTATTAGTGCAACGGCTAAAGCTATGGAAGTTCTTAACCAAGATGGCAACGCTTTAGATGCCGTAGAGCAAGGTTGCAGAATTGAAGAAGCTAATGAAAAAGGACAAACGGTTGGCAAAGGCGGCTTACCAGACAGAGATGGTAATGTTACTCTAGATGCTTGCGTAATGGATAAACATGGCAATTGTGGCGCTGTTGTATACCTTCAAAATATAAAACACGCTGTTTCCGTAGCTAGAAAAGTCATGGAAGATACACCGCATGTTATGCTTGCCGGAGAAGGAGCCAAACAATTTGCGCTTTCAAAAGGATTTACAACGGAAAATTTATTAACCGAAGCTTCAAAAGAAGCTTGGGAAAAATGGAAAATTGAAGCCCAATATAAACCCATCATAAATATTGAAAATCATGACACTATTGGTATGCTTGCCATGGATAAAAATGGTGATATTTCTGGTGCTTGTACTACCAGCGGATTAGCTTATAAATTAGGAGGACGTGTTGGTGATTCTCCAATAATTGGTTCAGGATTGTTTATAGATAATGAAATTGGTGGTTGTGTGGCTACAGGTCTAGGTGAAGAAGTAGTAAAAACGGTTGGTAGCTTTTTAGTGGTAGAATTAATGCGTCAAGGAAAATCACCTCAAGAAGCTTGTGAAGAAGCGATTAAGAGAATCGTTAATAAACCAAATAGTAACTATAAGAATTTTCAAGTGGGTTACATCGCTATAAACAAACAAGGAGAAACGGGAAGTTACGCTATCCATCAATGGTTTAGTATGACTAAGTTTCAAAATGGAGTGAATGAACAAATTCAGTCAGGTTATTTCAATAAGACTTAAAATTGTAGATGCTTTTCTGACCAATTACGGTAATTTCTCAAAAAAGTGACATTCACTAAAGAAAACCTACCATTCACTAAATAAAACATAATTTCAAATAGATTTAATATATCTTTACGCGTTACTAAGCTTAGGGTAAAATATTAAGTTTAACGAAAAGTCGCTGTAGGGAGCGACTTTTCACTTTTTAAAACCACTTTATAGTTAATCGCGCCAACGTCTCTTTAAAACTACTATAAGGAGGAAATAATAACTCTGTGACTCCAAACGTATACTGTTTCATTACAGCGCGCTGATTACTGAAGCCTTGAAAACCAAAAAAACCGTGACTTTTTCCAATACCACTATTATTAACCCCTCCAAAAGGTAAGTTATGATTGGCATAGTGCAACACACTATTATTAATACACGTGCCACCTGCTCTAGTGTTATTTAATATTTTCTTAGTATTCGTTTTGCTTTTACTATATATATAAAGTGCCAATGGTCTCGGTTTTGAATTCACATAAGCAATGGCCATATCTAAACTCTTATAGGTAACAATAGGTAAAATAGGACCAAATATTTCGTCTTCTAATAATGTTGCTTCAGGTTGTAAATTTGAAATTATAGCAGGTTCTATATATTTTGATGCACGATCCGTGTCGCCACCAACTTCAAACGTCGCATGTAGTGCTTTTGCATTATCTAGATGCTCACTTAAACGTTCAAAGTGTTTATCAGTAACTATCCGTCCGTAAGAGTCAGACGTTTTTGGACTATCGTTGTAAAACGTTTGAAGCCATTTTTTACAAGATGCAATAAATGCCACTTTTATGCTTTCGTCTATTAACACATAATCTGGTGACACACATATTTGACCGCAGTTTAAAAACTTTGCCCACATTATTTTCTTAGCCGCGTTATCAATGTTAGCCGTTTTATCTATAAGGGTTGGAGACTTACCTCCCAACTCTAAAGTTACAGATGCCAAATGTTGAGATGCAGCCTTCATAACTATTTTGCCCACTTTTGGAGAGCCTGTAAAAAAGATATGATTAAAAGGGAGTTTTAATAGCTCCGTTGAAACAGCAACTTCACCTTGCACTAAGGCGACCTCATCGTCATTAAAAACAGCCGTAATAATTTCAGACATTAATGCTGATGAGTTTGGAGTCATCTCTGAAGGCTTAATAATTGCTGTATTTCCTGCGGCTATTGCAGAGACTAAAGGACCAAAGGTAAGATTGAATGGAAAATTCCAAGGTGAAATAATTAAGCAGACTCCTTTTGGTTGATATTTAATATAAGAACCAGAACCTAACATCGATACTGGTGTTTCTACCTTTTGCTTTCGCATCCAGCGATGCAAGTGTTTTTTGGTATGTTTAATATCACCAATGATAGCATAGATTTCAGTAAGCTCAGTTTCAACGACTGGTTTACCTAGATCTTTTTGTAAGGCGTCTTGAATTTGCGTTCTATAAGTTACTTCAATGGCATGCTGGAGTTTATTCAACGTTTTAAGCCGCTCTTTATAAGTCCTATTTCCAATAACATACTGATTATTGTTTTGTTTTGAAAATAATTCGGAATAGGGATTATTACTAAAATCATTCATAATTAAAAGTCTGTTTATAGGCGTTTCAATCTTATTTTATGCATTTCGTCGATAAAAATTATTCAGAAGTGTTTTTTATCCGAAGAACAGTAACGTTTAGCATAAAAAACAACCATTCTAAAGGGATACAAGCGCAAATCATGTATTTCACCGATGTTTTTAACGAGCGTTTACCACTTAACAGTTTATCGACTGGTTTCATCTAAAAATTCTAATCACCCTTGAGATGTTGTGTTTCTTTGAGTCGAAGTTAAAACAAATATAGCTTCTTACTATTATGAAAAACGCTCTAATCATCATATTCTTCTTAACATTATCTTTAACAGGTTTTGCTCAACAAGACGTAACTGTGAACAATGAAACAGAGCGTGTTGAAACGATAACAATAGTAAAATCTGAAATTAGTACAATTGCTGTTTCTGCTGAAATTAAAGCTAAGGTTTTAAAATTGAATCGTAAGAAAAGTAAAGAGATTATTAGTATTAAAGCCTACAGAAAAAGTCTTCAGATTAAAACGAAGACGGTAAAACTTTGTTAAGCCATTAGATTTTAAATCATAAACTATATATTACTAAAAAAGCCGAAACTCACGTTTCGGCTTTTTTAGGTTTAAAATTGGCTTATCTTTAATCGGCATAATTTAATTCACCGTTTGCTTCTTGCTCCTTAAACTTCTTAACCAGTTCTAAGGCATCAGGAATGACATCACTACATAAAATAATAAGTGAGCCTTTTACAGCATTCTTTACCGCGTATTTAATGGCTTCTTTTTCAGATGGAATTATAGTGGTCTTTTTATTAGGATCTCTTTTCTTAATCCCATCATCGAGCATCTTAATTAGTTCTTGCTCTGTTTTCCCTCTTAAGCGTTTGTCTTGTCTAATAATAATTTCATCAAACATATCAGCAGCAATAGCTCCCATTTCGTTATTATCTTCTACGCGTCTATCTCCAATACCTGCAATGATACCTACTTTCACTGTCGCTTCAAGTTCATTGGTGAAATTTTGTAAAGCACGCATTCCTGCAGGATTATGTGCATAATCTAATAAGATAGAAAAGTTATTAAATTCAAACAGGTTTAAACGTCCTGGTGTTTGTGCTGCAGAAGGTATAAACGTTTCTAAGCCTGCTTTCATATCTTCAATACTAATGCCTTGTACATGTGCTCCTAAAACTGCGGCTAATACATTCTGAATCATAAATTTTGCTTTTCCTCCATAGGTCAACGGAATGTTTTCTGCTTTCATTAAACGCATTTTCCACTCTCCTCTACAAATGGTGACAAAGCCATTTTCATAGACGGCTGTAATACCATTCATACGTTGCAAAGCCTTAACATGTGGATTGTTCTCATCCATAGAAAATAACGCTACATTACAATCTAAATTACGTCGCATGTCATACACCAAGTCATCGTCTGCATTTAAAATAGCATAACCATCTGGCAACACGGTTTCTGGAATAACCCCTTTTACTTTTGCTAATTGCTCTATAGTATGAATACCTTTTAAACCTAAATGATCTGCGGCGACATTAGTAACAATAGCCACATCACATTTTTTAAAACCTAAACCTGCTCTTAATAAACCACCTCTTGCACATTCTAAAACAGCAAAATTAACAGTCGGATCTTTAAGTACAAACTCGGCACTTGCAGGTCCTGTACAATCACCTGTCATTAGTAAACGGTTCTGTATATAAACACCATCACTCGTCGTATAACCCACGCGATAGCCATTCATTTTAGCAATATGTGCTAATAATCTAGACGTTGTTGTTTTACCATTCGTTCCTGTTATAGCCACGATTGGTATGCGTCCTGTTTCTCCTTTTGTTGGAAATAATTTATCGATAACCGGAGCTGCAACATTTCTTGGTAATCCTGAAGTTGGAGCTAAGTGCATTCTAAATCCTGGACCTGCATTAACTTCTAAAACAGCACCTCCTGTATCGGATAAGGGTTGAGAAATATCTGTAGTCATAATATCGATACCACAAATATCTAAATCTATAATTTTAGAAATACGCTCTGCCATACTTACATTTGCGGGATGGATAATATCTGTAATATCTTCTGCGGTTCCTCCGGTACTTAAATTGGCGGTATCTTTTAAAATTAAGCGTTCATCTTCTGGTAAAATAGAGTCTAATGTATAACCAGCATCTTTTATAATGGTCTGAGTTAATTCGTTTGTTGTAATTTTAGTGAGAACATTCTCATGTCCAAACCCACGACGTGGATCGCTGTTTACGGTATCAATCAACTCTTGAACTGTAGAGGTCCCATCTCCAATAACATGAGCAGGTGTTCTAATCGCTCCAGCAACCAACCTATTATTTATAACTAACAATCTATAATCTTCACCTACAATAAATTTTTCGACGATAATAGCTCCACTTTTAGAACTTTCTTTAGCAAAATGAAAAGCAACTAAAGCATCTTCGTAATTTTGAATGTTGACAGTAATACCACGACCATGATTGCCATCAATAGGTTTAATAACTAAAGGATAACCAACATAATCACAAGCCTCTTCCAAACTGCGTTCTCTTCTAATAATATCTCCACGAGGCACCTCAACTTCTGCTTGTTCTAATAAGTATTTAGTATCCTCTTTATCGCAAGCCAATTCTACACCAATACTACTTGTTTCACTGGTCACTGTAGCTTGAATTCGTTTCTGATTGGCTCCATAACCCAATTGACAAAGCGAATATTTATTAAGTCGAATCCAAGGAATGCCACGAGCTTCCGCTTCAGCAACAATAGAACCGGTACTTGGCCCTAAACGATCGGCTTCACGCAATTCTCTCATTTCCTGAATATCATCGGTCAAATCATAAGCTTCTCCTACAATTAAGGCCTCACATATTCTTACGGCAGCTTTGGCCGCAAAACGTCCAACAGACTCTTCCATATATGAAAACACGACGCTGTAAACCCCTTCTTCTCCATAACCACGCGTTCTTCCAAAACCAGTATCCATTCCGGCAAGCGTCTGAATCTCTAAAGCAATATGCTCTATAATATGACCCATCCAAGTCCCATCATCTACACGCATAAAAAAACCACCTTCGCAACCTTCAGAACAACGGTGAGAATACATACTTGGAAACATCGCTTTTAATCGCTCTGGAAATCCTTCGATTTTATTAGAAGGTAATTGTTCCATTTCTTCAAGATCAAGAACCATTACTATTAATTTATGTCGTCTTACAGACCAGTAATTAGGTCCTCTCATCGCATTAATTTCGCGTATTTTCATGTTGGTTGGTTTGTTTTAGTTATTGAAAGATTCTAAATATAGTATTTTTCACTAAAAAAAATGGCTTATTTTTGGCCAATATTTTTAGATACAAATTATGCAGAAGATAAAGGGAACTTTAATACCAATTGGAGGAAATGAGGATAAAGGTATTGAGGCAGACGAAATGTACACTTTAGAGTTTATAGACGATGGTATTTTATTCCATGTCGTTGAAGAAGCTGGAGGCATTGACGCTAAGATTGTTGTGATACCAACAGCATCTAGTATCCCTGTTGAAGTTGGTGAAAATTACCTAACGGCCTTTACAACATTAGGCTGTAAAAACGTTACCGTTTTAGACATTCGTTCTAAAGAAGACTCTGAAACTGAACATGCCATTGCTTTAATTAAAAATGCCGATTGTGTCATGTTTTCTGGTGGAGATCAATCTAAAATTACAGATAAAATTGGAGGCACTATAATCCATACTATTTTAGCGGAACGCTTTGTTAATGAAGCTGGTTTTGTAATTGCAGGTACAAGTGCTGGTGCCATGGTTATGGCCAATGAAATGATTGCTGGCGGAAGCGCTTCTGAATCCTTTATAAAAGGAGCCGTGAATATGTATAAAGGTTTAGGGTTAATTCCCGAATTAATTATAGACACACACTTTATTAAAAGAGGTCGTTTTGGAAGACAATCTGAAGCGGTGGCTAAATTCCCGAACTTGATAGGATTTGGCTTAGCTGAAGATACTGGAATGATTATTAAAAACGGCAATGAATGTACGGTAATTGGCTCTGGAATGGTCATTGTTTTTGATGGCAGCACGCTAACCCATAACAACGAAAAAATATTAGAAGAAGGCACACCAATGACAATGGCTAACCTTACAATTCATGTCCTTTCAAATGGTGATGAATACAATATTAAAACTCGAAAAGTGAAAGTATTGCCTATTGAAGCTCCTTTTATCTAATACTAGAATCCCTGTGAAAAAAGGGATCTCATAAAGCGATCTTGTAATGTTAAATGAATCCTCATAACCGCGTTAGCGATTGCAGTGGCATCCTTTTGCTTTTCGCAAAAGATATAACGGAAAGCGCGACCTTTAGGTAACGCCCAAAATAAAAAACAAAACAATGCTTAGATCCTTTTTTTTAAAGGGATTTATTGTTATTTATAAATAGAAACATCTTCAGTTCCCATAGACGATTTACTGGCACGATACATCCCTTCGGTATTAAAAGGCATGGCAATATTTCCATCGGCATCTACAGCAATAAGACCACCATCTCCACCAATGTCTAAGATACGTTTATGGATCACCTCATCGGCAGCATCTTTTAGCGATAAGCCTTTGTACTCCATTAAACAAGAGACATCGTAAGCCACAACACCACGAATAAAAAACTCACCGCTTCCTGTACAACTTACAGCACAGGTTTTATTATTGGCATAATTACCAGCACCAATCATCGGACTATCTCCAACACGTCCCCATTTTTTGTTGGTCATACCTCCTGTTGAGGTTGCTGCTGCAATGTTGCCTTCTTGGTCACAAGCCACAGCACCGACAGTTCCAAATTTTGAATCTTTCTTTTTTGAGTCACTAACCTTTGCCGAAGCATGATCTAGCTGAAAATTATCACTATCCTTTATCTCTTGCCACTGCTTATAGCGCAATGCATCATAAAAATAGTCAGGTTGCTCCAGTTGGTAATTTTGTTCTTTCGCAAATTTCATAGCTCCATCACCTGCTAAAAAAACGTGGTAACTATTTTCCATCACATCACGTGCTAAGGACACCGGATTTTTAATTCCTGTGATTAAAGACACAGCTCCGGCTTCCAAATGTTTCCCTTCCATGATGGAGGCATCCATTTCATGTGTTCCTTCTGCTGTAAACACAGCACCTTTTCCGGCATTAAACAAAGGAGAGTCTTCTAACACTTTTACCGATGCTTCTACCGCATCTAAGGCTGTTCCTCCATTTTCAAGCAAATAATATCCTGCATCAAGCGCATCTTTTAAGGCGTCTCTATATTGTGCTTCTAATTCTGGCGTCATCATCCCTTTTACTAAAGTTCCGGCTCCTCCGTGTATGGCTATTGAAAATGTTTTCATGTGTGAAATTTTAAAACGGAAAATTACAAATTGCTTTTCAAATAAACCCTTAACTTTTTGTAGTTTTGAAACTATTGTCTGTTCGAGCTGAGTCGAGCATTATTTTCATTTATATAATTCACTATGTCTGACAAAAAACGCCTATTTCTAGTTGATGCCTTCGCTTTAATTTTTCGTGGCTATTACGCTTTTATAAAAAATCCAAGAATCAATTCCAAAGGAGAAGACACCTCAGCTATTATGGGTTTTATGAACTCGCTTTTAGATGTCATTAAACGCGAACGACCAGATCATTTAGCCGTTTGTTTTGATAAAGGAGGAAGTGCAGATCGTGTAGAAATGTTCGAGGCCTACAAAGCCAATAGAGACGAAACACCTGAAGGCATAAAAACAGCCATTCCGTATATCTACGAGATCTTAAAAGCCATGCATATTCCCATTATGGTGAAAGAAGGTTTTGAAGCTGATGATGTGATTGGAACACTAGCTAAAAAAGCAGAAAAAGAAGGTTACCAAACGTTTATGGTGACACCAGATAAGGATTTTGCACAGTTAGTAAGCGAAAACATCTTTATGTACAGACCAATGTTTGGAGGTGGCTATGAAACTTGGGGAATCCCAGAAGTACAAAAGAAATTTGAGGTCACCGATCCATTACAAGTTATTGACTTTTTAGGGATGATGGGCGATGCTTCTGATAATATTCCTGGATTACCTGGTGTTGGTGAAAAAACAGCTAAGAAATTTTTAGCGGCTTATGGCAGTATGGAAAACCTTTTTGCCAATTCACATGAGCTTAAAGGTAAAATGAAAGAAAAAATTGAAGCCAACCAAGAACTCGGTTTATTATCCAAACAATTGGCCACCATTATGCTCGATGTACCTGTGGAGTTCAATGAAAAAGATTTTGAGATGTCTGAACCTGATATTCCAAAAGTGACTGAAATTTTTCAAAACTTAGAGTTTAGACGTTTAATTGATAATTTTAATAAAACCTTTTCTGCTGAAGCTATGCAGGCTGCTGGAACCACAACTCCAACGTCAGACAAAAAGGAAGCGCCTAAAACGACACCTACAGAAGAAAAATCTGCAGGCGAAGGTCAATTCTCTTTATTCGGAGGTGGCGAACCATCAGCAACAGAAACTATTTCAGAAAATGCTAGAAAAACCTCAGCAACCTATTCGCATTTTTACCAAAGTGTAGCATCTGGTATGGCAACCAAATTGTTTGTCAAAAATCTAATGAATCAAACCTCGGTGTGTTTTGATACGGAAACCACAGGCTTAAATCCTCTGACAGCAGAATTAGTGGGCATCGCCTTTTCATGGGAAGTAGGCAAAGGCTTTTACGTACCATTCCCAGAAGATAAAACGGAAGCGCAAGCCTTAATAGAGATTTTAAGACCGTTTTTCGAGAATGAAAACATTCAAAAAATTGGTCAGAATTTAAAATACGATATCAAAGTTTTAGCCAAATATAATGTTGAGGTAAAAGGCAAACTGTTCGATACCATGTTAGCGCATTATTTGATAAATCCAGATATGCGACATAATATGAATGTCCTTGCAGAAACCTATCTGAACTACACACCTATTTCTATTACCGAATTGATTGGCAAAAAAGGAAAGAATCAGTTAACCATGCGCGATGTGCCTTTAGAGAAACAAACGGAATATGCGGTTGAAGATTCAGATATTACCTTACAACTTAAAGAACATTTTGAAAAAGAATTAGGCGAAGCTAATACTCAAAAATTATTCGATGATATCGAGATTCCGCTGCTGCGTGTGTTAGCGGCCATGGAATTAGAAGGTATTAATTTAGATACCGAATTTCTAAATTCGTTATCAGACCAACTGAATAGCGACATACTAAATCTTGAACAAGAAATTTATGCCGCTGCAGGCGAGGAATTTAATATAGCCTCACCAAAACAATTAGGAATCGTGCTTTTTGAAAACATGAAGCTCGTTGATAAGCCTAAAAAAACCAAAACGGGTCAATATTCTACAGCAGAAGATGTATTGAGTTATTTAGCGAAAGAACATACTATTATTCAAAATGTTTTGGATTACAGAGGACTAGCAAAATTAAAGAGCACCTATGTAGATGCCTTACCATTACAAGTAGAACCGTCTACAGGCAGAGTACATACAGATTATATGCAAACCGTTGCAGCTACAGGTCGTTTAAGTAGTAATAATCCTAATTTACAGAATATCCCAATCCGTACCGAACGTGGTCGTCAAGTGCGTAAAGCCTTTGTACCAAGAAACGAAGACTACACCTTACTAGCTGCCGATTATTCGCAAATAGAATTACGAATTATTGCCGCATTAAGTGAAGAAGAAACCATGATTGAAGCCTTTAAAAATGGTGAAGATATTCATGCGTCAACCGCATCCAAAGTATTTGGTGTGCCATTAGAAGAAGTCACCAGAGAACAACGTAGCAATGCCAAAACCGTGAATTTCGGAATCATCTATGGTGTGTCTGCCTTTGGCTTAAGTAATCAAACCGATTTATCTCGTGGTGAAGCCAAAGAACTCATTGACACCTATTACGAAACCTATCCAAAATTAAAAGCCTACATGAGTAAGCAAGTCGATTTTGCAAGAGATCATGGCTATGTCTCTACCGTTTTGGGGCGTCGTCGTTATTTAAAAGACATCAACTCGCGTAACGCTGTGGTGAGAGGTGCCGCAGAACGAAACGCCGTTAACGCACCAATACAAGGAAGCGCTGCCGATATCATTAAAATTGCGATGATTAATATTTTCAACAAGCTAGAAGCTGGACACTATAAGTCGAAGATGCTCTTACAAGTACATGATGAATTGGTCTTTGACATCTACAAACCAGAACTCGAAGAACTTACCACATTGATTAAAACAGAAATGGAAGGTGCTTTTAAATTGGATGTGCCGCTTGATGTTGAGGTGGATACTGGGTTGAATTGGTTGGAGGCGCATTAGGATGAAAAGGCACACAATAGACTCTACTTAATAGTATATTGTTCTAAATTTTAAATATAAAGACTAAATTTATAGGTGATATTAATTTAAAATAACATCTGCAATAGCAATAGCTATCTTTTCAGCCATTACAGGAGGTACAGCATTGCCAATCATCTTATAATTATACCCCATACTCTCCGTAAATTTAAAATCATCAGGAAAAGATTGGATAAGTGCAGCCTCTTTAACTGTTATACTTCTTGCTTGGTTAGCATCAGGATGAATAAACATTAATCCATCTTTGTATAAATGGGCTACTATGGTCTGTGCAGGCTTATCCCAGTCCAAGTTTCTATATTTGGCATGTTTGGAATTTTTACTAACTAAATTATTGTAAAACTCAATACGGTCAACCATTGGTTTTTTATTCATATTATTAGAAACCCATTCTCTAAAAACTTTTATATCTCGTGTATTGTGAAATCTTGGCTTATGATTTTCTTCAATAAATTCATCTTTTTCAACAGGAACGTAAGAAGATTTCCTCCCATTTATTACTATAATTTCATTAGAAGGTTTAAACTTTGAAAGATGTCCAATAGCATCTCTTAATGTTATAGGTGTATTTACTTTTTGTTTATTTATCTCAGAGTAAATTAAATCTAAATTAAGATTGTCTGAAACAGAGTCTCTTCGTACTCCTACTATAATAACTCTATTACGCTTTTGTGGAACTCCAAAATCATTAGCCGATAAAACAACATCCTTAAGGGTTTCAGGTTTTTTAATATCGTATCCATGCTCGTCAAAATACTCAAAAATTCTTTCTGTTACTTTTTTATCACCTGGACATGCGCTTAATATTCCCGGCACGTTTTCAAATACAAAAACTGAAGGTTGAAATTCTTCAACAATTTTAGTAAAACTTTCAAATAGATAATTACGATAATCTTCTTTCATTGAGTTTTTATCTTGTGCCCTACCAGCTACAGAATATGCTTGACATGGAGGCCCTCCAATAACTAAATCTACTTTTTTCCCTTTTACAATACCTTTCAACCCTTCGTTGATTACATCTTTATGATTAGTAGCTCCATAATCCTGGATGGTATCTTCTTTCCAATTCCCATTGATGAGTTCATCTGTTTTTTGAATATCAAAATGAATAACGTTTTTAAAAGCTTGTTCATTTGAATGATTCCACTTTTGTTCTAGCCTGTTTCTCAATGTTCTTACCATAGGAATTTCCCATTCAACATGAGCTAAAGCATCATACTTTTTTGACATGATAAATCCTTCTGATAAACCTCCACAGCCAGCGAACAAGTCAATAAATGTTAATTTTCTATTTTTCATTTTCAATGATACTGTCTAATACATTTTTAAATTGCTCCGCAAAGACAGAACTAAGCATTGGAGGCACCGCATTACCTATCTGTTTTAATTGATTTCGAGTACTCCCTGTAAAGAAATACCAATCAGGAAAAGATTGTATTCTAGCAGCTTCTCTAGGCGTTATACTTCTTGGGAATTCACCAGGATGTACATATGAATTCCCATCAGTTTCTAAATGTGCAATAATTGTTTTAGAAACACTTTCAGGATCTAGCTTAAAATACTTATCACCAAAACCTTTCACCTTTTTCTTTCCATTTTCATCTATAACGACACCATAAGTAACTTTTGATAAAGCTTTTTCATTTGCCGGATCATTTAAGTATTTCCCTGGCACAAGGTTTTTATAAATAAATAAATCACGATCATTATGATATCTTGATTTATGATTAAATAAAAGCTCAGGTTTTTTCAGTTCACCCCTATAAGTATTAATCTTTTTACGATAATTACTATCGACTGTTTTACTTATTAAATCGTCATATATTATATCAGAGATGTTTCTACCAAAACAAAGTTTTTTATTATTAAATGAAATTTCTGCTTCTTCTTGATAATTATTGGGCTTAGGATTAGCTTTAATTTGTGGTAAGTCACTAATGACTTCTTTTAACTTAACAGGTCCTTTTTTTTCTTTAATGATTTCCTCAAAAATACCTGAAGCAGTTATATCATGTTTTTCAGACAAATCTCTTCGAACACCAATAAAGAAAATACGTTCTCTATTTTGAGCTAATCCAAAATCTTTCGCATTTAATACCCAAGAAGCGGCATCATAACCATATTCACCTGTATCTGATAATGACTTTTCAATTAAATCTCTATATCCCGAAGCTGAAGCTAAACCCTTTACATTTTCTATAAGAACAAGTTTAGGTGATAGTTTTTCCGCAAATTTCAGATAGTATTTAAAAAGTTGATTTCTAGGATCATCAATAAATCCTTTTGTTCGCTCTTCTAAAGTTGATTTTTTGGAACGGCCAATCATAGAAAAGCCCTGACAGGGTGGCCCACCAGCAAGAACATCAACGTGAGTTATTTTCGAAAGTATATTTTTTATTTCAACATTGTCTTTTACAGATGGTACTTTTTTACGAAGCTCTACTTCTTTATTTGTCTCAATAACCATATGACCTTGCATATTGTAAACAACCTCACCATTACCTAAATGCTCATAAAGCTCCTTAATATCTCCTAAAATAACTCTATCTAAATGTGTTTTTGGATGAGTTAGTTTTAAATTTTGTTTTAATGTATTAAGTGCAGGTTCAGCAATATCATTTGCCACTTCAAGGTGGAATCCATTATTTCCAAATCCAATCGTCAAACCACCAGCTCCTGCGAATAAATCAATGTAAGTGTATTTTTTTTTGTTTTTCATAAAGTATCCTAAAAGACATGTAATGTCGAAGCTATTTAATTTGTCTTCTTATAAACAAGGGAACCTCGGCTAATTTTAACTAATTATTAAACTAACGCATGATACTTCTAAAAAGAATAAATCTTAGAGTATTTACAATATAGATCTTTAACAATTTTTATAAAAAACTTGACAAAAATAATAAAAATAAAAGTAAAACAGCTTCGTTTTCACTAAACAAAATCTAGAAGTTCATCTTTTAAAATAGCATTAAATACACGGTAAAGTTCATCCAAATATATTTTCAAATCTTGAAATTTTTTATTTATTATATCACCATTTTTATTAGAACAACCAATTAGGTATAATTCATATGTATACGGTCTAATTTCTGTTAATTTAGAATTTGGTCTGAAATGATCTTTCATCAATTTAAGATGTCTTCGACTATATAAAGACATACCATCCTTTCTATAATTATCCATCTCATTTTGAATACGAGTTTGAAGAGCAACATACCTACTTATAGAAAAAACCATCATGTTAATCTCATCTACCATAAGCTTATATTTGTTATCCAAATTCAATCCATTAGAAGTGTTCTTTTTAAATTTTTTGATCTCACAAATTGGCAATAATTCAATTAAAGAATCTAATTTAATCCAATCTATTTTTGCTTTTATTCGCTCCCAAGACTCTTTCTTTTTACAAGCTTCATCTAGCCTTCCATCATCTAAATTCTCAAGTAACAATTTGTTAATATAAATTAAAAATTCTTTAATTTTAATTTCAGAAATATCTACGCCATGATTATTCCAAATAGTTTGAAAATCGATACTCTTGTTCGACTTTAATAAATATTCTTGGATTAATGAAATAGAATATGCTACAACGTTTTTTCTTATTCTCCCCAAAGCATTATTACCTATGCCGTACTTTGTTTTTAGTAACTTGTAGAATATAAATGACCCAATTATGTTAGCATAATACTCTTTACTTATTTTTTTATTCTCAGAATCAAACTGATCTCTTAATATTTTATACCTTTTTTCAGCACTTTGAACGGAAATAAACGGTTCAACCTTACTACCAATAGAACAGAAAAACAAAATTGATAAATCTGTTTTATCAATTTTCTGATTAACAGGAAACAGATTTAAAAAATAGTTTTCATTTTTACTCAGGTTTTTCTCAAGCTGATATTGACCTCTAGTTCGTTCGAAGTAATAATAATTATTAGACGATGGATTCCTAAATTTTTTAGAGCATGTGTGTAAATTAATTAAATACTCTTCATTACTTGACAAATCTGATTGCTTAACAGCATTCTGAAGATTACTATTTTTAGCAATATTCTCCTGAATTTTAATGGAATCAATATTTCTTCTGATTTCAGTAATTTTTGCCATCACATTTACTTTACTTAAATCAATATTTAATTTCAGTTTTTTAGCTTCTTGTGTTGCAAAAAATATTGATGATGTTGTCTGACCCCCATTAACTATCTGAAAATTCTTAAAAGTCTTTACAGAACCATCCTCATTTATTATTATTTCTGACACAGTAACACATAAACCATTATTATATGCTAAAAACATTTCTGGTCGATTTAATAATGAATCTTTTATCCCTTTGTTGACTTTGATTCTTGCAGATAAGAACGACCTTACGTTACTTTCCAATAATCGTCCACCAAAGTCACTATATATGTTATATAAAAACTGCGCAGGAAGAATAGCAATAGCAGTACCATAACTAGAATTCCCTATCTCTGGTTTAAGTACATTTATGGGTTTGTCATAATAATCTTTAACGTCGATATCAAGTTTCTGATTACTCTTGTGTAATCTCTCTAATTCTTTTATATCATATATCCTAAAGTTACAATCTACAGCAGAATCAATATCTCCTTTTGAAAGAACCCTTGCTACGTCTATTTCTTTTTTATTTACAGCAATATTATTTGTAAATAAATAGAAATCCATCTTTACAATATTTTTCTTTAAACCTACATTATACTCAGCATTTAAAGCTGATAAAACATTAGCTTTTGGAACATCATATTCATTAGTTCTTATAACATAATTCAATACTCTATATAATTGTTTGAATTGCTGTTCAACATCTTTCAAATTTAACTTCACTGCTTCATCAGAGTTATTATAATTTGCTATAAACAGTGATAAAACAGTTTCATTCTCATTAATTGAAAACCCATCAATTTTTAAGTTTCTATTACTATCATTTTCTTTAAAAAATTGAGAATGTTCAAAGCTAGAGATTAATGAAGAATCTATTAAATAGTCGGATGCAATTTCACAAAAAGCAGACTCAGCATTTAATTGAGAATCTTGTGAAAGCTTTTCTTCCGTTAAGGTATTAAGGGTGGTAAAAAAACTCATTATAAACTTATTAATTCAATAATATTATTACTTAAAATTTTTTGTTCCTGTAAATTTAAATTGTACTCTACTTTTTTAATAGAATTAGAAATAGATGTTCTTGCTAATTTTGGGAACTCGGAATCTACATCATAGATATCTGGTCCATTAATGATTTGAAATCCAAAATCTATATATTCAATTTCTGCTTCTGCTAAATACCCCACTTCCAGTAATAAACCTTCAAACTCAAATTTAGCATCGGAATCATTTTTTAATAATTCTTCAATATCATTAATAATACCAGGCAAAGACTGAAATAATGATTCCTTACTTATTTTATGTCTTTTAACTTGATATACCGATAAAAATAATCGATCCAAACCGGTACAATCTAATTGATATTCGTTATTAATATTTACTTCATATTTATTGTTTGAAGTAGTACACTTTACTTCAATTGCCTGAGTATTTGGGAAAATAAAGTCTTGATTTTGTTTTTTAGGCCCTACCCAACTTGTTACAATATCTAATAAGTTTTTTTTATAGCATTCTAATAATGTTTTAAGTAATGTTAACTCTGCGAATAAACCAATCTGCCCATTTTCTGACAACACCCCGTTTTTTTTGGATTTAAAAAAATTCATCCAAGATTTAACTCTTTTTAAAACATCTAATATAACTAAATCAGTTGTAGCGTTTTTTGCAGTTTCAACGATGTCAGCAATGAAAGTATAAAATATATCTTCTTCAGTATTTCTATCAAGTTTAATGCTATAATAAGTATCTAATCCAGTTGTACCTGGATCTGGAACAGGAAAAGTGTCAATTTGAATACTATCTAGTGTATTTATGTTGTTTATAATAACCTCAGATCGTCGGCCTCCATTCGTTAATTGTAACAGAACACACTGTTGGTTTTCAGCTAATTTATCAATAGCGAGAATAGTTTTATATCTATTAGCATTATCAAAGTCAACAAGTCGTGTATCATACTGGCCACCAGGCTTCACGTTATCTATTAATTCTGTAAATATTTCTTTTATACTCATCACTTAATTTATGTTGTCATTTACCATTTGATTCACTAGTACATCAACTGAATTATTATTTATAGCTGTACTATTAGGAAGATAAGAAGGTGTCGCTATAGATACTCCATATGGTAAAGCTATATATTCACCTGTATCACTATCTATTAGAGCTTCTAAACCATCATGCATATTCTCAATAGAAGGGATCCCGCCTCGTTCAATATTTATACTACTGTAGAAAAACTTTGGGTCTAATACTACAAAAGTGATTATTGGTCTTTTAAGGTGACGACAAGTTTCCGAAGGAGTTCTTTTTTGTTTGGGTGTTAATTCATTCTTTATATCACCAATAAAGTCAGATAAATAATTAGCATCGGTTAGTTTTCCATTTGGAACTTTAAAATGATTTGAGGTTTCTTTATCATTTTTCCTCGCAGTATTTCTTTGAGCTAAACCAATTTCCTTATCAATAAAAGTATAACTATCTTGATTGTCTGGATTTCTACCAATTATTACAATGTCCACAGTTTCATAGCCAGACGTCTTGTAAAATTCAAAAATTTTATCAAGATCTAAACTTCCATTACTATTAATTATTAAAAACTTATCGTTTTTTAAATCATCTAATTCTCCGTCTATATTAACATTCTTAAAAATCAACTTATTTTTAAATTCATTAATATTACACTTCCCTTTTACTCCATCTATTATTTTGCACAAAATATTATGATTGTTAATAATTGTATCTGGTTTACGTGATATTGAATTTGTGATAACTTCACCACCTGCCCAACTTAATCGCATAGGACCAGCTACGCCCATTTTTGAGGTAACAGATAAGCTTGTGGTAGATTGTCTAATTTTAATTAAAAAATCTCTAGGTGATGCATTACTTCTAATCATTGCTGAAATATTTTCATTCATGATTGTATCAGCATAGCAAATTTCGCCAAAATCTATAGCTATTTCTGTTGTTGTTATAATTCTACACAGGTCTGCATAGTTAGAACGATAACCAAACCAACGTCCCATTTGCATTAATGTATCAAATGTTCTAGCATGTCTAATAAAGTAACTTGTATGTAAACCTTCCAATGTCAACCCTCTAGACATTGTGTTTCCCCCAATAGCAATTACTTTTCGCCCGTGAGGATATAAATGATAATCTAAACTCTGACCTCTATTAACACGTGCCCCATTTACAACTAAAATCTCTACAGCAGCCACAAAACTTCTAATATAATCTCTTAATTCACTGAAACTATTTGGCAAATCAAAATTATTATTTGCAAATGATTCATTTTCAGAATATGCTTGAGTATAGAATTCTTGGCTATTAACTTGATCTGTTAATCCATCAATATTACCTCCGTGAAATAGATCACTTAATTCCGCCCACATTATCTCACTATTATTCTCAATACGATACTTAAGTTCACTCCAATAATTTTTGAATATATCTCCTAAATGGTTTTGTATCATTGTCAAATGGGATACATGTATTAACATAGACATATGCGATCTTTCTTGGCCTCTAAAAAATCGTAATGCTCCTGAAACAATAAATTGCTTAGTCGCTACTTTTAAAGAATCTGGCATATTTAGCGCCTCTACTTCTTCTTTGTAATAAGACTTAAGTTGTCCAGGAAAACCTTCAGTACTATCTATCTCCATTATACCAGGTAAGCCTTGGTCAAAATATTTTTCTGGGCCTAAATAGTTTGACGGTTGTTTCAGCCTTACAATGAAATCCTCAGGAAAAATACTTTGATGATGTTCATTATCTAAAGGGATTAATACATTTGCATATGGAGTTGCCGTATATCCTGTATAACATCTTCTACTAAACTTATTAATCAAATCAACAATTCTAGCATTTATAGCTGTTGGTCTATTTTCTTCATCTATATTTCCATCTTCATCAATTATAGGAGCATCAAGGTCTTCTAGCTTAAAATTATTATTAATACTAGCTTGATCAGCTTCATCATCTATAATTAAAACAGCTTTATTAGATTGAGACTCCATATTGATACCAATAACATTCTCCAACCATTTGTTCATGTTTTTTAAGGGATGAACGTTTTTCTTTATTACAGCAATTAAAGGAGCCTCTAAATTGAAATTAATACCATTCATATTTGCTGCAGCAGAATTAAAATCACCTTTAACATCTGCTGTAGTTAAGGATTGTGTTTGATTATCAAACCTATTCATTAACGTCCCAACACCTACAGCAGTTTCTTCTCCATTAATTTTTTGTTTTCCATTAACTCCTTGATCAATTCTAAATTGAGTTTGTTGACGCAAATTATTATGCATACCTGCTAAAACAACTATAAACTGATATCCTACATCAATAGCCTTGTTTATTAATCCAACATAATTACCTGTTTTACCTGATTGTACATAACCTATAACTAAACCTTTTTTTTCAAAATGATCTGTTTCTCTTGGATTGGACATCCCATCTAATATAGCATCAGTACTCTGATCAATTTCATCTATTACAGTTTGTGGTAATTGCTGTATTTCAGACAAATATCTTTTATAATTATTCCAAAATGGAAAATCAGATAAATTAGGATTGTTTTGTTTATAATTACGAACCCAAGGTATTCTATGATTATACAGAGTTTCACTTATACCAATAGTAATTGTGTAATGTGACTCTAATTCATTAATTACTCCTTCCCAATTTATGTTAGGAAATATATCGGGTGAATAAATATTTTGAAAGCTAAAAACAGTTTCTCTTATAATTACAGTTGTTATATCTTTACCTGTGTCTTTTAATCCATTTAATGTCGCATGTGCAACATCTTTAATAATTTTATTATTCATAATTTATATATTGCTTGTGTCAACACCTAGTTCAATTAATCGTTCTTTATCAAAAGACAAACTATTAAAAGGTTCTATATTAATTAGTGTATTAAACGCAGTTTCTACTTTCATACTTTTTTTATAGATCTCCATTATCCCTTTGAATTTTTCATAAATTTCGTGATCATTTTCAAATGATTGTTCTACCTCATTATTAGCTTTTCTTGCAAAAATATTATCTACAGGCAGATAATTTTCTATATATCTCAAAATTTGCTTAAATTCCTTTTGCATTGTTTTATCTCCAGAACACTTCTTTAAAAACTCATCAAATAATGGATGTTTTATATTAATTTTATATTGATTTTTCTCTCCAGTCTTTACTCCTTTGGATTCAAAATTCCATATTGGCTGAATCTCTTTTTCAGTATTTTCTTTTCTTATTTTATGCCTCTTAACTCCTCCATGAAATCTAAATGTATTGTTCGCTTCAGATCTTATTCTATTACACTCAGCTCTTATGTCTGATTCAGCGAATCTAGGGATAGAAACTGAAGATTTACTTATATTTACACCCCATGCTAAATCAGACTGCAAACGGTTGGATAAATTAATTTCAACTCTGGCCAATATGTAATGGTGTTCTTTGTTAAACAACCCTAACCAACTTCCACGGTAAATTAGTCTATTATTTCTATAGACAAAAAAACCTTGGTTCTGATTAAAGGTTCCAATCTTTGATTGATTTTCGTACTCATTTTTATTTTGAAATTCACTTGAATGCTTTAAAACGTGCCCCTTTAACGAATAGGTATCGCCTTCTGAATTGTATTTAAATAGTTTCGTTTGACTAGAAATAGCAGCTGCATAAGGATTCCAATAATTTACACTTGTCCCATTCAGTCGAATATCTATAATGTTTTTGAATTTATGATATATCAATTCAAAGTGATTTCTAACTTTCGAAAGTTCTGAATAAAAACTAGATGTGGAAGATATTTGAATTTTATCCAAATTTTCCCAATAAACAACTGTCCAACTTTTATTGTCAAAAATATCTTTATTTTCTACTCTAGATATTATCTTTTCAATCAATAACTCAGGACAATCTAATGAATATACTTCCCATCCATTTTTATCAACATAATCTAGATCAAAGACTAAAGAGCTAATCATTTCTTTTTTTGAAATTAGGGTCAATTTTCTACATTGTGAGAAGCTTGCTGTTTTTAAACCTAATCCAAATCTTCCTAAATCCTCAGTATTTCTCTCCCGTTCAATCCCCTCACCTCCTAATGTTAAAGCCTTAATCATATCCTCGATAGTCATGCCTAAACCATCATCAATAATTGCCATCCATTCCAAATGATCAATATTTTCATTGAAATCATTATTTACAATTTCAATCCTTTTTGCCTCTGCAGCAATAGAATTATCAATTATATCCGAAAGCGCGGTTTTTAAATTATATCCGATACTTCTAAGCGACCCTAAAATACTTCCTGGTTTTGGTTCTATTTTAAATTTACTCATCTATAATATTAATCTTTATACCATTTTTTAACTCTCATTAACTACAACATTTCTAAAATTTTTGTTCATATAAGCTAATTATGTTTTCTCCATAATTCATTTTAGGAACTATTTATAGACCTAAGTAAAATCTCATATGTCATCAACGCCTTTTATTTTCCCTATGCTTCAATTAAGAAAGCACTTATTAGCAAAAAGTCTTTTTTATTTAAAATCATCATCTAAAACAAACATGAAATTCAACTTAACAACCTCCAAAGGAATAGAATTATCTATTAAATCAGACAATGCGGTTTCTAAAGAATAACCTTGCTCTGATATTGATTTAATTAGAAACTCAGGATTTGGCTGCGCATTGATAGTAATAATATTCATAGATGAAGTATCTAATTTTACCTTTACGGTTTATTGAATAATGGACTATCTAATAATTTTAAAAAGTCATTTTTTTAATTGATGCTTAAAAGTAAAAAATAATACCAAACAAATATTACGGTTTTACGTAAATGCATATTATTATTTTTAAATAATTTATTTAGGTTTTACACCTTTTGCATTATTCATCAAACGAATTATTTCATTGGCAAACTCAAAATTCTGCAAGACCTGATAAAGGGAAAGGATTATCTTATGTCAATCATAAAGAAACAGACAAAAAAATACTTCTATTTATTAGAGAAAAAGCAAAAAATGAATTTGGTAATAGTTTAGGTTACGTTTTTATTGGTGAAGGAAATTTAAAAGATTACAATGGTTCTAAACCTATGAGTATTAATTGGAAACTTAGCGAACCTATGCCTCATTATTTATGGAAAGATGCAGCTAAACTTTCAATTGGATAAAAGTATAGATTAACTATTTGTTATTTAGATAAGCTGTTTTTTACACCCTTTAAATCCCCTCAAAAAGGAACAATCCACACTAAGAAACGTTGAGTAAACAAGAAAGTTCAGGCCACCAAAGGGATTGCGTCACTAAAATAGTGTATATAACTCGAGTTAAACTAGGGGTTCACCCATAGCTCCTCCGTATGTACTCCGCATCTAAGTCGGGTTTAATTCGGGTTAGCCTCGGATATATGCAGACTTAACCTAAGCGAAACCCAAAAGGCTAGCCATAAGAAAAACAACAGATACAACAAGTTAAGTGAAATGATATAAGATTAGCGACGCTTCTTCTTCTTAGTCCGCTTCTTTTTAAATCGTACTTTATCCTCAGACTTACGCTGATTAAAAGGCACAGCATCATTAAACGTATTTTTTGCCTCACCTGAAGGTTTGTTCTTCTGCCACTTTTCAGTTCGCTCTGGGAGTAAAACGCTTAGTAAATCCTCACGGCCTAATTTGTTTAAGGTCTTTTTAATCCACGCTTTATTTTCATCCTTGTACCAGAAGAAAAAACGGTGTTGTTCGTCCTTTTCCTTTTTAGTAATAGGCGTGTTTACCTTCTTTAAAGTATAAGGATGGTAACCACTATAATAAATTACCGTAGCAACCGTCATTGGTGTTGGTGTAAAACCTTGCACTTGCTCTAACTGGAAACCCATATCTTTAGTTTCAGCAGCTAGATTAGCCATATCTTCCACTTCACAAGCGGGATGATTAGATATAAAATAAGGGATTAATTGAAGCTTTAAACCCTTCTTAATATTAATCTTATCAAAACGTTCCTTAAACTTATGGAAATACGAAAACGAAGGTTTACGCATCAGTTTTAAAACCGGATCACTAGTATGCTCTGGCGCTACTTTCAATCGTCCAGAAACATGCTTCGTCATCACTTCTTCCGTATAAGCATCTAACTCTTTAGGATCGGCATTCTTATTAAATTCTGGCACCAACATATCATGTCTAATCCCTGAACCAATAAATGATTTTTTTACCTTCGGATGCTTATCTACCGCTTGGTATAATTCCGTTAACGGTTTGTGAGACGTATCTAAATTACTACAAATCACGGGAGAAATACAACTCGGTGCCACACATTTGTCGCAAATAGATTGCACTTTCCCTTTCATCTGATACATATTGGCACTTGGCCCACCAATATCAGATAAATACCCTTTAAAATCAGGCATATTGGCCACTGTATCTACTTCTTTCAAGATAGATTCCTGACTACGAGACGCAATAAATTTTCCTTGGTGTGCAGAAATGGTACAAAAGCTACAACCACCAAAGCACCCTCTGTGAATGTTAATGGAAAACTTAATCATTTCAAACGCAGGGATAGGTCCTCGTTTATTATATTTAGGATGTGGTAATCTTGTATAAGGATAATCGAAAGAGGCATCAATTTCAGCTTCCGTCATCGTTGGATACGGCGGATTAATCATCAAGGTCTTATCCCCTACTTTCTGAAAAATACGTCGTGCAGCCAACTTATTAGATTCTTGCTCTATCGTTTTAAAGTTAGAGGCAAATTTCTTTTTATCGCTCAAACAAACCTCATGCGATTGTATTTCTACATCTTGCCAATTACTATTTTTAGGAATTTTAGCATCTGCATCAAGTAAAACTGCTGTTTGCATGATGGTATTAATACTACTAAAAGGCACTCCTTTTAGTAACAAACGCACCACTTCACGCAAAGGTTGCTCACCCATACCGTAAACCAACATGTCTGCCTTAGACGTTTCTAAAATAGAAGGCATTAACTTATCACTCCAAAAATCGTAATGTGTTACACGGCGTAAAGATGCCTCAATACCACCAATCAACACGGGAGTATCTGGCCATTTCTCTTTTAAAATATTCGTGTAAACGCTTGTCGCGTAATCGGGTCGGAACCCAATATCTCCATTCGGAGTATACGCATCTTTATCTCTACGTTTTTTATTAGCATTATAATTGCTAATCATAGGATCCATACAGCCACCTGTAACCCCAAAAAACAATTTTGGAGCACCAAGTTTTACAAAATCCTGAAGATTATCTGTAACGCAAGGTTGTGGCACTATAGCAACGCGCAAGCCAAAACTTTCTAACATACGGCCAATAACGGCAGGACCAAATGTTGGATGATCTACATAGGCATCTCCGCTAAACAGGATAACATCTAGCGCTTCCCATCCACGAATCTTCACCTCTTTGTTTGTGGTAGGCAACCAATCTGAAAGTTGTAATTTAGTATTCACGCTGCAAAAGTAGTTAAAATATTGCCGCTTAGGCAGTACAAAAAGTTAAGGTATTTTATTTGGGCGTTACCCAAGGGTCGTGCTCTCGGCAGTCGCTTTTTTGTGTTGCATAGGTGCAACAACACAAAAAGAGCTTCAACAAATGCCTCCATCACTAACGCAGACGCACATCTAACCAACTAAAAGCATCAAAAAATCGATAGTTCTCGTTATAAATCCAAGCCTTTTAAACTCTCTACACGGTTTCTAATTAAGAAATCATCAATCGTTTCAAAATGCTCAATCACGCGTTTTTCTTTAAATTCAAAAACCTTTTTAGATAGTCCTTGTAAGAAATCACGATCGTGAGACACCAATATTAAAGTGCCATCAAAATTCTGAAGTGCTTCTTTCAGCACATCTTTAGATTTTAAATCTAAGTGATTCGTCGGCTCATCAAGAATTAATAAGTTCACAGGTTCTAGTAAGAGTTTCACCATAGCCAATCTGGTTTTTTCGCCACCAGACAACACACTCACTTTTTTATCAATATCATCGCCTCTAAACATAAAACCACCCAAGATACTTTTAATCTGAGTTCTTACATCTCCTTTCGCAACATCATCAACCGTCTGAAAAATGGTTAAATCTTCATCTAACAAAGCCGCTTGGTTCTGTGCAAAATAGCCAACCTTTACATTATGACCTAAACTACAAGTTCCATCTACATCAATCTCCCCTAAAATAGCTTTAATCATAGTCGATTTCCCTTCACCATTTCGACCTACAAAGCAAACCTTCTCTCCTCTTGCAATAGACATGTTAGCATTATTAAACACCACGTGGTCATCATAAGATTTAGAAACTTCTTTAACGGTTACTGGATAATCACCAGAACGCTGCGTAGCTGGAAAACGTAATTTTAATGCTGAGGTATCTACATCATCAATCTCAATAATTTTTAATTTCTCAAGCATACGCTCACGAGACGTCACTTGGTTGGTTTTAGAATATGTCCCTTTAAAACGCTCAATAAACTGCATGTTATCTGCAATAAACTTCTGCTGTTCTTGGTAAGCCTTTACTTGATGCACACGTCTGTCTTCACGTAATTGAAGGTAATGTGTATAATTAGCTTTATAATCATAAATACGACCCATAGTCACTTCAATCGTTCTATTGGTAATGTTGTCTACAAAGGCACGATCGTGAGAAATAACCACAACAGCATTGGCTTTATTCAGTAAAAAATCTTCTAACCAAATCACCGATTCTATATCAATATGGTTGGTTGGCTCATCTAATAAAATTAGATCTGGCTTTTGTAATAAAATCTTAGCCAGCTCAATTCGCATACGGAAACCACCAGAAAATTCATTGGTAAGTCTTGCAAAGTCTTCCTGTTTAAACCCTAAACCTTTTAATGCTTTTTCAACTTCAGCATCATAATTTACATCTTCTAAAGCGTAGTACTTCTCTCCTAAATCGGACACACGCTCAATAATTTTCATGTACTCATCAGACTCGTAATCGGTTCTTGTTTCCAATTGCTTGTTAAGACCTTCCATTTCGTCACGCATTTCGTACACATGCTTAAATGCTTTAGACGCTTCATCGAAAACCGTAGTATCATCTTCGGTTAACAAATGCTGTGGCAAATAAGCAATCACAGCATCTTTAGGACATCTCACATGGCCACGAGTACCACTCTGAACACCAGCAATAATTTTCATCATGGTAGATTTTCCTGCACCATTTTTACCCATTAAGGCAATTTTATCATTGGCATTAATAGTAAAAGACACATCACTAAACAGCGTATGACCACTAAATTCTACGGCTAAATTATCGACTGAAATCATATTCTAAATTTTTGAAGCTGCAAAACTACTAAATGGTAACTCATTATTTATAAATATGTATGAAATTATATAATATCTTATTTCAGTTAATTCTAATTTTATTTAAGTCAAGCGTAATAGTATTTATACCCTAATTTTAATTTCACTTAAAAAATAGCACTATGATTATCACAAAAGTATTAGGATTAACAAGCGCACTCACAAGAAGCAAAAAAGCCAAAATAGCTATTCTAGGTTTAGAAATGGCTGTGTTAGGTTATGCACTTTACCAACAGAAGCAGGAAAAGAAAAATAAACGCCTTAAATCTTAATGGTAAATCAATTTTGAAGTAATTTTGCGGTCATATTAAGGACAATGAGTATCATTTCAGAAGACATATCAAAAGCTATTCATCTTTTAACAGCTGAAGACATTGTTGCTATTCCAACGGAAACCGTTTATGGATTAGCAGGAAACATCTATAGTGAAAAAGCTATAAAAGCCATTTTTGAAACTAAGAAGCGTCCCTTTTTTAATCCGCTAATTGTTCACATTCCATCTATAGACCAACTATCTAGTATCGTTGATTATATTCCTGAGAAAGCACAATTATTAGCCGATGCCTTTTGGCCAGGACCAATAACTTTAGTCTTAAAAAAGAAAGCTATTATACCGGATTTAATAACAGGAGGAAAAGATACAGTGGCAGTACGTGTGCCCAATCACCCAACCACTTTAGAATTATTAAATAAATTAGATTTTCCTTTAGCAGCACCAAGCGCAAATCCGTTTAGTAGCATAAGTCCAACAACTGCAAAACATGTTGAAAACTATTTTAAAGACAGTATTAAAATGGTTTTGGACGGTGGCTCTTGCATAAGCGGTATAGAATCTACTATTATAGGTTTTGAAAATGATACACCTATCATTTACCGATTAGGATCAACGGCCATTGAAGATATTGAAGCTGTTGTTGGAAAAATTGAAATTAAGAATTCTATAGCTCAACCAAATGCTCCAATTAATATAAAAGCAGACGTTACACCAAATGCTCCAGGCATGTTGGAGAGACACTATGCTCCAAAGACCAAAACAGTATTAACTGATAACATATTAAAGTCTTTAAATACTTATGACGGCAAACGCATAGGACTTATCACATTTAAATCTAAAGTAGAGAACAAAAATATAGAAGTCCAAATAGCCTTGTCTGACTCTGGAAGCCTTGCCGAATCTGCCTCTAATCTTTATGATGTGTTACATCAATTAGATACTATGAATTTGGATATTATAATAGCAGAAGTATTCCCTGATTACGGCCTAGGAAAATCTATTAACGATAGATTAACTAGAGCCACAAAAAAATAGC
Source organism: Winogradskyella ludwigii (assembly GCF_013403985.1). Taxonomy (GTDB): domain Bacteria; phylum Bacteroidota; class Bacteroidia; order Flavobacteriales; family Flavobacteriaceae; genus Winogradskyella; species Winogradskyella ludwigii. The sequence continues at coordinate 104,401 of NZ_JABFDF010000005.1, forward strand.
AAAAAACACATTTTTCCAAACCTACTGATTTTCAGTACAAAAAATATCTTCCTCTAGGTTTGGTAAATCAATACTTTATCGTAAATTTGCAAACTCTTTTTTAAGAAAGAGGAATGTTTAATCTATTGTGCTTTAGGGCACAATTACAAATCAAATTAGTGTGGATACATTAAGCTACAAAACAGTTTCAGCTAACAAAGCTACCGTTAATAAGGAGTGGGTTTTAGTTGATGCTGAAGGACAAACTTTAGGTCGCTTAGCTTCGAGAGTCGCAATACTCTTAAGAGGTAAGCACAAACCTAATTTCACGCCACACGTTGATTGCGGTGATAACGTAATAGTTATCAATGCTGAAAAAATCAACTTAACTGGTAACAAATGGACGGAAAAAAGTTACATCCGTCACACAGGTTATCCAGGTGGACAAAAAAGTCTGACAGCTACTGAAATGTTTGAGAAAGACCCAACCAGATTAGTAGAAAAGTCAGTGAAAGGAATGTTGCCTAAAAACAAATTAGGAGCAGCTCTTTTTAGAAATTTAACTGTTGTTTCAGGTACTGAGCACGCTCATGCAGCGCAGAAACCTAAAACAATGACATTAAAAGAAATTAACTAAATGGAAGTAATTCACAAAATTGGCCGTAGAAAGACGGCTGTTGCTCGTGTGTATGTTGCCGAAGGTACTGGTAAAATCACAGTGAACAAAAAAGACATGGCGGATTATTTTAGTACTGCGACATTGCAGTACAAAGTAAACCAACCTTTAGCCTTGACTAACAATGATGGCAACTTTGATATTACTGTTAACGTATATGGAGGTGGTATCACCGGCCAGGCAGAAGCAATACGTTTAGGCCTTTCTCGCGTTATGTGCGAGTTAGATCCTGAAAACAGATTAGTATTAAAGCCAGAAGGTCTATTAACTAGAGATCCAAGAATGGTAGAAAGAAAGAAATTCGGTCAGAAAAAAGCCCGAAAGAAATTCCAATTCTCGAAACGTTAATATCCAAACAACATCTAATTCAGAACTTGATTTCTCAGGTTCTGAATTATTTTATTTTATTGCCAAGATTCTGAAACACTTTCAGAACTTAAAGTTTAGCATCTAAATGTTTAAGGCGAGCGAAAGCAACCACTTAATCATTGCTAATTTAACAGAACGTAAACTATTACAAAATGGAAAAAATTGAAGTAAAAGAATTACTTGAAGCAGGTGTACACTTCGGTCACCTTACTCGTAAGTGGAACCCAAACATGGCTCCTTACATCTATATGGAGCGTAACGGTATTCATATTATCAACCTTTACAAAACAGCAGCAAAAATTGAAGAGACTTCTGAAGCATTAGCTAAAATAGCAGCATCAGGAAAGAAAATCTTATTCGTTGCAACAAAAAAACAAGCTAAAGACATCGTTGCTGAAAAGGCAGGTGCTGTAAACCAACCTTATATTACTGAACGTTGGCCTGGTGGAATGTTAACTAACTTTGTAACTATCAGAAAAGCCGTTAAAAAAATGGCTACTATTGATAGAATGAAGAAAGATGGTACATTCAACTCTTTATCTAAAAAAGAACGTTTACAAGTAGATCGTTTACGTGCAAAATTAGAAAAGAATTTAGGTTCTATTTCTGATATGACACGTTTACCAGGTGCTATTTTTGTAGTAGATATTATGCGTGAGCATATTGCTATCAAAGAAGCTCAAAAATTAAACATTCCAATCTTTGCAATGGTAGATACTAACTCTGACCCACGTGAAGTAGATTATTTAATTCCTGCTAACGATGATGCTTCAAAATCTGTAGATAAAATCTTATCTATCGTTACATCTGCAATTGCTGATGGATTAAACGAAAGAAAAGCTGAACGTGCAGAAAAAGATGCTAAAACTCAAAAAACTGAGAAAAAAGCAGAAACTAAAACTGAAGCAAAAGAAGAAGCAAAACCTGCTGCTCCAAAAGCTGAAACAGCTCCTGTAGCATCTCAAGAAGAAGAATAAATAACATTTATACACTATTAAAAGTCATTTAGTTCTTTTCTCTTCGAGAATTAATTAAATGACTTTTTAAATTTTAGAAACTATGGAAAATACTGTAAAAATTACAGCAGCAGAAGTAAACAAGCTTAGACAAGCTACTGGTGCTGGTATGATGGATTGTAAAAAAGCTTTAGTTGAAGCTAGTGGAGATTTTGATAAAGCCATTGAAGTTTTACGTAAAAAAGGACAAAAAGTAGCAGAAAAAAGAGCTGACAGAGATTCTTCTGAAGGTGCTGCTGTTGCTAAAATAAATGCAGATAACACTTCTGGTGTTGCTATTGTTTTAGGTTGTGAAACTGATTTCGTTGGTAAAAATGAATCATTTGTAGCATTAGCTAACGACTTAGCTGATATTGCACTTAACTGTAACAGTAAAGACGAATTTTTAGCTGCTGATTTCGGAGGAATGACTGTTGCTGAAAAATTAGTTGAACAAACAGGTGTTATTGGAGAAAAACTAGATATCACTTCTTTTGAAAAATTAGATGCACCTTTTGTTGGACAGTATGTACACATTAACAAAATTGCTGCAATAGTTGGTTTATCTGCAAAAGTAGATAACGTTGAAACTTTAGTTAAAGATGTTGCAATGCAAGTTGCTTCTATGGGAGCATCTTCTTTATCTTATAAAGATTTCGATCCTGCTTTCGTTGCATCTGAAACAGAAGCACGTATCGCAGTAATTGAAAAAGATAATATTGAATTAGGACGTTTAGGTAAGACCTTAAAGAATGTACCTAGTTACATTTCTATGGCACAATTAACTCCTGCTATTATTGCTGAAGCTGAAGAAGCTGCAAAAGCAGAACTTAAAGCTGAAGGTAAGCCAGAACAAATCTGGGACAGAATTTTACCAGGTAAAATGGAGCGTTTTATTTCTGATAATACAACTTTAGATCAAGAACAATGTTTATTAGATCAAAAGTTTATTAAAGACGAAAAGAAAACTGTTGCAGATTACGTTAAAACTTATGGTGATGTTACTGTTACTGGTTTTAAACGTGCTTCTGTAGGATAATTGATCATATTCAAGATATACTCATTAAAAAGGCTTCTCAAAATTGAGAAGCCTTTTTTTTGGCTTTTTTTCACTTTTACAGATGCTAATAATTACGTAGCTTTGTTCAACTCTTAAATCATGTAATGAAATATAAAAGAATACTACTAAAATTATCTGGAGAAGCCTTAATGGGAAACCGTCAATATGGTATTGATCCAGAACGTTTATCTGAATACGCTAAAGATGTTAAAGAAATTACAGAATTAGGTGTTGAAGTAGCAATCGTTATTGGTGGAGGAAACATCTTTAGAGGTGTTGCTGGTGCCATGAATGGAATGGATAGAGTTCAAGGCGACCATATGGGCATGTTAGCTACTGTAATAAACGGTTTAGCATTACAAAATGCATTAGAAGATGCTGATGTAAAAACACGTTTACAAACTGCTATTAAAATTAACGAAGTTGCAGAACCTTTTATTAGAAGAAAAGCAATGAGTCATCTTAGAAAAGGTCGTGTTGTAATTTTTGGTGGTGGTACTGGAAATCCATATTTCACAACAGATTCTGCTGCCGTTTTACGTGCAATAGAAATTGAAGCAGATGTGATTTTAAAAGGTACGCGTGTTGATGGTATTTACACAGCAGATCCTGAAACAGATAGTACAGCAGTAAAATTTGATCATATTTCTTTCGAGGATGTTCTAAGAAAAGGTCTAAAAGTAATGGACACTACTGCATTTACTTTAAGTCAAGAAAATAAATTACCAATTATTGTTTTTGATATGAACAAAAAAGGAAACTTACTTAAAGTTGTAACAGGAGAAAAAATTGGAACAGAAGTCAATGTTTAAATTTTGGCTTAAATATTGATTATTCTTATATTAAAAAGTTAACACTATGAACGAAGACATTATATTTATAATAGACACTGCAAAAGAAGCTATGGATGCTGCTATAAAGCATTTAGAAAAGCAATTTGTAAACATTAGAGCAGGTAAAGCCAGTCCTGCAATGTTAGGCAGCGTGATGGTAGATTATTATGGATCTAAAACACCAATTGGACAAGTAGCAAATATAAACACTCCAGATGGAAGAACTATAACAGTACAACCGTGGGAAAAGAACATGCTTCAAGAAATTGAGCGTGGTATTATGATTGCCAACCTTGGTTTTAACCCAATGAATAATGGAGATACAATTATAATTAATGTACCACCATTAACTGAGGAGCGTCGTAGAGATTTAGCAAAACAAGCTAAATCTGAATCAGAACATGCAAAAGTTGGTGTTAGAAGTGCACGAAAAGAAGCCAATAACGACATTAAAAACTCGGATGTTTCTGAAGATTTACAGAAAAATGCAGAGGTAGACATACAAAAGCTAACTGATGCTTTTGTAAAGAAAATCGATGATACTTTAGCTGTAAAAGAAAAAGAAATTATGACTGTCTAGTTCTTCAATTAAATCCTTTAACATCCCAATGACTTGGGATGTTCTTTTATAATTATAATTTAATCATTTTAAATGCTAAAGCACCTGTTTGTTGTTTTACTACTAACGCTTGCTACAAATAGTTATGCGCAGCAGCGGCTTGTAAAAAGAACAGATTCCGTTAAAATAGCACAAGATTCTATTAAGAAAACTGAATTTTTAAAAAATATTGGCAACGGTTTTTTCCCTTTTCATCACTTTAATCTTGATTTACGCTATCTCGTAAAATTTAATCAATATGAAGGTTTTAGAAGTGGTTTAGGTGGTATTACTAACAATAGATTTTCTGAACACTACAGAATTGACGGCTACTTAGTTTATGGCTTTTTAGATAAAGCTTTTAAATACAAAATAGGAGGAGGTTTTAGAGTTAACGAAGCTTCAGATACTTGGATTAATCTTGCATATACAAATGACTTACAAGAAACAGGGAGTTCTAAATTCTTAACAGATAAGCGCTTTTTTACTTTTTTTGAGCCGCGCTTATTAAACATCGATTTATTTCACAAGCATATTACCAAATCGGTTTCAATACAACACAAATTATCTGACAACTTACTTACAGAAACGCAACTAGCCACTTCTAGGATAGAACCAACATATTTTTATAACTTCTTATTAAACGATAAAAATTATAGCGATTTTAACCTAAGTACTGCTAAGGTTAGTTTGCAATGGAGTCCGTTTAGTAAATTTACTATATTAAAAGGTAAAACAGTTGAAACTAAGAATGGTTACCCAAAATTCACACTTCAATTCACTCAAGCTTTCAGATCTGTATTTGGAAGTGATTTTAAGTTTTCGAAACTAGATTTTAGAACCATTCATCAATTCACCCATAAAAACAAATCGACTACCAACATTACGCTTGTAGCAGGATTAGCAGATGGAGAAGCACCTTTAACACATTTATATCACGCTTACCCAAACAATATTAATAAAGAAACTATTTTACAACGATTTTCAGTCGCTGGGTTAAACAGTTTTGAAACCATGTATTTTAATGAGTTTTTTAGTGATAAATTTTCTACACTACAATTAAAACATGCTTTTAAACCATTTAAGATCACGGAGCGTTTTAAGCCTCAATTAGTCTTAATATCTCGATATGCTGTTGGAGATATGAATAGTATTAACAGACATGAAGGCATTGAGTTTAATACCCTAAAACACCTTTATTCAGAATCTGGTTTTGAAATCAATAAACTTATTTTTGGCTTTGGACTTAGTTTCGCCTATCGCTATGGTGGCTATCACTTACCTAATTTAGAAGATAATATGGCCTTTAAGTTTACCTTCAACATTTCACTTTAAATCAAATTATAATCCTGATAATTATCCTACTAATCCTTAGGTTTTTTCTACCTTTACTGCTTATTTATTTCATACATGTTTAAAATTTTAACTACAGGATTTTGGGAAGTTATTGCGAGACTTATTCTTCGTAATAAAATCTTTATACTTATTGCTATTATTTTGGCAACTGTGTTTTTTAGTACACAATGGAAATACATGCAGTTTTCCTCTACGGAAGCCAATCTATTACCAGACGACCACGAAGTAAACCTTACGTACAATAATTTTTTAAAGATTTTTGGAGAAGAAGGTAACCTTGTTGTCTTAGGCGTAAAAGATTCAACAATATTTACGGTAAAACAGCTTAATGCGTGGAATAATTTAGCAGACTCATTTAAACCTTATGATGAAGTAGAAGCCGTTTTATCGATTAAAGATCTTAAGAAATTAGTTAAAAATACAGAAGACGTAAAATTTGATCTTGAGCCATTTATTAAAGATTCTATTTCTAGTATGGAAGAGATTCTTAAACTTGAAGATGAACTTTTTAAACAATATCCTTTTTACGATAACTTCTTATTTAATGCAGACACTAAAACCATTAGGACTGCACTTTATTTAAAGAAAGATTTTATAAATACACCAGCTAGGAAAGTCTTTATTTTAAATGTACTCCAAGAAAAAATAGATGCATTTGAAGCCCAAACAGGGTTAGATGTTAGAGTTTCAGGTATGCCTTATATTCGTACTTTAAATTCACAGAGTATTATAGATGAAATTCCTATTTTTATTGGTGGTGCACTCTTGGTAACCTCATTGATCTTTTTCTTATTCTTTAGATCTTTTAGAGCCACATTTATTTCACTTATCGTAGTTTGTATTGGTGTCATGTGGACCTTTGGAATCTTAGGTTTATTAGGTTACGAAATTACAGTACTTACAGCACTAATTCCTCCATTAATTATTGTTATAGGAATCCCTAATTGTGTTTTCTTAATCAATAAATATCAGCAAGAAGTAAAATCTCATGGTAATAAAGTAAAATCCTTACAACGTGTAATTACTAAAGTTGGTAATGCTACACTTATGACTAATGTTACTACAGCTTCAGGTTTTGCTACTTTCATCTTTACAGAAAGCACATTACTTAAAGAGTTTGGTATTGTTGCATCCTTAAGTATTTTAGCCATTTTTATATTGTGTTTACTTATAATTCCAATAATGTATACGTTCTTACCTTACCCAAAAGAACGCCATTTAGAACATTTAAATAAACGCTGGATTGGTGCTTTTGTAGATTGGATGGTAAACATGGTAAAAAACAAAAAAATTACCATTTACATTACAACGCTTATTTTAATCGTTGCTAGTATTATAGGAATTTATCAGATTAAAATCTCAGGCAGTCTTATTGAAGATATGCCTCAAAACACTGAATTTTTTAAAGATATTCGATTTTTTGAATCTGAATTTAATGGAATTATGCCATTAGAAATCATGATTAATACCAAACGTAAAAAAGGAGTTATGAAGTTAGCGACTTTGAAACGAATGGACGAATTGGAAGAATTAATTAATGATATCCCAGAATTATCGAGGCCTATATCTGTGGTTAGTTTAGTAAAATATAGCAAGCAAGCTTATTATAACGGCAATCCAAAATATTACCAATTACCAACTAGTCAGGAAAATAGTTTTATCTTATCGTATGCTAAAAACTCAACGTCTAACACAGATATGTTGAGTGATTTTGTAGATAGCACTGGGCAATATGCGCGTATCACCACTTTTATGAAAGATATTGGTACAGATAAAATGGAGCGTATTCAAGAAGATCTTCAAACTAAAATAAACAAAGTATTTCCAAAAGAACGTTATGAAGTTATCTTAACAGGTAAAGCTTTGGTGTTTCAAAAAGGAACTAAATACCTTGTAAAAAACTTAATAATATCGCTTACGCTAGCCATTATTCTTATTTCATTATTTATGGCTTATTTATTTCGTTCATTTAAAATGATTATTGTATCCCTTATTCCTAACCTACTACCTTTACTTATTACTGCAGGTATTATGGGCTTTATTGGTGTACCTATAAAACCCTCTACAATTTTAGTATTTAGTATTGCATTTGGAATTTCTGTAGATGATACTATTCACTTTTTAGCCAAATACAGACAAGAATTACAAGCCAATAAATGGAAAGTACGTAAATCCGTTTATGCTGCACTGAGAGAAGCTGGAGTGAGCATGATTTATACGTCTATTGTATTATTCTTTGGTTTTTCAGTATTTACAATTTCAAGTTTTGGTGGTACAGTAGCTTTAGGAGCTTTAGTATCTATAACCTTACTATTTGCTATGCTATCTAACTTACTGTTATTACCTTCGCTTCTACTATCTTTAGAGAAAAATATTGCCAATAAAGAAGTATTAAGAGAACCTTCTATAAATATTATCCCATCAGAAGCTGATGAAGACCATACTAAAGAAGACCACAAAAAAAATAAAGATTAACAACATATTTTAGCATTCAAAATTATTTAAAAATGAATTCAAAAACTGTAGCTGAACTACTATCTCAAGATGTAACCTTACAAGATGTTACTGTAAAAGGTTGGGTAAGAACTTTTAGAGCAAACCGATTTATTGCTTTAAACGATGGTTCTACCATAAATAATATTCAATGTGTTGTAGATTTTGAAAATTTTGACGAAGCACTTTTAAAGCGTGTAACTACAGGAGCTGCAATTCATATTACAGGCGAATTAGTAGAAAGTCAAGGAAAAGGACAATCCGTTGAAATTGTTGTAAAAACATTAGAGATTTTAGGGGATTCTGATCCTGAAACTTATCCTATTCAACCTAAAAAACACTCTTTTGAATTCTTAAGAGAGAATGCACATTTACGTACTAGAACAAATACATTTAGTGCTGTAATGCGTTTACGTTCTTCATTATCTTTTGCTATTCATAAGTATTTTAATGAGAATGGTTTTTACTACATGCATACACCAATAGTAACGGCTAGTGATGCAGAAGGTGCAGGTGAAACTTTTAAAGTCACAAATTTAGATATTAAAAATCCACCTTTAAATGAAGATGGATCTGTAAATTATAAGGAGGATTTCTTCGGAAAGGAAACAAATTTAACCGTTTCAGGTCAGCTTGAAGCTGAATCTTACGCGATGTCTTTAGGTAAAGTTTACACTTTTGGGCCAACATTTAGAGCAGAAAATTCAAATACTACACGTCATTTATCAGAGTTTTGGATGATAGAACCTGAAGTGGCTTTTATGGATTTAGCGGGTAACATGGATTTGGCTGAAGACTTTATGAAATCTGTTTTAAGTTATATTCTTGATAACAACAGAGACGATTTAGAGTTTTTAGACAAACGTTTATTGGACGAAGACAAAACAAAACCACAAGCCGAGCGTAGCGACATGAGCTTAATTGAAAAAATTAAGTTTGTTGTAGATAATAACTTTAAGCGTGTAAGCTATACGGAAGCTATAGATATTTTAAGAAACTGTAAACCCAATAAGAAGAAGAAATTTAAATATATCATTGAAGAATGGGGAGCTGATTTACAATCTGAGCACGAACGTTTCTTAGTCGAAAAACACTTTAAATGTCCTGTAATATTGTTTGATTATCCTGCAAATATTAAAGCGTTTTACATGCGTTTAAATGAAGATGGAAAAACAGTTAGAGCTATGGATATTTTATTTCCAGGTATTGGAGAAATGGTTGGTGGTTCTCAACGTGAAGAACGTTTGGACGTTTTAAAAGAAAAGATGAAAGCTTTAGATATATCTGAAGAAGAATTATGGTGGTATTTAGATTTACGTAAATACGGAACAGCTGTTCACTCTGGTTTTGGCTTAGGTTTTGAGCGTTTAGTAATGTTTGCCACAGGAATGGGAAATATTAGAGATGTTATTCCTTATCCAAGAACACCACAAAACGCAGAGTTTTAATTGTTAAATTATATACCTGACTAATTTTAGAAACTAGTCAGGTATTTTTTTACTACATTTATAATCAACAGAAATTTTATGTCTCTAAAGCAGTTTTTATCGTTTAAGCTCTCGCAGAAGCTCTCTCCGCAACAGATTCAACTTATGAAGTTGATCCAATTGCCTACACAAGCCTTTGAGCAACGTTTAAAGCAAGAGTTAGAAGAAAATCCTGCACTAGATACAGGAAAAGAATCTGAAGCATCTGACGATAATCTTGATGAATTTGATAATTCTGAAGAGAACTACGATGACAACGAAACCATAGAAGCCGATGATATTAATATTGATGAATATCTAAGCGACGACGAAATACCAGAGTACAGAACACAAGCCAATAATTATAGCGCTGATGACGAAGATAAATCTGTGCCATACGCGGCAGGTACGTCTTTTACACAACATTTAATAAATCAATTAAATACCTTTCGTTTATCAGACCAAGAAGAAGAAATTGCATACTTCTTAGTTGGTAGCGTAGATGAAAGTGGTTATATACGTCGTTCCCTTGCAGACATTGCAGACGATTTAGCTTTTACTCAAAATGTGTATACAACCGAAGAGGAAGTTGAAAAGGTTTTACAAATTGTACATCAACTAGATCCAGCAGGTGTTGGTGCTCGTAACCTTCAAGAATGTTTGAGTATTCAATTACACCGTAAAGAACAGCATCCAAATGTTGAATTAGCTACAGCTATCATAGACAATGGATTTGAACAATTTACAAAGAAACACTATAAAAAGTTAATGCATAAATTTAGTATTAACGAAGACCAATTAAAAGATGCTATTGAAGAGGTTGAAAGACTAAACCCTAAGCCAGGTGGATCTTACGCGGGAAACAACAAAATTGTAGAGCATATTGTTCCTGACTTTGCCATAAAAATTGTTGATGGAGAATTAGAATTGACACTTAATGGTAGAAATGCTCCAGAATTACACGTATCTAGAGAATACAACAACATGCTTAAGGGCTACAAAGAGACTAAAGAAAAGTCTAAGTCCCAAAAAGATGCGGTAATGTTTATAAAGCAGAAATTAGACGCTGCTAAGTGGTTTATAGAAGCTGTTAGACAACGTCAGCAGACGTTATTTGTAACTATGAGTTCTATTATGCATTACCAAAAAGAATACTTTTTAAGTGGCGATGAGCGTAATTTACGTCCTATGATTTTAAAGGATATTGCAGACGAAATTGAAATGGATGTTTCTACCATTTCGCGTGTGGCAAATAGTAAATATGTAGACACACCTTATGGCACAAAATTAATCAAAGAATTCTTTTCTGAGTCTATGACCAATGACCAAGGTGAAGAAGTTTCGACACGAGAAATTAAAAAGATTCTTGAAACCGTTATTGAAGAAGAAAGCAAAAAGAAACCAATGACTGACGAAGCGCTTTCTAAAATATTAAAGGATAAAGGCTATCCCATTGCTAGAAGAACCGTTGCCAAATACAGAGAACAATTAGATATTCCTGTAGCACGATTAAGAAAAGAACTCTAACTCTTATCTCAACTCACAACATAATACCCTCCATTCAAAGTTACATTAGAACTTATGAAAGAGTAAGACAGACCAACATGTAGTTATTAGTCATTTAATTAATAATTTATGACACTACTAACCTTAACTAACACGATTTTTAGAAGATAAAACTTTACATTTGCCACAGCAATGAAAAATTTTATTTTAAAGAGCATATCGTTTGTTTTTCATCCATTAATTATGCCATTAATGGGGGTGCTATTTTACTTTTCAAAAACACCTCGATTTATTCCAGAACCTGTTAGAAGTGCGAAGATATTTTCTATTGTAATTCTTACTATAATCTTACCTATTCTACTTTATTTTTTACTGAAAACAATTAATAAGGTTAATTCAATTTACCTGAGAAGTACAAAAGAGCGCTTAATACCATTATTGGTTAATTCCATTATAATTTCATTAATTCTAATAAGAGTATTAGCAAAAGATGAAATCATAGAATTGTATTACTTCTTCTTAGGTATATTGTTCGCAACAGTCATCTGCTTTATTATGGCTGTATTTAAAATTAAAGCGAGCATACATATGATAGCAGCATCAGGTTTTTTTATGTTTACCGTGGCTATAAGTATGCATTATCAGATTAACATAAATGGCACTATTGCCTTAATGATGATAATTCTTGGTGCGATAGCTACCTCTCGTTTACACTTAAAAGCACATACCTATCAAGAATTACTTTTAGGTACTTTAACAGGGTTTACACCACAGTTTGTCCTGATGACTTATTGGCTATAAGACATAAAACATAAGTCCAATTTTTATGGACTTCATTGTAATACTTTCTCCTTCAAATTCAGAATTTTCATCAAAAATTGAATTCAATCCATAATACACATGAAAGTTCCAGGTACTGTAACCTGCACTTAAGGTTAAGCCGTATTGTAATTTATTAAAATCATCAATATTAGAGAGTTTCTGAATATCTAAATCACTTTTAAACTTGGTAGAATTATAAACTAAATAACCCATTTTAAATCCCGTATAAATACGCCAAAAATTATGATCTTCTGCATTAGACGTTCTCCATCTAATTTCAAGAGGAATTTCTAAAAGGTAGGTTGTAAACTTATTTTTTGAAACATTATAATCATCCTCATCGATTTCAATAAACGATACCTCATTATCAATTTCTTGAATTAAAATGTTTTTTTGGTTATAGGAATTTGTAGACAATCCCAAGCCTAAACCAATAGCAACATTACGTTTAGTATTAATAGGCATATCTCTAATAAACCCAAAATGAAACCCTGAGGAAAAATCGGTTTGAGAAACACCACTAGGCTTCTCACTGAGTAAATTATAGGTCACAGAAGCGTAAAATTGATCCTCTCTGTAATTATTATCTAGTTCTGACTCAGAAGCACGATTACTTTGAGAAAACCCTAAAAAAGCTATTAATAAAGCAATAAGTAAAACAAAACTTTTCATGTATATAAAATTACAAAATCTTTGATATCTATTAAACAAAAAAACGCCCTGATTACTCAGGACGTTTTCAATATAAAATTATAAAATTTTATTTACTCAACTTTTTTTGTATTAGCAATATACATTACTTTTAATGCATTTGCCTTACGCAATTCTTGCTTAATATCTGATACTAAACCTGCGTTAGTGCTCTTATCTATCTTTAGACCGACTACAACTTTACTTTGAAGCTCTTCATTCATTTCGCTTATTCCTTGATAAATTGAAGATTGAACATCTTCTAAACCTATAAAGGCGTCATTAAATTGAATTCTTGGTTCTTCACCAAACTGCTTATACTGACTACTAGGCTTACCTGCATAGATAAAAATAGTTCTATCTTTTTTAAGCTTCTCAACTTGATCTGCGCTTGGTAATTTGTTTTCAATCATCAAAGAACTATCTCGCATTACGGTAGCAACCATAAAAAAGAAAAGCAACATAAATACAATATCTGGGAGTGATGCCGTCGAAATTGCTGGCATTTCACCTTTATCTTTCTTTCTAAACTTAGACATATTTGTTTCTTTTAATTTTTATCAGGTTCTGCTTCAGACAATTTCATTGGGAATAAATTCTTAATGGTCTCAATACGCTCATTAAGTTTTTCATCCTTGCTAAATTGATTCTTCTCTTTCTCTTCTAACATTGCTGTGAAAACTTTATCTGCTTCAGGGTAATACTTTCGGTATAACCTATCTGCTTCACGTTCTCTTAAGAAGTTATAAGCTGCAACCAACTCATTTTGTACATCCATGTACTTTTCATAAGTGGTTTCTCTATCATGTTTCATTGAGATAATTGCTTTCTCTGGATGATCAGATGATGATTCATCTTTCTCTCCTTTACAATAATCACAAGATTCACCAGCTGGATTTGTACCTCCACCATTATCAAGAAATGCAATTGCTGCTTTTCTTAAATCTTCTAAAGGCATTTCCTCATCTTCAACCAATAATTGATTGTTTCGATTTATTAAAACTGTAAATAGATTTTTTTGCTTAATAATTGGCGGTTCAACTATAGAGTCATCAATAGGTGGCAAACTTCTTAATAAACCTTTATCCTTAGCAATTGTTGTTGTTACTAAGAAAAAGATAAGTAATAAGAAGGCAATGTCAGCCATTGATCCTGCATTTACTTCGGGTGCTGCTCTTTTTGCCATGTTATATTATTTACTAATTACTTTTTTAACTCCTGAGAAAATCATAGCTATTGCAGCAATTCCTAGTAAAAAATAGAATGCTACTATACCTGCTCCAATCATTGTAGATTCTCCAGGTGTAGCAATAGTATCTCCATTCTTATATTCTATTGGTAAATCACTACCAGATAACGCATAAGAAATTAATAATACAACTACAAATGCACCTACACCGATTAGTGTGTTCTTTAGACCAGCTGTATTTGAAAATAAATTTTTCAATACAAAAAAGACTACGAACAATACAGTAAGTCCTAGTATAATATAACCTATCCAAGCCATAGGCTCAAAGAGACCATCTTCTCCGCCAGTTTTAATGGCTTCATCACCAGCTGCTATAATTCTAACCAGAGATACAATCCCGATTAAACTTAAAACAGCGGCTACTATTTTTAATATTTTGTGCATAATTAATTTTTATTTTTTATGTCTTACTAATAAATCCATCAATGTGATTGATGCATCTTCCATATCATTTACAATGCTATCAATTTTAGCAATGATATAATTATAAAAGATTTGAAGTATAATAGCTACAATAAGACCAAATACTGTTGTTAAAAGTGCTACTTTAATACCACCTGCTACTAAAGAAGGTTGCATATCACCAGCTGCTTCAATTTTATCAAAGGCTTGGATCATACCAATTACCGTACCCATGAAACCAAGCATTGGTGCCAAAGCGATAAATAAAGAAATCCAAGAGACATTCTTTTCTAATTGTCCCATTTGAACACCTCCATAAGCTACAACAGCTTTTTCTGCAGCATCGATGTCTTCATCTGCTCTATCTAAACCTTGATAGAATATAGAAGCAACAGGTCCTTTTGTATTTCTACAAACTTCCTTTGCAGCTTCAATACCACCAGAGTTAAGTGCATCTTCTACATTTTGTGTTAATTTTTTAGTGTTTGTAGTCGAAAGATTTAAAAAGATAATTCTTTCAATAGCAATAGCTAGTCCAAGAATTAAACATAGTAGTACAATACCCATAAAGCCTGGACCACCTTCGATAAAACGCTTTTTTAATTCTTGGTGAAACGTCAAATCTTCTGCCGCAGCATCATCTTGAGTTACACTAGTTACTGTTGCTGTTGCACTTGCAAAGGCTGTTGTTGCATTTGCATTAACAGTTCCGAGAGCCAATAAACATGTTATGGCAAGGATAGAAAATAATCTTTTCATTGTTCTGAATCTTAATTTTATTAGTTAAAGTGTTAAAGATAAATAAAAAAATGCAATCTAGCGTAAAATATCAGCAGAGAGGAAGGGATTCGAACCCTCGATACCCTTTTGAGGTATACACACTTTCCAGGCGTGCGCCTTCGACCACTCGGCCACCTCTCTAAAAATTCTATTTCAAATTACACAGTGCCAAATAACGAAAAAATCTTCAAACACTAAAATTTAAAGTGTTATTTTCTGTTATTTTTAAGACATTTCTCCTCTCAAGGAAGTTTCAAAAATAGTTTTGAAATTATTTCTTGGAATATTCTCACCCAAAAGATACATCAATTTTGCAATCGCGGCTTCCGTAGTTATGTCACTACCAGATATTACGCCAATTAATTTCAGTTGTGAACTGGTTTCATACTGACCCATATTTACTCTACCTCCTGCACATTGGGTAACATTTACAATATGAAGCCCATTTGTAATTGCATCTGCTAATAATTTTACAAACCAAGCTTCGGTTGTTGCATTTCCTGAACCGTAAGTTTCAATAATTAGCCCTTTAATTAATTTACTTGTAAGAATAGCTTCACAAATTGGTCTAGAAATACCTGGAAATAATTTTAGTACTCCTATATGAGTATCCATTCGTGTTCGCAAAATCAATTTTTTATTTGGTTTTGGTTTCCAAAGGTGTTCTTTATTCACTTTTAAATGAACTCCTGATTCGGCTAAATGCGGATAATTGAGCGACTCAAATGCTTCAAAATGTTCTGCATTGATTTTTGTGGTTCTATTACCTCTATATAATTTGTATTCAAAATAAAGTCCGACTTCTCTAATTACTGGTTTGCCTTCTATTTGTAATGACGCCATTTGTATGGACGTAATTAAATTCTCTTTTGCATCTGTACGCAAATCTCCTATTGGCAATTGAGAACCGGTTAAAATTACAGGTTTTGCTAAATTCTCTAGCATAAAACTGAGGGCAGACGCGGTATAACTCATAGTGTCACTTCCATGTAATACGACAAAACCATCAAAATCTAAATAATTATCACCTATAATAGTCGCAATATCTCCCCAATATTTAGGACACATGTTAGATGAATCTATGGGTTCTTCAAAAGAAATCGTTTCTATGGAACAGTCTAAAAGTCGTAATTCTGGTATTTTAGTAAGTAGACTATTAAAATCGAATGCTTTTAATGCACCTGTATCAATATCTTTAACCATACCAATGGTGCCTCCTGTATATATTAATAGGATGTGCGGTTGCTTTATCATTTAAATTCCGAATATAGCTTTTGAATTTTCTGTAGTAATGGTAGCGATTTCATCTTCGCTTATACCATAAAGCTCCGACAATTTTTCTAATACCTTATTAATATAGGCACTTTCATTGCGTTTCCCTCTGAAAGGTTTTGGTGCTAAATAAGGCGAATCGGTTTCTAAAACAATGTGTGTCAGATCTATTTGATTTATAAATTGGTCAATCTTACCATTCTTAAACGTAACCACTCCTCCAATTCCTAATTTCATATTGTATGAAATGGCTTTTCTTGCTTGTTCTATAGTCCCAGTGAAACAGTGAAAAATACCGAATAAATCATCTGATTTTTCTTCTTCTAAAACCTGAAAAATTTCATCAAAAGCATCTCTACAATGAATAACGATAGGTAATTGGTATTGTTTTGCTAAATGTATTTGATGTCTGAACGCTTCAATCTGAATATCTAAAGTTGATTTGTCCCAATACAAATCAATGCCGATTTCTCCAATCGCACAAAATTTTCGTTGTGCTAATAAGTCTTCAACATGCTTCAACTCTTCTTTATAATTCTCTTTTACAGATGTTGGGTGCAAACCCATCATTAAAAATACATAGTCAGGGAAATCTTTTTCTAGCTGAAGCATAGATTCCGTATGTGTAGAATCTATGGCCGGAATAAAAAACCGTGTAACATTAGCCTCAATCGCTCGATTAATCATTTCTGCTCTGTCTTCATCAAAAGCATCACTATATAAATGGGTATGTGTATCTGTAATTATCATTTTGTAAAAGTAAAAAAGTCATCTTGGTTTTGATGACTTTTAATTTCATATTTAATATTGAACACTTATAAAGACACCTTGCTCAATAAAAAGCATATTACAAATAGAATAACTTTAGTTTCTAATCTAACTTATTAAACAGTTCTTGAGCACGCTTATAATCGTCTGCATCTTTAGGTACAGACTGCAGCGTTTCTTTACATAGTTCAATTTTCTCTTGTTTTAAATAACTCAAGGCTAAAATCCATTTGGCTTTATTCTTATAAGCTGAACTACCCTTAGACAACTTATTTAATAAAGCGTCTGCTTCTTCAAACTGATTGGTTTCTACCAAAGCCATACTTTTATAGAGTTGTATTTCTAAATTAGAAAAATCTTCTTCCAAAATAGTATTAAATGCAGCAATAGCAGCCTCATAGTTTTGCGTATTAAAACTTTGTTCTGCGTTACTAAAGTTAGCATCTTCTGCACTACGTACTGTTAGACTGATGGCATCAAAATTATTGTAGTCGTTATAATTAGGTTTACCAAGTAGGTTGAATACAAAGAAGCCTAATAAAATAACTACAGATGCTGCTATAGCATATTTGTAAAAATTAGATTTTTGTGACGATTTATTTTCAACATCTGCACTTTCAATATCATGAAAATATTGGTTGGTAATAACATCTAAATTGGCTTTAAAATCTGCCGATTCTTGTTCATTTGCAATGTTATGCTGTAAATGAGAAGATACATCTTTATAAATTTCGAATGCGGTTTTAAAATCTGAATCGGACTCTAAACGTTCATCAAAAGCTAATAAATCGCTCTTAGACAAATCGCCAGTGAGATACCCTTCAAACTGTATGTAATCTTGTTCTTCCATAACATTAATAATTCAATTGGTTAAATTTGGGTGAGGCTTGCACAAGTTTAGTTAATTGACCTATACATAACGATTTCTTTTTTCGAGCATAGGCATAAGTAATATTGAGACTTTTTGCGACTTCTTCCATCGATTTAATTTTAAAGGTTGCCTTTAGTAAATCTTTACAAGCATCTCCTAATTGCTGAAACATCTCATTAAACAAAGCTTCTTTGTCTTCAAAAATGGACGTTTCAAAAGATAAAACTTGTGCATCATCATCTTTAGATAACACATCGTCATTAATTGTTACCTCATTCACTTTTCGTTTCTTTAATTGATTTAACCATTTGCGTTTACAAAGCAAGAAAAAATAAGCATCAAAGGGACATGTAAGTTCTAACTTTTTCTGCTTGGCTTGATTAAATATAGTAATAATGGTTTCTTGGATTACATCTTGGGCATCATGAGCATCACCACTATTCTGCTTCACATAATTAATCACTTTAGGCGCAAATTTATCATAGATCGCCTTAATAATAAAGGTATTATTTGCAGCTAATCCATCAATATATTTCTGGTCTTCGTGTAATTTTTTATCGCTCATAAGCCCTTTATTTTCAACGAATTTATAAAATATTTATAAAATGAAGGTAACAATTTTAAATGTGTTTTGATATAAGGGTGTAACAAGAAAACAAAAAGGAACAAACAAAAACAAAATATCATTTAAAACAGGGTAACAATTTTGCTCCCTTGTTTATATAACTACAAATAACCATAAAGTCTATAATTATGAAACATTCAAAAAAACTTTACTTTAAAACAAACACCAAACGTATTGTTAGTAAAAACCTACTCAGCCTTTTTGCCCTATTTACAATGACCGCAATTCTAACTACAAGCTGCGAACCTAAAGAAGATAATAACTGTGATAATTGCAACGAACCACCTACGGCTCAACAATTTAATAACATTAAAACTATTGCTCTAGAAAACCTTACTCAGACATTTGGCTTTAATACAGATGATGGTTATATAAACTTAACTTCAGAGCAAGGTGTACAGATAAACATTAACGCCAATTGCCTTACTTACAACGGCAATCCTGTAACTGGAGATATTACCTTAGAATATATAGAACTTTTTGAAAAAGGTAACATGCTTACAACCAATAAACCGACTATGGGAATAATGCCAAATGGAGATAAAGCCTTATTAGTCTCTGGTGGTGAATTCTTCTTAGAAGCGACACAAAATGGAAACATTTTAGATACAAATTGCGGGATACAATTAATTATACCTGCAGGTTTAACTGGTGGAGCTGATCAGGATATGACACTTTGGAATGGAGAAATAGACAATGAAGGCAACTTAGCTTGGGATGAAATTGAAGACGAAAATGGAGCTAACCCAGTACCTTTTGTTGAAGGTAATAACTATTATCCCGCATTTGAAGGTTTTGGATGGGCTAACGTTGATAGATTCTATAACGATCCAAGACCAAAAACAACGATTCAAGCACAAGCACCTGAAGGTTATGATAATGAAAATAGTTCTATTTACTTGTCTTATGATGGTGAAGCACCAGCATTAGCACAATTAGACACTTATGATGAAGCTTTAAATATTTTTAGCGAGCATTACGGACAAATACCAATTGGTTTAGAATGTCATGTGATTTTTGTAACAGAAACAGACGGAATTTGGAGATATGCTATTAAACCAACAACTATTGTTGCTAATGATATTATCACTTTTAATTTAGGGGAGACTATAGTAGGAACCGAAGCTACATTAATAGCTTTAATGAATGATTTACCATAAATCATTGCTTACCTACTTAGTTCTTAAAAGTCAGAAATTAATTTTTCTGGCTTTTTCGTATGCTCCATAAATAAACTTATAGCGTTTTAGCTTCATAATTAAAACGCTATTAGTTATTAATTGTTAATTTTAATCACAATAAATTCATCATTATGAAACCTATAACCTTATTCTGTTTCGCTTTAATACTATCTGTTTTAAGTTTTGCCCAACAAGACATTGAGAAAGACACCATTCGCAGAACAGCAAGTATTGAGCAAAAAAACCTTGGAGATAAGATTGAATTTAAAGCAAATGCTCCTATATTAAATCAGATTGCTGGAGCTCCAAAAGCATTCTACACTAATTTTTGGGAATTTGGTGATGGTACTTTTAGCAAGGAAAAAGAGCCTGTAAAAACATACAAAAAAAATAGAGAATATACCGTTAGATTATGGGCAACTAACAATTACGATACCGGAAAACCACCACTTACACGTCCTAAAAAAATAGAGGTTAGCAATGCCAATGATAGCTATGAAGATGAAGCTTCTATGGATAGTGCACTAAACCTACAACGCAATAGCGAACCTATACCAGATGAAGAAATGGTTATGGTTTTTAGCTATAAAAACACTAAAAACTATACTACCAATGGTAAATTCTTTTTGTTTTATAATGAAGCTAAATATAAAGATGACAATTTTAGCCTCATTGAAACTAGAACATACCATAATGAAAAAGCAATAAATGATGCCATTGTATATACGTCAGAATTTGATTCTGATGTTTTTTATGCTTCTGATGAAGATAATTTAATGATTCTTAAAGCAAAACCTCAAGACACAACAGTTCGTAAGAATCTACCAAAGACTTTAGACGATGCCAAGTTTGCCTATAGAAATTCAAGTCAATTAAGCTTTGATAATATGAAACCTAATGAAGAACGTCATGTCTTCTATAGTTTAAAAACAACTAAAGAAATGCTAAAAGATACTTCAGCGATTATTTCGGTTAGAGGTGTTTATGTTCCTGAGGACAAGTACGACAATCACCATGTAAAAGACATGGAAATGGAAATTGTAACCTCTCACGATCCTAACAAGATGTCTTCTAATTCTACATTTCTTAATTATAGATTAGTAAAATATAAACGTCCAAAATTTAAAATTAGATTTCAGAATAATGGCGAAGGTCCAGCATCTACAATTCGTCTAGAGACTGATATACCTGACATGTTTGACAAAACGTCTATTGAAGTTTTAGACATGTATCCTAAAGTAAAAATTTGTCCAAAACACGATGTCACATATAGTTGCCTTGACACGACTTATACTGCAAAGCAAGCCATTTTCACATTTAAAAACATCTATTTACCAGGAAGTGAGCAAAAAAACGTAAAAGAATACGATTCTACAAAAGGCTTTGTACAATACCGATTAAAGTTCTCCAAGGATTTTCATAAACAGAAAACCAAATCGAAAACGGCTATTATCTTTGATAAAAACGATCCGATAATCACTAATTATTCTACAACACGTTTTTTACCAGGCGTTTCTATTGGAGTAAAAGCAGGTTACAACTCATTTGCCGATCTTAAAAATTCTGAAAATTATTTTATAGGTGCTACTATTTCACCATACAAATCGTATCGTTGGTATTGGCAAGTTGAATTATTAAACAGTTTTCATAAGTTTGAAAGCAACACCGAAATTAAAGAAGAAATTGTAGATGATGGAACCATTGGCATTCCGTATACCGAACGCACTACCACAAACAGAAGCTACAGTAATATAGATTGGGAAATTCCCGTATTGGTTAGATATAACGTAAATAATTATATCGGTTTAGGCGCAGGAATCATTGGAACCATTTCCGTTAGCGAAAAACAAGATCAATCTATTTTAACGGAACAATTTGAAGGGCAAGGTGCTGATTTATTTCTTTTTGATAGTAGCACTACCAATGAAAATGTTTCAGAATCTTTCACCAACATAAGATCGGGATTTTTAGTAGAAGCTACAGCTGGTTTTGCTAGAATTGGGCCAAGTCTTGGAGCACGTTATGTCTTTAATTTACAAGACAACTACAATTATTTGCAACTTTATGCTATTTGGAAATTCTAGTTTAAACGATGATTAACAAAGGATTCTTCATCATTTTTTTATTGGTCTTCGGAACTTGTTTTGCTCAAGATTTGGAAGAATCGATTTATGTTGCTACTGAAACCTTTAATCAGCTCCAAAATGAAGCATCTTTAACCAAATTAAACAACACATCTCTTTTATTTGAAACACAACTAAACACCAAAGACGAGTATTATGCATATATAAATCTACTCGCTAATAAAGCTTATTATCTCAATAAAATAAATAAGCAATCTGATGCTATTAAAAGTTATGAAAAAGCACATTTACTTTATATTGAACATCACATTTCTTCTTATGACATTATAGAATATTGCCTTATTCCATTAGGCATTCTGTATCACAAAACCAATGCGTATTCAAAAGCAGAACAGATTACAACCTATTACCTTCAACTTGCCGAAAAGCAAAACAATAAACCACAGCAGATTTCAGGTTTCATTAATCTCGCCAAGATTTACCAATCTTTAAACAAGCACCAACAAGTTATTGCCATTGTTAATAAAGGTTTTAAAGTTGAAGGGATTAACAAATACCAAAAACGAAATCTAAGTTATATCAAAAGAAAAAGTGAACGACTCATACAAACCCAACAGAAGCGTTTGTTTTTAGATAATGACTTAATTGGACCAAAATTTAATCCTAAAAATGTTGAAGACTATCAACTCAATTACGAAACGGCTATAGAGAATGAAGATTATGATGCAGCCTATTCTAATTTAAACCGGTTAAAGCAATTAAAACTTAACAAGCTTACATCTGCTAGAGACAGAGCAAAATTCAATTTTCAAGAAGCACAATTACATTATAAACGAAATGAAAATGATAAAGCTTTAGCAAAACTAAAAACTTGCTTGGCTATATTACTTCCAAATTTTAACGTTAATCAACTTCCAAAATCTAGTGATTTATATCCTGAAAATACCTTTATAGATATTTTTGATCTTTGGGCAGAATTACAAACAGAACCAGAAAAAGCATTACAATGTTACGATTTAAGTTTTTATGTTGCTGCCATGCTCGCTCAAGAAAACACTAGTCAAGAAAGTTATATTCTTAATGCTAATGTGAACAAAGACCGAAGTGAAAAATGCATTAATATATTATACCATTTATATCAAACCAAAGGAGATAGTGATTATGCAAAACGAGCATTTCAATATGCAGAACGCAATAAAGCTCTTGCTTTAAAATGGTACACAAAAAAACGAGCCCTTTTAGAAAAACACCCAAATGACAGCCTTCTTTTAAAAGAACAATATCTATTAAAAAAGCAGCAACAATTTTCAAACAGATTACTCAACAGACCTATTAATAGAGCACAACTCTTAGAGCGCGATAGCTTGCAATTACAACTTATTACCACAGGCACAAAACTCAAACAATTACAAGATTCTATTAATAGAGCACATGCTTTAGATTTATACAATACTTTAAACATTCAAAATTTAAAGTCAAAATTAAAATCGGATAATGCGTGTTTAGTAGAATATTTTTATGGTAAAAATGGATTATATCAATTTGTTTTTTCGCCAAAACATATTTCTTTTAAGCATATAGATTTATCAAATTCAAATAAAGAAAGCATTTCAAAATTTATAGATTATTTTGAAAATGCTTCAGCAATAAACAATGATATTTCTCTGTTCACTGAGGACGCTTATAAATTATATCAATTATTACAACTAAATGACATTTCGTCTTATCAAAATGTTGTTATAGTTGCAGATGGCCTTTTAAATTTTATTCCTTTTGAAAGCTTACTCACACAAACAACCTCAACTTCAAGCTACGCTAATATGCCTTTCATGGTAAAACGTCATCGTTTGGCATACCACACGAGTGCTTCATTTTATAATAACTCAAAACCTTATAAATTCATTAATTCTGCACTTGGTGTTTTTCCTGTTTTTGATAATAGCAACCTAAAACTCACCTACTCTATTGATGAAGCTGAACGCATAAATAATGAGGTTAACACCGAATTCCTTATGTATAATGATGCCACGAAAGTTGATGTATTAAAACAGATAAATGACTATAGTATTTTACATCTTTCTACACATGCCAATAGTGGTAGCTTTACGACACCTTCGACTATTGATTTTATAGACTCAAAATTACAGTTACAAGATTTGTACAATCTAGATTTAACCAATGATTTAGTGGTTTTAAGTGCATGTGAAACAGGTATTGGTGTGCTTCAAAAAGGAGAAGGCAGTATGAATTTTGCTCGTGGTTTTAAATATGCAGGAGTTTCCAATATGGTTGTTTCACTCTGGAAAATTAATGACTTATCTACGTCTCAAATAATGTCTAATTTCTATCATGATCTTAGACAGTCAGAATCTGCTTTTAATGCTAATCAAACTTCAAAATTAGCATACTTAAATGATCCTGAAATTTCTAATATAAAAAAGTCCCCATATTATTGGAGTGCTTTTGTCTATTTTGGAGACCTCACCGAACCAAAATCTTCAAATAACAATAATCTAATTATCTATATCATCTTAGGCCTAATAATTGCAGGCTTATGTTGGTTACTAATATATAAACGAAAGACATGGAAACATTAAAAGACTTCCTTAAAAATAAAGGGTATTCAAAAATTAAATTAAAATTTACTAAAACCAATCACTTTGAAATCAAAGCTTCTATTAATGGTGTAAAAGGACGTTTTATTTTAGATACAGGCGCTTCTAATAGTTGTGTAGGTTTTGAAGCTATTGAACGTTTTAATCTTAAAGTAAAAGATTCAGAAATAAAAGCCGTTGGTGCTGGAGCATCAGACATGGTGACTCAAATTTCTACTTCCAATAATTTGAAGGTTGGGAAATGGAAGAAAAATCGCGTGGCATTAATTCTGTTTAATCTATCTCACGTTAACAATGGACTTATAAACCACAACGCAGATCCTGTGGATGGTATTATTGGTGCAGATGTATTAAAAAAAGGTAAAGCTATTATTGATTATGAAAAGAAATACCTCTATTTAAAGTTGTAATAAATTTCGTATAATCGCGTTTCTTGTTACCTTTAAAATTACACCGTTGAATTAATAGCAAAAATGAATCCAACAATTATTATCGCAGACGACCATCCTTTGGTTTTAAAAGGTTTACACGACTTTTTAATAGAAAAAGAATTCAATGTTTTAGCAAGTGCGAAAAACGGAAAAGAAGCTTTGACACTTATTAAAGCGCACAACCCTGACATCGCCATCTTAGATATAAAAATGCCGTTTTACACAGGCCTTGAAATTGCTGAAAAGTGTAAAAAGGATCAGCTTAGTACAAAGATTGTACTTATTACTTTCGAAAAAGATGAAAAAACGTATTACGACGCTAAGGCTTTAGGTATTTATGGCTATGTTTTAAAAGAATTTGCTTTAGTAGAAATTGAGAATTGTATCTCGTCTGTACTTAAAGACACTCCATATTTCAGTCCTGAATTATTAAAATTTTTAGAGCTACATGAGTTACCTAAACATTTTGAATCTTTAACTAATCATGAAAAAGGAATTGTTAAATTGATTTCACAAAACAAGACTGGAGTGGAAATAGCAGACTTACTTGCAATTTCTCCAAGAACAGTAGAAAAACACAAAAGTAATATTATAAAAAAATTAAAATTAGAGAGTAAACAAAACAGTTTACTCATTTGGGCTAAAGAAAATTCTAATCTTTTTGACAGCTAATTGTAAATTAGCTTAAAACTACGTAAAGTTACGTATAGTATGATATCATTTTTTTTGTGACCTTTACACCATGTTGCGATGTAGGGGTTGTAACATAAAATTAGTTATTAGTTGATTCTTCAAAATAGAGGATTGATTAAATATTAGGGATTATTTAGGCCTTGAACTTTTGTTCAAGGCTTTTTTTTATGAAAAAACCAAAAAATACGTAAAGTCACGTATAGTATTGCTTTATAATTATGTGCAATTTTACACCAGCTATTAATCAACACCTTAGTTTAAAACCTTTTGAGCTCTGAATTAATTATCAATTCAGAGCTTTTAAAGAAAAACAATAAGAATTATGGAAACAATGAAAAATGAATCTTCATCAAAAACGGACAAATTATTTATAATCTTGTTAATCGTAAGTTCAATAATTGTGATTTCCGCGAATGTCGCTGTTAACTTCTTCAATTAATTTTTGTTAGTTACTCTATTAGTAAGGAGTAAAAAAGCGCAACTCCTATGGAATTGCGCTTTTTGCATTTTATTTTCTTTTAGAATCTATAGTTCTAAAGCTTTCTTGATATTATTATCCATCAATAATTCTTCTGGATTTTCTAAAGCTTCTTTTACTGCAACTAAAAATCCTACAGATTCTTTTCCATCAATAATTCTGTGATCATAAGATAAAGCTACATACATCATAGGATGTATTTCAACTTTTCCATCTACAGCTATAGGACGTTGTATAATATTATGCATTCCTAAAATTCCACTTTGAGGTGGATTAATAATTGGTGTAGATAACATACTACCAAATACACCTCCATTAGTAATTGTAAATGTACCACCTGTCATTTCATCTACAGTGATTTGACCATCTCTCGCTCTAAGCGCTAAACGTTTTACTTCAGATTCTACTCCTCTAAATGATAAGTTTTCAGCATTTCTTATTACTGGCACCATTAATCCTTTTGGACCAGAAACAGCAATACTTATATCTACAAATTCGTAAGTCAACATTTCCTTACCATCTATCATAGAATTAACTGCAGGATACATTTCTAAAGCTCTTACAACGGCTAAAGAAAAGAAACTCATAAACCCAAGACCAACACCGTGTTTTGCTTTAAAGGTTTCTTTGTACTCATTACGTAGTTCAAATATAGGTGTCATATTAACCTCATTAAATGTGGTTAACATTGCGGTTGTGTTTTTAACCTCAACTAAACGCTCTGCAACTTTACGTCTTAACATAGACATTTTGCTACGCGATGTACCTCTACTTCCTCCTGTTGGAGTTCCCATTGAAGGAACAGCGTTTACAGCATCATCTTTAGTGATTCTTCCGGCTTTACCTGTACCAGAAACTGCGCTAGCATCAATTCCTTTTTCTGCTAATACTTTTTTAGCTGCAGGACTTGCAGTACCTGTTGCATAAGTCTTAGTTTCTGAAGCTGCTGGTTTAGCTTCCTCTTTTTTAGGAGCTTCTTCCTTTTGTTCTGATTTAGCTGGTGCGTCTCCACCTTCTGGTTTTGCAGCACTAGTATCAATTAAGCAAACTACAGCTCCAACAACTACAGCATCACCTTCTTCATATCTATTACCATCTTTATCCGCAAGTGTAATTATTCCACTAGCTTCAGCTGGTAATTCTAATGTTGCTTTATCACTATCAACTTCTGCAATGGCTTGATCTTTTTCTACGTAATCTCCGTCTTGTACTAACCATTCTGCAATTTCCACCTCAGTAATTGATTCGCCTGGTGAAGGCACTTTCATTTCTAAAATCATGAGCTTTATTTATTTAAGCGCTATTAATTCTTTTATCTCTGGTTGTTTTTGGTTTTATCAAAAACATAATCTATAACCTCTTTGTGACGTTTCTTAGAACGCACAGAACTACCTGCTGCAGGAGCACCATATGGTCTTCTACTTGCTGATCTAAACTGCATTCTAGCTTCTTCAAAATGCATTATCACATGACTGTATGCTCCCATATTCCTTGGCTCTTCTTGTGCCCAAACAATATCGTCTGCATTTTTATACTTCTTCATAGTGTCTCGCATCGCTTGCGCTGGTAATGGAAACAACTGCTCTACTCTTACTAATGCAACATCATCTCTTTCTAAATTCTCTTGTTCCTCTAACAAATCGTAGTAGAACTTACCTGTAACAAAAACTAATGTTTTTATTTTATCGGCTTTAGCATCTTTATCATCGATAAGCATTTGGAAACTTCCATTTGCAAATTCATCTACTGACGATACTACTTTAGGATGACGTAATAAACTTTTTGGTGTAAAAACGATTAAAGGTTTTCTATAGTTCGCTTTCATTTGTTTTCTTAACAAATGGAACATGTTTGCAGGAGTTGTAACATCTGCAATAAACATATTATCCTTAGCACACATTTGCAAGTAACGTTCCATACGACCGGAAGAATGCTCAGCTCCTTGACCTTCATAACCATGAGGCAATAACATTACCAATCCATTTTGTGTTTTCCACTTATCTTCACCAGAAGAAATGTATTGGTCAATCATAATTTGAGCTCCATTACTAAAGTCACCAAATTGTGCTTCCCAGATTACTAATGAATTAGGACTTGCCATGGCATAACCATAATCAAAACCTACAACACCATATTCTGATAATAATGAATTATAGATATGGAACTGACCTTGATTTTCTGAAACGTTTTTCAATAAAACAATTTCTTCTTCACTATCTTCTACCTTAACAACGGCATGACGGTGAGAAAATGTACCACGTTCTACATCTTGTCCAGAAATTCTAACGTCAAAACCTTCTGTTAAAAGTGAACCATAGGCCAAATGTTCTCCCATTGCCCAATCTAATCGATCTTCATCAAACATGGTTTGACGTGACTCAATTAATCGTTGAATTTTACGGATAAACTTTTTATCTGAAGGTAAATTAGAAATAACCTTAGTAATGTTCTCTAAAACAGATCTAGATACTGTTGTATCTACTTGCTTTAGCATTGTGTTTTCTGTAACTCTAGTAAAACCTTTCCACTCCTCTTGCATAAAAGCAGTGATTTCTGTTTTATCTTCTTTACGAGAATCTACTAATTTCTCTTCTAATATATCTTTATATTTTGATTCAATATGCTTTACATAACCATCATTTATAACACCTTCTTCTAATAAACGTTGTGCATAAATGTCTCTTGGGTTTTTATGTTTTGCTATCGCTTTATATAAAAGTGGCTGTGTAAATTTAGGCTCATCACCTTCATTATGCCCATATTTTCTATATCCTAGTAAGTCAATAAAAACATCACGTTTAAATTTCATTCTAAAATGAAGTGCAAAAAGTGCAGCATGTACCACCGCTTCTGCATCATCAGAATTAACATGAAGCACTGGAGACAAAGTTACTTTTGCAACATCTGTACAATAAGTACTAGAACGTGCATCCAAATAATTGGTGGTAAAACCAATTTGGTTATTAACTACAATATGTATTGTACCATTAGTTTTATAACCATCTAACTTAGCCATTTGCACAACCTCGTACACTAAACCTTGTCCTGCAATAGCTGCATCTCCGTGAACAACAATAGGAAGTACTTGAGATGCATCTGTAATGCCGTCTTTATCTTGTTTTGCTCTTGCAATACCTTGTACAACTGCTCCAACAGTTTCTAAATGCGACGGGTTAGGTGCAATATTTAGATTTATCTTTTTATTATTATAAGTTTCACGATTGCTCGTCCAACCTAAATGGTATTTTACATCACCATCAAATACTTTTTCTTCGTAATCTTTACCGTCAAATTCGCTAAAAATATCTTTTGCAGACTTCCCAAAGATGTTCGTTAATGTACTAAGGCGACCTCTATGCGCCATTCCCATAACAAATTCTTTTACACCTTCATCTGCTGCTCTTTCAATAATAGCATCTACGGCAGGAATTAAAGATTCGTTACCTTCTAGAGAAAATCGTTTTTGACCTACATATTTGGTATGCAGAAACGATTCAAAAGAAACCGCTTGATTCAATTTTTTTAGAATGTATTTCTTTTCGTCAGTTGTAAATAATGAATGATTATCATTAATGTTCAACTTATTTTGAATCCATTTAATTTCTTCAGGTTTTCTAATATACATGTATTCAATACCAATAGACTCACAGTAGATAGTTTCTAAGTGATCTATAATAGTTTGTAATGTAGCATTAGAACCCAAACCTAGAACCTCACCAGCCGAAAAGACGGAATTTAAATCTGATTGAGAAAGGCCGAAATTTTCAATTTCTAGTGTGGGAGCATATTTACGTCTAGCTCTAACAGGATTTGTTTTAGTAAACAAATGGCCTCTACTTCTATAACCGTCAATCAGTTTTAAAATTTGAAATTCTTTTTGAATTTGCTCTGGTATCTGAGCAGAAACACTATCTGCGACTTCACTATTCTCACCACTACTTTCAGATCCAAAATCGTAGCCTTGAAAAAAGGCGCGCCAACTTGGTTCTACAGAATCCGGGTTTATTAAATATTGGTCGTATAAATCAGCAAAATATGCTGTATGTGCTGCGTTTAGAAAGGAATATTTATCCATTATAAATTTTGAGACGTTGTCGTTTCAACATAATTTAGTCAAAAATACAACTTTTAGTAAATATAGTTAAGGATTTATTATATTTATAACATATTGAAAATATCTAGCTAAATTATTATGAATAACAACAACATTTGTACATCAAAATCATTAGTTCTCACTATCTTAATTTGCTTTTGCACAATTAGCACATTCTCACAAGATCGTATTTCTAAAACTACCAACTTTTGGAGTCATGTAGAATATGGTGGAGGTCTTGGACTTAGTTTTGGCGATGGTTTTTTTAGTGGTGCAATTTCTCCAAATGCCGTTTACAGATTTAATCCTTATATAGCGACTGGAGTTGGTCTTAATTTTTCTTACAGCTCTCAAAAGGATGTTTTTAAATCTACTGTTTTAGGCGGAAGTATTCTTGGCCTTTTTAATCCTTACGAAGCTGTACAAATTTCTACAGAGTTTGAACAATTACACGTCAGCAGAAACTTTGATCAAAATTTCGTTTCAAACCTTGATGATGAGTATTGGTATCCTGCCTTATTTTTAGGCGCAGGCTATACAAGTAGAAATGTTACTATAGGTATTAGATACGATGTACTTTATGATAAAGATAAAAGTATTTACTCGGAAGCATGGATGCCCTTTGTAAGGTTTCAGTTTTAATAAACAAGTAACACCTTAGCACTCGATTAATTTTCAATTAGCAGATTAAAAATGTAAAACGTTAACAGTTTTTCTAAAGACAGTGAATCTCACTAGTTATCTATAATTCATATTTTTTAAACTATAGACAGCAAAGCTAAACACCTTTTTAACAACATTACAAAAAACTATTAATCAACTTCTTAAGCATTAATTAACACTATAATGTTACGAGTAATCACTATTCAAAAATTAAATAGGACAATATTGTCTTGAATATGATAATTATCATGTTTTTTTTATATTCTCATCTTTAAATTTGCTTTAAATTAAAACTAAAATCATAATGAAATCACTAAAACTATTGTCAATTATCACATTTGCAACTTTAATGAGTTGTGGTGGTGGAGAAAAAAAAGAAGCATCAAGTTACGGAAAAAAAGCACCTGTAAAAACCGAAGCTAAGATTCCTGCTTCTAAACGTATAGAACTTTCTAACAAAGGAGTTGGACCAATCACTTCTGTAACCTTGGCAGAAGAAGTTGACCAAGAAATGGTAAAACACGGAATGGATGTTTATAGTAAAATGTGTACAGCTTGCCACAAAACAGATAAAAAATTCATTGGACCTGCACCAACTGGTATTTTATCTCGAAGAAGTCCTGAATGGGTAATGAACATGATTTTGAATCCTGAAGAAATGATTAAACAAGATCCATTAGCTAAGGACTTATTAATGGAATTCAATGGAGCACCTATGGCAAACCAACACCTAACGGAAGAAGAAGCTAGAGCCGTATTAGAATATTTTAGAACCTTAAAATAAAATATATGAAACTAACCAAACACTTGTTTATTGTCCTTGCAGTGGCTACCCTTTTTAGCTCATGCAAGGACGCGAACAAAGATGATTCAACCACATCATCAGAATTAAAAACAGAAACAGAATCTACAGAACGAACTGGCCAAGCCTTTATTGAAGATGATGGCAGTACAACTGTTTTAAGTATTGCTATTGGCTCTAAAGACCACACTACTTTAGTTGCCGCAGTACAGGCAGCTCAATTAGAAAATGCTTTGGTAAACGCAGGACCTTTAATGGTTTTTGCACCAACAAATGAAGCCTTTGCAGCCTTACCTGAAGGAACAGTAGAAAATTTACTAAAACCAGAAAACAAAGATGCTTTAGCTAATATCCTAAAGTATCATGTGACTCCTGGTAACTATTCTAAAGACTTTTTAAAGAAATTTAAAAAACTAGGTCAAGCTAATAATGGCTATGTAAAAGTAGAAGTAGTAGATGGAGAACCAATGATTGGAGGAGCTAAAATATTGGCTAGCATAAAAGCTGGTAACGGAATTGTCCATGTTATAGACAAAGTTTTATTGCCACCAACTGAATAATTAATAACTAACTAAATATTTAAACAAAATGAAAAATATATTAACATCAAGTATTGCAATGCTCGTTATCCTTTTAGGATTTACAGGTTGTAATAATGGCAACCAATCTGGCGGTAAGTCTGGAGCGTTGTCTAACAATATTGCAGAAAAAGTATATGTAGCACCAGGAGAATACGATTCTCATTACGCATTCATTTCTGGCGGATATAGTGGTAACATTACTGTTTACGGGTTACCATCTGGTAGAATGTTTAAAGAAATCCCTGTTTTCTCTCAATTTGCAACGTCTGGTTATGGTTATTCTGAAGAAACAAAACCAATGTTAAACACGTCTCACGGATTTGTACCCTGGGGAGATTCTCACCATCCAGATATTTCTCAATCAAAAGGAGAGTTAGATGGTCGTTGGGTTTTTATAAATGAAAACAACACACCTCGTATTGCAAGAATTAGTCTTACCACATTTGAAACTGAAGAAATTATTGAAGTTCCAAATAGTGCTGGTAACCACAGTTCTTCATTTGTAACAGAAAATACAGAATATGTAGTTGCAGGAACACGATTTTCAGTGCCAATTCCGCAACGTGATATGCCAATTAAAGATTACAAAGGAAACTTTCAAGGTGCCTTATCTTTTATTAGTGTAGCACCAGAAACTGGTAACATGGATATAAAATTCCAGGTATTAATGCCAGGTTTTAACTACGATTTATCACATCCAGGACGTGGAAAATCTCACGGTTGGTTCTTCTTTACAACATATAATACTGAAGAAGCTAGCACATTATTAGAAGTTAACGCTTCACAAAATGATAAAGATTTTATCGCAGCTGTAAACTGGAAAAAAATTGAAGAGTACGTTAATAATGGTGGTGGAAAAATGATGCCAGCTAATTACGCGCACAATCTTTATGATGAGCATACTCATACAGCAACTTCTACTATAAAAAAAGAAGTACGTGTTGTTAACCCTATTGATGTTCCTGGAGCTGTTTATTTTATTCCAACACCAAAATCACCACATGGTTGTGATGTAGATCCTTCTGGAGAATACATTGTAGGTAATGGAAAACTTTCTGCAAACTTAACAGTGCATTCATTTACAAAAATGTTAGATGCTATTGAAAAAGAGAAATTTGCAGGTGAAGCTTACGGCATTCCAATTTTAAACTTCGAAGATGTTTTAGCAGGTGTTGTAGAGCAACCAGGTTTAGGACCTTTACATACTGAATTTGATGGAAAAGGAAATGCATATACGACCTTCTTTATTTCTTCTGAAGTTGTAAAATGGAAAATAGGAACATGGGAAGTTATTGATAGAAAACCTACATATTACTCTGTTGGTCACTTAACAATTCCTGGAGGAAATTCTGGAAAACCACAAGGTAAATACATGTTTGCAATGAATAAAATAACAAAAGACCGTTATTTACCAACAGGTCCAGAAATGGAACATAGTGCACAATTGTATGATATCTCTGGAGATAAAATGGAATTACTTTTAGATTTCCCTACACATGGAGAACCACATTATGCTGCTGCAATGGAAGCAAGTATCATTAAAGAGCAATCTCAAAAAATCTATAAGTTAGCAGATAACAAGCATCCATATGCTGCAAAATCTGATGCTGATACTAAAGTGGTAAGAGACGGAAATGAAGTACATATTTATATGACAACTATTAGAAGTCACTTCTCACCAGATAATATTGAAGGAGTTAAAGTAGGAGACAAAGTGTATTTCCACGTTACTAATTTAGAGCAAGATTTTGATGTACCTCATGGATTTGCTGTACTTGGTCAAAACAATTCAGAATTATTGATAATGCCAGGACAAACAAAATCATCTGTTTGGGAACCTAAACAAGTTGGTGTTTGGCCATTCTATTGTACAGATTTCTGTTCTGCATTACACCAAGAAATGCAAGGTTATATTAGAGTATCTGCTGCAGATTCAGATGTACCAATTAAGTGGTCTCTAGGAGAAGATATTGAGTAAATTAATTTTAAGAATTAGAGAAATTTTGTTTTAGTGTTTATTTCTCTAACTAAGGCGAGAGTTGAGTTTTCGCTCTCGCCTTTCTTTTTTAAAACACTTTATTCTGTTGACGCAGAAACCTCACTGAAAAGAATATTAAATATTACACATCATGAAAAAGGCTAGCATTATAATGATAATTGGTTCATTACTGTTATTAGGACTTTTTAAATTCCCTTTATGGAACATTATGCTTGGAGCACCTCAATATCCTGACCCTTTAGGAATGAACATTCATATTGATGGTATAAAAGGTGTATCTGAATTTGATTTACAAAACATTGACGGTTTAAATCACTATATCGGAATGAAAACCATTCCAAAAGCCGAAGAAATGTGGGAATTCTCAGTATTTCCTAAAGTAATATTAGGTATGGCTTTATTAGGTGTAATTATTGGCTTATTGGGATATCTTAACAAAGTAAGTTATAAATATTTCTTGGGTTGGTTTGTTTTAATGTCTGTTTTAGGCATTTTAGGCATGTACGATTTTAATAATTGGTTAGCAGATTACGGTGGCAATTTAGACCCACACGCCATCATAAAAGTAACAAATCCAGATGGTTCACCAATGTCTTACAAACCACCATTAATTGGTTTTAAAAAACTATTAAATTTTGATGTTACTTCTTTACCACATACAGGAGGTTACTTAATGTTTATAGGTATGTCTTTTACTCTTATTGCCTTTTGGCTAGGCCGAAAAATGAGTTTGAAGAAAACAACATCCTAATTTTCCATTTTCAAAACACTAAAAAAATGAAAACACTAAAACACTATTCAACACTTATATTATTATTGATTTTTTCAAGTTGTAATGTATCACCAAAACCCATAGAATATGGAAGCGATGGTTGTCATTTTTGCAAAATGACCATTGTAGATAAAGTACATGCTACCGAATTTATTACCAAAAAAGGCAAAGTTTATAAATTTGATGCCACAGAATGTATGGTTAATTATTTTGATGAGTTTGACACGTCCGAAATAGAATTATACCTCACAAATTATTTTTCTAAACCAGAAGCTTTTACGGATGCTACGAAAGCGACATATTTAATAAGTAAAAATCTTCCGAGTCCAATGGGAGCATTTTTAACCGCTTTCGAGAATAAATCTGAAGCAGAAAAAGTACAAACAGAAAAAGGCGGAAAACTATACTCTTGGCCAGAATTACTAGCTCACTTAAAAGCCTAGTAACATGAAAAGTATAACGGTTTTTTTTATAGCTATTTTTATAGCTAACATAAGTATTGCCCAAACTATTGAGGTTTGTAACACTTGTCCTGTTTCAACTTTAAAAGAGGCTATTACACAATCAAAAGATTTTGATACCATAATAGTTAAAAAAGGCACTTACAAAGAACACTCAATCTTTATAGATAAATCACTCACTATTATTGGCAAAAATTACCCAGTAATTGATGGTGAAAAAAAAGGCGAAATCATAACTATAAAAGCTGATAATGTAACAGTTGACGGCTTGTTTATTATAAACGTTGGCACAAGTTATACTGAAGATTATGCTGCTATTAGAGTTAGAAATAGCAAGAATTTTGTCATTCAGAATTTAGTATTAGAAAATCTATTCTTCGGTATTTATATCGAAAAATCTAGAGATGGAAAAGTGTATCATAACAAAATAATTGGAGATGCTGTGGAAGAATACAACTCTGGTAATGGCATACAATTATGGTACAGTAAAAATGTAGAAATTGAACATAATTACGTAGAACATGTAAGAGATGGTATTTATTTAGAATTCTCTGACGACTGCCTAATTAAAAACAATATTAGTACGCTAAATGTGCGTTACGGCTTACATTTTATGTTTTCTAATGATGATATTTATCAAGATAATACGTTTGAAAACAATGGTGCTGGAGTAGCAGTTATGTTTTCTAAACGCATAAAAATGTATAACAATCTTTTTAAAGAAAATTGGGGAACAGCTTCCTACGGAATGCTATTAAAAGAGATTAATGATGCAGAAATTATAGGCAATATTTTTGAAGACAATACCATTGGCATTAACATAGAAGGCTCTAACCGAATTACCTATAAACATAATAATTTCTCAAATAATGGTTGGGCAATTAAAGTAAAAGGTGCTTGCTATGCCAATACGTTTACAGAAAATAATTTTCTATACAACTCTTTTGATATTGCTTACAACAGTAATGTAAACGACAATGTTTTCGATAAAAATTACTGGAGCAATTACACAGGTTACGACTTGGACAAAAATGGCATTGGAGATATACCATATAGACCTGTAAAACTGTTTTCCTATATCGTAAACCGCACACCTGAGACTATCATTTTACTACGAAGTATGTTTATTGATATCATTGATTTTTCCGAAAAAGTATCACCTGTTTTTACACCAGATGATTTACTAGACAACAATCCACAAATAAAAAAACTAACATGGTAACCATAGAGAATCTACATAAAAAATTTGGTAAAAACCAAGTACTAAGTGGTATTGACCTCAACATAAGTGAAGGTGGAATTTTCGCTGTGCTTGGCCCAAATGGTTCTGGTAAAACTACATTAATAAAATCAGTTTTGGGTATGGTAATTCCAGATAAAGGAAACATCACTGTACTTGGCGAAAACATTAAAAAGAATTCCGAATACAGACATAAAATTGATTATTTACCGCAAATAGCCAACTTTCCGAGTAACCTACGTGTTAAAGAATTAATTAAAATGATTAAGGATTTACGCAAACCAACCAATGAAGATGAACGTCTTATTGAACTTTTTAGACTCGAACCCTTTTTAGACAAAAAATTAGGTAACCTCTCAGGTGGAACTAAGCAAAAAGTGAATCTCGTTTTAACTTTTATGTTTGATAGTCCGTTAATTATTTTAGACGAACCAACCACAGGTTTAGACCCAATTTCACTGATTAGATTAAAAGATTTAATTAAAGCTGAAAAAGCCAAAGGAAAAACAGTGCTTATCACCTCACACATCATGAGTTTTGTTGAAGAAATTTCAGATGAAATTGTATTTATCCTAGAAGGTAAAATTTACTTTAAAGGTACCATCCAAAAATTAAAAACCAAGACCAATCAACCCGATTTCGAACATGCGATTGCGTCTATATTAACCGATAACCATGCTTAAGATATTAAAATATAGTTTTTACGACCTTATGCGTAGTCGCTGGAGTTACGTGTATTTTGCTTTTTATTTATTATTAGGTGTTGTATTATTATTTTTAAACAACGACCTTTCAAAAGCAGTCATTACTTTAATGAACGTCATCATTGTTTTAGTACCATTAATAGGAACCATTTTTGGTGTGATGTACTATTATAATTCACAAGAATTTACTGAGCTACTATTAGCACAACCCATTAAACGTTCTTCTATATTCTTAGGGCAATATTTAGGTGTTGCACTATCATTATCTATGAGTTTAATTTTAGGATTAGGCATACCATTTGTATTTTATGGTTTATTTGAAAGCAGTGCTATTTGGGATTTTTCACTACTACTAATTACCGGTACATTTTTAACCTTAATTTTTACCGCTTTAGCGTTCAACATTGCATTGTCTAACGAGAACAAAATTAAAGGATTTGGTTATGCCATCTTACTTTGGTTGTTCCTTGCTGTTATTTATGATGGACTCTTTTTAATGACACTAATTTTATTTGAAGATTATCCACTAGATAAAGTATCGCTTATTGGCACCATGCTAAATCCAATAGATTTATCGCGAACGCTTATCCTTTTAAAACTAGATATTTCTGCGTTATTAGGATACACAGGTGCCGTTTTCAAACAATTTTTCGGAACAAGTTTTGGTTTAATTGTGTCTTTTGTGATGCTCACCATTTGGGTTGTTATGCCTGTTTTACGCATCGTATTCAAATCAAAGAAAAAAGATTTTTAATTATGAAACGAATAGTATCAAATTCAGTCATTATCATAATGATGTTGTTAAGTTGTTATTCTTGCAAAAACAACATAACAGAACCTCAAGCCATTCAACTTGAAGGTTTAACACTCAACAACAACAAAAAGTGGATTGCTAATAAAGAAACTCATATTGGCATGAAGCGTATTGATTCTATTTTAAAAAATAATACGTCAACAAGTGGAAAAGTATTAGGCGATATACTTTCAAAACAAACAAGCTATATTATAAAAAGCTGCGATATGGAAGGCGAAGCACACGACCAGCTTCATGTGGTGCTCGTTCCTATTCTAGAAGAAATCACAGATATAAAAGATGTAGAAAACGCTTCAGAATTAGAGCAAAAAGTAAATCACTTAAAAAACTTAACAGCCACCTATTTCGAATATTTTAAGATTAACTGACAAAAATCATCTAATTAAAGACAAAATTGTCCGAATTTAGCAATATGATATTAAAGGTTACATATAGAGTCACTGCTTTGTTTTTAACATTCGTTTTATTAGCGAATAATATTAACAACGTGGTTATTGTAGCCGATTTTGTGGTGAACCAAGATTTTATTGCTAAAACGCTTTGTATTCAAAAAGATGACCAAAAAGGTTGTAATGGTAAATGTCATTTAGCAAAGCAACTCGTGCAGAGTAATACAGATTCTGGCTCAGACGCACCATTACCATCCACTGACAGAACGCGCTTAGACGTTTTTGTTATTTATGAAACTACAAACCATACCAACTCAAATTTAATTCAATTAGAAAGGTTTCAAAACAACACACATTACAGAATAAAACAACCAGTTTCTGGGTATTATGATATCCATACACCACCACCAGATTTAAGTTAATTTTTTTGAAGCTCTACTTAGAGCAAACTTCTATTTTTTGAAACCAAATCGGCTTCAAACAGGATACTTACATTAAAAAATAACTTAAACACTATATAATGAAACTTAAATATTTATTACCAATCGCATTTATTGCGCTATTCTTTTCATGTTCAACAGACAACGATGATGATGCCATAGTTAATGAAACTGAAGACCTAGAACTTATTCAAACTATTATTAACAACAACCAAACCATAGAACTTTACAACGAGAAAGGTATGTTTGAAACTGGCTATAATTTAGTTAGTCTTAGAATTAAAGACAACACCACAGATAGCTATATTGAAGATGCTACACTTTCTTGGATGCCAATGATGCAAATGCCAACAATGGAACATTCTTGTCCTAAATCTACAATTTCAAAAGCTTTAGGAAAAGATACCGTTTATGAAGGTTTTATCATCTATCAAATGACAAATACAGATGCTTCTGGTTGGTCACTAACATTAAATTACACTATTGATGGCACTGATTATTCGGTTACAGAAACGATATCTGTATTTCAATATGAAAACCAAAATACAGCAAGTTTTATGGGAAGTGATGACACCAAATATATCTTGGCGCTCATTGAACCAAAAGACCCAAGTATTGCTGTAAACGAAATGAAAGTTGGTCTATTTAAAATGGAAAACATGATGACGTTTCCTGTTGTAGAAGACTATACAATTTCTTTAGACCCACGTATGCCTGGTATGGGAAATCACACCTCACCTAACAATACAGATTTAACTTATAATAATGCTGATAATTTCTATTATGGCGATTTATCATTAACAATGACTGGTTACTGGAAACTAAATCTAAAGTTAATGAATGCAGTCGATAGTGTTTTAAAAGGAGAAGACGTTACCGATGAAAACGAAGCGAGTAGCTTGTATTTAGAATTAGAATTCTAAATTATTCCTACTGTCTATTGAGCGTAATTAAAATACATTTTTATTACGCTCAATATGACAAATAGGTTTTTCAAAAACATTTTAAACACTAAAATTTTTAGCCATGAAAATGCTAATAACAGTCATTCTATGTCTGCTATTGTCTTCTTTGGGATATGCCCAAGACAACAATAAAGAGACTAAAAAAGACACTACAAAATTAAAAGAAGTCCTCGTACTTTCAAGACGTAAATTAAGCAATCACAGACAAGAAAAAACACTGTCTAGCATTGATGACTATCTTGAAAAATCTAATAAAGTAACCATGATAAAACGTGGTAATTACGCTTGGGAACCAACCATTAACAACATGACAAGTGAGCGTTTGTTAGTGACTATCGATGGTATACAAATTTTTGGTGCTTGTACTGATAAAATGGACCCAATAACATCTTATGTTGATGTTTCTAATCTCGAAAAAGTAACCATTGGTTCTGGTCAAGAAGGCACAGAAAATGGACATTCAATTGGTGGTGGAATAGATTTAAAATTACCATCCTCTAAATTTAATGGTTCTGGTTTTAAATCTGGATTAGACTTAGGTTATGAAACCAACGGCAACTATAAAGCAACTGGATTAGATTTAGAATACACAGGCAATAAATTCTTTATTAGCGCAGATGGTATTTATAGAAAATCTGATAATTATGATGCTGGTAACAACGAAGAAATCTTGTATTCTCAATTCGAAAAATATAACATTTCACTACAATCTGGTTACAAATTCTCTGAAAATCAAAGCATAGATGCCAACGTTATTTATGATAAAGCTACAGATGTAGGTTATCCTGCTTTACCAATGGATGTTTCTTTAGCTGAAGCTTTAATTGCATCCCTAACGCATTATTACAAACCTGAAGATAAAGCCTTAAAATCATTAGAAACCAAATTGTATTTTAATACCATAACGCATATTATGGACGATACAAAGCGACCTGTTGTAGCTATAAGAATGGACATGCCAGGTTGGAGCGATACGTATGGATTTTACAGTAAAGCTAATGTTGTAAAAAACAAACATCATTTTACATTCAACTTTAACGGATTTTATAATAAGTCTTTAGCAGAAATGACCATGTTTTCTAACAATCCGGATGAGCCAGATATGTTTATGTACACTTGGCCAGACATTAGAACGCTATATTCTGGTATTTTCATTAAAGATGACTTTCATTTTAGTGCACATGAAACACTCTCATCTTCTATACGTTTAGGCTATCACAATAACAAAATAGCAAAAGAAGTTGGTGTACAAAGTCTAGAGATATTTCATGATACTGTAGACGAACAAAACAATAGATTTCTAGTGAGTTTAGCATCTACATATCAACTTAAAAAAGAGAATTATAATCTATCCTTTGGTTTAGGTTATGGCGAACGCGCACCATCGGTTAGTGAAGGTTATGGCTTTTTCTTATTCAACAGTTTTGATAATTACGATTACATCGGAAACCCAAATTTAAAAGACGAAAAAGCCTTAGAAGCGAACTTTAGTTTTAAACAAAAATTCAACGATTTTGAAATTGGTTTAGAATCATCCTACTTCCATATTATGGATTATATTATCGGTGAGATTGCGCCAGACGTAAGCTCAATGACAATTGGTGCAAATGGTGTGCGTGTTTATACCGCTTTAGACCATGCCTCTATTTTTAATACGTATGTAAATAGTAGTT
Source organism: Winogradskyella ludwigii (assembly GCF_013403985.1). Classification (GTDB taxonomy): domain Bacteria; phylum Bacteroidota; class Bacteroidia; order Flavobacteriales; family Flavobacteriaceae; genus Winogradskyella; species Winogradskyella ludwigii. The sequence goes on from NZ_JABFDF010000005.1 coordinate 146,289, forward strand.
ACAAAATATCAGAACGTTTTGCAATCAACGGAACGGTTGGTTACAATTATGGAAAAGGAAATGATGGTGAAAATTTACCACTCATTAAACCATTTTCTTACTTTGCTGAATTCAATTACAATACACCTAAATTTAATGCTGCATTGCAATTAGATGGTAACGGAAACCAAAGTAATTATAGTAGTAAGTATGGTGAAAATGAAACTGCTGATTATGCGATACTCAATCTTAACTTAGGAAACGTTTTCCATAATAAACTCGGGAAAACAGTTTTAAAATATGGTATTGAAAATATATTAGACACTAAATATTCGACTTATGCAGATTGGAATAACTTCCCTAGACAAGGACGAAATTTCTATATGAATTTGTCTTTTGTGTTTCCATAAACTTAAAAACTGAATTGCTAATTATCTTTTTTACCATTAATGATATTGAATAAAACTAAGCCAATTCCCAATGGTAAAAAGATGCTAAACAGAAATAGTAGCAGATAATAATTAGGTAGCATGCCTATACCATAGAAAAACATTATTCCTTGAATTAATAATAATATTTCGGTTAAAAGAAAACCCAAAACAAAGCTATAAATACCAATAGTTAAGCTTTTAGAATTGGTTACCAAGTCACTTTTTAAAATAAAAGCAAATAGAAACCCTGAAATCACGCCAAGCATTAATAAATGAATAAATCCAATAACGAAATTGCGATGTTCATATACAACTTCTGAAAACGCAGGAAAAATAGAAAGCGATTGGAATAGTACTTTTAAGACAAAACAAACAAGCGCAAACATGAACATAGGCCTCATAAGCTTATGTGCATTAGTCATCAAAACCTCTAATTTAGGTTTTATAAGTTGAATAAATTTATATAGCATTACAACTTGAAGCACCACACCTAATCCATTAATAAACAGCAACGATTGATGTGGCAAAAACCATTGTATGGGTAATGCAAATGTTAATACCGTCGAGACTATTAATAATGTAAAAAAATGCCTGAATTGTTTAGTGTCTTCCACCTTTAAAAGATGAAAAAATACAGCAATAACAGCTATTAAAAACCATCCATTAAACTGAAAATGTAAGAAGAACTGAATCGCAATTTGATAAAACGCAGAAGCTTGTCCAAGTGTTGCAACTGCAGGACCTAAACACCAAACACCTATCGTAGAAATCACCATAAAAACGAGTGACGTTTTTAATAGCTTCCTACTCACTAAAGAATTTACTTTTTGATGCTTAAAAATAAGATAAGCAAAATAGTAACTACAAAAAATATGCAGTGTAGAAAATGAAATGGAAATAATAGCATAACCTTGAAACGGAAAACTGAGCATCATACCAACCACAGCAAATTCCGTTAACCAAAATAATCGATTGAAAATTTTAGGTTTCTCTGGAATAAAATAGTGTACAAAAAGCGTAAACAACATTAAATAAACCCAACCCAACATGGCAACATGAGAATGTGCATGGGTAAGAAATCTATAATTTAAACCAATAGATTCTAAAAATGAAAAGCGCAATGCCAAACCCATTACCGCAGCAATTAGAAAATTAATTAAACATATAACTACTAACTTTTTTGGCATCGTTTTAATTTACGAATTAGAAATTTAAGGATTAAAAAGAAGAAAATCCCAGAATGCTTAGGGAAAACATCTCAGGATTTTTTTCAAAAGTAGAAATTAATTAGTGTCTGCTATTAACCAAATTGTTGTTCTAATTTTATAGCTTCAGGAAACAATATATTGTTTTCTAAATGTATGTGTAAATGCAAATCTTTTTCAAATTCCTCTAGCATTGCATACGTTACTTTGTAGGTATTACAAGCGTCTGCTGGTGGATTGTAATTATCCGTCAATTCTGCAATTTCTCTAAAACGTTGTCCTTCTGTATCATGTTCGTGCTTCATCATTTCAATTGGGTTTTCAACAGTTCCGAATTGTGGTGATTTTATAGCACTATTGGTAAGCTTCGCATTTACCATGTTTTTAATAAATGGAAATAAAATAAGTTCTTCTTTTTTAAGATGCGCTGCTAATTCGCCTGCTGAAGCTGTAAATAGTTCATTGATTTTAAATAACTCAGGATGACGCTCACCATGCACTTTACATAATTTATTTAAAAACTGAAGCAATACAGGAATTTTCTCTTCCACATATCTATGGTGTTTCTTTTCGACATACTCAGCCAACAAATCTAATGGCCAAGATTTATAATCGATACTTTCACCACCTTTAGCATCTAAAACTTGGTTTAATTCATCTAATAACATATTGCTATCAATGCCTTTTTTGTCGCAAGCCTCTTCTACTGTTCTGTTACCATTGCAACAAAAATCAATTTTGTATTTAGAAAAAATTGCTGCTGTTCTAAAATCGTCTGCAACATACTGTCCTATTTGTTTTGTTGTATTTTCTTGAAGTGTTTCCATATTATAGTTTTATTTCGGATAGATTTATCTTATTTATATTCAAATTTTTTTTAAATTTTTAAAAATGATTTACCTACTTTAATATCCATAGCAAGTTGTTCTAAAGTTGTATTCTCTAACATGTCTCTCAATTCCTCTCTAACCACTTTAAATTTATCGTGTACGGGACAAGGGTGTTCTTCACTACAAATATGCAATCCTAAACCACAACCTTTATAAATACCATCACCATCAATAGCATAAACAATTTGGGCTAACTTAGTTGTTGCTATTTTATCCTTTTCTATTTCAAAACCACCATGAGCACCTCTTACTGACTTTATAACGTGATTCCTTACTAAGGCTTGTAAAATTTTGGCCGTGAATGCTTGTGGTGAATCTATCTCTTCCGCGATTTCTTTTGGGCTAACTCTATTGTTTTCAGACGAGTTTACAGCAATAAAAATTGCCGCTTTAATTCCATATTCACAAGCTTTAGAAAACATATTGTTGAGACTAATATTAAACTACAAAAATACTAAATATTCCCATACAAGACAATTCTATCCTATATAATTTTAATTAAGAATATTTTGCTTTAAACCACACCTTTTGCCATTCGCGTTGAAGCAATAAAAAAGTTACTTCTTCAGATAATTTTAAAGCATCGCTACCATCTAAACTTCTAATTTTTGCTTCGGAAACATCTACGATATAAAGTAAATTGAGATAGTCTGAAAATTTAGAACTTATGAGGTTAAAAACGGTTTCTTGTAACACAAATTTTAAACTCGTTGGCAACGTTTCTTCGTCAAATTCTAAGTCAATATTTGCATACAACAAATCTTTATTAAGCTGAACAATAAGCTTTTTGTAAAGACTTAAACCTTCGGCTTCAACAATTAAATCTTCAAAATTTGATGGTAAACTCATTAAACACGTCTGGTCATTAATTGTTCACCAAATACTCTAAGTAATTGTTTTTTGTCTTCAGGTATATCTAAACCTTCTAAAACTTTAAAGGCTTTATTGGTATACGCTTTTACAGCATCTTGTGTTGCTTTGGCTGCACCAGAATTAGTGAATAATTCCTTTACACTTTCTACCTTATTATCATTTGAAAGCTCTGAGTTAGACATCAATTTTGTTAAATTAGACTGCGCTTCTTTAGAACCCAACTCTAAAGTCTTTAAAACCAAATATGTCTTTTTATTTTCAATAATATCACCTCCTACTTGCTTACCAAAGGTTTCAGGATTTCCAAAAGCATCTAAATAATCGTCTTGTAACTGAAAAGCGATTCCTAAAAGCCTTCCAAATTCATATATAGAATTCTGGTCCTCATTAGACGCTTTAGCAACAATAGCTCCCATTTTCATAGCAGCACCAACCAAAACAGCTGTTTTATATTCAATCATTTTTAAATACTCAATAATGGTAACATCATCTCTAGTTTCAAAATCAATATCATACTGTTGCCCTTCACAAACTTCTAAAGCTGTTTTGCTAAAAAGTTTAGCTAAAGCCTGAAATGTTTCAGCTTCGTAATTTTCAAAAAGCTGATATGCCATAATAAGCATCGCATCGCCTGAAAGGATTCCGGTATTTAAATTCCATTTTTCGTGCACAGTTTCTTCGCCTCTTCGCAGTGGAGCATCATCCATAATATCATCGTGTACTAATGAAAAATTATGAAAAACTTCAATAGACAACGCAGCATCCATGGCCTTTTGAGCATCTTCACCAAAAACCTCAGCCGTCATTAATGTTAAAATTGGTCTTAAGCGTTTGCCTCCTAATTGAAGTATATAATTAATAGGATTGTATAGATTTTTTGGCTCCTTACTTTCTGTAAAGGTTTCTAAATATTTAAGAAACGTGTCTTGATAAAGTTCAATGTGTTGCATGAAGCAAAAATAATTCAATTGTTTCAATAATAAAGACAGTCTAGTTTTAAAAAAATCATAAAGAAATGGATCCGTTATAAAAAAACATTAAAACCTAGGAAACTTTTTTGGTTTTTAAAGTTTCCTATTGTAGATTTGCACCAAATAAAAAGATATTCTGCTATAGCGGAACACCACGATGAAAGATGAAATAATATTAAAATCTACTGACTTGTTCTTAAACTTAGGGTTTAAGAGTGTAACCATGGATGATATTGCTCATGAAATGGGGATTTCTAAAAAAACCATTTATCAGCATTTTAAAAATAAAACAAAATTAGTTGAAACAACTGCAATGCATGTTTTTAATAAGATTGCAAATGGTATTGACTGCATTTGTGAGCTAGATAAAAATCCGATTGAAGAGGTTTATGAAATTAAACGATTTGTAATGCTTCATTTAAAGGATGAAAAATCGTCTCCACAATATCAACTTCAAAAGTATTATCCTAAAATTTATTCGACTTTAAAGCGGAAACAATTCGAGAAAATGCTGGGTTGTGTAAAACGAAATTTGGAACGCGGACTATCACAAGGTATTTACAGAAGCTCTATAGATATCGATTTTACAGCACGACTCTACTTTAATGGTATGATATCATTAAAGGATCAAGATATTTTTCCTCGAGAAGATTTCGCCATGTCAACACTCATGAATAATTATTTAGAATACCACTTAAGAGGCATTTGCTCTACTAAAGGATTAGAAACATTAACACTTTTACACACCAATATTAAATAACCTATGAAAAAAACATTAGCCATATTAATAGGTTTTCTTATTTTTCAAACCGGTTTTTCGCAAGAACAACCTTCTAGTCTATCGCTACAAGAAGCTATTGACTATGCTTTGGAAAACAATAGATCTTCCATAAACGCCGCACGAGATATCGATGCAGCCAAAAAACAAAAGTGGGAAACCACAGCTTCTGGTTTACCTCAAATAAGTGCGAGTATAGATTATCAGAATTACTTAAAACAACAAGTATCTGTTATTCCTGCTGAATTTCTTGGTGGAGAAGTAGGCGATTTAGCAGAGGTTGTTTTTAGCACCAAGCAAAGTACAACTGCATTTGCTACAGTGTCTCAAAAAATATTTGACGGCTCTTACATTGTTGCTTTACAATCTGCCAAAGTGTATTTAGAAATTTCTAAAAATGCTAAAGTAAAAACAGATTTAGAAGTTAGAAAATCGGTTATTGAGGCCTATGGAAATGTCCTTTTAGCTGAGGAAAGCATTACTATCTTAGAACGAAATATAGAAGTTCTTGAAAAAAACCTTTATGAAACCAATAAAATTTTTGAAAATGGTTTAGAGGAAGAAGAAAGTGTAGAGCAACTTAAAATTACGTTATCAGGTGTTAAGAGTAGTTTAAACAACACCAATAGATTAAAGAAATTGGCTTATCAAATGCTTAATTTCACTTTAGGATTAGACGTTTACGACGCCTTAGTTTTAACTGATAATTTAGATACGTTAACTGAAAACAATATAACTCTCAATGTTTTAGATATTGAAGAAAACCCAGAAAGTACTATTGATTATCTTATTGCACAAAACGATGCAGAAGCTAAAGCCTTATTATTAAAATTAGAAAAAAGTAAAGCACTACCAACATTAAATGCTTTTTTAAATGGTGGCTATTCTGGTTATGGTAATGAATTTAATTTCGCAAAAAAGAGTCAAGATTGGTTTGGTTCTTCTCTACTTGGTGTAAGCTTAGATATTCCAATATTTAGTTCAGGCATGCGAGGCGCTGCAACACAACGTGCTAAAATTAATTTAGAGAAAGCAAAAACGGAACTTACAGAAACAGAACAACGTGTAAAGCTACAAATTGCATCTGCTAAAAGTGATTACCAATTTGCTATAGAAGATTACGATAATAAAAAGGAAAATTTAGCATTAGCAGAACGTATAGAAACTAAAAACCAAACTAAATTTTTTGAAGGTATTGGTTCTAGTTTTGAGTTAAGACAAGCACAAACTCAATTATATGCTGCACAACAAGAATTACTACAAGCAATGTTAGATGTTGTTAACTCTAAAGCTGCTTTAGAAACCGTTTTAAACACACCAATCAATAATTAAAAAATCACTAACAAAATGAAACACTTATATTTAATCTTAATCGTTGCCTTGGTTGCAGTCTCTTGTGGAAGTGACAAGAAGAACTCAGTCGAAAACGTCATAGAAAAAGAGAACCTAGAAGCTATTAGAGCAAAACGAAGTGATCTTGTTGGTGAGCAACAAGCCATTAACGAGAAGATAAAACTTCTAGATGAAAAAATTAAAACTCTAGATACAGTTAAACATGTACCCTTGATTACAACATTTAAAGCTAAAGCTGAAGTTTTTGTTCACGTTTTAGAACTTCAAGGTAATGTAACTACAAAAAACCTTTTAACTATTACACCAGAGTTCAACGGAATTTTAACACGTGTTTTTGTAAAGGAAGGTCAGAAAGTAAATAAAGGACAGGTTTTAGCAAAAATCGATGATGGAGGCTTAAGTCAGCAATTAGCACAATTAAAAATTCAATCTGAATTAGCAAAAACAACCTACGAACGTCAAAAACGTCTTTGGGAACAAAATATTGGTAGTGAAATTCAATTTTTACAATCAAAATCTGCTTACGAGTCTCAACAAGAATCCGTAAACCAACTCTATCAAGAAATTTCTAAAACCACAGTATCAGCACCTTTTTCTGGTACTATAGATGATATTATTACAGAGCAAGGTAGTGTTGTTGGTGCAGGACAAACACCTTTGATGAGAATTGTTAATTTAGAAAACATGTACATAGAAACTGAAGTCCCAGAACGTTATGTGTCTGATGTGGTTAAAGGCAAAAGTGTTTCTGTAAACATTCCTGTTCTCGGAAAAGTAATTGAAACTGAAATTAGACAAGCAGGAGACTTTATTAATCCTGCCAACCGAACGTTTAAGGTTGAAGTTGAAATCCCAAATAAAGACAAGGCCATAAAACCTAATTTATCTGCACGTTTAAAAATTAATGATTACACTAATGAGAACGCCATATTAATTTCTCAAAGCGTGGTTTCAGAAAATGCAGAAGGAGACCAATACGTTTATGTCGTTACAGATAAAAATTCTGAAGGTATTGGAACTGCAAAACGTGTTATTATAGAAACTGGAAAAACCCAAGGTGACATTATTGAAGTATTAAAAGGTTTAGAATCTGGATCTGAAATTATTAAAGAAGGTGCTAGAAGTGTTAGAAATGGACAATCTGTTCAAGTTCTTGACATAGAAGAGAGTAATTAGAATAATTGTCTTTTTTCAATATACACAACCAATAACACTAAAGACTCAAAAACATACTAATGACTAATAACAAAAAAAATACTGAAAAAGAATTTGCATGGTCATCGTGGGCAATTAACAATAAAACCACAATGTACGTGCTTATTGCACTCTTTTTCTATTTAGGAATTTCAGCTTTTTTCGATATGCCAAGAGAAGCATTTCCTGAGGTTAACGAAACCAAAATTTACATCAGTACCATCTACCCAGGAAATACCGCTGAGGATATTGAAAAACTGATCACAGATCCAATAGAAGATAAGCTAAAAACGGTAAGTAATCTTGTAGAAATTACATCGACTTCGCAAGAAAACTATTCTATGGTTATCATAGAATTTGATGAAAACATTACTGTAGAGCAAGCTAAACAAAAGGTTAAAGACGAAATAGATTCTGAAACCGCTAGTGAAGATTGGCCAACTTTTAATGGTGCAAAAGTAGAACCTGATGTTTTTGAATTAAGCCTTTCGGAAGAAATGCCCATGCTAAACATTAATATTTCTGGTGATTATCCTATTGAAAAATTAAAGGATTTTGCTGAATATCTTCAAGATGATATAGAAGATTTACAAGAAATTAAAAAAGCAGATATTCGAGGTGCCCAAGAGAAAGAAGTAGAAGTTGCTGTTGATATTTATAAAATGATGGCAGCCAAAGTAACGTTTAATGATATTCTTGGTGCTATTGGAAACGGAAACATAACACAATCTGCCGGAAACTTAAAAGCAAGTGGACAAAGACGTACCATCAGAATTATTGGAGAAATAGAAACACCTTCTGAACTTGAAAACTTTGTTGTAAAAGCAGATAATGGTTTTCCTATCTATCTAAAAGACGTCGCAACAGTTTCTTTTAAAGAAGAAGACAACACAACATTTGCCAGAAAATCTGGAGAACCTGTAGTCATGCTAGACGTTAAAAAACGTGCTGGTAAAAACATGGTGGCTGCTGCAGAGCAAATTCAAGTTATTGTACAAAATGCTATTGATAATGAATTTCCACAAGATTTAGAGGTGACTATTACCAACGATCAATCTTCTGTAACAATTGGTCAGGTTGATGATTTGGTTAACAATATCATCTTCGGTGTTATTTTAGTAGTTACCGTTTTAATGTTCTTTTTAGGATTTAAAAATGCCTTATTTGTTGGTTTCGCCATCCCAATGTCCATGTTTATGTCACTAATGATTTTAAACATGATTGGTTATAGTTTAAACACTATGGTACTTTTTGGTCTTATTATGGGACTTGGAATGTTAGTAGATAACGGAATTGTAGTAGTAGAAAACGTGTATCGTCTAATGGAAGACGAAGGCATGGGCCGTATTGAAGCGGCTAAAAAAGGTATTGGTGAAATTGCATTTCCTATTATAATTTCAACAGCAACAACCGTTGCAGCTTTTGTTCCATTAGGACTTTGGCCAGGAATTATGGGAGAATTCATGAAGATTTTACCTATAACCTTATCCATTGTTTTAGGCTCATCTTTAGCTGTAGCTATCTTTTTTAACTCGGTATTAGTATCGCGTTATATGACCACAGAAGATAAAGATATGCCTATAAAGCAAATTATTAAAACCACTATTGTAGTTGCTACTTTTGGTATATTAATATTAATTTTTGGTGGTGCATATCGTGGCTTAGGTACCATTATGATTTTTACTGCGATTATGCTTTGGGCTTACCGATTTTTTATCAGAAAATGGGCTAACCTATTTCAAAATAAAGCATTAGTAAGACTTGAAAATTGGTACGAGCGTCGTTTACGAAGTGCATTATCTAAAAAGCAACCTTATATTTTAAGTATTGGTACGTTTATACTCTTAATAGCTGCGTTTATTGCCTTTGGGGTTTCATTAGCTACACAGCGAACTAAAGTCGAATTTTTTCCAGACAATAAACCAAATCAGATTATTGTCTATATAGAATATCCTCAAGGTACAGCGATTGAAAAAACCAATGCCATTACAGCGCAAATTGAAAAACGAGTTTCTGATGTTATTAATGCAGATCGGTTTATGGAAAACGGCAGAAACTTTTTGGTAGAAAGTGCTGTTTCTCAAGTTGGCGAAGGTGCCGGAAACCCGCAAACAGATATGGGTTCTGGTGCAGAAATGCCTCATAAAGCTAAGATCACAGCATCCATGCGAGAATACAAATTCCGTCGTGGAGAAGATAGTGAGTTATTACGTCAAAAAGTACAAGAGGCTTTAGTTGGAATTTATCCAGGGGTTTTAATTTCTGTTGAAAAAGATGTTAATGGACCACCTGCAGGTTCTCCTATTAATATTGAAATTATTGGTAACGATTATGACGAATTAATTGCTACTGCAGAGCAAATGCGTGCTTTTGTTAATTCTAAAAATATTGCAGGAATTGATGAGCTTAAAATCGATGTCAATAAAGACAAACCTTCAATGCTCGTCGAAATTGATCGTGAAAAATCGGGAGAATTAGGTGTATCTGCAAAGCAAATTGGCGATCAATTACGTAATTCAATATTTGGTTCTAAAGCAGGAATTTACAAAGAAGATGGTGACGATTATGATATCTATGTGCGTTTTAATGAAGCAACACGTTACGATAAAAGTGCCCTTTTTAATCAAAATATAACCTTTAGAGACAATACTGGTCAGATTAAGGAAATTCCATTATCTGCCGTTGCCAAGCAAAAAAACAACTCTGGCTTTAGTGCTATAAAACACAAAGCGACTAAACGTGTAGTAACCGTTTATTCTGCTTTAGCTCCAGGTTATACAGATGCTCAAGCCATTGTAACTCAGGTTCAGAATGAAATGAAAAGTTATGAAGGTTTATCTGAAGATATTCATATCGATTACACAGGCCAAATAGAAGAACAGAACAAACAAATGGCGTTTTTAGTTGGCGCATTTTTTACGGGTCTTGGGTTAATCTTTTTCATCTTAATATTTCAATTTAACTCTATCTCTAAACCTACCATTATTATGATAGCTATATTCCTGAGTTTCATTGGCGTCTTTGGAGGTATTGTACTTTCAGGTAGTGCTTTTGTTATTATGATGACTATGGTTGGTATCATTTCATTAGCCGGAATTGTAGTAAATAATGGTGTGGTACTCTTAGATTATGCACAACTTCTAATAGACCGAAAGAAAAATAAACTCGACTTAGATGATGATCAATACCTAACAAACGAAGATCTTTTTGAAAGTATTGTAAATGCTGGAAAAGCACGTTTAAGACCTGTTTTATTAACAGCAATTACTACCATTTTAGGGTTAATTCCTTTAGCCATTGGACTAAACATTAATTTCTTTACGCTGTTTGCAGATTTTGATCCTAACATATATATGGGAGGAGACAACGTGATATTTTGGGGACCTTTAGCGTGGACTGTAATTTACGGTTTGTTAGTGGCTACGTTCTTAACTTTAATTGTTGTTCCTATTTTATTTTACTTAAGTGTTAGACTAAAAATGTGGATGAATAAATCTAAAGTAGCGTCATCTAGCGAAGTTATGGCTCAAGAAACATTTAATATGGATAAACGAATAGATGAGAATACTATTTAGAGTATAACACCAATAAATTAAACAAAAGAAAGCCTTAACAATTGTTGAGGCTTTTTATTTAATTATCCTTTAAGTTGATTAAATTTGCAACCGCATTCATCAACGCTTAAGCAACGATGAATAAAATTAAAATTTCAATATGTACAGAAGTCACAATTGTGGTGAATTAAGAGCATCACACAGCAATACAGAAGTTACACTTTCCGGTTGGGTTCAAGGAATTAGAGATAAAGGATTTATGATTTACCTAGATCTCAGAGATCGTTATGGTATTACGCAACTTTATTTTGATGAAGAACGCACTTCAAAAGACTTAATGGAAAAAGCATCTAAGTTGGGGCGTGAATTTGTGATTCAAGTTAAAGGAACGGTAATTGAACGTGCTTCAAAAAACCCTAATATTCCAACAGGAGAAATTGAAATTGTAGTTTCAGAATTAAACATTTTAAATGCATCTTTAGTACCACCTTTTACTATTGAAGATAAAACAGATGGTGGAGATGATTTACGTATGAAATATCGTTACTTAGATATTCGTCGTAATCCTGTAAAAGAAAGTTTAATTTTTAGAGCTAAAGTATCTCAAGAAGTTAGAAATTACCTTTCAGGAGATGGCTTTATTGAAGTTGAAACGCCTTATTTAATAAAATCTACACCAGAAGGAGCTCGTGATTTTGTGGTACCTTCTCGTATGAATGAAGGACAATTTTATGCACTTCCTCAATCGCCTCAAACTTTTAAGCAATTGCTTATGGTTGGTGGTATGGATAAATACTTTCAGATTGTAAAGTGTTTTAGAGATGAAGATTTACGTGCAGACAGACAACCAGAATTCACACAAATAGATTGTGAAATGGCGTTTGTAGAACAAGAAGATATTCTTAATGTTTTTGAAGGCTTAACACGTCACTTACTTAAAGAAGTGAATGGTGTTGAAATTGAAAAATTCCCAAGAATGCTTTATGACGATGCGATGCGTTTATATGGAAATGACAAACCAGATATTAGATTTGGAATGGAGTTTGGAGAACTTAACGAAGTTACACAACATAAAGAATTTGGTGTTTTTAATAATGCCGAATTAGTAGTTGGTATTGCTGTTCCTGGTGGAAATAGTTATACAAGAAAAGAAATCGATAAATTAATTGATTGGGTAAAGCGCCCTCAAGTTGGTGCTTTAGGCATGATATATTCACGTTGTAACGACGATGGGACTTATAAATCATCTGTAGATAAATTCTACGACCAACAAGATTTAGCTAAATGGGCTGAAATTACTGGCGCAAAAGCAGGAGATTTAGTTTGTGTTTTATCTGGAGATACAAATAAAGTAAGAGCACAATTAAGTGCTTTACGTATGGAATTAGCAACACGTTTAGGTTTGAGAGACCCTAAAGTATTTGCACCACTTTGGGTTATTGATTTCCCATTATTAGAATTAGATGAAGAGACTGGTCATTACCATGCCATGCACCACCCATTTACATCTCCAAAACCTGGACAAATAGAATTATTAGACACCAATCCTGGAGACGTAAAAGCTAACGCTTACGATTTAGTATTGAATGGTAACGAAATTGGCGGTGGTTCTATTAGAATTCACGATAAAGCAACACAAGCTATTATGTTGAAGCATTTAGGATTCTCTGATGAAGACGCTAAAGCACAATTTGGATTCCTAATGGATGCTTTTGAATATGGAGCTCCACCACATGGAGGTTTAGCTTTTGGTTTAGACCGATTGGTTGCCATTTTAGGAGGCCAAGAAACAATACGAGATTTCATTGCGTTCCCTAAAAATAATTCAGGCCGAGATGTAATGATTGATGCACCTGCACCAATTGATGATGAACAACTAAAAGAATTGAGTTTAAAACTCAACTTAAAATCATAACACATAAAAGCCCTGCATAAAGCAGGGTTTTTTAGTTATTACAGTTATGCCTAAAAAAACCATTTTAAAACAAATACTTATTTGGAGAGCAAAATACATTTCCAAAAAGCAATTTATAATGATACTCAGTATCATTATTGGTTTCACTGCAGGAATGGGTGCCGTTGTTTTAAAGAATTTAACACACCTTATCCAATATTTACTAGACACAAAACTGGTAAAATATTACCATCACGCGTTTTATTTTTTGTTTCCCATTTTAGGTTTAACGTTAGTTTATTTTAGTGTAAAATATATTATAAGGCACAAAGTAAGTCATGGAATTCCATCGACACTATATGCCATTTCTAAACGTAAAGGTATTATGAAACCTTTTCAGATGTTTGGATCAATTTTAACAGCTCCCTTAACGGTAGGTTTTGGTGGATCTGTAGGTTTAGAAGGTCCAACAGTTGCCACAGGCGCTGCATTAGGTTCTAACATTGCAAGAATGTTTCACATGAACCAAACCATAAGAACTTTACTTGTTGGCTGCGCTGCAGCTGGAGCTATGAGTTCTATTTTTAAAGCTCCTATTGCTGCAATTGTTTTTGCCATTGAAGTATTCAGTTTAGATTTAACCATTGCTTCAATGTTACCTTTATTACTAGCATCGCTTTCTGCTATTTTAACATCACAATTCTTCTTTGGAGACGAATTATTATTACCATTTAGAATAGAGGACAAATTCTATCTTGCAGATGCACCTTTCTACATTCTGTTAGGTATCATTGCAGCTTTTGTTTCTCTTTATTTCACTGAAGTTTACGACCGTATTCAAAAGTTATTTGATACGCTAAACTCACCTATAAAAAAATTATTAGTTGGAGGTATTGGCATCGGTTTACTTGTCTATTTAATTCCGCCATTATATGGTGAAGGCTTCGCTGTAATTAACAATTTAATTGTTGGACATCCCGAAAAAGCCTTAGAAAGTAACATCTTTAATCTAGATTTAGCAAACGTCTGGCATGTAATTTTACTTCTTTTAGCCCTCATGTTTTTTAAAATTGTTGCTAGCGCATTAACCTTTGGTGCAGGTGGTGTTGGTGGTATTTTTGCTCCTACCCTATTTATGGGTAGTATTATGGGCTTTTGTATGTCTAAGGTTATTAATCATAGTGGTTTATTTAGCACACATCTATCCGAAAGTAATTTTACACTAGTTGGTATGGCAGGACTTTTGGCTGGTGTTTTACATGCACCACTCACCGCTATTTTCTTAATCGCAGAACTTACTGGAGGATACGATCTTTTTGTACCGCTTATGCTCACCTCTACCATTTCATTTAGTATTACAAAATATTTTAAACCACATTCGGTATATAATATGGAACTAGGCAGAAAAGGAGAATTAATAACTCACGATAAAGATCATGCTGTTTTAACATTAATGGATATAGATAAAGTTATTGAAACTAATTTTACGGTTTTAAATCCCGAAATGACTTTAGAGGACATTATTCAAAAGGCTGTTAAAAAATCGAAACGAAACATTTATCCTGTAGTAGATAAAGACAGTCATGAATTAGAAGGAATTATTTTGTTAGATGATTTAAGATCTATTATGTTCGATCAATCTTTATATACTAAATTATTGGCTTCAGATTTAATGCAAAAACCACTTAAAATCATTAATCTAGATACCGATAAAATGACGGATATTATGAAAAAATTCCAAGATAGTAGCGCATGGAATTTACCTGTAAAAAAAGACGGAAAGTATTATGGTTTCATTACCAAATCTAAACTACTAACATCTTATAGACGTCAATTAATTAATTTACAAGGCGAATCCTAAGCCATATATTAAGCTATTAACTCTTCATCTTTAAAAAATAATACTTCACACAAAAAAGAAGAGTACTCTTCTCTCTTGATAAAATTAAAATTTGTTTAAATATTTTATACAATACCAAAAAAAATATTAAAATTCGTATGTTGATGTAAAGGGTAAAATCATTATATTAATCTAAATAAATAAGTTTTAGTAATTTAAACCATGCCTTCTATCACTAAAAAACTATTAAGAAAATTCTTAATTTGGAAATACAAACATATTTCTGAGCGTCAGTTTGTATTTATTCTTAGCATTTTGGTCGGCTTTTTAGCAGGTATAGGAACCGTTGTGCTTAAAAACTTAACGCACTACATACGCTTGCTTTTTGAATTGGAAACCTTTAGAAATCATCATCATGCGCTCTATTTTATTTTCCCAATTATAGGACTCATATTAGTTTACATCATTAAACAAACGTGGTTAAAAAAGCATATTGGTCATGGTATTTCTTCTACGTTACATGCCATTTCAAAATTAAACGGTATAATTCCAAGATATAACATCTATGCCGCATTAATTACAGCTCCTTTAACGGCTGGTTTTGGTGGCTCAGTTGGACTGCAAGGACCAGCAGTAAGCGTAGGTGCAGCTTTAGGTTCTAATACCGCTCGTTTTTTTAGAATGAACCAAAAAACACGAATGTTATTAATTGGTTGTGCGGCAACTGGAGCCATGGCATCTATGTTTAAAGCTCCTATTGCTGCCATAATTTTCGCCGTAGAAATATTTAGTTTAGATATTGCTTTCACATCATTAATACCTCTATTATTAGCCTCTGTTTCTGCCGTTGTAACATCTTATTTTTTCCTTGGGACTGATATCTTGCTTCGGTTTGAGTTAACTGATAAATTTCAAATTAATGATATTGGTTTCTATATTATACTAGCACTTATTACAGCGCTGGCTTCAGTCTATTTCTCTAAAGTCTTTTTTGCGATTACTAACTTTTTTAAACAATTTGAAAGTCGTGCAAAACGGCTATTAATTGGTGGATTAGCTATAGGATCTATCCTTTACATGATTCCTGCACTTTATGGTGAAGGTTATGGCATCATGAATAATTTATTGAAAGGCGACCATGTTGCAGCAATTGGTAAAACACCTTTTAATTTCGATTTATCAAACATTTGGATTGTAATTGGTCTACTTATAGGAATTGCCATTTTTAAAGCTATTGCAATGACCACTACATTTGGAGCAGGTGGTGTTGGAGGTGTTTTTATTCCTACCTTAGTTATGGGAAGTGCTTTAGGTAATGCTTTTGCCAAAGTAATAAATAATATGGGTCTAGATTTTCATGTATCAGAATCCAACTTCACACTGATTGGAATGACAGGCTTAATGGCTGGCGTTTTACATGCGCCTTTAACAGCTATCTTTTTAATCGCGGAAATTACTGGTGGATATGAACTTTTTGTACCTCTTATGATTGTGTCTGCAATATCCTTTTCAATTACTAAATACTACACGTCTCATTCAATCTACACCTTAAAACTTGCTGAACGCGGTGAATTAATGACACATGATAAAGACAAAAATGTGCTCATGGTATTAAACATTGATAAAATAATTGAAACTAATTTTATCATTCTAAAGCCTGAAATGAAACTTCGTGAAATTTTAAATTTTGCAGTCGCTAAGTCGTCTCGAAATCATTTTCCTGTTGTTGATGATGAAAATAGATTTATAGGTGTTATTCGGTTAGATGATATAAGACATATTATGTTTGATGCCGATCTTTATGACCAAGTTGATGCTGCAAGTTTAATGCATAGTGCTGCAGATGTTATAACCTACGAAAAAGATTCGATGAATATTATAATGGAGAAATTTAAAATAAGTGGTGTTTGGAATTTACCAGTTATTAAAAATGGTAAATATCATGGATATGTTTCAAAATCAAAATTACTAACAGCATATAGACAGCAATTGATTAATTTTACGTAATAATTACAACACAGAAGTTAAACCAGATGAAATTAATAAAAATTATAACATTTATTGCCTTTTTAGCATCACTAACAAGTGTTATATGCGGATTAACTTTAGGTCTAGATTACGCTCAAAAACTTATAGGATTTGGCGTTTTAGGACTCTTTTTTGTAGTTTTTCCTTTGTTTTCTTATTACAGATGGAAAGATAAAGACGTTAATGACTATATGTTAACTAAAGAGAATCTTGACAAGATGCGAGAAACCCAAAGAGATACTAAGGGTTAAGATTTTTATTAGTCTTGAAAGACAATTGGCAAATTGGATTTTAGAATTTTCGCAATATAATACGGTTGTGTCATAGCACTTGTAGCATTTCCTTTTGGTGCGCTATAGTTCACAGTAACTAAAGTGTTTTTTGAAGTAGAGGATATATCAATATCTATGCTGTGACCTCCGCTTCCTTTTACTCCATTAAAAACAGCGATAATAGTATACTTAGAGAAATTAATTTCAGTTTCAGAAAAATGATCAGAAACATTATTTACGGTATTCATCTGCGCTATTAAATCCTTCCAATCATTTTGATTATCAATAACTCTATTTTGCTTCGTTATTCCCTCTTCTCCTGAACCATAAAGATTCCCTTTAGCTATTAAAACAGATTCTGCATTTACCATTTCTGCATTATTTTGATCCATTTTATTGCTTTTACAATTCACTACAAATAATAAGGTTAGACTAATTATTATATATTTTTTCATGTCATCTTATTTAATTCAAGTTACGTTTTTCAATAAAGAAACGTTTCATTAATGCTGAAGCTTCTTCCGCTAAAACGCCACTGACGACTTCCGTTTTAGGATGCAATGTGGTTCCCATAGACTTAAAACCTCTTTGTGTATCTGAAGCACCATAAACTATTTTAGAAATCTGACTCCAATACAACGCTCCTGCACACATCTGGCAAGGTTCCAAAGTAACGTATAGCGTACATTTATTTAAATATTTTCCGCCTAAAAAATTTGCCGCAGATGTTATAGCTTGCATTTCTGCATGTGCTGTAACATCATTTAATAATTCTGTAAGATTGTGTGTTCTTGCAATAATTCTATCTTCTACTACAACTATTGCACCAACTGGAATTTCCCCTTTTTCAAAAGCCGCTTCCGCTTCTTGAAGTGCACGTTTCATAAAATATGTATGGTCGAATGGATTTATCATATACGGACAAAAGATATTAATTCTTAATGATTTTTTCGTTATAATTAAAATTATTCCCTTTAATATTCAAAATATATAATCCTGTCTGTAATTGGCTTGTATTTAAAATAACTAAATTAAATAATTCTTGTTGTATTTCTAATACTACTCTACCATTAATATCAATTAAGGTAATTGTTACATTACCTAAATTATTACGCGTTAAAATTGATAATTCTGTTTCTGTAGGATTTGGATATATAGTTATCTCCTTAGAAAATTCATCTACACTTAGACTAGAACAATTTGCTAAAGAGGGATCGGTATTAAATGGCATTGTAAAATCTTCTATTTGGTCTGAGCGTGAGTCTGAACTTCCTTGTTGTGCATTAAAACCTAACCCTCTAGCTGCAAAAACCTCCCAAATCATACATTGATCTACACCTCCCGTTGTCGCTATATCAGCAGCAAGAATAGCATCTCTACCATCAACAAAACCTGGACTACATGGCTGTAACTTAAGACCATCTACCACTAATTTCATAACTTTATTATTACCTCCATTACCATTATATAAATCAGGGTCAAATCCATATCTATCTATATAGGCCCAAGTCAAATCCCATAACATAGTAGCCCATACAAAACCAATTCCATGAGGTTGAGAAAGTGTATTTGAAGCATTATAAGTAAATCCATTTATGGCAAAATCTGTACTATAAGGTGCAGGACGTATACCATTACCAGTAGTAGATTGACTTACCGCAAAAGTACCTATAGGTCTTGGATTCTCAGAAATATCAGTAGCTGTCATAGTTATCATAAGTCCAAACCAGTCAGACCAACCTTCTCCCATTTGCTCATTATTTTGTAAACAACTCGCTGCAAAAGGCCCTCCTGTTAATCGATTAGAAATCCCATGACCATACTCATGAGCAATAATTACATTATCAAAATCACCATCAATAAAATCTGTCAAATCTGGCCCAAGTAAACTCGCTGTAATACTCTCTCCATTAATTAATGCTGTAACAATAGCTTCACCTGCACTTTGAGTAATCATTATTGAGGGTATAGACACTAAATCACCATCTGCACCAGACCCCATTGAAATTGGATCTCCGGCTACATTATTTACAACAATTGCTCCAATTGCACCTGCGTTTTCTACAGCCAATAGTTTAGCTCCAAATTCACATGAACCGCGTCGTAAAACGGCTATGTTCCCATTAAGTTCTGCTGAATTAATTAGTAATTCGCAAGCATCGTAGATGTCCGCACCAAAATCTGTAGCTAACACTAAGTTAGATGTTACTGGTATTGAAGTTAATATTGCACCAAAAGAAGCTCCTAAACCTTCATAAGTACCGACTAAACTTCCATTTTGCACTACAACTCTGTCGTTAGAGTTAGCTCCGGGAGGTGACCATAAAAACATCTGCATTCTTGGATTAGAACCATCTGGCGGTGTGCCAAAATTTGCATTATTAAAACCACTACCATCCTGAGCATCTGCAAAAACAAAATCACCTCCAAACCCTTGATTAGTATAATTAGTGGCTTGAAAATTTCCTGAACTCTCATCGAAGCCATGCTCAAACCAAATATCGTGCATCATATTATTGATATAAAACAAATTTGTTATAGCAGCTTGTTGATAATCTAAGGGTGATATATTGAAATCTAAAGAAAAATCAAAAGTTAAGTTTGCACTTCCATCTGGTGAAAAACCAGTATTAGAATTATTACCTTGAGCGTCATCTTTTGCCCAAACATTGTTTCCTCTTGTAATTGTATAATCTGCACCTAAAACTCCATTATCATCGTGCCATCCAAAAGGAGAAGCATTAGAACTTTCAGGGTCTACTATTATTTGTCTCGAACCATGGTTTGGACTTTCAATAGGAAGTGGAAAAACATTATAACTAGAACCATCTACTAAAATGGAGCTGGGATCTCTCATTAAGCCATTAAAATCCAATTGATTTAAGTGCTCAGTATGTTCATGGTTTTTTTCAAAACTACAGGTTAAAATAAGATCATTAAACTCTATAATTTCATTAGTTACGGCATTAACCCTTACATTCCACCAGTGCTTACTATCTTTTGTATAAATAATAAAATCCCATGCTAGTTTTAAATTTTCTTCACTTTTTACATAAACTAATTCAACGACTATATTCTGAGTTGAAATCCCTGAATCAGTAAAAACATAACGGTTTTCATCATATTCTAATTGCTGTATATTTTGAGTACTTCCTAATTCAAAATGAGTAGCCACTTTCTGAATTGCTGAAATAGGAGAGAATACAGGTTCTGTAGCATTAACTTTATCTGAAATACTACTTAAGAATCTATTTGCATAATAAAAGACTTGATCATCTTTTATAGCAACACTAGAAATTATATTAAAAATTTTAATTCCTTGAAACGTTTGATTAAGATATACTTGAGTGATATCAGTACTTTCAGAATAATAAGTGTTTGTTATTACTAATTGCTCTAAATCTCTATCTTTAAAATTGAAATCAGACTTTTTACCTTCTAAATAATTAATTATTAGCGTTCCGTATTCTGTAGATTGCAAATTATTTTGACCAGTTACAGATGATATTGGTAGTACCAAAAGAAGTAGCAAGGTTAAGTAAGCATAGTTTTTTATCATCGTCTATATTATATATTAAGGCTTGGTCGTAAAAAAAGTTCCTACCTTATTTTTTCTTCAAAAATAGATAATCATTATAGATCCTAGACACTAAAAATCATTCTAATTATAATGCGGCAAGAAATTTGATACTACAACACAAAACCGCCTTTTATGAAAACTAACTACGCTATTTCTATACCTAAACCTTGCCACCAAGATTGGTCTAAAATGACAGTTAATGAAAAAGGTCGGTTTTGCCAATCGTGTTCAACAACAGTTGTGGATTTTACAAAAATGCCAAAAGCAGCCATAGAGGATTATTTAGCAGCTAATAAATCTAAGAACACATGTGGTCGTTTTAAAGTCTCTCAAATAAAACACATTAGGATTGAAATTCCGGAACGCATAATTCTGCAGGAAACTAATTTTCAGAAACTGTTTATCCTAGCGTTGTTGATTGCTATGGGCACTTCGCTTTTAAATTGTTCTGACCAAAACGGCACCACAAAAAAGATTGATGCTGTAGAAGTGATTTCTACGCTTGAAGCAAAGACCATACAAATGCCTGAGATTACAGCATCAAAAATTGTGATTGACTCTACTAAAACTATAACAATTCCAAAACTACCATCACCAGTTAAAATAATTGATCCTCCTGTACCAACCTTAACAGGTCTTGTCGTTGAAGTCATGGGAGAAATTGCACCTGTTGAACCTGTTGAAAATGATGAAGACCTAGTTATTGGGTTTATTTATGTAGATCATATTCCACAATTCATTGAGTCAAAAAATGCACTATCTAAATCTGAGAATAAGGACGATTTCGCAAAACGAATATCTCAATTTGTAAGTGATAACTTTGATATTGACCAAGGAGATTTAGGAATTAAAGGCAAACAAAGGATATACACAAAATTCACGATTGACAAAAAAGGAGATGTAATAGATATAAAGATTAGAGGACCTCATCCACAATTAGAAAAAGAAGCCCTTCGTGTTATAAAATTATTACCTCAGTTTATTCCTGGACAACAAGGAGGCAGAAATGTTGCGGTTACCTATACCTTACCCATCATTTTTGTAGTTGCAGACTCATAAAATCTTGTATTTTTACCAAGTGAATAATACATTGTTAGAACATATTAACCTCCCCAAAGATTTACGGCAATTAAAACCTGATGACTTACCTCAACTTGCCCAAGAATTACGTCGCTTTATTATTAATATTGTGGCAACTAAAGAAGGGCATTTAGGCGCAAGTTTAGGTGTGGTTGAACTAACTATAGCTTTGCATTACGTCTTTAACACACCAAAAGATGAATTAATTTGGGATGTTGGACATCAGGCTTATGGTCACAAAATTCTAACAGGAAGAAAAGCCATTTTTGAAACCAATAGGCAATTAGGTGGCATTAGTGGTTTCCCAAAACGAAGTGAAAGCGAATACGATTCTTTTGGTGTTGGACATTCATCTACCTCTATTTCTGCAGCGCTTGGTATGGCAATTGCATCGCAGCTTAAAGGTGAAGATAAACACCATATTGCAGTGATTGGTGATGCATCAATTGCAAGCGGAATGGCTTTTGAAGGTCTTAATCATGCCGGAGTTACAGATGCTAATCTACTCGTTATTTTAAACGACAATGCTATTGGTATTGACCCAAGTGTTGGTGCTTTAAAACAGTATTTAACGAACGTAAAAAAAGGGACTGAGAAACAAGACAATATTTTTGAAGCCCTAAATTTTAATTATTCCGGACCAATTGATGGTCATGATTTACCCTTGTTACTTTCTGAATTAAAACGTTTAAAAACTGTAAAAGGTCCAAAATTTCTACACCTTATTACTACAAAAGGAAAAGGTTTAAAACAAGCTGAATTAGACCAAGTAAAATATCACGCTCCAGGAAAATTTGATGCCAACACAGGAGAACTCATTGCCAAATCTGGCCCAAGCCAGCCGCCAAAATTTCAAGATGTTTTTGGAGAAACAATTGTAGAATTGGCTTTAGAAAATGATAAAATAGTGGGTATTACTCCTGCTATGCCAACTGGGAGTTCTTTAAAATATATGATGGATACCATACCAAATCGTGCTTTCGATGTTGGTATTGCTGAGCAACACGCTGTAACGCTTGCTGCGGGAATGGCAACACAAGGTCTTATTCCATTTTGTAATATCTATTCTACATTTTTACAACGTGCTTACGATCAAATAATTCATGATGTAGCGTTACAAAATTTACCTGTTATATTTTGTCTAGATCGTGCTGGTTTAGTTGGCGAAGATGGTGCTACACATCATGGCGTTTTTGATTTGGCGTACCTCAATTGCATTCCTAATTTGGTGATTTTTGCACCAAGTAATGCTATTGCGCTTAGAAACATAATGTACACAGCTCAATTAGGAATTGATTTTCCAATGGCTATTCGTTATCCTCGAGGACGAGGTTATTTGTTAGATTGGAAAAAACCATTCGAGAAAATTGAAATAGGAAAAGGTAGCTGTTTAAAAAACGGTACTGACATTGCCATACTTTCTATTGGTACACTTTTAAAAAACGTTGAAGATGCTGTTGAGTTATTAAACCAACCAGATGCTATAGGCTATTACGATATGCAATTTGTAAAACCTTTAGACGAAGTATTACTTCACAAAATATTTTCATCTTATAAAGCAATAATCACAATCGAAGATGGAACTATTGTTGGTGGTTTTGGAGCTTCTATACTAGCATTCGCAAATACCAATAATTACAAACTAACTATTATAACTCTAGGAATTGAAGATAAATTTATAGAACACGGCACTGTTAATGAATTACAACAATTGCAACAATTAGATCCTTTATCTATAAAAACACAGATTCAGGACTTATTACAATTAACTTCAAAATAACCACTTAAATACAATTCTTTAAAATCTATTTTGTGTTACTCTTCGGTCTCAACAACAGCTAAATCTATAGATTGATCAACCTGTTCTATGTTATTATTTGCATTTACAATTTGATCATGCTTTACATAAGTAATATCGTCTATCATCAATAGGCAAGTCACTACGACTACGAAAATGACTAAGCCTCCAAGTATATTATTTTCCATAAGTAGGTGTTTTAGAGGGCTGATTATGAAACAAATAAAAGCAAAATATCGTTAAAAAACAAATTTATTCGATTAAATGCATTTTTATAATATCTGACCTTGTAATTTCTTATGTAATAACATTGCATTTGTATCTGATAATTTAGAAATATAAAGACAAATAGCTAACAGGTTTGGATAGAGTTCATCATTACGCAGTTTCACTGTTTCCGGGAGAATATCCAATAACAACTTATCATAGCTAGACATATTACCTTCAAAATAATGGTATGCCATTTTACCAAAAGATTCTAGTAACTGATTTAAAATTCCATAACCAGCAATTTCTTTATTAATGACTTCTTTAGAACGGTAAACATTCTTTATACTGATATCAATAATATCCTTTATTTGTGCTTTATACTGACTTACATCTAATAATGCGGTCTCAAATTCACCTGCTAAAATAGCTTCTTCATGCTTCATAAATAACGTAGCAGCTTCATCTATTAAGCGTCCAATGGCTAAGGCTCGTAAATAACTAACGCGATCTTCTGTGGTTTTTAACGCATTATAATTTTCAGTTTTAATGCTACCTCTCACTAAATTAATTAAATATTCTAAAGCATATTCTTCTTGAATTAATCCAAGATTAATCCCATCTTCAAAATCAATAATGGTATAACATATATCATCTGCCGCTTCTACCAAAAAAGCTAAAGGATGTCTCTGATAACTAAGGTAATCTTTATGACGCTTAATTAAACCTAATTCTGAAGCCACATCTTCAAACATATGTTTTTCACTTTGAAAAAAGCCGTATTTTTTATCTACAATATGGTTGGTTGGCTTTTTAGGTAACGATTCTTTTGGATATTTTGTAAAAGCACCCAATGTTGCATAACTCAAACGCAAACCTCCTTCTCTACCCTCTCTACTTTCTGTAAGAATCTTGAATCCATTCGCATTTCCTTCAAAATCGCATAAATCTTGATACTCTTTTTCGGTTAAATGCTTTTTAAATTCTGCACCACTACCGTCTTTAAAATAAGCTCCAATCGCTTTTTCTCCAGAGTGTCCAAAAGGTGGATTTCCAATATCATGAGATAAAGCAGCTGCCGCAACAATAGCACCAAAATCATTCATTCTATAACCATGAACATTTTCTAAGTGTGGATGTTTTTTCAGTAATAACTGTCCTACTTTTCTACCTAACGAACGGCCAACAACACTAACTTCTAAACTATGGGTTAGTCGCGTATGTACAAAATCGGTTTTAGATAAAGGCACCACTTGTGTTTTATCTTGAAGGCCTCTAAATTCAGAGGAGAATATAATACGGTCATAATCAACCTCAAAACCCAAACGTGTTTCGTCTTGTTCTTTTCTTAATCTTTTATTGGTGTCGCCAAAGCGCTTTAGAGAGAGTAATTGTTCCCAGTTCATAGTTAATTTCTTAGATGATGCAAGATATAGAAATTGCTATACAATTGATTATATAAAGCTTAGTTAGATGCCAAAAATCTCAATGTTATGTAATTGTCTCCTTAACATAAAATCACTTAATCCTACGGTAACAGTTAACTAACCTTTTCATTACAAACCTTTAATTTTTAGATAACCTACAACTTAGCTAATCACAGTTTCTTTGCAGCGTAATACAAAAAAAATTAAACCACATATTAAATTTTATCTCATGAAAAAAATCCTTTTAACCACATTAGTAGCTTCTTTACTGGTATTTACTAGTTGTTTTAAAGATGATGACACACCTATCATAATCGAAGAAACTACAATCATTATCAATGATCCTGGAACAGTAGGTGAAGACTGCCCACTTATAGCTGTGACTGGTGCAATAACTAGTAACACAACTTGGACTGCGGATAACATTTACCAATTAAATCAAAAAGTTGTTGTTAGTGAAGGTATCACCTTAACTATCAATCCAGGTACAATTATAAAAGGGTCTCCTGGAACAGGTTCTTTAGCTTCAGCATTAATCGTTGCAAGAGGAGCTACATTAGATGCTCAAGGTACAGCAGACCAACCAATTATTTTTACTTCAACAAGTGATAATATTACTTGTGGCCAAACAGCCGGAACTAACTTAGACGAAAATGATAGAGGTCTTTGGGGAGGTTTAATTGTTTTAGGTTATGCACCTTGTTCTTTCTCTGGTGATATTACTGAAGCTCAAATAGAAGGGATTCCTGCTGATGATACTTTTGGACTTTACGGAGGTACTGATGCTGCTGACAACTCTGGAAGCTTACAATACATCTCTATTCGTCATGGTGGCGCTTTAATAGGTGAAGGAAATGAAATTAATGGTTTAACACTTGGTGGTGTTGGTACTGGAACTCTAATTAACAACATAGAGGTAGTTGCTAACGTTGATGATGGTGTTGAATTCTTTGGAGGAACTGTAAATACAACCAACTTATTAGTTTGGGCTCAAGGTGATGATGCTTTAGATATTGACCAAGCTTATTCTGGTACAATTGATAACGCTGTTGTTGTTTTAGGTGATTTTTCTGATCATGCTTTTGAAGTTGATGGTCCTGAAGGAAGCGCTACAGGTTCTTTTACGCTACAAAACATTACAATTATTGGTAACACAACTACTGATAACGGAGAATATGCGGATTACAGAAGTAATGCCATGGGAACTACAAACAACATCTACGCTTATGGATTTAAAGATTCTTCTGATATAGAATTAGATAACGATGGTGTAGCAACAAACTATAACGACGGCTTATTAACATTTGGCGCATGGCAAATAGTATTACCTGCAGGAGTAGCGAATGTTACTGATGTTTTTGTAAACAAGGCTGAGACTGTAACCGTTACAGGTTTTGGATCTACAGCTACTGCTGTTACTCAAGGTACTCAAACTATTGGAGCATCGACTTCAAACTTTAGCTGGACGTATGCAAATACAGCTGGCGGATTAGGTTTTTAATAACATCATTTAAACATACAAACCCATCGTTTACAAGGTAAGCGATGGGTTATTTAAATTTCAATATGAAAAATACACAAAACGTTTTAACTTTTGTTTTCTTTCTAATTACCTATTTCACATTCTCTCAAGGAAAAGTTACTGGAACAGTAATGGATGGTGAGTTTAATGAACCTATGGCTTTCTCTAATGTCGTAGTTAAAGGAACAACAATAGGTGTTAGCGCTGACTTTGATGGAAAATATGAACTAGAATTAGAAGAAGGAACCTATACCTTAGTCTTTTCATTTGTTGGTTATACCACTCAAGAAATCACAGGTGTGGTTGTTAAATCTAATGACATTACTGTTTTAGATATTGTTTTAGCGACTAACTCATTAGACACTGTTGTTATAACAACTTCTACAAAACGTAACACTGAGAATTCTGTTTTAAATCTTCAGAAAAAATCTGTTGTAGTAATGGATGGTTTATCTGCACAGGCTATAAAAAGCTCTGGTGCTAGTAATGTAGCCAGTGCTGTTAAGAGTGTACCAGGTGTTTCTATTCAAGGAGGAAAATACGTTTACGTACGTGGATTAGGTGACAGATATACCAAATCTATATTAAACGGCATTGATATTCCTGGTTTAGATCCTGATAGAAATACGATTCAGATGGATTTATTTCCTACTAATATTTTAGATAATGTTATTGTATTAAAATCGGCTTCTGCTGAGTATCCTGCAGATTTCACAGGTGGAATTGTAAATATTGTAACTAAAGATTTTCCTACTAAAGCAGAATACACCTTATCATTAGGAGTGGGTTACAATCCCGATATGCATTTTAATAATGACTATTTAACATCTGCCGGAAGTGACACAGATTTATTTGGTTTTGATGATGGTACACGTGATTTGCCTATTCATAGATACCAACAAATTCCTGGAACTTTTGATAACAAATTATTATTATCATCACTTACAAGCAGATTCCAAAGTGAGCTTAGAGCAAAAAAGCAAGCCAGCGGAATGAACTATGATTTTGGTTTCACATTAGGAAATCAGTACGATCTTGGCGATGACAAAATTGGTTACCAAGCTTCTTTTTCTTATAAAAATGAAACTACATTTTATGAAAACAGAGAAGATGGTGCTTATGTAAAAAACAGTTCTAATACTGGTGACAATAATTTAAGTTCTGTTTTAGACTCTAAAGGTTCTGAAGGTATAAATAACATTATACTTAACGGAATGTTAGGTCTTACTTATAAAACGGGAATGTCTAAATTTAAGGCTAACCTATTGCATATTCAAAATGGTGAATCTAGTGCAGGTTTTTACAATCAAGTAATATCACAAGATGGTGTTGGTGGAGGTTTAGAGCCTTTAACTAAAAATGCTATTACTTACACAGAACGTTCAGTAACCAACTTATTACTTTCTGGTAAACACCGTTTAAGTAACGATGAAAATGCTATTAATTTAGAATGGAAATTATCTCCTACTTTTTCTAAAGTGATGGATAAAGATCATAGAATTACACCTTTGCAACAAGCAGATAATGGAGATTCATTTATTAG
Organism: Winogradskyella ludwigii; assembly: GCF_013403985.1. Taxonomy (GTDB): domain Bacteria; phylum Bacteroidota; class Bacteroidia; order Flavobacteriales; family Flavobacteriaceae; genus Winogradskyella; species Winogradskyella ludwigii. The sequence goes on from NZ_JABFDF010000005.1 coordinate 174,708, forward strand.
TCCATCGGCTTCAACATTTCCGATTCAATTATGGAGAAACTTAATTGAAGAAAGCTGGTCTGGTAAAGTAGATTTAGATAAAACAGTAAATATCTTTGGAAGTCCTGGTAAACTTAAATTTGGAGGTGCTTACACTTACAAGTTTAGAGATTTTAGTATTGACGATTACACGTTTAATATACAAGGAGATGATGCCTTTATTGCAAGTGGAGATGTAGATCAGTTATTAAACCCTAACAATATCTGGAATCCGGATACTGATAGTGGCTCTTTCTTAATTTTTGGTGATCAATTTAATGCTAACGATGCTTACGAAGGTGAGCAAGGTATTGCAGCGACTTATTTTTCTGCAGAATTTAATATCACTGAAAACTTTAAATCTGTTTTAGGTATAAGAACTGAATATTTTAGCTCTTATTATACAGGTCAAAATAATACAACTGTTTTTGACAGAGAGTCTATTTTAGATGAATTTGATTTATTTCCATCTGCAAATTTAATTTACTCATTAAGTGATCAATCTAATTTAAGATCTTCTTATTCTAGAACAACAGCGAGACCTTCATTTAAAGAAGCTTCTGTTGCACAGATATTTGATCCTATTACCAACCGATTATTTATTGGTAACATTGACTTAGTACCAACCTACGTGAATAACTTTGATTTAAGGTATGAGCACTTTGGAGATAATGGACAGATGTTTGCGGTTAGTGGTTTTTACAAAGACTTTACAGATCCTATAGAACAATCTTTCTTCTTACAAGCACCAACACAGTTAACCGTAGACAACTTAGGTAATGCAACTGTTTATGGTGTAGAGTTTGAATTAAGACAACGTTTAGGATTTATTTCTGAAGGTTTAAACAATCTTAAATTTAATGCGAATGTTTCTATAATTAAATCTGAATTAACAATGTCTGAAGATGAATTTGAAAGTAGAACTCTTGCTGCAAGAGATGGAGAAACGATAGATCGAGAAAGAGATTTACAAGGTCAAGCTCCTTATCTTATTAATGTTGGTTTAGATTACAACAATTCTGATCTAGGATTTCAAACAGGTTTATTTTACAACGTTCAAGGTTCTACTTTAGAAGTTGTTGGTATTGGTTTAGTACCAGATGTATATACACAGCCTTTTAGTAGCTTAAATTTTACACTTAATAAATCTTTTGGAGAGAAGAAAAATTCTTCTATTGATTTAAAAGTTGCTAATTTATTAAGCAGTACAAGACTTAGTGAATATGAATCTTACGGAACAGACAACCAAACCTTCTCTTTAAGAGAACCTGGTACTGAAATATCTTTAGGCTATTCTTTTAAATTTTAAGACTACTAAATTTTATATAAAATAAAAAGGCTTTCCAATTGGAAAGCCTTTTTTTTGTTGTTGTTTATTTGAGTAATCTAAATTATCTGTTTCTAACGGCAACTTTAGTTTTGTTATCCCATTTGTTAACTGTAACAATTCTAGAATCGATGTAATCTACTTCTTTTAAAGAATCACCTTCCCAGAAGAACCATTTCCCCACCTTTTTACCAGCTTCGTAATTACCTTTAGCAACTTTGTTCCCTTCGGTATCAAAGCTCGTCCATTCGCCTTGTAATTTACCTTCAGCATTAAACATTCCTGTTTGTTGTACTGCTCCATTTTCATGGAAATAGGTGGCTACAGTTACATCTCCTTTTTTCTCTAATTTTGGTTGAACTTTATCTTGAGCGTAAGAAAAACCTACACACAACATTACTAATACTAATACTATCTTTTTCATAACTAATTAAATTTTACTGATACTTACAGTGTAAATATAGTTAATATTTTACATTTAAACAACATTCACATAACATTAGCTTAACATTGGAAATGCAAAACACTGTATTAGTGATAATTAAACCCTCTAAAAAGAAGGTGTTATCCTTAATAATTACATAATATTGGCTTTACAATCACATTATATTAAGTGTTCATATTTGTAAAGTGTTAATATCACACGATTAGTATCTCATATTTTTTATTAGTTTTTGTCGACTTAATAATTATGATTTCTAATAAGGCTGCTTTTTTTAAAGCAGCCTTTTTTATGATAAATAATACTAAGGAAACATTCACGTAACATTAAAGTTAGTTATTTGCAGTCGACAAAAACTAATATGATTACGAATGAATACTAGAATCTTTACGATTGTAATTTTTTTATGTGCATTTATTTCAACTACAGCACAAGAAATTAGCGATACATCTTTTGGTAAAGGCTTAATTAATTTTGTAGCTAAAGACAGTTCTTTTAGCATAAAATTTGCACCACGCTTTCAAGTACGTACTAGTTCTATATGGAACCACGATGGCAATCAGTACGGAAATGCAGAATATGACTTTATTGTCCGTAGAGCACGCTTAAAATTTGATGGTTTTGCCTACTCTCCAAAATTAAAATACAAATTAGAACTTGGTTTATCTAACAGAGATATTGCTGGTGCCAATGATTTTAATAGAAACACACCACGTTATATTTTAGATGCTGTAATCATGTGGAATTTTTCAGGCAACTGGGAACTTTGGGCAGGGCAAACAAAATTACCTGGAAATCTAGAGCGTATTGTATCTTCAGGAAATATGCAATTTATTAATCGCTCGTTATTAAATAGTCGTTTTAATCTCGATAGAGATATAGGCATTCAATTGCACCACAAAACAGATTTAGGTTCTAATTTTCTAATGCGCGAAAAATTTTCGATTTCTCAAGGTGAAGGTCGTAATGTTACCGAAGGCAACGAAGGTGGTTTACAATACACAGCACGTTTAGAATTTTTACCGTTTGGTAACTTTCAATCTAAAGGAGAATATGTTCAATCGGATTTAAAACGAGAAGCCACACCAAAATTAATGATTGGTTTTGCCTATAACTATAATCAAGATGCTGTTAGAGAACGCGGTTTTAGTGGTGATTACATGATTAGAACTGATGAAACTATTTACGAAACTGACCAAACTTCTATTTTCGCAGATGCCATGTTTAAATATAAAGGTTTTTCTTTTATGGGAGAATATGCTAAGCGTTCTGCCGGAAACGAAATAGCCACTGAAGCAGATGGCATAACTCCAACAGGAGATATTGTTTTAACAGGAAACGCAATAAACTTACAAGCGGGCTATTTATTTAAAAGTAATTACGAAATTGCAGCACGTTTTACCACTTTAGATTTTGAGGACGTTACTGAAACATTACCAAGAGAACAATATACTTTAGGAGCCTCTAAATACATTGTTGGGCATAAATTAAAAGTTCAAACCGATATTAGTTATTCTACTGAAAACAGTAATGACGATAGCATTATGTTTAGACTTGGATTCGATATACATTTTTAACAAAAAAAAACATAACAATTAGGTAACGTACTACTTTAATTGTATAAAGATATTTGCAAACTTATTTTAATTAGAATTATGGATAATATTTACTTTTTAATGATCATTGCTTTAGCCATTTTAGCTATTGCAGATCTTGTAGTTGGTGTAAGTAATGATGCTGTTAATTTTTTAAATTCAGCGATTGGTTCTAAAGCCATTACTTTTAAAACCGTAGTCATTATTGCGAGTGTAGGTGTTGCTGTTGGAGCCATTTTCTCTAGCGGAATGATGGAAGTTGCCAGAAAAGGGATCTTTAATCCTAGTCAATTTATGTTTAATGAAATCATGATTATTTTCATGGCAGTAATGATAACAGATATTCTACTCTTGGATTTCTTTAATACTATTGGTATGCCAACGTCTACGACAGTATCTATTGTCTTTGAGCTTCTTGGAGCTTCTGTTGCTATGGCATTGATAAAAATTGGTCATGATGGCGGACAATTTGCAGACGTTGTTAATTACATAAATACGTCTAAAGCCACCGAAATTATTTTAGGAATACTGCTCTCCGTGGTCGTCGCATTTTCCATTGGTGCTGTTGTGCAATGGTTTTCTAGACTCTTGCTCTCATACAACTTTGAAAAGAAGGCGGATTGGGTTGGAGCAATTTTTGGCGGATTAGCATTAACTGCAATCACTTATTTTATTTTCATTAAAGGTTTAAAAGGTACCTCTTATGCAAATAATAACTACGATCTTTTAGGAGGAGTTACCATGAAAGACTTCTTAGAAAATAATGTCTTAGGTATTTTAGCCGTTAGTTCAGTATTCTGGTCGTTATTATCTTATACTATAATTACATTTCTTAAAACTAACATCTATAAACTAATCATTATTGTAGGGACCTTTGCTTTAGCATTAGCGTTTGCTGGTAATGATTTAGTGAACTTTATTGGAGTTCCTGTCGCAGCATTTAATGCGTTTGAAGCTTGGGTAGATTCTGGATTAGCAGCAGAGAATTTCCCAATGACTGTCCTTGCAGAGAAAGTACCAACAAACAACTGGTTATTATTTGGTGCTGGTATGATTATGGTATTAACCTTATGGTTTTCTTCAAAAGCAAAAAAAGTAGTTAAAACATCGTTAGACCTTTCTAGTCAAGGAGAAACGGAAGAACGTTTTCAACCTAACTTTTTATCTAGAGGTTTTGTAAGAACTGCAATGGGTATGTCTCAAATGTCTTCTTATATATTACCAGAGTCTTGGCAGAAAAAAATAGACAAACAATTTATACAGCCAGCAACACCTAAACATGTTAAAGCTGCAGATTTACCTGCTTTTGATATGGTTAGAGCAGCGGTAAACTTAATGGTTGCAGCCGTTTTAATTTCTATTGCTACATCTTACAAATTGCCTTTATCTACAACTTACGTAACGTTTATGGTTGCCATGGGAACCTCTTTAGCAGATAGAGCTTGGGGAGCAGAAAGTGCGGTTTACAGAGTTGCAGGTGTTATTAACGTTATTGGAGGCTGGTTTTTTACAGCATTTAGCGCCTTTACAGCAGCAGCATTAGTGGCTTACTTGCTAAACCTTAATTTACGCATAATGTTTCCTATTTTATTACTTACAGCTTTTGGCTTATTAATAAGAAACTATTTATCTCACAAGAAAAAATCTAAAGCAACACCAGAAGAAGGAAGCTTAACAAAATCTGGAAGTAGTTCTGTACAAGGTGTTATTCTAGAAAGTGCACATAACATTGCTAACGTTGTAAAACGTGGAAACAGAATTTACACGAATGCTATCGAAGGTTTAGCAAAACAAGATTTATCATTACTTAAAAAGAATAAGAAACAGGTTACTAAGCTCTCTGATGAAGTTGATAACCTTAGAGATAATATATTCTACTTCATTAAAAACTTAGACGAAACAAGTTTAAGAGCTAGTAGCTTCTATATTAATATATTGGGTTATTTACAAGATATGACGCAGTCTTTAGAATACATATCAAAGACCAGTCATAAGCACATAAATAACAATCATAAGAAGCTTAAATTTAGCCAAATTAAAGAGCTAAAAGAAATTGACTTAGCACTAGAAGACCTTTTTAACAACACTAAAGTCGCTTTTGACTCGCAATCTTTTGAGCAAATTGGGACTATAATAAAAGGTAAGAAACAAGTATTTGATTTGGTAACTGATAAAATTAACAAACAAGTAGATAGAACTAGAACAGAAGAATCTAGCCCAAAGAACACAACGCTCTACTTTAGTTTACTTTTAGAAACCAAAGATTTACTTACAGCGACAATGAACCTGTTAGAGGAATACTATAACGCTCATGATAGCTCAGTAGAACCTGCAACGATTAGTACAGACGACGAGACTCCTAATTAAGGTTAAATCGTAGCATTACACACCAAAGCCTCAACTCTTATTTAGAGTTGAGGCTTTTTTTTATATAATATTGTAAGCGTCAATCATTCAGAATATTACATGAATATTTAGAATGCTTTATGGTTCTTAGATAAGGTTATTTCCCAAAAAAGACAGGCTTTCAACATCCAAAAGCCACCTTTTAGCGTATATATAACTTTAAAACTAAATGAACCCAAAAATTAAACTATGAAGAAGATTTCAATCCTATTAGTAACAACAATTTTATTAACGGCCTGTGTATCTAAGAAAAAATTCTTAGCATTAGAACAGCAACATGGTGAAACTGTAAGTGAGCTTACTAAAACTAAAGTAGAGAAAGAAGACTTAGAGAATAAGTTTGCTGCCATTGAAGCGCGTGTTAGTTCTTACAATACTAAAATACAATCATTAAATAATGATGTGGAAGGCTTAACCATAGAAAACAAAGCAAAATTTGAAGTTTCTAAAGACGGAACTGTAGCGTCTGGAGCAAGCAAAGAAAAAATGCGTGCGACTTTACAAAATGTAAGTGCAGAAAAATTAGCAGGTGCTAAAACGTTAAAGGATTCTATGAATTTAGCGATTCAGTATAACTTAAGTAAAGCTATGAACACAAGCGATCTTAATGAAGATGGCGATATTGTAGTAGACATTAACGAAACAGTTGTAATGATTTCTATTGATGACGATATGTTATTTAGTACTGCAAGTTACAGAGTTGGAAACAAAGCTGATAAAATCTTAAAGAAATTAGCAGACGTTATTAATTCTGAACCAAGCTTAGATGTTATGGTAGAAGGCCATACAGATTCTAGAAGTATTAATACGGATAAAATCTCTGATAACTGGGAATTAAGTGTTTTACGTGCCACTTCAGTAGTTAAAAAATTACAAAACCAATTTAATGTAGCACCCGAGCAATTAATTGCATCTGGACGTAGTAGCTACCAACCTTTAGTAGAAAATGACACATGGTCTAATAGAGCTAAAAACAGAAGAACACGTATTATTTTAATGCCAAATATTGATAAGTTCTTTGCTTTGATGGAAGCAAAATAAATCACAAATCTATCTAAATTTACCAAAAGCATCCTTCCGTATAATTCGGCACAGGATGCTTTTTTTATTTTGTAATTTGTAGCAAAAATAAATCTGTATGAAATCTATTGTAGTCTTCCTTTTTTTATGCCTTTCAGTTATAGCCAACAGCCAAGATATTTCGGCCAACAAATTATTAGACGAAGCCCTAAAATATCATGATCCAAATAACAACTGGAAACAGTTTAATGATACGTTTACAGTTGTAATGACTAGTCCTAAAGCAGCAAAACGTACCAGTGTTATTTCTATTAACTTACCTGCAGAATATTTTAATGCAACGGCAACAAGAGACACAATAACCTCAACCTATACCTTAGATAAAGGAGTCTGTAAAATGAGTTATAATGGTAAAATAGTAGACAGCATCGCGGCTAAAGCAAAAAATATGACTTGCGAGAGAGGTATATTTTATAAAAACTACTATTCTTATTTATACGGTTTACCAATGAAATTGAAAGATGGTGGCACTAATCTCAGTGATAAAGTTGAAAAGAAAACCTTTAAAGGCAATGACTACTTGGTTTTAAAAGTCACTTATGATGACGCTGTAGGAAGCGATGTTTGGTATTTCTATTTTAACCCAAGCACCTATGCTATGGAAATCTATCAGTTCTTTAAAACAGATGAGCATGGTAAAGAGAAATCAGATACAGGAGAATATATACTACTTTCTGAAGAAGCGCTTGTAAATGTTATTAAAATGCCTAAAGCTAGAGCCTGGTATTATAATAAAGATGATAAGTATTTAGGAACTGATACTTTGGTTGAAGATTAAAACATATATTCTGAATTTAATAAAAATAGCATCTCAAAAATGAGATGCTATTTTTGTTTACATTCAAATTACGCTACATTCCATATTGTTTTAACTTCATCACAAATAATTTCAATATCATTTACTGTATCAGAAAAATTATTTGGAACCGAAATAATTGAATCACCAAATACATCTATAGATAAACAGAGAGAATCAAGAACTTCTTCATCATCTTTTGCAATTATTTCTTTCAAATACTTGAAAAGCAAAGTCGATATGTATCTAGATTGTAAATTATCAAATACATTATTCTTTGATATATGAATTTTAACCGCTCCTAAGTATTTTTTTCCATCTAATTCAAGTCTTATTATAACATCAGGAGAAATAATTATTTCAACTCCATTTAAGAATATCGATTTAAATTTAGGTTTCTTTATTACTTCATGTGGAACATTACAAAGTAGATCTGGTAATTTTAAATTAATAAACCTTTTCATTGCCTCTAATGAGACTACTTTATCATTTATCTGTCTTACTTTTTCAGGTTTCCTGCTCAATAAATCATCCATTCCATTAAGAATAGGCTCTAAATCCCCATGTTTTTCTATGGTCTTCTTCATCCTTGCTTTAGCAAGCTGATAATATGCCATCCTAAATTTATTCGGCTCTTTTTGTTGTCTAATAATTGTTCTCTTTTTAGCATCTGTAGCTTTAGAGAAATCAGCAAGCTGATTAATTGAAATTAAATAATTTTTGTTCATGTTGTATATGTATTTCTATAGGCTTATTTTAATTAAAAAACCCAAAAATGTTCATAAGTCCTAAAACGGTTAATAAAAAAAAGCATACTTAAAGCCCTATTATATATGTGTTTTGAACTCAAAAAATCACTATAGAAATATTTAACTTGGTAGGTAGAAACTAATTTTGTTTCTTTGAAGAAGAAAGTAAGAGATTTTCTAAATCTCATTTTATTTTTTTATTACAAAGTAGGCCTAGGAACCAATTATTGTAAAAAAACAAAAACCAAGAGGGATATTTCACGATGTCCCTTTTTCAGTACTTATCTTCAGCTGATATCATCATCTAATCATAATCTATTTTTTTATATTAAATAATTAACAATCAATATGTTAATTAAAAATTTTTACACTCAATTAAGCGCTAAAAAAAGTACCTTGAGTTGACTTTACCAAGGCACTTCTCTAATTAACACTTGAACTATACTAGCTATTAACCTTCACAACTAGCACATTCTTTCTTTTGCTTAAACTTCTGTGCAGCATTCATACTGTGTTGGTAGTACAATGATTTTACACCTAATTGCCAAGCTGTAACATAGATCTTATTAATATCTTTAACTGGCATATCTGGATGCACCATAATGTTTAAAGATTGTGATTGATCTAAGTGATTCTGTCTGTTTGCCGCTTGATAGATAATGGTCATTTGGTCAATTTCAGAATAGGTTTTAAACACATCTTTTTCATGATCTGTAAGTCCTTCTAAATGTTGTACAGAACCATCATAATCACGGATGCTTTTCCAAACATCACTAGTGTTCATTCCTTTTTCCTTTAAAAGCTCTAATAAATAAGGATTCTTAATCGTTGTTTTTATTTTTGCAATATCCTTTACATAACTGTTAGACCAGATTGGCTCAATACCTTGCGATACTTGTCCTAAAATAAAGGCTGAAGATGTTGTTGGTGCTACAGCATTTAATGTTGTATTACGTCTTCCGTAGCCTTTTAATACTTCTGGCTCGCCAAATAACTTAGCTAATTCTTCTGATGCTTTTACGGACTTATCTTTAATTGTCTTAAAGATTTCACTATTTAAATCGAATGCTTCTTTACTGTCAAAACTTAAACTTTTAGACTGTAATAAAGAATGCCATCCTAAAGCACCTAAACCTAAAGCTCTGTTTTCTTTAGCAAACGTATAGGCCTTTTCCATAAACATAAATGTATGTCTATCGTCACGGTTTTCAGAATCTCTATACACTTCTAATTTTGTAATAAATTCTTCTAATACAGCATCTAAAAAGTACACCATAGTTTCTACAGCATCTGTATCTTTCCACTTATCATAATGTAATAAGTTTATAGAAGATAATACACATACAAAAGACCAACGATCGTTTGTAGGTAACATAATTTCTGAACATAAGTTACTTGCGTAAATCTCATGCTTTTTATCTCTATACACGTCTGGCGCAGTATTGTTAGCGTTGTCTTTAAAGAAAATATAAGGATATCCTATTTCTCCTCTACGCTGTAATACTTTTGCCCAAATAGCACGTTTATCAGAATCACCATCAATCATTTCTTGCATCCACTCGTTACCTACAGTAACACCATGCGTTAATTCTTGAATAGGGTTTCCTTCTGTTCCTATTTCTAAAAACTCATTAATATCTTGGTGATCTATTGGTAAGTATGGAGAAAAACGACCTCTTCTCACAGACCCTTGACTTACAACATCGACCATTTTTTCGAATAACTGCATAATATGTACAGCTCCAGAAGACTCACCATTGTTTTTTACTGGTGCACCTCTATGACGCAGTTTACCAAAGTAACCAGAAGTACCACCTCCTAATTTAGACATCATACCTACTTCTGACTGTGTATACAAGATATCTCCCATATCATCAGAAATATGTGAACCAAAACAACTAATGGGTAAGCCACGTTTTTTTCCAAAGTTTGACCAAACTGGAGATGCTAATGAGTAATACCCTTCGGCCATGTAGCCATAGAACTTATCTGCAAAACCATCGATACCTAATATTTTTTCTGCATTATTAGCAATTTCTCTAATACGTTCTTCTGGAGTGGTATCTCCTGTAAGATAACCAGAGGCTAAAAACTGACGACTATGATCTGTTAACCATTTAATTTCCGGCTCTGCATTGGCCTCTTTTATTGCTTCCTTTCTAGCTTTGATTAATTCTTCTTGGCTAGATGTTTTTGTTGTTTCGTGAATCACTGTGTTTTTGATGTCTTGGTTCATGTGGTCGTTTTATGGTCGTTTGTGGTTTAAAATAAGTCGTCTCCGGTTACACTTTTTTGTCTCTTTGCATAGTTTATTGAACGCTTCACGAAGAAATCTCCATGTTTTGTTCCTATAATTTCGTCATCAAACCATTCGGTTTGTGCTAGTAAGGTTTCATCTACTTCAAATACTTTGTCAATACCAATGCTTTCTAATGAATTATTAAATCTGTTTTTAATAAACTCATTAATCACATTTTTAGGTAAGAACTCTAATTCTCCTGCTTCAAAAATCCAATCTACTAGTTTGCTTTCAGAGTCAAAAGCTTCTTTACATAAGTCTCTTACTAATTCGCTATGTTCTGCATCAAACCAAGTTGGGTTTTCTTTTTTGATGATTTTTATAATATCGATACCAAAATCTCCGTGAATTTGCTCTTCTTTAGACGTTGCTTCAACTACATTAGAAACACCTTTAAGCATGTTTTTATGTTTGTTAAACGCCATGATAATTAAGAACTGAGAGAATAAAGACACATGCTCTATAAATAGAGAGAACAATAAAATTGACTCTGCATATTCTTTATTATCTTCACTTTTAGCATTTTTTAAAGCGGTTTCTAAATAATGAACACGTCTCATTATTACCGGCTTTTTCTTCAGGTTTTTAAATTCGTTGTTAAGACCTAATATTTCCAATAAGTGAGAGTAAGCATCATGGTGACGCACTTCACTTTCTGCAAATGTTGCGCCAACAGATCCTATTTCTGGTTTTGGCATTTTATTGTAAATCTCGCCCCAAAACGATTTTACAGCTACTTCAATTTGCGAAATAGCAAGCATGGTATTTTTAATCGCGTTTTGCTCTACAATAGTCAATCTTGTTTTGAAATCTTGAATATCACTAGTAAAGTTAAATTCAGAATGAATCCAATATGAATGTCTAATCGCATCTACATACTCATTAAGCTCAGGATACTCGTAAGGCTTTAAGTTAATACGCTTTTCAAAAATGTTTGTTTTTCTACTTCTCGCTTGTTCGTCTCTATATAATATGTATGCTTTTGCAACACTAGGAAAAGAACTTGTCATTAATTTTTCTTCAACAAGATCTTGAACCTCTTCTACAGTAGGTAAATAATTATGATCTCTTCCTTTTCTATCTAATAATGTTTGTAAAACACCTACAGAAATTGAATTAGCATCTTCTTTACTTCCGTTTCCAACAGAAAGCATTGCTTTTTCAATAGCATTAGAAATTTTATTTAAAACAAAAGGGCTTGTTTCGTAATCTCTTTTTATAATCTCTGTAATCTCCATGTTTTTTCAATTTTAAAGGCCAAATAGCCGTTAGAGTACTTTTTACAGTATTCTAAAATTTTAATAATTAATGCGTAAATCTTGTTATTGTTCCCCCAAATTAGGAATAAAAGAGGCGATTATTTAACATTTTTTTCTAAATCAAAGCACTAGAAAAAGATATGATGTTTTGCCACATACAAAGATTGAAAAATGTAGAGTAAAATGAAAGACAATGTTATAAACAATGTCAACAAGTTTTTAACAAACCTGTTTAACAGCAGAAAAACAAAGGTTCTTTAAAATTAATACAACTAATTGAATTATAATGATTTAGCACTTAATTGAAACCGCTAAAATTGTAGGTTTTATCCTATTAAAACAAACGTCATCAACCGCTTTTGTTGACCTTAGAACTACAGATTTGAAGATAAAATAAGCGCACAAAAAAGAGCGTTGACATAACGCTCTTTTCCCTAATAACTAACTAAAACTAATAATAAGTAATTAAAAAATTACCTCTTTGTAAATTAATTCAGAAATGAAAAGTTAGAACTTCAACGATTTCTAACTTTTACTTATGAATCGCATTTACCACCAAATAAACTTCAGAACTTCTGATGACATTTATTTGATATAATCAAAAGAATAAATCCCTAGTTTACGCTTTTGATTAATTTCTCACCTCTAATATCTACATATATATTGAAATTATAAAAATACCGTCTTTGGTGCTTCAACCTTTTTTAGAAAATTCTATATAGCATGGGAACTAAAATAATTTTACAAATTCCCGTAAAATTAAAGAATCAAATTATTACTTAACCGCCAAATGCTCCCATCATAGAACCATATTTTGTGGTATCAATTGAAAAATCTGTTTTCTCCAAACTGGTGCATTCCATGGTGATATTATTTTTGGATTTCTTTTTGTCTTCATAAATCATTTCCATCATTAAGCCTTTCTCAGCGTATTTTTTCATCATATCTGCATTAAATCCTTTTGGAAGATTCTTAACATTATCTCCAAACATTTGATTGAAACTCACAGGCACATCATCCGTAATATAATAGATGATTTTTACTTTATCATTTTCACTCAAATAGCCTTCGCAGTCATAACCATTAATAGTTTTTGAATCGATTTGTTTAAAATCATAATCTGACATATCCTCTTGCTTAGAAGTAAAATCTGAGGTTTTTAATTTTGTTTTCTGAACCACTTTTTTACCCATCATTTCCATAAACATGGCTGTAATTTCGAGCTCAGCATCCATGACCATAAATATGTTAGTATCTGCACTTCCTTTAGTCATTTCAGCAGTATCAAAACCAAAGTAGTTAGCATCTTCCTTTAGATAGTAATCCAGGTTTACATCTCCTTTTTTATGGGTTAATTTAAGTTTATAGATGTACTCAAAGTTATAAGACTCTGGAAGCTTAACTTTATTTGCTTTTCCGAATTGCGCAAAAACAGTTTGTAGCATAAAGAAACAAACTATAAATACACTGCTTTTTAAAAAATTTAGAGTTTTCATATTTTATGTTTTTTATTAAAGCATACATAATCAACTAATAACTCAATGATTATGTATACTTAGAGAATTATATGGTGTAATTAGTAACCTTAGAGTTAATTTATAATTAGCTTCTTACTTAAGGTACCACGTTCTGAACTAACTTTTAAGGTATAAGTACCTTCTGCTAATTGAGAAACATCAATGTGCTTGCTTGTGGTTTCTAATACTTTGTTTCCCAAAATAGTATAGACCTCAACATTTTCAATTTGTAATTTTGTTTCTATATTAACTATTGAATGTGCAGGATTCGGATACATTTTAAACTGAGACACCAAGTCCTCATCTTCAATACCTAATGTTTCTATAGTTAAGAAACGTACCTGAATTATATTGGTAATAATCGCAGGGTTTTGATCAAAATAGATGTTAGCGCTATTATTTACAATGGCATCTTCTGCAATACCTTCATCTGCTTTTACCATAAACTTTATATAACCATCATTATTGGCATCATCAAATGGTAAAAAGATATCATTGAAGCTAAATTTTAAAACATTTTCCCCTGCTCCATTTTTAAGAATATCTACATTATAATTATGACTTGCTTCTATCACTTTTACTGAGTTAGGATCTAAATTAGCATCCAACACATCAGTGACAATCACATCTTTTGCTGAGAAATTTCCTGAGTTTTCAAAACGAATAGTATAGGTTAACCATTTGCGTTCAATATGTCTATCATTAACTACTCCAGGAACACCTTCATCTACCAATTTATCATTGGGATCGTATGAACTATAAATTTTAGCACTATAAGGTCCTGGTCCATAAACTTGTTTAGGTTCTAAATATGGTGGATCTATATAAACATCGTTTGGATTTAAATATGGCGAATCGTCTACATCAAAACCACTATTGTTTTCATCACGATTTTCAAGAGGGAATAAAATTATAGGATCTATAAGCGGATTACTGTTAGCGTCTTCAAAATTATCAGAGCTCATCTTTGAAACACCATGATTTATAATCCTACCTGATTCAGAAGGATCATAAAGACCTGTATCTATTTCTATAATGTACGTATTAAGTGGACTTACCGTTGGTATGGTAATTTTAATATCGGTTTGTGCTCCAGTTTCTGAGATGTCTGGCGTAAAGGTTAATTCATTTTGCGTATAAGCACCTGGTAGTAAATCTACGCTCCACTTGTTATTTCTTTGATCAATAGTCACTTTTTCTATAAGTTGAAAGCCTCCATTAGGATCTAACTCATACACTTTTACATCATCTATTGACGGTAAAATATTGTTACTATTTTCATCTTGATTTTTAAAGGTGTAAGTAACTTCGAGATTGTTAAACGTTTTTGTTGGTGATAAATTACCGATTGCAGTGGTATAGGTGTTTTCAAAATTAGCTCTTACAAATCCCCAAGCTCCTAATTTAGAACTGCTTTTTACAAGTAAAGAATTCACAAACTTAGGTTTTAACTGAAAATCATTTCCATCGTAATTTTGATCACTGCTACCAACAACAACTTCTAACTGCCTATTTGAAGCTGTAACAAATTGTCCAATAGTTGGCAATGTAATTTCATAAGTTGAATTTTCATCATACATATAAAATGCATAAACGCCATTGGCATTGGTAAATGTAGAATATACATTCCCATTTAGTTTTAAAGCTACTAATTGACCTGCATACTCTTCACCTGCATCAAAAACATTGTTTTCATTAAGATCGTTATATATTAAACCAGAAACATTATAAGTTTCACCTTCAGTTCTGTATTCCGTAGCCATATCTGCATCTGTAAGCTTAAATGTGCTTAGAGAAGCATGTGTCCACATGGCACCTTGACTATCAATAGACAAATCATCTGGTCTATAGTGACCCAAAGCTGGCAAAATAGAATTGATACCTTCTAAAAAAGTGGTACTAAATGATACGTTAGAGGTTCCTGCATTTTCAATTTTTACAATGGCAGTATTATCATTTAATAATACATGAGCAACATTATTAGTATCTACTATTAATGATACTATTTTAGAAAGCTCAGGATAATTAGCCCCTGGATAAGTTGTAAATGTGCTGCCATCGTAATAAATAAGCCCATTGGATCTCACAAACCACATCGCACCATTTGGTGCTGCAACAGTTCGTTTTAATGTTCCTAAATTTTCAGTAAATGTATAATCCGTTGTCGTTGCAGTACTGGTTTCAAACTTTTTAATGATAGAACCATTACTTGCATTTTTAGAAAACCAGGCATCACCATTAGAGTCTACCTGAAAATTATAAATATTTTCATAGCTAGCATCTAAATCGAACGTCGCTATAACTTGATTATATTTTAAAATCTTAACCTGTAAGGTACTTTCGTTATACCACCAAACCTCATCTTTATGACGTACTAATCCATTTGCGTTTTGATTTGTATCGTTTAATAAACCGTAAAAAAGAGGTGTATCTATTTTGGTGATTTTAGTGCCACTTATACTTAATGGTATAATAGGTTTATCATCTATATCGATCGCTGCATAACTACCGAGATTGGATACATCTGTAAATACAAACTGCTCGTCATTAGCCATACGATGTACAATAACATCGTCATACCAATTAAACCACCACATACCACCATTATCATCTGGTAAATTATAATTAAACCGCTTGCTAGATAAGTAAGAAATATTTCCTGTTTCATTATCTGTTATGGAAGACCAATTACCGTTATCATTTATTAAAATTTGATCAACACTACTAGAACCCGAAGAAGCTGAAAACGTTGTGAAATAAAATTTATCGTTTTTATAAAAGATATTATCTGGCACATATGGTGATTCTAAACCTAATTGTGGTAAATCTGCTAATGGTATTTGTTCCCATTGCGGCACACCTTGATCAAATTCTAACTTTATTAAACCATTATAGTTAAGTGCTGTACACCAAATTGTGCCAGCATTATCTAGAGCTATATTACTAAACTTATACGTATAGGCAGGATTAGTAGCTCTTGGTAATTCATATTGCTCAAAGGTTTCATTTGCGATATTAAATTTAAGAATACTACCATCGTTAGTTTCATTTAAAGCTAACCATAAATCACCGTTATTATCAAACTTAAGATCATTTACATTATCGCTTGGTAAACTTGGCGTTGTAGTACTATTATAAATTGTAGTTGTATAATCTAGCACACTTACTTTAAATAAACCCGATTGAATACCAAAATACAAATGATTATCTCGATAGGTGAACGTTGGCGAAATCAGTGCACCAGCTGATAATTGCGCAACATTGATAGACAAAGACAATGCACTAATATGTACTAACCCAATAGTCTCATTGTAACTGTACAGATGAGGACCACTGCCATCACGTGCAATAATCCAAGCTACATCACGATCTTCATCGTATGTCATAGTTACAGGACTACGAAAATCAGAAAATTCTATTGTAGATATCGTCTTTTGAGTACGGTTGTAGGTATATAAATAATAGTCACCACCAGAAAAAATAACATTGTTATTAGGCATAATTAAAGCACCTCTAAAAATATTATCATTTTGCCAATCTCCAGCTGTGGTAAAATCTGGAATGGCAATGTTTGGTACATTTTCATATGTACCATCTGCTAGTTTAATAGATAAGCCATCATTAGTTACAAATGCTTCATCTGCATTCGCTCTATTCTCTACCATATACCTTATATTTCTGTTATTAAGCCCATAACTTTCTTCTACAACTCCTAAATTTCCGTTGCCATCGCAAAAGGTTAATTTACCAGCCGCTTCTGGTATGGTGTTACCGCATTCATTAGCATAAAACACTAATTTAGTTCCTGGAATATAAGCTTCAGATTTTGTAATTTGAGCACTAATCGCTATTGAAAATAACAATGCTAAAGTGAGTAATTTTGTTTTCATGATTGGTTGTTTACGTCTATAATTAATTTTTGCTACCTAATTCACTTAAAGAACTATACTGACTTACGTCTAATGTATAATCCACTTTCTTAAGCTCGGTACATGTGGTTTTAAAATTGTTATTGCTGTTTTTATCACTAGTAAATTCGGCCTCTAACATAAGACCATCTTTTAAACCCGTTAGAAGTTCTTTATTAAAGCCTTTAGGCATGCTTTGATTTTTACCAAAGGCAGAATGCAAACTAATTGGTGCATTATTAGCCATATAAAAATGCATGGTTCCGTCGTTTATTTGGGTTTTATAACCTTGACAACTATATCCTAAAATCTCTTTAGTATCTGTTTTTTCTAATGTGAAATTATTGGTGTTTTCTTCTAAAGGATCTGCTTCAGGAAGCTCCATCGCTCTATATATTTTTTGACCATTTACATCCATAAATGTGATAAACGCTCCTCTGTCACTATCCATTATAGTTTTGCTATTTTTTGAAGTATCAAACTCATCTAAAATCACAATTATACCAATGTATGCTGCTTCTTTTTTTAGCATATAACACATGTTAATCTCTTTATCTTGAGTTTCCGTTTTCATGCTATATTTCCATTCAAAATGATAGCTATCAGGAAGTTTTACATCTACTTTTTCTGTTTTTAGATCTATATTATCTATGCCGTCTTCTGCTTCGTCAAATACTTTGTCTATATTTTTATTAACGCGTTTTTCCGCGCGATTTTCTGCTTCTCTTTCAATTTTTTTCTCTGCTTTTTTTGCTAATTTCTTCCAAAACTGCGCTTGAACAGCATTACTCATTAATAGAAAAACAAGTGTAAGAAATAGTGGTTTTAGTGCTTTCATATGTAGTGTGTTAACGTTTTAACAACTCGGTATTTTCTATTTAGTGTCTGTTTTAAAAAAAGGTAAACACAATTCTTTATTTTTTTTTAGTAATAATTTGAAATCTTCCTTTTAGTACGTCTAAATACTAGGGCATAAAAAACTCAGGATTTTATTTTATCCTGAGTTTTTAAAAATTTTAATAGCCTTAAAGGACTAAAAAAGTTGATTGCTTATAAATTATATTTTACACCAGCAGCTATAACTAACTGTCCTCCATCTATGATAACATATTTTAACTCTGCAAAAGGTTCAATTTTACTACCAATATTAAAGTTAGCACCTGCACCTAAGTTTAGACCTATTCTACCATCACTTGATGAGTAATTTTCTCCTAAAAACGCATTACTACCATCATAAGAGACTTTAACACTAGAGTAATTTAAACCACCAATACCATAAACAGAAATGTTCTCTTCATCCATAAAATAGTAATTGGCATTGGCATTAAACTCAAACCAATTCACTTTAATAAAGCTCTCTTCTTTTGGTAAATAGTAAATAAAGGAAGGCGCAATAGTAAGTTTATCCATAATAGGAAATTCTGCATTGACACCAATCCCTATATTTTCTATTTCTGTGCCATAGGCTAAAAAGCCACCTATTTTAGTCTCTGTTTGTGCGTTAACGGCAAATACACCTAAGACACTAATGATTACAAATGCTGTTATTAATTTAAAGTTTTTCATTGGTTAAAATTTTGTTTGTTTAGTATATAAAATATGGTTGTATAAATTATTTGGAATTAGAAATAGAGGACATCAATATTAAATTCTCCTTCGGTAAACTCGTAAACCTGTGGCTCATCGTCTCTAGAATAGGTAAAGAAAAAAGTTCCTTTTACATTACGCAAAACAGAGCTGATTTGCTCGCTACTTGTAATGGTTACACTGCCTTGCATTGCGGTATATGTACTTAAAGCTGGATTTGTATCATTGAGTCTATATGTAGAAATAACCTGAGTATCGGTATCTCCTGTTGCCGTATAAGTACCTAACTCTACACTTGGTATCGTAATGTCTACATTTTCGCCATTATCTTTTGTAGCCGTTATACTAAAAAAATTAACTCCTACTGAGCCTATTGCTATAACATCGTCTGGGGTAAATTGCCCATCATTAACTCTGGCGAAAAATTCTACATCGCTTCCTCCGTCATCATCTGGTGAATCTGAATCATCAGAAGAACATGCCGTCAATGTCATTGAAATGAAAATCGCCATAAAAAAGGCTTTTGACAAGTTTAAAAATTGTGTTTTCATAATTTTAAAAGTTTTTAATTGGTTAGCATTCTTAATCCGAAGTTCTATGAGGTATACTTCATTATTTAAAACACTAACACTTAATATTTATAATTCATTTCTCTTTAGTGTTCTTATTATCAAAAAGGTAAACATGTCTTGGTTCTTTTTTATATTTTTAATTTATGTTGTTTACTTTTGAAAACTTAATGACACTAATATGGTAGATAAGGTTCTTGTTGAAGCTTTAAAAAAACGAAATTCAGAAGCACTGAAATCCGTTTATTTAGATTACAAGGCAGCTTTTATTGGATTTGCAAAAAAATATCCTTTAGATGAAGCAACGATTATTGATATTTATCAAGATGCTATTATTGCGTTGCATGATAACGCTGTTGATGGAAAATTAGACGATTTAAAAAGTGAACTAAAAACCTATCTCTTTAGTATTGGAAAATACATGATTTACAAAAGGTTAAGACAACAAAAAAAGATATATTCAATTGATGAGGATACAACTTTAGAGAGCTTAAAAATAGATACTGATTACACTATAGATTTAATAGAAGATCTGTCTGAAGATCAGCAAAAATTACAAATGGCCTTTAAAAGTTTAGGTGAAAAATGTAAAACCATATTAACGCTATTCTATTACAGAGGTTTTACTATTGATGAAATTACAAATGAATTAAACTATTCTAATAAAGATGTAGCAAAAAGCCAAAAATCGCGTTGTATAAAATCCCTTAAAGACCTGATTTTTAAACCCTAATTATGACTAAAGACAAACTCATAGCGCACTATTTTTCTAAAACGCTTTCCCCTGAAGCGCAAAAGGAATTTGACCATTTATTGGCCACAGATCCTGAATTTAAAAAAACGTTTAAATTTCAAGAGAATCTTAAAACGGTTATCAAAAAAGATACACAAACACAACTAAAAGAAGAACTACAGTCTTTTGAAAATTCTACAAAAACATCGTCAAAAACATATATAAAATGGCTAGCTGCAGCTTCTATTATTATACTATTAGCACTGCCTAGTTTCTGGTATTTTGGACCATCTAATTTAAATAACGACGTACTTTTCGCAACCAATTTTACACCTTTTGAAAATGTAGTACATCCAATTGTGCGTGGAGAAGATTCTAACGATTTAAAAACTAAAGCTTTTATTTCTTATGAAGCTAAAGAGTATGAATTAGCACTCAATTATTTTGATGCTATTTTAAAGGAAGGTGACAATGCTACGATTGCATTTTACAAAGCCAATGTTTTATTACAATTGAATAAGAATAACGAAGCTATAAAAATATTGGAACAGAATAATGAGCTACCACAACAACTAAAAGCCCAACAGCAATGGTACTTAGCACTAGCTTATACTAAAACCAATAACACTAATAAAGCTATAGCGCGTTTAAACACAGTGATAGAAAATGGTACTTATAAGAAAAATGCCGCTGAGCAGTTATTAAAGCAATTAGATTAGACGTTATCACAACACTTCGTTTTTATTTTTAAAAAGACTTACTTAAACATTCTTTAATTTCTTTCTTTTAGCTTTTAAGAAGCAAAAGTCAGATGGGCTAAAATTTATCGTTTCAACTAAACTTTATACTGAAATTGCTGAATTTGTACTTGGAAGCCTCTATTTATAAAAAAGCAGAATTTTTACTTTTATAAAACAGAATATGCTAATAGTCTGTATATTACGATTCCTAACAGAAAAATTATGCACAAATTATTAACGTTACTACTTATATTTTACACTTTTCTATCACTTTCCGGACAAACTAAAGAGCGTGATAGTATTTTAGGCGTTTTAGAAAAGTATGATGATGCTTATGATTTTAAAAGCACACTTACACTTAGTAAAGCCTCTCAAAAAGATGTTGTTCCACAAACTGCAACCGATAGTTTATATCTGGCAAGTCTAATCTACTATGAAGCAAATGGCATCTCTCAATCTGGTAACATTCCTGCTATGAGAAAAGCTTATAACAGCGCAATTACCATGTGCCCAAATACAGATGATGGCAACGTATTAAAAGCGATTACAATATCTAGTAGTTGTGTAATTGAGCATATATCAGGTCTAAATATTATTGCTTACAAAAAAACAGAAGAAGCATTAGCCATATTAGAACGCGTAGAAAAACCTGTTTTTTTTGAGATTCTTACTAGTTTAAATACTGTAATGGCTCAAAACACTCTAGATTTTGAAGAAATGGAAAAACATAAAACCTATCTTTCTAAAGCCAATAATGTATTTTACGCACATGAAAACGACTATAAAACCTCGGCGAAAATGAAGTTTTATATATCAATGTTACGCTTTTTAAAAGCTAAAGATGGTGAAGAAAAAGACATTTTAAAATTGCTTCATAAAATTAAAAACATTGATGACAAGGCTTCTGACCCTACGTATGAATTCAAATTGGACCTTGTACAAATTACCATTGCAGAGTTTTATCTACAACAATTTAATAACGGAAATAAATTTGCTGCAAAAAAAGCATATAGAATTTTAGAGAATGTACTAAATGATAAAAGCAGTGATAGGATGACTGAATATTACAAAAAGTATGCTTGGTATATTAAAAACGAATTGTTATTAGCTGAAAATAAATTAGAGCTAGCATTAATAAGCAATACAGAGCTTATTTCTATTTGTAAACCTAAAGAGTCTCGATTACGACATAATGTGTACCAACGTATCAAAATACTATTAGCGTTAGGAAGGTATGAAGAAGCACAAAAGGAACTATATGAAATGGTAGTTCTTTTTCACTCAGGAAAAGATATACTAAACAAGGATTATTTAAACTTTGAATCGTCCCAAAAAATAGAATATGTATCTATTTTTTTAGAATTATCTCATGCTTTTGAAACACATATTAGCAAAAAAAATACAATTAATGAAACGGTACTAAAATTAAACAAATTAGCCTTATTACAATTAACCAATAGTGTAGAAAATAAACTAACAACACCCAAAACAAGAAGACTTTTTGACCAAATCATTTCTAATATAATAAAATCTAAAAAATATGGCTTAGGCAAAGTAATACCTAACTCTAAACTCATAGAGCTTATTGAAAACACCAATAACACTCTAAACTGGCAAGAGTTTTTACAAAATAGAGCTTATGCAGAATTACCTTTTATTAATAATTACAAATACGAAGAAGTTGCTCTTAGAAATCAATTAGTAGAAGTCAGAAAAAAGAAACAAGACAGTACTGTTCTAAAATTAGAATTACAATTAGAGCAATTACAACAGAATTTTGAAGAAGCTCACCCTGGTTATTCAAAATTTGCATTTTCAGACTTTAAGATTTTAGACTTTCAAAACGAAATGCAAAATGATGAAGTCGTTTTACGCTATAAAAATATTAACGATTCGTTATACACTTTTGTTATCAGTAAAACTGACGTTAACCTTGTAAATCTTGGATTATCAAATACTATTTCACAATCTGTTAAAACTTATTTATCATCTATTTCTAAAAGAACCGATGCAAATGCCCTTTCTAAAAAACTATATAACCAATTACTTCCTCAAGACATTTCAGTCTATAACCACATTAACCTTATACCAGACACCTATTTATTTAAATTACCTTTTGAAACCCTAAAAAGCACATCTGGTAATTATTTAATTGAAGAAAAAAGTGTTTTATACGCTCCTTACCTTTCCCTACTACAACATAATAGTGTATCAAACACGAATCAAGATCAAACGAGCCTTATGATTTTTACACCAACATATAATTCCGTTGTTGCTAAATCTACAGAAGTCGTTGTAAGAGGTAATGCTTACCGATTAAACGGTGCTAAAAAAGAATCCCAACTACTTGCTGACTTATTTGAAAACACATCATTTTCTAATTATTCTGCCACTAAAGAGAACTTTAAACAGCACGCACCAGATGGCCAACTGTTACATTTGTCTATGCACGCCAATATAAATGCTGATACGCCAGAATTAAGTTACCTTTTATTTACAGAAGGAAATACGGACAACAAACTATACTTAGAGGAATTATATGGTATGAATTTAAAAGCAGACATGGCGGTTTTAAGTGCCTGCAAAACAGGTGTTGGAGAATTAGATTTGGATAAAGGTATCATTTCTCTACACAGGGCTTTTACGCAAGCTGGAGTACCTACAACCGTTTCTAGCTTATGGAGTGCACCAGATAATGCTACCCAAAAAATCATGGTTCAATTTTATAAAGAACTAAAATTAGGAAAAACTAAAGCAGAAGCCCTTCAACAAGCAAAACTTAATTATTTAAAAACCACCGATAATGCCATGCTTAAAGCTCCGTTTTATTGGGCTGGTTTTGTAATAAATGGGGACAATAAGGCTATACTGCTTCCTAGTTCAGAAACAAATTATTTGCTCTGGTTGGGTTTAGGAGCAGGTGTAATTATGTTACTTATCATATTATATTTTCGTAAGAAATAAATTTAAGAAGAAAACCATCTAAACCTTCATTAGGTAAGAATTAATAATTTTAAAAAGTCCTTATAAATGTTAAGGTAATGTAATTGACTCACACGTTTTAAGCCTAAGTGTTAACGATTCATTTTCTCAGCCACCTTCTCCAACTCAGCATACCAATCTTCTCCAAACTTTCTAATCAATGCTTCTTTTACAAATTTATAAACAGGCACTTGCAATTCTTTACCTAAAGAACAGGCATCATCACAAATTTCCCACTTATCGTAATTTACACCAGAGAACTCAGTGTATTCTCGCACTCGTATAGGATATAAGTGACAAGACACAGGTTTTTTCCATTTAATCTCTCCTTGATTATAAGCTTCTTCAATAGCACAAAGCGCTGTTTTTTTCTCATCAAAAATAACATATGCACAATCTGCTCCATTGATTAATGGTGTTTCAAAATCGCCAAAATCAGTCGTTATTGAAGTTCCTTGAGCTTCGATAGCGTCAATACCTTCTTGTCGAAGAAAAGGTTTTACTAATGGGTAGATATCTTCTAAGATTTTAACCTCATCTTTTTCTAAAGGTGCGCCTGCATCGCCATCAATGCAACACGCTCCTTTACATGCCGAAAGGTTACAAACAAAATCTTTTTCAATTATGTCTTCTGATACTATAGTTTTTCCAAGTTGGAACATACATCACTATTTCTTATACAATGCGAAAATACTTAAACTAATACTATTTCAAAGTTCAAATAGTATTAATCGTAATTTAATATTGAAAATATTGAATAATATCGCACCTTTGCAAAAAATTTGAGATTCTAAACAAGAATTAAACATATAAAAACCTGTAAATTAATATTTTACATATAAAACTATACAGAAATGGAATTTGATTTTAAACAAATATTTACCGCCTTTATGATTCTCTTTGCTGTAATTGATATTATAGGAAATATTCCAATAATCATCGATCTCAGAAAGAAAGTGGGACATATACAAAGTGGAAAAGCGTCAATAATAGCTGGTATTATAATGATTATTTTTCTATTTGTAGGAAAAAGTCTTCTTAGTCTTATTGGAATAGATGTCAACTCATTTGCCGTTGCTGGTGCTTTTGTCATCTTTTTTATTGCCTTAGAAATGGTTTTAGGCATCACACTTTATAAAGATGATGAGCACAGTGCTGTTACTGCTTCGGTATTTCCATTGGCTTTTCCGCTTATGGCTGGACCAGGAACTTTAACAACGTTATTATCTCTACGTGCAGAATTTGCAATTGAAAATATTATTGTTGCAGTGATTAGTAATGTTATCATCATTTATGTGGTTTTAAAAACATCTTCAAAGATTGAACGCATTATAGGAACCAACGGAATTAACATAATAAGAAAAATATTTGGTGTAATTTTGTTAGCGATCGCAGTGAAATTGTTTGCTCATAACATTAAAGCACTATTGGCTTAATTTTTTTTAAACATGAAAATATTTACACTTATTCTATCGGTTATTGCTATAGCTCTTATTATTTTTAATGCTAGAGAGTTAAATTTTAATGCCCTCTTTGAAGGTGAAAGTCAGACGGCTTTAATTACAATTATAGCATCGTTATGCTCTATATTATTATTGCAAATTCTTAGAATTTCTAAGAAGATTGAAAAACTAAGTAAAAAACGCTAATGACTTTTGATGCTTTAATTATTGGTGGTGGAGCCGCAGGTTTATCTTGTGCTTTGGTCTTAGGCTCTGCTCAACACAAACCATTTGCTAAAGAAAAAAACATCGGCATTATTACGCATCAAAAAACATCGCATCTTCAAAATGCATTGTTCAATAATGTTTTAGGATTACAGCCTGGTACTTTAGGTGCAGACTTATTAAATGATGGCTTAAAACAACTTAACGATTTATATCCTCAAGTTAATCAATTAGATAACGAGAAAGTTTTATCAATAACAAAGAATTCTAATGGATTTACAATTGAAACTAACAAAAATAACTATCATTCTAAAATTGTGGTTATAGCTGTGGGTTACACCAATTTAATGACTATAGAAGGTCTTGAAAACTATATTGAACCACATCCAAGAGCTGCCATTGAAAAAGATAGAATTTGGCTAAAAAACACAGATCACCTCATTGAAAAAAACTTGTATGTTGCTGGAACTTTAGCAGGATGGCGAAGTCAGTTTGCTATCGCTTGTGGTAGTGGCTCACATGTTGCTACAGATATTTTAACGCTTTGGAATGGTGGAAAACACACCAAAATTCATGATAAAATATAACTAGCTATTCTTGTTTGATATTAGGATATTCTGTACTTAGTAGAATAACTTCCTGTACCATAATATCCTCTTTATTAATAATTTCTTCGAATGCATTATCATCAAACAACTGTCGTGCTAATGTTGCCTTAATAAGACGTCTAATTTCATCATTGTAAGCTACAAAAACAATATTAGTACGTTCTCGCTTATTAACGAAGTCTTCAAAACTCACAACAACATCATCACTTACCTCAAAATTATTTATAAAATCGTATTTAGAAATGTCTTTGTATAAATTACGATCCTTATCTAATTTTTCAAATACAAAGTAGCCAAAATGACCTCTTCGTCTTAAATAATTAATGGTTTCATTATCAAACAGACGATCTACTGGCACAAATACATCTGGAATAATACCTCCACCACCATACACTATTTTCCCTTTTGGAGTTGTAAATTTTAAAGAATCGTCTACTTCAATATTTTCTTCATCTACTAATTCTCCCGTTCTTAAACGTTTATTATAATCATTATAATAACTCTCACTGTCTCCGTTTGTATATGGTTTTTGAATAGAACGGCCTGTTGGTGTATAATACCGAGATACTGTTAAGCGTACCGCACTGCCATCTCCTAAAGCCATTTCTCGCTGCACTAAACCTTTCCCGTAGGAACGGCGTCCAACAATAATACCTTTATCATTATCTTGAAGAGCACCAGCTATAACTTCACTTGCAGATGCAGAGTTTTCATTGATTAGAATATAAATTTCACCATCTTCAAAATCTCCTCGTCCTGTAGCATAAATATGTTCTTCTTTTCCTCTTTTATCTTTTGTAAAAAGAATAAGCTTATCGTCTTCTAAAAACTCGTCTGCAATTTGTTCTGCAATACCCAAAAAACCACCTGGATTATCTCTTAGATCTAGTGCCAATTCTGTAGCACCAAGATCTTTTAATTCCTCTAACGCTGCCTTAAACTCATCAAAAGTAGATTCAGCGAAGCGATTCATTTTTATATAACCTAAATTATCAGTAAGCATATAAGCAGACTCGACACTTTTAATAGGAATTGCTTTTCGTTTTACTTCAAACTCCAACAACTCATCTTCACCTTTTCTAAAAATAGTGAGTTTTACATTCGTGTTTTTATCACCTTTTAATTTTTCGCTAATAAAATCACTAGGCACATCAGGACCATAAAGTGTATCTCCATCTGCTAGAAGAATACGATCACCACCCATAATTCCTGCGCGCTCACTTGGTCCACCTTCAGTAGGTTTTACAACGGCAATACTATCTTTGTAAGGATAAAAATTAATACCAATACCAACAAAATCACCTTTCATATTTTCGGTGATGCGTTCTAAGTCTTCTTTGGGAATATATGTAGAATGCGGATCTAGATTATTTAAAATACCATTGACTGTAACGTCTACAATACTGTCTGTATTAACATCCTCTACATATTCATAGTCAATATAATCTATTAACCGATTGAGTTTGTTTTTTTTACTATTTGTTGTGAAGAGGTTGTCTGATGTGTCAGAGAAATTCAACTTTCCTCCAATAATAACTCCGGCTGCAATTGCAACACCGACAATAAGTGGTATGTATTTATTTTTTGTTGTCATACTATTTCCCATCAAAACGGGAATCTGCATTTAAATCTTCAATATGTTCCAATTCAATTCCTGCTTTTCTTAGAAAATCAATTCCAGAACAATCTTTATAACCTTGACGATAAACCACTCTTACAATACCTGCTTGATGAATTAGTTTACTACACTCTTTACATGGAGATAACGTAATATACAATGTAGCTCCTTGGCAAGATTGCGTAGACGATGCTACTTTTAATATCGCATTTGCTTCAGCATGCAAAACATACCATTTGGTGTAACCTTCATCATCTTCACAATAGTTTTCAAAACCTGTAGGTGTACCATTGTAACCGTCAGAAATGATCATTCTATCCTTAACAATTATGGCGCCAACTTGTTTACGCTTACAATGCGAAAGTTTTCCCCATTCTGTGGCCATGCGCAAATAGGCTTTGTCGTAACGTAATTGTTTTTTATCTGGCATTAAAAATTTGTTGTTGAATAATAGACACTTGCAGGTAACGAATATAAACGCTTAGTATTTTATATACAATTTACTTGTCGTTAAAGTTTTACCAAACTTATGGACTTAACCTAATAAATCACTGTGAATTATCATAGGAATAACGAGTCCAACGGTTATTGAAGAAAGTACCATAATCCAATCTCTACGTGAAAATCTAAAAATAGTCTGACATAAAAATCCAAGAAATAAGACGATGAATACAATAATAACTTGTGCGATTTCAATTCCTAAAGCGAACTCAACAAGCAATTCTAATTTATTTTCAGACTGACCTGAAAACATTTTAAACTCTCTTGCAAACCCTAAACCGTGTATAATTCCAAAAAATAAGGTGGTAAAAAACAACAAGCCTATCTTATTATTTTTAGATTTCTTGCCTGCCGTAAAGACGTTGTAAAGTGCCATGATTAAAATGGTGACAGGAATAAGAAATTCTACCAATTTACCATTAACACTAACAATACCATAAGCTGCTAAAACCAATGATAGCGTGTGACCAACTGTAAATGTAGTTACTAAAAGAAGTACGCGTTTCCAATCATTCAATAGATAAGGAACAGCTAATACCATTAAAAAAAGAATGTGGTCGTAACCATTGATGTCTAAGACGTGGTTCATGCCATATTGAACATTAAACCAAAAATTTTCTAGCATATGTAATATTTTAGGGAAAACCAAAGTTACAATTAAAAGCCTTAGGACGTGGTTAAAATAAAGTGAATAAAATTTGTTTAATCCTATTTTCTTTCGGAATATTGTAATTCATTAAGTTCAAACAACTTTTGAAATGTTATCAAGAAAGGTGGAGGGATTAGACCCTTTGATACCTTAGCAACCCTTAAACTTATTAAGAAGGTGCTAACTTCTACGTAATTGTCGATTCATTTATCGTACAATTGGATAGATAACCAAACATAATTACACATCTGTAATTAAATTTCTATATAACATTTTCTGTACATACGTCTCTGACGTTTTAAGTTTTTTGAGTAATTTAAAAAGATAGAAAATGAGCTCTAAGCATATTGAAACACAAGCCATACGCACACAAATAGAACGTTCGCAATATTTAGAGCATTCTAGTCCTATGTATCTAACATCGAGTTATGTTTTTGAAGATGCTGAAGATATGCGTGCGTCTTTTGCAGATGAAAAAGAAAGAAATATATACAGTCGGTATTCTAATCCAAACACATCAGAGTTTGTAGAAAAGGTGTGTCTAATGGAAGGTGCAGAACGCGGTTACGCCTTTGCATCTGGCATGTCTGCCGTATTTTCAACATTTGCCGCTTTATTAAATTCAGATGATCATGTGGTTTCATGCCGCAGTATTTTTGGTTCAACTCAAACCTTATTTAATAACATATTACCTAAGTGGAATATTTCAACAAGCTATTTTAAAATTGATGAATTAGATACTATTGAAAGTCTAATTCAACCCAACACCAAGGTTATTTATGCTGAGAGCCCTACAAATCCTGCTGTAGACATTTTAGATTTACAACGTTTAGGCGACATTGCAAAAAAGCACAATCTTATATTTATAATAGACAATTGTTTTGCAACACCATACTTGCAGCAGCCTATAAAATTTGGCGCTAATTTAGTAATTCATTCTGCTACAAAATTAATGGATGGACAAGGCAGAGTTTTAGGAGGTGTTACTGTTGGTAGTGCCGATTTAATCCAAAAAATATATTTATTTTCAAGAAATACAGGTCCTGCTTTATCACCATTTAATGCCTGGGTTTTATCTAAAAGTTTAGAAACTTTACCTGTTAGAGTAGACAGACATTGCGATAATGCATTAAAAGTTGCGACTTTTTTAGAGTCTAACGCTAATGTAAATTTTGTAAAATATCCATTTTTAAAATCGCATCCACAATACGAATTAGCAAAAAAACAAATGAAACTAGGAGGCAATGTTGTGGCTTTTGAAATAAAAGGAGGCATTGAAGCAGGCAGAAAGTTCCTTAATGCTATTAAGTTGTTATCACTTTCTGCAAATTTAGGAGACACCAGAACAATTGTAACGCATCCTGCATCTACAACACACGCCAAAATACCAGAAGATGTCCGTTTAGAAACAGGTATAACTTCAGGATTAATCAGAGTATCTGTTGGTTTAGAACATCCAGAAGATATTATTAACGATTTAAAACAAGCTTTAGAAAACTAAGGTTAGTTCGAGTGATTTTATGCCATCGGAATAAAGTTGTATCGAGAACAAAAAAATATTATGAGCACAATAAAAGACGAATTACAAAAGCGAATCTTGGTTTTAGATGGAGCTATGGGAACTATGCTTCAACAATACAATTTTCAAGAAGAAGATTTTAGAGGCGAACGTTTTAAAGATTACCCATCACCTTTACAAGGAAATAACGATTTACTATCACTTACACAACCTGAAGCTATTGCAGAAATTCATGCAAAATATTTTGAAGCTGGCGCAGACATCGTAGAAACTAATACGTTTTCTGGAACTACAATCGCTATGGCAGATTATGACATGGAAGATTTGGTTTATGAACTGAATTATGAATCGGCTAAAATCGCAAAACAAGTTGCTGACAAATTCTCAAAAGAAAATCCTGATAAACCTCGTTTTGTTGCAGGTAGTATTGGTCCAACTAACAAAACCGCAAGTTTATCACCAGATG
Source organism: Winogradskyella ludwigii (assembly GCF_013403985.1). Taxonomy (GTDB): domain Bacteria; phylum Bacteroidota; class Bacteroidia; order Flavobacteriales; family Flavobacteriaceae; genus Winogradskyella; species Winogradskyella ludwigii. The sequence continues at coordinate 205,743 of NZ_JABFDF010000005.1, forward strand.
TGAATCGACCAGAATACAGAGCGATTACATTTAATGAATTACGCATCGCCTACAAACAACAAGTAGAAGCCTTAATTGATGGAGGCGTTGATTTGCTTTTAGTCGAAACTATTTTTGATACGTTGAATGCAAAAGCAGCTTTATTCGCCATTGAAGAAGTAAAAGAAGAACGCCATATTGATATTCCGATTATGGTTTCTGGTACTATAACTGATGCTTCAGGTAGAACATTATCCGGACAAACGGTTGAAGCATTTTTAGCTTCAATATCACATATTCCATTATTGAGTGTTGGTTTTAATTGTGCCCTTGGTGCGCAACAATTAAAACCTTATTTGCAAAGACTTTCTAACGAAACGGAATTTTTCACCTCAGCACATCCTAACGCAGGTTTACCAAATGCCTTTGGAGAATATGAAGAAACACCGAAGCAAATGCAACAATATATTGAAGACTATTTAAAAGATGGTTTAATAAATATAATTGGTGGTTGCTGCGGTACAAGTCCTGCTCATATTAAAGCAATTGCCGAAGCTGCCAAGAACTACGAACCAAGAAAAATTGTCATTCCTGCGTAGGCAGGAATCCACTTTGAAAAGACTAACATGACTCAAAATAAAAATTATCTTACGCTCTCTGGTTTAGAACCTTTAATAGTTACACCTGAAAGTAATTTTATAAATATTGGCGAACGAACCAATGTTACTGGTTCTCGAAAATTTCTTCGACTCATAAAAGAAGAAAAATATGATGAAGCATTAGAAGTAGCAAGGGATCAGGTTGATGGTGGTGCGCAAATTCTAGACGTTAACATGGATGAAGGGATGTTGGATGGTGTTTATGCCATGACGACCTTTTTAAATTTGATTGCTTCAGAACCCGATATTTCTCGAATCCCTTTAATGATAGACAGTTCTAAATGGGAAATCATAGAAGCTGGCTTACAAGTAGCTCAAGGAAAATGTGTAGTAAATTCTATCAGTTTAAAGGAAGGTGAAGCCCAATTTAAACACCATGCAAAACTCATTAAACGATATGGAGCTGCTGTAGTCGTGATGGCTTTTGACGAAGATGGTCAAGCCGATAATTACAATAGACGGATCGAAATTTGTAAACGTTCGTATCATATTTTGGTAAACGAACTTAAATTTCCGGCTCAAGATATCATCTTTGATCCCAATATTTTCCCGGTGGCTACAGGTATGGACGAGCATCGCAGAAATGCACTCGACTTTTTTGAAGCGACCAAATGGATTCGTGAAAATTTACCATATGCTAACGTTTCTGGAGGGGTAAGTAATGTCTCTTTTTCTTTTAGAGGAAATAATATTGTGCGAGAAGCAATGCATTCTGCCTTTTTATATCATGCGATTAAAAACGGAATGAATATGGGAATCGTCAACCCAACAATGTTAGAAATTTATGATGAAATTGACAAAGATTTATTAGAGCGCGTAGAAGATGTTTTGTTTGACAAACGTGATGATGCAACAGAACGCTTATTAGATTTTGCTGAATCCTTAAAAGGACAGAAAAAAGAACATGAAGAAAAGGTATTAGAATGGAGAAGTAATCCTTTACAGGAACGAATTACACATGCCTTAGTTAAAGGTATTGATGCATTTATTCTTGAAGATGTGGAAGAAGCACGTGTAGCTTCAGAAAAACCAATTCATGTTATAGAAGGTCATTTAATGATTGGCATGAACGTGGTTGGTGATTTATTTGGAAGCGGTAAAATGTTTTTACCTCAAGTGGTAAAATCGGCACGAGTAATGAAAAAAGCGGTGGCTTACCTTCAACCCTTTATTGAAGCCGAAAAAGATGGAAAACAAGAATTTGCAGGTAAAATATTAATGGCAACCGTTAAAGGTGATGTGCATGATATTGGAAAGAATATAGTAAGCGTTGTTTTGGGCTGTAATAACTACGAAATTGTAGATCTAGGAGTTATGGTTCCTCCAGAAAAAATAATTGAAACGGCCATAAGAGAAAAGGTAGATATTATTGGGTTGAGCGGTTTAATTACACCATCCCTTGATGAAATGGTTTATGTTTCTAAAGAACTCGAAAAGCAAAATGTGAAAATCCCTCTTATTATTGGAGGAGCAACAACCTCTAGAGCACATTCGGCTGTTAAAATTGCACCACATTACACAAATACTGTTGTTCATATCAATGATGCATCGAGAGCAGTAACTGTCGTTGGAGATTTACTCAAAAAAGATAGCAAAATATATAAAAATCAGATTCGTGAGGAGTACGATTTGTTTCGAGAACAATTCTTAAAACGAACTCGAAAAAAAGAATACTTAACGATAAAAGACGCTAGAAAAAACAAATTTAAAATTGATTGGAATACCTCTGAAATCGTAAAACCAAAACAACTAGGGATTCAAATTATTGAAGATTTTGATATTACAAAACTTGAAGATTTCATTGATTGGTCACCATTTTTTAGAAGTTGGGATTTACATGGAAAATATCCAGCGATTTTAACGGATAATGTCGTTGGAGAACAAGCCACAGAATTATTTGCCGATGCAAAAGTATTATTGAAACGTATTTTTGATGAAAAGCTTTTAAAGGCAAAAGCCATTTTTGGTTTGTTTGAAGCCAATACAATTAACGATGATGATATTGAGATTAAGGATACTTCTGGTAAAATAGTAGATACATTTTTAACGCTACGTCAACAATCCAAAAAATCAGAAGGGAAGCCAAACATTGCTTTATCCGATTTTATTGCGCCAAAAGCCACAGGAAAAAAAGATTATATGGGTTGTTTTTGTGTGTCAACCGGTTTTGGAACCGCAGAATTAGCTGCTCAATTTGAAGCAGAGCACGATGATTATAATTCGATTATGATTAAAGCATTAGCCGATCGATTAGCTGAAGCTTTTGCAGAATACTTACACAAAGAAGTTAGAATTAACCACTGGAATTACACCAATGACAACAACCTAACTAACGATGATTTAATTAAAGAAAACTACAAAGGAATTAGACCAGCACCTGGTTATCCTGCTTGTCCTGATCATTTAGAAAAGAAAACTATTTGGAACCTTTTAAAGGTTAAAGAAAATATTGGAGTTGAACTCACAGATAGTTTAGCGATGTGGCCAGCCGCCAGTGTAAGTGGTTATTATTTCGCAAACCCTGAAGCGCGTTATTTTGGATTAGGAAAAATAAAAGAAGATCAGGTTGAAGATTATAGTAAACGTAGAAATATTTCAAATGAAGAAGCAACGAAATGGTTGAGTCCTAATATTGCGGATTAACAGTAATTCCTGCACAAGCAGGAATCTATTTTATAATATAATTAGTAATTAAAAAGATTCCCACTTTCGTGGGAAGTGCGTATGAAAGTAACAGATCACATAAAAAACGCCAATGGAAAAACCTTATTTTCCTTTGAAATTATTCCACCTAAAAAAGGAAATAGCATTCAGCAACTCTATAATAATATTGAGCCTTTAATGGAATTTAACCCACCTTTTATAGATGTTACAACCTCTAGAGAAGAATACCTCTATATTGAAAAAGAGGGGCTTCTAGATCGTAAGATTACACGTATGCGACCAGGAACTGTTGGTATTTGTGCTGCTATTAAACACAAATATGACGTTGATACGGTTCCGCATGTATTGTGTGGTGGATTTACAAAAGAAGAAACAGAGTATTTGCTTGTAGATTGTCATTATCTAGGTATAAATAATGTGATGGCCTTACGAGGAGATGCTATGAAGCATCAACAATATTTTGAGGCTTGTGATGGAGGACACCAATTTGCAAAAGGTTTGGTGAGTCAGATTCAAAATCTTAATAAAGGGCAGTATTTACATGATGTTCTTGAGGCTGATGACAAATCTGATTTTTGCATTGGAGTTGCTGGTTATCCTGAAAAACATATTGAATCACCATCTTTAAAGACGGATTTAAAACGTCTAAAAGAAAAAGTAGATGCAGGAGCTGATTACGTAGTTACGCAAATGTTTTTTGACAATAAAAAGTATTTTGAATTTGTTTCAGCTGCTAAAGCAGAAGGGATTAATGTACCTATAATTCCTGGTATTAAACCTATTGCCGTAAAGCGCCATTTACAGTTATTACCACAAGTTTTTAAAATTGATTTACCTGAAGATTTAATAGAAGCTGTAGATGGTTGTAAAAGCAATGAACAAGTGCGGCAAGTTGGCGTAGAATGGGCTATTCAACAATCTAAGGAATTACAACAAGCAGGTGTTCCTGTTTTGCACTACTATTCTATGGGAAAAAGTGACAATATAAAAGCGATTGCTTCTGAGTTGTTTTAGTATTCTATTTTTTCTTTGTCACAACGTTCAACGTTAAGCCCAAGACAATAAGTAAAATTCCGAAAACAGTCCAAATGGTATAAATTTCGCCAAACCAGAATAAGCCGATGATCATGGTGAAAATAACCTCTAGATATTTAAGTGGTGCTATTTGATTGGTCTCGCCTACTTGCATGGCTTTGGTCATGTACAATTGCGCAAAATAGCCAAAAACACCTAAACTTAATAATACTAGCCATTCTTTACCAACAGGATTTACCCAATTACTTATAGATAAAAGTCCACCAATAACTGCAGAAATAAACATAAAGTAATTAACGATAACTACAGGATGATCTGCATCTCCAATTTTTCGTATTGTGATATAAACTAAACCAGCAAACACAGCAGATGTTAATGCCAAAACAACACCTGTGATTTGTATTTCTGTGTCATCAAATCCTTTTAAGATTAAAACACCTGCGAATGCAATTCCAAAGAATAACCATTGTATAGGTTTTATCTTTTCCTTTAGAATAAATAGCGCAAAAATAGTAGCAAAAATGGGTGCTATGTATCGTAAAGAAACTGCGGTTCCCATGGCTATATATTTTATAGACATAAAGAATAATACCATTGAAATAAGACCAACGACACTTCGCATTATCATTAAACCTTTCTTATTTCCTAATAATGAAATCTTATTTTTTAATAAAAATGGAATGGTAAAAAACAAAGAACCTAGCGCTCTAAAAAACACGATTTGATAAACACTAAAATTGTTTAACGACTTTACAAATACATTTAAAAACGTAAATGCTAATGCGCTAATGATCATGTATTGTATGGCCTTCTTCAGAATATTAGTATTTTGAAATTATTAAGTGATAAAAAGATCTAATATAAAGGAATATAGAAACTAAACCTTTAGGCATTAAGCAAATTAATTAAACTATCATAAGAGAGTTGTTTAATCTCATCTACAGATTGACTCCCTTTAATCTGAAGTAATTCTATTGGAAATGAATTACCTGTGTATTCTGATTTTTCCTTATGTTCTGATGAGACAACTATAATTCCATCAATGGAACCATCGCTTAGACTTTTTATATAATCTAACTCTTTAGTTGAAGAGTTAAAAGACTGATAAAACAGAATTCTATAGCCTAACTTTTCTGCAGATTTTTGCAAATAGCAAAGTGAATAACCATAACATGTTTCAGTAACCTTTGGTAATATTACAGCGATAGAACCCGTTTTTTGAATTCTAAGTGAAACAGCATAATTATTTGGAACGTAATTATGCTGTTTTGCTATAGTTTTAATTGATTCTCGTGTGGCTTTACTAATCTCAAGCTTATTATTTAAAGCCTTAGATACCGTAGATATAGAATATCCTGATAAAAATGAAATTTGTTTTATGGTTATAGCCGACGATTTCAATAGTTATGATTTTAAGTCACTAATTATACTTAATGCATTTCTTGTATCTGATTCAATTTTTGCTAAATCATAGTTTCCATCTGCACCTTTAGCTATAAGTTTAGAGCCCATACCTACACAAGTTACACCAGCTTTAAACCATCCTTCTAAATTCTCTCTAGTTGGAGAAACACCACCTGTAGGCATAACGCTTGTCCATGGTTGAGGACCTTTAATAGCCTTAACAAAATCAGGACCATAAATACCACCTGGAAAAAGTTTTACAACCTCACAACCTAATTCTTCTGCTCTACAGATTTCAGTTAAAGAACCACATCCAGGAGACCATGCCACTTTACGTCTATTACAAACAATAGCGATATCTTCTCTTAAAACAGGTGTTACTATAAAGTTGGCACCTAAAGCCATAAAACGTGAAGCTGAAGCTGCATCTGTAACAGAACCAACACCCATAATCATTCCTGGTAACTCTTTAAGAACCCATTTGTTAAGCTCTCCAAAAACTTCGTGAGCAAAATCTCCTCTTGCTGTAAACTCTAATAAACGCGCACCACCATCGTAAGTCGCTTTTATTACTTGTTTACCTATTTCTAAATCTGCATTATAAAACAAAGGCACCATTCCTGTTTCCTTCATTACGTTTGCAACTTCTATTCTTGTATAATTTGCCATAATATTATCTTTTATTTAATTCCAGTTTAATATTTTCTTGAAATCATATGCCTCTGGATTCGGTAAATATGTTTTCGCTTTGTCGTAATCTTTTTCTTTTAAAAAGAATAAATTATCTATAAACAGTTGTGCCATATCTGAATTGATATCTACCAACCTTGGTGGAATTTTCCCATTTTCATCTTCAAAATCTTTAAGATATAATGGTTTTATATCTCCACTTGAATTTGCACTAACGATACAACCTGTAATTCCTTGGTCGAATAATTTTTTAACACCAATACCTAATAACGTACAAAGTGTTAAATCGAAGGCTATTGGATTACAACATCTTAATTCGTAACCTAATTCTACAGGTCTCGATTTTATTTCCAAGCCAATTTCTTTAAGTTTAACTTGTAATAAATAATTAAAAATATGTGATTTACTTACATTACCTAATTCAGGATGTCCATGATCATCATACGTAAAATTAATGCCTGAGTTTATAATTTCGTCTTCATCCATAAAATGAAATACACCTTCACTAACTAATGCAACACCATATTCTACACCCATGATTTTACATTTTACAATTGATGAGATAATCATGTTGATTAACTTCTCAAAAGTAATGTTGGTTTTGTCGAACATTTCAGGAATAATCATCATTTGAAAATGACATGCCGAAGCAATACCAAAAGCTAAATGACCTGCTGAACGTCCCATTGCAGACATTACAAACCAGTTTTCACTAGTCCGTGCATCTTCATAAACTGTATTCCCAATTCTTACGCCTTCGTCTTTTGCAGTATGAAAACCAAATGTTGGATTTCTGTCTGGTAAAGGCAAATCGTTGTCAATGGTTTTAGGAACATGGATATGTGCAACCTCTAAACGCTGTGTATTAAGATATTTGGTTAGTCTATTGGCAGTAGATGCTGTATCATCACCACCAATAGTAACCAATAATTTTACATTATTCTTTTCAAAAAAATCAGCTTTAAAATCGCTGTCTTTGGGTTTAAATCTACTCATTATAAGCGTAGAACCACCACGACTAAAAATACGATCTGCATGATGAAAATCAAACATCTTCACTTCAGGATTATCAGAGCACAAACCTTGATATCCATGGTGGACACCAATAACCTCATAACCGTCTTTTAGAAACGTTTTGGCTAAAGTGCTTATTACTGTATTAATTCCTGGAGCAGGACCTCCACCGCAAATTATTGCTATTGATTTTTTCAAAACTTTAAAAGGTTTTAGATTTATCTAGCAACACGTCCAGATGCATCACCACCCATTAATTTTTCTACTTCCTCAACAGTTGCTAAGTTAGCATCTCCTTTGATTGTATGTTTTAAACATGACGCTGCAACAGCAAAATCTAATGCATTTTGATCATCTTCAGGATACTTTAATAAACCGTAGATTAATCCACCCATAAATGAATCTCCTCCACCTACTCTATCAACGATATCAGTAATTTGGTATTGACGCGTTTCGAACATTTTAGTACCATCGTATAAAACTCCAGCCCAAGTATTATGGGATGCAGAGATAGATCCTCTTAATGTTGTAATTACCTTTTTAGCTCTTGGGAATTTTTCCATCATTTGCTTACAAACAGATAAGAAAGCTTCTGCTTTTACATCATGTCCTTGTGTTGTAATATCTAATCCTTCTGGCTTAATATTAAAGTGCTTTTCAGCATCTTCTTCATTTCCTAAAACAACATCACAATACGATGTTAATTCAGTCATTATTTTTTCTCTATGTGCATCATCACAGAACGTCCAAAGTTTAGCTCTATAGTTTAAATCTGTAGAAATAGTAACACCCATTTCACTAGCGATTTGTACAGCTTCTAAACATGCATCTGCTGCACCTTGAGAAATTGCTGGTGTAATACCTGTCCAATGAAACCAAGCGACATCTTTAAATACAGCTTTCCAATCTACCATACCTGGTGTTATTTCAGAAATAGCAGAATGTGCTCTATCATATACCACTTTAGATCCTCTACTTACTGCACCTGTTTCTAAAAAATAAATCCCTAAACGGTCTCCACCATAAATAATTTTATCTACACCAACACCTCTTTTGCGCATTTCCATCATAGCACAAGCACCAATATCATTTTTAGGTAAACGTGTTACAAAATCTACAGGCACACCATAGTTTGCTAATGATACTGCTACGTTAGATTCTCCACCACCATAAATAGCGTCAAAACTATTAGCTTGTGAAAATCTTAAAAATTGTTGAGGTGCTAATCTTAGCATAATTTCTCCAAAAGTGACTACTTTTTTCATTCTGAATGTTGTTTATTTAGTTATAAAATGATTATTTGCTTAATCGATTAACCAACATGATTAAAAATAAATCAAAACGAATTGGCTTTGATTTTTATCATTAAAAAATATTATATTTGCTTAATCGATTAAGCAAATATAGAAAAACTTGGCGAATAAAAAAAGAACAACACTAAAAGACATTGCTAACAAGCTAAATATTTCTCCTGCAGCTGTTTCTAAGGCTATGCACGACGATTCTCGTATTAGTATTAAGACTAAAGAAGCTGTTAAACGTGTTGCTAAAGAATTAAATTACCAACCTAATCATTTGGCCAGTGCTTTACGTAAAGGTAAAAGTCATTTAGTTGGTGTTATTGTTCCAAGAACTAATAGTAATTTCTTCTCTTCCGTACTAGAAAATATGGAATCTGTGCTCAACAAAGCGGGTTACAATATTATTATCACCCAATCTAACGAGTCGTTTGAAAAAGAATGTAAAAATATAGACACCCTTTTATTTACTCAAGTTGATGGTATAATTGCATCTATGGCAAATGAAACGGTTGATTTATCTCATTATGAAAAAATAAAATCAAACGGTATTCCTTTAATCATGTTTGATAGAGGTGAAAATGATCTAAATGTGGACTATATTGGTATTAACGATTATGAGAGCAGTCATATAATTGTTGAGCATTTAGTTGAAAAAGGCTGTAAACGTATCGCTCATATTGGTGGCTATAGACGTACTCGTATTTTTAACAATAGAATTAGAGGTTATGTTGATGCTTTAAAGAAAAACAACCTCCCTATTGATGATAGTCTTATTATTGAAAGTTCATTAACGCTTGAAGATGGAAGACGTGAAATGGAAAGACTTCTAGAATTAAAAGATAGACCAGACGCCGTTTATGTAGCTAGTGATTATGCTGCTCTTGGTGCATTGCAAGTTTTAAATGAAAATAAAGTAAATGTACCAAAAGACATCAGGTTAGTAGGTTTTGGAAATGAACCTTTTACCTCTTTGGTTAGTCCATCCATAACTACTGTAGCTCAACACAGTAAGGATATAGGCCGTATTACTGCTGAAACATTTTTAAATCATGCCTCTAAAGACGACATAAAACAAAGTTTGAATAAAATAATCCTTGATGCTGAATTGATTGTTCGGGATTCTTCAAAATAAGCATAACGACTTTATTCAAGATAAATGACATAGTAACATTGTATAGAATAAAACGCTTTTTAAACTCGATAATTTACAGAAGATAACAAGCCATAAAAAAAGTGATTAAACATATGTTTAATCACTTTTTTTTAAATATAAAACCAAATTCAAAATTTAGCTCAAAGCTAACCTGAAATTGCTATTAAATACCTAATGCTTGTCCACCACCAATTTGTATAGTTTCTGCTGTAATAAAAGCAGCATCTTTACTTGCTAAGAATGAAATTACACCAGCAACATCTTCTGGCTGACCTAATCTACCTAACATAATATTGTTTGCCCAAGAAGCAAAAACTTCTGGTTTAGTTGCTTTAATTTGTGCATGAAAAGGAGTGTCAATAGTACCAGGAGATACTGCGTTTACTCTAATTCCGTATTCTGCTAAATCTTTTGCTAACGCTCTAGTAATTGCATGAACACCTGCTTTAGACGTACCGTATATTCCTGCTCCAGGTCCACCAGCTGTCCATCCTGCGTTAGATGTATAGTTAATAATTGAAGGATGCTCTCCTTTTTTCAAGAACTGTATTGCAGCTCTAGAAGCAAAAAATACAGAATCCAAGTTTAATGCCATTACAAATCTGTAAAAATCAGTAGTCATTTCTTCAAAACGAGAACGACCACCTAATCCACCTGCATTGTTTACAAGTACATCAATTCTACCATATTTCTCACCAATTTTAGTGATGTTTGAAGTTACTTCTTCTTCTTTAGTTACATCAAAACCTAAATATTCAGCAGTGATTCCTTGATCTGTAAGTTCTTTTAATTTTTCAGCACCTGCAGCATCATCTATTCCGTTTAATACTACTGTATAACCATCTTTACCTAATCTTTTTGCTACTTCAAAACCTATTCCTCCTGTAGCTCCTGTTACAACAGCTACTTTTCCTGTATTACTCATAATATTTTTAATTTATTCTATTATACTTTTTTTATTTGTTTTCTACTGGTTCTATCTTTTTAATCAAGGTGAAAATCGATAACACAGCTAATGGAGCCAATACTGCAATTACAATAAATGCTGGTGTATATGAGACTGCAGCTATTTTAGGGATTAGAGTATTCATAATTATTACAGATACAGCAGCAACAGTTCCGGCTAATCCTGCTAATGTTCCAACAGAAGGCCCTTTTAATAAATCACTTGATATCGTTTGAATATTTCCAATAGCAAACTGAAAACCGAAAAGAACGACAGCAACGATATATATAAACGTCATTGGGTTGTTTTCATTAACTAAGAAAATAATACCTAATAAACCTAAGAAGATTAATGATCCTCCAATTGTTATAGTTATTTTTCTAGATGCATCAACAGATTTAGTTTCCATTAATTTACCACTATACCATCCACCTACTATACTTCCGGCCATACCTCCTAAATAAGATATCCAAATTGTAGCTCCAATTTCCTCTATACTAAATCCAAATTCAGAATTTAAATATAAAGGCATCCAACCTACAAACAACCACCATATTGGCTCAATAAAAAATCGAGAGGCTAAAACTCCCCAAGATTCTTTAAAGCTCAAAATTTGCAATACACTAAGACCTTTTTCTTTTTTAACTTCAGTAGATTTAACCGCTTCGATTCTACTGTTTAAAATAAGATTTCTTTCTTCGTCTGTAATCCAAGGGTGAGACTCAGGCGTTGTTTTATTAATAAACAACCAAGGAATTACCCATAATAAACCAATTGCACCTATTATAATAAATGTTGTTCTCCAACCAAAATGACCATATAGATAAGCAATTAAAATTGGTGCAATAACACTTCCTAAAGAAGCACCTGCATTAAAAATACCTTGTGCAATAGCACGCTGTTTAACAGGGAACCATTCTCCATTACTTTTTACAGCTCCAGGCCAATTTCCCGCTTCTCCAAATCCTAGAAGACCTCTAAAAAGCGTTAGCGAAAATAATCCTCGTGAGACTGCGTGAAGTATTGATGCAACGGACCAAACTACAATAGATACCGTGAAACCCATTCGAGTTCCAATGATATCATATAATTTTCCTGACAAAAACTTACCTAATGCATAGGTAATCATGAAGACATTAAGCATTACTGCATAATCAGACTCATCCATCCCTAAGTCTTTCCCCATTTCTGGCCACATAACGCCAAATGCCGTTCTATCAATATAGTTAATAACTGTCGCTAAACATATTAATGTTATTATCCACCAACGTAAACCTTTAATTTTCATATTTTCTTAGTATAATTAGGATGACTTCTTAATATTATAACAGTATTGATATAAAGCATTAAAGTGATCTTTCATTTTTTGTTTTGCCAGTTTTGGATTTTGCATCTTTATGGCATTATAAATAGCATTATGTTCTTCTATACCTTGATTACTAAGGTTTTTATCACATACATGATACCTTTCAAAATTAGTAATGATTTCTGGTGTTATAATTAACATAAAATTATTCAATGAACTATTTCCACTAGCTTTGGCTATTGCTAAATGAAATAATAAATCTTCTTGTACTGCATCTTCACCACTTTGTACCTTCTTAGCATAAGCGTCTAAAGCTGCTTTTATTTTCTCTAAATCATCTTCCGACCTTCTTAAAGCTGCTAATCTAACTGTTTTTAATTCTAGTAAAATTCTTGTTTCTACTAAAGCTTTAAAGTCTGGATCTTCTAGCTTTAAAATATCTTCAATCATTCCGTTCATAGCAATAACACCAATGTTAGCTACGAAGGTTCCGCTTTGTGGAATAGATTCTAACAATCCATATAACTCTAGTTTCTGGATCGCTTCTCTTACATTACTTCTTGTGACTCCAAATTTTTCGGATAATGTACGTTCTGAAGGTAATTTATCTCCTGGCTCAAGATTCTTTAAATTAATAAGATCACCTATTTTAGAAATGATTGCCTTCTGTGTATCAAGACTATCTATTTTAGCTAATATTTTTAATTTCATATCTTAAACTTTAAAAATTGGTTACCCAGTTATACGAGCGGAAGTTATATAAATAATATACAAATATTTTAAAATTAATAAATTTTTAATAGTGCTTAAAGAATCCTACTTATAACGACTAAACAACAGTAGAATTCAATAAGCGACTAACTCAAATATGTTTATAATCCCTAAGTTATAATTGCAAAAATTCTCTTTTAGAAAAAGGCTTTTAGACTTTTTAAAAAAAAGTTAATTTCTACTTTAATAGTTTCTTTCTTTGTAAAATCATCATGCAAGCATTAGGCTGCATAAGATGACTTACAAAGAAAGAAATCTAATAAATATTAATATCCTGAATTTTGAGTAATAACTCCATTAGTTGCAAGAACTTCTGATACAGGAATAGGGAACAGATAATAATCGCTGTTTATCGATACTCCCATTTCTGCACTTGCAGTACCTGTTCTAACTAAATCAAACCATCTTTGTCCTTCAAAGGCCATTTCCAATCTTCTTTCATCAGCAATCACTTGTCTTACATCAGCCTGCGAGCTTACAGTCCCTGTTAAACTATTAAGACCTGCTCTTGTTCTAATATCATCTAACAACGGAAGTACCGTTCCTGCAGAAGAACCATTTTCATTTAATGTTTCTGCATATAACAAAATAACATCTGCTAATCTAATTTCTATCCAATTGTGCTCAGTACCATTTTCTCCTTCTTTAGGAAATTTTACAGCTGTGAAACCATCAGCAGAAAGTGTTACCGCTCTTCTTAAGTCAGTACCTCCACCTGAAGCATCACTAGCATCAAAAGCAGCAACTAAATCTTGGTCTACTGGTAAATCTGCTTTTGAGTCATCACCAACATACCAATTCCAAAAATCAGAAGATTCGTCATATTCATCTGTTATAGATCCAGATATATTATTTGAAAAAATAATTTCAGAATTCGCAATTTCATTTACAAAACCAAATATTTCATTATAATTAGTTTTTAAACTAATACCTGCACCAGGAGCTTCACTAATAACAGCAGACAAATATGTTTCAGCATTAGGAAAATCTCCCATGACAACATAAACTTTTCCTAATAAAGCTTGTGCTGCAAGTTTTGTTGCTCTTCCTTCAAAAATTAAACTATTATTTAAACCAGTGATTGCATCTGTAAAATCAGGTATAATAACATCATTATAAATATCTGCAGCAGGTTGCCTAACCAAAATTGAAGTATCAGTTAAACTTGGAGTAGCTGATAAATTAACAGGAACATCACCAAAAACTTGCACTAATTTAAAATAAGATAAAGCTCTTAAAAATTTTGCCTCTGCAACTTCTGTAGCATCTTCAGAGTTTTCGACAATATTGTTTGCACTAAGTATAGATTTATATGCAGCCGTGTAAAATGGCCCGAAGAATTGATCTTCCATAGCTGTTAAACCACTATCATATTCATCAAACTCCGTATATGGAGATTCGTCCATTAACGCATTGTCTGATCTAAACTCACCCATAATAGCCAATGGAGTAACAGTACCAAGTTGATAATAGTATGCTGCGTTTAAAACTTCACCATAGCTTGTTAAAGTATCTGATTCTGCCTGATTAGGTGGGGTCTGATCCAAATCTGTAGAACATGCTGTTATAAAAAACAGCGATCCTAGTAATATATATATTTTTTTCATTTTATTTTTTATTAAAAATTAACATTTAAACCAAAAGTGAAACTTCTTACCACTGGACTAGCACCTACCTGTGCACCATAAGTTGTTGGTCCTAAATAATCACTACCTGTTGTAGCTACACCTTCTGGGTTGTAAGATGTATAGTTATCTGCCATTATGTACAATAGATTAGAAGCGGCTAGATAAGCTCTAACAGAACCTAAGCCTATTTTACTAGTTAAATCTTGATCGAATGTGTAACCAATAGTAATATTTCTTAATGCTATAAAAGAAGCATCTTGTACCACAGCATCTGTTTGATTTCTATTCGCAGTATAAAACCTACCATTGTGATCAGCAATACCATCACCACTAAGCTCTCCAGAAACTACATCTACAACATTATTATCAAAACTATCTGCTAATAATCCTCCCCATTGAGAACCATAATAAAGTGGATCTACATTATAAACCTCTGCTCCATGAGATCCTTGGAATTGTAAAGACATATCAAAAGACTTATAGCTAAAGTTATGTGACATTCCCCAATAGAAATCTGGAGTATTTTGACCTATCTTAACATAATCCTCACTATCTATCACTCCATCTCCATTTTGATCTACTACATAAGACTCACCTACCTGACCATTAATGTATCTTGTCGCATCTGCGATATAAGAATCCTCAACAGCTCCGTCTGTTTCTAATCCCCACATTTCACCAATACCACCACCTACATAATTTCTAAATACTGGACCTCTACCACTTTGTCCATAAATTGCTGAAGGTAATTCATCTAAACCACCTAAATCTGTAATTTCTGTAGTAACCGTAGATAAATTAGCCGCCATACTCCATTTGAAATCATCGTTGCTAATTAGCCTTCCATTAAATTCAAACTCCCAACCAGAACTTCTTACATCTCCAGAATTAAGTACAATGGACGGTGTACCTAATACTTCAGAAACACTTTGATTAATCAAGATATCTTCAATATCAGAAGTATAATAATCTACACCAAATGTAAAACGGTTATTTAAAACTCCGAAATCAATACCATAGTTCGTTTCTGTATTTGTTTGCCATGTTAAATCTTCGTTTGCTACATTTTCTGGGATTAAATAGCCAGTCCCAAAGTATGTTGCTGAAGGATCTAATAGACTTAATGCATCATACGACCCTAAGAAAGACGTTGTTCCTAAAGACCCTGTACTAAATCTTAATTTTAATTTACTAATTGTATTATTATCTTCTAAAAAAGATTCATTATGCACATTCCATCCTAAAGAAAGCGCTGGAAACGTTGCATATTGTTCATTAGCTCCAAAACGAGAATCACCATCTCTTCTTAAGGATACAGATGCTAAGAAACGATCGTCATAAGCATAATTAACTCTTCCAAAAACACTTTCTCTTATTCTTGTCTCTTTTCTTTCAGTAACAGTAATATCTGCAGGATCAAATAATTCGAAACTAAGAACTGCTTGATCTGGCACATTTACAGCATCCAAAGCGGTTCCAATAAACTTAGTCGTTTGATATTCTACACCAGCAACAGCAGAAATATCATGCTTTCCAATCTGTTTTGCATAGCTTAACGTTGTTTCACTTAATATAGACCACACTTTTAAATCTGTTTGATCCATAAATGTTTGGTTTATTCTTGCTCTAGAATCATACCCAATTAATCTATGTTCATATTCTTGAGTATCTTTTAAATCTCCACCTAAAACAGTTTTTATATTTAAACCATCTATGATGCTATATTGTAAATAAGAATTTACATTACCAAAAAACGTTTTCTCCCAAGACTCAGAATTATCTAACTTTGCAGCAGGACCAGCATCACCAGAACCTCCAATACCATTATTACTTCTTCCATAATGCCAATCGTTCGCCGCCATACCTGGTTCTAAAGCATAAATACTATTAGCTTCATAACCTGAACCTCTATACCCAGCATCAAATGCATCTAATCCTAAGCTCTGTGCTTGAGCATCCAATGCTTGAACGAATGCAATAGATTCTTCCGTATGATAAATAGGACTAATTGCTGCTGACCTTAATAAATCTCTCATTTCAGGACCTAATATATCTCTCTGAGATGTAAATCCATTAAAACTTACACCTGCTTTAAATTTGTCTCCTAATTTAGCATCAATATTTAAACGTGCATTTAATTTTTCGAAACCTTCAACTATTATAACTCCTTCAGCTTTTTGGTAACCTACAGAAGCAAAATAATTAACACTATCCGTACCTCCACTCATGCTAAAATCATGACTCGTTGTAGTACCATTTCTAAAAAGCCAATCTTCTGGACTAATTGCACCAGGCGAGTTTTCAAAAGCACTTAATCTATACTCTAAAAAATCTGAATCTATATCATTAACCGTACTTGTCCAATTACCAGCAGCAATTTCAGATCTAGCATAAGACGCCCATTCTGAAGCATTCTTTAATATATTGTCACGGTACTTACTTGATGTACTTACATAAGTATTATAACTAAAACTAGTTTTACCAGACTTTCCTTTTTTAGTTGTAACTAAAACAACACCATTTGCACCTCTAGAACCATAAATAGCAGAAGAAGCTGCATCTTTTAATATTTCTAAGCTTTCAATATCGTTTGGATTAACAGTTTCTAAACCTCCTGAAATTGGAAATCCATCAACTACAATAAGAGGGCTTGACGCACCTGAAATTGAAGAAGCTGCTCTAATCTGAATTTTTGGAGCTGCACCAGGTGATCCATCTTGATTCTGGATTAACACACCAGATAACTTACCTGCTAATGCTTCATCTACACGAGTAACTTGTACAGCTGCAACATCTTTACCACCAATACTAGATACAGATCCTGTAAGGTGTGATTTTTTACGTGTACCATACCCTACAACCACAACCTCTTCTAATGCGCTAGTATCTTCTACTAGTTGTACATTAATTGTTGTCTGAGCATCAATAATTACGTCTTGAGTAACATATCCTACATATGAGAATTTTACAACATCTCCCTTCTTGACTTGTAATTGATAATTCCCGTCGAAATCTGTTGTTGCTCCCGTAGTTGTTTCAGCAATGATAATGTTTGCTCCAGGAATGGGCATATTATCTGCTGCTGAAGTCACTGTACCTTTTATGGTATAGCTATCCTGAGCAAAAATCATTACACTAAAGAGAAGTGTAACCATTGTAATGAGTTTAATTTTTAAATTCATAATTCATTGT
Source organism: Winogradskyella ludwigii (assembly GCF_013403985.1). Lineage (GTDB taxonomy): Bacteria > Bacteroidota > Bacteroidia > Flavobacteriales > Flavobacteriaceae > Winogradskyella > Winogradskyella ludwigii. The sequence goes on from NZ_JABFDF010000005.1 coordinate 223,485, forward strand.
TTAGATTAATTTTTTCGTTGTTTATTTTAGTTTAATTATACTATAACTATAGGTCCGTTATAAAAATAGAATTAGGACTAATTCTTAGTATTATTATTTGGTAAACCAAACTGGTTTACCAAATTGGTTTACCAAATATATATAAATATTTGTTAATTACAACGTTTTCGTAATTATTATATGTTAAAAGAGCACATATTAAAGTTAAAACAGCATAGATTAATTAATCTGTAAGAATTATACGACTAATCCGTAACGTCTTCACGCATAGGACTAATCGCTTTTTGGGTATAATTATTTATCTCCAAAGTAAGAAACTGCACCACCACTTAAGAAATCTTCTCTTACCGGACTGAATGTATCAATAAGCTCTCCTTCTTCTAAACAAACTGCACTATGTATTAAATTAGGTTCTATATAAACACCATCACCTGCTTCTACAATTTGCTTTACTCCATCAATTTCAAATTCAAATTTACCAGCAACACAAAATGTAGCTTGGGTATGAAAATGTTGATGTGGAGTACCTAAAGCTCCTTTATCAAATTTTACTCTCACCATCATAATTTGGTTATCGTAACCTAAAAATTTTCTTGATACTCCTCCACCAAGTACTTCCCATTCGATATCTTTTGTAATAATGTACTTTTCGCTTAATCTTTTCATAATTGTAATTTTTATTTGTGTTTAGTTAAAATAATAAGAACCTGACCACTCATAATTCTTATCGTTAATTTTGATATTATGTTTTACTTCCTTAGAAGCATTTGTATTTGCCGTGATAAATAGTTTTGTACGACCATTTATGTTTGTGATTGAAACAGCTGTATAAGCTTCAGTATCCAAAACTACTTTTAATACAGCAATATTACTATTAGAATTAACTGCAGATTCTGAAATAGGACTATAATTACCATGTGCTTCAATTGCAGAAACAAAAAGCGTGTTTTTTGTGTTTTTCCTCCTTAACATTATTGCCGCTTCTCTACGTAAATTAAATTCAGGATCATTTGCTCCGATTCTTGTAAATAAAATATCATCATTACTATCAGAAACCGTTGTTAAGCTATAAAACTTCCCTTTATTTAACCAAGAAAATTTAGTGTTTTCTTCTTTAGATTTCCCAATTCCTTCAACATATAAATGTTGGTATCCGTTTTTGCTTCCTAAAGCTTTTAAAGTCTCTGGTACTTTATAATCGAAATTTGTATTTAGCACTTGTCCTAAAAAGTAATATGGAAAGTCGTACTTATTCGCTTTATTAGATACCACTTTCATAATATCTAGCACATAAGGTTTTTCAAAATCCTTATCATAAATGATTGCCATTGTACGAAGCATTTCAGTTCCTGGATAAGCATTGGTTTCGGTTGCACTTACCACTTGAACATTTTCATTGTCTGAAGAAAAATAATGTAAATCAGAATGGTATTTAGATCCAATATCATATTTCCCCGTAAAATGAGACGTTTCATTTTGTGTTACGGTATTATGAGCAATCGTTTGTTTTGCCCATGATTTGTTTTCCTTCAAATAATTACCACCACCTTTTTGTTCAATATTTACAAAACGTGCTAAACCATAATCCTGAATAACTTCTTCTCCATTTTCGAATAAAGAATACGACAACTTATCATAGTGACCATGACTAGATCCTTGTGCTGCATATTTAAAAACAAGCTCTATGTCTTTATTTCTTAAAATACCAACACCGCCTTGTGTTCCATTTGGCCCATCAGATAAATTAATAGATTTTTTCTCGAACGGTTTTGCTTTCCCATTTTTAATACCAAGCGCAACTGCCAAACCAGAATCGTCTAGCAATACTTTATTTTGTTCTGTTGCTATACTTAGTAAACCAGGATCTTGTGTTCCAAAATGGTATGAGATATCTACTGCAGTTACTAAAGCATCATTATAATATGACATGCCTTTTTGCCCATCATTAAGTGGAAAAAACTCACCATCTGCATCAGATAAATTTAAAAGTGCGTTTATAGATTTTAAAAGCACTCCTTCTTTATATTCAAAAATCTTCAATTCTGGTTTTACATTATGTAAACCTTCAGCAAAAACTAAAAAAGGATACATGGCGTAGCGTTGATAATAAGGCCCTTCATTATAATAACCATCAGGTGAAAAAGGCTCTTCAATATTCGCTAAAAAACCTGCTTTTCCATCTTTATTTAAAAATCCACCATCATCATCTTTAGCCTTTGTATCTAAAGCCACTCCTTTTATTCCGTATAAGGCACGATCAATTAATTCTTCATCGTCCATAACCAAACCAATCATACCAACAGCTGCATTTCCCCATGTACTATGATTATGAACTCTTTGGTAAAATTGTGGACTATCTACAGAAATATGATCTGCAAACGGTCTAAATAAATTGGTCTCTAATTTGTTGCGTTCTTCTTCTGATAAATAATTATAAACACAATCATAAGCCTGACTTACATAAACCAACCAATTAGAGTCATTTAAACATTGCCAAAATAACTTCCCTCTTGCATACGATCTAGTTTTGGGATGCAATGGCAACATTTTATACATGTCTTCATATTGCATTAGCATGTCTTTTACATACTTTGCATATTTTTCATCGTCTAAAATTTGATACAAAACACCTGCTTTTTGTAATACTACCATATTACGTTTATGGCGCACATGTGTATAACCTCCAGAATAATCTAAAGGTATTGGTGTGTCTATTCCTAATGCAATTTCTGCATCTATTTCTTCTTTCACTTTTTGTAAAGTGTTATCAAAAATAGGAACATTACCTAATTGCGCTCTAATATCTTGAACGCCTTGAGCTGTAAGAATTAAATTAGGGTGCTCTTGATTTGTAGTGGTTTCATTTTCATTAATCACATTAACTTCGGTTTCTTTTTTACAGGAAAACGTAGTTAATACAATTGCGATTAAAGTAATTTTGATGCTGATTTTACTAGTAAAGTTCATAGCTAGTTTTTAGAAATAGTTCCTATATCTTTAAGGTCTGTTGCTTTTCCTTTTAATGAAGAATCATCTGACAATTCAAAGGTTCCTTCTTTAAATATTGGTTCTGTATTATAAAGGTTTTTAACGTTGTATTTTTGATCACCTGTCACTTCAATTTTACCTGATTTGTAATAGTTATTATTAACCACGTTAACTATTGGCTCACCTACTACTAAGTGCATATTTAAACCTTTTGTGTTAGTGAAATTATTGTTTTGGATATCGTTAACCTGAACTCCATATAAAGACATAGCTACTCCATATTTATTCTTCTTACCAAAACCTACATTATTAAATACATTATGGTCTACTTCTAGGAATGGACCAAATGTACTTTCATCTTTTCCTCCTCTATATAAACGTAAAGCTGCACCTTGTAAATCGGTAACTGTATTGTTTTTCATTATTAAGTACTCTACATTATAAGCTCCAATATCATCCGTTTCTTTATCCAATGCCGCAATATGTCCTGAGATATTTTTAAATGTTGAATTTTGAATACTAATAGTATCTGCAAATGTTCCTTTTGAAACTCGTAACACATCAAAAGAATGATTAACCACCATGTCTTTAAACTCACAGTTATCTATAAATAATTTATAGTTATCTAACATTGAGTTTTTACTTGTGCTTATTACAGAATTCCCAGCATAATCTGGTGATTTTGTACCATCGAAAGTTACATTTTCTAGAGCGAGACTTCCACCATTTTGAATTTCGAAAGCCATCATTCTTTCAAATAGAATAGTCGCTTTTTCTGCTCCTGAAGTTTTAAACGTTAAGGGATGATTAATTTGAACGGCTTTAGTTAGTAAGTAGATTCCACCTGTTTCCAATTCTATAATATCTCCTGGTTTAGATTCCTTTACAATATTATACAACGTATTAATTCCGGCTTTTACTTTTATCGTTTTACCTGAACTTAAAGCTATTGTTTTATCTGCTTTAGAATACCAAGAAATACCAGTGTTGTCTTTTGTAGCAACCTTAGGACTGATGGCTATTTTGTTTTTAATTTTTTTAGAGGTGGGAATTAAAAATCCTTGTTCATTTTTTACTAATGTAATATCTTCATTTTTAAAACCTTCTTTAATGCTAGTCTCGCCATTTTTATCTAAAAGGTTATTTTTAAAAGTAATGCCACTAATATCTGCATCAATACTAAAAATATCTTTCTTTTTTGTGTTATAAATAATATTATTAGCAAACTGAGATGTTCTTGGTGCTTGACTTCTTTCTGAATCATTACCTGCTCCAAACAGAATATGATCGCAATCTATAAACGTATTATTATTTGCTTTTGAATCGATTACTGGAACATAACGATTTGGTGGTGAATTTGGCACTCCATTCATCATTACAAAAGCACCTCTAAATCTATATCCTGTTAAACCAATATGATAATTATTAATAACGGTTTGTGTTTCGTTAATAATACGAACACCACCTGTACTTGGTTTTCCGTTTCCTATAAATACATTTCCATCGACCAATGTTTCATTTCCATGACGCATTGTTAATGTTCCTGTACATTCAAAAAACGTATTATATTTAAATGTGTTTTGGCAAGATTTGTTTGAAATAATTTCGTGCTCTCCGTTAGTTCTATCAAAATAATTAGATTCTACTAAAGTGTTTGAGTTTTCTAAGGCATGATGACTTGTTCCTATTCTTAATGTTTCGCCTCCATTATTTCCAAAAGTTGGACGAGGACCAAAATAGTTGTGATCTATTTTATGATTATTAGCCAGACTTTCTTTGGTATCTAAACCAACAATCATAGTAACACCTAGATTCTTTTTACCTACAATATGATTATGATCAATACGATTATTTTTTCCGTAGATAGTAATCCAATAATCTTGTACTTGACGTTCTGGATTATTAAAATTATCAATAACACATTCCGTTAATCTTGTATTATTGGCCATTTCTTCTCTATTCTTTCTGAAAGAAATAACAGCATTTGTTGGTGTGTACCCATTTTTAAAAACAAGACCTTCTACAATTAAATGCTCTCCTGCTAATTGTAAATTTGAAGCCCCTTCTAAAGTTACTTTTCCTTTTTCCTCAACGGTTAATTTAATTGGATTTTCAACAGTTCCTTTACCTTCGAAAACTAATTCTGCATCTTTCCATATTCCATTTGCTAATGTAATAACATCGCCTGGATTTGCATTTTTAACTGCTTTATTAAATTCAGATATATTATTAACTAACAATACATTAGGATCAATACTTTTGAATGAAAATGCTATTAAGGAAACAATAATTACTAATAAAAAACTGAGGAATCGATTGATTTTCATAGGACTTAAAATTGGTTTACCAAATTGGTTTACCAATATACACGATTTTAGGTATTAACCCAAAATTATATAGCTATTTAACTCAAATCTGTTCTATTTTGATAGAAGCATAAAAAACCTCTGACTAAAAATATTCCATTAATGCTAAGACACCATTATAAGAAATAATGCATGCAAAAAGAAGCGACGCAAACAATCCTATGTTTACAAAGAGACTTGTTTTGTAACCTTTCATAATCTTCTTACTGTTAACAATCATGATAATTCCAAGAATAACAATAGGCAAAACAAATACATTAAATACCTGAGATAGAATCTGAATTTCAATTGGGTTAGCACCAAAAGCAGGACCAATTAAAGCTACTAAACAAGCAACAGCTGTTATAATTCTAAACTGACGAGAATTTGTATCTAACTCACCTGACTGGTAATCTGCAATCAATAATGGTGCGATTAATAAACAAGGAAAAATAGATGATAAACCAGCACTTAATGCTCCAAAGAAGAAAATAGAAACGGCCCATTTACCAGCAACTGGCTCTAAAGTATTTGCCATATCTAAAACCTGAGTAACTTCTTTACCTTGATAATACAAAGCTCCTGCAGCTACTGCCATAATAACTCCACTTATCACAAATATTAAAATAGCTGCTGTTATAGAATCTCGTTTTTGCTGATCTAAATTTTTAATGGTCCAACCTTTTCCTTTTACAAACAGAGGCCTTGACAAGAATGTAGCAGAAGCCATCGTAGTCCCAACAAAAGCAGCAACCAACATTTTACCACCTGGAACATCTGGAATTGTTGGTATTAATCCTTTAATAACATCTACAGAAAGTGGCTGTACAAAACATAATGATAATACAAATGACATTCCCATTAGAGTCACAAATATGACTAGTATTTTCTCAAAGAACGTATACTTACCGACTAACATTAAAAGGTAAAAAACAACTATAATTACAATCGCTGTAACCAAAACAGTTTCATACTTATAAGCACTTAACCCTTCAAAATTAAGAACTAATATTTCAAAAATAATGTTGGATGAAATCCCTAAAATTCCCATTAGTGAGTTCCATTGCCCAAACGTAATACCAATAATAATAGCAATGGCTAGAATCTTACCAAATTTAAAGTGTTTTTTAAATCCAAAAAGCGCTGTTTCGCCAGTAATTAAGGCATAATTTCCGTAGGCAAACATTAAAATTCCAGAAAAGAGGCAACTCACTAAAAGCACCCATAACAACTGCATATTAAATTTACTTCCCGCTACAATCATTGCAGTAACACTACCTGTACCAATAGTATAACCAATAGCAAAAATACCTGGTCCAAAGCCTAATATGATAGCTATTATTTTTTGTAAAAATGATTTTTTAGGCTTAGTTAATTCCATTATAGTAGTTATTTGTTGTTTAGTAGTTATTGGGCTTTATATCCAGTTTGTATGATAACTTTTTCCGGAAGCATCATCTAATCTTTGATACGTATGCGCTCCAAAATAATCGCGTTGTGCTTGAATAATATTTGCCGAAGCATATTTTGTTGTAATTCCGTTAAAAAACTGAACAGCTTCTCCTAAAGCAGGTATCGTTATTTCATTAAGAACACATTGAGAAACCACTTTTTTAGATGATGGCTTGTAGTGATTAATAAGAGTTATTAAATGAGAATCCGTTAGAATATTAGATGTTGTTTTAAACACCTCAACCAATTCTTCCATTAAAGTAGATCTAATAATGCAACCGTTTGTCCAGATTCTAGCAATTTCACTTAGATTTAAATCCCAAGAAAATTTATTAGATGCTTCAGCAATTAATTTAAAACCCTGATAATGGTTTATAATCCTTGCAAATTGATACGCTTCTAAAATTTCAGTTGTAGTCACATCTAATTCCGAAGGATCTAGTTTATCAAAATTCTTACTTAATTCGATTCGTTCTTCTTTATAGAAAGAAATATATCTCGAAAATAATGCCGAAGAAATTAAGGTGCTTGGTACTCCAAGTTCTGCAGAAGCAATAGTTGTCCAATTTCCAGTGCCTTTATTTCCTGCTTTATCTAATATCTTTTTTACTAACCAATCGTCTCCTTCTTTCTTTTGAAATATAGTTGCTGTTATTTCTAATAAATAACTACTCGCAGAAGCTTTCCAACCTTCTAAAGTTTTAGAAATGACATCTGGATTCTGACCTAAAGCCTCTAAAATAGTAGACACTTCAGCCAATAATTGCATTTCTACATATTCTACACCGTTGTGTACCATTTTTATAAACTGACCACTTCCTTCTGGACCAACGTAAGTACAACATGGTAAACCATTCTTGTCTTTCGCAGAAATTGTTTCTAAAAAGCGAGCCACATTTTCATAAGCATCTTTATCTCCACTTGGCATTATAGATGGTCCTTTTAAAGCTCCTTCTTCACCTCCAGAAACTCCGGTTCCTATAAAATGGATTCCTTTTGTTTTTAAATACTCGTTGCGTTCTTTTGTTTTTTTATAATTAGAATTCCCACCATCTATTATAATATCGTTTTCAGATAAATGCGGCAGTAAATCTTCGATAACATAATCTATTGTTTTTCCCGCATTAACCATGAGCATAATTTTTCGTGGTTGTTGCAGTGAGTTAACAAAAGAAGCAATATCATCAAAAGCTTTGGCTTGATCTAATTCCGAGTATTGCGCTTTAAAATTCTTAGCAACATCTTCCTCTACACCATCAACATGTCTATTAAACATAGAAATTTTAAAACCGTTGTTAGCTAAATTTCTACACAGACTTTTGCCCATGACTCCTAAACCAAATAATCCAAATTCTGAAGTATTCATTAATTCTTGTTTTATCTTTTTAATAATTTGTTCTGGTGTTAAGCTTATATCAATCTCAATAGCATTTTTAGGTTCTTCTAAAATATCGAATTGTGATTTCAATAATTCCGAAGGCATAAAATGATCTGCTCGACTATTTACACGTTCAAAAATCTGATCAAAAGATCCTGCGAGATGAACCCATTTGGTTTCGTTTTGAATATCAGAACTTAAAATATCACGATACTTTTGTTTTAAAGCAGAACATACAATGACACAACTAGTATTAATTAATTGTGTTTTTGCTAAGTTATTTAAAGTCTCTAACCAACCTTGTCTATCATCGTCATTTAAAGATTGACCACTAGACATTTTAGTAATGTTAGCCTCTGGATGAAAATCATCTCCATCAAAAAAAGCCATATTTAAGTCTTGCGCAAGTAGTTTCCCAATGGTGCTTTTACCACAACCAGAAACTCCCATTACAAATATTACATTTTTCAATAGTTTGTATTTTATTCGTTAGGCATTGTACCTTCTCCAACAGTGGCTTCCTTGAACCAAACTTCAGAATAACAGCCATTTTCATACTGCTTAGCAATATCTCCGTTATAAGTTTCAGATCCTGTATACCAAACCATATTCTCTTCGGGATCTTTACCGTTGGTTTGGTTATATGCACCTTGTTTAAAATAATTTATTTCGCCAGCATAAGCACTGTCACGCTCTATACCATCGCGACCTATTGATGCATACAATGACCATATCTGTTCTGGAATGTCTTGTTTTGTCGAAAAATCAGACTTCAATAAGTTTTTTGTGAACTTCACTGTTTCGTGTCCTTCACTTGTAAATGTAAGGTACATTATACCTTTATAAACATTTATTTCGTAACTGAATTCTTCACCTAAGGCAACACCATTTTCTGGTTCTGCAGGATATTCATTTGCACTTGGTCCAACTGCAGACATATCGTAACCCCAAATTGCTGTAGAATAATCCCATCTTGTTGAATTATCTTCACCATCTGTGTTAATTTCATAGTTCCAATACACAGACCCTTTTGTATGACCAGGGAATTTTTTGTAGAAGATTTTTATAGGTTCATTTTCGTGACCTTCATCACTATGAATTTGCCCAACTACCACTGAGTAAGATGCTGCAACTCTAGCATCTCCTGAAGTAGAAACATGTTGCACTTTTAATGTTCCTGTTAATTTACCGCCAACTTCTGGTATCCAGTGCTTTTTTTGACCCAACTCTGTTCTTGTATTACTAGACGTTCTTGATGTAATACCAGAGTTTGGTGTTTTATAAACGACCCAATCAATATCATTTTCGTTTTCCACATAGAAAAAATCATCTTTTTCATAACCAATTAAATCATCAGCCTTTGTACCATCTCCTAATAGAATCTTCCACTCATCCATAAATGGAATAACATCACTTGGGTATTTTGTGACTTTAGCAGTCTCAGCGGTATCTGTAGGTGAACCTGACGCGGTTTTAGAATTTTCTTTACAAGCGAATGCTGTTAAAAGAATAGCTAATGTAAATGCTACTTTTTTCATTTTGTTAGGGTTTATTAATTCTTAATGATTTAAACGATCTTTAGTGAATCATCATTTTACTCTATTCTTATTTTTAGAAACAATAATTATATTAAAAAAGAATGTAAAGTGGTTCAGTAGGATTAACAGACTAACTTTAATTTTTTATTCTGAACCACTTTAATCTTACCAGTATTTTGCACAATATGTTCTGGCTTTAGACCTCTTAATACATTAATTTCATTACTAAATTTTCTTCTGTTTTTATCTGACCAGAGTTTGTTAAACTGTTTTCAGATTCTATATTATTCTTCGCTCCCCATAAAATGGAAACAAATTGAACTTTATTATTTGTAAAAGTGTTTTTAGTGATATTCACATTTACAATACCATTATGGTTTAGCAATCTTTTATTTTCTTCATTAGCACCACAATTAATAAATGTACTGTTAGACACTAAAAGGTTTCCTCCTATAGTAGACTCATCATAACCACCTCTGTAATAATCAATCACATTAGCTTTCACGTTATTGAAATTACAGTTATTAATCGTTAAATATTCTGTGTTATAATCTCCTTTATCGTTTGTTTCTTCAGAAAGTTCAATTCCATTTTCACAATTTGAAATTGATGTATTTTCAAAAGTTATACGTTCTGAAAATGATTCTTTATATACTTTAAGAACATAACCAAAATCACTGATTTCTGCATTTGTAACGGTTAATCCAAAATGGTTAGACATGTTTTTATTTAAACTTGCAAAAGCATAATTTGAAGTATGCCCTTTTAAACTAATATTATTTACTGTCAGTTTACCCTTAGATTCTAATGAAAATAATGGTGTGTTAGATGCACCAGAAAAAACCAATTGTGCTTTTTCGTTTCCTTGAGACTGAATAATGATTGTTTTATTAATCACCAAAGATTTATCTAAACTATAAACACCTTTAGCTAAAGCAATGATATCTCCGTTGGTTGCTTCATTTATTTTAGTTTGTATGTCTTCTGCTTTGGTTACAGTATGAATTACAGGTTCTTTTGCTTCAACTACATTTGAAAACCATGACGTACCATATTTAGATTTGTCTAATATGTTTGGATTAGCAACATCTGCACTTACAGTTGCACCAATCGTATTATTATCTTTTCTTGAAGCACCAAACAAATCCTTTTCAATAGTATTGAAATCGAATCCATTATAAACTTCAACGTCATTAGAAATTCCCGTAGGAATTAAAATATTATCGGATACTTTTTTCAATTCTAAAGATGCGGTTACAATTCCACCATTAAAATCTTTAAAACTGACACCTTTATTATCTACAATATTGTCTTTAAATAGTACACCGTCTGCTTTGTCATTTTCAACGACAATGGCAGAAAGTCCTTTGTCATTATATATAACATTATTAGCAACAGTAGTTCTGATAGCTCGTGCAGATCTAATTTCAGATTTCGGTAAAACATCTGCTTGTGCAATATTTGTACCCACTCCAAATTGCCAAGGCGAACTACAATTTACATAAGTATTATAAGCAACCACCACATCTGTTACTTGGTTATAGCGGTTTAATGGCGATTTAGGAATTCCATTCATCACAGCCAATGGACTTCTAAAACTTGTACCTATTAAGTTATAGAAATAGTTATTGGTAACCCAATGTCCTGTATTAATGATTCTAATTCCTCCAACATTTTTATTTACACCATCTCCAATAAAGTAGTTACCATCGATAATAGAATAATTTCCATGACGGGTTACTAATGAGCCTTCACTTTTATAAAATACGTTGTTTCTAAATTCGTTGAAATTAGTTTTACTTGAAATGACTTCAACTTCACCATTACACTCTTCAAATAAATTATTGGCTACCATAGTATGGCTAGGAGACATAGATGTATAACTATTACCTAATTGAATAGTTTCTCCACTTGGACCTCCTTTTACTGGTCTTGGCCCAAAATGATTATTTACAATTTGATGGTAATTATTAATACTTTCAATACCTTCTATACTTACTCTAACAGTAGGTCCTCTATTGGTTTTACCAGCAATATAGCAGTTACTTAATTCATTATACCTTCCCCAAAACTGAACCCATAAATCACTGTTATCTCGTTTTGGTTTGTTAAAATCTTCAATAACAGAATTGGTTATTTTACAGTTAAAAGCGATTTCATCTAGTGTATCTTTATGGCTTATTTTAAAATCTACTACAGCACTAGAAGGTGAAAATCCATTTTTAAAATGTAAACCTTCTACGACTAAATATTCACCTCCGAATTTTAAATACGATTGCCCTTCAATAATAACCTTACCTGAAGTTTCAGCTTTTAAGGTTATTGGATTGTCTTTAGTCCCTTGTCCTCTAAAATTAATTTCAAGATTTTTATAAACACCATTCTTTAATATAAGGTCATCTCCCGGTTGGGCATTTTTAATGGCATTGTTTAATTCAGTACTATTAGAAATTAATAGAAGTTTTTCTTCTTCTGTTTGCTTATCACAAGAGAAAAATGCTAATAATAAACTGATAGCTAAGAGATACTTTTTCATTTATTAATTCTTTAAATTTTAATAGTGATCAATTTCACTACAACTTAACCCTTGGTTATCAACATCTTAATCATTAGAACATACTAAAAAAAAGTATCATACTATTAAATGACAACAACACTAACAATAACGACTTATAACGCTTATTTTTAATTGGTTAACCAGATTGGTTAACCAAAAATAATATAATTTTTTAGACTACAAAAAGTAATTAGGTTAATTTTACATATAATAGGGTTAATTGTAAATAGAAGACGCCTATATCCAAACGGAATTGGTTTAATAGCCTCCGATGTGATAATTAAGGTTAAAATAGATTTTGGAGATCGAGATATAACCTAATAATTATTATCGATTCTATTGCGCAGTATAATGGTATAAATAAGAAAAACCGCAACATCTTATATTAAGATTATTGCGGTTTTACTAAGTACTCAAGGCGGGAATCGAACCCGCACGTCTTGCGACATTGGATTTTGAATCCAACGTGTCTACCAATTCCACCACTTGAGCAAGTGTAATTTGATATTCCGATTACTCTACTAAAGTAAATTCGGACTGCAAAAATAGAAAAATATTTTTGGCTATTCGCTAAAATTAGTAGGTTTTATACTTTAGATAGAAAAAATAATTTTCTAACTTTGAAACGAACAGAAATCCCTTAACCAGACCCACTAAACAACTGATATCAAATGCCATACGAAACCAGAAAAGCCAAAATTTTTGCATGTTCTCAAAGTACACACCTTGCAGAGCAAATAGCTAAAAAATACGGAACTAAGCTAGGTAAAGTAATTACTTCAACTTATAGCGATGGTGAATTCCAACCGTCTTATGAAGAATCTATCAGAGGAACACGAATTTTTATTATAGGATCTACCAATCCAGGTCCAAAAAATTTAATGGAAATGTTATTAATGATAGACGCTGCAAAAAGAGCATCTGCAAGACATGTCACAGCTGTTATGCCTTATTTTGGTTGGGCAAGACAAGACAGAAAGGACAAACCTAGAGTTCCTATTGCTGCTAAATTGGTCGCTAAAATGTTAGAGGCTGCAGGAGCAACTCGTATTATCACTATGGATTTACACGCGGATCAAATTCAAGGATTCTTTGAAAAACCCGTAGATCACTTATTTGCTTCTACTATCTTTTTACCATATTTAAAAAGTTTAAATTTAGACAACCTTACTATTGCGTCGCCTGATATGGGAGGTTCTAAACGTGCTTATGCTTATTCTAAAGCTTTAAAGAGTGACGTTGTTATCTGTTATAAGCAACGTGCAAAAGCTAATGTGATCTCTCATATGGAACTTATTGGAGATGTAACAGGCAAAAATGTTGTCTTAGTAGATGATATGGTAGATACTGCTGGCACATTAACCAAAGCTGCAGATTTAATGATGGAACGTGGTGCATTAAGTGTAAGAGCTATTTGTACACATCCAATTTTATCTGGGAATGCTTACGAAAAACTCGAAAACTCAAAACTAGAAGAATTAATTGTAACCAATTCTATTCCTTTAAAGCAGCAAAGCCCAAAGTTAAAAGTGTTAAGTTGTTCTGATTTATTTGCAGATGTGATGCATAATGTACATCATAACGAATCTATAAGCAACAAATTTGTAATGTAACCCACACAAAACCCATAGCTTAAGACTCTTACAACTTACTAACAGAAGGCTATATGCCAATACATGCTCATGTTAAAAAAAACATGAGCTAACTACTAGTATTTTCATTTAAAATATTTACATTTGCAGCCCTCAAAATGAGGGAATTAAAATATTAATAAACAAACATTTCAAAAATGAAATCAATTACAATTAACGGATCTCAAAGAGAAAGCGTAGGTAAAAAGGCAACTAAAACCTTACGTAATGCTGGTCAGGTTCCTTGCGTTATATACGGAGGAGACAAGCCATTACATTTCTCATCACCAGAATTGGCTTTTTCAAAACTTGTATATACAGCTAGCGCTCATACAGTTGTGATTGCCTTAGATAACGGTGTAGAATACAATGCTATAATGCAGGATATTCAATTTCACCCAGTAACAGATAAGATTATACACATCGATTTTTATCAAATTTTCGAAGACAAAGAAATTACTATGGAAATTCCTGTACACACTACAGGTTCTTCTAAAGGAGTTATGAATGGTGGTAACTTAAGAATGCCATTCCGTAAGCTTAGAGTAAAAGCAACGCCTTCTAACCTTCCTGATTTTGTTGAAATCGACATCACTCCTTTAAAAATTGGTAGTAAATTATATATTACTGAATTAGAGAATGAAAACTACAAGTTTGTACACCCAGATAACACTGTTGTTTGTCAAGTAAGACGTAGTAGATTAGCTGTTGTAGATGCAGATGATGAAGACGAAGAAGAAGTTGAAGCAGGAGATGTGCCAGCAACTCAAGTTGGAGACTCTGAATAAATAAAACTATTCAAATACAAAAAGAGACTATCTGAAAAGATAGTCTCTTTTTTTTTGTGCTTAATTTATAAAGATCTCTAAAACCAAAATCCGAGATTAAAATACCAATACCCATTACCTGTATCTGGAGAGTAGGCATATTTAGCTTCTAATGGTCCCAAAAACGTTTCTAAAGAATATCCTAAAGCATAACCATTGTAAGTTGGTGAAGAAAAGAATTGACCGCTATCAAAAAGTCCGTCAGCTATATTCGCATAGTTTGCCGCGAATAAGACATGGTGCTTTTTAAAAACCTCGTAATCCAATGTAAACGTCGTCTTAACAAAACTATCCCCTGTTAAAGTTAAATAGTCGTAACCATAAAAGGAATAAAAATTATTAATAAAGTTAGATCCATAACCTCCTAATCCAAATCCAAATGCATTTGTAGATTTGTCTCCAAGTTTAAAACCTCCGTTAGCTTCTGTTTTTAAACTGAGCTTATTATTAAAACTAAAAGCATAACCAAGATCTGCTTTAGCTATTGAAAAATTTCTAAAACTGGTATTAAAACCAGTAGCGTCTACATACAGGTGAAAATCACCATTAAAATAAAAACCGCTTTTTGGAAAATGAAAATTATCATAAGTATCATAATTTAAATTCCCAAAAACACTATAATAATTAGAGTTTTCAAAAGTGATTTCAGTTTCATCATCGTCTTCAATAATAGTTTCAGACGTTATTTTAAAACGCTTATGCTCTATCCCTAATCGTAACGAAAAATCTTTCTGAAAAATAGTTTGCAAATATACCTGGTTGGTAAAATCTGATATTTCGGCATCAATTCTATTCAAGCTTGCTAATAAAGGTGAATTTTCATCTAACGCGAGTAAAGGATTAACATTTTTATTAAACTGATTAAATCGGGATTTTAAACCTAAACTGATATAGAACCCTTTATCAATAAAATAATCAAAATTATATCTAGAATTATCCCCTAAAATAACATCTAATGAGGCAATATCATTATTAAACAACAACTTCTTCTTGGTTAAATTAGCGAGCAGAGCACTCTTATAAAGCCCATCATAATGTATACCTAACCTAAGAAATGTAGAAGTTTCAGATTCTATAACATTACCTATAAGTTTATATTCCGATTCGTTTTCAGTAGGTTCTAAATCATATCTAAATGTATCAAAATTACTTGTAGCAATAAGACTGTTTATACCTTGTTTAAAATCTGTATAGCTTATTCTTTCTTCATCTTTTAGCTTAAGTTTTCCTAAAATAAAAGACCTTGTATACCGTTCATTACCTCCTAAACTAATGCGGTTAATGGTAAGACTATCAATAATTTTTAGTTCTGGCCGCTCTATATAATTAGACTGTTGGTTTTTTATATCCTGAAGTTTAGATAAATTAATTCTAGCTGCAGACTCTCCATGAAAAATAATATCCTTGCCTTCATCAAAAGAAATTACTGAAAAGCTAGAGATGTCGGGTTTGATATAAACATCCGTCAATTTTACTTTACTTCTCATAGCATTTATTGTACGAAAATTATTAATCTGTAGTAAAATATCTGGAGCAGATTTTAAAGCTAAACGATCTTTTAATGCATCTTGAACATCTACTCCTATAATAATATCCATTCCTTTTGCACGTAATTCTTCAACAGGAAAATTATTGGTAACACCACCATCAATTAAAATATTTCCATCAATACTTACCGGCTGAAACAATGATGGTAAGGCTCCGCTTGCTGTAACAGCTTCTGCCAATTTACCTTTTTCTATGATTAAAGATTCTCCTGTTTCTATATTAGTAGCAACACAAAAGAACGGAATAGGTAGCTTTTTAAAATCTCTAATACCATTAACAGGAAGTAATAAATGATACAGTAAATTATATACATTTTGCCCACGAGATAATGCAGAAGGCAAAGCGATTTTAAATTTATCAAAAGGTAACGTTACCATGTATTTTTGAGCATTCTCCCGTTCATAAAAGGACTTAGATGCTCTTGGAAAGTCGTCATTTATTAAGACATTAAAATCTTGTTCTCTAAAAATTGTTTCTAATTGTTTACCAGAATAACCTGCAGCATATAAAGATCCTATAATGGCTCCCATACTTGTACCTGCAACATAATCAATCTTAATACCTAGACTATCGATAACTTTTAAAACACCAATATGCGCAAAACCTTTAGCTCCACCACCACTTAATACTAAACCTACTTTGGGTTCAGGCTTAGACATCTCCTTCTGCGCATTTAATTGAAAAAACGCAGTAACAAATATGAGCACTATGAGAATTATTGTTTTCATTTTAATACACCAATCAATTTCTTTTTAATCCGAAAGGTTTTTTATTCTTTATGATAATAATTATATACTTTACTAGCTCTAGAGACTCCAACAACCGCCTCTAATTCATCTAACTTAGCGTTACCAATACGTTTTACCGTTTTAAATTGCTTCATTAAATCTACGATTGTTTGCTCTCCTACACCAGGAATATTTTCTAGCTCAGTTGTTAATGCTCCCTTGCTTCGTCTATTTCTATGATGCTCAATTCCAAAACGATGCGCTTCATTTCGTAGTTGCTGTATTATTTTTAAGGTTTCGCTTTTCTTGTCTAAATATAAAGGAATTGGATCATCTGGATAGAATAATTCCTCTAAACGTTTTGCAATACCTATAATCGCGATTTCTTGCCTCAAGCCTAAAACATCTAAGCTTTTTAATGCTGACGATAATTGGCCTTTACCACCATCTATAATAATCAGTTGTGGCAATGGCTGCTCTTCCTCTACTAAACGTTTGTAACGTCTGTACACCACCTCTTCCATAGATGCAAAATCATCTGGACCAACAACTGTCTTAATATTAAAGTTACGATAATCTTTTTTACTCGGTTTTCCGTTTTTAAAAACCACACATGCTGCCACCGGATTTGTTCCTTGAATGTTAGAATTATCAAAGCATTCAATATGTCTTGGTTCTTCAGACAAACGTAAATCAGCTTTCATTTGTGCCATAATCCTATTTGCATGCCTGTCTGGATCTACAAGCTTCACTTGTTTAAATTTATCCATTCTAAAATACTTAGCATTACGTATAGACAAATCTAAAATACTCTTTTTATCACCAAGTTTTGGAATGGTAATCTTTAAATCACCTCCTAAATTCACTTCAAATGGCACATAAATTTCTCTTGAATTTGAATTAAAGCGTTGTCTAATTTCAGTAATTGCTAATTCTAATAGATCTAAATCTGTTTCCTGTAACTTTTTCTTTAATTCCAGCGTATGCGATCTAATGATTGACCCATGGCTTAGTTGTAAAAAGTTAACATAAGCGTAAGATTCATCACTAACAATTGAAAACACATCTACATTATTAATCTTAGGATTTACAATCGTAGATTTGGCTTGGTAGTTTTCTAAAACTTCGAGTTTTTCTTTTATTTTCTGAGCATCTTCAAATTGCATCTGTTCTGCAAATTGCCTCATTTGAATTCTAAATTGTTGTAAGGAATCTTTAAAATTTCCTTTCAAAATCTCTCTAATCGCTACAATGTTGGCTTGGTATTCCTCTTCGGTTTCATAACCTTCGCAAGCACCTAAACAATTTCCTAAATGATACTCTAAACAGACTTTATATTTCCCCGAGCTAATTTTTGATTCAGACAAATCGTAGTTACACGTTCGTAATTGGTATAACCCTTTTATTAAACCTAAAAGCGTTTTTACGGTTTTCATACTCGTATAAGGTCCAAAATATTCTGAGCCATCTTTAATAACACGTCGTGTCGGGAATACTCTTGAAAACCGTTCTTTTTTTATACAAATCCAAGGATAAGATTTATCGTCTTTTAATAAAACGTTATACTTTGGTTTGTATTTTTTAATGAGATTGTTCTCTAACAGCAACGCATCATTTTCGGTTTCTACAACAATGTGTTTAACAGAAACTATATTTTTAACTAAAACACGTGTTTTGCCATAATCGTGATGCTTATTAAAGTAACTACTAACTCTCTTTTTTATATCTTTAGCTTTACCAACGTAAATTAACTGATCATCAATATCAAAATATTGATACACACCAGGCTGGTGTGGTAACGTTTTTATCTGTATTTCTAGAGTCGTTTTTGGCATTTTATCAAAGGTAATACTTCAATTTTTGATAATCTTTAATTTACTTTAAAAACAATACGACTAAAGCAACATAATGATTACATTGCATCACTATTTTAATAAAAAAGAATGCCTAAAAAATTTATTGGAAGAATAGACAAAGCAGATTTTCCTGCCCTAGATTTAATTGATATTGATATAAAAATTGATACAGGAGCCTATACCTCATCCATTCATTGTCATAAATATTATGAAGAAGATGGTGTCCTAAAATGTTTATTCTACGACAAAGGACATCCTAATTATAATGGAAAAAAGATCCTTTTTAAAAACTACACCACTACAAAGGTAAAAAGTAGCAATGGTATTGTTCAACGACGCTATAAGGTTAAGACGACTATATTTTTATTCAACAAAAAATATAGCATTCATCTTACTCTAAATGATAGAGACGATATGAAGTATCCTATTCTAATTGGTCGTAAGTTTTTGCTGAAAAAATTTGTTGTCGATGTGACCTTAAAAAATGTATCTTTTCAAGAAAAAAACCTATTAAACACATAACTGTAATTTTACCTATTCTATATTAAAACCCAAGACATGAACATTATTATATTATCAAGAAATCCTAATTTATATTCTACAAGGCGTCTTGTTGAGGCCGCAACAAAACGCAAGCATACTGTAGAGGTTATAGATCCTTTAAAGTGTGAAATTATTATTGAAAAGAAAAACCCTGCGATTATATACAAAGGAAAACACTTAGAAAATATAGATGCCATCATTCCACGTATTGGAGCTTCTGTAACATTTTATGGAACGGCTGTGGTAAGACAATTTGAGATGATGAAAGTTTTCTCTACAGTAGAATCTCAAGCTTTGGTTAGATCTCGTGATAAATTACGAAGCTTACAGGTGTTATCTCGTGCAGGTTTAGGAATGCCTAAAACTGTATTTTCAAATTACACTAAAGATGTATCTGAAGTTATTGAGTATGTTGGCGGAGCTCCATTGGTTATTAAATTATTAGAAGGTACACAAGGTCTTGGTGTTGTTTTAGCTGAAACCAAAAATGCAGCAGAATCTGTTTTAGAAGCTTTTAACGGCTTGCAAGCGAGAGTGATTGTACAAGAATTTATTAAAGAATCTAAAGGTGCAGATATAAGAGTTTTTGTAGTCGATGGTATCGTTGTTGGCGCAATGAAAAGACAAGGTAAAGAAGGTGAATTTAGATCTAACTTGCACAGAGGTGGAAGTGCAAATATTGTAGAACTTTCTGATGAAGAAGAAAATGCAGCACTAAAAGCAGCAAAATCTTTAGGACTTGGCATTTGTGGTGTAGACTTGTTGCAATCTGCCAGAGGACCTTTAATATTAGAAGTAAATTCTTCTCCCGGTCTTGAAGGTATAGAAACAGCGACTCAAAAAGATATTGCTAAAACCATTATACGTTATATAGAACGTAATATTTAAACGTCTATGAGTACAAAACAAACCAATGTCTTAAATATTTTAGGCACAGCTGTTGCACCTGGAAAAAGTGCTATTGTTAATTTTGAAGTTGCCAAATTACATACGCGTAATACTCTAGAAGTTCCAATCATTATTGAGCGCTCTAAAAAACCTGGACCTACAGTTTTAATGACTGCAGGTATTCATGGTGATGAAATTAACGGTGTAGAAATTATAAGACAAATTATCGCAAAAGGTATTAACATTCCTAAGACAGGCACCATTATTTGTGTTCCTGTCATTAACGTTTTCGGTTTTTTGAACATGGACCGTCTTTTTCCTGATGGACGAGATTTAAATCGTTCTTTTCCTGGAAGCGCCAATGGTTCTTTAGCCAGTAGAGTCGCACATTTTGTGATGACAGAGTTAGTACCTCATGTCGATTTTGCGATGGATTTTCATACAGGTGGAGCAGACCGTTTTAATGCCGCACAAATTAGAATTGTAGAACAAAACCCAAGACTTACCGAATTGGCTCATATTTTTGGTGCTCCCTTTATTTATTATTCTCAAAACTTAAACAAATCGTATAGAAATGCTTGTGATAAAGCTGGTATACCTATGTTATTGTTTGAAGGCGGAAAATCTTTTAATATCCATAACAATATAACCAACACAGGCGTCAATGGTGCCAAACGTGTGCTGCATCATTTTGGCATGCTTAGAAGTAAGTTTAAAGTATCAAGACCTAAAGCAGATGCTGTGGTAATTAAAGAAAGTAAATGGCTGAGAGCGAAATACTCTGGAATGTTTAAAGCCACTGTAGACATTAATGCTCCTGTAAAAAAAGGTGATGTATTAGGAAATATTACAGATCCTTATGGTAGTTTTAATTACTTTGTAAAATCGCCTTATTCAGGTTATGTTTTTAATGTGAATGAATCTCCTATTATTTATCAAGGTGATGCTATTTTCCATATTTCTACCGAAATTGAAGCCTAATGAAAAAGTCTTTATTAAGAAAAAAATATAAAGAATTACGTCAGCAACTATCCCTTACTGAAGTTGACGATTTTAGTTTAGACATTGCTAACAAACTCTTAACCTTAAATATTTGGGATAAAACCTTCTATCATATTTTTCTTTCTATTGAAGAACAAAAAGAAATAGACACCGATTATATCCTAAATATTTTAGCCGGAAAAGATAAAAATATTATCATTTCTAAAAGTAATTTTGAAGATTACAGCATGACGCATTATTTGCTCACTGATAATACAAAAATCAAGAAAAATGCCTACAATATTCCTGAACCAGTAGATGGTATAGAAATCCCGTCATCACAATTAGAAGTGGTTTTTATTCCGCTTTTAGCTTTTAATGAAACAGGCCATAGAATTGGTTACGGAAAAGGATTCTACGATCGTTTTTTAGCGAATTGCAAACCTAAAACATTAAAAATTGGTTTGTCTTTTTTTGAAGTTGAGGATGAAACTATTGAAGCTTCAGAAGATGACGTTAGATTGGATTATTGTGTAACTCCGAATCGTGTGTATCATTTTTAGATGACTCTTCAAAAGCTTTCTTATTAAACACAATTAAAATCCCAATGCCTGTGCTAATTGCCATATCAGCTATATTAAAAACAGGATCAAAAAACGAAAAGTATTTCCCTCCAATTAAAGGTAAATTATCAGGCATTACTCCGCTCCAAATCGGAAAATGCAACATATCTACTACATTACCATGAAACACATCAGCGTAACCTCCGTCTTCTGGTAAAAATGTAGCCACTTGCATAACGCTATCATTAAACAAAATACCATAAAAAACAGAATCTAATATATTACCTAAAGCACCAGCAAAAATAATAGAAACAGCAAATATTAAGGTCTTAGACTTTTGTTTTTTAGTAACATCTATTAGCCAAAATGCAATACCTGTAACCGCTACAATTCTAAATAAGGTTAATATAAGTTTAGCAGATCGGTCAGAAATTAACGTGGTAAAATCACTCAGTTTAGTTCCCCAAGCCATACCATCATTTTCTATAAATGCAATTTTAAACCACGAAAACACCGTTACATCTTCTCCCAATTGAAAATGAGTTTTTATATAAATTTTACTGATTTGATCTATCAGTAAAATTACCATGATAACTATAGACGCTTTTTTTAAAGACATATTTTTATTGAGTAATAGTCGCAAAAATAACCGATTATATCTGTTTTTCTACGGTTATATCTCCATTTATAGATTTCAATTCCCAAGCAGCATCTAAATCGTAAAATTTATCTAAATCAACTTTCCCATGATTAGATTGCGCATTAACCGTTGCACTTTTGGTTATTACACTAATATCTCCATCAAAAGTATTGATCGTTGCAGTTTCAACGTTACCATTAATACGACATTTACCTTGTTGTAATTCAATAAAGAGGGACTTAAATTTCCCATTTAAGTCTACTGAAGCAATATCACTTAAAACAGTCACTGTCAATTGTTCTGGAATTTCAAGATATAACGTTGCTGCAATTACTTTATGTGCATTGCGTTTATCATCAGGGATTTCCATAAATGATAAGTGTTCTAAACTTAAATTAAGGGTATGGTTTTCTTTGATTGATACCATCTGAAAATCATTTTGATATTCTCCATCTAAGGTTGAAGTCATCTTAATTTGATTCGTTTTTGAAGTTAAAACTGAAATTTTAAAAATATCATTTCCATGTATTGAAATGGACGTAATACCATCTGCTTGTATATGCTTTTCTAAAATATTCTGAGCTTTGATAATTAATGAGCTCAAAATAAAAAACACCAAAAAAGCCATGAAATTTATATTCCATGGCTTTATGATTTTGTTTTTTCTCAAAATAGAATCTCAATTTATGAGATTCCTGCTCTACTGAAACAAGTTCAGCACAAGTCGCAGGAATTGGTTACTGCATATTCTTAGCTTCGATACTTAATGTAGCATGAGGCACTAACTTTAAACGCTCTTTGTTTATTAGTTTTCCTGTAACACGACAAACACCATACGTTTTATTCTCGATACGAATAATGGCATTTTTTAAATCACGAATAAATTTCTCTTGACGAATTGCTAATGCAGAGTTAGCTTCCTTACTCATGGTTGCACTTCCTTCTTCGAAAGCTTTAAAAGTGGGAGACGTATCATCTGTACCATTATCAAAATCATTCATATAAGCACTTTTAATCAATTGTAAATCGTGCTCTGCTTTTTTGATTTTTTCTTGAACTAAAGTTCTGAATTCTTCTAAATCTTTATCAGAATATCTGTTGGTTGTAACTTGTGCCATCTTTTTAGTGTTTTTTAATAAACAATTTGGTATTTACTTCATCAAAAGCAATTTCTATACCATTGTCTACAATGTCCATAATTTTTAAATCTTCTGTTAATGTTTCTGATTTAATATACGCCTCATTTGAAGAAACTGCTTCCACAATGTGGTCATCTTTTTGAAGTTGTACGTCAATTCTGTCCGTAACCTCAAATCCTGAATCTTTTCGTAAGTTTTGAATACGATTTACAAGCTCTCTTGCAATCCCTTCTTTACGTAAATCTTCATTGATGGTAACATCTAAAGCCACTGTTAAAGCACCTTCATTTGCTACAAGCCATCCTTCAATATCTTGCGATGTTATCTCTACATCTTCAAGTCCTAAATTAATCTTTTTCCCGTTAATTTCAACTTCAATAGTACCATTTTGCTCAATGTTTTTAATATCATCAGCACCAAAAGCAGCTATCACACTAGCAATCAGCTTCATATCCTTTCCGAACTTGGGCCCTAAAGTCTTAAAATTAGGCTTAATTTGTTTGACTAAGATGTCTGAAGCGTCTTCTAAGAGTTCAATTTCTTTGATATTTACTTCATGCTTTATTAAATCTGCAACTGCTTCAATCTCTTCCTTTTGTTGTTTATTATCAATAGGAATCATAATTTTTTGAAGTGGCTGACGTACCTTAATCTTCTCTTTAGCTCTCAACGATAATACCAATGAACATATTGTCTGCGCACTCTCCATTTTTCGCTCTAATACTTTATCGATGATGCTAGTATCTGCAATTGGGAAATCTGCTAAATGCACACTTTCAAAAGTTTCTTTTTTGGTAACAGCATTTAAATCTAAATACAAACGATCCATAAAGAAAGGTGCAATTGGTGCGCCTAACTTCGCAATGGTTTCCATACAGGTATAAAGTGTTTGGTATGCCGAAATTTTATCAGTTTGGTAATCACCTTTCCAGAAACGTCTTCTACTTAAACGCACGTACCAGTTACTTAAATAATCTTGTGTAAAGTCTGAAATTGCTCGCGCAGCTCTCGTTGGCTCGTAGGCTTCGTAGAATTTATCTACTTTCTGAATCAAGGTATTTAATTCAGATAAAACCCAACGATCAATTTCTGGTCGTTCTTCTAATGGAATATCAGCTTCACTGTAATCAAAACCATCAATATTAGTATAAAGTGTGAAGAATGAATAGGTATTATAAAGTGTACCGAAGAACTTTCTGCTCACCTCAGCAATACCTTCACTATCAAATTTTAAATTATCCCAAGGATTTGCATTACTAATCATGTACCAACGCGTAGCATCAGCTCCATATTTAGATAAGGTTTCAAAAGGATCTACAGCATTTCCTAAACGCTTAGACATTTTCTGTCCGTTTTTATCTAACACTAATCCGTTTGAAACGACATTTTTATAAGCAACATCATCAAAAATCATAGTAGCAATAGCATGAAGTGTATAGAACCAACCTCTCGTTTGATCAACACCTTCTGCGATAAAATCTGCTTTTCTCCAGGTATCATCAACTTTTGCTTTATTTTCAAATGGATAATGCCATTGTGCATAAGGCATAGAACCAGAATCGAACCAGACATCAATTAAATCACTTTCGCGATGCATTGGTTGACCTGATTTTGAAACCAAGACGATATTATCTACTACGTTTTTATGTAAATCTATTTTGTCATAGTTGTCTTCAGACATATTATCGACTTCAAAGCTCTTGAAGATATCTTCCTTCATCATACCTGCCTCAACGGCAAGTTGCATTTCAGCTTTTAATTCTTTTACAGAACCAATACAGATGACTTCTTTACCATCTTCTGTTCTCCAAATTGGTAATGGAATTCCCCAGAAACGTGAACGTGATAAATTCCAGTCGTTTGCATTTGCTAACCAATTACCAAAACGACCTTCTCCAGTTGATTTTGGTTTCCAGTTAATTCCTGTATTTAACTCATGCATTCTCCCTTTTACATCTGTGATTTTAATAAACCACGAATCTAATGGGTAATATAAAATTGGCTTGTCCGTTCTCCAGCAATTTGGGTAACTGTGCTTATATTTTTCAACCTTAAAGGCTTTATTTTCTGTTTTTAATTGAATAGCAAGTTCTACATCTACAGAACGTTCTGGCGCTTCACCATCATCGTAGTATTCGTTCTTCACATATTTACCAGCATATTCTCCCATTTCTGGTCTAAACTTTCCTTGTAAATCCACTAATGGCACTAAATTACCATTCTCATCTTTTACTAAAAGTGGTGGAATTTCTGGTGACGCTTGTTTTGCAACTAAGGCATCATCTGCTCCAAATGTTGGTGCTGTGTGTACAATTCCTGTTCCGTCTTCAACCGTTACGAAGTCTCCAGAAATAACTCTAAATGCATTTTCAGGATTATCGTTTGGTAACGCATATGGTAAGAGTTGCTCGTATGTGATACCAACTAAATCTTTACCGATAAAATCTTTTACTACAAAATAAGGAATCTTTTTATCGCCTTCCTTATATTCTATTAATTCTGATTTAGCTTCAACACGTTTAAATTTACCATCAAATTGTTTGTTGACTAAATTCTTAGCCAAAATCACATTCATGGGTTTAAACGTGTATTGATTATAGGTTTCAACTAAAACGTATTCAATCTTTGGCCCAACCGTCAACGCTGTATTACTTGGTAATGTCCAAGGTGTTGTTGTCCATGCTAAAAAGTAAATATCACCTTCATTTTTAAGAAAATCTGGTAACGAATCTTCATTCGCTTTAAACTGAGCCACAACCGTTGTATCCGTTACATCTTGATATGTTCCTGGTTGGTTTAACTCATGAGAACTTAAACCTGTACCAGCCTTTGGTGAATAAGGCTGAATAGTATAACCTTTGTATATTAAATCTTTTTCGTAAATCTGCTTTAACAACCACCAAACCGTTTCCATGTATTTGGATTTGTAGGTAATGTATGGATCGTCCATATCTACCCAATAACCCATTTTTTTTGTGAGGTCATTCCATGTATCCGTATAACGCATTACGGTTTTTTTACACGCTTCGTTGTATTCTTCAACCGTGATTTTTTTACCAATATCTTCTTTGGTAATACCGAGTTCTTTTTCTACACCAAGTTCAACTGGTAAACCGTGCGTATCCCAACCTGCTTTACGCTTCACCTGAAAACCTTTCATGGTTTTATAACGTGGAAAGATATCTTTAATCGCACGCGCTAAAACGTGGTGTACACCAGGTAAACCGTTTGCAGAAGGTGGTCCTTCAAAAAACACAAAAGGTGGTTTTCCTTCTCTTGTGGTTACACTTTTATCGAAGATGTCGTTAGCTTCCCAATAGTTACCGATTTCGTCAGCAACGTTTGGTAAGTTAAGTCCTTTGTATTCAGGGAACTTTGTGCTCATTATTCTGTTTTATTTACGAGCAGCGAAAATAGCGAATTTTAAGGAAATAATATATTGTAATTAATGCAAAAGAGGAAATCTGTTTCTGTGCATTTCTAGCCCATTAAATTTGAATTTAAACTACTCTCTTTTTTATATTAGTAAAATAGAAAAGGTCAGTATAAAATTACACTGACCTTTAGTTTATTTCATATTAACGATTACTTTTTTAGTGATCCATTGATTGTTTTGATTCTCTACTTTTACAATATAAGTTCCAGTTGATACTTTAGAAATGTCAATACCATTACTAAGTTCCTGTTGGTCTTTGTTGTGATATTGGTTAATGGTCTGTCCTAACATGTTAATGACACTTACTGATTTTGCTCCATTTACAAGTCCATTAATAAAAAGTTTTCGTTCTTTATTACTGACATATACTTGAACATCGTTTAATTGAGACTCTGAAATACTAAGTGCATATTCATTTTGGAACACGATATCAAATCGATTTGTAAAAGAACCTGGCTCACTAACAAAACTATAATCTGAATTTCTAATATCTGTATAACTATTTTCGTAATTATCTCTTAAATAAACGGCTTGAGAACTCTCAAAATCCTCAAAATCTGTTACCGAAATAGTACATATCTGTTGTTCGGACGATTTATAGATTAATGGCACTACTTTATCAGAATCTATAGCTGAATACGCTTGTGTAACCATCGAACTGCCTTCAAACAACGTATAAAAATCATTTGCTTGCACATCCGTCATTTTTCCGTCATAACTATAATCAAAACCTTCAGACGTAAAATCACTAAAACCAATAACCATTTCTCTACTAAATCCGTTATCCGCTTCAAATTTTAAATGAAGTTTTTGCATTACATCTTCAACATTTTCTGCATTATCGTAGTCTTCTGTTTCGGTATTGGCTGTTCTAAAAAAGACACTCTCTCCGGTAGATTGTTTCTTATAAATACGTTGACCGTTATTAAATTCAATATGACCATCATTTATGACTTCTGTGAAAAAAGCCTGACCAACACTAATATACTGAGTAGGCGTTAGTGTTCCATCTTGAGAACCATTGTTTCCACCGCTTAAACCTTCAAATTGGTATGCTCGTATTTTTGCCATTTTATTGATAATAGCATAACCACCTTCGTATTCACTTATATAATGTGAGTTACCAGCCCATTGCTCCCACAGATATAATGTACCATCAATAACACCTGCATTATCATCAATAAATTGATGTGCATCTATAGCAGAAGGATAAGGATTACCTACCAAAGTTGTCGTCAGGGTTACATCTGGTTCACTCTCGTTAGCTGAGTCTCCATCAACATCATCTGCAGCTATTAAAACTGTGCCGTTGTTTGGTTTTCCTTCAAATATATAGTCTTGCGTTGTACCTGCATTTCCTGTTCCTTTATGAATATACCCTACTCCTGGATTTAATTGAGTCGTTGGAGAGTAACTTTCCCAATCGTAATAAGTAACCCCATTTAAGAAGGTGTACATCCAACGTGTACTTATTTTCCCTGTTTCATTGTATGCTGATGTAAATTCAACGGCATTAGCATTTCCTTCTTTTAATGTATTGATACCAAAAGCAGAATTGTTAGCATTATTAAAGGTTGTATTATTATCTAAAAGTGTTGTTGCTCCTACTGCTCCAATGGGAGAAGAAAAATAATTATATCGAAATGAATTGGATGTTCCTGTTTGGCGTCTTAAAATTTTACCTGTTGCAGAGGTTACTAAGTCACTATTAATTCCTTGAATTAATTGAGAATCGTTTTTTAAGTCTAAGACTCCATTAAGTTCTAAATACCACGTATTATCAATTTCATTTTCGCCATTAATTGTAAGTGTTTTATCAGCATCTACTATAAGTCCAAGTCTTGTGTGAGAAGTTGAAGAGGTTATATCATTTTTGATATGTACAATTGACCAATCTTTTTCAAATATCTCGTCTGAAACATCCCAAACATCTCCATATAACCATGATTCTGGACTAGACCAATCTCCATCTGCACTAGTGACGTAAGGCAAAGGTGCTGTTTGCGGCTTTACCGTATTAATATTATGCATTTTTAAATCGTGTGAATTTGCTGATTCGTCTAACAATTCTGATTTAAGAATATTAGACATAGGATAATAAGCCTTAAGATTACCCCAAGCTACACGCTCTAAAGTTTGTGAATCTTGAATATTCTTAGGTATAATATTACCTCTTACAATACCTTCATTATCTTCAATCTCTTGACACATCATTTGTTGTATTTGTTGCGCAGAAAGAGCATCTTCAAAAATTCTTACTTCATCTATAGTTCCATTAAAATGGGCAGATCCAGCTGGACTTGTATTTGTTGGATAACGCCCTATTGTAAATGGCCTACTCGAATAAATGTGATCAGTACCATTATAATTTTTGGTAAGTAACGTTGAATTCAAGTTAGTATCCGTTTCAGTATTTAACAGCTCTCCATTAAGATATACTTTTAAAGAGTTTGTTCCGGAATCAAAAACACCAGTGACATGGTACCATACATCATTTTCCATTTTTCTGTTATCCGTAGGCAGTTGTTCTACATTAAGACTGCTACTTGGATAGTTACTAGAAGCAGTGACTTGTTCCTGAGTATAAACAACAAATGCAGGTTTTCTTCCTTTCGTTATAGTCAATCGCATATTTTCCTGACCTGCAATACTGTAAACAGAACTTAAATTACCTGTAGCAGTATTAGCTTTAATTTTTACCCAAGCCATAATTGTTCCTTCATTCCAATCTTCAATAAAAGACGATGTGTCTAGATAATCATCTAAACCATCAAAATCTACTGATCCTGAAGAAAAATAAACATCTATATCATCTCTATAATCTAAATCTCCACCTAATAATAAATCTCCATCAGTATCCGGTAAAATAGATAGGTCTAATGGATTATCAATATCTTCGTTAATATCTAAAATAGCATCGTTAATATTTGTTGTTTCGAAGTTATCGTCTAAACCATCTCCATCGGCATCATTTCCTGATAGCGTATTAGCCATTCCATTTTCTTGAATATCTGGAGTTCCATCATTATCACTATCTAAATCTATATAATCTGGGATACTATCTCCATCAGTATCTTCTAGACTAGCAAAACCAGATCCGTAATTATCGTTTACACCATCGTTGTTTAAATCTACCATTGTTGCTCCACTATCACTCGGAGGAAGATAACCATTTGTGGATTGTGCCTCTACATTATCTGGTATACCGTCATTATCTGAATCTATATCTAAATAATCTTGAATCCCATCATTATCTGTATCTGTACAAATATTTACTGACAATACAGAAAAAGGAATTAATGTTTTAGAAATAGTTGCGCTAGAATAAGACACCGTTAGAGACTCTAATCCAGTTCTCTCATAAAATAATATAGTAATTGGGTAAATACCCGGAGTTAATGCAATAGTTCCTGATCGTTCTTGTGCAGCATGATCCCCATCATTATTAACAATCTCATTGCCATCAATAAACAATTTAGAACCATCATCTGACCTTGTATAAAACCTATACGTTTCTTCTGTGCTAATAGTAATAAAACCAGTATATCGAATGGCAAAAGTATCGTGATCTCCAGGTGTAATCATAGCCCAAAGGACATCTACATCGAAATCAGACACAGTACCTGTTGCTGTAGCTCCAGTAGTTGGAATATTATCTACACTTGGTGAGACATTTATATCATAAAATTCATAAGACAAGCCCTCAGTAATTTCAGCACATATAACGCCTTCATTTACATTTAGTATACCATCATTATCACTATCTAAATCTGTAGTATCTCCTACACCATCACCATCCATGTCTGCATCTAAAGTAAGAGTGGCACTATTTTCGATTTGGACACACAAATTATCTGAATGTGTTACTAATAAAGTGTACACACTACCATCTAATCCGGTAACATCCGAAATATTTAAACTAGCCGATGTAGCACCTGAATAAACACCTCCATTGCTTAGGTCTGTGCCATTTAATTGCCATTGGTAGTTTAAGGCCGCACTTACATCAGTAGTGCTATTTGAATAATCTGGCACACCTCCTGTTGTAAATGTCGTTGTACTTGTCGCTGTTGCACTAGTTATAGTAAAACTTGTAGCTCCACCTATTACAACTAACTGATCGACCAAAGCTGTAGCATCTACTGTAGTTTCTGTTGCTATAGTCACATTTGCAGTTGTACCTGTGTATGCCGTTGAAGTACCTGTAACTAAACCACTAGCGCTAATACCTGTACCATCTACTTGTCCGTCTGCATCGCTATCTGCATGGCCAGCTTCAATAACATCATTACAGCCATCACCATCACTATCTGTATTTTGAAAATCAAAATTACCGTCACCAGAAGTATCAATTAGTGTTGTAGCTTCTGCAGTATCGTCTGCTCCATTGTTGTTATTATCATTAAACACTGCATCATTACTATCTAACACTCCATCGTTGTTGCTATCTAAACTTCCGTTACCAGCTTCTTCTACATCGTAGATACCATCGTTATCTGAATCTAAATCTAAATAATCTGGAATCCCATCATAGTCTGTATCTAAACAACTATTTTCTGATAATACGGAAAAAGGAATTACTGTCTTAGAAATAGTTGCGCTCGAATAAGACATACTTAAAGTCTCTTCTCCTGTTCTTTCAAAAAATAGTATCGTGATTGGATAAACACCTTGGTTAAGCGCTATAGTTCCTGAATCTTCTAACATACCATGTAAACCATCGTTATCAACAACCTCATTTCCGTCAATAAACAATTTAGAACCATCATCTGAACTTGTATAAAATGTATATGTTTCGGTGGTATTAATCTTAATAAAACCACTATATCTTATTGCAAAGTTCTCATGATCACCTGGTGTAATAGAACCCCAAAGTGCATCTACATCTATTTCAGATACACTACCTATTGCTGTAGCTCCAGTCATAGGAATATTGTCTACACTTGGTGAAACATCTATATCGTAAAACTCATAAGTTAGACTATTACTAATTTCATCGCATACAGAACCTTCATTAATATCTAGTATACCATCATTATCACTATCTATATCTGCATTGTCTGCAATTCCATCACCATCCATATCTGGCGCATCTAATTCTCCACCAATATTAATGAGGTAATTTTCTACTTCTCCATTGCTATAATTATAATCACAAGACGTAAAATTTATATTAGTACCACCTCTAACACCAATTCGCACATTAGAAAGTGCTTCATCTGTACTGCTTGGTAACGTTATACTAATAGGTACGTCCACCACTTTTGTTCCTCCTACGTTGTTGTTATCTTGAAATGTAAATAAAAAACGTTCACCTGAATCATCAAAATCATCATCCAAGCTTTCATTGAGGTTAATCCAAATAACCACTGTGTTTTCGTTGGTATTCCACCCATTTAACGACACACTAATCGTCCCTTCAAGAGCCTGACCAATAGGAACATTATCTTCAGAAAAAGAAGAATAATTAGTAAAACCACCTGTTGTTCCTGTACTACTATTCTCTATTCCTGCAAAAGAAACGTTAGAAATAAATAAAATATTACCGCTTTGGATATTTTCCGTTTCACAAAAATTAGGCTCACTTTCTCCTGGATTACCTTCATTATCTGACACAAATAAAACCTCATAATCTTCAACTTCCCCTGCATTGTAATTATACTCACATGATGTAAAACCTGTATCGTTTCCAGACCTTAAACCAACACGCATTCTTGCAAGTCCATTCTGAGCATAAGAAGGTATTGGAATACTGATAGGTACTTGCACTGTTTTAGTACCACCAACATTATTATTATCTTGGAATGTAAATAAGAACTGTTCTCCACTATCATCAAAATCATCATCGATTTCATTAAAATTAAACCACACAGCAACAGTATGAATATTGGTATTCCACCCATTAAGAGTTACTGTAATATCTCCTGTAACTGTGTCTCCTGCATTAATAGACGTTGGGGAAACGTCTGAATAATACGTATACGAACCTTGAGTACCTGAACTACTATTGTCTATTGTTCCAATATTTACATTAGATATATGGAAAGTCCAACCACCATTCACCCCAACATTATTTGGTGTACAATATTGCGCATTAACATTAAAAGTTATAAAAATTATTATAAATAATAGTCTGAAGTTATTTTTCACCATCATAGCATTTCACATTACTTATTGATTTTCAAATACTTAAATAAAAATCAATATTTATTTGCGACAAACATAGGATAAAAAGAACAAAAACAACGATTAAATGCATTTTTATTCGATTAAATGCATTTCTTTTATTAAAATTAAACCTCTACTTACACTAAAAACCCAACCAAATCCTCTATTTTAGAAATCAATTGAATCTTGATAACCGTATTTTTCAAGGCGATTTTATTGTATTTAGATACAAAAATGGATGAAAACCCTAATTTTTCAGCTTCCAAAATACGTTGTTCTACACGCTGTACAGGTCTTATCTCACCAGATAAACCAACTTCTGCTGCAAAACAATAATCACTTGGCAATGCAACGTCTTCATTAGAAGACAAAATTGCCGCAACGACTGCTAAATCTATAGCAGGATCATCAACTGTGATGCCTCCAGTAATATTTAAAAACACATCTTTAGCTCCTAAGCGGAAACCAGCACGCTTCTCCAAAACTGCCAATAACATATTTAGACGTTTGGCATTGAAACCAGTAGCCGAACGCTGTGGTGTTCCGTAAACCGCTGTACTCACTAAGGCTTGGACTTCAATCATTAACGGTCGTAATCCTTCTAAAGTTGCAGCAACAGCATTTCCAGATAATTCTTCGTCTTTTTCTGATATTAATATTTCGGATGGGTTAGAAACTTCTCGTAGTCCTGAACCTTGCATTTCATAGATTCCTAATTCGTTGGTAGATCCGAATCTATTTTTGTTAGCTCTTAGAATTCTGAATACATGATTTCGATCTCCTTCAAATTGTAAAACCGTATCAACCATGTGCTCCAAAATTTTTGGTCCAGCAATATGACCATCTTTAGTAATATGACCAATTAGCAAAACTGGTGTTGCTGTTTCTTTGGCAAATTTAATGAGCTCGGTTGTGCATTCTTTGATTTGAGAAATGCTACCTGCAGACGATTCTATATAATCGCTATGCAATGTTTGAATGGAATCAATAACGACAATATCAGGCTCTAAAGCTTCAATTTGCTTAAAGATATTTTGGGTTTTGGTTTCTGTAAGAATGTAACAGTTATTGCTACTAGGATTAATACGCTCAGCACGCATTTTTATTTGCTTCTGGCTTTCTTCACCAGAGACATAAAGAGTTTTGTATTGTAATTTTAAGGCTATTTGAAGTAAAAGTGTACTCTTACCAATTCCTGGTTCACCACCAAGAAGTGTTAAAGACCCATGAACCATGCCGCCTCCAAGGACACGATTAAATTCGCCATCTTGCATATCTAAACGTGCTTCTTGCGAGGTATCAATATCATTAATCAATAACGGTTTAGAAACCCGTTTTGAAGACGTTGTTGGTGTTTTCCAATCGCTTTTTTCTGGTTTTTGAATCACTTCTTCTGCAATGGTATTCCATTCCTTACAAGAGGTACATTGTCCTTGCCATTTGGCATATTGACTGCCACAATTTTGACAAAAAAAAGTTGTTTTTACTTTAGCCATATTCGAGTTTCACAATCCAAAATAACAGGATTATTATAGTTAGAAATGGCTAAATTAATACAATTTTAGTTGATATCTTTAAACCAACTTACAATCGCTAAAACTTTTAAAGCAGCTAATTTAGAAGGCAAATGCGTAGAAAACAACATTACTTTTGCCTTATTATATGCAGATTCGAACAAATAATCTGTGGACCATTTATGTTTTCTAACTCTACTCATCATCATCGTCATCATCATCAATATCTTCATCTAAATCTACTACAGTTAATTCATCAATTTTAGAAAAGATAAAATCTCTGTTAATATGACTCACATCGTTTAACGTTAAAGCAGACTCATATAGTTTTTTTGCTTTTTTTGTTTTCCCTAGTTTTTCTGCAGATTGTGCTAAATAATAGGTTCCCATTAAAGATTCTGGATGCAATTTATTTGCTAGCGCTCCTAATTTAGCTAGTGATTTCAAATCCTCGCGTTGTTCAGCGATTTTAATAACTTTCTCTATTTCGTTTTCACTAATTTCTTTTTTAATCCCAAATAGTTTTTCTATTCTTTTATATCTATCTGTTAAATAATTATCCAGAGTCCCTTCATAAGGCAGTACTTTTTCTTCAAGTTCTTTCTCTCTCAACGGATTATAGATATCAAAAATCTTTTCAAAAGACCTAGCTAAAGCACTTGTAACCAACGTGTAATGATTCTCACCTTTAAAATCATCAAAATAATAAGTTAGATTCTGATTATCCACTTCTTGTATCTGTGAATTAGTAGATAGTATACTTTCTCGAAGTTGTGGAATATCTTTTTGAGAAGTTGCTAAATAATAGAAAATATCATCTTTAAAAAGAGACAAACGTTTTGATATAAAATTATTTAATGATCCTACAAAATCTGGACTTATACATACATAAGCCTGAAAAGCCAATCCCTCTTTAAACAAGTAAGAATTAATAAAATTCCCCATATTATCATGACCAACAGCAACTCTAAATTTACTAGTGTTGTATTTTTTGTCTATATATGGTAATAATTCGTCTGAAACAAAATCGTGAAATCTAAGACCTGATTCTGTTGGTAAGCCTGTTCCTGGCTCATAGTAACCGTCATAGAAACGATTTTCTCCTTGCATAATACCAACAACTATTGCTCCTGGCATATTATCAAAATAGGTTTGAAAATCTACTTGTCCTGCAACAGGTTCAAATAAATAATCACCATCAAATACAATGATTACTGGATATTTTTCGTCTGCCTTAGAATCGTAATCCTTTGGTAGTTTAATTTTTAGCTTACGAACTGAGCTAAGTCGAGATGAGGCGATTTCCTCATAAGTTACTTGTGCATCTGAAAATACATAGACAAGACAAGCAAGAACAACTAAAATAGTTTTTCTCATGGTTAAGTAGGTTTAAATTGGGACTCCAAACATACTAAATATTCGTCAAGTTGTCAATTTTTTTCGATGAAATACACTTAATCGTTTAATAATTCTTGAATTTCATACATTTTATCAAGCATAATCTCCTTGTCTATGAATTGAGATGGCTGCAAAAGTAAACCTGATTTGTAACGTATTAAAGCCTTTCTAAGATTACCTTCTTTCTCATAATACATCCCTGAATAATAAGCATTTAACATAGATTCAGGATAGATTTTCTTAATGAGTTTTGATAATTTCCCTAAAGATTCTACATCGTCCTTTTTATTGGACGCAGCGGCAATAGCTCTGATATCATTTTCAATTAATTTTTTTTCAAATCCATAAAAATATTCAATGTCTTCATACTTTTTTACTAGATAATCGTAAGGCGATCCTTCAAAAGTCAGTACTTTTTCATTATACTCTTTAGTATTAATAGGTTTAAAAAGTCCAAATATTTGGTTTAAAGCTTTTGGAATACCTCGTCCCACTAAAGAATAGTGGTTAGCATCTTCAAAATCATCAAATTGATAAAAGAGTTTTTTGTTTTCTATAGCAGAAATAACCGTATTAGTTTCTAAAATTGATGCTCTTAAGGCTTTTAAATCTGCATCTCCTGTAGCCATATAGTAGAAGGTTTCTTGCTCTAAAATCTCTATACGCTGTTTTAATCTATCCGTTATTTTAGGTGCCAAATCTGGACTCAAAGCTATATAAGCCCTAAACATAGGTTTATCTTTAAACAAGTAATAGTTAATGAAATTAGCACTTAAATCATGCCCAACAATAATTCTAAAATTTGAAGCCTTATAATTCTCTTCTATAAATGGTAATAATTCTGCACCAATAAATTCATAAAAATCAGCTCCTTCATGCAAAGGAAAATTGCTATCATCATCATAATAAAAGTCATCGATTCTTGTATTTGCTTGTTTTATACCTACAACAATACAATCTGGAATATCCTCCCAATACGATTGATAATCGATATTACCAGCAATTGGCTCAAACAAATAATCTCCATCTAAAACAACAATTAAAGGGTACGTTCGCTTCTCTTCGGGATTATAATTTCTTGGTAATTGAATTTTTAATTCGCGTTCTCCATCAAGCTTATAAGAATCAATAGTTTTATAAATGGCTTGAGCCTGAATATTTAAGCCTATAAAAAGCGCTATAAGAAGTATGTGAAAATTCTTGATTCTAAACATGTACTAAAAATTTAAAGTATGGTAAAAAATTAATTTATGGCTTTCTTTCTGTTGTAAATAGGTAAATATAATAAAGACAGACCACCTATAATAATAATTACTAAAGTCTGTGTAGACCACATTATCCATCCAAATGCTCTACTTGGATCTTCCGCTAAACCAAATAACGTTGAAAATGCAATAACTACTGCTTCTGGAAACGAACCAATACCTCCGTTCGTCGCAGCAATACTAAAGCTAGCCAATATAAAACCTATGAGGATTGCTGCAATAGATACGTTATGCAATTCTGGTAAAGCAAATGTAGTCACATAAAACATCAATACATACATAGCCCAAATAAAAAGGGTGTGACCTATAAATGCCCATTTTTGTTTCATTTTAAAAATACTAAGCATGCCTTCAATAAGTCCCATTACAAAACCTTTTACTTTTAACGCCAATTGAGACCTACTCTTGGTTATAAATAAAAGCAAGGCCATACCTAAAATTAAGAGTACGATACCTGATACAACTAATGCTATTGGATTAAATTTATCTACGAAAAATTTATAAATAAACTCAAACT
Source organism: Winogradskyella ludwigii (assembly GCF_013403985.1). GTDB lineage: Bacteria > Bacteroidota > Bacteroidia > Flavobacteriales > Flavobacteriaceae > Winogradskyella > Winogradskyella ludwigii. Next base: position 261,385 of record NZ_JABFDF010000005.1, read on the forward strand.
CTAAAAAAAGGGCAATTACTATTATGAGTAACAACATCACAGTATCTGCAATACGCTCTGCAACTATGGTCCCAAAACCTTTCTCAAAGGGAATGCCTTCATAATTTTTTAGAATCGTTGATCTCGCAATTTCTCCAGCTCTAGGAATGGTAAAATTAATAAGATAAGCCGCATAAACAGCCATTAAGCTATTACCAAATTTTGGTTTATAACCTAAAGGTTCTGCCATAAAACGCCAACGATATGCTCTAGACACATGACTTAGAATACCTAAAACAACTCCAAGGCATATCCAACTATAGTTAGCGTCTTTAAAATATTGAACTAAAGTAGAAACTGAAATTTTAGACAAAGAGTACCATACCAGACCAACTCCTAAGAGCAACGGCACACCAACTTTTAAGATGGTTTTAGGTTGAGCCACCAGTTTATTTTAGAAGATTAGTAGCTTCGTCTGGAAATACTAAACAGGGTTTAAAAACTTTAGCGTCTTCAATATCCATGAACGCGTAAGTGATAAGAATCAAGGTATCTCCAACAGAAACTTTTCTTGCAGCAGCACCATTTAAAGTTATTTCTCCACTTTTTCTTGGTCCTGGGATACAATAAGTTTCTAAACGCTCACCATTGTCATTGTTTACGATCTGAACTTTTTCACCTTGAATAATATTAGCGGCTTCCATTAAATCTTCATCAATAGTGATACTACCAATATAGTTTAAGGCCGCTCCTGTTACTTTTACGCGATGAATTTTAGATTTTACTACTTGAATTTGCATTTTACAAAGGTAATTAATTTAAAGCGATGTTATCGATAAGTCTAATATCGCCTGCATAAACAGCTATAAACGCTCTATATGTTTTATTTGTTGATTTTCGATATACTGGTTTTAAGGTCGCTATATCTGCAATTATAATATATTCCAACTCTAAGAGCGGTTGTTTTTCAAATTGCTTTGTAACCCATTCCGTTACTACTTTAGCACTTTTTGTGCCAAACATTTCTTTGGCAGTATTTAATGTTTTATAAATAAAAGGTGCCGCAACTCTATGATCTTGTGTTAGTCTAGCATTTCTAGAACTCATAGCCAAGCCATCCTTAGCTCGGTAAATAGGGCAACCAATGATCTCTAAAGGTAAATTATGTAATTCTACTAACTTTCTAATAATCTGTAATTGCTGAAAATCTTTCTCTCCAAAATAAGCCGTGTCTGGCTTAACAATTTCAAATAAACGTTTTACAATGGTACCAACTCCGTCAAAATGTCCTTTCCTAAAGGCTCCTTCCATCTCGTGCTCTAGCCCATCAAAACTAAAGGCTTGCGATTGGATATTATCTGCATAAATATCTTCAACAGAAGGCGCATACACAATAACCTTAGTGTCACTCACTGTTTTTAACAATGCAATATCTGCATCTATAGTTCTTGGGTATTTAACTAAATCATCTTGGTTATCAAACTGCGTAGGATTAACAAAGATACTCACCACCGCAAAATCATTTTCACTCAAAACCCTATTTACCAAAGACAAATGGCCTTCATGCAAGGCACCCATTGTTGGCACAAAACCAATAGAACTCCCATTAGCTTTCAATGCCGTTATATAAGTCGATAATCCTGTTTTATTCTTAAAGTTCTTCAATGGAGTTATAAAAGTTTAACGCATGCAAACATAATATAATACTAGCAATCTGCACAAATTTTTGTAATTTTGCATGTTTTTTACTATTAATTTCAAAAGCAGCAGATTTATGAAAGATAAACGAATATTATATGTGTCCTCGGAAGTTGTTCCATATTTACCAGAAACAGAAATTTCTTCAATGTCATTTGAAGCACCTAGAATGGTAAACAAACAAGGAGGTCAAATAAGAATATTTATGCCTCGCTTTGGAAACATAAATGAAAGAAGACATCAATTGCACGAAGTTATTAGACTATCAGGTATTAACCTGGTGATTAACGACTTAGATATGCCACTAATTATAAAAGTAGCATCTATTCCTAAAGAACGTATACAAGTTTACTTCATAGATAATGAAGACTATTTTAAGAGAAAAGCAACATTAACAGATGAAGAAGGTCAATTATTTTCAGATAATGATGAACGTGCTATTTTCTTTGCAAAAGGAGTTATAGAAACTGTTAAAAAACTGAATTGGGCTCCAGACATTATCCATGTTAACGGTTGGTTAGCATCACTACTACCATTATATTTAAAAGAATTTTACAAAACAGAACCTTTATTTACGGAAAGCAAAATAGTAACCTCTGTATACAATCAAAGCTTTGAAGGAACGTTAGATACAGGAATGCTATCTAAAATAAACTTTGACGGATTAAACTCAGAAGTAACAACGCTTTTAAAACAACCTAGTTATGTTAATCTAATGAAAGTGGCTATCGATAATTCTGATGCTATCATTAGAGGTTCTGAAGAACTACCTGAAGAATTAGATACGTATTTAAATGATTTAACAAAACCTGTATTAGACTATTATTCTGTTGAAGAATTTGCGGATCCTTACACAGAGTTTTACAATAATACCGTATTAAAAAACAGTTAGTACACTTATGAAAAAGAATAAATTTGCCTTACAGACAATATCATTCGGCCTAATTCTATTAAGTTTTATTGCTTGCGATAGTGATTTTGCTACGTTAGAGTCTGATGTCATTAATAATGATATTGCAACTAATTTTGATATATTTCCTAAAACATATGATGTTATTGCTTATACTAAAACATTAAAACCAGTACAAACCAATAACTTAGCTCTAAGCACATTAGGAATATATGATGACCTTTATGGTAGAACAAAATCTAGTTTTGTAACACAACTGACACCTAGTGATTACGATCCATCATTTGGCGACGAAGTAGTAATAGATTCTGTGGTTGTTACAATCCCTTATTTTAGTACTGCAACAGGTATAGACGATGACGGTAAAATAACTTATGAAGTAGATTCAATAATTTCAAAAGGTGAAAATTTCAGTAAAATTGAACTAAGAATTTTTGAAAGCAACTATTTCATTAGAGATTTTGACCCATCTGCTGAGTTTAACGAAAGTCAAGCTTACTATTCAAATAGGTCTGCTTCATCTTCAGAAATGATATCGACTACTGCTTTAGAAGGACAAGAACTTACTTTTGTAGATTATGATGATGCTACAGGAACTATTATGACTGTAGTCGATAATGAAATTGAAATAAGTGATGAAGGATATAGCTTAAAAGATGTTAATGAGTTAGATGATAATGGTGACAAAACACTACTATCAAACGAAGCTCCTGCAATAAGAATTATGTTAGATCCTACATACTGGCAAAATAAAATTATTGATAAAGAAGGAGATGCTGTTTTAAGTAACCCAAACAACTTTGCAGATTACTTTAGAGGACTTTATTTTAAAGCAGAACCTGTAAACGAAGACGGAAGCTTTCTAATTTTAGATACAAGTACTTTAAGCGGTTCAAACGTTACAGTATACTATTCAAAATTAACGGCATCAACAACAGATGACGAAGACCTAACAGACCAATCTACTTTTGTTTTCACTTTTGGATCTAATAAAATTAATTTCTTCGATAATACATTTACATTTCCACTTAACGATGGAGTTCCGGAATCCGGAGATAGCAGAATTTACCTAAAAGGAGGCGAAGGAGCTATTGCAGGAGTAAAACTATTTGATGGTGACGATTTAAGAGATGGAGATGATAACACCTTTGATGACTGGAAAGAGTTCTTCGTAGAAACGGATGAAGATGACGGAACATTTATACGTTCTAAACGATTAGTTAACGAAGCCAATCTTGTGTTTTATGTAGACAGTGATCAACTAGATCTTTTAAATGAAGATCCAGAAAATGAACCTAACAGACTTTATTTATATGATTTAACGAATAAAGCTCCCTTAATAGATTATTATTTAGATGTTACTAATTCTGCTTCACCTGAGTTTTCTAAAACGGGACATCTTGGTGCTTTACAACGTGTCGATGATGAAGCTGATGGTAGAGGTATTAAATACAAACTAAAAATAACGGAGCATATCAACAATTTATTATTACGCGATTCTACAAATGTTGAACTTGGATTAGCAGCATCATTAAATGTCAATATAGAAGATCCTAGTTTTAGTTCTAGTCAGAATAAAATTCAAAGCTCAGACGATTTAGATGACACTGTACCTTTAGGTTCAGTGCTAACTCCAAGAGGTACAATTTTATATGGTAACGCCACAGAACCTGAAAATGAAAGTAAACGTGTATATTTAGAAATTTATTACACAGAACCAAACTAATTAAAAAACGAATCTATGTGTGGAATTGTTGGATATATTGGCCATAGAGAGGCTTATCCTATTATTATTAAAGGGCTACAGAGATTAGAATACCGTGGATATGATAGTGCTGGTATAGCATTGTACGATGGTAACACTATTAAATTATGTAAAACTAAAGGAAAGGTTTCTGACCTTAAAGCTAAAATGGAAAGTGAAGTTTCTACAGATGGTACTTTAGGTATTGGTCATACACGTTGGGCTACACACGGAGTACCAAACGATGCTAACTCTCACCCTCACTATTCTAATTCTGGAGATTTAGTAATTATTCATAATGGTATAATTGAAAATTACGATTCATTAAAAAAAGAATTAATTAAACGTGGTTATACGTTTAAATCAGATACAGATACAGAAGTATTAATCAATCTAATCGAAGACGTTAAGAAAAGTGAAAATCTAAAATTAGGTAAAGCCGTTCAGATTGCGCTTAACCAAGTTGTAGGAGCTTATGCTATTGCCGTATTTGACAAAAATAAACCTAATGAAATTGTGGTTGCAAAACTGGGTAGTCCTTTGGCTATTGGTGTTGGTGACGATGAGTTTTTCATAGCAAGTGATGCATCTCCGTTTATTGAATATACTAAAAATGCTATTTATCTTGAAGATGAAGAAATGGCAATTATTAGAAGAGGCAAAAAGATCAAAGTTCGAAAAATCAAGAATGACACCTTAGTAGATCCTTACGTTCAAGAACTTCAACTTAATTTAGAACAAATTGAAAAAGGTGGCTATGATCACTTTATGTTAAAAGAGATTTATGAGCAACCTAGTGCTATTTTAGACACCTTTAGAGGTCGTTTATTAAGTAACGAGGCTATTATCAAAATGGTCGGTGTTGAGGATAATATGAAAAAATTCTTGGCTGCAGATCGTATTATAATCGTTGCTTGTGGTACATCTTGGCATGCTGGTTTGGTGGCAGAATATATTTTTGAAGATTTAGCAAGAATTCCTGTTGAAGTAGAATACGCTTCAGAATTTAGATACAGGAATCCTGTTATTACAGATAAAGACATCGTCATCGCTATATCACAATCTGGTGAGACAGCAGATACTTTAGCCGCTATTAAATTAGCCAAATCAAAAGGTGCTTTTGTTTTTGGTGTATGTAATGTTGTAGGTTCTACAATTGCAAGAGAAAGTGATGCAGGTGCTTACACGCATGCTGGACCAGAAATTGGTGTAGCATCAACTAAAGCCTTTACAACACAAATTACAGTACTTACCTTAATGGCATTACGTTTAGCGAGAGCCAAAGGCGTTATGTCTAGTTCAGAATTTAGACATCACCTTATTGAATTAGAAACGATTCCAAGTAAAGTTGAGGAAGCTTTAAAATCAGATGCTTACGTTCATACCGTTGCTGAGATTTATAAAGATGCTAAAAACTTTTTATATTTAGGTAGAGGATTTAATTTCCCTGTAGCTCTAGAAGGTGCATTAAAATTAAAAGAAATCTCTTATATACATGCCGAAGGATATCCTGCTGCAGAAATGAAACATGGTCCTATTGCTTTAATAGATGAGCAAATGCCTGTGGTTGTTATTGCGACTAAAAAAGGACATTACGAAAAAGTGGTGAGTAACATCCAAGAAATCAAATCAAGAAAAGGTAAAATTATAGGTATTGTTACTAAAGGAGATGTAAGTGTTAAGGAATTAGCAGATCACGTTATCGAGGTTCCAGAAACATTAGAATGTCTTTCTCCATTACTAACAACTATACCTTTACAATTGTTATCTTATCACATTGCAGTGATGCTAAATAAAAACGTAGACCAGCCACGAAATCTAGCTAAGTCTGTTACAGTGGAATAACATAAATGATTACAAAAATCATATTTTTAAAGCCTTAAAATTGAATAATAATCAGTTTTAAGGCTTTATTTTGTCAATAAAGTGCTATGCACGCATAATTTTTACGCATTTATTCATTAATTTTCATATATTTAATTAAATTGCTCAACTAATAAATTAACTAACTCTCTAAAATGAAGACAATCTTAAAGCTTTTCACGATGCTTTTTTGCGTGGTATCTTTCGCACAAACCACAATAAATGGTAAAATTATAGACAATACCGGGTTACCACTACCTGGCGCAAATATTGTAGTAGTGGGTACAAGTACAGGTACCGTTTCAGATTTTGATGGGAACTACACACTAACTGTAGACCAACAACCTCCTTTTTCAATCCGTATTAGTTATACAGGTTTTGAAACTCAAACTATTGAAATCACAACAAATAATCAAACCGTAAATATTACACTAGAAGAAGGAAATTCTCTTGATGAAGTTGTAATCTCTGCTTCAAGAACCCCTGAGCGAATTTTTGAATCTCCTGTAACTGTAGAACGTTTTGGCTTAAAAGAAATCAAAAACACAGCCTCTGCAGATTTTTATGGTGGTTTAGAAAGTTTAAAAGGTGTTGATGTAAACACCAGTAGTTTAACGTTTAAATCCGTAAACACTAGAGGTTTTGCAACCACTGCTAATACGCGTTTTATGCAATTAGTTGACGGAATGGACAACTCTACTCCTGCATTAAATTTCCCTATCGGAAATCTTGTTGGTATGGTTGAAACAGATGTTCATAGTGTAGAATTACTACCTGGAGCCTCTTCTGCTTTATACGGAGCAAATGCCTTTAACGGTATCTTATTTATGCGAAGTAAAAACCCATTTGATCAGCAAGGCATAAGAGCAGTCATTAAGAAAGGGATTACATCTCAAAAAGCCGCTGGTGATAATGAGTATACAGATATTGGTATTAGTATGGCTTATAAATTCAGCGATAAATTTGCAGCAAAAGTTAACTTCGGTTATTTAAACGGTACAGATTGGGCTGCAAATAGCGACGTAGATAGTGATAGATTTGGAGGTACTAGAGCGACTAACTTAAACTATAACGGTATCAATGTTTATGGAGATGAAGTTTCTGCAAATATTAATGATTTAGCTGGCGGAACTGGTATTGTCCCAGACGTTTTTGTAAGTAGAACAGGTTATGAAGAACGTTATTTAACAGAATATAAAGCGCAAAGTATCAAAGCGGATTGGGGATTATATTACCGTCCAATAGAAGATAGTAATTTTGAAATCCAATATATCGGAAAAGTGGGTACAGGTACTACAATTTACCAAGGGACTAACCGATATAATATTGATGGATTCTTTCAAGAACAACATAAGATAGAGCTTAAAAACGATAATTACTTTGTAAGAGGTTATGTTGTAGCAGATAAAGCTGGTGATTCTTATGATATGGTATTTACTGGAATTAACATTAACAGAGCTTGGAAAAGTGATGCCGATTGGTTTGGAGATTATATCAATACTTACGTAGCAGCGACATTAGGAGGTGGAGCTACAGATACACAAGCACATGCGGCTGCTAGAGCTGCTGCTGAGAACGGAAGGTTTGCTCCAGGATCTACAGAATTTAAAAATGCGTTTAACAGAATCATTCAAGATCCAGATTTAGCAACAGGATCTCAATTCCAAGATGCATCTAAATACTACCATGCAGATGGTAACTATAATTTTAGTCATTTAACTGACATTGCAGATATCCAAGTTGGTGGATCTTACAGAAAATATAAATTAAACTCTTTTGGTTCAATTTATACGGATTATGATGGACCAATCGATTATAGTGAATTTGGTGTATATACTCAAGTTCAAAAAGATTTAGAACTTAGTGAAGAAATGAAATTAAAAATAACGGCTTCTGCACGTTATGATAAGTCAGAGTATTTTGATGGATTTATTTCACCTAGATTATCGTTAGGGCTAACATTAAACGAAAACCATAACATTAGAGCATCTGCTCAAACAGGTTTCAGAAATCCTACTACGCAAGATTTATTTATTGGATTAGATGCTGGTAGAGCAATATTAGTCGGTTCTGCTCCAGATAATTTAGATCGCTATACTAGAGATTTCACAGCAAGTGATGGAACTGTCTATACACAAACTGGTGGTGCTGCTTATAATAATTCTTATACAGCAACTTCGGTACAACAATTAGCTGCAACTGGCGACCCTTCTGTTTTAGAAATCGCTAATCCAAACCTTGTTTCTCCAGAAAAAGTATCTTCTATAGAAGTGGGATATAGAGGAAAAATCAATAAAGTGATTATAGATTTTAGTACGTATTATAACAAATACCAAGATTTTATTTCTTCAGAAGTGGTAATAGCACCATTATACGGATCAGTAGCAGATGGCTCTGCTGTAGCCGCTATAGCGAGTAGTGATTTCACAACATATAGTGCTTACACAAACTCTGATGTAGATGTTAATTCTTATGGAGCTTCATTAGGCGTGTCAACTAAAGTAATGGGAGATTTTGATTTAGGTGGAAGTTATACATTCACGAAACAAGATTTTGACCAAGCTGCAAACCCTAATTTCGAAACTAACTTTAACACACCAGAGCATAAATTTAAAGCGCATTTTGGTAACACAGAGTTATTTAAAAACTTCGGATTTAATGTCGCTTATAGATTTAGTGACGATTATTTCTGGGAAGCAACATTTGGTGATGGTGTAGTACCAGAATTCCATACCGTAGATGCACAAATTAATTACAAAATCCCAGCATTGAAATCGACTATTAAAATAGGTGGTACAAACATTGGTGGTAAAGAATATTTCACTGTATTTGGATCAGGTCATATAGGATCAATGTATTATGCTTCTTGGACAATTAATAACTTATAAAAAACACAAAATGAAAAATATAAAATATTTATTACTGTCAGCTGTCCTTATTGGATTTACAGCATGTAATGATGAAGAAGATTTTGAAGACCAATTAGACAATCCTACTACAGAGGTAATATTACCAGCATTAACACAAGGTGAAGCTGATTTCTCAAAGTATATTGCCGTAGGAGCTTCGTTTTCTGGAGGCTTTATGGATAACGCTTTATTTATTGCTGGTCAGCAAAGTTCTTTTCCTTATTTATTATCTCAAAAGTTTGCCTTTGTAGGTGGTGGTAGCTTTACTTTACCCTTAATGGAAGACAATATTGGAGGGTTTGTATTAGGTACAACAGTAGTATCTCCACCAAGACTTTACTTTAATGGCAGTGGTCCTACTCTTTTACCAGCAACACCAACAACAGAAATTACAGATGTATTATCTGGACCATTTAATAATTATGGTATTCCTGGTGCTAAAAGTTTTCACCTAGGCATAGCAGGTTACGGTACATTAAATCCATATTTTGGAAGAATGGCATCAAGTCCTACAGCAACTATTTTAGGTGATGCAGTGGCTCAAAACCCAACATTTTTTACCTTATCTGAAATAGGAGGAAATGATGTTCTATCGTATGCAACATCTGGAGGAACAGGTGTAGATCAAACCAATAATTTAGACCCATCAACTTATGGTTCAAATGATATAACAGATCCTAATGTATTTGCAGCGTCATTTTCGACAACTGTAGATGCCTTAATGGCAAACGGCGCAAAAGGTGTGGTTGCTAATCTTCCTTACATTACAACATTAGCACATTTTACAACAGTACCTCACAATCCATTAGACCCAACAAATGAAGCTTTCGGACCTCAGATTCCATTATTGAATTCAATCTTCGGAGCTTTAAATCCAATTTTTAATGCTGTAGATCCAAGTAGAGCCATTGTTTTTTCTGAAACAGCTGCAAGTGCTGTAGTTATTAAAGATGAGACGCTTGACGATATTTCTGCTACAATCGCAGGTGCCTTAAATGCAAGTCCAACATTCCCTGCTTTTATTGCACAATTTGGATTACCTGAAGCAGCTGCTCCATTAGTAGCTAATTTATTAGCTAATACTTATGGACAGACAAGACAAGCTACTAACACAGATTTATTAGTATTACCAAGCAGTTCTGTAATTGGTACCGTAAATGAAGACTATGCTGCTGCATTACAATTACAAGGGTTACCAGAAACACTTGCTGCGCAATTTGCAGCAGAAGGAATTACACTTCCTTTAGAAGACAAATGGGTTTTAATTCCAAGTGAACAATTCGCTATAAACACAGCGACCGATGCTTATAATGAAACTATTAATGCTATAGCAACAAGTAAAGGACTTGCTTTTGTAGATTTTAAATCAATTTTAGAACAAGCATCTACAACAGGCTTTGCATCTGGAGATTTTATTCTAACTACAGATTTAGTGTCTGGAGGCTTAATAAGTTTAGACGGAGTTCATTTAACATCTAGGGGCTATGCCTTAATGGCAAATGAGATGATGAAAGCTATTGATGTAACTTATGGATCAAATTTTGAAGCTTCTGGTAATTTAGTAGATCCAGGAGAATACCCAACAAATTACCCACCTACATTACTACAGTAAAAACAAAGTATATATCACGATAAAAAACGCTCTCATATTGGGGGCGTTTTCTATGCTTAAAAAAGCCATAAATTTTGACGGAGTATTTAAAATAAAACTCATATCTTTGCAGCGCGAAAAACCGAGGTATTCAAGTAGATTGATAAAGTCTGTTTTTCATAGTTAAACAATTGCAAAACAAAAACATAAGAGTAATGTCAAAAGTTACAGGTAAAGTTGCACAAATCGTAGGTCCAGTTATTGATGTTGAATTCGCTGCTGGTTCAGAGCTTCCAAAGATTTATGATTCGTTAGAAATTAACAATCAAGATGGTTCAAAATTAGTATTAGAAGTACAATCTCACATTGGTGAAGATACCGTACGTACTATTGCAATGGATTCATCAGATGGTTTAAGTAGAGGAACAGAAGTTCATGCAACTGGTGCTCCAATTCAAATGCCAGTTGGCGATGATGTTTACGGACGTCTCTTCAACGTTATTGGTGATGCTATTGATGGCTTAGGTGATTTACCTAAAGCTGGTGATGCTGGTTTACCTATTCACAGACAAGCTCCAAGATTCGAAGATTTATCAACGTCTACTGAAGTTTTATTTACGGGTATTAAAGTAATCGATTTAATTGAGCCTTATGCAAAAGGTGGTAAAATTGGTTTATTTGGTGGTGCTGGTGTTGGTAAAACAGTATTAATTCAGGAGTTGATTAACAATATTGCAAAAGGTCACGGTGGACTTTCTGTATTTGCAGGTGTTGGTGAAAGAACACGTGAAGGAAACGATTTACTTCGTGAAATGTTAGAGTCGGGTATTATCAAGTATGGTGATGACTTTATGCATTCTATGGAAGAAGGCGGATGGGATTTATCTAAAGTTGATAAAGCTGGAATGAAAGAATCTAAAGCCACTTTCGTATTCGGACAAATGAATGAGCCTCCTGGAGCTCGTGCTCGTGTAGCACTTTCAGGATTAACTATAGCAGAATATTTCCGTGATGGAGCTGGTGAAGGGCAAGGAAAAGATGTATTATTTTTCGTAGATAATATCTTCCGTTTTACACAAGCGGGTTCTGAGGTATCTGCATTATTAGGTCGTATGCCTTCTGCAGTAGGTTACCAACCAACATTAGCAACCGAAATGGGTGCGATGCAAGAACGTATTACATCAACAAAAAGAGGATCTATTACATCTGTACAAGCGGTTTACGTACCTGCAGATGATTTAACGGATCCAGCTCCAGCAACAACATTTGCTCACTTAGATGCAACAACGGTATTATCTCGTAAAATTGCTGAGCTAGGTATTTACCCAGCAGTAGATCCATTAGATTCTACATCAAGAATTTTAACAGCTGATATTTTAGGTGATGAGCACTACAACTGTGCACAACGTGTAAAAGAGTTATTACAACGTTACAAAGAATTACAAGATATTATTGCTATTCTTGGTATGGAAGAATTATCTGAAGAAGATAAAATGGCTGTTGGTAGAGCAAGACGTGTACAACGTTTCTTATCACAACCTTTCCACGTAGCAGAGCAATTTACAGGACTTAAAGGGGTTTTAGTTGATATTAAAGAAACGATTAAAGGATTTAATATGATTATGGATGGTGAGTTAGATCACTTACCAGAAGCAGCTTTTAACCTTAAAGGTTCTATTGAAGACGCTATTGAGTCTGGAGAAAAAATGCTTGCAGAAGCATAATTGGTTTATAATTGTTGGTTACTAATTTTTCTAACAATCATCTACTAACAACAAACAACTAAAAGAATATGTATTTAGAAATTGTATCACCAGAAGCCACATTATTTAACGGAGAAGTAACTTCAGTTACAGTTCCTGGAGTTAATGGAGAGTTTGAAATGTTAACAAATCACGCACCTATTGTCTCTATTCTCAAAGAAGGACATGTAAAAGTTGCTGGTAATATTCAGTTAGATGAGGACGTTGAAGCTAAATTCACAAAATCTGATAAAGGAGTATGGTTAGCAATCAATTCTGGTACTCTAGAGATGAAAGATAATAAGCTAATTATTTTAGCGGATTAATTCCTTCATTATATAAATTATAAAAGCGCGAAATATTACATTTCGCGCTTTTTTTATGCTTATTTATTGGTGTTTAACATGATTACTTAATCAATTCCTATTAAACTCTAAATTTTTATAAGTTAGTCACTTTCAAGTCTTGTGTCTTTGTTCTAACAGCAAAGCGTTCTAATTTTTAATAACCTACATGCGCTTTACAGCTTCTAATTCTACTTTCAATTCTTGAAATAGCATCATAATACTGCTCAGTTTTAATTCCTTTTCATCATATTCTTGGGTATTGATGCAACAGGTAAATTCCCAAATTTCTAAAATCGTTTCACGAGCCACTAAATACGGTTGATAGGTTTTGTTGTCTGAACTTAATAATAAGTTCCTCGTATCTCCTTCTGGAATATAAACACGCTTATAAACCAAACCATCATCTTTAGTTAAGATAATATAAGTCCGTCCGTTTTTAACATCAGTAATGTCTTCTGTAAATTTGGCGACTATAAAAGCCCCATCTTTTACAGGCAACATAGAATCTCCTTTAATAGGAAATGCGCGGTGCGTGCCTGTAGGCAAAAACGGCAATTTAATTTTTTGAAGCTGCTCTATATATTCCGGATCATCATAACCCGATAAATAACCTGCAGAGGCCTTTGTAGGTATAATTTCAATGAGATCTTCATTATTCTCATTTACAGTCACAGGAAACAATACACGCTTATTCCCTACTTCTATAAACGACGTATCTTTTGCTTTACGTAGATCATTCTTTACCAAAATATCAATAGGAATATCAAAAAAGTTAGACAAGTCTATTAAACGGTCTATTGGTGGCTCAGAACGCCCTTCTTCGTAAGAACCCACAACAGAGCGTGTCCAGTTAAGTTCATCAGCAAAACGCTCTTGAGATAGCTTCCTTAGCGAGCGTAAATGTTTTATGTTGGCTTGTATGGGTTTCATATTTATTTCCCAAGAAAGTGGGAATCTTTTTTATTTAATATTACTACAAATGTAAGCAATAAAAACTACATATAGTAGCTAATTTTACAGTCTAGCTTTTTTATTTATGTATTTAAATTGTCACACCTACTACAGTCTTCGCTACGGAACCATAAAACCAGAGCAGCTCCTTGCTATTGCATCCGAAAACGGCGTTCAAACCCTTGCGTTAACCGATATCAATAGTACGTCTGCGTGTATGGACGTGATGCGTTTATCAAAAAAGTACAAAATAAAACCAGTGCTTGGAGTCGATTTTAGAAATGGAGCACAGCAACAATTTATTCTTATAGCAAAAAACAACCAAGGATTTAAAAACATTAATACCTACCTGTCTAAATTTCTTCACAATCACAATTTGCAAATTCCTGAACGCCCAGATGAAGATTTAGACGATTGTTTCGTGATTTATCCGTATCAAAACGACATAGATTTCGAATTAAAACCTAATGAGTTTTTAGGCATTACACCTCAAGATCTTAATCGACTTAAATTTTCAAAATGGAATCAATTCAAACATAAACTCGTGGTCCTAAAAACAGTGTCCTTTCAGAATAAAAAAGGGTTCAACACCCATCGTTTACTACGTGCTATTGCAAATAACACCTTGTTAAGTAAACTACCAAAATCTGAAGAAGGTAAAGAAAGCGATATGATGCTACCGTATAACGACCTCTGCGAAACCTACTCAGAATTCCCAAACCTCATCAATAATACTGAGAAACTTTTAGAAGATTGTACCACCACGTTTGATTTTGAAAATACCACACCCAAAAACCAAAAATGCCTCACTGAAAACGAAACTTCAGATTATAAATTATTAAAGAAACTAACTTACAACGGCATTAACTATCGGTACGGAACAGACGTTGAACAAAAAGTTTATGATCGTATTGAAAAAGAGCTCGATATCATTAAAAAAAAAAGCTTCGTATCCTACTTTCTCATCAACTGGAAAATCTTAGAATACGCCCGAAATAAAAACTATTATTACGTTGGTCGTGGTAGTGGTGCCAATAGTATTATCGCCTATTTATTACAAATCACAGATGTAGATCCTATAGAACTCGATTTATATTTTGAACGTTTTATTAATCTCTTCCGTCAGAATCCACCAGATTTTGATCTCGATTTTTCTTGGCGAGATAGAGATGATATTACCACCTATATTTTCAACACTTTTAAACACACAGCACTTATTGCGGTGTATAACACCTTTAAATTTAGAGCATCTATTCGCGAATTAGGGAAAGTTTTTGGCTTACCAAAGTCCGAAATGGATAAACTC
Organism: Winogradskyella ludwigii; assembly: GCF_013403985.1. Classification (GTDB taxonomy): domain Bacteria; phylum Bacteroidota; class Bacteroidia; order Flavobacteriales; family Flavobacteriaceae; genus Winogradskyella; species Winogradskyella ludwigii. The sequence goes on from NZ_JABFDF010000005.1 coordinate 276,425, forward strand.
ACTAGAGGAAAATACAGTACTAATCAGCTCGATCAATTATCGCAACTCGTCATCAAATACAGTACCTATATTGAAGGCTTCCCCAATTATTTAGGCATTCATGCTGGTGGAATTTTAATTTCAGAACAACCCATCCATTCGTATTGTGCCACATTTATGCCTCCAAAAGGGTTTGCGACGACGCAATTTGATATGGTCGTTGCAGAAGATATTGGACTTTATAAATTCGATATTCTGAGTCAACGTGGTTTAGGAAAAATAAAAGAAGCGGTAGAAATTATTGACGAAAATTATAGCGACCAACCGCCTATTGATATTCATGATATAAAAGGGTTTAAAAAAGACGAACGCATAAAGGATTTGCTACGACATGCCAAAGCCATTGGTTGTTTTTATGTAGAATCTCCAGCCATGCGCATGCTCCTAAAAAAATTACAAGTCGATAATTATTTGGGCTTGGTGGCAGCAAGTTCTATCATTAGGCCTGGCGTGGCTAAAAGTGGCATGATGCGCGAATATATTTTACGCTATCGTTATCCCGAAAAACGAAAAGAAGCACATCCTGTGTTGCAAAAAATTATGCCAGAAACCTATGGAATTATGGTTTATCAAGAAGATGTCATTAAAGTTGCACACCTCTTTGGAGGTTTAGATTTGGGAGAATCGGATATGCTGCGTCGTGGTATGTCTGGAAAGTTTAGATCACGAGACGAGTTTGATAAAGTGAAACAAAAATTCTTTGACAATTGTATAAACGATGGCAAACCCGAAGCTTTAGTGACCGATATTTGGCGACAAATTGAAAGTTTTGCTGGCTATGCGTTTGCCAAAGGGCATTCGGCTTCTTATGCTGTTGAAAGTTATCAAAGCTTATTTTTAAAAGCTTACTATCCTCTAGAATACATGACCGCAACTATTAATAATTTCGGTGGATTTTACAGCACAGAACTTTATGTTCACGAAGCTAGAATGCACAATGGTATCATTGAAGCTCCATGTATTAATAAATCGTTTACACAAACCATTATAAAAGAGAAAACGATCTACTTAGGCTTTATGTTTTTACAATCTTTAGAATCTAAAACCATCAATCGTATACTGAATGAACGCGAAAAAAATGGCCACTTTCAATCGCTAGATGATTTTATAGAACGAGTTCCCATTTCTATAGAACAGATATCCATTTTAATTAAAATCAATGCCTTTCGGTTTACAACAATTAACAAACGTGAATTGCTTTGGGAAGCGCATTTAAAAATTAGTAAAACGGTAGTACAAGACGAGGTGATGACACTATTTAAAACCCAACGGATTAACTATAATACACCAGAATTGCCAAGTACAGACTTAGAAAATGCTTTCGATTCGATTGAATTGTTAGGATTTCCCATTTGTAATCCATTTTATTTATTAGAACAACATTCGATTAGTAATTTACGCGCTAAACACTTAAAACAACTAGAAAACAAACTTATTATCATTGAAGGTTACTTGATTACCACAAAAAACACCAAAACATCGAATGGTAAAATGATGCATTTTGGAACGTTCTTAGATCGTGATGGTGATTTTATAGATACGGTTCATTTCCCTCCTACTGTAGCCAAATATCCATTTAGAGGAAAAGGGATTTATAGCATCATAGGCAAAGTCATGGTAGAGTTTGATTGTGTTACGATTGAAGTTTCAAAAATGGAACGCTTGGCAATTATTGAAGATCCACGTTACTCGGTAAAATCTTTGAATCCTACGTTTCAAAATAAACGAAGTTTTACCGATTTGAAAAGAGCCATCAGTTAAGGAATTTTAAAAAACAACATTTCGTCACTTCGAGTGATTTGCGAAGCATGAGTAAATTGTATCGAGAAGCATTTTATCCTGCAAGGTTTCTAAAACATTGTAGGTATAACTAAAAACATTTTAAAGAATAACATGGCGTCACTTCGAGTGAATTTGTGAGGCACGAGTAAATTGTATCGAGAAGCATTAATAATATTAAAATTTTAAAAAGATATAATACTAAAAATGAGTAACAACCGCAACATCGTACACATGGATCTCGACACCTTTTTTGTGTCCTGCGAAAGACACATGGATAGTAGTCTCAATGGAAAACCGATTCTCATTGGTGGCACAAGCGACAGAGGTGTTGTAGCGTCTTGCAGTTACGAAGCGCGCACCTTTGGTGTGCATTCTGCCATGCCAATGCGTATGGCCAAACAATTGTGCCCAGAAGCCATTGTGCTTAGAGGCAACTCTGGGATTTACACTAAATTCTCAAATGACGTTACCGATGTGATTAAAGAAAGTGTGCCGCTTTATGAAAAAACATCAATCGATGAATTTTATATGGATCTCACCGGAATGGATAAATTTTTTGGTTGCCACAAACTAGCTTCAGAACTCCGCCATAAAATAATTAGAGAAACCGGTTTACCTATTTCATTTGGCTTATCGCTTAACAAAACCGTGTCTAAAATTGCGACTGGTGAAGCCAAACCCAACAACGAAATCAGAATCCTTCCAGGTGATGAAAAACCATTTCTAGCTCCACTTTCGGTTAAAAAGATTCCTATGGTTGGCAATGTGACTTATAAAACCCTGTGTGACTTAGGCGTAAAGCGTATACAAACCGTACAAGAAATGCCCATGCAACTTATGCATAAAGTATTAGGCAAAAACGGTTTAATGATTTGGAAAAAAGCCAATGGCATAGACAATTCTCCTGTAATGCAATACCACGAGCGTAAATCTATTTCTACAGAGCGTACGTTTAATCAAGACACTACAGATGTTGCCAAATTAAAAGGGATGATTGTTGCTATGGCAGAAAACTTAGCCTACCAACTCCGTCGTGGTCATAAACTAACGGCTTGTGTGACGTTTAAAATTCGGTATTCAGATTTTCAGACCTACACACAACAACAACGCATTCCATTTAGTGCTATGGACCATATGCTTATTCCTGTGGTCTTAGATTTGTTTAAAAAACTATACCATCGTAGACTTTTAGTACGATTAATTGGCGTAAAATTTAGTCATTTAGTAGAAGGAGGGCATCAAGTGAATCTTTTTGAAGACAACGAAATTCACCTCAACCTAACCAATGCCATGGACAAAATGCGCGAACGTTATGGAGATAGAGTCGTTATGAGTGCTGCAGGATTAGAAGCTAAAACCATTAGCCGTTTTAACCCGTTTAATGGAGAACCGCCTCCTTTATTGGCTAATCGACGTCAATAATTTTACTTCGCACCCAACCAAGCCTCACGATTTGCTTTCTCTCCTTCAGATAATTCATCTAAACTTGAAATAGCATAAGACGTATCAGCATCTAAAGTGAGTTTTACAGTGCGTTGCTTTCCGAAGCGCTCGTAAACCACATCGACGGTTTGATTCGGTTTTACAGTTCCTAAAATTTTATTTAAATCTGATGCTTCATTGATATCAACACCATCAATTTTAAGTAATTTATCTCCTTTTTCAAGTCCTGCGGTATAAGCTCCGGAACCGACTAGCGTATTACTTGTAATCACTTGGTTTTTTAAACGCAATCCAAAAGCAGGCTGTTCTGTGTTTTGTTGTAATTGCACACCAACCGTTTTAAACAAGGTTTCAAAATCTGGCATGCCACTTTTATAAATGTAATTGTTGAAAAAAGCATCACCAAATTCAGCACCAGCATAATCCTTTAAAGTTTGCTGTAAATCCGCAATGGTATAATACCTTTCAGTCTTTCCGTAGGTATTCCACACCAATTTCATGTAATCATCTAGATTCAATTTTTCTGCCCTAAGTGATAAATCTAAAGCCAAGCCTAACATACTTCCATAAGAATAATAGGATATAAACGTATTATCGCGATTGATATCATCTACAGAACGTGCCGCATCTACAAACGGTGCTTGGTAGCTCATCTCAATAGGATTAAAAAACTGTCGTCCTGGAGAATTCCACACGTAATTAAAAGTTCCTGTCAATCCTTTTATATAATCTTCCTGTACTATAAGTCCAGCTCTGGTTAAGGTTAAATCATCATAATAACTAGTAAAGCCTTCAGCAAACCAAAGCTCACCACTCATGTTAGCTTCTTCAAAATTAAAGGGCTCTAAACTTTCTGGTCGTATACGTTCTACATTCCAGCAATGAAAAAACTCATGACTAACAGTACCAATATTACGATCGGCTCCATCAGCTAAACTTCGTGTGCTGGTGACGATAGTAGAATTCCGGTGTTCCATACCATCTCCTGTGGCATTAGGAATATAACAGCCTAAAAATGTGTATTCTCCGTAATCGAAAGTTGGTAATTCGCCAAAAACGGCTTTTTGTTGTAGGATTGTTTTTTTGACCTTTTCAAAATAATCATCAAATTCTGCTGCGGTTCCATTGTGATGTAAAGCAAAATTCACCTTTTGGCCATCCTCCTCAAACGAACGTACCATATGGTCACTGATCTCGGTTGGACTATCCATAAAATACTGTAAGTTATCAGCGGAATAACTATTACCTTCTACAAGCTTTAACTGCGTAGCCACTTTCCAATTTAAATCTTCGCGTCGTTTAAATTCAATATTGAAGCTATCATTTTCCAAACTCGGAGCATACATAAAGGTCGCTGGCATATTAAGATGGGCGTGCGTCTCGTCGATTTGCGCATAAGTACCATCACCATGGTTAGCGTATAAAGTATAATTGACTATTATAGTGCCATCGTGATTGTTCACGTTCCAAGAATACGGATCTGGACGTGTCGTTTCTAAAACATTACCCTTCCCGTCTGTAACCTTTACGTTATAAACATTCTTAGCAAATTCGTGAATAGCATAGCGTCCTGGTGAACTTCTCGACATTCTAAATGTGGCTTCACCGGATTTTAAACCTTTAAACGTAGCCGTGATTTGAGCTTCATGATGCACTGCATTTTCAAACGAAATGATATAATTTGAACTTCCTGTAGTTGTTAATTCTGTTTCAGAAGTTGTATCGTCTTTGCAATTCACTAAACATAAAAAAGACAGTAATAAAATTAGGCTTCGCATCTATTCAATTTTTTAGACACCCAAGGTACTAATTTTTAAAACCTTTAATCTTCCACATACTCTAAAATATCACTAGGCTGACAGTCCAAAGCCTTACAAATCGCTTCTAAAGTAGAAAACCGAATGGCCTTTGCCTTTCCTGTTTTTAAAATGGAAAGATTTGCGGTTGTGATACCCACAATTTCAGCAAGTTCGTTGCTCTTCATGCCACGTTTGGCTAATATGAGGTCTAAGTTGACTATTATGGGCATAATTATATCGTTAAATCGTTTTCTTCTTTTATAATCTTAGTATCTCTAAGTACAGTACTCATTAGCATTAAAAATAACCCCATCGCAATTATTAATAAATAGACCAATGTTTTTTCACTTAAACCAACTAAAACTTGCCGTTTATAAAACATATTGCTAATCTCATCAATAAACCATAAAGCGACTGAAGAAAGAATCATAAGTTTTCCGGAATTAAACATGCCACTTATAAGTTCGGTATTATAAAAATCTTTTTTTAATAACAATTTTGTCGCCTTTCTTAATTCCCAAAGCGCAGCAACAAAAACAACATAAACCAAAAGCTCTAAAAAGGTGAAAACATAAAGCATTCTTTCCGTTTTAAAAGTTAATGCATCATATTTTAAACCGATAAAATCTTGTTTGACATCAAAGAGAATCATTGATAAAACGAAAATCCCTAAACCAATGCTCATTAGAATAAGAAAAATAATAACATTTAGTATCGTATAAAGTGTTTTTGCAGAATTCATAATTATCGTTTTACGATAACAAATATATAAAAATTATCGATAAACAATAATAAACTATTAGAAAAGATAATTTTAATATTAGACCTGTCAGGTTTTAAAAACCTGACAGGTCTCCACAAGAATATAGTACCTTTACCTCATGCAAGAAACCTTCGTCACCATAGCCAGATATCCATATTCTACAGAAGCACAAATAGCAAAAGGTAGATTAGAAGCCGATGGTATTGAAGTCTTTCTAAGAGATAATCTTACCATAGACACAGACCCTTTAGTAAGTCAAGCCATTGGAGGCGTAAAATTAAAAGTACTTGCCAAAGACGAAGAACAAGCACGAGCCATTTTAAAAGCAATCAAAGCTTATTCTGTAGACAATGAAGGCAACCCTATTATTTGTCCCAATTGTAAAGGGGAACATATTGAAATGTACACCACCATTAATAGTTTCAAATCCTTGATGTCGTTTCTAATTGGCCTCTTATTCTTTACATTGCCCTTCAGCGCACGCTACCAATACAAATGTGAGGATTGCAACACAGAATTTCCTATTAAAGATTAAGGACGTTAGTATAAGCGCTTTTCAACGTTGTAATAACAGTTTCTAGTTCGGCTTCATTTAAATGTCCAAAACCAAAACGAATAGCACAAGTATGCTTATCTTGATATAAAATGGTTTTAGGCAGAAATAAATCGAGTTTCTCAGCTTCTTCAGCCAATTTAACTAAAGAAATAGTATCTACAAATTGCAACCATAGCGCCAAACCTCCTAAAGGAACCTCCCAAGTAATAATACCTTCAAAATATTCTGCCAAATAATAACACAAACGGTCACGACGTTGCTTATAAGTCACAATATTTTTCTTCTTTAGGCGGTATATTTCACCTTCAGAAATCAATTCAGATAACATCTGCTCTTGTATTAAATCTCCTTGTTTATCTAATAATTGTAAATAGTTTTTGGCTTCAGAAATAAAGTTTTCGGGCGCCACCACAAACCCGGTATGAATACTAGGAAATAAAGATTGTCCTAATTTACCCAAATAAATAACCATACCTCCAGCATCAGCACTGGCCATAGGCAACATCGCCGAACCTTCAAACTGAAAATCATAATCATAATCATCTTCAATAATCGCAAATCCATAGGTTTTTGCCATTTGTAATAATTGCAAACGACGCTTAGCACTCAACGTTACCGTGGTTGGATAATCTCTATGTGCACAGATATACACGCAGCGTATACTGCCTTTTAAGAAGTGAGTCTTTATATAATCCACATCTAAACCTTCATCATCTATAGGGATGGTTCTAATCGTAGCTCCGGCTTGCTGAAAAATCATATTGGCCGCATAATTACTTAACTGACCAACGAGCACCAAATCGTTCTGTTTGATTAACAGCTGAGACACAATATATAGACTCATTGCTGTACTGCGCGTATTAATTAAGTTACTAGGCGTAATATGAAACCCACGCGTGGCATTTAAATAATTACAGAGTTGTGTACTAAAAACCGAAGGCGTTAACTCCGTTGGTTTGTTCCATTTATTAAGTAAGGGCTTACGTTTCATAGCCGCACTATACCATCTCGAAAATTCATGCACAGGATGCAAACGCAAGTCGGGTTGACCATCATTAATCGTAAACTTCGCTCGTGTTTCTTCTGCTGTGGATGCCAAATGAAAAGATTGCTCAAAAGGAAAACCGGCTACTTTAGAAGATGTGTACGCCTCGTTTATGGGCTGTGATGTGGCTTTAATGGTTGCTGTAGAGGCTTCGGGCACCAATACAAAAGTGCCTTTATTAGCAATAATATCTACCCAACCTTGGGAGGCCAATTCTTCATAAATCGCAACAGCGGTATTACGATGTACATTTAAGAGCGCACTGAACACACGAGTTCCGGGTAACTTACTACCTTTGTGCAGGTAACCACGTTGTATAGCGTTAATCACTTGTTGCGAAACTTGAATATAAACAGGTTGCACTAGCGATTTGTCAAAGGTGACAAGTTGTTTTATAATGTGATTAACCGGACTATTCATTGTTTTAAAACTGGACTACTTTAATCGTCCGGAAAGTTACGACTTTTGTAGCGTTAAAATTAAATGATGCAACAGCAACCGTTGCAAAACTCAAACAGATGAAAAATACAGTCTTACTTTATACCCTTATTGCAGCTAGCATTTTTAAACTAAATGCTCAAGAGAAACCTCCGGTGATCAAAACGGATTCGCTAAAAGAAGTGATCATTACCTCAACACGTATCGATCTACCCTTCAAAGAAAACTCAAGAACTATTAATATAATGACAGCTGCAGATATTAAAAATAGTGCTGCAGTAACGGTTGTAGAGGTTTTACAGCAAATCGCGGGAGTAGATATTAGACGTCGTGGTACTGGCGGAAGTCAAGCCGATTTATTCATCAGAGGTGGTGGTTTCGACCAAACCCTCTTATTAATTGATGGTATTAAAATGGACGATGCGCAAACAGGACACCACACCTTAAATGCGGCTTTACCTCTAGAAGTAATTCAACGTATCGAAATCATAAAAGGACCTGCAGCGCGCGTATTTGGACAGAATGCGTTTACAGGGGCGATTAATATTGTAACAAAATCAACACTAAACAACTCAGTTTCTGCGAATATTGAAACCGGGTCTTTCGGACAACTTAATGGTTCTGCAACCGTTGGTACGGAATTAGAAAACTCATCACACATCATCCACGCAGGGAAAATGACCTCTGAAGGGTACAGAAACAATTCAGATTATGACAATTCTAATTATTTCCTAAAAAGTGTCTTCAACAAAAAAGACCAAGCCATTGAAATGATTGCCACATTTTCTGAACGTAAATTTGGTGCTGAAAACTTTTACACCACCAACCCTGCTTATAACGAATACGAAGAAACCCAAAACAGTTTAATCGCATTCACCACGAAGTTTCAATCTAAAAACTTCAAAATTCAACCACGCGTATACTGGAAACGGAATCAAGATCTATTTCTTCTCAAACGTTTTGAACCTAACTTTTTTAGAAACCTTCATATTTCTAATAAAATGGGTGCCGAAGCTAACGCCTCTTACACCTCTGAATTAGGGATTACAGGATTTGGAATAGACATCTCTAAAACCTATTTAAAAAGTAATAATCTAGGAGATCGCAACCGTTTTATGACCACTTTGTTTTTAGAACACAGATTTCAATTTATCGATAACCGTTTAGATATTACACCTGGCGTTGCTGTAACGTACTTTTCAGATTTTAAGTTTAATGCGTTTCCAGGATTAGATGTTGGCTTTGATATTACCAACAACCTTAAAGCTTACGGAAATATTGGATTCACCTACAGGATTCCAACCTATACAGATTTATATTACAGTGATCCAAGAACCAACGGAAATGAAGATTTAGAACCAGAAGAAGCCTTTGCGCAAGAAATCGGTATTAAATACCATTCTCAAAAATTGAGAGCGAGTTTATCTATCTTTAATAGAGATGCCACAAACCTAATAGATTACGTGAGACCAAATACAGTTGAAGAAATTTTCACAGCAACCAACATTGCAGAAGTTAACACTAAAGGTTGGGAATTTGATGCTGCTTATAACTTTAAGCTCAACAGTTATAACCAAACCATTGCTTTTGGATACGCCTTTTTAGATGATAATATTTTAGAACAAAACGAAGAATTATCCCGTTACGCCTTAAACACCTTAAAACACCATTACACCTCACGTTTAAGCACGCAGTTATTTAAAAATATACGTCAAAGCATCGTTTACAAATATGCAGAACGCACCACAGGACAAACCTATAATGTTTGGGATGCCTCTATAATCTTAGAGTTAAAACAAGTAGAGCTTTCACTAACCGCAAGCAATATTTTTAATGCCGATTATATAGAATCTGGTTTCACACCAATGCCACCAAGCAACGTCTTATTTGGTATGCGCTACAAATTCCTTTAATAATTTGTCATTCCTTCGAAATCAAATATACCTTCAGTTACATCAAAGCTAATCCATAACAAATAACAACCCACTTTGTCATTCCTACAAAAGCAGGAATCCACAACCAATAACCAAACCCAAATTCAAGACCACTCTGTCATTCCTGCGAAGGCAGGAATCCACAAAAATACTATACCACTAAAACAACTCCTAGAAGTATAACACCAGCTAATTCATTTTAAAAATAAACCAACATCAACAACACACTTTGTCATTCCTGCGAAAGCAGGAATCCAAAACAACACAACTCAGCTCAAAACAGTTTCTATAATTCCAAAAACTACTAATTATATAAAGTTCTAAAGAAAATCAACATCAAGAAACCTAGTGGATTCCTGCCTTCGCAGGAATGACAAAAGACTAAAAAATAATACATGAATACTATTTTATAATATCTAAAACCGTAAATACCTCAATATAAATTCAATGCGCGTTCTCATTCCTGCAAAAGCAGGTAAACCGTAGACATTGAAGCTAATACATAACAAATAACAACACACTCTGTCATTCCTGCGAAGGCAGGAATCCACAACAAAACGAAACCACTAAAACAACCACCCATAAACCCTACACCAACTAATTCGTTCTAAAAACAAACCACCACCTACAACACCACTCTGTCATTCCTGCGAAAGCAGGAATCCACAAAAATACTATACCACTAAAACAACCACCCATTAGTCTCACACCCTCTAATTCTTTATAGAACTAAACCAACAACAACAGCAACAACCCGCTTTGTCATTCCTGCAAAGGCAAGAACCCACAACCAATAACCAAACCCCAATTCAACACCACTTGTCATTCCTGCGAAGGCAGGAATCCACAACAAAACGAAACCACTAAAACAACCCCATAAACCCTACACCAACTAATTCGTTTTAAAAATAAACCTCCACCAACCAACAAACTCTGTCATTCCTGCGAAGGCAGGAATCCATAACAACACCAAAAACAAAATATTTCCCAAAATTTCTGTAACAAAACCCACCCACAAGATACTAATACCTTGAAAGTCGTCTAAATCTCAAAACTCCCTTGAGGCTCCAAACGTATAAAAACAACCATACAGTAATAACCATCAAAACAAAATCCATTATCCCAATTTGAAGCGCTGCCTTCAAACACAAGAAACGGAAAACACTAAAGATTTAAACCCCTTTAAAGATGGTAATGGTGTCACAGATTTACTTTCAAAATTAAGATGGTATAATCTTACAATCGTTGTACCTTTAGTAACTCAAATTTAATACGGAATCTTATGGCAGAATGGTTTTCAAATTTAGAATTTCTACCCAAAATATATTGGATGCTAGCCATTGCAGGCTCGCTAATATTTACAGTGGTAATGATTATGGCCTTCGCCGGAGGAGATACAGATGTAGACGCTGATATCGATGCCGATCTAGAAGCCGGGTTTCAATTCATATCCTTTAAAAACCTTGTCGGCTTTTTTACCATTTTTGGTTGGAGTGGCATTGCGTGTATAGACGCCGGACTCTCAACTCCGGTAACCCTAATGATATCCGTGTTTTCTGGATTAATTATGATGGCAATTATGGCGGCACTCTTTTTCTTTATTAGCAAACTATCAGATAGTGGCACCTTAAACTATAAAAACGCACTTAATGCCGTGGGAGAAGTCTATTTAACCATCGGTGCAGACCGCTCTAAAATGGGAAAAGTAAGCATTAGAGTTCAAGGTTCTTTAAGAGAATTAGATGCCCTTACAGATGCATTAACCCCATTAAAAACAGGGACCATTATTAAAGTACTGGATGTTACTCCTAACGGAATTCTCATCGTAGACAAAACCCGTAAACCTATTGAGCCTAGTAAAACTCCAACCGATCCTTTACTAACGCCTCAACCACAAAAGAAATTACAGAATTAAAAACTAACCTTCAAATTTAAAAACTATGCATGTACTAACCATTCAAAACATTAATGTGGAAAGCCTCGGCGGACCTATGCTATTCATTTTTGTGGCCTTATTTATTGTGGTCACCATCATCATTTTAATCAAACGCTACAAACGTTGTCCTTCAGATAGAATTTTAGTAGTCTATGGAAAAGTGGGAGGCGGACAATCAGCCAAATGTATCCATGGTGGTGCAGCCTTTATATTACCTGTAATCCAAGATTACGAATTCCTAGAATTAACGCCAATTTCTATTGAGGTGAATTTAGTTAACGCCTTATCTAAGCAAAACATTCGTGTTAATGTCCCATCGCGTTTTACCATTGGGGTTTCTACAGAACCTGGTATCATGCAAAATGCGGCTGAGCGTTTATTAGGACTAGGACAAAATGAAATCCAAGAACTAGCTCAAGAAATCATTTTTGGTCAATTACGTTTAGTAGTGGCTTCAATGGATATTGAGGAAATTAATAACGATAGAGACAAATTCTTAACCAACATTTCACAATCTGTAGAAACAGAATTAAAGAAAGTAGGGTTAAAACTGATCAACGTAAACATTACGGATATCGTTGACGAGTCTGGCTATATCGAAGCTTTAGGTAAAGAAGCTGCAGCACATGCAATTAACGCAGCACGTAAATCGGTGGCAGAGAAAACCAGAGATGGTTCTATTGGTGAAGCAAACGCAGAACAAGATGAAAGAACACAAGTTGCAGAATTACATGCTAAAGCAAAAATTGGTGAAGCAAATGCTGCACAAAATGAACGTACTCAAATTGCTGCTGCAAATGCACTAGCCAAAATTGGTGAAGCCAATGCAAACCAAAATGAAAGAGTAAAAACAGCAAGTGCTATCGCATTAGCAAAAATTGGTGAAGCAGAATCTTTAAAAGACGAAAGAATTAAAACCTCTGAGGCAAACGCACGCGCTATTGATGGAGAAAACACAGCAAAAATATCAATTGCAGAATCAGATGCTTTAAGAAGAGAAAAAGAAGCAGAAGCTGAAAAAAGAGCTATTACCTCTGAAAAAGTACAAGCTGCAAAAGCTTTAGAAGAAGCGTATGCTGCAGAAAGAGAAGCAGAAGTTGCAAGAGCAGAACGTGTACGCTCAACACAATTAGCAGATATCGTAGTGCCAGCTGAAATTGATAAACAAAAAGCTGAAATAGACGCAGAAGCAGAAGCAGAACGTACTAGAAGACAAGCAAAAGGGGAAGCAGATGCCATCTTATTTAAAGCACAAGCCGAAGCTCAAGGACAGTTTGAAATCTTAACCAAACAAGCAGCTGGTATGGAGCAAATTGTAAAAGCTGCTGGAAACAACAGTAGAGATGCGGTATTATTATTAATTGCAGACAAATTACCAGAATTGGTAAGAATCCAATCAGAAGCCATTAAGAATATTAAGATTGATAAAGTAACCGTTTGGGATAATGGTTCAGGCGGAGAAGATGGAAAATCGTCTACTGCTGGCTTCTTATCGGGCATGTACAAATCTGTACCACCTTTACAAGAAATGTTTAATATGGCGGGTATGGATTTACCGGAGTATTTAAAAGGAAAAGACAAAAAAGAAATTGAAGCAGAAGATGCTAATATTGAAACTGAAGCAACTACAGTTGAAGATGAAAATATTATAGCTGAAGATCCTAAGGTTAAAAAGTCTTAAGACATTTTAAAAACAAGAAAAAGTCCATTTGTAAAAAAATGGACTTTTTTTATTTAAACATTATATATGAACACATTTAAATTTAAAAGAAAAAATTTAGTTTGGCAATACGTACTCGGAACTTTTGCTTTAATTGTTGGACTCATAACCACTATAACTGATATTAAAGGTTTAGTACCTCTATTTATAGGCATCTATTTATTAATACAAGAGGGTATGGAGTTAGATTACAAAAACAATAAATACAGACGTGTTAAATCTTTTTTGGGGATCACTGTTGGAAAATGGCAACCACTTCCAAAAATTGATTATGTCTCTGTCTTTAAAACTACAGAAACCACAACCGTTTGGGCAGCAAGCGCGAGTGCCAATGTATCCAATGCAGTGGTTAAAGTCAATCTATTTTACAACACCAATCAAAAAATAGAAATTTACGATTCTAGAGACGTAGAGGATGCCTTCTCAAAAGCCAAACAAATCGCTTCAGTTTTAAATATAGATATCCTAGACGCCACATCAAGAGACACCAAATGGCTATAATCCAATACCATTTGTCACCCCTACACAACACTGTCATCCCAACGTTACCCTGTCATTCCTGCGAAAGCAGGAATCCACAACCAATAACCAAAACCAACAATCATCCCCACACAACACTTGTCATTCCTGCGTAGGCAGGAACCAATTAAATTCAATACCATTTGTCATTCCTGCGAAGGCAGGAATCCACAAAAACCAAAATCCGCGTAAATCTTCAAGATCTGCGGGAACCACAAAAAACACAAAACCAACAATCATTCCCTACACAACGTTGTCATTCCTGCGAAGGCAGGAACAAACCCCAATTCAACACCAACTGTCATTCCTGCGAAGGCAGGAATCCACAAACCAACAACTTTCCGTAACTTTACCCCATTAAAAAACAATAACCATTGCCACTAAACCTCAAACAAATACCACGTGTTAAAACCATCTCAAAAGCAGATTTCATAACACACTATTTCAAACCACAAAAACCAGTGGTCATAGAAAAACACATCACAGATTGGCCTGCCTATTCCAAATGGAACCTAGACTACATCAAAGAAGTCGCAGGAGATAAAACAGTCCCACTCTACGACGACAGACCCGTACATTTCAAAGACGGCTTCAACCAACCGCACGCCAAAATGAAAATGAGCGATTACGTAGACCTACTAAAAACCCAACCCACCAAATACCGCATTTTCCTCTGGAACATCCTAAAAGAAGTCCCACAACTCCAAAACGATTTCACCTTTCCCGATTTCGGATTAAGACTCATGAAAAAACTACCCATGCTCTTCTTTGGCGGAAAAGACTCACATACCTTTATGCATTACGATATCGATTTGGCAAACATTTTCCACTTCCATTTCCAAGGCAAAAAACAATGCATCCTATTCAACCAAAAGCAAAACAAACACCTCTATAAAGTCCCCTACTCCCTAATTACCAGAGAAGATATAGACTTTAATAAACCTGACCTCACAAAATGGCCAGCCTTAAAAAAGGCCAAAGGGTGGACATGCGAACTTAACCACGGAGAAATCCTATACATGCCAGAAGGCTACTGGCACTACATGCGTTACATAACCCCAGGATTTTCTATGAGCTTACGCGCCATAGCCCGAAATCCCAAAAACATAGCAAAAGCCCTATACAACGTTTTTATAATGCGCAACATAGATAATCTCATGCGACGTATTAAAGGACAAAAATGGATCGACTGGAAAAACAATAAAGCCATAGCTAACACCCATCGTTTCAACTAACTTTCTAACAATTATAAAAATACTATTCGTATATTTGCCCCCATTTAAAAATGAAAAACATGAAGAATATTTTACTTGTAGTAGCATTATTAGCATTTAGTTTTGGTAATGCACAAGCCTTTGAAGGTAAAGGAGATCAAAAGTTTCAAGTCGGTGCCAATATCCAAGATTACGCAACCGGAGTTAATGTAAGTTTCGATCACGGTTTAGGAGAAAACATCTCAGTTGGTGTATCCTCTTCTTACGCTTTAGGTGGTGCTAGCGGTATCGAAGATCTAGACTTCGGAGATCGTTTCGATTTAAAAGCACGTTTTAACGCCAACTTAGGTAACGTTATTAATATCGATGAAAACTTCGATCTATATCCAGGTTTAAACCTTAGCCTTAAAAACTTTGGTGGTCACCTTGGAGCACGTTATTTCTTTACAGAAGGATTCGGAGTATACACAGAAGCCAATTTCCCGTTAGCCAAATACGAAAAAGACAGCATCGATATACACAACCAATTCACATTAAACCTAGGAGCTGTATTTAACCTATAGAACCTAATTACAACACATAATAAAAGCCTTTTCACCTGATAACATCAGCACTGAAAAGGCTTTTTTCATTTTATATAGCAACAGCAACCAAACACCACTTGTCATTCCTGCGAAAGCAGGAATCCACAAAAACCCAACAATCATCCATACATAAAGCAATCATCCTTAAACAACACCATCATCCATAAGCAACACTAGTCAACCCTGCATAACACTCTTCATTCCTGCACTACCTTTTGTCATTCCTGCGAAGGCAGGAATCCACAACCACAATAAAACCAACAATCATCCCCAAACAACGCTGTCACCCCTGCAAAAGCAAAAATCCAAAACCAATAACAAACCTAAATTCACTACCTTCTGTCATTCCTGCGAAGGCAGGAATCCACAAAACCCATAACCACCAACCAAAAAAAATCACCCAAGATACTCCCGCAACTTCTCATAAATCAAACCCGATTCCCAACCACGATACAACAAATAATCAGCCACCTTTTTCTTCTTCTTATAAACATTAGGCTCATTTACCTGAGCAATCCGTTTCTGCACCAATTCATCTAAAGTCTCATAATAATCATCCAAATCAATCTCCTTAAAAGCACTATCAATACTATACTTAGAAACACCCCTAAATTTCAACTCACGCAGCAAACGGTTTTTACCCCATTTTTTAATCCGGAATTTCCCACGAACAAAAGCCTGAGCAAAGCGTTCCTCATTCAAAAAATTATCAGCAATCAACTGCACTATAATCACATCTATAGCCTCAGGAATCATGCGCATATCGCGCAACTTTTGCCGCACCTCTTTATGGCAGCGCTCTTGGTAAGCACAATAATGTTCCAGTTTTTTTTGAGCCTCCGCTACCGTATAGCTTTTACTTAAATCCATAGATTTCAAAAGTACAATAGAATCCCAAAACAAAAGATAGCGCTGCAACATATAATGCAGTCAAAACCCTAAATAAATAACAATCACAAACCACTAAATGTTAAAACATCGAATTTATCACAATGTTAAATTACCGTTTAACCGATTTATCATACACTTAATAGATAAGTTGCAAAAACACAATCTCCTATTGTTAATAAATACATAACTTACAAGACATTAACCGAATCTAATATTAGAATACATTTGTCAGTCACTAACCCTCAACTATCCCTATGGTAAAAAACTACGCACTGTCCCTTATCGCCTTTTTATGTTTTGTTTTGTCTGGGTATGGACAAGAAATTTTTAATGTAGCCGGAGGTGGCACATTTCCAGCAGGATGGACTGACACTGACAACACAGGACTACCTATAGCCCAATCAGGATATTATCTTATAGAACCTGCTAGCACTGGTGATGTAATAGAAACTGCCTCTTATGATTTGAGCGCTAATACTAGTGCTACTTTTGAGGTTGATATAAGATCTTATGGTGCTGGATCACATCGAGCTGTTTTAGTTGAAGTTTCAACAGATGGAGGGACAACCTTTACACAATCGTATACAACACCTAATACAACAACAAGCTACATTACAAGAACAATAAACATTGCAACAGTTTCAGCAAATACGGTCTTAAGATTATCAGTAAATGCAACCTCTGGAAGAGGTATCCGTATGCAAGATTTAATATTAACAGGAATAGGTGCAAGTTCAACAGATACAGAACTAGACTTTGCGTCAGCAACTTATTCTGCAAATGAAGGAGGTAGTTCTATTAATTTATGCGTAGATATCACAAATCCAAGTGCAACACCAACGACGGCACAAGTGGTATTAACGTCGGGCACTGCACCACACTTGTCGTACACTACACAAAACATAACGTTTCCTGCAAGTAGCAGCGCGCAACAATGTGTTACTGTAGCTATTGCAAACAACACCAACTGCAGCGACAGCACCGATTATACCTTTGAAATTCAAAACGTAGCTGGTGGAGATAGTGCCGCAGTAGGTAGTGATGATGAAACGACCTTAAGTATTACTGATGATGATGGTGCCAATGGCGTATTATTTTCCCAAGGTTTTGAAACAAGCGGAGACACTTGGTTATATTCAAATACAAATGGAGCACCTTCTACCATTAATACGGGTACTCCAAGTGATAGAATAAAATCAGGTTCTCGTTCATTTCAACGTACTAATGGCAACGCTACAATTAATCTAGATAACGGTGGTAGTGGTATCGACATTTCAAGCATAACAAATGTATCTTTTAGTCTTTGGAATGCCTCAATATCTGGTTCAACTGGAAATGGAATTGATGGTGGTGACAATTTAAAAGTTTATCTTTCACAAACGTCAACTTTTAGCTCAACACCAGATATTACAATTGTTGGAAATAGTAATGCTAGATTTGGAATGAGTGGAACAGGTGTCGTTAGTACTACAGCTGGAACTCCAATTACTTACACTTATCCTAGTGGAGGTAATTTATCAGGAAATAATGCAAAATCTAATTTAATAGTAGATGTTCCAGACACATGGAATACTTTATTTGTTAAAGTTGTATCATTAAATGATGCTACTAATGAAATATGGGCTATTGACGATATTACTTTAAGCGGTGATTCGTGTTCTACTGTAATTTCAGATACAAATGTTGCATTTAATTCTACCTCATCTACACTAACAGAAGATGGCCTTTTTATAGATGTTTGTGTCGCTATCGCCAACGAATCAGCTACCAATGCCACAACCGTAGACATCACCTTAGATGGAGCCAGTACGGCAACCAACGGAACCGATTACGACGATGGAGCTGGTACTCCTGCGGCAATTAGCTTTCCACAAACACTTACATTCCCTGCAGGAAATACCGCAGATCAGTGTTTTACAATCTTTATTTCTAACGATGATATCGATATAGAGTCTGATGAGACCATTATTTTAAATCTTAGCAACCCAACTGGTGGTAATGCTGCAATTATAGGTGCCAATACCACACACACCGTAACGATAACAGACAACGACTTTTACGATTCTTGTATAAATGCATTAACCATACCTGTAAACAGCACCTGCGTCAATCAATCTTTTACTAATGTAGGAGCTACAGATAGTGGTGTTGCAGATCCTGGTTGTGGTGGCTACCAAGGCGGAGATGTTTGGTTTAAACTTACTGTACCTTCTAGTGGAGCCGTAACCCTTACAACTTCTGAAAATGGAGGTTTTACAGATTCAGGTATGGCATTATACACAGGGTCTTGCGGAAGTTTATCTTTAGTAAGTTGTGATGACGATTCTGGAGAAGATAACATGTCTCAAATTAGTGCATCTGGCCTCACACCTGGCGCTACAGTGTATGTCAGAGTCTGGGAATTCTTTAATAATTCATTTGGCACATTTAACCTCTGTGCATACTCAGCTAGTGAAATAGACGTAGAACGAAATACCTTTACTTCAATCACCAATGGAAATGCAGCTAACACCGGTAACAATACTATTTTTGCCGCTACAGAAGTGGGTACAGCCACACCACCTGTAAAGACTTATTACATTAGAAATGAAGGCTCTGCAGATTTGGATGTACCTAGTATAACCTCTTCTAACGCTACGGAATTTACTATTGTCACTAACCCAACACCTGTAACTTTAGCTCCTGGAGATTTAGTTGCTTTCGAAATAGAATTTAATCCATCCGCTATAGGGACCAGAAACGGTACTATTACTATCGTAAACGATGATGCAGATGAAAACCCTTATACATTCGGAGTGAGCGGAGAAGGTAATTGCGCTGCTGGTAGTATAACTATCAGTCCTTCATCTGGCCCTGTAGGCACAATAGTTACAATTACAGGAACAAACTTGGCAACGGCAACAGCAGCTTTTAATGGTGTATCTGCAACAGTAACTAATATCTCTGCAACAGAAATGCAAGTTACCGTTCCATCGGGTGCTACAAGTGGAACCTTAGAAATTTCAGATAGCTTAGGTTGTCCGGCTTCAACTCCTTTTAATGTTATTAATTCACAAATTTCAAGTTGTGAAGGGAATTCCGGTGTAGTACCAACCGATTTATTTATTAGTGAAATTACGGATGCTACCTTTGGTGGTCTTAGTTACGTAGAATTATATAATGGAACCGGATTAACAATCAATACTGACGATTACTCTATCGAGGTAATTGCTAACGGTGACAATACAGCAGCTGCAATTAACATTTTTGATTTAGAAAATTATGCTATACCTAATGGAAGTACTTATGTGATCGCCTTAGGTAGACAAAATCCACCAACCCCAACTAACGCGTGTACAAGTATAACTGGAGGTTCTGGTGAATTAACGACAACGACTAATGCTCAATTTTCTAGTGGAGGTATTAATAAAAAATCAAATGAACATGATCTAATTAGATTGGTAAAATCAGGAACAACAATAGATGAATTTGGTGTTTATCAAGATAGCGATTGGATGGACTCTACAATCATAACAGGTGATAGAGGTTTTAATTTCAGACGCTCCAACACAGCAACTCAACTTCCAGATCCCACGTTTACCTTAGCAGAACTTAGTAACTGGACCATTATTGACTGGGTTGGAGACGGCGTTTCATCTTGTAGTGGTAATGACTATAGTGACATTGGACTTTTTAGTTATTCAACTGGTTCGCCACCATCCGTAACCCTTCAACCTGCCGATGCAAACTTTGAGTGTGAGTTTGCAGCAAGCTTTACCATTTCAGGTATGGAAGGTTATGACGCAGGAGATGACACACAAGAATTAGCATACCAATGGTACTATAACGCACCAGGAACAGCAACTTGGGTAGAAATTTTAGCAGGAAACTCAGATTACTCAGGACAACAATCTAACATGTTAAGCATTGCCAATACAGAAACTTTAAATAGTTATCAATATTACTGCCAATTAAGAGAAGATACAGCAACGTGTTTTACAGCCTCTAACGCCGTAAAATTAGATGTACGTGTGTCAAGTTGGGACGGTACAAACTGGGATACAGCGACAGGACTAGACAGATATATTGTCATCGATGGCGACTATGATACTGCAGAACTCACTAACGGTGAAACAAGTTTCGAAGCCTGTGGTTGTACAATTACAGCAGGTAATGAATTAATAATTTCTGACAATACTTACGTAAAAGTAAAAAATAATCTAATTGTAGATGGAAGCCTAATTGTTAATTCCTCGGGTTCATTTGTTCAAGTAAATGATGCCGCTACTGTTACAGGAAATGTATTATCAGACAAAACTAAAATAATAGTATTTAAAACAACAGGTTATTTAAATAATCGTCATGAATATGTATACTGGAGCACGCCTGTTACTGGAGAATTAGTTGGAGACGGTTTAGCCGAAGCTAATCCTGGTAGAACCTACGCTTACAGTGGTCAAAACTTTTTAGATAAAACAAGGGAGACTTCTAATGACGGTTCGGCTGTTATAGGACAAGATGATATTGATGATAACGGTGACGATTGGGTCCCTGCATTGGGCCCAGATGTTATGGCAACAGGTTATGGTTATGCTGCAGCTCAGTCTGTTTTAGGTTTATTCCCTGGAAATGCAACCTACACCTTTGAAGGGCCTTTTAACAACGGAATTTATAACATCCCTATCTACAGAAACGATTCGGAAACTAACGATAACAACTGGAACCTCATCGGCAACCCATACCCATCAGCTATAGATGCAGATCTATTCTTAGACGTTAACGCAAGTGAAACAGATCCCATTATAGACGGAGCCATATTCTTCTGGTCGCAAGCAACAGCAGCATCAGCTACTGAAAATGGTAACGAAGGACTTAACTATGCACAAGACGATTATGCCATAATTAATGGATCTGGTGAAACCATGGGAGGAGATCTAGTAATGCCAGATAGAGCAATTCCTTCTGGTCAAGCCTTCTTTGTATCTATGGATAATGGAGCTACCGCTTCAACCGTAAGTACAGATATTAAAAGAACAGACGTGGTATTTAACAATAGCATGAGAGTTACAGGAAGTAACACTCAGTTCTTTAGATCAGGTGCCGCAGATCAGCCTAACAAATTATGGTTAAACTTAACCACAGACAACGGCGTAACAAATCAAACTTTGGTTGCCTACGTTAATGGAGCTACAGATGATTATGATGGTGCGTATTACGATGCTAAAAAGAATATCTCTACGGATATTAACGCCATACTATATTCAGTAATCGAAAATGCTGAGGTTCAAAATTTAGCCATTCAAGGTAAAAACCCAAACAGTTTAACCCTAGACGAAGTCATTCCTTTAGGATTCGTAACAGGAATAGAAGTGCCAACATTATACAGCATTTCAATCTACCAACTAGAAGGAACCTTTATGACGGAAAATGCGGTGTACGTAAAGGATAATGTATTAAACACAACACACAACCTTAAAGATTCAGATTACACATTTACATCTGAGGCTGGCGAGTTCAACAACCGTTTCGAAATTGTATTTGAAACCTTAACACTTTCAATAGAAGACAGTGTTATAGAGGCAACTGATCTTACCATCACAGAATTACAAAATGGTGAAGTTGAATTTAAAGTAGGAAAATCTCAAACCATTACTAATGTAGAACTATTTGATGCCTTAGGAAGACGCATTTATACCTTTAAAGGAAACAGCGCAACCGAGGTTTACAATGTATCTAAATTAAGCCAAGCTGCTTACATCGCTAAAGTGACCTTAGCAAGCGGACAAGTAATCAGTAAAAAAGCATTAAAACAACACTAACCAACCAACCAACCTTATAGGCGCTAAGCATTTGCTTAGAGCCTATAGAACAATCGAAAAAAGCCTCATGAAAATGAGGCTTTTTTTGTGCATACAATACCCTGTTACAACATAAAACAGCACAAACCCTATGACCAAACCAAGCAAAATCCAAGCAAAACCGAAACAAGACCCAAGCCACATCCAAGCCACATCTAAACCAAAGCAAAACCAAAGAAAAAGAGAGGTTCACCCATAGTAACCTCGGGTCTCCTTCGGATATGCGTCGGGTATGCGTCGGGTGAGCTTAAGGCCATATCCAGATAAAAATCAAATAATAAGCAAAATGCACCAGTAACTCCTCCGTAGCTACTCCGTATCTCCTCCGTATGTACTCCGTATGTAAGCCGTATAACACCCAACGACCCTTGACACCTGCTCAAAACCATAGAACCAGCATACCACAAACCAGTAAAAACATGTAAAACATCAAAAATGTAAAGGCTATAGTAGAAACAGAAAGCGACTAAAGGGTATAGGTCAAAGCAAGCACCAAATTCCTACCTGCTGCCGAAATCCCAGAAGAATAAGGTCTATACCGCTGATCTGTTATATTCTCTAAACTTGCCGTAAGACTCAGATGATCATTATACTGATACTGCGTTCTTAAATTTAAAGTAGACCAAGACGGAGCATAAGGATTCCCATCAGCATCCAAAGCATAAATATAATCCTTAGCCGTTTCCGAAGGAGACAATTGGTTAAAAGACAACGTACTATTATACACCATAAAGGCATCAAACAAAAAACGCTTACTGGTCCAAGTCAAATGCGTTCTCCCAAAATTAGGAGCCACATGTCGTGTAGGCTCTTCTACTCCATTATTATCTTCAGTACCACCAATAATATTATACTGCGAACGTAACATTAAAGACTTAGTAAAATGAACATCTATACCAACTTCAAAACCATAAATCCAAGCCTTAGACGCATTTTGTATGGCTTGTATGGTACTTAATTCCCCATCATAATCCAGTTCTGTAGCTCCATTCAACTCATAATCTCGTCGAATCAAAGCATCATCTAAAAAGGTATAATACGTCGCCATATCAATAACCACCTTATCGTTAAAGTTAAGTTTTAAGCCCAACTCCCCACCATAAGCGTACTCAGCATCCAAATCTTTGTTAGGCACCACAACAGCGCCTGGCTCAGAATCAAACACCTTACCAATGTCATCAATATTCGGAGCTCTAAAGGCTGTAGAAGCATTAAGTTTCCATTGAATCATATCACTTGGAGACCAAGTAAAACCAACAGTACCTGTTAAGGCTCCAGTATTCACATCTGCCGTATCAAAAGGAAGGTTTAAAAACACATTATTCTCCGTAAAATCAGCATGAGATAACACTTGGTTATAACGCAAACCAGACTGAAGCACAAAACGACTATTCGGTTTGTATTTTAAACTGGTATAAGCCGCAAAAGATTGCCAAGTCGCTCCATCAGGATAGCGCGTCACAGTAGCAGTCGTGGTTTTTGTGTCTAGATGGTACTGAGAGCCCTCAGAACCTACCGTATTATATAAATATTCTGCACCATAGAAAAGCGTCAGTTTAGGATGAATATGCTTTTCCAAATCAAGATTAAACGAAATAGCATCAACATTCTCCTCGCGTATATCACGTAATTCAGAACCAAAATCTCGATCACTACGGCTCTCTACAAAGTTCTGATAAGCCAACGTGGTCTGTATTTTATCATAGAGATTAGAACGGCTACTCAATTTGGTTAACTGTAAGTTACCCATAAACCATTGTTGCGGCCCATAATTCCATTCGGCAGATCGCAAATGATCACCGCTATAACGCAGCAACCGATCATACCTAGAATACTCTGACGTTCGAGAATAATACAGTCCTAAATCCAAATCCAAATCGTTAGACGGCTCATAACGCACCTTCTGCATCACATTTATTTGATCATAACCTGTAGGTAATTGCACTATAGGATTCGGATTAGTCACCATAACATCCACTCCATTTTCCTGTGTTACATAAGTGGGCCTTAAGTAATCATCAGGACCATGACTCCCCATACGTAAATCGCCAAAGTTGGTATAACTCACACTAGTTAAAAACGCCCAATGCTGGTAACCTAGATTAACATCAAAATGGCCCGTTTTTTCATTGCTCGCCGTCGCAAAACGTGTTAAAGCAGTGGCCTCTATATTCAAATCATCGGTTAGAGACAGTTGTGGTGTCTTTGTATAAAAACTCATAACTCCACCAATAGCATCACTACCATAAACAACAGCTCCAGCTCCTAATGTAACTTCGGTATGATGAATAGAAAACGGATCTATAGAAATTACATTCTGAAGATTACCGCCTCTAAAGATGGCATTATTCATCCGCACTCCATCTACAGTTATTAAAAGTCTATTGGTAGAAAACCCTCTTATCATAGGAGAGCCACCTCCCAATTGGCTTTTTTGGATGTAAATATTCCCGGTATTCTCCAAAACATCGGCACTGGTCTGCGGATTCGCTAAGGCAATATCCTTGGCATTAATACTAACAATGGTTTGCGGAATATCACGTTTATGTTGTTCAAACTTAGAGGCAGAAATAACAATCTGGTTAAGTCCCTCTACCTTAGGAACAAGATAAACCACACCCTTACGGATTGCAATTTCAGACTTCGTAAACTGAACGGTTTCATATAAGAAATCTTTAAAGACAATAAGCCCATCTGCAGTAAAATCATCCAACGAGACTTTACCATACATATCAGTAATTAAAGGCTTGCTTTTATTAAGATGATAGACAGCAACACCTGGAATAGGCGTTTGGGTACCTGCCTCTAATACAGTAACGGTTTGTCCAATAGACCACTGTAAAAAAAGAAATAAAAAGATAATAGTAACAGTATAGCGCTTCAGTTGTACACTCATGAGTATAAAAACGGGTTTATAAAAGTCGCTTAATGAAACACCTCATTAAGCACCTGTAATGATTTAGGCTTTTTAAAACTTCCCAAATGTAATTCAAAATAATGCAACAGCATATGTAAAAAATCTTGTCTTTGGTTTGCTGTAATCTTAACCGCTTTTAAAGCATCAAAACTTGTGCCTAACAACTGTTTTAAGAGTGTTAAATTCTCACCAGAAACCGAATATACACCATGATTCTTCGCCTCAAACACACCAGATTCTAAATTAAAAAAGTCATAATTGTTTTGTAGGTTTTCGGGTAGAAATCCTAAGTAGCGCGTAAGCTTCAACAGAAATAATAAATGAAAGTTTGAAAACTGATCTTCATTATCCAAATACTGAAGCGATGCCGTTATAAAATGAAACAAGTCTTCGTTTTTTTCTTCCTCCTTTAACACATTACTAAGTATCTCTGACAGGAATAATACAATAGAACTTTTATAGATATTAGTATGAAGACTTTTATAAATGTAATTAAACTTAACCTCCTTTATATACTGAAGCGATTGATTGGGCTTGTAATTCTCTTCAATCTGAAGCTGAGACAACACCTGATAATAGACAGTTTTAGATAACCCTTTTTTAGATTTTAGCACACCTCTTAACATATAACTCACCACTCCGCGTTGCTCAGTATAACACTTAACAATAAGGTCGTAGTCTCTATATTTTAATTTGGAAAGAACAATGCTATTATTTTTAGAGAGCATGTATTATCGTACGATTAAAACTTTTAACACCTTAGTCTCAAAAGAATCCAAATCTGAAATTAAGATTAAATACACTCCTGTTCTCACCACAGAATTACCAAGGTTTTTACCATTCCAAATGGCAGTACCACCATCAATAGCAAAATTATAATTGGCACTAGAAGATCTTAAATTAACACTAGATTGCGCCTCGGCAACCAAATTACCTTCTATATCAGTAATTTTAATATTAACACGTTCTGTAAGTCCGCTAACTTTAACTCCTTTATTAATATCATTAAGATCATTAAAACCAAGGATATTATATTCTGGTCGTACCGGATTTGGATACACAAAGGCATCTTTTAAAGTCTCTTCCGTCTTAGAACCACCAGCCTTAAAAGCTAACAAGCCTTTAATAGTAGCAATATAAACAATACCATTATTAGAATCTATAGAGATATCATTAATCCTATTGGAAGGTAAAGGAGAATTATCTTTAGTAAAATGGTAAATAGTAGTTTGACCGTCTGGCGACAAATAAAACACACCAGAATCTACTGTGGCTATCCATTTATTATTAGAGCCATCTACTTTAATATCTGTAATGGTTTCTCCTTCTAATAATTCTTTTGCAATTCCATTTTCTAAGATAATTATAGAACTCAGCGTTGGGTTAACATCATCATAAAACCCAGAGGTATTATAAAGGACTCTTAACCCTGTAAATGTCCCAACCCAAAGTTGATTTCTATTATCTACAGCAATGGCATTAACTCTAGGAAAAGGCAAGCCTTGTTCTGCGCTTTTAATATTTCTAAGTGGAGTATCAGATATCGATTCATTATAAGCATATATACCATTGGTATAAGCACCAATCCATTTGGTACCATTAGCATCTATAGCAATATCAAAATACCCAAATTCATCCCTAATAGCATCTTGAATTATACTTGAAAAATCATAACTATTCCAATTACCAGAACTAGGATCATAAGATTTTAAAGGTTCAAATAACAGCGAAGTCATGGTCCATAAAAGCCCACTAGTATCAAAAGCAGAAGCCGAAACTCTGGTACTTTTAAACGTAGGAAAAGCAGGTATTAATAAGGATTCTAAACCACTATTATTTTCGTTATATAATATAGTAGGCTCAAAGTTATTTATTTCTAAAAGACCATCTTCAAAAGAACTCACAAATACTTGGCCAGTATTAAAAGGATTCACAGCTATTTGAGCAAGGTTTTTGGCTCCAAACACATCCTCAAATGGAATGGACTCCCAAACATCATTACTGTAATAACTTATACCACGACTACGCATAGGATCTGGCACTAAAGCTTCTGTATAATCCCCAAAGCTAGACCAAACAGTACTAGACTCTGCATTAAGCCTAAAAGTTTCATTAAATAACGGACCATTAGGTTTTATTTCAATGTAAGTACCTGAAGATGCTATAGATTTACTTAAAACACCAAAAGTATCGGTACCAATATAAACGGCATCATCTAAAGTAATTGCCGATGAAAAATTAGAATCAAATTCTACCGTTGGTTCAAAGCTACTTACCAATTGTATATTTTCGTTATAGACATAAATAGCATCTTCTGTTGAATAGATAAGCTGTGATCCAGAAACATCTGCATCTAATGGTAAAAGTGGTAATGTTAGTAGTGTGCTTAAAGTTGTACCATTTATTTCATAAAGCACCTTATTATCACGTACAGTATACAATTTATTGCTAATAGTATTCATGGTATAATAATTACCAATTACAATAGTTTCCCATTGCGCAAAATCTATTAAATTAGGATTGCTTAAATCTGCTCTTTTTACTCCATTACCGTCTAAACAAGCGACATAAATTTCATTATTTAAAATTGAAACTTGTTTTACGGTAACCTGAGAACCTCCATTACCTAAAAAATAAGTATCTCCGAATTCTAAACGTTCTAAATCATAAACAGAAACACCATAATCGGTAGATATATATATGAATCCTTCATTTTCATAAAAATGATTAATCCGTTTATTGACTGGTGTAATATTTTGTTTATCTAAAATATCAACGACAGATAACACTGAGTTTTCTGTTTCAGAATACACCTCAACCAATCCTGTTTCGTAACCAATTAGTACGTATTGATACTCTTCACTATAATAAATGGTGGTAATCTGCTCTCCTGAAAGTCCTTCTACTGTAGTAATTGTAGTTAACTCATTGGTTTGTGTATCATATTTAAAAACAGCATTTTGTGCTGCTGCATATATTTTATTTTCACCACTAACCACATCTACTATGTCGTTATAAGAATAATGGCCTTGCCATAACGTTGAAAAATCTTGACTTTGACATGACATGGTAAGACCAAAGACTAGAATGAAAATTTTGAGAACAGTGTTATACATTACTACTAAAAGTTTAGTCAAAGATATTTAATACTAACGAAAATAATGTAATAATCATATATTGAAGTGATTTAAACTTTTATTGAATGACTAAGACTAAATATTTTTTTCTGTAAAGAGGTCTTTTTAACAACCTAAATTATGAAATATTGAAATAAAAAAGCTTCCATGAAAACCATGGAAGCTTAGAATTATTAAGTGCAAAATGAGTTATACAACTCCTTGGGCTAACATAGCATCTGCTACTTTTACAAAGCCAGCAATGTTGGCTCCTTTAATGTAATCTACAGAACCATCTTCATTTTCTCCGTATTCTACACACGAGTCATGAATATCTTCCATAATATCTTTTAATTTGGTATCTACCTCTTCTCTAGACCAACTTAATCGCAATGAATTCTGACTCATTTCTAATCCAGAAGTTGCAACACCACCTGCATTTGAAGCTTTACCAGGAGCAAATAATATTTTTGCTTTTTGAAATTCGTGAACCGCTTCTGGTGTAGAAGGCATATTTGCACCTTCAGACACACAAATACAACCATTTTCTATTAATTGTTTTGCATCCTCTCCATTTAACTCATTTTGAGTCGCACAAGGCAAAGCAATATCACATTTAACAAACCATGGAGTCTTTCCTGCGACATATGTAGCATTAGGATATGCCTCTATATATTCACTTATTCTGCCACGTCTTACGTTTTTAAGTTCCATGACAAATTTTAACTTCTCAGTATCAATACCATCTTCATCTAAAATATAGCCACCAGAATCAGACAATGTAAGGACTGTTGCACCTAACTCTATGGCTTTCTCAGCAGCATATTGAGCGACATTACCAGATCCAGAAATCACAACACGCTTCCCTTCAAAAGAATCATTACCTCTTTGCAACATATTTTGTGCAAAATAGACATTACCATAACCTGTAGCCTCTGGTCTAATTAAAGATCCACCCCAAGATGCTCCTTTACCTGTTAAAACACCTGTGAATGTATTCTTTAATTTTTTATACATTCCAAACATATAACCAATTTCTCTTGCTCCAACACCAATATCTCCAGCAGGAACATCCGTATTATGACCAATATGCCTAAATAATTCCGTCATAAAAGCATGGCAAAAACGCATAATTTCATTATCTGACTTTCCTTTAGGGTCAAAATCAGATCCACCTTTACCACCACCCATTGGTAATGTTGTTAATGAGTTTTTAAACACTTGCTCAAAAGCCAAAAACTTTAAAATACTAGCATTTACACTTGGATGAAAACGCAACCCACCTTTATAAGGTCCAATTGCAGAATTCATTTGTACTCTATAACCTCTATTTACTTGTATTTCGCCTAAGTCATCTACCCAACTTATTCTAAAAGAAATTAATCGTTCTGGCTCGACCATTCTTAATAGAATGTTTTTACCATTATATATATCGTGTTTTGCGATATAAGGAATGACCGTTTCTGCCACTTCTTGAACAGCTTGCAAAAATTCTGGCTCATGGCCATTTCTTTCTCTTACAAGATCTAAAAAAGCTTCAATTTTGTTTTTCATATTTGTTGTTTATTTAGTCCTAAAATATTGATTGATGATCGTTTAAATAAAATCAATCAAGAATAATTTTTAACACAAAATCATTATATATTTGTAATAGTTTAGAAAATTATAATATATTGTGTCGAATATTATTTACCTACAAAAATAAGTGTTTAATTTTTTATTTTCTCAGTTTAATTTTTCGAAAATCAATAGTATTTATTGTATTAAAAAATAACAAAACGTGCATTTTGTCCGTTTTATTTTGTATTTCATCGAGTTTTTATATATTTGCTCGGTAAGCGTATCAATTATAAAGTTACATGACACTAAAAATAAAGAAACTAATTTTTCCGTTTGTATTGCTTTTATCAATGCAATTGAGTTATTCACAATTGGACTTTTCCCACGAGATTGGTGTTATTGCAGGACCTATAGCCTATCAGTCAGATTTCGGAGAACGTTATGATTTTGATACAAATTCTGGTAATACGGGTTTTGGTATTGGTCTTGTATACTATATGAACTTTGATTACTTAGTGAGTTATAAACTATCTAATAGGAATAGCTATTTTAGAGATCATTTTAAAATTCGTGCAGAACTGTCTTGGAATAAAACAAAACTTAATCATTTTGGCGAATGGGTAGATGAAGCCAGAACAAGTACAGCAGCAGACAAATTAAGGGCACATTCTGGTGAGGCTCAGAATTTTAATTTAGGAGCGCAACTAGAGTATTATCCTTATAGTTTAAAACAATATTCTAGAAGAGGACCTGATTGGGCTCCGTTTGCTAGTTTAGGTGTACAATACGTATTTTTTAGCCCAACAGTACAAACTACTTATGGCGATCGAAACATTGATAATGCTAACAATTTTTATCCTTCATGGGAACCTGGATCAATCACATATGAAAAAGGGTCTACGCTATCTTTAGTTGGTAGTATTGGAACGAGATATAAATTAACCGGACTATCAGATTTAATGATAGATCTTAGGTTTCAAAGCTTTTTTGATGATAAAACAGATGGTTTAGACCATCAATTATCATCTAACAAAACGAACGATTGGATGGTGTGGCTAAACTTTGGTTACATAATTTACATCGATTAAAATTATAATTACCGATATATAAAAAAGACCAAATCTTATTGATTTGGTCTTTTTTATTATAACAAGTTGATTCTGTAAATTGACTATCCTATGGCTTGCTTTAAGTCCGCAATTAAATCGGCTTCATCTTCTATACCAACACTCAACCTAATAAGCGAATCTACAATACCTAGTTTATTTCGCTCTTCAACAGGAATACTGACATGCGTCATACTTGCTGGATGTCCTGCTAAAGATTCTACACCACCTAATGATTCTGCTAAAGTAAAAACTTTGAGATTTTCTACTATCTTAATGGCTTCATCGTAATTATCTCCTTTCGTTGTAAACGACAACATACCGCCAAAATCTTTCATTTGTGTTTTTGCAATATCATGATTAGGATGCGTTTTAAGACCTGGCCAATACACCTTATTAATTTTAGGATGATTAACTAAATAGTTTGCCACTACTTTTGCGTTTTCACAATGGCGCTGCATACGCACATGTAACGTTTTAATTCCTCTCAGAGCAAGAAAGGCATCTTGCGGACCACAAATAGCTCCACTTGCATTTTGAATAAAGTACAACCGTTCTGCTAATACTTTATCATTAACAATTAAGGCTCCCATAACTAAATCACTATGACCTCCTAAATATTTTGTTGCGGAGTGCATTACTATATCTGCACCTAAATCTAAAGGCTGTTGCAAATAAGGAGTTGCAAACGTGCTATCAACTGCTAAAAGCACCTTATGCTTTTTGGCAATTTTTGCTGTTGCACTAATATCTATAATATTTAACAGTGGGTTTGTTGGTGTTTCCACCCAAATTAATTTTGTATTAGCATTAATATGGTCTTCTATGCGCTGAACACTATCCATACCAACAAAATGAAATACAATACCAAAATTTTCGAATAGCTTTGTAAATAAACGATACGTTCCTCCATAAAGATCATTCGTAGAAATTACCTCATCACCTGGTTTAAGTAATTTTAAAACGGCATCAATAGCAGCCAATCCCGAACCAAAAGCCAAACCATAAGTTCCATTTTCTAAACTTACAAACGATTTCTCCAAAGCGTAGCGCGTTGGATTACCAGAACGAGCATACTCATAACCTTTGTGACCACCTGGAGTAGATTGCGCAAAAGTTGATGTTTGATAAATTGGAGGCATTACAGAGCCATAAGCAGCATCTGGTTCTTGCCCTCCATGTATTGTTTTTGTATTAAATTTCATAATTCTATTTTAAAATTTACAAACATTATTAGCAACATTCCCTTTTGAGAAAAATACGATTTTTACGATAACAAAACTAAAAGATTATACGTTGTATTGAAAAGTATATAATACCTTTATATCATCTTTAATAAAACAAAAATGACTTTGAAACACATATTCCCCTTTATAATCGTTTTAGTACTTTTTAGTGCTTGTGATGAAGACATCAAACCATTAGAGTTTAAGACCCACAATATTGATACGGCTTATGAAGCCAATATCACTGTTGCTTTTGACGAAGCTGTAAAAAACAAGGAGCTTAGTGAAACCGCGAATAAGACTATAGAAAATGCAATATTAACAACAGTAAATTCATCTGAAAATGCTTCAGATCTTCAAACCATATTAAAAAACTTTAACGACGAATATTTACAATTTACATCTGATTATCCTGAAGACTCAGAACCTGTTTGGGAATTAAGTATTGAAACAGAATTAACTTATCAGTCTGAAGAAATAATCACTATTGCCATTAGTACATACGAGTTTAAAGGTGGTGCCCATGGCAACGATCAAATAAAATTATTAAATCTAGATGCTAAAACTGGGGAAGCATTACATCGTAGTTCTATTATAAATGATATTGATGGCTTTACAACATTAGCAGAATCCCAATTTATGGCCTCTTTAGAAAACAATAAAGACCACTTAAATATTGAAAACTTTTTCTTCGGAAAACCATTTCAATTACCTGAAAATATTGGATTCAGTGAAGAAGGCATCATATTAATTTATAACGTTTATGAAGTCGCTTCTTACGACATGGGTTACACTGAATTTATGATTTCTTTTGAAGAGGCGATGCCTTATCTAAAAAAACATTAATCTGCTTTCTTAGTTAATTTTTTTATAATTGGTCCAACGGTTAAACCTTGACCAACAATAGATACCACAACCACAACATAAGTAATTACTAAGAACAATTCTCTGTGCATTTCTTTAGTAAGACTAAGTGCTAATGCAATAGAAATACCTCCTCTTAATCCTCCCCAAGTCATTATAAGATTTGTTTTCGGGACAAAATCTAATCGTTTTTCGAAAAATTTAATTGGTATAAACAACGATACATAACGGCACATTAATATTATAGGTATCGCTAATAAACCTGCATAGATAAACTTGCCTTCTAAGGATAAGACTAGCATTTCCATACCTATCATTACAAATAAAATAGTATTTAATAAGACATCTATAAGCTCCCAAAATTTATCTACATACAGTTCTGTGGTTTCAGACATGGCTGAATTTCTTACTGTATCATTACCTACAATAAGTCCTGCAGTAACCATTGCTAATGGTGCAGATAAATGAAATTGATGTGCTAACATCGTTCCTCCCATAACTGTTGCAAGTGTTAGAATAACTTCAATTTCATAATTATCAATAGATCTCATTAAACGGTAAGTAATCCATCCTAGAAAAAGACCTAAAACAATGCCACCAATAACCTCTTGCCCAAATAACGTTCCAATATCAGCAAACTCAATAGCTGCATCTGGTTTTGCTGCAATGGCAAAAATGGTTAAAAACACTACAACTCCTACTCCATCATTAAACAACGACTCTCCTACAATTTTGGTTTCCAATTTTTTTGGAGCACCTGCTTTTTTCAAAATACCCAAAACAGCAATAGGATCTGTTGGAGAAATTAAAGCTCCAAATAATAGACAGTAAATAAAATCTACATTCAAATCCATTATCTGTAAGACATAAAACATCGCAATCCCAACTAAAAATGTAGATACTAAAACACCCAAAGTCGCAAAAGCTAAAATTGGCCATCGTTGTACTTTAAGCTGATTAAAATTGGTATGAAGCGCTCCTGCAAATAACAAAAAACTCAACATGATATCCAATAGAACGGTTTCAAAATCTATTAAAGCTATAAATTTTCGTTCTTGGACCAGTAATGTATCATCAAATTGTGCAATACCAACTAAAACTACCGTAAAAACAATAGTAATAACCATTAAGCCAATAGTAATTGGCAATTTTAAAAATCGGACATTGATGTAGCCAAAAAGGGCAGATAGTACAATTAAAATAGTGGCGATTGAGTAATAATCCATAGTATTTATAATGATTTTCTAAGGGCTAAGATATAGCCTAAATGAATACCTTCATGAAAATTATTGAATGCAATAGCTTCTTCAACCTTAGTCAACGTACTGGTCGTAGAAACGGTATATTCCGTATACGTTTTAAAAACTCCTGTATTGAAATCTTCTTTTGTTTTTTCAATAGGAGAGAATAATAAAGCTTTAATTTGGTCAACTTCAGCTTGAGACACGTCTCTTTCTGTTTTTGTGCCTTTTCGATAATCATCTACCATAGCATCAGAAACAACCATTGGTAAACCAGAGAGTTTATAAACCAATAATTGTTGGGTAACAATGGTATGTGCAATATTCCAGATGATATTATTATTAAATCCTTCAGGCACTTTATTTAAGTCTTCTAAACTGTGATTATCAATAAAACGTTCTAATAATTTTCTGTTTTTTATAGCAACTTCAAATGCCCAATCCATATTCATATATTTTTGATAAATGTAATTAAAATTACTTTTAAATACGGTTTCTTTGTAGTCTCAAAATTAAACGGTTTTTGTTATGAATAAATTATACTACCTAAGCAGTTGTAATACCTGTACTCGAATAATTAAAGAACTTAATTTACCTGAAACATTTGTGCTTCAAGATATAAAGACAGAACCTATTACAGCATCTCAAATAGAAGAAATGAGAGATCTTACGGATAGTTATGAAAGTTTATTTAGCAAACGTGCTCAACTTTATAAAAAGCTTGGCTTAAAAGACAAATCTCTTACTGAAGAGGATTATAAAAACTATATTTTAGAACATTACACGTTTCTAAAACGTCCCGTTATTATTTATAACGAACAAATCTTTATTGGTAATTCTAAAAAAACGGTTGACGCTGCAAAATTAGCGATTGATGAAAAGTAGAGGTTTTGCCATTTTTGCACTCCTTATGGTCCAAATTTTATATGGACTAAATTACACCTTTGCAAAAGCGGTAATGAATGACAATTTTGTACCACCTTTTGCGCTAACCGTTTTAAGAGTTGGAGGTGCTGTGATTTTGTTTTGGATATTAAGTCTGTTTATTCCCAAAGAAAAGGTAGAGCGTAAAGATTATTTTAAGTTTTTTGTAGCTGCAATTTTTGGAGTGTCTACAAACATGCTTTTCTTTTTAAAAGGCATAGAATTAACCACACCTATTCATGCCGCTGCAATTATGACCATAATTCCGGTTATAATTTTAATTTTATCATCTATCTTTTTAAAAGAAAAGATTACTAATTTAAAAATTTCTGGTGTCGCTTTAGCTTTTTCTGGCGCCTTAGTATTAACACTCTTTGGAAATTCTGATCGATCTGGAGATCATGTTATTTTAGGTAACACTTATATTTTTTTGAATGCCATTTTTTACAGTGTTTATATTATTTTAATAAAAAAACTAACCACCAAATACCATCCACTTACCTTTATAAAATGGCTATTCCTTTTTGGTTTTTTTATGGTATTACCATTTGGATATAGTGAATTACAAGACGTACAATGGCACTCCTTTACACCTTATGTTTCGTATGCCTTAATTTTTATTGTTATTGGAGCCACCTTTGGCACATATCTACTTAACCCAATCGCTTTAAACAAACTAAAAGCTTCAACGGTTGGTGTTTTTATTTATTTGCAACCCGTAATTGCAGGTCTTTTTGCTGTTCTCATGGGAGCAGACTCTATAGATACATTAAAAATAATTGCCATGATTCTTATATTTTCTGGTGTATATTTAGTCTCTCTTAAATCTAAAAAAATATAATTTGCCTTTAAAATCAGAAGTTTTTACAACTGTAGATGCTATTCCAAAACGGTATTGGGATAGTGTAAACTGTTGTACAAATATTTACTATTCACCTGAATTTTTAAGAGCTTTCGAACTTGCCAATACAGATATTGAATTCAACTACATCTTCATTTTAAAAAACAATGAAGCAGTCGCTTTTGCCAATACACAAATTGTAACTATTGGCATAAAAACAATTACCAAGAACATAAGCATGTCTAATAAAATTAGACATATCGTAAATAATATGTTCTGCAATAATCATATTAAAGTCTTATTCTGTGGTAATGTCTTTTTAAGTGGAGAATATGGTACGTTTCTTAAAGATGGTGAGCCAAAAGTAGAAACGTTTAATGCGATTGCAGAAGGTGTAAAAAGACTCTCAAAAAACACTAAAAAACTCAGCGCTATTTTTATTAAAGATTTTGAATATGAATCGCTTCCTATTACAAACCAGCTAGAGTCTTTTGATTACACAGCCATGGAAGTTGAGCCTAATATGATTATTAGCTTAAAACCTGAATGGCTTTCTTTTAATGATTATAAAAACGCATTAAAATCTAAATATAGAGTAAAAGCGAACAAAGCAGATTCAAAAAGTAAGCTTCTAGAAGCAAAGTGTTTTGACGAAAAAGATATAGAGATACACAAACATCAATTACAGGAACTATATCAAAATACGATTTCTAATGCCGATTTTAATGCACAAATATTAAACCTAGACACTTATATAAACCTTAAGAAAGCATTTAAAGATGCGTTTATAGTAAAAGGTTATTTTCTTGAGAATAAATTCGTCGGTTTTTTATCCGCTATGAAAAATGACACACATCTCGATGCGCATTTTATTGGCATTGATTATTCTAAAAACAAGGAATTTGCCATCTATCCAAGAATTTTAAACGATTATGTAAGACTTGGTATTGAAACAAAATCGAATCAGATTAATCTTGGACGAACCGCCTCTGAAATTAAAAGCACACTTGGCGCTGAACCCAAAGCACTAACGTGTTATTGTAAACATAAGCGCTATTTACCTAATCAAGTTTTAAAACCGTTTATAAAAAACGTACACATAAAATCTTTTAAGCAACATTCGGTTTTTAAGTAGTAAACTAGATTTTCATTGGTTTTGGTCGCACACCATGCTTACGTGTATCTTCTTTGGTAAGCACTTTAAAGCTTTCAGATTTAGGGAATTTATCTGCTATTTCTAATAGTGGTACTGGTAAACCTGTTAATTTTCTTGCCTTTAAATCTATCCAACCACCTTGCATTTCGCAATACGCTAAATTTTCACCTTTATGATTATAAAAATTATGCTCAAACATAAACAACATACCATCTTCACTTAAACCCGACACCTCAATGGTTACAGTAATTGGAGTCCCAAGAAAAGACTCTTTAAAATAAAACATGTGTTCATAAAAAACTACAGGACCAACGTTATGTTTCATGATTTCAGGCATAGTAAAACCTTTCTCAGTAAAGAAAGCCATCCTAGCATGACTCATAAAATTAGTATATGCTGAATTTGCTAAGTGGCCATTTGCATCAACATCGCTCCAACGAATTTCAAATTCTTTTTTGTACATCGTAAATTTTTATAGTTCT
Organism: Winogradskyella ludwigii; assembly: GCF_013403985.1. Taxonomy (GTDB): domain Bacteria; phylum Bacteroidota; class Bacteroidia; order Flavobacteriales; family Flavobacteriaceae; genus Winogradskyella; species Winogradskyella ludwigii. The sequence goes on from NZ_JABFDF010000005.1 coordinate 314,358, forward strand.
AATGTAAAGTTAAGAAAACATAGTATGCAAGCATAATAGTTTGTAAAAAGATTATTAAGTCTATAAAACCATTCAATTTTGTACCTTTACGCAACCATACTCAATAAATTTTAAAAGGATTAATAATAAATTTGAATTTCATTTCCTCAAAAAGACATAAAAAATAAAAGCATAGCAACGTTACGCTCTTATTTTATATTGAAAAATTAAGGAAATAGAAACGAGTTTAATCAATCTTTTTAAAGTTTTTGTAGTATAAAATAGCATTATCTTAATGATACAATCCATGACAGGTTATGGGAAATCTGTACTACAGCTCCCAACGAAAAAAATCTCTATAGAATTAAAATCTCTAAATAGTAAAAGCTTAGACCTTAACGCTCGCATGCCATCAATGTATCGTGCAAAAGAATTAGGTATCCGAAAGTTACTTGCTAAAAGCTTGGTTAGAGGAAAAGTAGATTTTTCGCTTTTTGTAGAAATCACAGGAGAAGATACGAGTTCTAAAATTAACAAAACAGCTGTAAGAGAATACATTAAGCAACTTAAAGAAGTTGTAGATGGTGACACTACTGAACTTCTAAAAATGGCTATTCGAATGCCAGATGCCATAACTACAGAACGTGATGATATTGATGAGAATGAATGGCTACTTATAAGTGAAGAAATTAATGAAGCTGTTACTAAGATCGTTGAATCTCGTAAGGACGAAGGAGCGACATTAAATCAAGATTTTATAGACCGAATTGCAACCTTAAGACGTTTGCTTGAGGAAGTGATAGTTATGGATCCTGAACGTATTGAAGGAGTTAGAGCACGATTAGAAAAAGGCATTGCCGATATTAAGGAAAAAGTAGACGAAAACCGTTTTGAACAAGAACTCGTTTATTACATTGAAAAATTTGATATTACTGAAGAAAAGGTACGTTTAGATAATCATTTAGATTATTTCATTACAACCTTAGATTCAGAAGAATCTAATGGAAAAAAACTCGGTTTTATTTCTCAAGAAATTGGACGAGAAATAAATACTATCGGTTCAAAATCTAACTATGCTCCTATGCAAAAGTTAGTCGTTCAGATGAAAGATGAACTCGAAAAAATTAAAGAACAATTATTAAATGTACTTTAATAAGTACAACATATTCAGTAAAAAGTAAATCGTAATCGTGTCAGAAATCAAAAACGAAGTCCAAGGTAAACTAATTGTGTTCTCAGCACCTTCTGGTTCTGGAAAAACAACATTAGTTCGTCATTTATTACAACAGCCAGACCTTAATTTAGAATTTTCTATCTCAGCAACATCGCGTGAAAAACGTGGAAATGAAGTTAACGGAAAAGACTACTATTATTTGTCTCTTAAAGAGTTTAAAAACCGAATTAAAAATGACGAATTCCTAGAATGGGAAGAAGTCTACAGAGATAATTTCTATGGCACTTTAAAAACTGAAATAGAACGCATTTGGGCAAAAGGCAAACATGTAATTTTTGATATTGATGTTTCTGGCGGACTTAGAATAAAACGAAAATTCCCAGAGCAAACTATAGCCATTTTTGTAAAACCGCCAGATTTAAACGAACTTGTTAGACGTTTAAAAGAGCGCGGAGAGGAAAGTGAAGATAAAATAAGTATGCGTGTTTCAAAAGCACCTGCAGAACTAGCAACAGCACCACTTTTTGATGTAATTGTAGTTAACTCTGATTTAGATGAAGCTAAGAAAAATGCTTATAAATTGGTTTCAGATTTTATAAAAGAATAGACACTGAAACAAATTCAGCACAAAATGAAAATAGGCTTATATTTTGGCACATTTAATCCCATTCATGTTGGTCACTTAACAATTGCTAACCACTTAGCAGAGCACAGCGATTTAGACCAAGTATGGTTTGTAGTAACTCCTTTGAGTCCTTTTAAAAAGAAAAGCAGTTTGTTAGATAATTACCAACGCTTAGAGATGGTACATTTAGCAACTAAAGATTACGATAAACTAAGACCTAGCGATATAGAATTTAGCTTAAAACAACCCAATTATACGATTGACACATTGACCTATCTTTTTGAAAAACATCCAGATTATGATTTTTCATTAATTATGGGTGAAGACAATTTAAAAAGTTTGCACAAGTGGAAAAACTATGAGCTCATTTTAGAAAATCATAGTATTTATGTCTATCCAAGACTATCAGAAGGCTCCATAGACACACAATTTAACGATCATCCTAAAATTGTAAAAGTTGATGCTCCAATTATGCAACTCTCATCAACATTTATTAGAAACGAAATTAAAGACCGAAAAAATGTACGTCCAATGTTGCCTGAAAATGTTTGGCAATTTTTAGATGAAATGAATTTTTATCGTTAAAATTTCATCAGAAGCAAGATTTTAAAAATGGTAAAAAGCATTTTCTAAATGCGTAATTTCCTCAGTGGTTTTATTTTTTAAAACAGCAATAATATCAAATCGAGTTTCTAAATCAATATCATTTTCTGTGATAAAAGCATCCATAGCTTTGACCAATAATTTAATTTTACTTGGAGTTACAAAATCTTGTGGATCTCCAAAAAAATCAGAATTTCTGGTTTTTACTTCAACACAAATCATGATATTATCTTTTTTAGCTATGATATCAATTTCTGCTTTTTGAAAGACATAGTTGCACACAACAATTTTATAGCCTTTTGCTTGAAGATAATCTGCAGCTAATTTTTCTCCTAACTTACCTAGTTCGTTGTGCTCTGCCATATCGTTCTTACAAAAGCAGGAATTTTATCCTACCATCTTTAATATTATTTGTATGATAATTTACTTTCGTTTTTTTCAACCTTCAAATTAACAACTTTACCTAAAACCAAAGCGCGATTATCTTTCTCGTGACCTGCTGGCATATTAAACGCAATGGGAAAATCGTAATCCTCTAAAGCATCAAGAATTAATTGCTCTACTGAAGTTCCCCAAAGTGTGGTATTTGTTCGCATTCTAGACATATCGCCCACGACCAATCCATTTAAATTATCAAAATAACCAGCACGTTTCATACTTTGTAACATACGATCTATGTGGTATTTGTATTCGCCAATTTCTTCAATAAAAAGGATTTTTCCCGTTGTATCAATACTGGTATCAGATCCTAACATCGTGTGCAACATAGTAAGATTTCCACCAACTAATTCACCTGACGCCTCACCTATTTCATTATATTTAGAACCTTCTAGGATGTAATTTTCAGGATTTCCAAAAATTGCAGATTTAAATGTAGATACCGCTTCTTTAACATCTCCAATATCTTTGGTTAAACTCACACACATTAAAGCGTGTAATGATTGGAACCCTTCATTATGTACTTGATTATGCAAAGCTGTAATATCAGAATAACCGATAATCCATTTAGGATTTTTCCTGAATTTTATATAATTCAATTTATCTAAAACCCTTACTGTTCCATAGCCACCTCTTGCACACCAAATGGCACTAATCTTAGGATCGTCCATGGCGTTTTGCAAATCAGCACAGCGCTCTTCATCTGTACCTGCAAAATGATTAGATTTACTAAAAACGTTCTTTCCAACAACAGCGTATAATCCCCAACTTTTTAGTAAATCTACAGCTTGTTGTACCTCGCGTTCTCTATGTTTTAAAATTCCTGAAGGTGCAACAATAGCAATTGTATCTCCTGCTTTTAGGTATGGTGGTTGTATTAATTCTGAAACGTTATCAGTCTTATTTTGGGCATTAATATCATTATTTACAGTCATAAAAAGCATTAAAATTAGATATAGAACGTGCTGTTTCAAAATCATAAGATAGTTTTTGTAAATATAAAAAGTAAAAATTGAAGCCTCTAAAAATTGAATACTTAATAGGTCTTAGACATTTTTGTACAAAAAAACGACTGCCTTAAGGTTAAGACAGTCGTTTTTTATAACGTGTTAAAGATTTTAAAATTCTATTTTTAGAATTTTCTTTTCTTTTTTAAATTAGTTGTAGATGATCTATCTAATTCAGAAGAATAATCAAAAGATAATAAACTTCCTCTGTAATAACCTGAAAAAGAAGTACCATTAGATACTGTTCCTTCAAATTCAAATTCATAAGTTGAACCATCTTCTAATACTGTAAAAGTTCCTGAATCAATGTCAAAACTAGTATATTCATCTGAAGAACTTTCAACAAAAATATTAGCATAAACAAATGAACCTGCTTCAATATTATCACCTAATGTATAAACACCTTCTTCTAAATCACCAGAATTAGATGTGAAAAGTTCAAAATAAATACCAGTATAAGTATCATCAACTGCTTCAGTCTCACCATTAATAGTAGAAATATCAGAGGTTACTAAAACAATATCAAAATTGTAAACCCCATCTGAGTATTCCCCGTAATCCTCTATAGTTCCTGATTCTAATTGGTATTCTGCATCACCAAAAATTAATACACTATCAGATGAAGCACTAGACCCTCCATCTCCATCGTCATCACTTCCACAAGAGAAAGAAATTAAGCTCATTGACACTAGTAATACAAGTAATTTTAAATTTTTCATTTTTATTGATTTGATTGGTTAAGAGCACAATGTAATTAATTTTATAAATTTTCAAAAAAAATATGTTAATTTTTCGATAAAGCGTTTCTACATTTCATTACAATTCACACCACAAAATGTTTACTTTTGCAGCTTACTAAAAGTATTACTATGTCAAAAAGATATACCATAACAGCAGCACTACCATATACTAATGGACCAATTCATATTGGTCATTTAGCAGGCGTTTATGTGCCAGCAGATATTTACGCACGTTATTTAAGATTAACAGGAAATGATGTTGCTTTTATCTGTGGTAGCGATGAACATGGTGTACCAATTACCATAAAAGCAAAAAAAGAAGGGGTTACACCTCAAGATATTGTAGATAAATATCATGCAATTATCAAGGAATCGTTTGTGGATTTCGGAATTACTTTTGATAACTACTCGCGTACAACTGCAAAAATTCATCACGATACAGCTCAAGAGTTTTTTAAAACCCTTTACGATAAAAATGAATTTGTAGAAGAAGTTACAGAACAACTTTATGATGCAGAAGCGAATCAGTTTTTAGCCGATCGTTTTGTTACAGGGACGTGTCCTAAATGTGGTAACGAAGAAGCTTATGGTGATCAATGTGAGAATTGCGGATCGAGTTTAAATGCTACAGATTTAATAAATCCTAAATCTGCGATTACAGGCAACGTACCAACATTAAAAGAAACAAAACACTGGTTTTTACCATTAAACAAACACGAAGACTTTTTACGCGAATGGATCTTAAAAGGCCATAAAAAAGATTGGAAACCCAACGTTTACGGTCAAGTAAAATCTTGGATAGACGATGGTTTACGTCCAAGAGCCGTGACTAGAGATTTAGATTGGGGAATTCCGGTACCTGTGGAAGGTGGTGAAGGCAAAGTACTTTACGTTTGGTTTGATGCACCTATTGGTTACATCTCATCTACTAAAGAATGGGCTGCACGCGAAGGTAAAAACTGGGAAGATTACTGGAAAGACGACAACACAAAACTGGTTCATTTTATAGGAAAAGATAACATTGTATTTCACTGTATTATTTTTCCATCGATGTTAAAAGCTGAAGGCTCTTATATTTTACCAGAAAATGTACCAGCTAATGAGTTTTTAAATTTAGAAGGCAAAAAGTTATCGACCTCAAAAAACTGGGCTGTTTGGTTACCAGACTATTTAGTAGATTTCCCAAATCAGCAAGATGTGTTACGTTATGCTTTAACGGCTAATGCACCAGAATCTAAGGATAACGATTTTACATGGAAAGATTTCCAGGCCAGAAATAATAATGAATTGGTTGCTATCTTCGGAAACTTTATTAATCGTGTGGTGGTTTTAACCAACAAGTATTACGATGGAATAATTCCTGAACCTTCAGATTTTGCAACTATTGACGAAGAAACTTTAGCGGCTGTAAAAGCTTATCCTGCTGTAATTTCTAGCTCTATTGAACGTTACCGTTTTAGAGAAGCGAGTCAAGAATTGATGAATTTAGCACGACTTGGAAATAAGTATTTAGCTGATGAAGAACCTTGGAAAACGATTAAAACAGATGAAGCACGTACCAAAACAGTGATGTTTGTGGCTTTACAAATAGCATCAGCTTTAGCTGTTTTATCTGAACCGTTTTTACCATTTACCTCAACCAAATTAAAAGGTATATTAAACTCTAATGATAATGGTTGGGAAGATATTTTAACCAAAGACATTCTAATTTCTGCAAACCATAAAATCAGCAAAGGCGAATTATTATTTTCTAAAATTGAAGATTCAGAAATTCAAAAACAACTAGACAAATTGGAAGCTAGCAAAAAAGCCAACGAAGCAGCAAATAAAGTAACGGAGCCTCAAAAAGAAGAAATTACGTTTGATGATTTTACTAAATTAGATTTACGTGTTGGTACGATTCTCGAAGCCGAAAAAATGCCTAAAACCAAAAAACTTTTAGTCTTAAAAGTAGATACAGGTATTGATACACGTACCATTGTTTCTGGTATTGCAGAAAGTTTTAAACCAGAAGACATTATAGGAAAACGCGTAACTGTATTAGTAAATTTAGCACCAAGAGCTTTACGAGGAGTTGAGAGTCAAGGGATGATTTTAATGACAGAAGACGAAGGTGGTAATCTGGTTTTTGTAAATCCTGATGTTGATGGTGTAAATAATGGACTTCAAATAAGCTAAGTCATTATAGATAAAAGTAATATTAAAGGTTCCACTTTGTAATTAACACAAAATGGAACCTTTTTTTATACTTTCATTCTGGCTAATGCATCAACAATTTATGCTTTTGAAATAATGTACCCTTTGTTGTTTGAGTAATTTTGATTCGAAATAATACTCAATACAATGAAAAATATAGCACTCATACTTATTACTTTTTGCTTTTTAGCTTGTGGATCTTCTAAAACCGTGAGAGAATCTAAAAAGACAATTAAAGGAGATTGGATATTAACGTCCATAAAATCTTCAGCAATTGGAGATTTAAAAATCACACTTCTTAGCGATGCCCAAAAAGCTTGCTTCGAAAATAGTACGTGGCAATTTATACCTAATAACAATACAGGACACTATACGCTTTCAGGATTAAATTGTGAGGCAGAGCAACGCTACTTCGCATTCACAATAGATGACGTTAACGAAGATACAGACTTGTATAATTTCCTATTAAAACCTACAGACGAGAAAGGGAAATCTGAAACCAATTCCGGATTTAGATTAGAACTTACTTCACTTACAGAAAGCACCATGCAGTGGCAACAAATTGTGACTTTAGATGGAAAGCCCATCACCATTAACATGAACTTTTCAAAAATTTAAACAAACATGAAAAAAACATTCAATTATAAAACAAATTTAGCCGTAACCTTATCATTGCTTTTGGTATTGATGGCGAGTTGTAAGGCTGTAGATAATGCTAATAACAAACAAAAAGGAGCTGCTATTGGTGCTGCTGGTGGAGCGTTACTTGGTGCTATCATCGGAAACAATATCGGTAAGAGCGGCAAAGGAGAATTAGGTGCTGTTATTGGAGGTGTTGTTGGTGGAGGAGCTGGTGTACTTATTGGAAATAAAATGGATAAGCAAGCGCAAGATATAGAACAAGAAATCCCTGGAGCTATTGTAGAGCGTGTAGATGATGGCATCGTCATTACCTTTGACGAGCAAAGTGGTGTTTATTTTGATACCGAGAAATATAACATTAATACCAAGTCTCAAGAATCATTAAATAAACTAGCTGCCGTGTTTTTAGAATATCCAGATACTAATATTTTAGTTGTTGGGCATACAGATAGCTCAGGAAACGATGCTTACAACATGACGTTGTCTAAAAATAGAGCTGAAGCCGTGACTAATTATTTATCTGGCAAAGGTTTAAGCAATGGTAGATTTACAACCCATTGGTTTGGAGAAGAACAACCAACAAATGACAACAGCACAGCAGAAGGGCGTTCTAAAAACAGGCGCGTAAATATTGCTATCGTTCCTAATGAAGCTATGATTAAGGATGCAGAAAAAGAAGCAGGAACAAATGAATAACTTTTGTTAAATTATTCGGCAATTTCAGCCGAGTTAAATATCTTACAGACCTTATACTTAAAAACGTATAAGGTCTTTTTTTATGATGATAGATTACATAGTTCAATTTACCCAACTACCTAAAAACAGTATAATAAGCACCGTTCAATTATTGAATGAAGATTGTACAATTCCCTTTATTTCGCGCTACAGGAAAGAAGCTACAGGAAATTTAGACGAAGTACAAATTGGAAATATCGTCAAATACAAAGAGCAGTTTGAAACTTTAGAAAAACGAAAAACCGCTATTTTAAAAGCTTTAGAAGAACAAGATGTTTTAACCGAAGACTTAAAACAAAAGATTGAAAACACTCAAGATACAACAACCCTTGAAGACATTTATTTACCCTTCAAGAAGAAACGAAAAACAAAAGCAGAAACCGCTCGTAAAAATGGCTTAGAACCTTTGGCTAAAATCATAATGAGCCAAAATGCTAATAATATCGAATCTATCGCACTTAAATATGTTAAAGGAGATGTTACATCTATTGAAGACGCTTTAGAAGGAGCTAGACATATTATTGCCGAATGGATTAATGAACGGACTGATATCAGAAATAATCTTCGGAATGAGTTAAAACGTCATGCTCAAATTTCGACCAAAGTAATTAAGTCTAAATCTACAGACGAAAAAGCCCAAAAATTCCGAGACTATTTTGATTGGTCTGAATCTTTATCACGAATTCCTTCACATAGATTATTAGCCATTTTAAGAGCCGAAAGCGAAGGCTTTATCCGTGTGAAAATAGAAGTTGATGCTGTTAGAGTTTTAGAACGTATTGAAAATAGAATCATAAAAAGCCAAAATGCTTGCGCAGACCAAATAGAATTAGCGATTTCAGACGCTTATAAACGTTTATTGTTTCCGTCGTTAAGTAATGAAGCCTTGAGTAATACCAAAGAAAAAGCAGACGAATCTGCCATAACTGTTTTTGCAAAAAACTTAAAACAATTGTTATTAGGCTCACCTATTGGCGAAAAACGCGTTTTAGCCATCGATCCTGGTTTTAGAAGTGGTTGTAAAATCGTGTGTTTAGATGCTCAAGGTGCTTTAAAACACAATGAAAACATCTATCCACATGCCCCAAAAAATGATAGTATTGGAGCTATAAAAAAGATTTCTTCTTTAGTCGAAGCTTATAAAATTGAAGCGATTGCGATTGGAAACGGAACAGCCTCTCGAGAGACCGAAGCTTTGATTCGTAAAATTCAATTTAAAAACGAGATTCAAGTTTTTGTAGTGAGTGAAGCTGGAGCGAGTATTTATTCAGCTTCAACAATTGCACGTGAAGAATTCCCAGATTATGATGTTACAGTTAGAGGTTCGGTTTCTATTGGTAGACGTTTACAAGATCCGTTAGCCGAATTAGTAAAGATTGATGCTAAATCTATTGGTGTTGGTCAATATCAGCATGACGTGGACCAAACAAAACTTCAAAAACAATTGGATACCGTTGTTGAGAATTGTGTGAATGCGGTTGGTGTAAATGTCAATTCGGCCAGTAAGCCTTTATTGAGTTACGTTTCTGGAATAGGCCCAAAATTGGCTGAAAACATTTTTGAGTATAGAACAAAACATGGTGTTTTTAAGTCGCGAAAAGATATTATGAAAGTGCCACGTTTAGGCGGCAAAGCTTTTGAACAAGCTGCGGCATTCTTGAGAATAAAAGAGGCTAAAAATCCCTTGGATGATTCTGCAGTACATCCAGAAAGCTATGCTATTGTAAAACAAATGGCCAAAGATGAAGGTGTTTCGCTTCAAGAATTGATTGGAAATAAAACTGTTCTTCAAAAAATAGATTTAAAAAAATATGTTTCTAACCACGTAGGTTTATTAACTCTTGAAGACATCATTAAAGAACTCGAGAAACCCGGTTTAGACATTAGAGAAACAGCCAAGGTATTCTCGTTTAACCAAAATATAAAAACCATTACCGATTTACACGAAGGACAGTTGCTTCCAGGAATCGTTAATAACATCACTAATTTTGGTTGTTTTGTAGATGTAGGTATTAAAGAAAGTGGACTGATTCATGTTTCAAATTTATCGGATAGCTTTGTAAAAGATGTTAATGAACATGTTAGTTTACACCAACAAATTATTGTAAAGGTTTTAGAAGTTGATGTTGCTCGGAAACGAATTCAATTGAAATTACATAAATAAAATACGATATCTAAGATGTGATTTCTTCTATCTATTAATCTCACTACCTTAATTAATTATATTTTTTCACTGACAGACACCATACTCATAGATTTTTAATAAATATTACAAAGTAGAGTTACTAACGCTATTCAGTTTAACAACTTTTATTTTTTTTAAAAATGTTAGTAAATCAGAATTAATAGACTAAGTACATTATATTTATAACCTATATGTAGAACGAACAACTATAATATGACAACAAACAATCCGCTAAAACATATTGAAACTAAAAACGTATTTCTTTTTTGTTTCTCATTATTCTTTTATCTAAATATAAATGGCCAAACACAAACTAGCAATGCTACAAGAGTCCATATAGATTGGGATGTTTGTCAATATCATCCAGCTCCTGCAACCGGAAAAACAACGATTAATGTACCAGATTATATTCTTGAAAAAACAGCAAGAGGTGGTAATTGCTCTACTTTCTTTGTCAGTTATACAGGTTTTACTCCTGAGGCTGAAGCTGCCTTTCAATTTGCTGTAGACATTTGGTCAAACCTCATTGAATCTTCTGTCCCAATACGTGTTTCTGCTGAATTTGGACCACTTGACGATGGAGTATTAGGAGGTGCTGGACCAGCTGGTTTTGTTACCAATATTCCGGGCTTCCCTGCTGATGTTGCTTTTGCAGCTGCTCTTGGAGAACACCTTTTAGGTGAAGACTCTGATGGTCCTTTTGGGACTACTAACGATATTAACGCCACTTTTAGCAGTACGGCAAATTTTTATTTTGGCACAGATGGTAATACTCCGAGTTCTCAAGTAGATTTTGTTTCTGTTGTATTGCATGAATTAGGACATGGGTTAGGAATGCTTGGATTTGGAAGAACTGACAATTCAGATAATCCTACCCAAGGTATTCTTAGAAATGTTGGCTTTATCAGTGCTTGGGATCAATTTATAGAAAATGGATCACCAACAGCAATCACAGATTTTACTGACCCATCTGCTGAATTACTTTCAGAAATAACAGGAAATAATTTGTTTAGCAATGGCCTAATTGCTACAGCACAAAACGGAGGAACAAAACCTTCTACTTATGCTCCATCAACTTATAGCCAAGGTTCTAGCTACAGTCACTGGGACGAAGGCACATATCCTCCTGGTAATGCAAATTCTTTGATGACTCCTTCTATTGGTCCCGGAGAAGCTATACATGATCCAGGGTTAGTAACACTTGGTTTTATGGAAGACATGGGTTGGAATGTTTGTGGAGGAACGCTCTCTGTCTCTAATTTCAATTTAAACACTATTAAAGTAAGTCCAAACCCATTTAAATCTTCAATTACCATACAATTAGATGCTAACAGTAATGATGATGACCTTAATGTAAGTATTACGGATATGAATGGTAGACAAATACTAAACATAAATAAAAGTACTAATGATGGTAAACTTACAATCTCTAATTTAGGTCAATTAGAAAACGCGCTATATTTCGTTAAAATCACAAATACAAATACAGGCTTTAATACGACTAAAAAGTTAGTTAAGAATTAATCTGTTTTTTTTACATATTATTAAAAGAGAGCAGCCTAATTGGTCGCTCTTTTTTTAAATGGTATCTTTTTAATCCTTCAGTTAAAAATCTAACTAAATAATTTTCTTTTTTGTAATTTTTCTGTTTCTAATAAGACTTAGTGACTATGACTCACAATTTTAAAGAATTTTCTACAAACGCTATTTTCAACATTGGAAATGAAACCGATTTACTCCAGTTTAAAAAAGCAAAGCAATGTGAGTTTTATACTTTTATTTGGGCAAAATCAGAAGCTATAGCTATTATTATTGATAGCGTTCCATTTACCATTCAACCACATAGTATATTGGCTTTAACACCAATTCAATATTTACAATATATTGATGGTAATGACGCTACTGTTTATCAGTTTAATCAAGAGTTTTACTGTATTAAAGATCACGATCAAGAAGTAAGTTGTGTAGGTATTTTGTTTTTTGGAAATACTAATATCCCTATTATACATTTAGATGCTTCAGAACAATTAAAATTTGAAACACTTCATGATGTTTTTATAGATGAGTTAGAAACAAAAGATAATATACAAGCCGAAATGCTTAGAATGTTAATGTCTCGATTTATTATAAAAAGCACCCGCTTATTAAAAGCTAAAGAAGGCATTGTTGAAACCCCTAAAAGTTCTAAAGTAGATTTACTACGTGAATTTAATTTTTTAGTAGAGCAGCATTTTAAAACAGAACACAGTGTTTCTTTTTATGCTGAAAAATTGTTTAAATCTCCAAAGACCTTATCTAATAATTTTGCCAAACTAAATAGAAGTCCATTACAAATTATACATCAGCGTATTGTTTTAGAAGCACAACGCTTATTAAGCTACACTGACAAAACAGCTAAAGAGATTGCTTACGACATTGGCTTTGAAGATGCCTCTCACTTAAGTCGTTTATTTAAAAAACACACCACATTATCTCCATCAGACTACAAAAAACGCCTAAACACCTCAAGTTAGGAAAAATTGACAAGCCTTAGGGCAAATTCTTCATTTTAAAACCTCTACTTCCGTTGCATCTTTGCATTGTAATATTAAAACAATAACAAGATGAAACTAAAAAACAAATCCATTTTCAATCTCATAGAGATATTCATAAACAGTCCAAAGAAAATAATAAGTACTATTAACACAGAATCTCACTGTGCTCAAAAACACCTTCACGATTATTATTGTGATGCAGAAAAACCATTTGTAAGCACTAATTAAATACAAGGGAAAAAATGACATGCTTTAGGGCATAACAAGCATTCTATTGTACTGTGATATAACGCAACTTTGTACCAACAAAAAAACTTAAATAAATAGTAATACCATCTGAATACATTTCAGAATAAAAATTTAAAATCATGACTACATTTAATATTCCTTCAAGAGAAGACGTAAGCAGTAACAACCAAGCTATTTTCGATAACTTAAATAAAGCTTTAGGGTTTGTACCAAACTTATATGCCACTTATGCACATAGTGATACGGCTTTAGAAAACTACTTAAACTTTGCTAATGCAAAAACATCTTTATCTGCTAAAGAAAAAGAAGTTGTAAACCTTGCTGTTAGCCAAGTAAACGATTGTCTTTATTGTCTTTCTGCACATACTGCAATAGGAAAAATGAACGGCTTTACAGATGCGCAAATCTTAGAGTTAAGAGCTGGATTTTCTACTGTAAACGACAAATTAGACGCTTTAGCAAAATTGGCTAAAAACATTACTGAGAATAGAGGAAAAACAGATGAAACCGTTTTAGAAAACTTTTTTAACGCTGGTTACACAAAAGGAAATTTAATAGATACTATTTCTTTAGTTGGAGATAAAACCATCTCTAACTATGTACATAGCACCACTCAAGTTCCTGTAGATTTCCCAGTAGCACAACCTTTAGAATCACAAACCATATAACCTTAATAATAATATTTAAAACAATAAAAAGATGAAAAAAATAGTAGCAATTATCGTATTCGCATTAACCTTTACATTAACAGGAAATGCACAAGACAAAATGAAAACTAAAGCAGCCGTTGTGTCTTTAGAACAAACCACAGGTGAGTTTACTCAGAAGACATTAACTTTAGAAGAAGGAGATTATATTTTTGAAATTGCCAATAAAAATGTTGGTCACCAAGTAGGATTTGTATTGGTTCCTAAAGGAGCAGATGCTTCTAAACCAGAAAACCATATTAAAACGGCTTACGTTACAAAAGCTGTAGAAAACAATACAAAAGAAACCTCTAAAGTAACAACCTTAACAAAAGGAGAGTATGTTTATTTTTGCCCATTAAACCCTACACCTCAATATACTTTAATTGTAAAGTAAATTGTTAAATAACATTTAGTGTTAAATAGAAAAGAGCAATCCGTTGGATTGCTCTTTTTCGTATTTATAAATTACATTACAATTACTTTCCTAGCATTAAAAGCTCACTACAAACCACTTCTGTAGTGTAACGCTTTATGCCATCTTTATCTTGCCAAGAGCGCGATGTTAACTTCCCTTCTATGGCAACTTCTTTGCCTTTGGTAATAAACTTCTCAATAATCTGAGCTGTTTTTCCCCAAGCTACAATATTATGCCATTGAGTATCTGTTATCTTTTCTCCTTGTGCATTTTTATAACTATCGTTAGTGGCGATAGAAAATTTTGCTAAGATTTTTCCGGATTCAAAATTGGTGATTTCTGGGTCTTGTCCTAAGTTACCAATCAACTGTACTTTGTTTTTAAGTGTGTTCATAATTTCTAATTTTAATGGTTAAACAGTTAATACTATTGAACCTTCATCGATTCAACACTGCAAAGATGTGGCTGCCTCCAAATACTATTCGGTAGTTAACTGCTTACATACACTTGTAATCGTTTGTAAACGCTTAAACTAATATAAAATGGCGTTATAACTATGTTTCTAGATTGTATTTCAAATCATAGGTTTATTGTGTATATTTATGTGTTAGCACCAATTAAAAACAAACATCCGTGAAAAAAAGAATATTCAGATACTTAAAACACATTATAGTAACGCTTCTAATAGTAATACCTTTATTTGTAATAATCGGATTTTTATCTGGTAATACACTAAAACATAGTCGAAACGATTTAGCTGATAATTGGAACGATGAAGGACCTTATGTATTTTTTAAAAATGATAGTTTATTAAGTATCAATTACATAAAAGGCGACAGAAAAAATGGATTTGAATTAGAAACAAAAACTTCTAAAGTAGATTCTTCAGTAGATTTGAAATGCTACTACCCATTAGATTCAACAAGTTTTAATTTCGTAGCGAACACAAATTTTGAAGTACCAGCATCTATCTATTCTGATTCTCTAAAGATTCTTGCGATATCTGATATTGAGAGTAATTATAAAACTTTTCGTAATTTTCTAATTAATAGTGCTGTAATTGACCAAGAACTAAACTGGACTTTTGGAAAAAATCATTTGGTACTTGTTGGAGACTTTATTGACCGTAGTTATTTTACTACCCAAGTATTATGGTTTATTTATAAGTTAGAACAAGATGCGAAATCAAAAGGCGGTAATGTTCATTATATTTTAGGCAACCACGAGATAATGAATATGCAAGGAGACCATAGCTACTCAAAGTCAAAATATAATCACGTAGCTTCCATTTTAGGTAAAAAGCAATTTGAATTTTATGATAAAAACTCTTTTATAGGTCGTTGGTTGAAAAGCAAAAATACAATTGAGCTTATAAACGGGAATTTATTTGTTCACGGAGGTATTAGTCCTAAATTAGAAAATACTGAATTGAATATTGACGAACTAAATCAATTAATTAGAGAGAATTATTACAAACCATATTTCCCAAAGAAAAATGGAGAGAAAACTCAAGAACTACTAACTTCTTCAATAACATCACCTTATTGGTATAGAGGATATTTTAAAAATGATTTATCACAGGAAGAAATTGATATAGGGCTTAACAAATTCAATGCAAAAGCAGTTATTGTTGGACACACAATTCAATCAAAAGTCAATAGAACTTACAATGGAAAAGTGATTGGAATTGATGTCAAGCATCCTCAAGATTATTACGAATATTTTCCAACAATTACATCAGAAGGTCTTTTAATTAAAAATGGAAAATATTACCGTGTTTTTGAGAATGGAGAAACAGAAGAAATGAAATAACTGGTGCTAACAACGTATATAATTTATTGCTAGTTCTAGTTTACTTACGAAAATCCTCGCGGATTTTCTATTCGGTTTGTATTTGCTACATTAGGTGCTTAAAACACGCAACAAACCATATACAAGACCGTTGTAACCAATACGAGAAAAATAATTAGCATTTTATTTTTTATACATCGAACTTCAATGTATGTTTGCATTCTAACATATTATAAATGGAAAAATTATCAAAAGAACTGATTGGTGCATCTTCAACACCAATTATATTGTCTATTCTCAAGAAAAACGAATCTTACGGTTATGAAATAATCCAAAGCATCAAAGAAATATCAGGCGGAAAAATAGAATTTGGAGAAGGAACTCTATACCCAGTTCTACATAAGCTAGAAAAGAAAGGCTTTATCGAGTCATCTTGGAAAATTGCAGAATCTGGAAGAAAAAGAAAATACTACAACATCAGCAATGAAGGAGAAAAAGAACTAAAGACAGAAAAACAAAATTGGAATACAATTAATCAAATAATAACAAAAATATGGAAAATAGAACCGAATTTAATTTAGAAAATAATGTCCAAATATGGAAATCAATTCTAACTAAAAAAAACAATTTGACTAAATCAAATATAATTGAACTTGAAAATCACTTACTTGATTTAATTGATGATTTGGAGTCTAAAGGCCTAAATAAAGAAGAGTCTTTTACAATTGCTAGAAAAAGAATTGGAAAAATTGATGATATTTGTTTAGAGTTCGATAAAGTAAATAATAATTTTTCGTTTATTAATCAATCAATTCCTTATTTAAAAGGTGCTTTGATTTATATCGCATTTATAATTTTGAGCAAATTATTTTTTGTTATAACTCTGCTTCTATCTCTAAAATTCAGTATTGATAACACTACATTTGACATTATTTCTATAGTGTTAATACTTTTTACTACTATTTCTTTTTTTAGTATAATATATCTTAATTTAAAACGTGGAAAACAATTTTTAAGTAAATTAATCACATCAAAAGTATTAGTTACATTAATTATTATAATATCTATAATTATGTTAAGATTTAGCGCTCAAATACCTCTTCCTGGAATAGATATTTCTGAACTAGGGAACCCTATTCCAAATATTTATACTATGGAAACTAATTTTGCGATTTATAAAATATTGAGTGGATTTATAATATTAACAACTTCAATATTCTTCTTTTGGAGAAACAAAAAATATAATAAATTAAAGCTTATGAAATAAGTACTGGTTACAACACCGTGTATAATTAATTGCTATGTTCTTCCCTACTTGCGAATATTCCTGCGGAATATTCACGGGTTCGTAAAAGTTTACTAATTTAGTTGCTAAACCACGCAACTAACCATAAACAACAACGTTGTAGCCAATTTGAGAAACGATAAATAACAGAAATATGAGTTTAGATAAAATTCCGCAATTTAACTTTCCGAAAATAGAGCCTATGATTCCAAATTTGCCCATTATTAATAAAGAAGAACCATATCTAGCTGGAGCTTACTATGAAAGACTTGCTAAATATATAATTGAGTTTGAAAAGGATTTGACAGATTCTGAAGAGGTCGGAGCAAAACTTGTGTCATTTGGAGAGTCTATAATAATACACGTAGAGGATTTGGGATATTGGAATCCAAGATTGATTTGCTTTTACGGAACAGATAGTAAAGGACAAAAAGTCCAACTTATTCAACACGTAAATCAGATAAGTATACTTCTGATTAAATTAAAACGGATTCCAGAAAGAACGAGAATTGGTTATAAACTATCTCAAGAATTGGATGAACTTAAAAATAAAGAAGAATAAAAACTGACGAAAAATGAGCATTGAAGTTCCATTTATAATTCTGATTCTTGCGATTCCGACTTATTTTTTATGCAAATGGATTTTAAAAAAACTGAACGTTGGAAATGAAAAAAACAGAAAATTTGTTGCACTAATTCCAACTATATTTTTGAGTCCAATAATTTATGTCGGATTAATTTATTTATGGATATTTTCGATTTCATATTATCCATCAAACGATTTTGATGCACAAGAATGGAAGACAAATATTGCGGAAAGATATAAAATGTCAGAGGACATTATTGAGAGTGAAATGTTAATCGGAAAAACAAAACAAGAAATAACCGAATTGTTAGGACAAGATTTTTATTCATATAGTGAAAACCATATTGCGTATGAACTTGGCTTTGTCCCTGGACTTTTTAATATTGACCCAGACGTTTTGGATATTTATTTTGAAAACGGAAAAGTAACCAAAGTGGAACAACACGAAACTTAACTGAAATAAAAACTGGCTACAACACCGTATATAATTTATTGCTAGTTCTAGCCTACTTACGAAAATCCTCGCGGATTTTCTATTCGGTTTTTATTTGCTAAATTACTTGCTTAACCACGCAACAAACCATATACAACAACGTTGCCAGTAATTTAAAAAACAGCGGAAACCTATTTTAATTTGAACAAATAGCAACAAGTTTAACCCAAATTGAATTAAAAAGGAAAATAGAATTTAAACGAAAAATGACTTTAAAAAATAAGATATTACTCAACAAATTCCTTTTACCTTCAATATTCTTGATAATTCTAATAATCTATGTGTTGAAAAACTCTTTAGAATTCGGATTCATAATTTATTACCTAATCTTATGGATAATAGTTTCTTTAATCATTATTTATAAATCGAAAAACCATTTGATTGAATATAATACTGAACAGAATAAATTGAAAATTAAATACTACGCAGGAATTAATAAAACGACTGAAAAAATAATCCAAATAGATAAAATAGTTAAAACTAAACTGGATACGAGGATTTTTGATTTTGGTTTTGACTTGTTGTCAATTAAATATATAGATGACCAAGAATTGTACAACCTTTTAGATTTGAGGATTAGAAATAAAAAAGATTGGATAAAAATATTATCTTTAATCGAAGTAAATGTTGACATTGAAAAAGACAATATGAAATAAAAACTACTGGCAACACCGTATATAATTTATTGCTAGTTCTAGCCTACTTACGAAAATCCTCTCGGATTTTCTATTCGGTTTTTATTTGTTAACTTAGTTGCTAAATCACGCAACTAACCACACACAAAACCGGTTGGCACCAATTTGAAAAAAACCATAAACTATGAAAAGAATATTTTTACTATTATTAGCTATTACAATATTTTATTCTTGTAAAAATTCAGAAAAAAAAACAGCCGAAAATCAATCTGAAACAAAAATTGAGAAAAAATTGTTTGCAGAAACAGAAAGTAACATAAAAAAATATAGAGAAGATTCTCAAAAGTATTGGGACAAAAATGATAGTGAGAATGCCTTAAAATATGGAGATTCAATTAAAGCACTTATTTTGAATAGTTATATCAAAGATTATGAATTCAAAACAGTTGATAGTACTAATTACAATACTTCTAAAAGAAAAAAACCTCTTTTCCTGCAAGTCACTGCATCTTGGTGTGCACCTTGTAAATTTGAAGTTCCAGCATTAAATAAAATAGTTGAAAAATATAATGATAAAGTAGATTTTGTACTTCTATTTTGGGATACTCAATCGGAATTAGAAAAACTTGCACCAGACTACAATGAAAATATTATTTTAATTCCATCTCAAGAAAAACAATCTGAAGCAACTACTATTGACATTTCTGGATTTAGACACATTATGGGATTTCCGACAAATTATTTAATTACGACGGATAATGAAATAATTAATTTCTCTCAAGGAGCAAAGATTCCAACTACTTTTACAGACCAAAACGGAAAAGAAATTACAATTACAAAAGAAGATGCTGACAAAGGAAATTACGAAAGACTTGAAACGGAAATTAAAGAACTGATAGAAAAAACTGGTGCTAACACCGTGTATAATTAATTGCTTTGTTCTAGCCTACTTGCGAATATTCCTGCGGAATATTCACAGGTTAGTAAAAGTTTGCTAACTTAGTTGGTGAACCACGCAACTAACCATACACAACAACGTTGTGTGTAATGTAAAAAATGAACTTTCCTGAAATAGGTTGACTAAAAATTAAACCATTAATTATAGTCACTTATGAAAACACAAAATGAACACTG
>NZ_JABFDF010000006.1 GCF_013403985.1 Winogradskyella ludwigii
TTCAATATGTTAATGAACTTTTCTTTACTTTCTCTTAACGTTGTTGCGCTAAGCGGGTGCAAATATAAAACCCTTTTAAGAACTAACACTACTTTATATCACTTTATTTTAATATATTTTTTAAGACTCTTAAAACCAATATTTTATAATCCATTTTATTCTAATTAGCCATCCTCCATAATCCATTATCTAAGAAAACTTATATATAAACCAGATATTGGGATGACCGAAACACTAGTTAAGTTCTCGCGTTAGCGGTAGTAGCGGCATCCTTTTTTGCGTTTTGATTACTTAATACTATATATAAAGACAATAGTATTACTAAAATAATCTCAAATTATAGTCCAACTAAAAAGATATAGCGGATGACGTGACTCTTTTGTTCCCTAAAAACAAAAGTGAAACGCTATAAAAAAACTCCTCTTATATTTATAGTTACTTCACTTTGACTATTCCTTATATAGGTATATCTTTGTAGGCTAAAATTTATACTATATATAATGATACAAATTACTCTACCAGATGGTTCGGTTAGGTCTTTCAAAAAAGATGTAACTCCTTATGAAGTGGCTGTAGACATTAGTGCAGGATTTGCGCGTAATGTTATTTCGGCAAAATTCAATGATACTGTTGTTGAAACCACCACTCCATTGACAACAGATGGTAGTCTTACTTTATATACTTTTAAAGATGACGCAGGTAAAAAAGCATTTTGGCATTCTTCTGCTCACGTTTTAGCTCAAGCATTAGAAGAACTTTATCCTGGTGTGAAGCTTTGGGTTGGACCTGCTATTGATAATGGCTTTTATTATGATGTTGATTTAGGTGAAGGCACAATTTCTGAGAAAGACTTTAAGTCTATTGAAAATAAAATGATAGAAATCGCTAGAGGTAAACACGATTTTAAATTGCGTGAGGTCTCTAAAGCAGATGCTTTGTCTTATTATAAAGGAAAAAATGATTATAAAGTTGACTTAATTGAAAATTTAGAAGATGGAACTATTAGTTTCTGTGATCATTCTACTTTTACAGATTTATGTCGTGGTGGCCATATACCTAATACAGGTATTATAAAAGCTGTTAAGATTTTGAGCGTTGCTGGTGCTTATTATAAAGGTGACGAAAACAACAAACAATTGACAAGAGTTTATGGGGTTTCGTTTCCTAAACAAAAAGAATTGACCGAATACCTTCATCTTTTAGAAGAAGCTAAGAAAAGAGATCATAGAAAATTAGGTAAAGAACTTGAACTTTTTGCTTTTTCGAAAAAAGTAGGTCAAGGTTTACCATTATGGTTACCAAAAGGTGCGGCCTTAAGAGAGCGTTTAGAAAACTTTTTAAAAGCTGCACAAAAGAAAGCTGGTTATGAAATGGTAGTTACACCACATATTGGACAGAAAGAGCTTTATGAAACTTCTGGGCATTATGCAAAATATGGTGCAGATAGTTTTCAGCCTATTACAACTCCTTCTGAAGGAGAAGAGTTCTTATTAAAACCTATGAATTGCCCACATCACTGTGAGATATACAACGTTAAACCTTTTTCTTACAAGGAATTACCAAAACGTTATGCAGAATTTGGTACGGTTTATAGATATGAACAAAGTGGTGAATTACATGGTTTAACGAGAGTTAGAGGTTTTACACAAGATGATGCTCATATTTTCTGTACTCCAGATCAACTTGATAGTGAATTTAAAGCTGTTATAGATTTAGTTCTTTATGTTTTTGGATCTTTAGGATTTGAAGATTTTACTGCACAGGTTTCTTTAAGAGACCCGGAAAACCCGGATAAGTATATTGGAAGTGATGAAAACTGGGAAAAAGCTGAAAAAGCAATTTTAAATGCTGCCATAGATAAAAAATTAAATTATGTTGTAGAAACAGGTGAAGCTGCTTTTTACGGACCTAAATTAGATTTTATGGTTAAAGATGCTTTAGGAAGACAGTGGCAATTAGGTACAATTCAAGTTGATTATAACCTACCTGAACGTTTTGATTTAACCTACAAAGGCAGTGACAATGAGATGCACAGGCCAGTTATGATTCATCGTGCTCCTTTTGGAAGTATGGAACGTTTTATAGCCATATTATTGGAACATACAGGTGGGAATTTCCCGCTTTGGTTAATGCCAGAACAGGTTATTATTATTTCAATAAGTGAGAAATATGAAAAATACGCCGAAAAAGTTTTAGTTTCGCTAGAAAATGACGAAATTCGCGCCCTTACAGACAATAGAAACGAAACAGTAGGTAAGAAAATTCGTGAAGCTGAAATGCAAAAGTTTCCGTATATGATTATTGTCGGTGAACAAGAAGAAAAAGATAATACAGTAACTGTGCGTCAACATGGTGGTGAAGACCTTGGCACAATTTCTGTAGAAGACTTTTCTAAAATAGTAAGAGACAAAGTGAATAAGAGTTTAAAGACTTTTATATAAAGAAAATAAGTTTAATTTAAATTACAGAAGCCATAGCAATTCGTAGAAACAGAAAGAATTATACAAGACGTGTATCTCAAGAAGATAAACACCGTATAAATTCTAAAATCAGATCTGAAGAAGTAAGACTAGTCGGAGATAATGTCGAAATAGGAGTTTATCCTGTTAAACAGGCTATATCAATAGCCGACGAACAAGGTTTAGATCTTGTAGAGATATCGCCAAATGCGAAACCTCCTGTTTGTAAAGTTATGGATTATAAAAAATTCCTTTACGAACAGAAGAAAAGAGAGAAAGCGTTAAAATCTAAAGCAACTAAAGTTGTTGTAAAAGAAATTCGTTTTGGTCCTCAAACTGATGACCATGATTACGAGTTTAAAAAGAAACACGCTGAAAAGTTCTTGAAAGAAGGTGCTAAATTAAAAGCATTTGTATTCTTTAAAGGACGTTCTATTGTTTTTAAAGAACAAGGACAAATTTTATTATTAAAATTAGCCCAAGATCTTGAAGAATATGGAAAGGTAGAACAAATGCCTAAACTTGAAGGAAAGCGAATGATTATGTTCATTGCACCTAAGAAAAAATAGCTTCGGCTATGTTCGGCTACATATTAATTTAGCTGATCATTTAACATCATACAAAAATCACTATAGCCAAACACTTTAGTGTATTTAAGATAATAAGCGAAACGTAAATTTAAAAGAGGAGAAAATGCCTAAAATGAAAACAAAATCAAGTGCCAAGAAACGTTTCAAACTAACTGGTACTGGTAAGATTAAAAGAAAGCACGCTTTTAAGAGTCATATTTTGACAAAAAAGTCTAAAAAGCGTAAGCTTGCGTTAACTCATGATGCTTTAGTACATAAAGCAGATGAGAACAATATTAAAACAATGTTACGTTTAAAGTAATACGGTTTTAATCGGTTAAAATAAATTACAAACCCTGGAGTTAGGCAAAACAATTTAGCAAGTACCAATTAAGGTCGCCTACTACAAAAAACAATTAAAAGAAATGCCAAGATCAGTAAATTCAGTAGCAAAAAGAGCCAGAAGAAAAAAGGTTCTTAAGCAAGCAAAAGGTTACTTCGGAAGACGTAAAAACGTTTGGACAGTAGCAAAAAATGCGGTTGACAAAGCGATGCAATACTCGTACAGAGACCGTAGAGTAAAAAAGAGAACATTCCGTTCGTTATGGATTATGCGTATTAACGCAGGTGCAAGACAACATGGAATGAGCTATTCAAAATTTATGGGAGGATTAAAAGCTAATAATATTGACTTGAATCGTAAGGTTCTTGCAGATTTAGCTATGAATCACCCAGAAGCTTTTGAAGCAGTAATAAACAAAGTAAAATAAGGCTTTTAGCCAAATTAATAACAACATTTCGCTTATAAAATCCGGTTCATTAATTTGAATCGGATTTTTTATTTTCACTATTTTAAAAACTCTAAAACTTATTTCAGATGAAAGATATCAAAATGGTAGTAACAGATATGGATGGCACGTTGCTAAATTCTAATCATGAAGTGAGCTCTAGATTCTTTACCGTTTTTAAAGAATTACTAGAACAAAACATATTATTTGTTGCTGCAAGTGGAAGACCTTATTACAGTATTGTAGATAAACTTAAACAAATTAAAGATGATATTATTGTTGTAGCAGAAAATGGTGGTCTAGTTATTAAAAATGAAAACGTAATACTATCTAATATTATTAATCCTAATCGTTTAGCTCAATTATATACGATAGTTAGTAATATCAAAGACACCTACCCTATTTTCTGCACCAAACATAAAGCTTATATGCTTAGAGCATCTGATGATTTGATAAAAACATTTTCAGAATACTATTGCTCTTATACCATCATTGATAGTTTTGATGAGATAAAAGACGACGTTATTAAAATTGCACTGTATCATGAAATCAATTCAGAAAAATATATCTTTCCTTTTCTTAAAGATCTACAGCCAGAACTTAGTGTCGTAGTTTCTGGAAACCATTGGGTAGATATCTCAGAATCCATATCTAATAAAGGTCATGCTATTACGATGTTACAAAAGCTCCTTAATATTAAGCCTTCAGAAACCATGGCTTTTGGTGATTATAATAACGATTTAGAACTATTAAAATGTGCAAAATACAGTTATGCCATGTCAAATGCACATGAAAACATAAAAGCTATTGCTAATTTTGAAACCAAGTCAAACGATCAATTTGGTGTAGAATTAATATTAGAGCACTTAGTTACCGAAAGCCGTAAGCACTAACTGTCGTCGACCTGCTCTATTTCTGTGCTCGCAGAGGTAAATACCTTGCCAAATTCCGAGATTCAATTTACCATTTGTAATAGGGATTTGAACCGAAACGCCCATTAAAGATGCTTTGATATGTGCTGGCATATCATCAGAGCCTTCAAAAGTATGGTTATAGTATGGTTGATTTTCTGGCACCATTTTATTAATATGACTTTCAAAATCTAATCTCACCGTTGGATCTGCATTTTCGTTTATTGTTAAACTTGCCGACGTATGTTTAATAAACACTTGTAATTGCCCAATTTTAATCTTACTAATTTCTGGAATTTCTCTTAAAACATGAGGTGTGATTAAATGAAAACCTCTCTGAAATGGATTTAGACTAATTGCTTTTTGAATAAATTGCATTAAGTTATTGCTTGTCTATTATTATTTTTCCGAAATTTCATCAATGGCACTTTTAAATTCGTCCCAATCAATTAAACCACTACCATCTTTATCGTAACCTTCTATTAGATTTGAAGATATCATACCGCGAATAAATCCGTTAATCTCTGCTTCTTTTAGTAGTTTAACTATTTCAGCTTTGTTTAGTTTTCCATCTCCATCTTTATCAAAAAATGCAAACGCTTCTTCTGGTGTATTAAAGTGATGTGTTATTAAGATTTGGATCTTGTTAAGTATGGTTTCTTTAGATAACATAAGTCTCGGGTTTTATTAAAAATAAGAAATAATACTGGCTTATATTCAAATATTAACAAACAAAAAAACCGTAACGTTGCTATGATTTTTTTTAAGGTGATTAAAATTTAGACCTTAATCTCTATTACCTAGATTTCACTTAACCACAGCTGATATATTTTAGGCTTAAATTTTGAGAATAGATTGTCTAACGTTCCACAAATTCAAAATCAACTTTTCACTTTACATATCTACATTTATAACTATGAAAACACTAAATTTTCAAATATTACAAGTAGCACTTAGAAAATTATATTTAGATATGAACTATACAAACAGTAAGACTAGAAATACTATTTTTTATATGTGAATGAAAGGATTACAAATAACACAATGACTTGAGTTGTTATAATTAAGATTTTATAATTTTTTCTATTCGCATTCCATTATCAGAATTAATTTCTAGAAAATAGATACCATCCAATAAATTTGAAACATCCACTGATTGCTTTATAGATTTTTTCTGTAGAACTTGTTTTCCTAAAATATCATATATTACAATATCTAAATCTTTACTATTTCGATTTGAAATAAACAATTGATCTGAAACCGGATTGGGATAAATTTTCAATGCAGCTAAACTTTGCTCTGGAGTTGATAAACTCACATTTCTATAGGTCGCTAAATAACCTGGATAATTCTCTAATTTTAGTTCTGTAAAATTAGCATTCATATTAATTGTAACTGAATTATTTGTATTCGCTGAAACTTGAGCAAAAAAGAGATTCTCGAAATTAACATCTTCTGAAGTATCGCAAAGTATAAGGGTTTGCGAAAAATTATTTGGGTATAGTGTATTTTCACTGGCATCATAAGAATAATCTCCACCAAAACCATTACAAGCTCCTAAACCTTCAAAAGTTAAATCATTATTAATCGTTAGAGAGGGTATAAAATCTGGTTGTACGTCTTCTATATCCCAAACTAATCCTTGTAGGTCTGCTTCTAATTGGTGCAAATACCAGGTACCATATAGATTAGAATCTTGGCCATTTACATTTTTCATAAATAAAATCGCACAAAAAATTAAAAGTATCCGGATGGTCGTTTTATATGTCAAAATATTAATTTCGCATTTAAATTACTGATTTTTAAGCAAAAAAAAATCATATAAAACAAGAACACTTTACGTTTTCTGCTTCTTCTTTTTAGCCGCAGGAAACAAGACATTATTTAAAATCAAACGGTAACCAGGAGACATAGGATGCAAATCTAATTCCGTTTTTGGATCTCCTACACGATGAGTATAATCCTCAGGATCGTGACCTCCATAAAACGTAAAGAAACCTTTTCCTTTAATGCCATGAATATATTTAGCTTCGCCATTGGTTCTGTTTTCTCCCATAACCAAAACATTAGATTTAATAAGATCTCTAGTAAATGACGTTGTTTGTCCCATAAACCCTTTAACCAAGGCTGTATGATTCTGAGTTAACATTGTAGGAATTGGATCCCATTTTGCAGAATACTCCATCAACGAAAAATAATCGGTTGTCTTGGGGATTTTTCTTTTCTGCGTCATATCTATAGACGAAAATTCATAAACATTAGGACTTCGCTCTAAGATAAAATCTTTGAATGCAAAGGTTTTAGAAAAATCAATTTTATTCTGATATCCAGGATCACTTCCATCACCATCAAACATAGGTTCACAAATATCTACACCTTCTGCAGATAAGGCAATATCAAAACTATCTGTTGCAGAACACATGGCAAAAATAAAACCACCACCAACAACATAATCTCTAATCTTTAATGATACAGCAAGTTTCTCTTCAGAGACTTTATTATAACCTAATCGTTTTGCTAAAGCCTCTGCTTTTTTCTTTTCTTCTATATACCAAGCTGCAGAGCGATAGGCTCTATAAAATTTACCATATTGACCTGTAAAATCTTCATGATGTAAATGCAACCAATCGTAAAGCAATAACTCGTCTTTTAAAACGTCTTCATCGTAAATGGTTTCATAGGGAATCTCAGCATACGTTAATACCATAGTTACGGCATCGTCCCAAGGTTGCTTTCCTGTAGGTGTATACACGGCAATTTTTGGTGCTTTTTCTAAAACAACAGCTTCTTGGTTTACTGCAGGACTCGCAATATCTTCTAGAATCTGAGCTGCTTTTGAATCTGAAATCACTTCAAAAGACACACCTCTAATTTGGCATTCGCGCTGAATAATTTCTGCATCTGGTAACAAAAAAGAACCACCTCGATAATTTAGTAACCACTTTACTTTTAGCTCTCTCTCTAAAGTCCAATAGGTAACTCCATATGCTTTTAAATGATTTTTTTGAGTTTCTGAATCCATAGGAATCAGAATGTAAGATGCATAGGCATTGACACTTAAGAAGAGTGTAAAGATTATAACAAATAAATTTTTCAAGACTATAGATTTAGAACGAAATATAACTAAATTTTAGGCTGTTTGGGCTGAATTTATAATTCTTTTAAGAGCTACTTTGAATGACAAAAATGCACAAATCTACATTTAAGCCTATTAATTGGTATTTTAATTCAGACTGTATTACGGTCTTTACCTTAAAATTTAGAAATTGCTTAAAGACTAATTAATCTTTGTTTCATTACCAGAAAGAATACTAGCAATGACTTTCGTTCCTTCAAATTGTTCTAAAATAATTTTAATAAAAACGGTTATTGGAATTGCCATTATTAAACCTGGAATGCCCCATAAAAAGCCCCAAAACATTAGCATTACTAAAACCGCTATTACATTTATAGAAAATGATTTTCCCATAAAAATAGGTTCTAAAACAGCTCCAAATGTAACTTGAACCATAGATATTGAAAAGATAAAAAAGAACAATGTGCTCGATGGATCTAGCTCTACAAAAGCAAAAATTGATAATAAGATTACTGAAATAAACGAACCAACCATTTGTACAAAATTAATGGCGAAGGCAAATAAACCCCAAAATATAGGAAAACTTACATCAAAAAACACGCACATTAATCCTGTAAACAGACCTGTTAATGCACTCACTAAAAATTTTACTTTAATAAATTTAATCAGATCAGTTTCAATCTTCATAAAGGTTTTAATAGACGTATGTTTTCGTTTTAATAATGTATTATTAAGTAATTTATGCACGTTAATAGATTCTGCCATCCATAGTACCACAAAGAAAACCGTCATT
The DNA here is from genome assembly GCF_013403985.1 of Winogradskyella ludwigii. GTDB lineage: Bacteria > Bacteroidota > Bacteroidia > Flavobacteriales > Flavobacteriaceae > Winogradskyella > Winogradskyella ludwigii. The sequence goes on from NZ_JABFDF010000006.1 coordinate 8,597, forward strand.
AACAATCCTGTTAAAAACGAATTTAAAAACCCAAGGGTTGAACCTAAATTTTCTTTCTGAAAAAACTGTCCTAAAAAGCTATGCTCTTCTTCAAATTCCATCCCAAAATTATCAAACAAATACACTTTTAAGTCTGCTAATTTAAATTCTGCTTTTGCTAAAAACTCAGTGTTATTTGCTAAAATTTGACGGCTAGAGAGTTGTACAAGTTCTATTCCTAACTTAAGACCTAATGCTACTAATAACAAAACAATAATGATACTAATAACTTTAGGTATTTTTCTACGGCCTAACCATCGCATTAATGGTAGAAACAATAATGCTATAAACATTGAAAAGATCAATGGGATAAATATAAACGACAATATCTTTAGTAAATAAAATACTAAAGGAACTGCTATAATTAACAGCAACACATTTGTTGTACGTCTTTCTTCTAACATGGGGCAATATTCTTTTTAAATAGCAACGTAAAGATAAGTTAAAATACAGTTTTCATTTCTAAAAAATGGTGTTAAAATGGCACACCATCATCTTCAGGTCCACCAAATGCATCAGAAGGCGACGGGAATTTATCTGGAGTAAAGGTATTATCGTTAGCAGCATCGTTCATTTTTGAATGAAATTCTGCCCCAAAAGGAGTATCAAAATCATCTAAATTATCAAACTTACCTAAATGACCAATAAACTTCAATCGTATATTTTCTAAACCACCATTTCTGTGTTTTGCGACAATAAACTCACCTTGTCCTTCGGTTGGAGAACGTTCTTCGTCATCCCATTCGTCAATCTTATAATATTCTGGTCTATAAATAAATGATACAATATCCGCATCCTGCTCAATTGCACCAGATTCACGTAAATCTGATAGTAATGGTCTTTTACTTCCTCCACGCGTTTCTACAGCACGCGATAATTGCGATAGTGCAATTACAGGAATACTTAATTCCTTTGCCAAAGCTTTTAAGTTACGTGAAATCATGGAAATTTCTTGTTCACGATTTCCTCCTTTTTGACTTCCACCAGCTGTCATTAACTGCAAGTAATCAATCATGATCATTTTTATTCCAAATTGCGAAGCTAGACGTCTTGCTTTTGCACGTAAATCGAAAATAGATAATGATGGTGTATCATCTATAAATAAAGGGGCTTGTTCTAAAGTTTTCACTTTTACGTTTAGTTGTTCCCATTCATGTTTTTCAAGTTTACCTGTTCTCAATTTTTCTGAAGACAGACCTGTTTCACTAGAAATTAAACGTGTTATTAATTGTACTGAAGACATCTCTAATGAGAAAAATGCCACTGGTGTATTGGTATTTACAGCTACATTACGTGCCATGGTTAACGTAAATGCTGTTTTCCCCATACCAGGACGAGCCGCTACAATAATTAAATCTGAAGGTTGCCATCCTGAGGTTAATTGATCTAATTTATCAAAACCAGAAGCTATACCACTCATGCCTTCTTTGTTAGACATCTCCTCAATTTTCTTTTTAGCTTGAATTACCAAACTCTGAGCAGATTCTGTAGATTTCTTAACGTTACCTTGGGTAACTTCGTATAGTTTGGCTTCTGCTGTATCTAAAAGATCAAAAACATCTTTAGTTTCATCATAAGCTTCTTCTATAATTTCACTTGAAATCTTAATTAAACTTCTTTGAATATATTTTTGAAGAATAATACGTGCATGAAACTCAATATGTGCAGAAGATGATACACGTTGCGTCAATGAAATAAGATAAAAATCGCCTCCAGCAGCATCTAACGTTTGATCTTTTTTAAGTTGACTAGAAACGGTTAATAAGTCAATTGGCTCACTGTTTTCGAATAACTTAAATATGGCTTCAAAAATGTGTTTATGAGATTCCTTATAAAAAGCACCTGGACTTAAAATGTCAATTACTTCATCGACACCTTTTTTATCAATCATCATTGCGCCAAGTACAACTTCCTCTAAATCAGTTGCTTGAGGCGGTATTTTTCCTTTTTCAAGATTAATAATTGTGCTTTTATCGACTTTGTAGCCTTGTACTGGATTGGGTTGTTTCATAAGTAACAAAAGTAGCTAAATAGTGCTGAAGAAATGTTGAAGCGTGCTTTACGATGTTAACATGTCCTCAACAATTTAACTGTTAATAACTCTAATATATTGTTAATAGTGCCAAAAAAAACCGAAGTTAAAACTTCAGTTTTTTTCAGTTTCCTATGTTTAGTGGACTTAGTCTTTATAGACTCCCATACTATCGTATTTTTCCATACGTTGATTCACTAAATCTTTTGGTGATAAGTTTTTAAGCTCTTCATAAGACTTTACAATGGCATTTTTTACAGCAGTAAACGTTTTGTTTCTGTCTGTATGCGCGCCACCTAGTGGTTCCTTGATTATAGCGTCTACAAGCTTCATACGTTTCATATCTTTTGCTGTTAGCTTAAGCGCTTCAGCAGCTTGTTCTTTATATTCCCAGCTTCTCCATAGTATTGAAGAACAAGATTCTGGTGAAATCACAGAATACCAAGTATTCTCTAACATCATTACGCGATCTCCGACTCCAATACCTAACGCTCCACCAGAAGCACCTTCACCTATAATAATAGTAATGATTGGTACTTTAAGACGTGCCATTTCTAAAATATTTCTAGCAATAGCTTCACCTTGTCCGCGTTCTTCTGCTTCCAAACCAGGATAAGCACCTGGAGTATCTATTAAGGTAACTACAGGAATCCCAAATTTCTCTGCAGATTTCATAAGTCGTAATGCTTTACGATAGCCCTCTGGATTAGACATTCCAAAATTACGATATTGTCTCGTTTTGGTATTGAATCCTTTTTGCTGACCAATAAACATATATGTTTGATCTCCAATTTTACCCAAACCACCAATCATGGCTTTATCGTCCTTTACATTTCTGTCTCCATGTAACTCTAACCAAGATTCACCACATAATGCGTTAATATGATCTAAAGTATAAGGTCTATTAGGATGACGTGATAATTGAACACGTTGCCATGGCGATATGTTTTTATAAATATCCTTTTTAGTTTCAGCAAGCTTTTTTTCAATTTGCTGACAAGTTTCAGAGACATCAACATCGCTTTCCTTGCCAATAATCTGACATTTATCTAGCTGATCTTCTAATTCTTTTATTGGTAATTCAAACTCTAAATATTCCATACAATTTGAAGTTAGTTTTATGTTTTGTTAGTTAATACAAACCTACGTATTCTTATTTAATTTTTAGAATTATTCAAATAAAAGTAGGTTGCCCTTGAATGGCTACAAAAATAGACTTTATAGAAGAAACTATAAAAGCTTTAATCGGTAATTTCACTCATGCTGCGTTTTCGTCTTTTATAATTTTTAAAAATAGCATCAAATAAAACAGTAACTAAAACAATACCAGCACCTATATAAAACTGAGGTGACATTTTTTCGCTCTCTGGAAAAAGAACCAAAGCGATCGCAATACCATAAACAGGCTCTAGATTATAACTTAAAATTACTGTAAAAGGGCTTATAAAACGCATAATTTCTACAGATCCTATAAATGCATAAGCCGTACAAATTGAAGCTAAGATGAATATATAAATCCAATCTGAATTTGAAAGCGTAAAGAACGCTACATTAAACGTTTTTCCTGATAAAAGTATAAATACAGTTAAAAATAAGACTCCACTTAAAAACTCGTAAAATGAAATTACTGTAGCATTATGGCGCTCAATAAAACGTCCATTTATTACCGCAAATAAGGTTGAAAACAATGCAGATAATAAGCCTAAGACAATACCATTAATATAGTCCATTCCGCTACTTGTTATTAAAAACACACCTAATACTACAATACTTCCAAAGATGATTTCATAACCTAAAATGCGCCGTTTAAAAAAGATAGGTTCTATAAATGAAGCGAAAAAAGCCCCTGAAGAAAACATAGCTAAAGCGATAGAAACGTTGGCTTGATTAATAGCTTCAAAAAAAGTAATCCAATGCAGTGCTATTATTACTCCTGCTGCAGAAAATTGCCAAAACGTTTTTCTATTAATCTTAATGTTTAGTTTTATAATTTTTATATAAACAAACATTAAAACTCCAGCAATTAGCATTCTATACCACACTAATTCTAATGCACCAATAGTAATTAACTCTCCTAAAATTGCCGTAAAACCAGCAATAAGAACTAAAAAATGAAGATGTAAATAGTGCTTAAGTTTAGCGTTTGGCATTTTGTAGCAGATATATAGCTAAAATACCAAATATTACATTAGGAAACCATACGGCAACCATAGCTGGAAAATTAGATTGTTCTGCCATGACACCAAAAATCTTATCGAAGAAGACGTAAATCATGGCAATAGCAATACCAAAAGCGAGATTAACTCCCATACCGCCTCGTCGTTTTACAGAAGATACCGCAACAGCAATAATAGTTAGAATAAATATTGAAACTGGTAAACTCCATTTTTTCAATTTTACAACCTCGTAACGCCCAATATTAGGAGAACCTCTTCGTTTTTCTGCTGCAATAAATCTTAGTAAATCTCCATAAGATTTTGTTTCTGCTGCATATTCAACAGGTGTTAAATCTTCCAACTCGAATGGAAAATTCACTAGCTTTCTGTTATCTTTTTCGACCGTTTCAATTCCATTTTCAAAAGACCGTTTTACATAAGTGGTAAGCCTATACAGACTATCTTTTTCCATGTAACGAATATTGTCTGCAAAGATCTTATACTTCAATTCGTTACCTTCAAAATGCTCATAAGTAAAATTTATACCCGATTGTGTTTTAGGAATAAAACTACTTACATAGATGTAATCATTATCATTAATCTGTTGGTAGACATCTCGGGTTTTTTGGACGGACTTATTCTTTTTTAAGTACTTAAATTTAAATTCATTAAAGCCTTGACTGGCAATTGGAGCTAAATACATTCCTAAAAAAAGCGCAAAAGCGGCGACAATACTTGCACCAATCATATAAGGTCTTAAAAATCTTGAAAACGAGACACCAGAACTTAAAAACGCTACAATTTCAGTATTATTAGCTAATTTGGAGGTGAACCAAATCACCGATAAAAATAGAAATAAAGGAAATAACAAGTTTGCAAAATAAACCGTAAAGTTTAAATAATATACCGCGATTTCTCCAAAAGGCACATTATTCTCTAGCATCTTACCTACTTTCTCTGCTAAATCTACTGTAATTCCGATAGGAACAAATAGTAATAACATCATTAGAAATGTTAATAAATACCGCTTTAATATGTACCAATCTAATATTTTCAATTTTCTTATTAAGTTGTTTAGTTGACTTTTATTATATTAGAATAACGAATCTTATAATCGGTTATCCATTTGTTTTACCATCATCTCTTTCCAGGTTCTAAAATCCCCTGCAATAATATGCTTTCTAGCTTCTCTAGTTAGCCAAAGGTAAAACCCAAGGTTGTGAATCGTTGCTATTTGCTTTCCCAATAATTCATTCACGGTAAATAAATGTCTTAAATAGGCTTTACTATATTCCGTATCTACAAACGTTATTGCCATCTCATCAATAGGAGAAAAATCATCTGCCCATTTCAAGTTTTTAATATTAATTGAACCATGTGCTGTAAACAACATTCCGTTTCTAGCATTTCGTGTTGGCATAACACAATCAAACATATCTACACCTAACGCTATATTTTCTAAAATATTGATTGGTGTACCAACGCCCATTAAATAACGTGGTTTATCTTCTGGTAAAATACTACACACCACATCTGTCATGGCATACATTTCTTCTGCTGGCTCACCTACTGAAAGTCCACCAATAGCATTTCCTTGTGCACCAACATTCGCGATGTATTCTGCAGACTGTTCACGTAAATCTTTATAACAACTCCCTTGAACAATTGGGAAAAACGTCTGTTCATAATCGTATTTAAACGGAGTCTTTTTTAAGTGCGTTAAACAACGTTCTAGCCAACGATGCGTCATATGCATAGAACGCTTAGCGTAATTAAAATCACAAGGGTATGGTGTACATTCATCAAAAGCCATAATGATATCTGCACCAATACTACGCTGTACCTCCATAACATTTTCTGGAGTAAAAACATGGTAACTCCCATCAATATGAGATTTAAACTTTACACCTTCTTCTTTAATTTTTCTATTGGCAGATAAAGAATATACCTGATAACCACCAGAATCGGTTAAAATGTTACGATCCCAATTCATAAATTTATGTAAACCTCCGGCTTGTTCTAAAATTGTAGTTTGAGGTCTTAAATAAAGGTGATATGTGTTTCCAAGAATAATATCTGGATTTATATCATTTTTTAATTCTCTTTGGTGTACTCCTTTTACAGAACCAACGGTTCCTACAGGCATAAAAATAGGCGTTTCTATAGTCCCATGATCTGTGGTAATAGTTCCTGCTCTTGCCTTTGTTTCCTTATCTTTTGCTACTCTTTGAAATTTCATGTGTTTATACGTATTGTTTTTCAGCGGACACATGTTTTTCAAAATTAATCATCCTTTTTGGCGTTAATAATTTCAGCATTGTCGTTTCTTGAAATATAAGTCTGACGGCAAATATAAATAACTCATTGGCATTCATTCTTAATTAAAAATAAAAATTGTTAGCAAATCCTATGATTCGTTAATAAATGGAAGCGCTCAACCTTTGAGAAACCTAGTTAAAAAGTTATTTTTGTGTTTTAAATATTTTTATATTAAACAACCTAGAGTTACAGTTTGTAAATCTAATCTTTCAAAATGAAAGATAAAATGAGAAACCACACAGCAGAGCTATCGTGGATAATTTATATATTAAACTTAAGCAATACAACATGCCAAACATTGAAGAATTAAACGATTTTACAACTCAAGTTCGTAGAGATATTTTGCGAATGGTACATAAGGTGAATTCTGGTCATCCAGGAGGATCATTAGGCTGCGCCGAATTTTTTGTTTCACTTTACCAAGAGGTATTAGAAACCAAAGACGATTTTGATATGGATGGTATAGGAGAAGATTTATTCTTTCTTTCTAACGGACACATCTCTCCGGTTTACTACAGTACATTAGCAAGATCTGGTTATTTCCCTGTAGAAGAACTAAACACATTTAGACTTATTAATTCGCGTTTACAAGGTCACCCAACAACACATGAAGGTTTACCAGGAATACGAATAGCTTCTGGTTCTTTAGGTCAAGGAATGTCTGTTGCACTTGGTGCTGCACAAGCAAAAAAACTGAATAAAGATAACCACTTGGTTTATAGTCTTCATGGTGATGGTGAATTGCAAGAAGGACAAAATTGGGAAGCCATAATGTATGCTTCTGCTAAAAAGGTAGACAACCTTATTTCTACTATTGATTTGAATAAACAACAAATTGATGGTGCTACAGACGATGTTTTACCAATGGGAAGCATTAGAGCTAAATTTGAAGCTTTTGGATGGATTGTTTTAGATATTGAAGAAGGTAATAATGTTGAAGCTATACTTAAAGGTCTAGAGGAAGCTAAATCTTTAACAGGACAAGGAAAACCAGTTTGTGTTTTACTACATACTGTAATGGGTAATGGTGTCGATTTTATGATGCATACACACGCGTGGCATGGTAAAGCTCCAAACGACGAGCAATTAGCAAACGGTTTAGCTCAAAATCCTGAGACTTTAGGAGATTATTAATTATCAATCAAAAGAAAAAATGAAAACATACACATATACAGAAAAGAAAGATACAAGAAGTGGTTTTGGTGCTGGTCTAGCAGAACTTGGTAGAACAAACCCAAACGTTGTTGCTTTATGCGCAGATCTTATTGGTTCTTTAAAGATGAACGAATTTATTGATGAAAATCCAGAACGTTTTTTTCAAATAGGAATTGCAGAAGCTAACATGATGGGCATTGCTGCTGGTTTAACTATTGGAGGAAAAATTCCTTTTACTGGTACTTTTGCTAATTTCTCTACAGGTAGAGTTTACGATCAAATTCGTCAATCTATTGCTTATTCTAATAAAAACGTAAAAATATGTGCTTCTCATGCTGGATTAACCCTAGGTGAAGATGGAGCAACACACCAAATATTAGAAGATATAGGTTTAATGAAAATGTTACCTGGTATGGTTGTTATTAATCCTTGTGATTATAATCAAACTAAGGCAGCAACAATTGCTATTGCAGATTATGATGGACCTGTTTATTTAAGATTTGGTCGTCCTTCTGTTCCAATTTTTACACCTGCAGATCAGAAATTTGAAATAGGAAAAGCAGTTCAATTAACTGAAGGAACTGATGTTACTATTGTGGCTACAGGGCATTTGGTATGGGAAGCTTTAGAGGCCTCAAAAACACTGCAAGAAGCTGGTATTTCTGCAGAAGTCATTAACATTCATACTATAAAACCTTTAGATGATAAAGCGATTTTAGACTCTGTTGCAAAAACAGGATGTATTGTTACAGCAGAAGAGCACAACCACCTTGGAGGTCTTGGAGAAAGTGTTGCTAGAGTTTTAGCACTGCACCATCCTACTCCTCAAGAATTTATTGCAACCAACGATACATTTGGAGAATCTGGAACACCTGCACAACTCATGGATAAGTATGGTTTAAACAGAGGCGCAATTGTAAATGCTGCTAAAAAAGTATTGAAAAGAAAATAATTTTGATTTGGCATCGTTTTTGGATGTAGGAACCTAATCTTAAAAAACGAATATTATGAATAATTTGAAAAAATCAATTGTTGCTAGTGCATTTTTTGCTTTTGTTGGATTTACAGCCTCAGCTCAGAATGGAGATTCTTTTGGAATTAAAGGTGGTTTAAATTATAGTGCCAATGGTGACTATTTTGAATCTGCTAGTGAAGCTAGAAGCTCTGACCGCAACATTGGTTACCATATTGGTGTTTTTGGAAAAATTGGAAACAGACTATACTTAAGACCTGAGCTCGTTTATACAGCAACAAAAAGTGATTATGCCAGTGATGAGTTTTCAATTAAGAAAATTGATGCACCTATATTAGTTGGTGTTAAAATATTAGGTCCTCTTAGTGTTTTCGCAGGACCTTCTTTTCAATATATTTTAGACACCGATTTTGATGGTATAACTATTAATGATTTTGAAGAAGATTTTTCTGTTGGATTAAATTTTGGATTTGCACTAAGCTTTAAGAGTATTGGGATAGACCTAAGATACGAAAGAGGTTTCAATCATAACGAAGCTACTTTTATTGACACTAATATAAGTACTGGTGCTTTAAATAGAATTGATGCAAGACCAGATCAATTAATTCTTAGCTTAGCGATTGCTTTATAAGAAGAGCAAATAAAATTTTAAACAAAAGAAAACCCGCTCAATGAGCGGGTTTTCTTTTTACTTATATCTTTAATCTCTATTTTATTGCTTATTCATTATAATCAATAGTAATGTTTTCATCTAAATAATCTGGTGTACCGTCATTATTAAAATCAGCAATAGTAACCGTTTTTATAGTAATAATACCTTCAACTTCTGTCCTACTTCTTACAAACTCATTTGCTGCAATTGTTGGTTCTACACCTGGAGGCGTTGTAGTAGTATCGACTATATATGTATTAGGTATTAATTCACTAAGTGTTGAAACACCATCTGCATCATCATCAGAATCTATAAAATTCACAAACCCATCTTCATCTGTATCATCATTTGTTATATCCAAATCATTGTCTAAATCTTCAAGATAAGAAGGAATGCCGTCATTATCATGATCTTCAACTTCAAATTGTAATAATTCGAATTTAAAAATAAGATTATCATAAGAAGATCCTGTACTAGTTCCTGAAAAATAACATAAACCAGAAGGCATAAACATTACGCCTAAACCAAAGTTATTAAAATCAACGATACCATTACCATTGTCATTAATATCAAAACCTGACGCCGCATTAAACATTGGAAAAACAACTTGCCATGCTTTAATCACAGAAGTTGATATACCATTAGATTGTAGGTTAAAATTAACTGGAGTAACGCTAGAATCAAAGACTTCATTGGTTCCTGATAACGCATCATTAACAGAAGTTCCTTCATACCTTACACGAACTATATCTGTAAATGCAGGCGAGTCTCCTCCGCCTTGATTTAAGTTTAGTACGTAATACTCATAACTCACATCCAAATATTCTGTTGTATAAGTATCAACAGCATCTAATAATAATGTATTATTTGTTGGATCTGGTAATGCTAAATAATTCCCTTCGTCATCCTTAGGTAATTCTGTAATATCAATATCTGTGTATTTATGATTTAAACCTGTATCAAAATCACTAGAATTATAATAGTGCGTTGATAAATACAATAGTATAGAGTCTTTATCTTTAACTTGTTGTTCTGTTCTATCTTCTTCAACAAAAACAAAATCATCGTCATCATCATCATTTTTACAAGAGATCATAACGGTAATTAGAGCCATTAATAAGAGACTAAATTTTAGAGTTTTAATTTTCATAGAAATTTATATTGAACGTATTAAACCACCACAGTTGTCATACGAAGTTCATTATTGCTTATTTTTAAGCCGCAAGATACAATAATATAATATTTTTGCACTACAACATTAACGTAGTTTTTAGCTAAAAAGATATGCGAATTGATAAATATTTATGGTGTGTACGTTATTACAAAACACGAAGCATTGCTACTAAGGCATGCAAAAAAGGACAGGTAAAAGTTAATGGCGCTGCTGTAAAACCATCGCGAGAAGTTTTCCCTACAGATAAAATAGAACTAAGAAAAGATCAAATTATTTACCAGCTTACAGTTAATGATTTGCCTCCAAATCGTGTTGGAGCAAAACTAGTAGATTTATATAGAGTAGATACAACTCCTAAATCTGCTTTTGAAGCTAAAGAGCTTTTAAAATACAGTAAAGACTATTATCGAAAAAAAGGTACAGGACGACCAACTAAAAAAGACAGACGTGATATTGATGATTTTCGTGATGATGACGAAGAAGAATAATCTATAGAATTATAAACCATTCAATATCATGTTTTAATTATGATTGAAATTAATAAAGCTTATTGGGAAAATAGGTATACTAATCATCAAATTGGTTGGGATATTGGCTACATATCAACTCCGCTTAAATCCTATATTGACCAAATAGAAGATAAATCTTTAAAGATTTTAATTCCTGGTGCTGGTAATAGTTATGAGGCAGAGTATTTATGGAATAATGGTTTTAAAAATGTATATGTTTTAGATTTTGCACACCAACCTCTAAAACATTTAAAACATCGCATACCAAATTTCCCAGAAGACCAACTCTTAAATATAGATTTTTTTGAGTTAGATAATCAATTTGATCTCATCTTTGAACAAACATTTTTCTGTGCTCTTAATCCTAATTTAAGAAGCCGTTACGTAAAACAAATGCATCATCTATTGCAACCCAAAGGGAAACTTGTTGGTCTATTATTTGATTTTGAATTAACAGAAAAAGGACCACCTTTTGGAGGGAATCTACTTGAATACCGATCACTATTTCAATCTGCTTTTAAAATAAAAACGTTAGAACCTTCAATTAATTCTATAAAAGAAAGACAAGGTAAAGAACTGTTTTTTATATTTGAATGCCCATAATGGGTATTTGAGAGACATTGCTTATTAACAGCATAATTAGTTAAGCAATCAACCTGTCGCTAATGATAAATCATAATTTTGTAAAGAAAACCTATGGCACTTACTAAGAACACTATTTTAAGTCATAAAGAAATTGAGCACAAAATAAAACGTATTGCGTATCAAATTTATGAGAGTAACGTTAATGAGACAGAGCTTATAATAGCGGGTATTGAAAGCAATGGTTATCTTCTTGCTAAAAAAATTAAATTAAGCTTAGATAAGATTTCTCCAATAGAATCTACGTTGTGTAAAGTCACCATTAATAAGTTAGAACCTACAACACCGATAAAAACATCTATATCTAAAGAAGATTATTCCAATAAATCATTAGTACTTATAGATGACGTTTTAAATTCAGGAAGTACTTTAATATATGGTATTAAGCATTTTTTAGATGTACCATTAAAACAATTTAAAACAGCTGTACTAGTTAACCGTAATCATAAAAAATACCCTGTAAAAGCAGATTTTAAAGGTATTTCGCTTTCTACATCTTTATTTGAGCATGTTCACGTAAACTTATCTAAGCAACCTTACGAAGCTTATTTAGATTAAGTGTGTTAAAAGGTCTTTGAGAATTTCTTCTTTAGTTTTATGATCTGTGCTTAAAACGGTTTGTGCTTTATTATAATAGTAAGAACGTTCAAATAAATGTTTACCGGTAAACTCTAACAACTCTTCTTCTGTATTTAAGTGACTAATTAAAGGTCGTTTTGCTCTCTCTCTAAACAAACGTGTAGCTAATAGTGACACTGAAAGCTTTAGATAAAAGCTCTTTACGTTGGCATTATCAATCAATAAATCCATGTTCTTTCCGTAACATGGAGTACCACCTCCTAGCGCAAGAACTATATTTTCAGAAGAATTTAAGACCTCTTCCATGTATTTAGTTTCTATTTTTCTAAAATAGATTTCCCCTTTGGTTCTAAATATGTCACTAATAGATGCCTTTTCTTGGTCAGAAATATAATCATCTAAATCTAAAAAACTGTAACTTAGAGATGTAGCTAATTCCTTGCCAATAGTTGATTTTCCTGAGCCCATATACCCTATTAAAACTATAATCATAATGCTTATAAATTGATTATTAAACCCATAGGTTTGTTCACAACAAAAAAACAAAAAAAATATTAAAAAAGTGTTGTTAATTTAAAGAAAGCTTATATATTTGCACCCTCGTTAGAGAAAAACAATATGACCAGTTAGCTCAGTTGGCAGAGCATCTCCCTTTTAAGGAGAGGGTCCTGGGTTCGAGCCCCAGACTGGTCACTAAAAAAGTTAAGCATTACGCTTAACTTTTTTTTGCTCTAAACTCAATTGATATTCTTTAAATAAACGATTGTCAATATTATTTCCTAAAAAAATTGTTTTGAAACAATTAGAGCTAAAAAACATTAAAACACTAAAAAACAAACTATTAAAACTAAATACTATTCCGCTAGTCCTATTTGAAACTCACTTCAGATAAAAAAAATTAATTTTTTTCAAATTCTATTCTTTCTATTTGGATAAAGGTTTTATATTTGCACCCTCGTTAGAAAAAAATATAACGACCAGTTAGCTCAGTTGGCAGAGCATCTCCCTTTTAAGGAGAGGGTCCTGGGTTCGAGCCCCAGACTGGTCACTAAAAAAAAGTTAAGCATTTTGCTTAACTTTTTTTTATATTTACTTCATTATTTAGCGCACGTGGCGGAATTGGTAGACGCGCCAGCTTGAGGGGTTGGTGGACATTAGTCCGTGGAAGTTCGAGTCTTCTCGTGCGCACTTTTAGTTAAAACACCACACCTACTACACTCCATTTTTTAAAGTCCTAAAACTCCCTATTTCCTTTAGATTACTTTTTTTTCTATAATTTTTGTTAATTACAAGCAACTTTATACAATAAAACCTATTTTTGTTTAAACATTTTAAGCAAAAAATGAACAATATAAAAAGTAGCTTCAGTATAAAGGATCTTGAAAATCTTACGGGTATTAAAGCACACACCATTAGAATTTGGGAAAAAAGATACAACTTATTAAAACCGAAGCGTACTGAGACTAATATTAGATATTATGATCTCGCTAGTTTTCAAAAATTATTAAACATAAGTTATCTTAATGATAATGGTTATAAAATTTCTAAGATTGCTACTATAGAGAATCTAGAAATCCCGAACTTGGTTAGAGAAATAGCAACTAAAGTCAATGTCGAGAGCCACGCTATTAATAGTTTTAAGTTAGCCATGCTTAACTTTGACCAAGCGTTATTTTATAAAACCTACGAATCTCTAATGAATGATAAAACATTCGAAGAGATCTTCTACGACGTCTTTATTCCGTTACTTACCGAAATAGGACTGTTATGGCAAACAGATACTATTACACCAGCTCACGAGCATTTTATATCTATACTTATTAGACAAAAAGTATTAATTAATACAGAGAAGTATCAATCTAAACAAGATTCTACTTCAGAAAAAATATTTGTTTTGTATTTACCAGATAACGAAATTCATGATCTTGGCTTGTTATTTATTAATCACGAAATAGTTAAACAAGGCTACAAATCTATATTTTTAGGTCAGAGTGTACCTGTAGACAGCTTAATCGATATTCAAAATCACTTTGACAATATTGTTTTTGTATCTTATTTTACCATTAAACCAGAAAAAGAAGAAGTTTTAAATTATCTTAATGTCTTTAATAATCAACTTCTTAATAAACCAAATAACGAATTATGGATATTAGGACGAATGGTGGATACTATTGACACAAAACTTCTGCCTAAAAACATAAAAACATTCAATGCAATTAAATCATTAACTCATTCCATAAAAAGCAATGCCTAAAACAATTTCTATTATTGGTTCTGGATTTTCAGCTTTATCAGCTTCATGCTATTTAGCTAAGGCTGGTTACAGTGTTTCTATATTTGAGAAAAACGAAACTGTAGGCGGAAGAGCAAGACAATTGAAAAAAGAGGGATTCACTTTTGATATTGGACCTAGTTGGTATTGGATGCCAGACATTTTTGAGAAATTCTTTAATGATTTTGGCAAAAAGACAAGTGATTACTATCAATTAGACAAATTAAGTCCTGCGTATAAAATATTTTTTGCTGATGATGTGATTACCATTGGAGATCACATGGACCAAATCTGTGAGGAATTTGAAAGAATTGAACCAGGCAGCTCCAAACCTCTTCGTAAATTTATAGCAAGAGCGCAAGATCATTACGATATTGCGATTAATAAAGTGGTTTTAAAACCAGGTCTATCTCCATTTGAATTGGTTACAAAAGAAACCGTTTCAAGATTGGACCGCTTCTTTAAAACCATAAGTACCGAAGTTCGCAAAAATTTTAAGAATCCTAAACTGATTTCTACACTAGAATTTCCAGTATTATTTTTGGGAGCCAAACCTAATCAAACTCCATCATTTTATAGCTTTATGAACTTTGCAGATTTTGGTTTAGGCACATGGCATCCAAAAGGTGGCATGTATGAAATTATTAAGGCAATGAAAAGTTTAGCCGAAAGTTTAGGTGTCTCTATTTATACTAATAGTAATGTCGAAAAAATAAATGTTGAAAATAAAAAAGCTAAAAGCATCAAGGTTAATGGAGACATTATACATTCTGATGTTGTTTTAAGTGGTGCAGATTATCACCACTCAGAAACATTATTAGATGCCAACTACAGACAATACAGCGAATCTTATTGGGAGAAACGAACATTTGCGCCATCTTCCCTACTCTTTTATATTGGGTTTAATGAAAAACTAAAAAACGTAGAACATCATAATTTATTTTTCGATACCGATTTTGAAAAACACGCTGAAGAAATTTACGACGATCCAAAATGGCCAAAAGATCCTTTGTTTTATGTCAATTTTCCGTCTATAACAGATAAAAGTATGGCACCATCAGGTTGTGAAACAGGATTCTTCCTTATCCCAATCGCACCAGGATTAAAAGACACACCAGAGTTGCGTGAACAATATTTTGATATTATTATAAATCGATTTGAAAAAAGAACACAACAGAAGGTGAGAGATCATATTTTGTTTAAAGAATCTTATTGTGTTAATGATTTTATTGAAGATTACAATTCCTACAAAGGAAATGCTTATGGTATGGCAAATACATTAATGCAAACTGCATTTTTAAGACCAAAATTAAAAAGTAAAAAAGTAGAGGGACTCTATTTTACAGGACAGTTAACTGTTCCTGGACCAGGTGTGCCTCCTTCATTAATTTCAGGAAAGCTAGTTGCAGAACTGATTGAAAATAACGAACTTTAAGAACTAGCATATTTACCACATGAAATGAGTTTGTTCAAAATTATAAATTCTAAACAAATTATAAAAAACGAACAGTACTTGATCATTAAAAAATAAAACACATGAAATCAATTTTTGACAATGTTTCTAAAGAATGTAGTAAGTCTGTTACCAACGCTTACAGTACCTCTTTTTCTTTAGCAACAAAAATGTTATCTACCAATATCAGGCAAGACATTTATAATATCTATGGGTTTGTAAGATTTGCTGATGAGATTGTAGACACATTTCATGATTACGATAAGGAAAAACTTTTTAATAATTTTGAACGCGATTTAGAAGCCGCTTTAGAAGATAAAATTAGTTTGAATCCTATATTGAATTCATTTCAAGAAACGTATCATAACTATGGAATTGATAAACACATGGTAGATTCTTTCATGAATAGTATGCGATTAGATCTTCATAAAACTGATTACCTAACTCATGATGAATATAAAAATTACATTTATGGTTCTGCAGATGTAGTAGGTTTAATGTGTTTAAAAGTCTTTGTTAAAGGTGACAACAAAAAATATGACGATTTAAAAGACTCTGCTATGAGTTTGGGTTCTGCTTTTCAGAAAGTGAACTTTTTACGGGATTTAAAAGCAGACTTTGAAGGTTTAAATAGAACTTATTTTCCGGATACCGATCTAAATCAATTAGATGAAATTTCAAAAAAAGCAATCATCGATGATATTGAAGCCGATTTTGAACGCGGATTAGAAGGCATAAAGCGCCTACCTATTGAAGCAAAATTTGGTGTATTTATGGCTTACCGTTATTATAGTAAGTTATTAGAAAAACTTAAAAAGACTCCTGCTTTACAAATCAAATCAACAAGAATTAGGGTCGCAAATTATAAAAAGATAGAGCTGCTTACACGAAGCTACGTCAAATATCAACTCAATTTACTTTAAACATTTATTAAGAACTATTATGCAAACATTTTTTTGGATACTAATCTTTTTTGGAACATTTTTTATCATGGAATTTAATGCTTGGTTTACGCACAAGTATATTATGCATGGTTTTTTATGGAACCTTCATAGCGACCATCATCATAAAGATCATGATAGTTGGTTTGAGCGAAACGATGCCTTTTTTATCTTTTATGCAATAATTAGCATAACGTGTTTCTATTTATGGAGCTACGAAAATATTTGGTACACGCTTCCTCTAGGTTTAGGCATTTTGGCTTACGGAATGGCTTATTTTATTGTGCATGATATTTTTATCCATCAACGTTTCAAATTATTTAGAAATATTGATAATAAATATGCAAGAGGTCTTCGTCGTGCACACAAAATTCATCATAAACACTTAGGAAAACATAAAGGAGAAAACTTTGGAATGCTAATTGTGCCGTTTAAATACTTTAAGTAAAGTACAACTCATACCATTTTTATTCTGAAATTAAGTCGTCAAGTTGATTTCTAACGGTTTCGCTATTCCAGTTTACAGCACCTGATTCTTCAACAACAATGGCACCACGTTTATCAATAATAAATGTTTTGGGAATAGAACGTGTTGTCAATACTTCAGGTGGTGCTGATATTGGTTGATATACATCGAAATTAAATGCTTTCTTTAATTTGAATGTATTGACCGTTTCAAAATCCTCATTCGTTACAAACAAGAAAATTACTTTATCATTATAGTCGTTATACAACTCTTGTAGACTTGGCATTTCTGCAATACAAGGAGGACACCAAGTGGCCCAAAAATTAATTAGCACAACCTTTCCTTTTGTATCTTTTAAGTCAAAGTGCTCATTAGTTTCTGATAATAATTCCCAACTCACGTTAGCTACATTCTCTTGATCTTCTTTATCAATTAACGAAGATCCATTAATATAACTCAATCCTTTATGCAGCAATACTTGAATTGGAGTTCTGGTTTGCGGAATAATAAAAAGTGCTATAGCAACTATAGCCATAATATTATAAAATTTCGCTTTATTTTTCTTTGGTTCAGTCATATCCTATATAAAATAAAAAAGCGCAACACTAAAAATCAGTGTTACGCTTCAAATCTAACAATTTAAAACTAATTTTAATTTCTTGTCACAGTACCTACTGGCAAGGACGCTAAGTTTAAGTCAAAAGAATGCACCGCCGGAGCTGTTTCGCTACCTGCAGTACCTATTAATGGTTTTAATGCAAATGGTGCAGGCGAATTATCTGGAACTGGCTCTACAGAAATTACAATTGTACGCCCTCTAATATCTAATGGAAACGTTTCACCTTCTGGAGCATTCATAAAGAAATCTTCACCTGGAACTGGAGGACCAGATTGTACTGTAGCACTAAATGGTGCTGCATTGTCAACGGTGTCAAAGTTTGTAAATGTTCCTGTTGTTAATGGACCCGTTTCGCCAACTACCCAACCTTCATAAGCCCAGCCTTCTGGTAATATTGGTAAAACAAAGTTTGGTGTTGGCGGAGTTCCTGGAGTACCAAACCATACACCATTTTGATCATTCATATTATTTTCATCTGTTTCATCTGTTGGTGTTCTTAAAAAGAATTGCCCTGAAGCATCACTAAAATCACCTACCAAATTAGTATTTACTGCAGCAGCATTTCCAGAAAAATCGCCACTTAATACTTTTGTTGCAGCTGGATTAGGATCACTATCCACGGCAGGTTCTACAGAAAGCACAAATGCCGTAGCACTATTTAATTGTACGGTATTTACAGAAAATGTTTGTGGAAATGTTACACTACTAAATGTTCCTGTTGATACTGGAGACCCATCTACAATAATCCATCCTTCATAAACAAAATCATCACCTAAAGCCTCTAAACCATCAAGACTAAGGGTTAAATCTGAATTTACAGACGTATTGTTGTCATCATCACTACTACATGACACAGCAAAAACACCTAGTGTTAAGACTGCTAAAATCATTTTTTTCATCATTACTATTTTTTTAAAGTTCATACTTCAAAATTATAGTAACCCTTTTTTATAAAATGTTAGCTAGCTAACATTAGGCTGATTTTTTTAAGATTCTGATTTCTTTTCTGTTAAAATCTAAGTAATTTTCTTCTTTAAGCTCGTTAAGAAGAATATTTATTGTTGGCCTTGATGTACCAATTAATGACGCAATATCTTTTTGGGTATAAGGATGATTAATAACATGATCTCCTGTTTTTTTACAATCATAACCGTAATCGACACAAAGCTCATCTAAAAATTCTATTAGACGGGTTTTTGTATCTTTAAATAGCAGCAATTGTAGTCTGCGTTCTAACCTCTTAAACTTGAATCCAATAAATTTATAAATTCTTAAACCAAACGTTTTATTATCTCGTATAAGTTCATGCATTGTATCTACACCAACTGGACAAATAGAGGTATTATTATCTAAGGATTGTGCAAATTCATCACGGATTTCTTCACCCAAAATAGCCTTTTCACCAAAAAGATCTCCTTTACTTAAAATAGATTTTACAACCTCTGAGCCATCTTCGTTATAGTAACCAATTTTCACTTTACCTTTTTCAATAAGATAAACTTTATTGGCTGCATCGTCTTCAAAGTAGATATAATCAGTTTTTTTATAAGCATCAAAATCATGACAAGCTTTATAGGCTTTGAATTTATGAGGGCATAATAAGTTGAATAGATTGACATCTTCAAAAGTCCATATTGAATTCATAACTTATATCGGTTTATATAACTGATTATTATAGTCGAAAAAATATCTAGTTGCTTTCAAAACATAAAAAAACTCCTAGCATTATACTAGGAGTTTTTATGTTTTGAAACTGAAGTTATTCTTTAACCATTTTTTTTACTCCAAAATCTCCATTGCTATTTTTAATTTTCACAAAATAAATTCCACTTTCTAAAAACGAAATGTCTAATGGTATCTCCATGACTTGTTTAGCATTTTGAAATAAAACTTGTCTTCCTAAAACATTGTAAATACTAACTTCTACATTCTGTTCTGATGTACCAAATTTTACTTTCACTAGATTTGTGGAAGGATTTGGAACTAATGAAAACAGAGCATTTACATTGTTATCTATTACACTTAAAGAAGCTACAAATTCTGTATTAAACGTATTAGTAATTACAGGCGCATTAAAATCGAAGACAATACCTGCTGTATTTGGTACAATATCACCTATTTCATATCCTGCTAATGGCTTAATTTTATAATACACAAAACCATGACTATTCGGTTCGTCAGTAGTTTCATCGGCTAGATTTATATTATAGAAATTCCATGTTAAATTATCAAAATCGCGCTCAATGCCATACGAATGACTCGCTCTTAACATTTGAAATGTTGTTTTATCTAACTTAAGATCTAAAGTATTTTCTATGGTTACGTTTATTGCACTAGCAGTACCTACATTTTGAAATCTAATAGTGTAATACAAATAATCGTCTTCCGTGAAACTAACGTGTTCAATTTCTGGTCCATGAGATTCATTGATATCATTAGGATCATAAGAACCAATAATAATCTCTGATAGACTAGAGGTATTATTTTCAACGACCGCATCACTTGTTACTGTAGTATATTCTGCAACATTAGTGATCAAATCTCCTAAATTCGCAGAAGTGGAGACCAGTAAGTCAATGTAAATTGATTCACTTTCTCCTGGCCCTAAATCAACAAAATCTAAAGTAAATCCAGTTGCTGTTGGTGTAATGGTATTGCTTGCACTTAATCCTGTAGATCCAGAATATTCAACAATAGCATCTTTAGTAAATGTTACACTACCAGAACTCACCGTTGACTCGCCATTATTCTTTACAATTAGCATATTTCTATATGTAAATCCTGGTCTAGG
The DNA here is from genome assembly GCF_013403985.1 of Winogradskyella ludwigii. Lineage (GTDB taxonomy): Bacteria > Bacteroidota > Bacteroidia > Flavobacteriales > Flavobacteriaceae > Winogradskyella > Winogradskyella ludwigii. The sequence goes on from NZ_JABFDF010000006.1 coordinate 29,369, forward strand.
AGCTGACCAATATGATAGTAAATTCACTGAAATATCATCACAAGTATCTTGTACTATTAAATTCATCTGTGAAATTTGAACACACTCTGAGTTTATACTGCTCTCGACTCTAACATAGATTACCTCATTACTCCCTATATAATTATTAGGAGATGAAATGGGATTGGTATTAGTATCTGCATCAACTAAAGTATTATAATAACTTATATTATACTGATATGTACTTAAGCCAGATAGCACTAAACTATTTCTACTCGTTAAATTAAAAGCACCAATGCCATCAGTAGCAGAGCCACTTGTAGTATCACAAACAATATAATCTAACTCTGTATTTGGAGTTGGTTCAGAAATTGATAATAATTGAAATTGGGTAATGCTTATATATGGATCGCAATTAAAATTAGTGTTATTTGGATCATATACCCTTGCATAAATAGTTTGATTTGGCGACAATGCCGTATAATTAGAAACATTCGTAATTGGATTATTTAGATTACTAGCATCATTATAGCTAACAAAATAATTAACCACTGCTAATTGTTGTCCTCCAATAATTTGAGCATCATTTGTAGTTAAATCAAATACGTTGTCCGTGGCATCAATGGAACAATCTCCCATATTCGGAACCCAATAGGCATATATACTATTCACGTAAATATCTAAAGGTATTATATCTACACACTCCCCATCATTAACCTCAATTCGAAGATAAAGATTATATAAATCATAGAAATAAAAGCTATCAGCACTTAAGTCATTACCTTCTATGGCGTCAATCTCATCTTGATAATAACTAAAGGTTATGTTAGATGTATATAGCAACTCATAATAGTTTTGCAAGTCTTCTATCCAAAAGAAATCACAATCAACAATTAGATATGTGTTTACTGAATTACTTATTGAAATTTTAGTTTGATCTACATGTACACTTCCATCAGACAGTGTTGCTAATACTTTATAGTATCCATATTCAGTACCACCACCTGTTAATGTTAATATTGGGTTAGTTGCACCTGTTATTTCATTACTTGGTATCGTGGGAACATTCAATGAAATGGAATAATACCATTGATAAGTAATATTTGTATCGGTTGTGTTTATGACAGAACCATCAAGTTCAATAATCCCATTGTCACATAAATATAAACTAGATGGTAATTCAATGGTTTGTGCCAAAATCTCATTGGTTTGCAATAACAAGATGAAACTTAAAAAGAGTAATGTTTTTTTCATAGGATTGAATTGTAAAAACGAATATACTCTTTTTATTTTAGTCCTATCTTCCTAATTTATAGGCACAAAAAAATCCGTTAGAAACTCTAACGGATTTTTATTAATTATGATTTAACAACTAAGCATTGTTCTCTTTTTTAATCAAATTAAGAGCAGAACCTTCATTATACCACTCAATTTGAGCTTGATTGTAAGTGTGATTTAAAGCAATTAAATCCTTACTTCCATCTGCATGTACAGCTTCAAGATGTAATTGTTTATCTGGTGCAAATTCATTTAAATCTGTAAAGTTGAAGGTATCATCTTCCTGAATTAAATCGTAATCAGCTTCATTATCAAAAGTTAAACCTAACATTCCTTGCTTTTTCAAATTAGTTTCATGAATACGAGCAAAAGACTTCACTATAACAGCTGCAACACCTAAATGTCTTGGCTCCATGGCGGCATGCTCTCTAGAAGATCCTTCACCATAATTATGATCTCCAACAACTATAGTTTTAATTCCTTCTGCTTTATAAGCTCTTGCTGTATCTGGAACACCACCAAATTCACCTGTTAATTGATTTTTTACAAAATTGGTTTTCTTTCCAAATGCATTTACAGCACCAATTAAACAGTTATTAGATATATTATCTAAGTGTCCTCTAAAACGTAACCATGGTCCTGCCATAGAAATATGATCCGTTGTACATTTCCCGAAAGCTTTAATCAATAATTTAGCTCCAGTAATAGAATTTCCTAGAGGAGTAAAAGGTTCTAATAATTGAATACGCTCTGAAGTTGGGTCTACTGAAACAACAACACCACTACCATCTTCTACTGGTTTTAAATACCCATTTTCTTTTACTTCGAAACCTTTTGGTGGTAGTTCCCATCCTGTAGGCTCATCGAACATAATTTCTTCACCATTTTCGTTAATTAACTTGTCTGTCATTGGGTTAAAATCTAAACGACCAGCAATGGCAATTGCAGCGGTTAATTCTGGTGATGCTACAAAAGCATGCGTATTTGGATTTCCATCTGCTCTTTTAGCAAAATTTCTATTAAACGAATGCACAATACTATTCTTAGGTGCATTTTTAGGATCACTATATCTTGCCCATTGTCCAATACATGGTCCACAAGCATTAGTAAAAATCTTAGCATCAAGCTTTTCGAAAATACCTAATATACCATCACGATCTGCAGTATAACGAACTTGCTCAGATCCCGGATTAATTCCTAATTCAGATTTCATTTTCACGCCTTTATCTAATGCTTGTTGCGCAATAGATGAAGCTCTTGATAAATCTTCGTAAGATGAATTGGTACAAGAACCAATTAAACCCCATTCTACTTGAATTGGCCAATCGTTAGCTTTCGCTTTCTCTCCCATTTCTTTACCTGCAGGTGTTGACAAATCTGGTGTAAATGGTCCATTTAATAAAGGCCCTAATTTTGATAGATCAATTTCAATAACTTGATCAAAATACTGCTCAGGATTTTCATATACTTCTGAATCCCCAGTTAAATATGGTCTAATTTTATTTGCCTCATCTGCAACATCTGCTCTATCTGTAGCACGTAGGTAACGCTCCATTGAATCATCGTATCCAAAAGTTGATGTTGTTGCTCCAATTTCAGCTCCCATATTACATATGGTTCCTTTTCCTGTACAAGACATAGATGTTGCTCCAGGTCCAAAATATTCTACAATAGCGCCTGTTCCTCCTTTTGCTGATACTATACCTGCTACTTTTAAAATAACATCTTTTGGTGCTGTCCAACCTGAAAGTTTTCCGGTTAGCTTAACTCCTATAAGTTTTGGGAATTTAAGTTCCCAAGCCATTCCTGCCATAACATCTACTGCATCTGCTCCACCAACACCAATGGCAACCATTCCTAGTCCACCTGCATTTACAGTGTGAGAATCTGTACCAATCATCATACCTCCAGGAAATGCATAATTTTCTAATACCACTTGATGAATAATACCTGCTCCTGGCTTCCAGAATCCGATACCGTATTTATTAGACACAGACTCTAGAAAACTAAAAACTTCACTACTTGTACTATTTGCATGTTTTAAATCTGTTGCAGCACCATCCTTTGCTTGAATTAAGTGATCACAATGAACAGTAGTTGGCACAGCAACTTTAGGTTTTCCTGCTTGCATAAACTGTAATAATGCCATTTGCGCTGTTGCATCTTGACAAGCTACACGGTCTGGAGCAAAATCTACATAGTCTTTACCTCTAGTAAACGCTTCTGTAGGTTTTCCGTCCCATAAATGTGAATACAATATTTTTTCTGAAAGTGTTAATGGTTTTCCAACAATGTCTCTAGCGGCATCAACACGCTCTGTCATTTTTGCATAAACCTTTTTAATCATATCAATATCAAATGCCATAGTATATCAGTTTTTAATTAATTTTACTAATATACAAAATGCAATATGACTTTAAAAGCGTTCATAACATATAAAAATGATAGTGGAATAAATATTTTCTATACAACAACGCCCCAAGATTAAGAACACTATTTTATAGAAGTAAATTTAAATAAAGCCATAAAAAAAGCCTGAATCTTAGATTCAGGCTTTCACTTATATAAAATAAAATTTTAATTATCTCACTAATTGTTTTGTTGAAGGCTTAAACTTCGTTAAAACAATACCATCGACAGCCGCTTCATATTCAGCTAAAGTTGGTGTTCTTCCTAAAATTGTAGATAATACTACAACTGGAGTCGATGATAATAAAGATTCTCCTTTTTTCTCACCAGAATCTTTTACCACTCTTCCTTGGAATAAACGTGTAGATGTTGCCATAACCGTATCACCAGGTGCTGCTTTTTCTTGGTTACCCATACATAAATTACAACCAGGACGCTCTAAGTATAACATATTTTCATAACCTGTACGCGCTTCTCCTTTTGGTGCGTTATCATCAAATTCAAAACCTGAATATCTTACTAAAACATCCCAGTCTCCTTCTGCTTTCAACTCATCAACAATATTATATGTAGGAGGTGCAACTATTAAAGGTGCTTTAAACTCTACTTTGCCATATTGAGCTTCTACATTTTTCAACATTTGAGCTAATATTTTCATATCACCTTTATGAACCATACAAGACCCTACAAAACCTAGATCTACTTTTTTAGTACCACCATAAAAAGATAATGGTCTAATATTATCATGCGTATAACGTTTAGAAACATCCTCATTATTTACATCTGGATCTGCAATCATTGGTTCAGAAATTTCATCTAAATCAATAACAACTTCTGCGTGATATTTAGCGTTAGCATCTGGTCTTAAAGATGGCTTAATTCCCGTTTTAAGCTCTGTAATTCTAGTCTCTGCTTTATTTACTAAACCTTTAAGTACTTGTTTAGCATTGTCCATTCCTTTTTCAATCATGATTTGGATACGACCTTTTGCAATCTCTAAAGATTCAATTAAAGTATCATCTTCAGAAATACAGATAGACGCTTTTGCTTTCATCTCTGCTGTCCAATCTGTAAATGTAAAAGCTTCATCCGCAGTAAGCGTTCCAATGTGTACTTCAATCACACGACCTTGGAATACGTTTTCACCTCCAAACTGCTTTAACATTTGTTGTTGTGTTGCGTGAACCACATCACGGAAATCCATATAAGATTTCATTTGTCCTTTAAAAGTTACTTTAACTGATTCTGGAATTGGCATTGAAGCCTCACCTGTAGCTAATGCTAAGGCAACAGTTCCTGAATCGGCTCCAAAAGCAACACCTTTAGACATACGTGTGTGCGAATCTCCACCAATAATAATATCCCAATCACCAACAGTAATATCATTCAATACTTTATGAATAACATCTGTCATTGGAAAATACTTTCCTTTAGGATCACGACCAGTAATTAAACCAAAGTCGTTCATGAAGCTCATTAATCTTGGAATATTTGCTTTTGATTTATCATCCCAAACTGAAGCTGTATGACAACCTGATTGGTACGCACCATCTACAATTGGAGAAATAACTGTCGCAGCCATCATCTCTAATTCTTGAGAGGTCATTAAACCTGTAGTATCTTGAGAACCTACAATGTTAACTTCTGCACGGACATAAGAACCTGCATGCAACGTTGCGCCTGAAGTTCCTACGGCATTTTTATTGAATATTTTCTCTACAGCTGTTAAACCTTGTCCTTCAATTGTTATTTCTTTTGAAGTTGCATATACTTGAGGAGCTTCGATTCCTAAAGCTTTTGCTGCAAATGTTTGTAGTTTTTTACCGAAAACAACAGCATAAGAACCACCTGCTTTCATAAACTCCATCTTCTGAGGTGTAAATGCTGCAGAAATATCTTTTAACTCTGTATCTCCGTTATATAATTTTTTCTCTTTTGTATTAATTGTAAGAATTGTACCTGTTGCTACAGAGTACGTTTCTTTTAATATAGGCTCGCCTTCTTCATCACGAATTGTATTTCCCTCAGCATCTTTTTGTTGTACCCAGTTTTTAAGGTCTAAACCAATACCTCCTGTTACACCAACTGTTGTTAAAAAGATTGGAGCAATACCATTTGTACCAGCAATTACTGGAGCAAAATTAATAAATGGCACATATTTACTAAAAGGAACACCTGTCCATAACGCTACATTATTTACACCAGACATTCTAGAAGACCCAACTCCCATGGTACCTTTTTCAGCGATTAGCATCACACGCTTATCAGGATGTTGCTCTTTTAACGCTAACAATTCGTTTTGCATGTCTTTATTATGCTCAAACATACACTGACCATGTAACTCACGGTCTGATCTTGAATGCGCATCACCACCTGGCGATAATAAATCTGTAGAAATATCACCAACACCTGCGATGTAAGTAACTACTTCTATTTTTTCGTCAATCTCAGGTAACTTTGTAAAGAATTCTGCTTGCGCATAACTCTTAATAATATCTGTAGCTATAGTGTTTCCTGCTTTAAAAGCATTTTCTAAACGTTCAGTATCTGCTTCATATAAGAATACTTGAGTTTTTAACACTTTAGCAGCATCTTCTGCAATAGCAGTATCTTCACCTAAAGCTAAATCTAATAACACTTCTACTGAAGGTCCTCCCTTCATGTGAGATAATTGTTCTAGAGCAAAAGCAGGAGTAATTTCTTTTACTACTGATTCGCCTAAAATAATTTCTTTTAAAAATTTAGCCTTAACACTAGCTGCACTAGTTGTTCCTGGTAAAACATTGTAGATGAAAAAATTAAGAGAACCATCTCTATATTCATTATCTAAATCTTTAATTTGCTCAACTATTTTATTTAATAATTCAGCACCATCTATTGGCTGTGGATGAAGTCCTTGATCTTTTCGTTCTTCTATCTGCTTAAGGTAATCTTGATAAATACTCATGTAAGGAATCTTTAGTTGCTATTTTTTAATCTTAACGATGTCAAAAATTACGGTCGTGTTATAAATTTTAAAAAGTCATGCAAATTAATATAAAGATTTAAAAATGCAATAGACTAATACATTATTATCATACTATTTTATTATAGCGACATAAAATTAAAATATGCTTATCATTTTATCAGGATTAATAGACTAAAACGAAGAATAAAACAACATGTACCAACTAGACATAATGATATCCTCAATTAATTAACAACTGAAGTATTTATATCTTAAAATCTAAGTTAAAAATTATTAAGGGTAGAGATGTTTTGGATAAAGATTAAAATAAACTCTGAATAATCTTCTCGTCACTAACTCCCTCTGCTTCTGCTTTGTAGTTCTTAATGATTCTGTGTCTTAGAATACCTGTCGCTACTGCTTGAATATTTTCAATATCTGGAGAGAATTTTCCTAAAGTTGCTGCGTGTGTTTTTGCTGCTAGAATTAAGTTTTGAGATGCTCTTGGTCCTGCTCCCCAATCTACAAATTCTTTTACAATATCTGCAGCAGAATCTGCCTTAGGCCTAGTCTTAGCCACTAAAGAAACGGCATATTCGATAACATTATCTGCTACAGGAATACGACGAATTACATTTTGAAAATCTATAATTTCTTGTGCAGTGAATAATGAATTCACTGTTGCCTTAACATCTGTTGTGGTTGCTTTTACAACATCTACTTCTTCTTGAAATGAAGGATATTCTAAATTGATAGCAAACATAAAACGGTCTAACTGAGCTTCTGGCAAAGGATATGTTCCTTCTTGCTCAATTGGGTTTTGTGTGGCTAACACAAAATAAGGTAAACTTAATTTATACTGATGACCAGCTACAGTAACCGAACGCTCTTGCATAGCTTCTAATAAAGCCGCTTGCGTTTTTGGTGGTGTTCTGTTAATCTCATCTGCTAAAACGATGTTAGAAAAAATTGGGCCCTTTATGAATTTAAACTGTCTGTTTTCATCTAAAATTTCACTTCCTAGAATATCGCTTGGCATTAAATCTGGCGTAAACTGAATACGTTTAAAGTTTAATCCTAAAGCTTGAGCGATGGTATTTACCATTAATGTTTTTGCCAAACCAGGAACTCCGACTAAAAGCGAATGACCACCAGAAAAAATAGAGATTAAAATTTGATTAACCACCTCATCTTGACCAATGATAACTTTAGCAACCTCTTGTTTTAAAGCTGCATATTTTTTTACAAAATTTTCAATTAAAGCAACATCAGACATAAACTCTTATTTTTTTAACCAGTTACTTTGAAAATCACAGTCTCTGTACTCACCATTAATTTTAATATAAGTATCTACAATAGTTTCTTTTTGCCATTTTTCAACAGCTTTAATTTGTTTGTCTTGTAGGGCTAAATTTTTAATCTTTAAATAATCTTTTGCAAAATCTGCTTCATGATCATCAATACGATCTGTAACCGTTAGAATCTTAAATTTTATTCTGTTTACACGATCTTCATCTTGTAAAACTTCACTAAGTTCTCCATCCTTTAAATCTTGAATTTGAGAATAAAGCTCTGGCTCCATTCTTGTTAATTCAAAATTAAAATCTTGAGTTGTAGGATTGGTTAATTGACCACCTTCATATTTAGTTTCCTTTTCGTCACTAAACTCTCTTGCTGCTTGCTCAAAAGTTAATGTTCCATCTTCAATTTTTTGTCTTACTTCATCAATCTCGTCTTTAGCTTTTTTAATTGCTTCTTGAGATAATTCTGGACGAATTAAGATATGTCTAACATCATATTCTTGCCCTCTAATTTTTTCTAGTAAAATAATATGGTATCCAAAATCGGTTTCAAAAGGTTCTGAGATTTCACCTTCTTGCATAGAAAAGGCAACATCTCTAAACTCTTTTACCATTCTTGGTTGCTTTCTATTCAATGTATATTTTCCTCCTGTTGCTTTTGAGCCTGTGTCTTCAGTATAAAACAATACTTTAGTTGTAAAACTAGAACCGTTTTCTTGGATATCTGTTTTAAACCCTTTTAGTTTATCAATCACATCTTGTTTTGCTTGTTCTGTAACTTCAGGAATAACTACAATTTGTGCCAACTTAAGTTCTGTACCAAATGTAGGACGCTCATCCTTTGGAATCTCGTTAAAAAACGTACGAACTTCTTCTGGAGTTACTTCGATATCTCCTGTAACCTTAGTTTGCATTTCTTGTGCTAAGTATCCGTTTTTGTTAATCTCATACATCTCATCTCGCAAGGCTTGTTCAGAATCCTTTTTGTAGAATTTAAGCAAACCTTCCATATCGCCTTTAGTCTGAGCTAAAATACCTTGTATTTGCTGCTCTGTGCGCGACTGAATAAATAACTCGTTAACGATAACACTATCCTGAATGGCTTGATGCGCATACAGTTTACTTTCTAGTAAACTTCCAAAAAGCTCACAGCGTGTTATCTCGTTTAAATCTGCTCCTTGAGATTTTAATTGTGCTATCTCTCTATCTAAATCAGATTCCAAAATAATAAAGTCACCAACGACAGCTGCAACACCGTCTGCTTTGATACGCGATTTATTGCCTACGACAGAATCTTTTGGCTTTTCAACCTGAGGAACATCATCTTCAATAATTTCTTGAGCGTTGCTTAAGTTAAATGAAATAAAACCAACCAAAAGGGCAGCTTTAATTATAAATTTGGAATTTATTTTGTTTAATCGCATCTTTTGTAATATCATTTTCGAGTTGCTTGATGAGCTCTAGTTTTCTCTTGTTTATAACAATTTTTCTAATTGACGTTTCCACATAATCCAACGGAGCATAGTCGTTTTGAAGCCGTACGTCTTTTACTAGCATCAAATATAGGTTTAATGAATCTTTGAGTTGTAAGAAATTAGTTTTTTTTAACAGTTCATTTTTATTCGTATTATTTATACTTGGTATTTTATCTACCACACGACTTAACTTCAGCCAAAGCGAATCGTTTAAAGAATACGATCTAAACTGAACAGAGATAGAATCTAGATAAACTTTATCCTTATACTCAAAGCGCTTAAAACGCTTCTTTATTGTATCTAAGTTAATGGGGTTTAAGGGCAAACTAATGTATCTTAATTGAATTAAATTATCATTAAGTTTAAAAGACTCTTTGTTAGCGTCATAGAAAAGTTGAGCTGTTTTAGGTTGAACCGTAGAATCAATATTTTTTTTAACCAAACCTTCTAAATAGGCTTTAGCGTATAAATCATTCTTGTACTGTTTTACCAGTTTAGAAAAATTATCTTGCTTTTTTTCTGAAAGATTTACCAATGCACCATCCATTAAAAGTAATTGCCTTGCCCAACGATTAATATAAGTATTAACCATAAAGATGCTATCTTCCTTTGATGTGCCTTCAGGAACGACATCTTTAATATCGTCTTTATAAAGGTAACTGTCGTTAACTCTAGCTATCGGATTCTCTTCATCAGACTTTTTAAAGAAATCACAGCTTGTTAAGAACAAACAAAAGAATATTATAAATAAAAGATGTTTCAATTAATTTGAATTAGTTTCCGATTTTAGCCTTAATGGCACTAAGTACGTCTTGATTAACTTCAATTTTATAACGACTATATAAATCGTTAATCCAATTAGCTTCAATCTCCGTTTGGTAATCATTTATGACATTACCTTTTGCTTCGTCTAAGGATTTTTGTCCTGCTGGTAGTACCTCTAATACATTAATAACATGAAAAGATTCGTTGTGTTTATAGGTGTCTGAAATCCCTTTTTTAGCTTGAAAATTGGAAGGAAGCGTTGGATCATCTACCTTATAGATACCTTTAGTGAAGATAACGTTCTGCTCATCGTTTTTATTCAATTTCGCTTCAATTTCAGCTTCAGACTTTCCTTTTTTCATCATTTTGCCGATTTTTTTCATAAAAGATTTATCTGCCGATGATGCAATTACAGCATCTACTCTATCTGTCCATTGATATTTAGATTTGTTTTTATTATAAAACGTTTCTAATCCTAACGTATCTTTTGAGGCTTTATTCCAAATCTCTGTCTCCATTAAATCAAACAACAAAAGTCCATCTCTATATTCCTTAAGGATATTTGCGTAGTCTTGATTTTCTAATTCTAAATTATCTTCTCTGTACTGAAGTATCGTTTTATCAAAAAAACTTTTAAACTCTTTTTCTACAATACTTGAAAAAGATTCTGTTTTACCAGCATAAATACGTTGTGCTGTATTTAAATGATTTCCAAAAGCTGCGTATGTAAAAGGTGATTCATTAATAGTAAAAAGTGTTTCATCTGATTTAAAATCTTTAGGTAATGTCCAAGAACGACTATAATAATCTTTGTTAAGAATTGACTCAAAATAAGACTTTGCCTTAGCATTATACGTAATCTCGTACTGCTCTTTAAGCTTATCAATCATAGCTTCGTTAATTAGCTTAGATCTAGAATCTCTTTTGACTTGAGTTTCAAACGATGCTTTTAATGTCTCGTAAGATTCTATTGGTTTAAGCTCTAGACGTTTTACAATATGCCAACCATAAGCTGTTTTAAATGGTTTACTAACATCATTGTCCTTTTTTAAAGCAAATGCTTCGTCTTCAAATTCCAAAGAACTCAACTGACCACTTTTAAAAGGAGATAGTTTACCTCCATCTTTAGCAGAACTTTTATCATCTGAAAACTGTTTTGCTAAAGCTTCAAAAGTTTCACCTTGGTTTAATTTTTTATAAATATCATTAATTCGTTGTTCGGGATCGTTTAAAGAATCCTTACTTTTTAGACTCACCATAATATGAGCCGCAGTTATTGTTCCTCTAGAAGGTCTTCTGCTATTTACTTTAACAACATGGTAACCAAATTGAGTTCTAAAAGGCATTGAGATTTCGCCTACTTTAGTATTATATGCTGCTGTTTCAAAATTGTAAACCATTTTAAAAGCCGAAAAAGAACCAAGATCTTCTAAAAAAATGGTCTGCCCATTGTGCATTTCTGCTTTTACTTTATCAAAACCTTCTTTTAAAACGCGCTCTCTTAAAGCTAAAACTTCATTATAAACCGCTAAAGTATCTTTTTCGGATGCATCCAAACGCACTAAGATATGTGCCGCATTTATATCAATATTACTGCGATCATAAGCCTCTTTAACCAAAGCCTCAGTTACTTTATTTTCTGAGATATAATTTTTTATTAATTGCTTCTTGTATCTAGAAAACTCACGCTGATACGTTTTGCCTTCATCTAACTTTAATCGTTTTGCTTCCTTAAGTTTTAATTGGTATTCTGTAAATAACGTTAAATAACCGTCTATATCTTTTTGACTTTCATCTTGAACCAGATCTAGGTTTTTATTATATACTCTTAAAAATTCTGAAGCCATTACAGGCGCTCCGTCAACTGTAATAAGAACCTCATCCTTATCTTGTGAAAAAGAAAAATTTAGTGCAAACAGCACTAAAAACAAACATTTAATTTTAAGACTCATAATTTAATCTTCTTTTGGTATTAAAATAATTCACTTTTTAAACGGAACAAATGTAACATAAATAGCGTATTTAACAAGTGGAATATTAGGCATTATTATATAAACAACTGCTAGTTACGTAGTAAAAATCATACCAGATTAACTAGTCTTATTATTTAACGAGGATTTTAACAATTAAATATGTGAAACATCGATAAAATAAAGCAATAGCGAAGTTTTTTTATAATTTTAAGTTCTAGTAAAAAAATAACAATGGATGCTGTACACTAATGAAATATTAATTGAGAAGCCCTTTTCTGAAGTTATTAAAAACCTGCACGCAACCTATAATCTAAAACATTGGCAAGAAGGCCTAGTGAGTACTGAACATATTTCAGGAATCCCTAATGAACTTGGATCTAAAATAAAATTGAGTTATCGTTTTGGAAACCATAATATGGAAATCACTGAAACAGTTACAAAACGAAGCTGTCCTGATGAGTTTCATTTAACTTACACGACTAAAGGTGTTAGAAACATTCAGAAGAATTATTTTAAATCGATAGAAAATGGTGCCACTAAGTGGGTTTCTAAAAATGAATTTCAAACCACCAATTTAAAGATGAGTATGATGTTATTTTTTATGCCTGCTGCATTTAAGCAACAGACTAAAACACATATGACCAACTTTAAAAATTTTGTTGAGCATGGTATTTCAATTTACAAACCTATTTAATATTACATCAATTTAAAATTGATAAATTTTAGAATTAAACCATGCGAAAATTAAAATTGATTTGGGACTTTAGAGGACCTGCAGGACAAAAAACTGCTGAACATCATTTAATTCATCTTAAAGAATACATTACCAATAACAAACTAGATATTACAATTACTGGAGTTGAAACGCTAAGCGATATGCACACTTTAGCGTATTTGGTTGTTGACGAAACTGAAATGAAACCTATTAGAGACGCACTAAAACCTCATAGAGGACAAGTATATTCTGAAAATCAGTAATTTATTAGCTTAATACTAGGTTAAAAAAGTCTTTTAAAAAACGCTTGAATAAATCGTTTTGGTGGTACTGATAGAATAATTTTTAAATCTTCTAAAAGCGAAGAGTCTTCATCTAAAAACTTAAATATAGTTTTGATGTCTGTCTTTTTAAACATGGATGAAAAAAGTGCTGCTCCTTCTTCATTGTTGTTTGCTAAAACATCTAAAAAGATTACATCGTAAAAATTAAATTTTGTCTTTTTTTGAAATTTTCTCAGGTCGTTTTCTTTGGATAAAAAATCGATTAGCGCTTTTGTTTTCTTAGTCGTATTACTAAACGTGTAACCTGTACTAGCTTTTGTCCAACCTCCTGCTGTTCCAATATTAAGAATGTGCTCTGAGTTTAAGTCTTGAAAGTTGAAAGACGTCATTGGAATATTACCTTTTTCTTTTTCTATGATTTCGTAATCTGATATTTTTTTACGCTTCAAGTATGCTTCTATAGCATTTTCATATTCAGAATAATCCAATAACTCTTTTGAAAACAATGTATACTCAAACAAAGCTGTTTTCTTATCTATTGGCATCACATACATAAAACGTGTGTTTCCGTTTTGTGGCACTGTAAAATCCATGAATGTCGCTGCAGAATCATCAAACGTATCCGTTTTAGTCTTTATAAACCAACCCACAAAATGCTGATGAATTAAAGGATATTTATCTTGAGACTTGTAAGCTTCTGGATCCGGTAGACTATTAAAAAGCTTAGCCCCAAAATAAGTACCATTTGCAGTTATAACTTGAACTCCTTTTTTTAATTCCGAAAAACTATCTATTGTATCTTCGATAAAACTAATATTCGGTTTCAGATTTATGTTCTCCCAAAGCAATTTATAGAAAGCCTCACTTCTAATCATTTTATACTCGAAAGGCGAAATTGAAATGGTATTAGAAAACGAATGACTTCCAAAGAAAATATGAGACCATGTCTTAGTTAATATTGAATCCCATTCTCCTACTCCATTTTCCCAATAACACCATGTCCTATCATTGCCCTTGTCTTTTACCTTATCTATGATTAAAATAGATTTATCATCAAAGAAGGCATCTTGCGACATTCTGTATGCCAACATTAAACCCGAAGCTCCTGCTCCTGCAATGATGTAATCGTAACTTTCTTTCACTTCTATTTTATTCAATATTCTGTAACTCTAAAATAATACTATGTGTTGCTTTTGCATTTTGAAATCATTTAAGGCTGCAGGCAAATGATAACTTCAACAAAACGACTATTTCTCATGCCGCTGCTCTGCATAATTATAACCTTGTTCCCACCATTTTTCCATAAGACGTTTACTAAAAATTAGTGAGTTTTCTGTAAGCGTTGTTGGTGTATAATATAGATTTAACTTTACATTTTTCTGTTTAGCAGCAAGCTTACCTATGATAACGTCATTTTTTTCTACCTGATTCAATAAGTGTCCAAACAAACTAATCATTAAAGAAAAAGGGTTCTTTCCTAAAACCTTTTGTTTACCTAAAGTTTCAGCTTCTAAAACAATAGCATCAACCTCTGTAGCTCCTCGCTCTATAGCTTCCCTTATAGGAATTACACTTCCCAAACCTCCATCTGCATATTCGTAACCATCTACTTTTGCCAAAGACATAAATGGAATATAATTACATGAAATCCATATCCAATTACAAAATTCTTCATAAGAACATTCCTGTATAGACTTATATTCAACCCGATTCATAGATAAATTAGAAACCGTGACTACAACATCATGTTTTTCTTTTCTAATTTTTAAATACTCTTCGTAGGTAACATTTTTTCTAATGTGTTTTCGTAATGCTTTGCTCTCACCAAATGTTCGTTTTCGTCTCATAAACTGCCATAGCGAATTTATAAAGTCGATAGACACATATTCTCGATCTCCTTTTTTTCGCTGAATAAATGGACTGATACTAAAAATATCGTGTTGCTGAACGTTGGTAAAAATATCATAAAGCTTTCCAATTTCGTTAACTGCTAAATGCGGTACTAATAAGCTACCTGTAGAAGTGCCTAAAAACATATCATAGTTATGCTTTTTACGCTCAATTAAATATTGTGCAACACCTCCTGCAAAAGCACCTTTACTTCCTCCTCCTGATATGACTAAAGCTCGCATTAGTTTTTATTTTTTTCTAATTTCTTAGACAATTCTTTAGCAAACTTAACCATTCTCCAGTTATGATGTGTTTTCGCTTTTTCTAAATTAGATTGACACTCCTCGTTACACGACTTCATTAAATCTAAATAATGAAACGCACTTATTCTAAGATCTACATTGTGCTTCTCACTAGTATAACCTACCAACTCATTAAACAACTCATACTTATTATCTGTATCATAAAACGGTGTGTTTAAATTTAAAACAATCCATAGTAAGCGTACATTCTTATCACTAAAACCAATTACCTCTCGTGTTTTAGAAAGATATTTAGGTCGCTCTTCCGGATAATTATCCCACAGATTATACAGTGCCTTTTCTATAGTGATGTACGATTTATCCTTTAGCAAAGATTCATAGTCTTCTTTTAAATGTTCTGGTATTTTGGTTAAATGCATTGCAATAGCTTGACGCACTTTTAAACTATTTTTAAATGTATCTGAAGTTACTAATTCTGGCACTTGAGAAATAACCTTGATTTTGGCTTCATCTGACACATAATATTTAAGATATTCTGCACATTTAGACGATTTCGCTTCACAATCTACCATAGCATACTCATTAATAAAAACAGATTGTCGCTTTAGTATTTCAAAAGCCTCTTCGTAAGGAAATGCTTTATTTACAATCCAAAAATTAACGAAACTGGTTAAAGATCTTCCGTATAACCGTTCTACTTCCGAAATAAAATCTGATGTTTCTACAGTTTCAAATTGGTGTTTCTCTAAATAATTTTTAACCGCTTGCTTAAACACACGATCGCCAACTTTATCCTTTAAAACATGTAACACTAATGCACCACGCTGATAAAAAGTTAAACTACTCGCTTTAGGATCTAAAAGCGATGTTCCATTACCCGTTAGATCTTGCCTACTTAAATCTAGAACAGATTCTAAGAGTTTGAAATAAAAATAATCATCACCAAAAATCTTACGTTCAGCTAGCAATGCATAATACGTTGCAAAACCTTCTTGCAACCAATGATGCTCTCCAGACTTTGCTGTGACTAAATCCCCAAACCACTGATGGGCTAATTCATGTGCATTGACATTAACGTAGTTTTTATCATTAAACGCAATTGAATCAATTACAAAAGCATCCGAAAAAATTGTAAGACTCGTGTTCTCCATACCTGAATACAGAAAATCATGCACAGGAACTTGTTTATAGTTTTGCCAAGGATATGCGAAACCAATTTCGTCTTCAAGATAATCGAACATTTCTTTAGAGTAACGATATGTAGGTTCTACTTTCAAGGAATCTTCAGGATAATAGTAATATTCTAAAGGAATTCCGGATTTAGATGTTTTACTTTTTACAGCATACTCTCCAATAGTTACAGCAACTAGATAACTAGACATTGTTTTTTGCATATCATACTCCCAAAGCACAAGTCCTTCATTTTCAGATTTAGACGTTAAGACTCCATTAGAAACAACTTGATAATC
Organism: Winogradskyella ludwigii; assembly: GCF_013403985.1. Taxonomy (GTDB): domain Bacteria; phylum Bacteroidota; class Bacteroidia; order Flavobacteriales; family Flavobacteriaceae; genus Winogradskyella; species Winogradskyella ludwigii. The sequence goes on from NZ_JABFDF010000006.1 coordinate 46,117, forward strand.
TTTTGGAACTTTGAATTTTAAATCGAATTCAATTTTATCGTTAACATCATCTATACTTGGTAACCAATTGCTAGTGTATTTCCCTTGACCTTGTGTCCAGATTTGATTTCGTCCCTCATTTTGCCTACCAACAAAATACATGGCTTTTTTAGGCGAAGCAGCAAACAAAAAACTAAGGTCATAATCCTCTCCTTTTTTAAAATCCCCAAAGATTATCAGTTTTTTACCATCATTAAGAAATTTAACTTCTGAACGATCTAAAACAACATCTTTAAATGTCATATCAACAGCATCTAAATAGATTGAATCTGTTGCCTTAACGATCTTAAATTTTATATTATAGCTGTTGAATTGTGTTGTATCCGCCTTTAATTGATTAAAAACAAGCATAGCTTCTACGCGTTCAAAATCAACATAATCCGTTTGTTGAGCAACCAAAAAACTCGTAAAAAAAGCACAAAAAATGACAACTAAATTCTTCATAGGCATTATAAAACATGAATGAGACCAAAATACGATTTTCTTATAGTCTTAAGTAAGTTATTTAACATAATACTAGCTTTTGTTATAATTTATAGAACAGCACAAAATGATTATTTTCCTGATCATTACCATTATTTAAATTGACCAGCTTGGGGCTACTTCACTCCAACAACATTGACTCAACTCTTAATTAAAAAGTCTTATAACTGTAACCGTCAATGATTTCCTAAAAACATAGTATAAATTCTGCAAATTTTAAAAATCAAGAGTTTAATACACTTTTTTAATACAAACAACTACTAATCAAGTTACAAATAGCTTAATCATATTTAATTTTATGTGTACATTTGGTATTAACATGTTTATTTATAATATGCCCTATTAATCAAACAAAATCTAATGACTAAAAACCCATTTGAAATAGGTTACTACTGCGATAATGATCTAAAAGCATTAGGTTTTAAATCTATAGGCACAAATGTTAAAATTGCTAAAAACTGCTTAATTTTTGGCATACACAATATCTCTATAGGTAACCATGTAATTATAGATTCATTTTGCTCAATTATAGCGCCCGGAAATGGTCATTTAAATATTGGCTCTTATGTGCATATTGCTTCGTACTGCCACTTATTGGCTTCTGATGGCATTGAACTTAAAGATTTTAGCGGACTATCTCAAGGTGTAAAAATATATAGTAAAACTGATGATTATTCTGGTAATTCATTAACGAATCCAACAGTTCCAAATTCATATAAAACCATGAAAAGCGGAAAAGTAACTTTAGGTGAACATACCATCATTGGTGCTGGTAGTGTTATTCTTCCTAATGTTACTATTGGAGAAGGAGCATCAGTTGGTGCTTTATCTCTCATTGGTTCAAACTTAAACTCCTGGACTATTTATTGTGGAAATCCATTAAAAAAACTCACAAAACGATCTAAAAACCTACTAGATAAAAAACAAGAGTTCCTAAGTGAATTGGAACAAAATACAATTTTAAACAAGTAAGCTTTATTTGTGTAAAATTAGAAAAACAAAAAGCATAACTTTTTAATCACAACCTGTAATAACTCACGTACAAAATTAATAAACTGATGATTAACAGGTGAAATGAATTAATTTAAAATTTAGAACAATTAACTGTAAGTAGTTAAAAACAAACAATAATCAACGTCATAATGCAGAAAGAAACTGACATAAAAACCAAAGTAAAAAATTACATTATTGAATCTACTTTTGATGATGTAGAAAAAATAAAAGATGATACGCTAATTTTTGAAGAAGGCATCCTAGATTCCATGGGTTTATTGTTTTTAATTGAATTTTTACAAGAAGAGTTTAATTTAACAACTAATGACGAAGAGCTAGTTGTTGAAAATTTTCAATCCATTAATAGTATCCTAAGCTTCATTGAGAGTAAAATGTAATTTCTAATTTTAGTCTTAAAATATGTGTGGTATAGCTGGTTTTTTTAATTTCAATTCAAGTACAGACAACAAAGTCAGTACTTTAAGAAAAATGCTTACTAGAATTAAGCATAGAGGACCTGACGAAAGTGGTATTTTCCTATCTAAAAACATTGGTCTTGGTAGTGTTCGTTTAAGTATTGTTGACTTGGCTTCTGGCACAATGCCGTTATCTAACTCCGACGATTCCTTATGGATTGTATTTAATGGCGAAATATTTAACCATATTGAACTTAGAGAAGAACTACTAGCAAAAAATCACAGCTTTAAAACCAACAGTGACACTGAAGTTATTATTCATTTATATGAAGAATATGGACCAGAATTTCTTAACAAATTAAATGGTCAATTTGCAATTGCGATTTGGGACAAAACTAAGCAAGAATTATTTTTAGCTCGAGATCGTGTTGGCATTAGACCTTTGTTTTATACGACTGTTGGTGACTCTTTTATTTTTTCTTCAGAAATTAAATCCTTTTTAGAATTTCCTCAATTTAATCCTAAAATCTCAGCAAAAGCATTATCTGAATATTTCACATTCTGGACATCAGCAGCCTCAAACACCGCTTTTGAAAACATCTTAGAACTTGCTCCTGGAAGTTATATGATATGTAATGCAACTTCAAAAACGATAAAAAGCTATTGGGAATTACCAATCAAGAAGCCTAACGAATACAAATTTAATACCACTGAAGAAGCCTCTGAAGAATTTGAAGCCATTTTCACAGACGCCGTAAAATTAAGACTACGAGCAGATGTACCAGTAGCTGCTTATTTAAGCGGAGGTTTAGATTCTAGTATTACCACATCCTTTATAAAAAAAATAACACCAAATAGTCTTAGAACATTTTCAATTGGGTTTACTGAAAAAGACTTTGATGAATCTTCATATCAAAATACAGCACAAGCCTATTTTAAAACAGAACATTCAAGTATTACTTGTAGCCCAAAAGACATTTCAGAGAATTTCAAAGATGTTGTTTGGCATACAGAAAGCCCATTGTTGCGTACTGCACCTACTCCAATGAGCATCTTAGCTAAACATGTCCATGAGCACAATATTAAAGTGGTAATAACAGGAGAAGGTGCTGATGAACTTTTTGGTGGCTATAATATTTTTAAAGAAACTAAGATTAAACATTTCTGGGCAAAAGACCCGCAATCTAAATACCGTCCATTACTGCTCAAAAAATTATATCCATACATTCCGCAAATAAGCAAAGCAAATAACAATATATTAAAACTGTTTTTTGGCTATAAATTAAGCGAAACAACATCTCCTATTTATTCTCATTTATTGCGCTGGCACAATACATCACGAATTAATAATTATTTTTCTGAAGACTACAAAAAAGCGCTTCAGGATCATCATCCCATATCCGAAATTGAAAAAGAATTAGAGCCGAAGCTAAAAGACTACGATTACCTTACCAAAGCACAATGGATAGAACTAAAGTTCTTTATGTCAAAATATCTATTATCGTCTCAAGGGGATAGAATGGCGATGGCAAATTCTATTGAAGGGCGCTACCCTTTTCTAGATCATAGAGTGATTGAGTTTTGTATGAATTTGAATCCTGATTTAAAATTAAATGGCCTAAATGAAAAATATTTATTAAAAAAAATGATGAAAGATAGATTGCCAGAATCTATTTTAAACAGACCAAAACAAGCCTACAGAGCACCCATACAAAGTGCCTTTTTCTCTGAAGATATGCCTCCTTACCTAAACACTATGCTTTCAGAAGAGAAAATAATCGATTTTGGTATTTTCAACCCAAAACATATTGCCCAATTAAAAAAGAAAATGATATTAAATAAGCAAGTCTCTGAAATTGATAACATGGCAATTACAGCTATTTTATCTACTCAAATCTTGTATGATTTATTCATTAACAAATCCATACCAAAATTACAAGAACACAACCTTGTAGTATTGAATAAAACAATAATAGACGAATCCGATATCAAAACGAATTAACTATGAAAGCAACACGTAAACCTTTTTCAAAAGATATTCTTCACATAGAAAATATAGAAACTGTTTGTAATGAAATAATAGCAAAACTAAAAAATGATGTCGGCCGTAAATTACAACGTAGAGGAGCTGTAATTGGCATAAGTGGAGGAATTGATTCTTCTGTCTGCATGGCATTATCGGCCAAAGCTTTTGGACCTAAAAAAGTAACGGCTATTATGCTTCCTGAGCAAGACTCTAGTGACGATAGTAGATTATTAGCCGAAAAATTAGCTGCTAAATTTGACGTTACAGATACTTTGATTGAAGATATTACAAAGGCTTTAGAAGGATTTGGATGTTACAAAAGAAGAGACGACGCCATTGGAAGAGTAATTACCAATTTTGATCCTACTGTTGATAAAGCTAAAATTGAAATTAAACAAGATGCAGCTTCAAACCTACCTCCTGTATTTTCTGTTACTGTAATAAAACCAAATGGAGACATTGTTAGCAAACTATTACCAGTAAAAGAATACCTTCAAATTGTTGCTTCTACTAATTTTAAACAACGTAGCAGAATGAGCATGCTTTACTATCATGCCGAAAGATTACATTATGCTGTAATTGGCACACCGAACAAACATGAAGTAGAACAAGGATTTTTTGTAAAACACGGAGATGGTGGCGCAGACGTTATGCCAATTGGACATTTATACAAAACACAAGTGTATCAATTAGCTAGTTATTTAGGCGTTCCTCAAGACATCATTGACCGTACACCGACTACTGATACTTACACTGCAGAACAAACACAAGAAGACTTCTTTTACCAAATGCCATTTGAGCAAATGGATTTAATATGGTATGGTTGGGAAAACGACTATCCAGCAGTAGAAGTTGCAAACGTCATGAACAAAACGACTCAAGATATCGAAAACATCTATAAAAACTTTGAGCGCAAAAGAAAGACTACAGAATATTTAAGAATGCGACCAATATTTTAAACCTGTTAGCCATGAATGTTTTTGATCACCTGTTTGATACTTCTAAAAATCTTGAAAAGGATTTCTTGCTAGGCTCAAAAGAAATCGTTTCATTTAAAAAACTTCATGATGATAGCTTAAAAATTGCATCGTATCTCAAAGAAACTGTTGGCGAGAATCAACATATTTTATTAGTTAGCCCAAACTCTGCCTTTTTCATCACCGCATATTTAGGCATTCTAAAATCTGGTAACATATGTGTGCCTGTAAATTTTTCAATCGAACAAGAAAATCTAGACTACATCATAAGCACAACAGAATGCACCACCATTTTCATATCAAAGCCGCTAAAACGCAGATTAAAATTTGATTCCAATATTCATCTAATTGATGATGACGAATCCAAATCTATTATTAATCACCAAGAAATCATTGCTATAGATTCAGATTTTGATAAAAATCGTGTTGCTGAAATAATTTTTACCTCAGGTTCTACAGGAGAACCAAAAGGAGTCATGATTAGCCATCAAAATATTATAGCGAATACAGATTCCATTATTCAATATCTAAAACTGACTTCTAACGACATAATGTGTGTAGTGTTACCTTTCTTTTACTGTTATGGTTTGTCATTACTTCACACACACTTAAAAGTTGGAGCCTCCTTGGTTTTAAACAATAGCTTTATTTTCTTAGGTTCTGTAATAAATGATTTAAAGAATTACAACTGCACAGGATTTGCAGGTGTACCAAGTCATTTTCAAATCTTATTAAAAAAATCAAAAAGCTTTAAAACCGAAACCTTTCCTAATTTAAGATACTTAACACAAGCAGGAGGGAAATTGCATACTGTATTTATCGAAGAGCTAATATCTAACTTTCCAAACAAAGAACTTTACATCATGTATGGGCAAACTGAAGCCACAGCGCGTCTATCCTATTTAGCTCCTGAATTCATTACGACTAAAACAAGCTCAATCGGAAAAGCGATACCTAATGTTGAATTAAAAATAATTAATGACAACGGAGAAACTGTAAACACTAATGAAGAAGGTGAATTAGTTGCTCGCGGAGAAAACATTATGCTTGGCTATTTTAAAGATCAAGAAGACACCAACCAAACCCTTAAAAACGGATGGTTATATACTGGTGATATCGCGAAAATGGATGAAGATGACTTTATTTATATTGTAGCACGAAAAAAAGAAATCATAAAAGTGGGTGGAAAAAGAGTTAGCCCAAAAGAAATTGAAGAAGTGATACTTTCGATACCTGAGGTTGTAGATTGTATGATTACTGGCTTTGACGATGATCTTTTAGGCGAAGCGATAAAAGCTACTGTCGTTCTAAATCAAAATAGTAACGAAGACCATATGAAGGAAACGATACTCAAAATCTGCTCTAAACATTTGTCGCTTTATAAAATTCCACAAAAAATTGTTTTTGAAAAAGCAATTAAAATGAATGCCACAGGTAAAAAAAACATAAAATAACCCGCTGAAACTTCATTTTCAATAATTATAAAGTTGAAAACTCTCTTCTTAAAACCACACTTTCAAAAAGATCTGATTCTCCGCTGTCCAGAAAGACACAGAGACGTTAATTCTTTAATAAATTGATTAATTTCTCCTCGTATCAGATTCCAACCTTCACAGGAATTTGGTAAATTCGCAACTATGAGTGTGAATTTACAAACTCCCATTGATTATCTCAAAGGTGTTGGACCAAACCGAGCGGATTTGTTACGCTCAGAATTGGGCATTCAAACGTATCAAGATTTAATTAATTTATTCCCTAATCGCTATATAGATCGTACTAAACATTATAAAATAAACGATCTACAACGCAATGAAGCCGAAGTTCAAATTATTGGTATTATTACAGGCTTTAAAGAAGTCGCTCAAAAACGCGGAAAACGCCTAGTTGCTACTTTTAAAGATGATACAGGGACTATGGAATTGGTTTGGTTTAGAGGCCAAAAATGGATTAGAGACAGCCTTAAAACCGGACAACCTTACGTTATATTTGGAAAGACAAATTGGTTTAGCGGCAAATTTAGTATGCCTCACCCAGAAATTGAATTACAATCTGAGCACGAAAGCAACTTGCGTTCTGCTATGCAGGCTATATATCCTTCTACAGAAAAGCTGTCAAATAAAGGAGTCACCAATAAAGTGGTCTCTAAAATTATGCAGCAATTATTCTTAGAAACTAATGGGCGATTTATAGAAACATTACCTACGGAGATGATGAGCGAATTAAAATTAATTTCGAAATCAGATGCTCTTTTTAATGTTCATTTCCCGAAGACTCCAGAGCTACTAGCAAGAGCTCAATACCGATTAAAATTTGAAGAATTATTTTACATACAGCTGCAATTAATAATTAAGAATCTAATACATAAATCAAAAATTAAAGGCTTTGCTTTTAATAAAGTTGGAGACTATTTTAACACCTTTTACAAAGACCATTTACCCTTTGAATTAACCAATGCGCAAAAACGTGTTTTAAAAGAAATCAGACTCGATTTAGGCAGTAATGCGCAAATGAATAGGCTTTTACAAGGAGATGTAGGTTCAGGAAAGACTATAGTTGCATTTATGTCAATACTCATGGGACTTGACAATGATTTTCAATGTTGCTTAATGGCACCGACTGCTATTTTGTCAGCTCAGCACTACCAAGGAATTAGCGAACTATGTAAACCACTAGAAATCAGTGTTTCATTATTAACTGGTTCAACCAAAACTTCAGAACGAAAGTTGATTCATGAAAATCTAGAAAATGGCAATTTACAGATCTTAATTGGTACACACGCACTACTTGAAGACAAAGTAAAATTTAAAAATTTGGGGCTTGCTATTATAGACGAACAGCATCGATTTGGAGTGGCTCAACGTTCTAAATTATGGCACAAAAATGAGTTACCACCAAACGTATTAGTGATGACTGCAACTCCAATTCCAAGAACCTTAGCAATGTCTGTTTATGGCGATTTAGATATCTCTGTAATTGATGAATTACCAGCAGGTAGAAAAGCCATAAAAACAGTACACCGATATGACAACAACCGTCTAAAAGTTTTCAAATTCATGAAGGACGAAATCGCTTTAGAACGACAGATTTATATCGTCTATCCATTAATTCAAGAAAGCGAAAACATGGATTATAAAGATTTAATGGATGGCTACGAAAGTGTCTCTAGAGAATTTCCGATGCCAGAATATCAGATCTCAATTGTTCATGGAAAAATGAAACCAGCAGATAAAGATTACGAAATGCAGCGTTTTGTAAAAGGCGAAACTCAAATTATGGTCGCCACAACAGTTATTGAAGTTGGAGTTAATGTACCCAATGCATCTGTAATGATTATTGAAAGCGCTGAACGTTTTGGATTATCTCAATTACACCAATTACGTGGTCGTGTAGGTCGTGGAGCAGAACAGAGCTATTGTATATTAATGACAAGTCGTAAATTAAGTCAGAATAGCAAAACAAGACTAGAAACTATGGTACGCAGTAGTGACGGTTTTGAAATTGCTGAAGTAGATTTAAAACTACGAGGACCAGGCGATATTATGGGAACTCAACAAAGTGGCGTTTTAAACCTTAGAATTGCAGATATTATTAAAGATGCTGATATTTTACAAGTTGCTAGAGACTATGCTAAAAACACGCTTAAGTTAGATCCTAGTTTAGTTTCAGCAGATAACAAAGTAATCCTACATACCTACAGACAAATGAGTAAGTATCGTAACATTTGGAATTATATTTCCTAAACAATCTAAAGCCCATTTTAAATAATTCAACTGAAAACAAAAAACAAAAAAAGAGACGCTTTTAGCGTCCCTTTTTATCTTTCTTAATCAAAGCAAAATGTTTTCAATTATGCGACTTGCTCTTCATGCTTACCTTCATAAACTTCTTCTACTAGTTTTCTATTAAACGCTGGCAAATCCTCAGGAGACCTACTCGTTACCAATCCAGCATCTACAACGACTTCTTCATCAACCCAGTTCGATCCTGCATTAATCATATCCGTTTTTATAGAATCGTATGACGTAATTTTGCGTCCTTTTAAAACTCCTGCTTCTGCTAACAACCATGGAGCGTGACATATTGCAGCAACTGGCTTATGGTTTTCAAAAAATGATTTCACAAAGGACACCGCAGTCTTATTCTTACGTAAAAGATCTGGATTAATTTGTCCTCCTGGTAAAACCAAAGCATTGTAATCTTTTTGACTTACATCGCTTAAAGTTTTATCTACCTTATAGGAATTACTCCAATTACCATCTGACCAGCCTTTAATTTCACCAGACTCTAAAGAAACGATATGCACCTCTGCACCTGCTTTCTCTAAAGCCTTTTTTGGCTCACTTAATTCACTTTCTTCAAATCCATTTGTTGCTAATATGGCTACTGTTTTCTTATTTAAATCTTTCATCTTGATGTGTTTTTATGTTTTGTGTTAAAAATTATTTGTATCGAATTAGATTGAATACATATAGGTAACACCTAACTAACCACAGACTGCAATTCATTCATTGCTTCACCAATTAAAGTTTCACCTTCTATTATTTCGAAGGTCGTATTATGTGGTGCATCATCATGCAGACTTCGCACTAATGTTTGTGCAACATCTGCTCTACTAATTTCACCTTGCTTGTTTAATTTTTCATTTAATTCAATCTTACCTTTTCCTTTATTGTTATTTAAAGTACCAGGTCTCACGATTGTATAATTCAGACCACTTCCTTTAAGATGTTCATCTGCATTTTGTTTCGCTTTCATATAATCTTGCAAATCCTCGACAGATTCAGGATTATCCGCTCCCATCGAGCTAAGCATCACAAATTTATTGACATTTGCCATTTTAGCTATAGCCATTAAGCGCTTTGCACCCTCTTGATCGACTTCTACAACATTTTTCCCTCCAGATCCTGCTGCAAAAATCACTTTATCAATATTTTTTATAGTATGCGTAAGATCTTGAGTTAAATCTGCTAACACAGTCTCAACACCATCTGCTTCAAACTGTTTTTGTTGCTCTTCTTTTCGCACCATAGCAATCGGATTGAAATATTGAGATGACTTTAATAAATTTACTATTTGTTTTCCTGTGGTACCATTTGCACCAGCTACTAATATATTTTCCATAATGTTTTATTTGCTGTTTACATAAAATGCATAAATAACTCCTGGCACCCAACCTACAAGCGTTAATAAAAGGCTAATAAGGAATTCGGTACCCAATCCATGTTTTAAAAAGACGGCTAATGGTGGTATAAGAATGCAAAGTATGATTGTTAATATTGACATATTATTTGTTTGTTTTTTGGTTACACACAAATTTAAGCCTAGTCCTTTTCTTTGGTTAACTGATATGGCATTTATGTTAGTGCATATTATAAAATCGAAAATCTTCTTATTTTCTAGCATTAAAACACTCTAAAAAAAAAAAAAAACAATTAAACACATTCACCTTACAACCATCTGACTTAACCAACCATAAATTAAAGCGAACCTATAACTCTATAAAAACCTAAAACCGAAGACGCGATTTTTACCTATATAAGAGACTAAAAGAATAGAAGTCATTCATTACAGACTACAAAACATAAGTACTTATTATCACTTATTTATATTTGAAATACTAAAAAAATCACACACCTGCTTCAGTTTCTTAAAATACGTGAGCTATTATATTATATTTGTAAAACAAACGCCTATCAAGAATAGCGATAAGCACTAACTTAACTGCAATCATTAACACTTTCAAACAAAAACTATGGAAAACAACAATAAATTAGCCGGAAAAAATATTCTAATAACTGCAGGAGCACAAGGTATTGGAGAATCTATCACTAAACATTTTATTGATAACGGAGCCAATGTTGCTATTCATTATTTTTCTAGTGCTGACACCGCAAACGAATTAACAGAATACGCAACTAGCAAAGGACAAAAAGCAATTGCTATTAGTGGTGACTTAACAAAAGAAGCTGATGCTAATGCATTAGTCGCAAAAACAGTTGAAGCACTTGGAGGCTTAGACATACTAATTAACAACGCAGGTTCACTTGTAGCACGTAAAATGCTAAGTGAAATGGAAGCTGAATTCTGGCACAAAGTAATGGACATAAACCTTACGTCTATGATGTTTGTAACACGCGCTGCAGCACCTTATTTAGCTAAAAATGAAACTAGTAGTATTGTTAACTTAGCATCACTTGCCGGACGTAAAGGAGGACATCCTGGATCTTTAGCTTATTCTACTAGTAAAGGAGCTATCTTAACATTTACAAGAGCACTTTCTGCAGAATTAGGACCTCAAGGCACACGAGTTAATGCTGTTGCACCAGGTCTAATACTTGGAACCTCATTTCATAATACACATACAACAAAGGAATCTGCTGCTGCAACAACAGCAGGTATTCCAATACAACGTGCTGGTAATGCAGCTGACGTAGCAAGAGCTGTTTTATATTTAGCTTCAGAATACGACGGGTTTATTACTGGTGCTACACTAGATATTAACGGAGGCGTTTACAATATGTAGTTCTACATTAAACTAACCGAAATTAAACACTAATACACAAACAATTACCAATTAAACAAAAACAAAACACTAGGCCTTAAATAACGCCTAGTGTTTTGTTTTTAAATTCTTAAAAAATTGAACTTATGTTAAAAACTCAAGTGATACATCCAACAATTATGGAAGCGTTAGCGCGTTCAGGTCATTTTGCACAAGTTGTAATTGCAGATGGAAATTTACCAGTTGGTGCTATGACAGGTCCTAATTCTACAACTGTACATCTTAATTTTCGTCCTGGATTATTGGATGCTGTTACAGTACTCGAAGGAATATTAGAAGTTTGCCCTATTCAAGGTGCAATTGTCATGGAAAAACCTGCAGAAGCAAACGCAGATATACACAGTACTTACAAAAAATTACTTGGAGACGTAAGTTGGGACGAGATGGAACGTTGGGCTTTTTACGACAAAATTAGAGAACCTGCGACTACATTAATTATTCAAACAGGAGAACAACGTCGTTTTGCTAATCTAATCTTAACTGTTGGTGTTGTAAAAATGGCCGAAGAGAGCAACTTTTAATCACTTAATCTTTACTTCATAAACATTTTAATTCCGATGTTCTAATTTAAACATCGGAATTAAAACAATTTAACATAAAATAAGACGTAAAAGTTGTGCATTTTAAAGCAACTCTATTCTTCTAATAAACGACCTACAAACGCTTCAAATTCGTCTTTAAACTCTACATATTTCTCACCAGTTGCTGGTCCATTGAAACCTGTATGGATTTTACGTACTTTTCCCGTTTTATCAATATAAATTGATGTTGGATACGACAACACATGATTTAACATTGGTAATTTCTCTTGTGCTTTAACTTTATCTGAAGTTCCGTATTGCGCTAAAAGAATTGGATAATCTATACCAATCTTTTCCTGCAAACGCTCTATCCGACTAAAGGCTTCTTCTTTAGTTTTTGCATATTCAAACGCAAGTGCTATAAACTCAATATCCTTATCTTTATTATTCTCATAAAACTCTGCATAATATTTACTTTCATCCAAGCAATTAGGACACCATGTTCCCATAATTTGCACAATGACTACTTTGTCATTAAAACGATCATCAGATAGAGATATTAACTCGCCTGAGGTATTAGGAAACTCAAAATCTATACGATCATAACCTTCTTTCAAAAATGTTAAATCGTCTGCTTCTGGCAATTCGTAGCTCACATTTCGTTTTGCTACAAAAGGCTCTTTCCAATGATTCCCTGAATAAAACAAACCTTCCATTGTAGAATCTGTAACCTTAGCTGTAAATAAAAATGCATGAGAACCATCAAACGTAGAAAGCTTCATTTGATCTCCATCCATCACACCTTCTAAATACCGATAATCACCAGTTGTAGTTCTAAATGTGCCTATAACTTTATCTCCCTCTTGTTTAAAAATACCTTTAGCAATATATTCGTCCTCAGCATTACCTTTACTAAATACCGTTTCCCAAATACCAGTACTATTTTGTGTTGACTTAGACTTAACTTCAAAACGAGCGTCATTATTATATTCCGCAGAAAATGGCACAACACGATCTAAGCTCTCTTTAATAAACTGACCTTTAAGATTATTTCCTTCAAATTTTGCAGCAATAAAACCTTCGAACACCGGTAATTTAATAAATACGGAATCGTTTCTATACGCAATCTCATCAACTTCAATAACTTCTTCTGCATTAAACACCTTTAGTTTAGTAGCAGATTCTGCTTCAAAAATAAATGGTAACGCTTCATTATCCTGAACATCTAAAACAGCTCTATAAGTCCCAATTTGTAGCGTTTTAGGAGTTGTTTCCGATTTACAAGAAACCATCAAAACAATGGACAAGAAGCTTATTAAGTATTTCATATTAAAATTATCTATTTTCATTAATTGTTAAAAATCGTAAATCTATGGGGTTTTTCGACATTAAAATTGAAAAATGATTCAATGTCTACTTTATAACATTTTAAAGACCGACAACATTATAACGTTGTAACCACCTTAAAATCGATTATTTCAGTCGTGTAAAAACTAAAAAATTACAATGTTAAAATCTATTCTAAATTTTATCGTTTCACGTTTTATAACAAATCAACTATTACTATCTTTGTAGCTTGACTAAACTCAAACTATGAAAATTTCATACAACTGGCTAAAACAGTTTATAAAGACCGATTGGAACGCTGAAAGAACTGGCGATTTACTAACAGATCTAGGCTTAGAAATAGAAGGCATTGAAACTTACGAATCCGTAAAAGGTGGATTAAAAGGTATTGTTATTGGCGAAGTTTTAACTTGCGAACAACACCCAAACGCTGATCGATTAAAAGTTACAACTGTTAATATTGGAGAGGACGCTCCTTTACAAATTGTTTGTGGAGCTCCAAATGTAGCAGCCGGACAAAAAGTACCTATAGCAACCATAGGAACCACTTTATATACTGAAGAAGGTGAAGCTTGGACCATTAAAAAAGGTAAGATTAGAGGCGAAGAAAGTCATGGTATGATTTGCGCTGAAGACGAATTAGGTCTTGGAAAATCTCACGATGGCATTATGGTTTTAGACGCTGATATTGAAGTTGGAACATTAGCTGCAAATCTATTTGAAGTTGAAAACGATGAAGTCTTTGAAATAGGTCTTACTCCTAACAGAGCAGATGCTATGAGCCATTATGGTGTAGCCCGAGATTTAAAAGCAGGCTTACTACAAAAAGAAGTGTCTTTAGAACTAATTACACCATCTGTAAGCTCGTATCACGTAGATGCACGAGCATACAAAATAGATGTAGATGTATTAGATAATGAAAAAGCACCACGTTATTGTGGTGTAACCATTTCAGGAATAAAGGTTGAAACCTCTCCTGCATGGTTACAACACCGTTTAAAATCTATTGGCTTATCTCCTATTAATAACATTGTAGATATCACCAATTATGTTTTACACGAACTAGGGCAACCTTTACACGCCTTTGATGGTGATAGAATCTCAGGTAATAAAATTGAAGTTAAAACCTGTGAAACTGGTACAAAATTCACCACTTTAGATGGAGTTGAGCGTGAGTTACATGAAGAAGATTTAATGATTTGCGATGCCAACAAACCCATGTGTATTGCTGGTGTTTTTGGCGGTATTGATTCTGGTGTTACAGAAAACACCTCTCGAATTTTCTTAGAAAGTGCGTATTTTAATCCTGTGAGTGTTCGTAAAACAGCAAAACGTCATGGTTTAAATACGGATGCTTCGTTTAGATTTGAACGCGGAATTGATCCTAATTTAACAGAATATGCTCTAAAACGAGCAGCTTTATTGATTCTTGAAATTGCAGGTGGCGAAATTACAAGCGATATTGTTGATGCTTACCCAAAGAAAATAAAAGATTTTGAAGTTAGATTAAGTTTTGACAATGCTAAAAAATTAATTGGCGAGGAAATCCCAAAAGAAACTATAAAGAGTATTCTTTCATCTTTAGACATAAAAGTAAACAACGTTACTGAAGCTGGCTTAGGCTTAACAGTGCCTGCATTTAGAAATGACGTACAACGTGAGGCAGATATTATAGAAGAAATATTAAGAGTTTATGGTTACAATAATATAGCTACAACAACAAAGTTGAATGCTTCAATATCTAACTCATCTAAATTTGAAGACTATAAACTTCAGAATATCATTGGAAATCAATTAGCGTCTCAAGGATTCTTTGAGATTATGGCAAATTCATTAACATCGCCTAAATATGTAGAGCTAAGCGAAGATCTAAACGAAGCGCATAATATAAAAATGCTAAATCCTTTAAGTAGCGATTTAGAAGTTATGAGACAATCCTTATTGTTCTCAGGATTAGAAGCTGTAGCACATAACATCAATAGAAAGCGTAACGATTTAAAGTTATTTGAATTTGGTAAAACCTACCATCAATACGCAGAATCACGAGAAGAATATAAACACTTGTCGCTTTTTGTAACAGGAAATAAAACTGAAGAACGTTGGAACTCTGCTAGCAATCCAACAGATTTCTTTTATTTAAAAGGAACCATTGAAGTCGTTTTACAACGCTTAGGTTTAACCCGTTTTAAATCGGCACCAAATAAATCTGATATTTTAAGTGAAGGCATGAGTTTTTCTATTGGTAAGAAAAAACTAGTAGAATTTGGATTGGTAAAGAAATCGGTATTAAAGCATTTTGGTATTTCACAGAATGTATTGTTTGCAGATTTCAATTGGGACAATGTCTTAGAAATGGCACAACATAATAAGATTAAATTTAATGCTATTTCTAAATACCCATCAATTAGAAGAGATTTTGCACTTTTATTAGATGATAAAGTAACGTTTCAAGACATTGATACTATAGCAAAACAAACAGAAAAGCAATTGCTTAAAAGTGTGAATTTGTTTGATGTCTATGAAGGCAAAAAATTACCTTCTGGTAAAAAGAGTTATGCTGTAAGTTTTACATTTCAAGACGAAAGAAAAACATTAAACGATAAGCAAATTGATAAAATTATGTCTAAGCTGCAATCTAATTTTGAAAGCAAGCTTGATGCAGAGTTGCGCTAGCTAAAGGTTTTTTTTATTTTAATTTCTCATACAAAACAGCCCTTAAAATTTTAAGGGCTGTTTTTTTTTTGTTTTAAACCATCTTATGGTTTATGTAGAAAATTTTGAATACCGATGTTTTACTCTACATATTAGCTTCTAATTCAAACTTATATCAGTTTATCTATTGCTTAATAACTCGTTTTATAAGTTTTCCTTTATTAGATATAATCTCTAAAAGATACAATCCATTTTTTAATGATGCCATGTTGATTTGATTAGAATCGTTAAATGTATTTATTAACCTTCCCTCTATGTTATACATTTTAATATCTTTTATATCTATATCATTATTTACATCTATAGTAATAACTGTTGAAGCCGGATTTGGATATATACTAATACTATTTTTTAGACTAAAATCTGCAACAGCTAAAGTTGATTCACAATCTATGCTATAATTCGCCATATCATCTTTCTCCCAAGTTAATGGAATATCACCCATAATATCAGCATCAATTTGTATACATTCTAAAATAATATTGTTGTTCGCTATAACCTGCATATTAACATTATTACCATTCGCAACATTTAAAGAGGAGAGTAGATCATTATTGTTACAATCTAAAAATTGTAAACTTGTAAGCTCCGTAATATCTATATGTTCTAATAGATTTTCACTGACGTACAATGCTTGTAAGTTACTTAAGTTAGTATTCACTGTTGTGGTTTCGCCTGTACCTCTATTAGTTATAACAAGCGCGTTACCATTTAGTAATTCTGATAAGTCTGTAATATTATTTTCAGATAGATTTAAGGTTGAAATATTAGCAAATGAAGACACACCTGTTATGTCAGTTATATTTTGATTACTCAAATCTAATACACCTGTATAATTTGAAGCTTCTGTGAAAGTGATAATACCATCATTATTTGTATCGATTCCTGTAACATTATATATAGCATTTTCCATATTTGTATCTGGCACATAAATCTCCCAAATACCTGAACAATCTTCACTAAATGACGCTTCTAAATCTATATTTACCCAATTTGTTGTGGCATAATCTTCATCATCTACTTGTAAGCATTGTAAATCTGGATTACCTGTTACATCTAATTCTGTAATAACGCTATTATTACCATTTGCAATGTTTAAACGTTTTAATTCATTATTTTGAACCATTAATTTATATATTGATGTGTGATTAGATAAATCAAGATTTTCAATTGCATTATCGCTTAAGGTAAGTTCTTGTAAAAGTGTATTATCTTCTACATTTAACTCACTTAAATCACAACCATCTAACCATAGTGCCAATAAGTTAGGATTATTTGTAACGTCAATTGTAGTTAGATCAGTATCAACCATATCAAGTCCTATTAATAGTGGGTTTTGAGTAACATCTATACTAGAAATAGCATTTTCATTACCTCTAAAATCCCATAGCAAAGGGTTGTTTGTAATATCTATACTTGTAATTAGGTTTTTTGAAACATATAAACGTTCTAAATTTGATAACATACTCACATCAATTGTAGAAATCAGATTATCATAAAAATGCAATTTATATATTAAAACATTATTAGAAAGATCTAAATTTGTTAGTTGATTGGAATCCACATTTACATTACGTAAATTAATGTTGTTAGAAAGATCTATATTGGTTAGATTGTTTTGAAACACATATAAAGTTTCTAAGTTAACATTATTTGAAACATCAATGGTTGCTAAATCATTGCCTTGTATCCATAAACTTATTAAATTAGTGTTGCTACTCACATCTATTTCCGTAAAGCCATAACCCTCTTGCTGATAGTCTAATCCGAAATATTGTAGATTAGTATTATTTGAAACATCTATTGTCGTCAGCTTATTTTGACCTAAATACAATACGTTTAAACTATGATTCTGACTCACATCTATATAGGTTAAATCGTTGTAATTAGCGGCAAGGCTTGTCAAATTTGTCATAGCTTCAATTCCTGTTAAATCTGTAATTTTATTATTTGCATCTAAAGTTTTATCTACATGTAATACCGTAACAGTTAAAGCATCACTAATTAAAATATTACCTGTAAGTCCGTTTGTATCGTAACCAAGATCAATTAAATCCTGTTCAAAATTAGAATCAGGAATATTAATAGTTTGAGAATAAATTTGTGTTCCGATAAGAACACACAACAGGAGTAAAATTTTTTTCATATTGTATAAGTATTTAATTAAAAAAAATAAATTTAAAAATTAATCCTATAAAAACAAATACCTAATACTAGGTATTTTACGTAAAAAAAATCAAAAAGTATAAATGAAAAAAAATTATTGTCGCCTATTTAAATTAAATGATAAATATCTATCAGTTTTGCAAAAAACACATTCTACGGTTCTATACCTTTTCTACTACAATATATCTACAAGTTGATAGCAACTAATTTGTATAATTATAAATAACTTAGAGACGTATTCATTTAATTAGAAAATCTATATCATAGATTTATTAATTTTTAATCTCAACTTAATTCTTTTTTATCAATGAATTCTTACTAAATTTATACCATTAAAAAAAAATAGATATGGCAAATATAACATTGAAAGGAAATCCTATTGAAACAATAGGAAACTTACCTGCTGTAGGTAGCGAAGCACCAAGTTTTAACCTTACAGCAACTGATTTAACTTCAAAAACCAAAGAAGATTACAAAGGTAGTAGATTGGTATTAAACATTTTTCCTAGTGTAGATACAGGGACTTGTGCACAATCTGTTAGAACTTTTAACGAAAAAGCAAGTGCATTAGAAAACACTAAAGTATTATGTGTTTCTAAAGATTTACCTTTTGCTTTAGCTCGTTTTTGTGGTGCAGAAGGTCTTGACAACGTAGAAAGTCTTTCAGATTTTAAAACAGGAGACTTTGGTAAAGATTACGGTATTACCTTTAAAACTGGTCCATTAGCACCATTACTATCGCGTTGTATTGTTGTTATTGACACAGATGGTAAGGTTTTATACACAGAACAAGTTTCTGAAATTGTAGACGAACCAAATTATGAAAATGCATTAGCAAGTTTAGCCTAATTTCATTTCATGCCAGAAAAGGAATCATTTATACTTAACAGAATAAAAAGTGTAGGCTTTGCTTTTAAAGGCATGTTTATACTTATTAGAACTGAAGCCAGTATTAAAGTACAACTATTCATCGCTTTAGTTGTTACCATTGCTGGCTTCTATTTTGATATTTCGAAAACAGAATGGATTGCCCAAATTACAATGATTGGTTTAGTTATGAGTGTTGAAGGCATGAACACTGCAATTGAAGCCATTGCCGATTTTATTCACCCTGAATATCACGAAAAAATTGGTCTCATAAAAGATGTGGCTGCAGGAGCCGTTTTTATTGCTTCAGTTATCGCTGTCATTATTGCTGGCATTATATATATTCCTAAGTTTTAAAAGACCTACAATTCTTACCTTAACTTAGTTATAGATGATATAAAACAATCATTTTCAATTTTAGCAGTACGCTCAAATTTACAAGATGTTTACATACCAAAACCTATAGGTTTAACGTTTCATATTTGTATTTTTGTAACATTAAAATCCAACAACCCTTTTAAGACTCAAATGAAATTATTAATTGCGACGTTATCTATTGTATTTACTATGTTAAGTTGCAACGTAAAGGATAAAAAAATCAGTCTTAATAGTGACGCTAAAACAATCAATACAGACACAATAAGCACATCTAAAGAACCGAGCTTAACCATTACAAAAACTCTTGTTCTTGGGAAGTTTGATTATAAGACAGATACAACATTTGTTAAAGTAAGTACCAAGCATGCAGCAAAAACATTATACCTAAATAAAACGGTATATGCTGCTTTTATTGAGATGCATAAAGCCGCTGAAAACGATGGTATAATTCTAACTATTTTATCTGGAACACGAAATTTCGCCGAACAAAAAGCTATTTGGGAACGCAAATGGAACAAGTATTCTGACCTTAAACCATTACAGCGTGCTCAGAAAATTTTAGAATATAGTTCTATGCCTTCATCCTCTAGACATCATTGGGGAACAGATCTAGATATAAATAGCTTAAGTAATTCGTATTTTAGCAGTGGAAAAGGAAAAGACATTTATAATTGGCTGAATGAAAATGCTAATAGTTTTGGATTTTATCAGGTTTACACTGAGAAAAACAATCTTAGATCAGGCTATAATTTAGAAAAATGGCACTGGTCTTATTTACCTTTAGCAAGTGAGTATTTAGAATTTTACAATTCTAATATTACCGTTAATGACATAAATACATTTAAAGGAGCCGAATTAGCAAAAGACCTCAATATAATTAACGATTATGTAAATGGTATTTCGCAAAAAGCAAAAACGTATAAATAAAAGAGATTCCCACTTTTGTAGGAAGTAAGCATGGCAAAAAAAGTAACAAAAAAGAAAGCAACAACTAAAGCTGCACCGAAAACAAAAACAAAGGCTAGATTAAAAAAACCTTCGTTAAAGTTATCGAGTCAACATAAACTGGTACTTGGAAGTTTCCTTATTATCATTGGTGTTCTACTTTTTATTTCATTTTTATCTTTCGTTTTCACAGGAAAAGAAGATCAAAGTGTACTTCAAAATTTCCCAGAACGCACCACCGAATACAAAAACTGGGCAAGCCAACTTGGTGCTTGGCTTAGTGAGTTTTTTATTACTAAAGGTTTTGGTTTACCATCCTTTATTTTTGCTGGTTTATTATTTCTTTCTGGTGTTTATGTTACTCTAAATTTAAACAAAGCAAAACTTAGAAAACATTGGATTTGGGGCACATTAATTGTGGTTTGGCTATCCATCCTTTTCGGCTTTTTTACACATAAATTTGATTTTCTTGGAGGTATCATTGGCTTTGAAATCAATCAATTTCTACAAGATTACATAGGTAAAGTTGGTGTTATCCTTTTATTAATATTTGGCCTTATCGCCTATTTAGCCATTAGGTTTAAAATTACAGGCGAGCTTATTGTTAACTTTTTTAAGAGTGCAAAAAGTTCAATTAAAGAAGATTTACAATCTGAAGAAAGTACAACCCAACCAATTGTAGCTTTTGACAATAGCTTAACTGAAGAAGCAGAAGCAATTAAATCTACGATAGAAGTACCTTTAGAAAATCTAGAACCTACTATTAGTAACCATTCTAAACCTAAGGTTGAACCTAAAAAGGATCCTATAGCTGAAGGTTTAAAAATGGAAGTTACAGAAAAACCTAAAGAAGAAACTATTGACACACCAGAATTAAAGATTGAAGTAGAAACTGTCCAAGAAGAAAAATCAGAATCAGATAATTTAGCGGATAAATTAGTAGAAGATTTTGGACAATTTGATCCTACGCTGGAATTAGGAAAATATCAATTTCCTACGTTAGATTTATTAAAAAAATATGATAACGAAGGGATTTCAATAGATCAAAACGAACTTGAAGAGAACAAAAATAGAATTGTTGAAACCTTAAACAATTATAAAATTGGAATTGCAAGCATAAAAGCCACTATTGGCCCAACAGTTACTCTTTATGAAATAGTACCAGATGCAGGAATCCGTATTTCAAAAATTAAGAATTTAGAAGACGATATCGCCTTATCACTTTCAGCTTTAGGGATTAGAATCATTGCTCCTATTCCTGGAAAAGGTACAATTGGTATTGAGGTGCCTAATAAAAATTCGACTATTGTATCAATGCGTTCTGTTATTGCTTCTCAAAAATTCCAAAAATCGGAGATGCATTTACCAATCGCATTTGGTAAAACAATTAGTAATGAAACCTTTGTCGTTGATTTAGCTAAAATGCCACACTTATTAATGGCTGGTGCAACAGGACAAGGTAAATCTGTTGGTTTAAACGCCGTGTTAACCTCGTTATTATATAAAAAACACCCAGCAGAAGTAAAATTTGTTCTTGTAGATCCTAAAAAAGTAGAATTAACGCTTTTCAATAAAATAGAACGTCATTATTTGGCAAAATTACCAGATAGTGAAGAAGCTATTATTACAGACAACACCAAAGTTATAAACACCTTAAATTCACTCTGTATTGAAATGGATAACCGTTACGAAATGCTTAAAAATGCATTTTGTAGAAACATTGCAGAATACAACACCAAGTTTAAAGCCAGAAAACTAAACCCAAATGATGGTCATGCCTTTTTACCATACATTGTTTTAGTTGTAGATGAGTTTGCTGATTTAATTATGACTGCTGGTAAGGAGGTAGAAACACCAATTGCAAGACTTGCGCAATTAGCACGTGCTATTGGCATTCACTTAATTGTGGCTACACAACGACCTTCGGTAAACGTTATTACAGGTATAATTAAAGCCAATTTCCCTGCGCGTATTGCATTTAGAGTAACGAGTAAAATAGATTCTCGTACTATTTTAGATGGTTCTGGTGCAGATCAATTAATTGGCCGTGGAGACATGTTATATACACAAGGTAACGAATTGATTAGAATACAGTGTGCTTTCGTAGACACACCAGAAGTTGAAAAAATCACCGAATTTATAGGCTCTCAGAAAGCATATCCCGATGCACATTTACTTCCTGAATACGTTGGTGAAGAAGGTGGCATAAATCTTGATGTAGACATATCAGATAGAGATAAATTATTTAGAGATGCAGCAGAACTTATTGTAACAGCACAACAAGGTTCAGCTTCTTTATTGCAACGAAAATTAAAATTAGGCTACAACAGAGCTGGTAGAATTATAGATCAATTAGAAGCCGCTGGAATTGTTGGTAATTTTGAAGGCAGTAAGGCTAGACAAGTTTTAGTACCCGATTTAACATCTTTAGATCAGTTACTAGAAAATGAGAAGCAATAGATTTAGACACAGTATTAATATAAAAGAGTATTAAATAAATTTAAGAAATGAAAAGATTATTAGTAATAGCATTTATCACACTAGGATTTTCTGCATTTGCGCAAAATGACGCTGAAGCAGAAGCATTGTTAAACGATGTTAGTGCAAAAATTAAGAGCTATAAAAACATTAGCTTAGACTTTAAATACGAACTGAATAATGTTAGCGAAGGCATTAAACAAGAAACTCGAGGTGATGTCGTTATTGAAGATGAAAAATACAAACTTAACATTTTAGGCATTACACGTATCTTCGATGGTAAAACGTTGTATACTATTAGTCCTGAAGACGAAGAGGTTACTATTTCTTCTGACAATACTAATGACGAGAGCACAATTACACCAAGTAAGATGCTTTCTTTTTATGAAGATGGCTATAGTTATAAAATGGATATCATACAAACTATAAAAGGACGAAAAATACAATACATTAAATTAAATTCTATAGATACTGATTCTGAAATTAAGCACGTATTATTAGGTATAGATGCTACAACAAAACACATTTATAACTTGATTGAAGTTGGCAAAAATGGAACTAAAACAACATTAACTGTTAATTCTTTTAAAAGCGACCAACCTATTTCAAAAACCTTATTTACATTTGACAAAAGTAAATACAGCGATTACTTTATTAATAAAATAGATTAACGCTAAATTTTAACGCTGTGAAAATATTAGATAGGTACATACTTATCACATTTTTAAGGACCTTTTTTAGCGTCTTTATTATATTCATGTTCATCTTTATTCTACAAGGAGTATGGCTTTATATTGCTGAACTTGCTGGTAAGGATTTAGATGTCATTGTCACGGCAAAATTTATCTTGTATTACATGCCAAAGCTAATACCTTTGGTGGTGCCTTTAACCGTTTTATTATCTTCAATAATGGTTTTTGGAAATTTTGCAGAAAACTACGAGTTTGCCGCAATGAAATCTACAGGAATATCTTTACAACGTGCAATGCGTAGTTTAAGCGTATTTATTGTTGGTCTCGGTATTGCCTGCTTCTTTTTTGCGAACAACGTTATTCCATGGGGAGAATATAACTTTTACAATCTTAGACGAAATATTGCCAAGGTTAAACCAGCTCTCGCCATTGCTGAAGGTCAGTTTAACGAAATTGGAAACATAACGATTAAAGTAGATAAAAAATCTGGCGATAGAGGGCAATTTCTAGAAGGAGTTGTTATTCATCAAAAAAGTGATGTACGTAAAGGGAATTTCAAAGTTATTGTATCTGAAAAAGGAGAGTTAAAAAGTAGTCCTGACTCTAATATTCTTCAACTAGAATTAATAAATGGTAATTATTACGAAGAAATCGTGGATCGTGATACACGTAAAAACAAAAATAAACCACACGTTAGAAGCTACTTTGAAAACTATATCTTTAATGTAGATTTAGAGATCTTAAATTCTGATGATTTAGACGAAAAAAATCATTCGGATAGATATAACATGCTAAATTCTAGTCAACTTAGAAAAGTTATAGATACATTAAAAGAGAAAAGAAAGGACGATTACAAAACCCTATCAAAGACGCTTTATAACAGAAGTACATTCGAGGCTTTAAACACAAATATTGACGTTAATAAAACTATTGATTCTACACAAATAGACACCATTCCTTCTACAGAATATTTGTTAAGTCTGTATAATACAACTCAAAAAATTCAGATTGTTAAATTAGCACTAAATTCATCTAACAGTTCTAGGCAAGTTATAGATTCAAACATAAAATCGTTAAGAACAAAACAAATTGAACTTAACAAGCATGTTATTGTACTACATGACAAAATTGTTTTAGCATTTGCATGTGTTATTTTATTCTTTGTTGGTGCACCGTTAGGAGCGTTAATCCGTAAAGGTGGACTCGGATTACCAATGGTAATTGCTATTGTATTATTCTTAACCTATCACTTCTTTGGTATTTTCTCAAAAAATAGTGCTGAAAAAGGAAGTTTTAATCCCATCATTGGAGCCTGGCTGTCTACTGCAGTTATGCTTCCACTAAGTATTTACCTTACAACACGTGCTACTAATGATAAAGGTGTCTTTCAATTTGATGCTATTCTAGTTCCATTAAAACGCTTATTTAATCCGAATCAAAAACTTCAACTTTCAGAAAGCGATACTAAAGTTTATAACTTTTATTCTAAATATTCTATTGAAGAATTAATTGCCATCATTAAGAAAGAAGATGAATTTGATATTGATAAAAAACCTAAAGAAATTGCACTTCACAATTTACTAGATAGAAAAATACCACTAGAGAATTTAAAAACTGAAGGTTTAGAAGTCCCAGATTCATTAATTGAAGGACGACTTTTACTCAAAGACTATAAAGATTATTCAAAAACTAATTTGATAGCCTATTGTATTGGTGTAATCCTTCTAGTCTTACATTTTGTATTTAAAAACAACAAGCTACCAGAACTTGAGCAACCTGCTTTAAGTTTAAGCATCATTGCATTTATATTCTTTGGAATTTATGTTGTTGTAAATACATTAATTTATTCGAAATTTTATAAAATAATTAATATAACGAGAAAACCTCTTAGTCAATTAGTCTTAATACTTTTGCTTCCTTTTTACCCATTAAAATACATTATTGTTAGAAGCAGAATCTCACAAGACTTTTATCTGAGTTGTCTTCAAAATATAAAATAGCAGTATCTTTACTACGCTTAAATAAAGTACCATGATGACAGAAACCACTAATACAAGAACAAGCCTAAACTCTATTGAAGATGCCATTGAAGACATTAAACAAGGCAAGGTTATTATTGTTGTAGATGATGAAAACAGAGAGAATGAAGGAGACTTTTTAGCAGCTGCTGAAAAGGTAACACCAGAAATGATCAACTTTATGGCAACTCATGGTAGAGGACTAATTTGTGCTCCTCTTACAGAACACCGTTGTGAAGATTTAGATCTTAATATGATGGTGCGCAACAATACCGATCCTATGGAAACGGCTTTTACGATTTCTGTAGATTTAAGAGGAAATGGAGTAAGCACAGGTATTTCTGCAAGCGATAGAGCAAAAACGGTTAAAGCTTTAGTGAACCCAGATACTAAGCCTTTTGAATTAGCGAGACCAGGACATATTTTTCCTTTAGTTGCTAAAGAAGGTGGTGTTTTAAGACGTACAGGACACACTGAAGCTGCAATAGATTTTGCACGTTTAGCTGGTTTTGAACCTGCAGGAGTGATTGTAGAAATCATGAATGAGGATGGAACCATGGCTAGATTACCACAACTATTAAAAGTAGCTAAAAAGTTTGACTTAAAAATTGTGTCTATAGAAGATTTAGTGGCTTACCGAATGGAACACGATTCTTTAATTGAGAAAAAAGAAGACTTTACTATTGAAACCCGTTTTGGGAAGTTTAGGTTAAGAGCATTTCAACAAACAACAAATGATCAGGTTCATATTGCATTAACAAAAGGGACTTGGAAAGCTGATGAAGCTATAGTTACACGTGTGAATAACACTTTAGTAAATAGTGATATTTTGGGTGCATTGACTAATAATGCAGATCAAAAATTAGATGATATGTTCAATGTTATTAATAGTGAAGGAAAAGGTGCTATTATCTTTATTAATCAGCAACCGGAGTCCGTAAACTTATTAACGCGTCTCTCTATGTTAAAAGAGAGCCAAGTTGAAGGTGAGTTAATAAAAGCACCTAGCTTAAGTATGGATTCTAAAGATTTTGGGATTGGTGCTCAAATACTGCACGAATTAAAAGTTAGCAAGCTAAAACTATTATCTAATAGTCTCCAAACCAAACGTGTTGGGATGATTGGTTATGGTTTGGAGATTGTTGAATATGTAGAATATTAATTTATTAATACTTTTTTAATCGTTGCATTTGCCCCAGAATATATTTTTAGTATATATATTCCAGATTTTAAACGTTCAACATTTAATAGTTTTGTATGCTCTTTTTTCTCAAAGATTAACTGACCTATAGAATTATAAAGTGCTACGCTATCAATATTTTCTTCAGATGCAATTTTAATATAATCTGAAGTAGGGTTTGGATAAACATTAAATTTATTAGCAAATGCCTCGTCTATACTCAATTCTGTATTCTGATAAACGCGTACATAATCAATAACCATATTGCTTTGAACAAAACTTGGGTCTATCGCTCCTGCGACGCCTCCCATCGCTATATTTAAAAGTAAATATTGATCTTGATAAAATGGCCAAGTACCATCATCTTTTAAAGCTGGGTTATAGGTATAGAAACCAATACCATCAATGAGAAATGTGATTTGATTCGGTGACCAATTCATGGAATAAACATGAAACTCATTGGAGACATCATTTAAAACGTACGATTGAAAATTCATAGTATTACCAAAACAACCTGCGCAAGGTGTGTGTAATGCACTACTTACATGATTAGTGGTCCCTAATCCATGTTCCATAATATCTATCTCACCACAAGCAGGCCATCCTACTGTACCATATTGGTTATCCCAGAAACCACCATCTTCATTTACATTTTTTCCTAATGTCCATATCGCGGGCCACGTACCATCACCAAATGGTAATTTTGCTCTGACATCTACTCTACCATAAGTGAATGCAAATTTTGAATTTAATCTAGCAGATGTATATGGCTTTGTTTCACCTTGATCCGTATAATTTTCTTTTATTGCTGATATATTTAAAAAACCATTATCTACAAATGAGTTTTCAATTCGATTTGTATAATGCTGTTGTTCACCATTAAACCAACTACCACCAGCTGGTAACTGTGTTTGATGAAACCAATTATTAGAATCAATGACTCCATTGGTATTAAATTCATCAGACCAAACTAAATCTTCATATATTATATCTAACTCGCTTGGGTCTGTTGGTAAGGAGCCATCATTAATATTATCTATTAAGTAAGTTCCTGGAGCTGCTACTCCATCATCGATAAAAATGGTTAATCTACTATAACTGCCTGTTGCATTTATTGCATTAGTCGTTCCACTAATTGTGGCATTAGCAAAATTAAAAGTAATATCATTTGTCCAACCTGCACCAGAATTACTCTGATTCACTTCTACATCCAAATCTGTACCATTTTCTAATTTTAATAATATAGTATGATTATTAGGATCAAATTGATAAAATGCCAATGTAATTTCCTGTTGTACATTCAAATTTATTGGTTGGGATAAATCGATATAGAATCCTTGGGAAGCACTACTTCCATCATTAAAAAATTGACCAACGTCATTACTAGAATCAACTGAATCTGTATTAAAGGAAAAAGCACTATTATTAAATGCACTGAAATTATCTGCACTGTCAGAAAAATCAATTGGCATTTCTTGTGCAAATGAAAAAAGACGGAATAACAGACAAAGTATAGTTAAAGCGTAATTTAATTTCATAGAAATATATTTTTTTTTATAAAACTATGAATCTAAATAACGAGAAACGAATTATCAACCTATACAAAACCTATACATTAGGATGATACCATCTACAAAAAAATTAATGAAATGAAAAAAGCCACTCTATACAGTGGCTTTTTTACAATTCGGTTTAATAAATCTTGCTTATGGTCTTTAGTAATTAATAAGATCTTAAATAAAAGCAAGGTGAAATCAAGATAGCTTTTCCTTACAACATAATATTTACCTATTGCATATGCACTATTATATTAAAGATACTATTATGTAATTTACAATTAAGCTACTTTACAAAATAGATCTAATTCCTTTTACCATCTTTTCAGCACGCTCTCTAACTTCTTCTTCAGTCCAAGACAGTTTTATTAAGCATGAAATATTTCGAGCGATATAGCTATCTGACTGTTCAAAAGTTTTTGTCTTTAGATATTCTAATCCTTCCTTTACTTCTTTAGAAATTGGAAATAAAGATTTCTGATCCTTTAAATGATTCCATTCCTTAATGTAGTGCCAATTGTTTTGGTAGTAATTCCAGCAAACATCGACTCCTGTTATTTTAAAGGCTTCTATTACTTTTTGTGAAGATTCTAAATCTGGTAAAAAGAAATTTAAAAACGCATAACTCTCTTCTCCACCTTCTGGAACGGCTCTAAACGTTACTCCATCTATTTTAGACAATGCATCTCGTAAAATGGTGTAATTACGTTTTTGAATAGCAATAAACTCTGGTAAGCGTCTTACTTGCGCTAAACCAACTGCTGCATGTAATTCTGAAATTCTAAAGTTATAACCTAAAGTTGGATGTGTTTCTGCTCCTCTATCACTTCCTATATGATCATGACCATGATCACTGTAATGATCGGCATTGATGTAATACTCTTTATTGTTAGTGACCACAGCTCCACCTTCACCACAAGTAATAGTTTTTACAAAATCGAATGAAAAACAGCCCAAATCAGCAATACTTCCCAACGGTTTTCCTTTATAAGTACCACCAATAGCTTGACAAGCATCTTCAATAAACAGGAAATCATGCGAATTACAAATAGCTTGCAAGGCGTCCATATCTCCCATACTACCACACATTTGCACTACCATAACGGCTTTTGTTTTTGGTGTAATAGCAGCTTCAACAGCTTTTGGATCTAATGTTAAGGTATCATCAATATCTACTAAAATAGGAGTGGCTCCAAGCATCATTATAGCTTCAAAACTTGCTACAAACGTAAAGGTTGGCATAATCACTTCATCTCCTGCACCAACTCCAGCCGAAGCTAAAGCAACAGATACAGCAGCAGTTCCACTAGATACCAATTGAACGTACTTAGATTGAAATGTAGTTGCCAATTCGGCTTCCAATTCTTTAGCTTTCCAATGGCCTTTTCGCATGCCATCAAAACCATAGCGCATTAATACTCCATTATCTAAAACATCATTAACTTCTTTACGTTCTAAATCGCTAAATAACTCGAATCCTGGCATAGTGAATTTTGATTTTTATGGTATTTTTTCAGTCGAAAAACAAAGATATGATTTTACATATTTGAAGCTGTTAAAAACGGTTATAATTCTATAACGGTTTTTGAAATAGGTTGTCTTACTTTTTTTAAGTCGGCAAACATATCATCATCTGCCCTATAACCTACAGGCAACAATAAAACAGAATTAAGACCTAAATCTTCTAAGCCCAACACGGCATCCAATTCTCTAGGTAAAAATCCTTCCATAGGACAACTATCTATCTGTTCTAAAGCACAGACAGTCATTAAATTTCCTAAGGCGATATAAGCTTGTCTAGTAGCCCAATCTGTTTTATTTGAATCCGCCATTTCAGATATGGTAGATTTCATTTGAGATTTAAAAGGTGCTAGAATTTCATTAGGTGTGTTTCGTGTGGCTTTAATCGTCTCAAAATGCGTATCAACATCATCTTCGTCAATTTTAGTTTGTATACAAAGCACCAATAAATAAGAGGAGTCAACAACTTGACGTTGTCCATAGGATAAAGCTACTAATTGTTCTCTAACCTGTTTATTAGCTACAACAACCAATTTTAAGGTTTGTAGGCCGTAAGACAATGCGGTTAAATTAAATGCTTCTTTTAACGTGTCTAATTTCTCTTTAGAAAGTGTTTTAGTGGCATCAAACTTTTTGGTAGCATAGCGCCATTTTAATTTTTCAATTATAGACATTTAAGTATGTTTTATTTACAAAAATAAGCAATAAAAAAAGGCTCTATCATAATGATAAAGCCTTTCAGCGGAGAGTAAGGGATTCGAACCCCTGGAGGTGTGACCCTCAACAGTTTTCAAGACTGCCGCATTCGACCACTCTGCCAACTCTCCGTTAGCGGGTGCAAATATAAAAGCCTTTTTGTTCTCACCAAAGGTTTTTTTATAGTTTTTTGAAAAAAATTTTAATTAACTGATTTATAGGATAAAATTTAGTCTCATTTTGAGAAAGCATTGTATTTTCGGCATAAAAATTGTCCAACATACTTTTTGATACCCAAATAAACCGCTATGAAACATTATCTTTTTGTAATCTTTATACTTTTCACCGTAAAGTACCATGCGCAAAACACAACTATTGCCGCTGGAGAAAAATTAGTCTTTAGTGCGTCTTATAATATGTCTGGGCTATTAACAAACATAGCAGAAGTAAAAATGGAGACTAGCGAAGTAAAAACCTCTAAAAGCACATTATTACGTTTAAAATGCTCTGCGACAACTTATAAAAAATGGGATGATTTTTTTAAAATTAGAGATTTATACGAAAGTTATGTCAACCCTAAGACATTAACACCATATCTCTATAAAAGAGATATAAGCGAAGGTGGTTATTATAAGTTTATGCAGTATAAATACAGCCACAAAGACAAACTTATTAGAAGTCTTAAACGCAAAAAGAATAAAGACGGTAAAACTTGGGAAGAAAATAAAATTGTAAAAATTGGAGCTTCAAGTAAAGATATTATAAGTACCCTCTACGCTATTAGAAATTTAGATATACACAAAGCTAGTCCAGGAGACCAACAAGAGTTTACTATTCTATTTGATAATAAAGAGACTACCCTTATTGTAAAATACATCAATAAAGAGACGATAGATACAAAAATAGGACGCAAAGCATGCTATAAATTAGCCGTATCGCTTAAAGGAAGTGATTTGTTAAAAGGAAATAACTCTAACCTTATTTGGCTTACTGCAGACAAAAACAAAGTTCCAGTATATGCTAAGTTTAAAATACCAGTTGGTAGTGGCGAATTAAAAATTAGTTCTGCAACAGGTTTAAAAAATTAAAAGACGATGAAAAAAACAGTTATTATTCTAGGCTTCATTAGCGCAATAATTGCGTTAATTCTCTCTGTAACTCCATTATATAATTTAACTATTTTACCTTTAGTTATTGCATTTATTTTGGGGTTAGTTCTATTCTTTATCTCTAAAAAAGACCTGTCAAAACCTAAAGCCATTCAATATATCTTCCTTTTGGTTATTATATCGTTGAGCTTAACGATTTACAAAAACGTATTTAATACTCCTGAAGTAGGTAATGTGGAACAATTAGAGCAAAGAGATGAAGAGAATCTAGAAGACTCAAAAGAAATCCTTGAGGATATTGAAATTGATGAAGAATTTTAAAATAACGTTATAATTGAAAGTAAAATACAATTCAATTAATCTTATTTTTACACAAAATCAATCAGTTACATGAAATTACTCGTTGCATCGGCGCTTATTCTTGTTGGTTCCTGCTCCACTTTAAGATATAGTCAAAAAATTGATAATATAAAAAATAGCATCACTTATAAAGACGAAGTTGTCGTAACAAGATATATGAACACCATTACTTCCGAAGAATTAAAGGTACATTTAGAAGAGGTGGCTTCTGACAAATATAATGGAAGAATGACAGGTGAAGATGGACATAATCAAGTTTGTGACTATCTTAGAACTGAGTATAAGATCCAAAATATAAGTGCTCCAGCATCTAACGAGGACTATTATCAAATTGTACCTAAAAGTGTCTTACCTGAACATCTTAATGCATCACAAAATGTTATAGCTTATATAGAAGGTTCCGAATATCCTGACGAATATGTTTACATCACTGCACATTCAGATCACGTAGGTGTTACAGATAACCAAATATATAATGGTGCAGATGATAATGGCTCTGGCACATCTGCTGTTTTAGAAATCGCAGAAGCGTTTAACCAAGCGACTAAGGATGGCTATCGTCCCAAACGAAGTATTGTATTTTTACATGTTACAGCAGAAGAAGTTGGTTTACACGGTTCTAAATATTACACTGAGCATCCCATTTTCCCTCTAGAAAATGCTGTTGCAAATTTAAATATAGACATGATTGGTCGTGTAGATAATAGACATAAAGGCAAGGATGAAAATTATATTTATCTCATAGGTTCAGACAAAATAAGCAGCGAGCTATATTTTATTGCAGAAAAAGCTAATTCTACGTTTACTAACCTAAACCTTGATTATAAATATAATTTAAAAGGGGATCCTAATAAGTATTACTATCGCTCAGATCACTATAATTTTGCTGTAAAAGGCGTGCCTGTTATTTTCTTTTTTAATGGAGAGCATGAAGATTACCATAAATCATCAGACACCGCAGATAAAATTAATTACTCACTGTTAGAAAAACGCACAAAATTAATATTTACTACAGCTTGGTATTTAGCGAACTCAGAGACCCGACTTAAGAAAGAAATTATCTGATGTTAAATTTTGTTAAAACTACTTAGACCTAGCTTAAAGGCTATTCTATTTCCGTAATTTTAAAGCTAATTTTATTTGAATTTGAGTTTATAATCATCTTCATTTTTATTCAAAAAACCCAATTACTCTTATTTATATGAAAAAACATCTACTCTTAGGCGTTGCATTTGCAATAGTAACGAGTTGTGGCACGTCTTCAAAAAGTAGTGCAAACGCATCTCAATCTAAACTATCTAAAAAAACAGATCCAACGGAATATGCTTCTACAATTACATCTGGAGAATTAAAAACCATGCTATACAAGTATGCTTCAGATGAGTTTGAAGGAAGAAACACAGGAGACAAAGGACAGAAAATGGCTGTGGAGTACTTAAAACAAAAGTACGTAGATATGGGAATCCCAACACCTTTAGGTGGAGATGATTATTTTCAAGAAGTGCCTTTAGAAAAGAAAAAAGTAGCAGAAGCTAAAATTACAGTCAATGGCAATTCATTTAATAATTTTGAAGATTATGTTGTTTTAGCAGTTTCAAAGAGCATAAATCTATCTATCAATGATATCGTTTATGTTGGTTATGGTATTGATGACGATAACTATTCGGATTACAAGAACAGTGATGTAAAAGGAAAATTTGTTTTAGCAAAAGGAGGCGAACCTACTGATGCTGACGGTAATTTTGTGACTTCTGGAACCTCAGAAAACACAAAATGGAATAATGGTAGACAAGCCATATCTAGTAAAAGAGAAGCAGCCATAGCTAATGGAGCTAAAGGCCTTTTTTTAATGGATGATGCATTATTATCTAGATATGCACCTTTTTATCAGAGTCAAGCAGCATCAGGATCTGCAGGTCGCTTAACTTTAAAAAGTAATGCTGAAGGTATTACTATGTTACTAATAAACGAAAGTTTAGGAAAAGCACTACATCCTTCAATTATCGAAGACTCTTCACCAAAAACTATTAAAACAACACTGAGTTTAGAAATAGAGAACAAATCTGAATCTGTAATTTCTGAAAATGTAGTAGCCTATATTAAAGGTTCTGAAAAGCCAGAAGAAATCTTAGTAATATCTGCACACTTAGATCACGAAGGCATAAAAAATGGTGAAATTTATAATGGTGCAGACGATGATGGTTCTGGTACTGTAGCACTTTTAGAAATTGCACAAGCATTTAAAATGGCCGAAAAAGCAGGTCATGGTCCAAAACGTTCTATTTTATTTTTACACGTTACAGGCGAAGAGAAAGGACTTTTAGGTTCTAAGCATTACGCTGATAACGATCCTATTTTTCCTTTAGAAGACACTGTTGCCGATTTAAACATTGATATGATTGGTAGAACGGACCCAAAACGTACCATTGGCACAAGAAACTACATTTACCTTATAGGAAGTGATAAATTAAGCACTGATTTGCATACTATCTCGGAAGAAGCCAATTCAAAATATATAAATATGGAATTGGATTACAAATTTAATGATGATAATGATCCTAACCGATTCTATTACAGGTCTGATCATTACAATTTTGCTAAAAATAACATTCCAGTAATATTTTATTTTAATGGTACACATGCAGATTACCATAAACCATCTGATACACCAGATAAAATAGAATACGATCTATTAGAAACAAGAACACGATTAGTTTTTTACACGGCTTGGGAAGTCGCAAATAGAGACGAACGTCTCGTTGTTGATAAAGCTACTGAATAAATATAACGAACTAAACTATATAAAAGGTCTTTCATTAATTTGATAGGCCTTTTTTGTATTTTATACACAAAGCAAGAAAAGGTTTCAAGAGATATAGTTCCAATAAGAGTCTAAACCTATTAAGATAGCGATAAAGCTAAAAATCTGTGCTTAGCATGTTTTTTTTGATAACAATAGGCACAAAAAAAGCTCCTCATTTCTGAGAAGCTTTGTATTTCTGGGTGGAAGACCGGGTTCGAACCGGCGACTTTCGGTACCACAAACCGACGCTCTAACCAGCTGAGCTACAACCACCATTTTAAATTGGATTGCAAAGATAATTTATTTGTTATCTTTTGCAAACAGTTTTTAATATTATTTTAAATCAAATAACGATTCCACAGCCACAAATCTTTCAACTGTGTAACCCTCAGCGTGTTCCACACCAATTAATCTTCCTAAATTTCTTGCTCTATAATCAATACTGTCCGTAAAGTTCTTGCTAGAGATCGGAGTTTCGGGTTCTTTGCTGCTAGGATCAAAAAATTGTGTCTTATAAGCGAGGACAGATTCTTCTTTTTTATCCATAAAACCAGAAACATCCACAACAACATCTGGCTCTATTTCTTTCCATTGTATATAGTGGTACACAACTTTTGGCCTCCAAGGTTCTTGAGGCTCACTATCGTCCTTATAAATTGTTTCTACCTTCTTTAATCCGCTTAAAAAACAAGCGTCACTAACTAATTGACTTCCTTTTGGATGATCAATATGTCTATCGTCAATTGCATTACAAATTATGATTTCTGGCTTATAATAACGAATCATTTTTATAATCTCAAGCTGATGAACTTTATTATTAATAAAGAAACCATCTGCAAACCTCATGTTAACTCGTGATTGTACTCCTAATATTTTAGCTGCATTAAAAGCCTCTTCATCTCTAGTTTCTGCTGTACCTCTTGTCCCCAACTCACCTCGCGTTAAATCTATAATACCTACTTTTTTACCATTTGATACTTCTTTGGCTAAAGTTGCACCACAACCTAACTCTACATCGTCTGGATGAGCTCCAATCGCTAATATGTCTAATTTCATGTTTTACTTTTAATGATTAAAAAACAATAAACTTATATTCCTTTAATGTGTTTTCATGACAAAAAACACATTATTTACTTCTTATTACTAATTATTTAATGTCAAAAATATCAAAAATAAGATGGATTACCGATTTCTTTTTATTTCGCAAACGCTTTCGATTGTATAATCTTTAGAAATCTATAATAATTAGCACTTATAATTGAAAAATCCTCAAAAGTCTCAAAGTATGACATTCGTCATAATAATTACTTTCTTATCCATATAACTTTACATTATTAATAAGAACAAAATGTAACTAACTTGTTAATAACCGTTTCAACATCTATAATGAGCTTATTTTCAATCATTATTTAAAATATTAATAAGTCCATATTAAAATTAAACGTCGAATTATAATTTATAGAATCATGGAAAACACTTTAAAACAACCAAATATGAAAACTAGAGATCTCACAAAGTACGGATTAAAAGACACTAATGCCCATTGGAATCTTTCTCCAGAAAAACTGCAAGCCATTACCATTGAAAAAGGTATGGGTAAAGAAACTAAAAATGGAACATTAGCTGTTAATACAGGAAAATACACAGGTCGTTCTCCTCAAGACCGTTTCATTGTAAAAGATGACTACACTAAAGATCGTGTTTGGTGGGGAAAAACAAACAAACCTATTTCTCCTGAAAACTTTGAAGCTTTAAAATCTGAAATCACGAACTACTTAAGCGGAAAAGAAATCTATGTAAGAGATGCTTATGTTTGTGCAGATCCTGAATATAAAACAAACGTTAGAACTGTTACTGAATTACCTTGGTCTAACATGTTTACTTATAATATGTTTTTAAGATCTGACGAATCTGAATTAGAAAATTTTAAAGAAGATTGGTTGGTACTTTGTGCACCAGGTTACGAAGCTCCGGATCCTAAAAAATACGGTCTTCGTCAAGGGAATTTTTCAATTTTAAATTTCACAGATAAAATAGCCTTAATTGGAGGTTCTGCTTATACAGGTGAAATTAAAAAAGGGATCTTTTCTTCTTTAAACTTTGTTCTTCCTGTTGAAAAAAATGTTTTACCAATGCACTGTTCTGCTAACGTTGGTGAAGATGGTGATACAGCTATTTTCTTCGGATTATCAGGAACTGGAAAAACAACCTTATCTGCAGATCCAACTCGTAAATTAATTGGTGATGATGAACATGGATGGACAGCAGATAATAATATCTTTAATTTTGAAGGAGGTTGTTACGCTAAAGTAATTGACCTTTCTGAAGAAAAAGAGCCAGATATTTTTAGAGCTATTAAACCAGGTGCCATTTTAGAAAATGTGATTTTTAAAGACAATGGTGATGTAGATTATATGGATAGCAGTATAACACAAAACACACGTGTAAGTTACCCTATTTATAATATTGATAACATTCAGGTACCATCTTACGCTGGAAACCCTAAAAATATATTTTTCTTAACTGCAGATGCTTTTGGTGTATTACCTCCCGTATCTAAGTTAACTCCAGGACAGGCTGCATACCACTTTATTTCTGGTTATACTGCAAAAGTTGCTGGTACAGAAGCCGGAATTACAGAACCAGTACCTTCATTCTCTGCTTGTTTTGGTGAGCCTTTTATGCCATTACACCCAACAGTATATGCTGAGATGTTGAGTAAAAAAATGCAAGATGCTGGAGTAAACGTTTGGTTAATTAATACTGGTTGGAGCGCAGGACCTTACGGAACTGGTTCTCGTATTAAACTAAAATATACTAGAGCAATGATTACAGCGATTCTAAACGGCGAATTAGATAATGTAGAATTTGCACAACACCCAATATTTGGCTTATTTATGCCAAAAACGTGTCCTAATGTTCCTAATGAAATATTAGATCCTATGAACACTTGGGCAGATAAAGGAAATTATATCAGTAAATCAATTCAGTTAGCACATTCTTTCCACTTAAACTTTGAGAAATTTGCAAGTGAAGCTTCTGATCAAATCATTGAAGGCGGTCCATTAATTGATGAACATCACCATTTAAATGACCACATTTAATAATTCCATGACGGATAAAGAGCCCTAATAAGGGCTCTTTTTTTGTTTAAAAACTATGATTCTATTTTATAGACTCTAATCGACTACAACTACTTTAATGCAGCTATCGCTTGCTTAATATCTCGTTTTAAATCTTTTGTTTCTTCAATACCAACGGAAAAACGAATTAGTTGATTACTAATCCCAACAGAATCTCGTTCCTCTTGTGTTAATAAAGCATGAGATGTTAAATATGGAGAAAGCATTGTACTCTCTACTCCTGCCAAACTCATAGACGATTTTATAAGTTTTAATTCTTTTTGAAATTGAAGCGCGTCTAAATCACTTGATAATTCAAAAGACATCATGGCTCCAAAGCCTGACATTTGAGATTTAGCTAATTGATATTCTGGATGCGATTTTAACCCTGGATAATATACTTTAGATACTTTAGGATGCTTATCTAACCATTTTGCCATCTTCATAGCATTTTTAGTTTGTGCTTTAACTCTAAGTCCTAACGTTTTCATGCTGCGTTCTAACATCCAAACCGTCATATCACTTAGACTTCCACCTAAATTTTTACCAACGTTCCAAATACGAAGCATATGCTCTTCTGAACTTGCAACAGCACCTGCACAAATATCGCTATGACCACCAAAATATTTGGTTGCAGAATGCATGACCATATCAATTCCTAAATCCATAGGTTTTTGATTTACAGGAGAAGCAAACGTATTGTCTATAGATGTAAAAATCCCTTTAGACTTCCCAAGCTTGGCAATGGCTTTAATATCTGTAACGGTTAATAATGGGTTTGAAGGGGTTTCAATATGAATCAGTTTAGTATTTTCTTGAAGTGCTGCTTCAAAATCTTCAACCTTATAACCATTGGTAAACGTATATTCTATACCATATTTAGGAAATTCTTCCTTTATAAAATTAACAGTTCCGCCATACAACGTGTTTTGAACCACTATATGATCCCCTTGTTTTAAAAAGGCTAAAAACATTGTGCTTATAGCTGCCATTCCTGATCCGAAAATCATAGCCGCTTCTGTATGTTCTAAAGCTGCAATTTTTTTGGCTAAGAATTCTTGATTTGGTGTATTAAAATATCTTGGATAGCGTTTGACTTCAACATCTAAAAACTCGTAAGATGAACTTAAATACATTGGCGAAACGGCCCCTTTAAATTGTTCGTCTTTAACCTCGCCTACATGAGCGCAAATGGTATTTAACCCTTGTTTTTTCTTTGACATAATAATTTCTGATTTAATAAAAGCTAAATTGAGAATTACAGCTAAGGTTTTATAATGACTGAATAAAAAAGTGTAGTAATCCAATTGAGGATTGCCATGACCTTTAATAAAAAGGCATAGTTATCCTAAAATATTTCAATTAACTACTTATAATATTTCTTATATTTTCTGAAAGAGAAAAATCCAAGTATAGCAACTATAACTAGAGTAATAGCTATAAACTGAAAACTCACTATTTGATCTCCACTAGCATAAGCATGTAAACCTGATAAATAGAAGTTAACACCAAAATAAGTCATTAGGATACTCGCAAAGGCTAAAATTGACATTAAGTTATAAATCCAACGACTTCTTAAACCAGGTACCAAGCGCATATGAATTACAAAAGCATAAATCATAATACTAATTAAAGCCCAAGTTTCCTTTGGATCCCAGCCCCAATATCGTCCCCAACTTTCGTTTGCCCACATACCACCAAGAAAGTTTCCGATGGTTAACATTACCAAACCAACTGTTAGAGCCATTTCATTAATAATAGTTAACTCTTTAATATTAATAAGCATGCGCTCTTTATTCTCTTTTGTTGTTAAAATCATTAATAATAATGAAACCACTCCTAAAATCATTCCTATTGCAAATGGACCATAACTAGCAACGATTACCGAAACGTGAATCATTAACCAATAGCCTTGTAAAACAGGTTGAAGGTTACCAATTGCAGGATCCATCCAATTCCAATGCGCTACCATTAAAATCATAGAACAAACAAATGCAGAAGCTGCAATTGTTAGAGAACTCTTCTTAAGACCTAATAGAAAACCAAATAGCATTACTGACCAAGCAATATAAATCATAGATTCATAAGCATTACTCCAAGGTGCATGTCCTGATAAATACCAACGTAGTATTAAACCTCCTAAATGGAATACAAATAAGAGTGCTATAATACCAATAAGCACATTAATTGCTGTTTTTAACCATGGACTTTTATACTTAAAAATTTGCACCACAATGAGTATCATAAGCAATGTACTTGCATACATGTACCAACTGAATAATCTTTTAAAAATATCGTAATCGTTATATAAAATTTCAGCTTTTATTTTATCGTCAGATAGCATGACTTCACTACCAAATTTTTGTTGTGTCTTTTTAATACCGTTAAGTAATTCTTCTGCTTTAGAATAATCACCTGTTTGTTTCGCATTATTTAAAGTCACTAAATACGCACTAAAGCCATTGTTAATAAAATTACCGTAAAGTGTATCTTCAATTTTTTCTCTTATCCCTTCTTCTCTAAACTCTAATGCCGAAATCCATTTGTTATTTTCATCATCAGGAATAGGAAATATTTTATTAGAACGACCTTCTATAGAATTATACAATAGGTTAACTCTAGAATCGGCTTCTTTTACCTCCTTCTGAAAACCATTAGGAACCTGTGCCTTATAAGCTTCTTCTAAATATGGTGCTAATTTATATCTCCCTTCAGGAGTAAAATAATCTACAAGTCTCGAATATTGTTGGTCGTAATCAATACCTATTATTGTTCTTATAGAATCTGCTTTCCTTGTTTTTAAATAGATAATTGGCACATTGTACCAAAGCATTGGACTTTCTTGTATAGATAGAAATACCTGATCTGAATTAAAATCTTCATACGTATCACTTTTACTCAATTTACGAAGCATCTCTGACGTGTAAGTATGCATTGGCATCATACGACCTCCATAATCTTGAATAACCATTTCTGAAAATTTCGCAGCATGCTCCTTTGGTGTAATATGCACCCTTAGAATAGAATCAATTTGTGCTTTTTCCGTTTGCTTTGTGTGA
Source organism: Winogradskyella ludwigii (assembly GCF_013403985.1). Lineage (GTDB taxonomy): Bacteria > Bacteroidota > Bacteroidia > Flavobacteriales > Flavobacteriaceae > Winogradskyella > Winogradskyella ludwigii. The sequence continues at coordinate 87,143 of NZ_JABFDF010000006.1, forward strand.
TCGTGACCATCATCTCCAGAGTGTTCTTGAGCAAAACCAGCAACACTTACTAAAAGCAAAATCATGGTCATCATTTTTGCTTTCTTCTTTTTTATCTTATCTAATCGACTTCTTATTTCATCAAAACGAGTGTGTTTAGCAAAAAGAATAGCCATAAGTCCGAAGTATAATAACATGTAACCTGCATATGTGATATAAGTGCCCCAAAAATCATGGTTTACAGAAAGAACTGTTCTTGTTTCATTAGAGTCAAAACCCGATTGAAAAAAGCGGTAACCTCTATAATCTAAAACATGGTTCATGTAAATACGATAATCAAAATCACCTTTCTCTTTATCAAAAACCGTTACTCTACTTTCATAAGAAGAATATGCTTTTTCTGTACCAGGATATTTTTCTGCAATAAAATCATTGAGTTTAATCTCAAACGGTAGTTTTAATATTTTTGGACCGTATTGCAAGGCTATTTCTAAACCTCCAACTTCAATTTCTTCCAAACTACCATAATTCCCTTTACCACCTAGAAGACCTAATTTTTTAGTCTCACCGTTTGCTGTTACGCTTAATATAATACCATCTTCATCATTTTTTAAGAATGCTGCTTTTTTTATAACTCCAAAATCACCTTTTACAATAGGTTTTGGCATTACAATTTGCATATTACCAATAATGTATCTAGATCTTAAAATTAATGGTTGTAAACTATCTTTTATTAATTTACCAGTAGCACGCGTTGCCATAGTCATATAGTCTCCGTCGTAAGGTGAATGGATAAAAAGGCGTTGCTCTTTTTCTATAATATTTATAGCTCCTTCTTGAAAATTATTAAGAGAAAATAAAATATTATGTAGACTAACTGTTTTGCCATCTTCTAAAAAGTGATTATGTGGACCACTATCAGTTCCTTCTACCATTTTTAAATAGCGTTTTCCGGACTCATTTGGAATGACATCTTTTTCTGCCCCTTCAATAAACTCTTCGACTTTAATGTTAACTTCAGTATCACCATAATCAAAGGTCTTATCGAAATCATTATCTAATCGACTAGAAAAATCCACTTCTTCCTCTACTCGACGTTGTTGTAATTGCCCATTAATTTCGTAATCTCCAATAATCCGACCTCCTATATATGTTTTTTGAGAGAAGAATTCACTTTCGGTTTCGCCTTCAACAATTGGCATCATACCTTCAAAACCAACATAACGCGTAATAAAAGCACCTAAGAGAATAAAAACAAAAGATAAATGCAAAATTAAAGTTGCCCATTTTTCTTTTTTATACAAACGGTATCTAAAAATATTACCTGCAAAATTGATGACAAAAAACACCATTATTGTTTCAAACCACCATGCATTATAAATTAACGTTCTAGTGTATGGTGTTGGAGACGTTCCCATGTTTCTATCTAAAATAGTACCAACTGCCATAGCAACGGCAAAGGCAATAAATAAAAACGCGGTAAGTTTTGTAGAGAATAGGAAATTAGCGATTTTCTTTTGCATAACTAAAGGCTTTTTTAAGCTCGTGCAAAGGTATGGTTTTTTAGTGATTTGAAAATTAGATTAAATTGCCAAAACATGTTAAAATTACACGTATTAAGTAACCTATTTACCCATGCTAGACTTAAGCATTTTGTTTTGCTCTTCCATTAACACTTTTAAATCTGATAATAACTGAATATCTTTTGGTGTAACTACCGTTTTATCATCTGTATCTTGTGCTTTATTTCGAAGTCTGTTCATGAATTTTACAATGATAAAAACTGTAAACCCTATAATAATGAAGTCTAAAAACACTTCAGAAAGTTTTCCGTAAGCTACAGCAACTTCACTTGTAGTAATTTCTCCAGTAGCATCTATAATGGCATCTCTTAAAACCAGTTTCTTATCCCCTAAATTTACATCGTCTGTTAATAAAGATAAAGGTGGTAAAAGCACTTGTTTTGCCAAGACATCAATTACCTTATTAAATGCAGCTCCAATGATAATACCAATGGCCATATCCATCATATTTCCTTTGACTGCAAATTCTTTAAATTCTGTAAGTAGTTTCATTTATCTGTTGGTTTAGGTTTTAAAAGTCAATAATTTTTGAAGTAGGTTGCGTTTTAATCTTTATTTCTAGCAGCAAAAATATTCATATACATAAATGTGCCCATTTTACGCGCGCGACGTTTGGCATTTTCGGCATAGTCTCCTTCAAATAATTCGTCTATAGTTTGAAACCATAAGTTTAACCAAATTCCAAAATGTAGCTCTGTAATACTATGATTAAAGGCTTTATCTACTCTAGTGTGCGCTTCTAATGGGTTGCCATGAAATTTAGTTTTTAGAAACAAACTCGATTCCCAAAAGGTAGTTAAATGCTCTAAATGGGCTTCCCAATCTGTTATGGTTTCATTGAAAAATGGTCCTAGTTTTTCGTCTTTCCTAACTTTATCGTAAAATTTGGAAACTAACTGAAAAACATCTTCTCTAGTTTTTATGTCTTTTTTGTTCATTGATTCAAAGTTATTCTTTTAATCGCTTTCTTGTGATTCTAAGATAAGAAATCTTAGTATTTTTACAGCATGATATCAGTTGTATTACTAGGTGCTGGCAATGTAGCCACACATTTATATAAAGCATTTTTAAATTCGGAAACCGTTTCGGTTACCCAATGGTATAATCGTACGCGAGCTTCTATTTCGTCTTATGCGAATGCTGTTGACATAACGGATTCGTTAGATGAGTTAAAAACTGCAGACATTTACATCATGGCAGTTAGCGATGATAGCATTGCACAATTATCTTCAGACTTACCATTTACAAACCGATTGGTTGTACATACCTCTGGAAGTGTTGCTATGCACGATTTAAATAAGAAAAACAAAATTGGTGTATTCTACCCTTTGCAAACCTTTACTAAAGACGCAGATATTGATTTTACCGAAGTCCCAATCTGTATTGAAGTCTATGAAAAAGAGAATCTTCAGCTTTTAAAAGATTTAGCAAAAGCTGTAGGTTGCAAACCTCATAAAATCACGACAGAGCAACGACAAACACTTCATCTTGCGGCCGTTTTTGTAAATAATTTTACGAATCAACTCTATAGGATTGGTCATGAAATTTGTGAAACAAAGAATATAGAATTCGAAATTTTACACCCTTTAATAGAGGAAACGGCAAAGAAAATTCAGCAGATGTCTCCTTTTATGGCACAAACAGGTCCTGCAAAACGGAATGATAAAAAAACCATAAAGCGACAGTTAAAGTTAATTGAAAAGGAAGAGCACGAAACCATTTATAAAATGCTAACCTCTTCTATTAAAAAGACGCATAATGTTTCAACCTTTAAACCAAGAAAGGATAAAGCAAAAACCAACTAAAAGTAAAACAACCAATGAACGACGATAAAAGCTACAAAGAATATTTAGCAGACATTACTACCTTTATTTTTGATGTAGATGGTGTTTTAACCGACGGAACCATTACAGTTACTACAGATGGCGAAATGCTAAGAACCATGAATATTAAAGACGGCTTTGCACTAAAAACAGCTATTGATGCTGGTTTTAATTTGTGTATTATTTCTGGTGGTTCTAATGAAGGTGTGCGTAAACGTTTAGCTGCTTTAGGTATAAAAGATATTTTTTTAGGTGCTCACAATAAAATTGAGCAATTAAATACCTACTTAGATCAGCACCAAGTTTCTAAATCTCAAGTCTTATATATGGGAGATGATATCCCTGATTATCCTGTAATGAAATTGGTTGGTTTACCGTGTTGTCCACAAGATGCAGTACCGGAGATTAAAGCGGTTTCAAAATATATTTCACATAAAAATGGTGGAAAAGGTGCTGTTAGAGATATTATTGAACAAGTATTAAAAGTTCAGGACAAATGGAATGGTAACTTTAATGCTAAATACGATTAATTAAACATGTCAGGCAGAAGAAGACATAGTACAGGTTTTGGTTATATTGGTTTTGGTAACAGCCAAGCTACCTTTAATCAAAAATCATCGTCTCCATTTTCTAAATACAAAGAGAAATTGGATAACGAAGCGCATCTGCACTACAAAATGCACTTTTTGCATAAAGATTTATCCAAAGAAGATAAGCAAAAAATTAAAGATAACATTCGGCTACAAGAGCGTAAACTTTTAAAGAAAACAGCAATTATTAGTATCATTGTATTTTTTATGGTTGCTTATGTTGCCTATTATCTAATAACTAAAATATTATCACACTAATTCCTTTAATGATTCACGTTCTAAATTTAATCCGTTGGAAAAATCTACTAATGATTGCATTTACGCAATACTTAGTAAAATATGCCCTTTTATTACCTTTTCGCGAAAGTCATAGTGTTTTAGTTACACTTAGCGATTTCCACTTTTTCCTTTTGGTTTTAGCAACCGTTTTAATTGCTGCAGGAGGCTATGTTATTAACGATGTCTATGATGTTGAAACTGATAGAATTAATAAGCCAGAGAAACTCATTATAAATAAATATATTTCTGAGAAGAATGCGTCTACCCTATTTATTATTCTTAATATTATAGGAGTTGGTATTGGATTTTATCTCGCTAATGGCATTGGTAAATCTGCATTTTTCAGCATCTTTTTTATCGCCTCTGCGTTACTCTATATTTACTCATCGTCTTTAAAACAAATTCCTGTTGTTGGTAATGTTGTGGTTTCAATAGTTGTTGCTTTAAGTATTTTATTAGTTGGTCTTTTTGAATTAGTTCCTGCTATGAATTTCTATAATAAAGCGATACAAACTACCTTTTTAAAAATTATTATAGATTATGCTGTGTTTGCTTTTATGATTAATTTGGTAAGAGAAATGGTTAAGGATCTCGAAGATATTGAGGGAGACCAACAAGCCGAAATCCAAACACTTCCTGTTCTTTTAGGAAGAGAACGTGCCAACAAAATAGTATTCTTTACTTCGCTAGTTCCTATTCTTTTTATAACTTATTACGTGGTTACGTATTTATTTAAACAACAACTAGTCGTTGGTTATTTCTTAATCTTGGTTATTGCTCCTTTAATTTATGTCAGTATAAAATTACTTGGTGCTAAAGAAAAAACAGATTACAAACACATCAGTCTAATTTTAAAATTAGTGATGCTTACAGGTATGCTCTCCTTATTACTCTATAAATTTATAATTCTGAATTAAAATGCTAAACGATAAGCTTAAAGATTTTCATATTATTTTGGCTTCGGCATCTCCACGTCGTCATGCTTTTTTAAAAACTATGAATTTGGATTTCGATATTCAACTTAAACCTGTTGAAGAAATCTATCCTGATTATTTAAAAAGTTTTGAAATCACAGATTATTTAGCAAAATTAAAAGCAGAACCTTTTATAGAAAACCTTCAAAATAAAGACATTTTAATTACTAGTGATACTATTGTTTGGCTTGATAATACTGCAATTGGCAAACCAAAAGATGAAGCCGATGCTTTTAAAATGATTAAATCGTTAAGCAATAAAACTCACGAGGTTGTTACCTCTATCTGTTTCACATTAAAATCTGAACAGCGCCTCGTTAATACCATAACCAAAGTGACGTTTAAAAGTTTAACAGATGAAGAAATTCAGTATTACGTTAACACCTTTAAACCATTAGACAAAGCAGGTGCCTATGGCATACAAGAATGGATTGGTGCTATCGGAATTACATCTATCGAAGGCTCTTACAATAACGTTGTTGGCTTGCCCACACATTTACTTTACGAAACGTTAAATAACATTGCCAAAGGTGTTTAAGACCTTAACTTTGCCTTATTAAATTTAATAACGTTTATTTAGTCAATCGTGATTCTAGCATAGTAACAAATTGAAACACAACCACAGTTTCAACTACAAACTATAATTCAGAATATTGACTCCAAACATAAACCAATGACATTATGATAAGACAATTTAAAAGTACTGTAATTTTAGCCATAGGTATCGTTAGCCTTTCAGTTTTAAACTCTTGTGCAAAGAACACCGAAAAAGCACCAGAAACTTTGGCCCTTTCAGAATCTAAACCAGAAGTAATTGCACCAAAAAAAGCCTTATCACAAGAATTTAAAGATTATTGGTATAACGGAGACGCAGAAATAACAACTTACAAATTAGAACAAGCACGTTATGGTGAAATCCGAGAAGGCAAGGCTGTATTGGTCTTTGTAACCGAAGATTTTTTACCTGATGCACAAGTAAAAGCAGATAATTATAACCAGACTAATATTCCGGTTTTAAAAGTTAATGCGACTAAGAATTTTAACACCGGTATTTATCCGTATTCTATAATGCAGAGTACCTTTTATCCTGTTGCAGACAATCAAAATGCTTTAAAGATTTCGATTTCTGTGCAAGAATGGTGTGGCCAAACCTATATGCAACTTAACAATCGTGAAGATTTTGAAATACAATCGCACTCTTACTTTCAAGGTCAAGCTGATCAAGAATTTAAAATAGAAAAAGGATTAACTGAAAATGAATTGTGGGCTAAATTAAGAATCAACCCAAAACGTCTTCCTGTTGGTCAATTAGATATTATTCCTGCTATAGAACATATTAGATTAAATCACGAAGAATTCAAACCTCTTAAGGCTTTTGCTAGTTTAGAAAGCAACAGTTACACCTTGTCTTATGAAGATTCTAATCGTACTTTAAAAATAAATTTTAATCCTGAATTCCCTTATAATATTCTAGGTTGGGAAGAAACTACAACCAGTGGTTATGGTGATTCTAAAAAAACATTAACCACCAAAGCAACAAAGTTAGAAAGCATTAAATCTGACTATTGGAACAAAAAAAGTATTGCAGACGAATCGCTTAGAGAAACTTTAAAATTACAATAGTAATTTTATGGAATGTCTACTATATTTGTAGTACACAAAAAGCTTAATATGAGCGTTTATTTCTCTAATTACCAAGACGAGATTATTAATACTATAATTTTACTAATTATTTTATTTATAATTAGATCTATTATAGTAATTACTGTAAAGAAAATTGGAAAAAAAAGTGGTACAACTGAAGCTCGTGCTGGTTTAATAGGTCGTTATGCTACTGTAACTTTAGTGCTTATTGCTATTCTGATTGAAGTCTTTATTCTAGGAGCTAAAACGGCTGATGTTACGCTAGTGTTTTCATCTGTATTTGCTGTAATTGGTGTCGCTCTTTTTGCCATATGGTCTATTTTAAGTAATGTTACATCTGGTGTAATTATGTTTTTCTCTTTCCCATATAAGGTGGGAGATAAAATTAGAATTCACGACAAAGACTTCCCTATAGACGCCATTATCGAGGATATTAGAGCATTTCAAATTCATCTTAGAGACGATTATGGTAACTTAGTTACCTACCCTAACAATCTTATTCTTCAAAAAGCTGTAACTTTATTGCAAAAGGATGCACTGGATGATACCAGTATTTTATAAAGGATGAAGAAAAGAACAAAAAAACGCACACAAGATTTCAAAAAACATATTGGTCAGGTTCCTGGCACTTTAGTTTATACAGGAAAAAAATCAGATAAAGATTTTCACGTAGAATGTTTCGATTTCACCAAAGAATTTATAACAGAATCTGTTCTCTTAAATATTGAAGATGCGGTTAATTATAAACTTACCGATTCTGTAACATGGATAAACGTCGATGGATTAAAGCATATTGAGCAAATTGAAAATATCGGAAAACAATATGATCTTCACCCACTTGTACTAGAAGATATTGTAAACACCTCGCAACGTCCAAAAATAGATGAATACGAAGGCTACATTTTTATTGTACTAAAAATGCTTTATTATGATGCCGATGAAAACATTGTTATCGAGCAAGTGAGTTTTGTCCTCGGTAAAAATTACGTGCTTACCTTCCAAGAATCCGAAGGTGATGTTTTTGACACTATAAGAGAACGATTACGTTTAGCTAACGGAAGAATTAGAGGTCTGAAATCTGATTATTTAATGTATGCCCTTATTGACGCTGTGGTAGATAACTACTTTAGTATCATAGAGGTACTTGGTAATAAAATTGAGGATTTAGAAACAGAACTATTTGCAGGACAAGCCAGAGATAACATTAGTATTGAAGTGCAGCAACTAAAGCGTGAAATCTTAAAAGTGAGACGTGCTATTTTTCCGCTTCGAGAAATTATAAACCGCATAGAGAAAGCAGAGCACCCTTTAATCCTTAAACGCACAATAACCTACTATAGAGACATTTATGATCATTTAATTCAGGTATCAGAAAATATAGATATTTACCGCGAAATGATCTGGAGTTTAATGGACATGTACATGACAACCATTAGCAACCGCATGAACGAAGTAATGAAAGTCCTTACAATTATGTCTTCAATTTTTATTCCTTTAACTTTTCTTGCTGGTATCTACGGAATGAATTTTGAGTTTATCCCAGAACTTAGATACAGATATGGTTATTTTGTTCTTTTAGGAGTGATGCTGGTAATGTTTATAGCATTGGTGTTTTATTTTAAACGTAAAAAATGGTTATAGGTAATAAATCTTAATAAAAATGATGACTAGACAAGAACACCTAAGGTTTTGTAAAAATTGTACTAACCGTGATATGGACCTTAAAGTTGGCCTCATTTGCAAACTTACAGGTGAAATAGCTGATTTTGAAAACGAATGCCCTTCTTATACAATAGACGAAGTTTCAGTCGCTCGGATGGATAATGAAGAACCAGTGGAACGTCACCAAATCACAGGGCAGTTATCTGAAAGGAATTTACAAGAACTAAAAAAAGAACAAAGTTTACCAGCCGCTATATTTGTGGGTATATTCATAGGCATTTTAGCTGCAATAGGTTGGGCAATACTAACAGTTCTTACAGGTATGCAAATAGGATTAGTCGCCATAGCTATTGGTGCTGCTGTTGGACTAGGAATAGGTCATTTTGGTAAAGGTTTAGATTCTATTTTTGGTATTTGTGGTGCCATTATCGCTGTTTTTAGTTGTGTTTTAGGAAACTTTCTTAGTATTATTGGTTTTGTCGCTAATGCAGAAAATTATGGTTATTTTGAAACACTACTCTACTTCGATTATTCGTATACTTTTGAAGTCCTCAAAGAATCTGCAAGTGTCATGGATTTTTTCTTTTATGCCATTGCTGCAGCTGAAGGTTATAAGTTTTCGTTTAGAAAAATCACAGAGAAAGAGCTTCACGATTTAGAAAACAATAAACAGTTAAACAAAACCTAAAAAAAGGTCGAAAACTAGTAACTTTTCTATATTTGAAAAGTAACTAACTTAGAACCTCATGTACCAACTTAGACTCTGTCTATTGCTTTTTATAAGCTCCATCGTTTCATTACAAGCACAACAACCCAAAAAATACAATTCTTCCGAAATTTACGAAGCCGTTCAAAAACTCAACGTTTTAGGATCTGTACTTTATATTGCTGCACATCCAGATGATGAAAACACACGACTTATTTCATACATGTCTAATCAGGTTAAAGCACGAACCGCGTATTTATCGTTAACGCGTGGAGATGGAGGACAAAATCTTATTGGCCCAGAAATTAGAGAACTTTTAGGTGTTATAAGAACCCAAGAATTATTAGCCGCCAGACGTGTAGATGGAGGAGAACAACGTTTTACAAGAGCTAATGATTTTGGCTATTCAAAACATCCAGACGAAACTTTAGAAATTTGGAATAAAGACAAAGTCTTATCTGACGTGGTTTGGGCCATTCGAGAGTTTAAACCAGATGTTATAATCAACAGATTCGATCATAGAACACCAGGAACAACACACGGTCATCACACCACTTCTGCAATGTTAAGTATGGAAGCTTTTGATTTAGCTAATGATGCTACAAAATATCCATCACAATTAGAACTCACTAAAACATGGCAACCAAAACGCTTATTCTATAATACCTCATGGTGGCGTTACGGAAGTCAAGAAGAATTTGATAAATTAGACAAAAGCAATATGCTTAATTTAGATGTTGGAGTCTATTACCCAAGTAAAGGCATGTCCAATAATGAAGTTGCTTCGTTAGCAAGCAGTCAGCATCTTTGTCAAGGTTTTGGTCGCTTATCGCAACGCGGTTCTCAAGATGAATATATTGAGTTTTTAAAAGGTGAACCTTTAAATGATAGTAAATCCGTTTTTTCTGGTATTGATATTTCATGGAATAGAATCAAAGGAGGAAAAGCCATTGGTAACATATTAAATACAGTCGAAAACAACTTCAATTTTAAAAATCCATCTTCTCATTTACCACAACTATTAGAAGCTTACAAATTACTTCAAAATGTAAAAGACGACCATTGGAAAACCGTTAAGACCAAAGAAATAAAAATTATTATTGAAGCTTGTGCTGGTTTATATTTAGAAGTTTCTGCAAAAAGTCCAAATGCCGCTCCAAACTCTGAAGTAGGCCTTAATATGGAAGTTCTTAACCGAAGTTCTGCCAACATTAATTTACTTTCTTATCAATTATCAACGTTACAAAAAGGAATATCAAAAAATATGCCCTTAGCTTCTAATCAACGTTTAAATTTTGAAGAAGCATTTACCATTCCTAATAATAGTAACTATACTGCGCCTTATTGGCTGAATAATAAAAGTACATTAGGCATGTATAATGTTAAAGATCAAAGTTTAATTGGTTTACCTGAAACACCTAGAGCTGTTTTTGTAGATTTTAACCTATTGATCGAAGGCACTCCAATTACGTTTACAAAACCTGTGGTGTATCGTTATTCTAAACCAGATAAAGGTGAATTATATCGTCCTTTTGAAATTATTCCTATCGTTTCAGCTAGCCTAAGTGATAAAGTTTACATTTTTGAAAACGACCAACAAAAAGAAATTGAGGTAACTGTAAAAGCAGGTAAAAACACACTTGAAGGTTTTGTACAAATGGCATATCCTGAAGGTTGGAGTGTTTATCCTGAAAAACAAAAAATTGAAATCGCCAATAAAGGTGATATTCAAAAAGTAATATTTACCGTTATTCCACCAAAAAATCAAAGTGAAGGTTTAATGACGCCAATGGTAAATATTGATGGTGAGTTTTATACCGATGAACTCATAGAAATCGATTATGCACACATTCCTTTTCAAACGGTTTTAATGCCAAGCGAAAGTAAAGTTGTCCGTTTAGATATCGAAAAACGAGGCAATAATATTGGATACATTGAAGGCGCTGGAGATGTGGTTCCTGAAAGTTTAAGACAAATTGGTTACAACGTTACCATTATTAATCCTGAACAAATTTCGCCAGAAAACCTCTCTAATTTTGACGCTATTGTTATGGGAATTAGAGCTTATAATATTGTTGAAGAATTAAAATTCAAACAAAAATTCTTATTAGACTATGTTAATGACGGTGGAAATTTGATTGTTCAATACAACACTAATAGAAGACTGAAAGTAGATAATTTGGCACCTTACAATTTAAAATTATCACGAGACCGTGTGACAGACGAAAATGCCGAAATTAGAATTCTAAACTCTAATCATCCAATTTTAAACTTCCCAAATAAAATTGGACAGCAAGATTTTGAAGGTTGGGTACAAGAACGTGGTTTATACTTCCCTAATGAATGGTCAACAGAATTTACACCATTATTAGCTGCAAACGATAAAGACGAAAATTCAAAAGAAGGCGCATTATTAGTCGCAAAGTACGGTAAAGGTAACTACATTTATACAGGCCTGAGTTTCTTTAGGGAATTTCCAGCAGGAGTTTCTGGTGCTTACAGACTCTTCGCTAATTTGCTTTCTGCAGGTAAAGAAGATAATACACCTTTAAAAAACTAATGACTAAAAACTAACTAAAACCAAAAGCATGAACAACCAAAACCAGCCGCAGCCAAAACAAAAATGGAAAAAAATGTATACTGCTGTTCTCATAGCTAATGCGATTTATATTGTTTTATTTTATTTTATAACTGCTTCATTCGCTTAACATGCCACAAACTTTAGATTGGATTGACTGGACGGTTTTAATAGCCACATTAGCAACAATTGTAGGCTATGGAACTTGGAAAACAAGAGGCCGTAAGAATGCAGAAGATTACATAAAAGGCGGAAGCACGACTAAATGGTGGACCATTGGTTTATCTGTAATGGCAACACAAGCTAGTGCTATAACATTCCTGTCTACAACAGGTCAGGCATTTTCTGATGGTATGGGATTTGTTCAATTTTATTTTGGACTTCCAATTGCCATGGTTATTATTTGCTTGGTATTTATTCCACTTTATCATCGGCTTAAAGTTTATACGGCTTATGAATTTTTAGAAAATCGGTTTGATTTAAAAACTAGAAGTTTAACAGCCATTCTATTTTTAATTCAGCGTGGACTAGCAGCAGGAATTACCATTTTTGCACCTGCTATTATTCTCTCTGTAGTTCTTGGCTGGAATATTATAACACTGAATATTGTTATTGGAGTCCTAGTTATTGTCTACACTGTTTCAGGTGGAACAAAAGCCGTAACCGTTACTCAAAAACAACAAATGTTTGTGATTTTCGCAGGTATGTTGGCGGCATTATTTATCATCATCAATTTAATTCCTGAAGAGGTATCATTTAAAGATGCTATAGATATTGCTGGTGCTACTGGCAAAATGAAAGTTCTGGATTTTTCATTCGATTTAGAAAATAGATATACCGTTTGGACAGGTCTTATTGGAGGTACATTTTTAATGCTCTCTTATTTTGGAACAGACCAAAGCCAAGTGCAACGTTATCTATCAGGTAAATCCATGAAGGAAATGCAAATGGGTTTATTGTTTAACGGCATGCTTAAAGTACCAATGCAATTCTTCATATTACTTGTTGGTGTTATGGTATTTGTATTTTATCAATTTAATCCTTCTCCTTTAAACTTTATTGACGCTTCAACTCAAACAGTTTTAAATTCAGAATATGGTGATGAATATAGAACACTTCAAGAGAAACAAAATGTATTATTTACCGAAAAGCAAAAAGTAAGTTTAGCATTAGCAAAAAATAAAGATTCTAGTTTAAAAACGGATTTATTCAAACTAGATAGTATTGAAAAAACGTATCGTGTAGAATCTAAATTCTTAATCAAAAAAGCAGTTGATCCAGAATATACTTCTGAATATAACAAACTTCAAAACGAAGTAATTGCACTAAAATCTAATCCTGAAAGCGAAGATTATCTTACTAAATCAGCAGAACTTACAACGCTTTATAAAGATGCAGCAAAGGATACGCAGACCAATGACAGAGATTACATGTTTATTCGGTTTATTCTGAATAATCTTCCAACAGGATTGATTGGATTATTGCTTGCCGTAATCTTATCGGCAGCGATGTCATCTACAGCATCAGAAATTAATGCGCTTGCCACTATAACGTCTATTGATTTATACGGAAGAAACCAAAAAGAAGACAAAGGAGAAGCACACATGGTAAAAATGACCAAGTGGTTTACATTTGGTTGGGGAATTATTGCCATAATCATTGCTTGTTTTGCGGATCTCGCAGAGAATTTAATCCAGCTCGTTAATATCATTGGTTCTATTTTCTACGGAAATGTTTTAGGTATTTTCTTATTAGCCTTTTTCTTTAAATACATTAAAGGAAATGCGGTTTTTATTGGAGCATTAATCACACAAGCCATTGTAGTCATTGGTTGGTGGTTTGATTGGATGCCTTATCTATGGCTAAATTTATTTGGTTGTGTAGTCGTCATTTCTATAGCTAATCTATTACAATTAGTATTACCTAAAAAATCACAAATTGAAATCTAAAACTATCAATTGGGGAATTATTGGTGCTGGTAAAATTGCCACCAAATTTGCAACGGACTTAAATACGGTTTCGAATTCTAATTTTTATGCTATTGCTTCTAGAAATCTCGAAAAAGCAAAAGCTTTTGGAAAAGAGTTTCACGCAGATATTGCCTACGGAAGTTATGAAGACTTAGTCTCAGATTCAAAAATTGATGCTATTTACATTGCTACGCCCCATAGTTTTCATAAAGAGCACACTATGTTATGCTTAAACCATAATAAAGCTGTGTTGTGCGAAAAACCATTTGCAATGAATTTGAAGGACGTTGAAGATATGATTCAGCTTTCAAAACAAAAAGACATCCTTTTAATGGAAGCCATGTGGACCATTTTCCTTCCACATTATAGATATGTTTTAGATTTACTTCAAAAAAAGCATTTTGGTAAAGTTATAAAACTTGAAGCCGATTTTGGTTTCCACCCAACATATGATGAAACCTCTAGAGTGTTTGACAAATCTCTTGGAGGAGGAAGTTTACTAGATATTGGAATTTATCCTGTTTTTGCTGCATTGTCTACATTAGGTCAACCCAATTCAATAGACGCTAAAGCTGAGTTTTATGCTTCAGGAACAGATTCCGAATGCACTATTGTTTTTAATTATGATAATGTTAAAGCCTATTTAAAAAGCACCTTATTAGAAAAAACAAATACTGAAGCTATTTTTCATTGTGAAAATGGTACCATAAAAATTAATGGTCGTTTTCACCAACCTTCATCTATTACTTTAATTGACAATCAAGGCCAATCTGAGTTAAAAACCTTCGACAATAAAACAATCGGTTACAGTTTTGAAATTGAACATTTTAGCCAATTGCTTAGAGATGGTAAGACAGAAAGTGATATTATGACTTTTGAGAAGAGCAAACAATTGATTGGAACTCTAGATCATATCAGAAGTTTAATCGGTTTGGAATACAAATAAAAAAAGCGCAACTAATAAATTAGCTGCGCTTTTAAGACTTATTTTATATTAAAAATTACTTCGCTCCCCATTCTTTTAGAGAGTCTTCATTCATTTTAACGTAATCAGCATTTCCTGCTTCTTTAGATTTTGCTAAAGACTCCTTAGCTGTTGCAATAGCATTCTTTTTATCTCCTAATGCAGCATATAATAAAGACTGTTTTCTTAATTGGTAAAACATAGGCTCTTTAATCATAGACATTGCTTTATCCATCCATTCTTTTGCTTTTTCTAAATCTTTTCCTTCAGATAAGTTATAAACAGCAGCAGCATAATAATCATTAGCAGATGGTCCTGCCATAACTTTTTCTATAGAAGCTGTAACGGTTTTAGCTGTTGGCACCTCAATTTTTACAGCAACATAAGTATTTTCCCAAATAAAGCCTAAATCTGTAGATCCACTAGTTAAATTATCAAAACCAATTGTCCAAGTTTCAATATCCATTGGTACATTATAAGTTTTAGCAGAAACTTTTGCAGAAACTTTTGCAGCATCAATTGTTTCTGGTGTTCCCCAGTTATTAGTATCACTATAAAAAATCACTTCCCAAGATTTTGCAGCAGGTGTCACAAAAATAGCATAAGATCCAGCTTTTAATTCGTTACCAGCGATAACAACATCGTCACTAAACGTAATCATAGTATTTTTGTTAGCTCCTGCTCTCCATACTTTACCATAAGGCACTAAGCTTCCAAAAATGGCTCTCCCATTCATACTTGGTCTTGAGTACTCTAAAGTAACATCTGTTAATCCTACCACCTGTTCTACTTTAGTAAAAGAACTTGGTTGAGGCGTTTCAATCTGTGCATTTACCGAAAACATTAAAGTTAAAGCAAATGTAAAAAGTACTAATTTCTTCATTTTTTATTATGTTAAGTGTTGATTTAATTAAATGTAAAATTACAACTTAAGGAAAGTTGTATATGTTAAGGAATCCTTAAAAAGAAATAAAAACAACGAGCAATTTGGAAGTATTCGTTAAAACTATTTGAATTATTATTTATTCATCGTAATATTGCAATATAATAATACAAGAGATTATGGGTTTAACTAAATCAGAAATATTTACAACAGAACAGAATGAGATTTCAAGCATTGCGAAAGTCTTTGGTCATCCAGCAAGAGTGGCTATTCTTCAGCATTTATTTAAAATTAATTCTTGTATTTGTGGTGATTTGGTTGAAGAAATTGGTTTAGCTCAACCTACAATTTCTCAGCATTTAAAAGAATTAAAGAAAATTGGACTTATAAAAGGAAACATTACAGGCACTAGTATTTGTTATTGTATAGACAAAGAGAATTGGACGAATATGAAAACAACGTTATCCGTTTTTCTTAATCAAGATCTTAACGACAACAGCAACTGCTGTTAAATAAAATTATAAAAACATAGATTTATGAAACTTTCAGAAATTAAATCAGAATTAAAAACATTAAAAACCATAGCGTTTCAATTACCAAACGGAACTTTAGTACCAAATCACTTTCACGTTACCGAAGTGGGAAAAATATCAAAACACTTTATTGATTGTGGTGGAACCGTTAGAACTGAAAACGTTGCCAACTTTCAACTTTGGGAAGCAGACGATTATGACCATAGATTACATCCTGAAAAACTACTCGATATTATTGAACTTTCTGAAAAAGTTTTAAATATTGAAGATTTAGAAATTGAAGTGGAATACCAAGGAGATACTATTGGAAAATATGGGTTGGACTTTGACGGCAAAAACTTTTTATTGACCAACAAGCTTACAGATTGCTTAGCGAAAGACAAATGTGGTATTCCTACAGAAAAACCAAAACTTAAGTTTTCTGATTTACAAAATGAAGCTCCATCATGTGCTCCAGGTTCTGGATGTTGCTAACTATTAAAACATAAACACTATGATATTTCAACTAATAAACACGCAAATAGATCAATTACATATTGATTCTATTTCTGAAGAACGTAAAACGATATTACAACCACTCATCGATTACATTCAACTTAAAACAACAGAAAACAAAGCTGTTAATTTAAACTTTATCTGTACTCACAATTCCCGTCGTAGCCATTTATCTCAAGTTTGGGCACAGACCTTGGCATCGCATTTTGAAATAAACAATGTATTTTGTTATTCTGGCGGAACCGAAGCCACAGCATTATTTCCTGTTGCAGCTAAAACACTTGAAAATACAGGGTTTCAGATTGAAATGCTTTCAAATGGAGACAATCCTGTTTACAGCATAAAATATTCAGGAAACGCACATCCAATTATTGGTTTTTCTAAAACATTTGATGCCTCTTTTAATCCGACTTCAGGTTTCACTGCAATTATGACGTGTTCTAGTGCAGATAAAGGGTGTCCATTTATTGCAGGTGCAGAAAAACGGATTCCTATTACTTATGAAGATCCAAAAGCATTTGATAATACACCACAACAATTAGAAAAATATAATGAACGTAGTCTTCAAATTGCTACAGAAATGAAATATGTATTTTCTAACATCGTAAACTAATTACAATGACTGCAATCAAAAAAAAATTAAGCTTCTTAGATAGTTACCTAACATTATGGATCTTTATTGCCATGGTAATTGGTGTTGGTATCGGCTTTTTTGTACCATCATTCCCTAAACTTATAGAATCATTTAGTAGCGGAACCACGAATATTCCCATAGCGATCGGACTTATTTTAATGATGTATCCGCCACTCGCTAAAGTGAATTATGCGTTACTTCCAAAAGTATTTAAGGATGTAAAAATCTTATCGATTTCTTTAGTTTTAAATTGGATTATTGGTCCTGTATTAATGTTCATTTTAGCGATTACCTTTCTACAAGATTATCCAGAATATATGGTGGGCTTAATCTTAATTGGTTTGGCGCGTTGCATTGCTATGGTTTTAGTTTGGAATGATTTAGCAGAAGGTAGTAGCGAATATGGAGCCGGTTTAGTCGCTTTAAATAGTATTTTTCAAGTTTTTGCTTATAGTTTTTATGCGTATTTATTTATTACAGTACTTCCACCCTATTTTGGTTTTGAAGGTGCAATTGTAGATATTTCTATTGGAACGATTGCAGAAAGTGTAGCTATTTATTTAGGGATTCCATTTTTATTAGGCATCCTTTCTCGTTTAATATTAGTGAAACTAAAAGGAGAAGTTTGGTACACTACCAAATTTATTCCAACGATTTCACCCATGACTTTAATTGCTTTATTATTTACCATTGTGGTTATGTTTTCGCTTAAAGGGGAATTGATTGTAGAAATACCAATGGATGTACTGATTATTGCAGTGCCTTTATTAATATACTTTACACTGATGTTTGTTATTGGCTTTTTTGTTAGTAAAGCCATGGGAACAACTTACGATAAAACCGCAGCCATAGCATTTACCGCAGCTGGTAATAACTTTGAATTAGCTATTGCTGTAGCAATCTCTGTTTTTGGGTTAAACTCTGGTCAAGCCTTTGCAGGTGTGGTTGGTCCATTAGTAGAAGTGCCAGCATTAATTCTTTTAGTACGTGTCGTATTTTGGCTTCGAAAAAAATATTATTTACCACAAAAAGCATAACTGTTAGTTGTTTTTCCTTTAATGATGTTAAAGTTTGTTTAACTTTACATAAATATAGTTAAACATAACGTATCTTTACATTGTAAAAACAATTACAATGGCAAAAAAGAAAAACATAAAAGAATCAGATCTTATATCATTTTATATGGATTATGTACTTACACATAACCATAAACCAAAAACGGTATATGCATTTGCTAAAGACAACAATTTTGAAGAACAAAAATTCTATGAATTCTTCAGTTCTTTTGAAACTTTAGAACAATCTATATTTAAAATATTTTTTGATAACACCTTCGCTATTTTAGAGAAAAGCGAAGACTATCATTCATTTGATGTACGCAATAAACTTCTAAGCTTTTATTTCACATTCTTCGAGATACTTACAGCCAACAGAAGTTATGTTGTACATGCATTAAGTATGGATAAAAACAAACTAAAATCTCTCAAAACACTTTCCCATTTAAAGCAAAGTTTTAGTCACTACATAGAGCATTTAGATATTCAAACTATAGATCTTAAACAAGAAAAGCTTGAAAAAATAAAAAGTAAAGCGCTCAAAGAATCGGCTTGGTTTCAATTATTAGTTACCATGAAATTTTGGTTAGACGACACGTCAACATCATTCGAAAAAACAGACATTTTTATTGAAAAATCTGTTCAGGCAAGTTTCGACTTAATAGACACTACACCTTTAAAAAGCATCATTGACTTTGGTAAATTCTTATACAAAGAAAAAATGCAAACTAAATAGAGCTTATGAAAACTATAGACAGCATACCAATGACCAAAATATCTAGAGCAACTAAATTAGTTTCTACTGGAGCCAAAGTTGGTGTGAATTACCTAAAGTATTATGGAGATAAAATGGTAAACTCTAAAGAAGATGCCAAAGAACGTCTCAATAAAAATAATGCAGAAGATATTTACGACAGCCTTAAAACATTAAAAGGTAGCGCACTTAAAGTTGCACAAATGTTAAGCATGGAAAAAAGCATATTGCCACAAGCTTATGTAGAGAAATTTTCGTTATCTCAATTTTCCGTACCACCATTATCACCACCTTTAGTTATAAAAACATTTAAAAAATACTTTGGTAAACATCCCGAAGATATATTTGACACTTTCAACGCAACTTCAGTAAATGCTGCCAGTATTGGCCAAGTCCATATTGCAGAGAAGAATGGGAAAAAATTTGCTGTGAAAATCCAATATCCTGGAGTTGCAGAAAGTATCGCGTCAGATTTAGCTTTGGTTAAACCCATTGCAATTAAAATGTTTAATATTAAAGGAAAAGATTCTGATAAATATTTTAAAGAGGTTGAAAACAAACTTACCGAAGAAACTAATTACATCCTAGAAATAGAACAAAGTAAAGCAGTTGCTGAAGCTTGCGAACATATTCCTAATCTTAAATTTCCAAAATATTATGAGGAATTTTCTTCTGAGCGTATTATCACAATGGATTACATGAAAGGCGAACACCTTTCGGAATTTGTAGCACATAATACTAGTCAAGAACTTTCGAATCAATTAGGGCAAGCACTTTGGGATTTTTACATGTTTCAAATTCATAACCTTCGTAAGGTACATGCTGATCCTCATCCTGGTAATTTCTTAATATCTGAATCTGGTGATTTAATTGCACTCGATTTTGGTTGTATGAAAACGATTCCAGAAGATTTTTACATTCCATATTTTGAATTAGCAGAAAAAGAATGCATTGAAAACCCGAAGTTATTTACTGAAAAACTCTATGAATTAGAAATTTTAAGAACCGATGATTCTGAAGAAGAAATAAAATTCTTCAGCGCCATGTTTCATGAATTATTAAGCTTGTTTACAACACCTTTCCATGTTGAAGAATTCGATTTTTCAGATCCTGAATTTTTCAATCGTATTTCAGAAATGGGACAACGCTATTCAAAAAGTACAGAATTAAAGAATATGAATGGTAACAGAGGCTCTAAACACTTTATTTATATCAATAGAACCTTCTTTGGATTGTATAATTTAATGTTCGATTTAAAAGCTGAAAATGTGCAAATAAACAATTTCAAAAATTTATAGATGTTAGAATTCAGCAGTGAAGACATTGACGAAATGGAGCATTTATACAGAATAAACCTAATTAATAGTTGTTCTGGTTACAAGTCTGCCAACCTCATTGGCACAAAAAGCGAAGATGGTTTTAGTAACCTTGCTATATTTAGTTCAATCACACACTTAGGTTCTAATCCTGCTTTGTTAGGTTTCTTTTTAAGACCAACAACTGTGATACGCAACACCTATTCTAATATTAAAGCAACAGGAAAATACACGATTAATCATGTGCATTCTGAAATTATAGAAGATGCACATCACACATCTGCCAAATACGATTCAGATATTTCAGAATTTGATGTGACACGATTAACCGAAGATTATAAGGATGATTTTTTAGCACCATTTGTAAAGAACTCACCTGTGCAAATGGCCATGCAATTTGTAGAAGAATATCCAATTGCTGCAAACAATACCATTCTTGTTATCGGTAAAATTGAAAAATTATTCATTGACAATACGCTCATTGAAGACGATGGTTTTGTAAATTTATCTAAAGGTAATATAGCGACCATAAATGGTTTAGATGGTTACGCTATACCTCAATTAAAAACACGTTTAGAATACCAACGACCAAAATCACAATTTGCAAATCTTACAGACTAATGAAAATACTCATCACAGGCACAACTGGTTACATCGCTAAAAGATTAGCGCTTCAACTATTAGAAGACAAGCACGAGTTGGTGTGTTGCGTCCGTGATTTAAGTCGTATTCCAGATGAAATTGAAGACAATCCCTTGTGTTCTTTTATAAAAGTAGACTTTTTAGAGCCAGAAGCTGCTGAGATTCCAAAAGATATAGATGCCGCGTATTATCTCATTCACTCTATGTCTACAGGTTCTGATGATTTTGAAGATTTAGAACAAAAATGTGCTCAAAATTTTAAAAATTTAGTAGAACCAACGCAATGCAAACAAGTTATTTATTTAAGTGGAATTGTAAATGACACATCACTTTCTAAACACTTAAAATCGAGATTACAAGTAGAAAACACTTTACAATCTGATAAATATGCTTTAACAACATATAGAGCAGGAATTATTGTAGGTAGCGGAAGTGCTTCTTTTGAAATTATAAGAGATATCGTAGAAAAGTTGCCTTTTATGATTACACCAAAATGGCTCAACACAAAAACACAACCTTTAGCCATTAGAGATGTTTTAAACTTTTTAGCTGGTGGCTTAGGCAAAGAAGAGTTATATAACCATTCTTTTGATATTTTCGGTCCAGAGGTTTTGACTTACAAAGAAATGCTACTTCAATTTGCAGAAGTAAGAGGCTTTAAACGATATATCGTAACGCTTCCTGTTTTAACACCCAAACTCTCTTCGTATTGGTTATACTTTGTAACCTCTACATCTTTTAAATTAGCTGCAGCTTTAGTAGATAGTATGAAGGTTGAAGTCATTGGGAAACCAAGTAAAATCAATGAAATTATTGGCATAAAACCCATGGATTATAAAACGGCTGTGGATTTAGCTTTTCAAAAAATAGAACAAAATGCTGTCATATCTAGCTGGAAAGATGCTGTAAGTAGCGGACGCTTTAAAGACCAACTATCTAAACATATAGAGCTACCACAATACGGTTGTTTTACAGATGAAAAAAAACGCCCTGTCACAGATGAAGAATATACTTTAAATAAAATTTGGGGTATTGGAGGACGAAACGGCTGGTACAGTTTTAATGGACTCTGGAAAATTAGAGGCTACATGGATAAACTATTTGGTGGTGTAGGTTTGAGACGAGGACGTACAAGCGACACGTATTTAGAAGCTGGTGATGCATTAGATTTTTGGCGTGTATTATACGCTAGTAAAGAAGAAAAAAGACTTTTACTTTTTGCAGAAATGCGATTACCAGGCGAAGCTTGGCTCGAGTTTAAAATTGTAAAAGGCCAATTACACCAACGTGCCGTTTTTAGACCAAAAGGACTTTGGGGACGCTTATACTGGTATGCTGTTTTACCGTTTCATGCTTTTGTATTTAATGGTATGATTAACGCCTTGGTAAAAAAATGAAAGGTGTAAAAAAAGCTAATCTTCCCACAAAATTATGTCCTGTTTGTAACCGACCTTTCTCTTGGCGCAAAAAATGGGAAAAGAACTGGAACGATGTAAAATATTGTAGTGAAAAATGCAGAAGACAAAAAACAATAGCAATTTAGTATGGTTTAGAAATGATTTAAGAACCATTGATAATGCCGTTTTAATTGAAGCTCAAAAAAATGGCACCAAAGTTATTGCTGTCTATTGTTTTAACCCGCTTCACTTCTCTTTTGATAAATTCGGGTTTAAAAAAACAGAAAAATTTAGAGCTAAATTCTTGATAGAAACTGTAACTGATTTAAAAACTCAATTAAAAAAATTCAATATTGAATTATTAGTTTTTCATGCCCAACCAGAAGAGGTTATTCCAAAAGTATGCGAAACTCACAACGTTAATCACATTTTTCTTCAAAAGGAATGGACAGAAGAGGAAATTAGCACTGAAAATGGAGTAAAATCTAAGCTTAAAAATATAAACTGGCATTCTATCTACAATCAGTTTTTGTACCATCCTGATGATATAAATTTTGATATTTCAGAAATACCACAAGTATTCACAAACTTTAGAAAAGCTGTTGAAAAGCAAAGTAAAATTCAAACAGAATTAAGTTTAAAAAAGTTACCTGAATCAAACCGAATTGAGAATAACACCAGCATACCAACACTTAAAGATTTAGGGTTTGAAGATTTTGAAATAAATACTAACTCTGCTTTTCCATTTAAAGGAGGAGAAACTGAAGCTCATAAACGACTAAACGATTATTTTTTCAATACTAAAAAACTAGGATTTTATAAAAAGACGAGAAATGGATTAGTTGGTATTGACTATAGCTCAAAGTTTTCTGCATGGCTTGCAAATGGTAGTCTTTCTGCTAAAACAATTTACTGGCAAGTCAAACAATTTGAGAAAGAGCATTATAAAAACCAGTCGACCTATTGGTTAATTTTTGAATTGATTTGGCGCGATTATTTTAAATACATTTCATTAAAACATGGCAGTCATATTTTTAAATTAGAAGGGATTCTTCAAAAAGAGTACACTTGGAAAACTGACCAAAATTCTATTCAAAACTGGATAAATGGAGAAACAGCATCTGATTTTGTAAATGCCAACATGCTCGAATTAAAAAACACAGGTTGGATGAGCAACAGAGGACGACAGAACGTAGCATCCTATTTTGCCAAATCCTTAGAGCTCGATTGGCGTATTGGTGCTGCTTATTTTGAGTCACTCCTACTCGATTATGACGTGCATAGTAATTATGGCAATTGGATGTATGTTGCAGGAGTTGGCAATGACCCAAGAGACAGAACATTCAATGTTCAATTGCAAGCAGAACGTTACGATCCCAATGGAAAATTTAGAAACTTATGGCTACAACCTCGTTTATTTTAATTAAAAAAGTAAAAAGCTACAATCAATGAAAACATTAAGACTCATACTAGGTGACCAACTCAATTCTAAACACTCATGGTTTACAGAAACCAATGAGAACGTTACCTATTGCCTATTTGAAATGCGACAAGAAACAGATTATGTAACGCATCATATTCAAAAAGTAATTGGCTTTTTTGCTGCTATGAGAAGTTTTGCTGAAGAACTTCAATCCAATGGTCACAATGTGATTTACTTCAAAATTAATGATACAAATAACACTCAGAGTTTAGTCGAAAATCTTTCAAAATTAATTAAAGACTACACTATTCAATGTTTTGAATATCAATTACCTGATGAATACCGTTTAGATGAACAATTAACCACATTTTGCAAATCATTAGGTATTGAAACGAATACTTATGATTCCGAACATTTTTACACTTCTAGATACGAACTAAAAGAATTCTTTGAAGGTAAAAAGACGTATCTCATGGAAAACTTTTATCGCAACATGCGTAAAAAGCATGAAGTATTAATGGAAGGTAAACAACCTGAAGGAGGCAAGTGGAATTACGATAAAAGCAACAGAAAAAAATGGAAAGGCAAGCCCGAAATCCCACATTACAAATGGTTTATTAATGATGTTTCAGAAATTGTTTCAGACATTAAGAAAGCCGGCATAAAAACCATTGGTCGCTTTAAAACAGAGACGTTTAGTTATCCTATAAACAGAAATCAAGCTCTTGAGCAGCTCAATTATTTCTGTGAGCATTTATTAATTCGTTTTGGTGATTACCAAGATGCGATGCATACAGACCAAGTTTATTTATTTCATTCGCGTATTTCCTTTGCTATGAATATTAAACTGATTAGTCCCAAGGAAGTTATAGACACTGTGATTGATTATTACTACGACCATAAATCTGAAATAGACATCTCTCAAGTCGAAGGTTTTGTGCGACAAATTATTGGCTGGCGAGAATATATGCGAGGTATGTATTGGACATTAATGCCAGATTACAAATCTGAAAATCACTTAAAAAACACCAATAAACTTCCAGATTTTTTCTGGACAGGCAACACAAAAATGAATTGCCTAAAGCAGAGCATCAATAATTCTTTAGATAATGCTTATGCGCATCACATACAGCGTTTAATGATAACAGGAAATTATGTCTTATTAACTCAAATTCATCCAGACGAAGTAGACGCTTGGTATTTGGGTATCTATGCAGATGCTATAGAATGGGTGCAATTAACCAATACTAGAGGTATGAGTCAATTTGCAGATGGCGGAAAAATTGCGACAAAACCCTATGTCTCTTCAGGCAGTTACATTGACAAAATGAGTAACTATTGCGATAAATGTCACTACAACAAAAAAGAAAAAACAACAGACAATGCGTGTCCTTTTAATAGCTTGTATTGGAATTTCTTAGATGATAAACGCTCTATTTTAGGAAATAACAGACGCATGGCAATTATGTATAGTTTATTAGACAAAATGGACAAAAGTCAACTCAATAGTATGAAAGAACGTGCCGCTGCCATTATAGAAAATCCAGATGAATACTAACAGAGAACATATCAATGTGGTTTGGTTAAAACGCGATTTGCGTCTTCAGGATAATGAAGCTATTTCTAATGCTTTAAAATCTGGTAAACGCACACTAATTATCTATGTCTTTGAGCATTTATTATTAAACGATGTGCATTATAGCGAACGTCATTTTAATTTCATAAAAGAATCTATTCAAGATATCAATAAACAACTTTCAGCATATAATTCTAAAGTGCTAACCGTTACTAGCGACATTTCAAGTACATTTAATCAGTTACAAGAATTTTATAGAATTAAAACCATTTATTCTCATGTTGAAACAGGCTTATTAGTGACCTACGATAGAGATAAAGAATTTATACGCTATTGCAGAAATAATTTCATCACTTGGAAAGAATCTAAGAACAATGGTGTTGAACGTGGCATTGTAAACAGAGACCATTGGTTTGATAATTGGGAAACCTATATGACGAGTCATTTGGAAGTGTTTCAACCTTCAGAAAATCAACTGTTGAATATTTCTGAAATTGAACACTTAGAACAGTTGTTTTCCGTAACAGATTTACACACACCTGACGTTACAAAGTTTCAAAAAGGAGGAACAACTATAGGTTGGAAATACGCAAATTCATTTTTTGAAAGTCGACATAAAAATTACATGTCTAATATTTCAAAACCAGAAGCCTCAAGAAGCAGTTGCAGTCGTATTTCACCTTATATAGCTTGGGGAAATTTATCTATTCGTCAAGTTTTTCAAAAAGCACAAGAATTAAAAGTCAAAACATCAAACCATAAACATATTGGTGCTTTTATTTCACGTTTACGTTGGCAAGCGCATTTTATTCAGAAGTTTGAAATGGAACATACCATGGAAAACGCAAGTGTTAACAAAGGCTATCATAAACTCAAAAAAACATTATCTATAAATTACCAAAATGCTTGGAAAGAAGGTCAGACTGGTTTCCCATTAGTAGATGCTTCAATGCGTTGTTTAATTGAAACTGGTTACGTTAATTTTAGAATGCGTGCCATGTTGGCATCTTTCTTTACTCACATACTTTGGCAACCATGGCAGTTTGCAACCACACACCTATCTCAACAGTTCTTAGATTTTGAACCTGGTATTCATTTTCCGCAATTGCAAATGCAAGCGGGCGAAACTGGTATTAATAATCTAAGAATTTATAACCCAACACTCAATGGATTAAAGCACGATCCTGAAGCTTTATTTATTAAAAAATGGGTTCCAGAATTAGCACATTTAGACACACCATTTATCCATGAACCTTATCTAATGACTGTGTTAGAGCAAGGACTGTACAACTTTAAACTTGGTGAAGATTATCCGTTGCCAATAGTAGACATAAAGGAAAACCGTAAACTCGCCAGCGATATTCTTTGGAATATGAAAAACGATTCGGAAGTGATGAGTGAAAGTTTCAGAATATTAAAACGACATACCTTACAGGACAGAAAGCGTATGTTAAGAAGCGATTAAATACCTTACCACATAGGCTTAAGCCTTATAGTCATAATTATCTGTTAATTTTTGTTTAACTATATAAGTGTATCGTTAAACATTCTGTATATTTGAACAGATATGATACTGAACACCACACATTCTAACACCGAACACAAACAGATTATTGCTGACTTAGTTGGCAGTTCTTTTAGTTTGGTACAGAAATTGAAAATGAATGGTATAGGTTCTAAACGGATGATTATTGATAAAGTGAGTCCAAATATGCAATCGATGATGAATTTGGTTTCTGATATTAATTACGGAAATATTGAATTGAGACCTAAAGGCATTTTGGTAAGAATTAACAAAGGATTAAAAAACTTTACGTGGATTATTCCTTATTACCATCTCGTTATATATAAAATCAATGGATCTAGCATACATGCACAAGGAAAATTTGTGCATTTTAGAGCGAGTAAAACTTTTAAAGAAAACAAAAAGTTTTTTGACAAGTTAATGGATGAGAAGATAAAGTACGATATGCAATACGCAATGCCTCAAGACCTATGAATTTAGAACTAAAAGACATTGATAGAATTATTGAAATGGCATGGGAAGATAGAACACCCTTTGATGCTATTACTTTTCAATTCAAATTAAAAGAACAAGAGGTTATTAATTTAATGAGACGTGAATTAAAGCCAAGTAGTTTTAGATTGTGGCGCAAACGCGTGCAAGGCAGAGCTACTAAACACAGTAAAAAAAGAACGTTTGACGAAGGCAGATTTAAATGCTCTAGACAAAGAACAATATCAAATAACTCTATTTCAAAACGTTAAACCGTGCTTTGATTTAAGTTTGGAGTACTTAAAGACAGCACATTAAAAAGATTTTATGATTAAAGAAATCATTTCCAAAAAAAATAATCAAAACCTAGACTCTTTTAGTAATGAAGACATAGGAGACGATCATTTAAGTACAGGTATAGACACACCTATGAAGCCCAATGCTTTTGAAATGTCTAATACAGAAAAAAAAGAACGGATCTCAATATTATTTTCAGAAATAATGGATGTTATGGGTCTAGATTTAACCGACGATTCATTAAAAGGCACACCAGATCGTGTTGCTAAAATGTATGTTGAAGAAATATTTTCTGGTTTAGATCCCGAAAATAAACCTAAAGTTACACTTTTTGATAATAAGTATAAGTACAACCAAATGCTTTTAGAAAAAAACATTACTTTTTATTCTAATTGCGAGCATCATTTTGTTCCGATCATAGGAAAAGCACATATTGCATACAAATCTTCAGGAAAAATCATTGGATTGTCAAAAATAAATCGTATTGTGCAATATTATGCAAAACGACCTCAAGTTCAGGAGCGTTTAACAAATCAAATTGCAAACGAACTTAAAACTGTTTTAGAAACAGAAGATGTTGCTGTAATTATTGATGCAAAACACTTATGCGTCTCTTCAAGAGGTGTACAAGATGATACGTCAACTACAGTAACAACATATTATGGAGGAGAATTTGATAATGCCTCAAAAATTTTAGAATTACAAAACTATTTAAACAATTAAGCTATGGATATATTAGAGAAAGCTTCAGAATTTGAAAACAGAAAATTTTCATTTAAAACAACAAGTGACAGAATTTTAGCGGCTAGAGAGGCTAAAGATTTAATATTAGAAGTCAACGAATTATATAAGAAAGAGAAGGATGCTAAACTTATGGATATAATGAAACGTCTTACTGTTATAAAGCAAAAAATTGAAAAACGATTAAAAGGCAGACCTTTAACAGCAACATCTTAAGATATACAAGATGAAAAGATTAATAGTTATCGGAGGAAGCAAAGGTATTGGTAATGCCATTATCTCATCTTTGCTTTCTTCCTATGATGAAATTGTAAACATTAGCCGTACAGCACCAGAGGAGTCACATCCCAATTTAAAACATTATAGCTGTGACATTCTCAATGACGAATTACCAGAACTAGATGAAGCTGATGGCTTAGTATATTGTCCAGGAAGCATTAATCTTAAACCCATCAATCGCTTAAGTGTTGATGATTTTAAAAATGACTTTGACATTAATGTCATTGGTGCAGTTAAAGCAATTCAGAAATATATACCTGCTTTAAAAAACGGAAACAAACCTTCAATAGTTCTCTTTAGTACTGTTGCTGCCAAATTAGGAATGCCTTTTCACGCAAGTGTAGCCGCTTCTAAATCTGCAGTAGAAGGATTAACTAAATCTTTGGGTGCAGAATTAGCACCAGGAATACGAGTAAATGCTATAGCACCAACAGTAACAGATACTGAGTTAGCTTCAAAATTACTGCGTAACGAAAGGATGATTGAGAACATGAATGAACGTCATCCTCTAAAAAAGTTCCTACAACCAAAAGAAGTTGCAGATATGGCTGGTTTTTTATTATCAGAAAAGGCGGCTTCTATGTCAGGTCAAATATTTGAAATGGACTGCGGAATCGTAAGTTTCAAATTGTAAAACACACATAATTTATTTTAAAATAACGATATGATAGCTACTGCTACGCAATCCGTGTACAATATAAAGATTGATAGCCTTCAAGGTGATCCCATAGATTTAGGACGCTTTAAAGGTAAAAAAATACTGATTGTAAATGTGGCTTCAAAATGTGGATTTACATCTCAATATAGAGACCTACAAGCGCTTCAAGATAAGTATATAGAATCGTTAGTTATTATTGGTGTTCCATGTAATCAATTTGGAGAACAAGAGCTAGGCAGTGCGAGTGACATACAAGAGTTTTGTAAAGTTAACTATGGTGTTTCTTTTTTAATGACAGAAAAAATTAATGTGAAAGGTGCTCATAAACACCCTTTGTATACTTGGCTAACAGAGAAATCTCTAAACGGTAAACAAACCACTACTATCAAATGGAACTTTCAAAAATATTTAATAGATGAAAATGGTAATTTTTTAGATTACTTCTATTCTATTACAAACCCTTCGAGTTCTCGATTATTAAAATATTTAAAATAAAAAATTATGTTCGGACTTTTTAAGAAAACAACTGAAGTAGAAAAGCTTTCAAAACAATATGAAAAACTGATGGCAGATTGGCATAAGCTCTCTACAACTAACAGAGGCGAGAGCGACAAAAAATATGCTGAAGCTCAAATAATTATGGATAAAATTGAACAACTAAAAAAAGCTTAGCTTGAAAAACATTTATCTTGTTTTACTATTTCTTTTCATAAATTTTGGCGGCCTTGCCCTTGGACGATGGTTTATGGGAGACGCTGTGACAGGCGTATGGTATACCAACTTAAACAAAGCCCCTTGGACACCACCTGGTTGGGTTTTTGGTGCAGCATGGACCTTAATAATGGTTTGCTTTTCAGTGTATTTAAGTTATTTATTTTCTATTAGAAACTCAAAAGTTGTCATCACGTTATATGTTATTGCAGTGATTCTTAATGTGAGTTGGAATTACCTATTTTTTAATCAGCATTTAACAACATTGGCATTTATTAATATTATCTGTTTAACGTTGCTTATCACCTACTTCTTCATCACGTTTGGAGACGACAAATTATGCCACTTAAAATATCTATTAATGCCTTATATCATTTGGCTGTGTATTGCAACATCGCTAAACGGTTACGTTCTGTTTAATAATTAGTATTTATAACAATCCACAACGCTAACACACATTTTTAATTTATTTACTTCAATTATCTAGGAAATGAAAATATACACGTTACACAAGAAACAAAATTTACCAATCACAATAGATCAGGCTTGGGAATTTTTATCGAGTCCTGCAAACTTAAAAACCATCACACCAGATTATATGAGTTTCGACATCCTTTCTGGTGCAGACAGACCTATGTTTCCAGGTCAAATTATTCAATATATAGTGACACCTGTTTTAGGTATAAAAACAAAATGGGTAACAGAAATCACGCATGTTAAAGACAAAGAATATTTTGTAGACGAGCAACGTTTTGGACCTTATGCACTTTGGCATCACAAACATTTTATAAAAGAAATTGAAGGTGGTGTAGAAATGGAAGATATTATAGATTACAAAGTACCAATGGGTATTTTAGGACAGCTTGTGCATCCTATTATCGTTAAACCTAAATTGGAAGAAATTTTTAAATACAGAACAACAAAGTTGGAAGAACTATTTGGCAAATATTAAATCAATAGTAACAAATCGTTTAAAGTTGAAATTAGAGTAGATATTATGAGTAAAAAAATAAACATTTTCTGGTTTAGGAGAGATTTAAGATTAGATGATAATCTAGGTTTTTTTGAAGCCTTAAAAGCCGAACATCCAGTACTTCCTATTTTCATATTTGATACTAAAATTTTAGATCAGCTACCAAAAGATGATGCTCGTGTTACTTTTATTCATGAAACACTTCAACACTTAAGACAAACACTACAAGACGAACATAAAAGTAGCATTGCTTTATACAAAGGTGAACCCATAGAAATCTATAAACAGTTAGTTCAAGATTATGATATTGAAACTGTTTTTACAAATCACGATTACGAACCTTACGCAACCGAACGTGATACCGAGATTAAAACACTTTTAGGTGATAATAATATTGAGTTTAAAACTTACAAAGATCAAGTCATTTTTGAAAAAAGCGAGATTGTAAAAAAAGATGGAAAGCCTTATATGGTTTACACACCTTACATGCGTAAATGGAAAGAAAAGTTTAGAACCATTGATTTAGAAATTTTCTATACCAATTCCTATTTAAGTAATTTAATAGAGCATAGCAGATTACCTAATTTAACCTTATCTGATATTGGATTTGAAAAATCGAATCAAGACGTGTTAGATTACGACGTTACACCAACTTTAATTCAAACCTACGAAGCCACACGAAACTTTCCGGCTCAAGATTCCACATCGCGTTTAGGGCCGCATTTGAGATTTGGAACGGTAAGTATTAGAAAAATGGTTAAAAAAGCTATTGCTGAAGAGAATGAAATATTTTGGCAAGAGCTAATTTGGCGGGAATTTTTCACACAAATACTTTGGCATTTTCCACATACAAAAAATGAAGCCTTTAAACCTAAGTACGACAGAATTGAATGGCGTTATAACGAAACCGAATTTAAAGCGTGGTGTAAAGGTGAAACTGGATATCCTTTGGTAGATGCGGGAATGCGCGAACTGAATGCCACTGGTTTTATGCACAACAGAATACGAATGCTTGTAGGTAGTTTTCTTTGCAAACACTTATTAATGGATTGGAGATTAGGTGAAGCTTATTTTGCTGAAAAATTACACGATTATGATATGGCCAGCAATGTTGGCAACTGGCAATGGGTTGCGGGTTCTGGAGTAGATGCTTCGCCTTATTTTAGAATTTTTAATCCTACAACACAGATTGATAAATTTGACAAAAATCATGAATACATAAAGCAATGGGTTCCAGATTACCAAGAACTCACCTATCCTAAACCTATTGTAGAACACAAAGCAGCACGTGAGCGTTGCTTAAAAACCTACAAAGCGGCCTTAAATTAAAGAACGGCATCAACAAACAACTTAAAAAGACTTCGCAGTATTGTTAATTTTTTGATTTTAATTTAAAACATTACTTTTATTTTAACAAAGCACTGAAGTTTTTGTTAACTTTAAAGCACTAATCTTAAATTAATACGACTATGAATACTTGGGGAGTTGCAAGAAAATGGAAAGAGATGTGCGAACAAGGTAAAAACCTAGAATGCATTAACGAACTCTACGCCGAAAATGTCGTTAGCAAAGAAATGCCAGGTATGCCTGGAGAAGTCGTTTCTGGGAGACAGAACGTGTGGAACAAGAGTAAAGAATGGTTAGAAAGTGTTGAAGATTTTCATGCAAGTAGCATCAGTGATCCTTTAGTTGCAGGGAATTTTTTTACGGCCAAAATGGATTTTGATTGTACTTTTAAGGAACGTGGAAGACAGAAAATGGAAGAGGTTTGTGTGTACGAAGTAAAAGACGGAAAAATTACGAGTGAACAATATTTTTATTCCATGGAATAATAATTATTATAGGTTTTAATTACAGAAACTAAAAAAGCTTCAAGATAAACTTGAAGCTTTTTTTATATACTTATAGAAAAAGAATTTTAGTTTCCTTCTACACGTTCAATCTTAGCACCAATGGCTCTTAAACGCTCATCAATGTTTTCGTAACCACGATCTATTTGTTCAATATTATGAATTATAGAAGTTCCCTTTGCAGATAAAGCTGCAATTAATAATGAAACTCCGGCTCTAATATCTGGTGAAGTCATTGTTGTCGCTTTCAACGTAGATTTAAAATCATACCCAATAACCGTTGCTCTATGCGGATCACAAAGAATAACCTTGGCTCCCATGTCAATTAATTTATCGACAAAGAACAAACGACTTTCAAACATTTTCTGATGCACAATCGCTTCGCCTCTCGCTTGTGTTAAAACGGTAAGGATAATACTTAACAAATCTGGTGTAAATCCAGGCCATGGAGCATCTGAAATGGTTAAAATTGAACCATCGATATAATTTTGAACTTCGTAACCATCTGTATGTGCAGGAATATGAATATCATCTCCCTGACGTTCCACTGTAATTCCTATTTTTCTAAAAACACTTGGTATTACACCAAGATCATCCCAACTTACATTGGTAATCGTTAACTCACTCTTGGTCATTGCAGCTAAACCAATCCAGCTACCAATTTCAATCATGTCTGGTAACATTCTGTGTTCTGTTCCGCCAAGAGAATCCACTCCTTCTATGGTTAGTAAATTTGAACCAACACCAGAAATCTTAGCTCCCATGCGATTCAACATTTTACAAAGCTGTTGTAAATAAGGCTCGCATGCCGCATTATAAATTGTTGTTGTACCTTCAGCTAAAACAGCCGCCATTACAATATTAGCTGTTCCTGTTACTGAAGCTTCATCTAAGAGCATATAAGTTCCTTTCAGCTTATCTGCTTCAACACCATAAAATAAATCTTCTTTGTTATAACGGAATTTAGCTCCTAAGTCAATAAACCCCTGGAAATGCGTATCTAAACGTCTTCGCCCTATTTTATCACCACCTGGTTTTGGAATATACCCTTTACCAAAACGTGCCAATAATGGACCAACAATCATGATAGAGCCTCTTAAGCCTTTTCCGTCTTCCTTGAATTCTGCAGATTCTAAATATTTTAGATTAACATCGTCTGCCTTAAATGTGTAAGATCCTTTACCTACTTTATTGATTTTTACACCTAGCTTTTTTAATAAAGCGATAAGTTTATTGACATCAATAATATCTGGAATGTTATCTATTTTAATTTCTTCTGCAGTTAACAGTACGGCACACAAGATTTGTAACGCTTCGTTTTTTGCTCCTTGTGGCTGAATTTTACCTTTTAATCTGTGGCCACCTTCAATTTTAAATGTACTCATGCGTATTAGTAACGTTTTCTATTACTGGTATATTTTTTCTTAGAGGAAGACGTATTCTTTTTATTAGAATTGCTTTTACTGCCATACTTAGATTTAGTACGCATTAAGCTTGTAGAATCACTTAGGTCTTCTTTACTATTCTTAAGGTCAATTTTACCATCTGACAATTCAAACAAATGTCTAAAAATCAGAGAATCTTCAACAGTGTCTTTATTCCAATTAAGGAAACACTTTTTCATGTGATTTGCAATGGTATATGTTAGCGCTTCTTTTAGCTCTCCATCTTCCCAACTTACAGCAACATCGATCATAGTTTTTATGTTATTACCATAGAAACGATATTTAGGAAAATTCTGAGGATATTCTAAAGGTTCTGGTCGCGCTTGAATTTCTTCTTTGGACGGCTCTCCATAAGGAGAATCTACATCAATTTCAAAATTGGCCATAATAAACAACTGATCCCATAATTTATGCTGAAAATCTGCTACATCTCTAAGATGTGGCTGTAAATTTCCCATTACGGCAATGATTGCTTTAGCAACTTTATTGCGTTCTTCTTTTGTTTCGCGAGACTTAGCGTAATTAATCATCTTTTGTAGATGACGTCCGTATTCAGGTATAATTAAATGCTCGCGCTCTGTATTGTATTCTAATTCGTCGATCAAAATTGTAAAATGTGTAGTATATAGTTTATAAAACCTGTAGTCTATAGGTTTTGTTGCAAAGTACAAAAAAATACGAAGCCTAAAAGAAATTTAAACTCAAATTTAACGATTAGGACAGCCCAACAAATATTTAGGCAACAATAACACCTTAATAAGGTTACTATCACTTTAGTGTACTAGAAGAATACTAGAATCTTCACCTGTTAGAAGTCGTTTTGGATAGACTGTTTTTTAAAGTGAAATTACACCTTCAACGTTTTCTGATACTTCTTTATATTTCGCAATTACAGCTTCAGGATTTTTTAATCTCACATTTATAGAAACACTAGTATATTTTCCGTTTTTAGACTCTTTAGTAGTCATAACGGCTCCTAAATTATCAAAAAGAGCCTCAATATGATTAACTCCTGAACTTTCTGTAAGTACAATAAACTTATATAAATATTCCGATGGCCAAGTAGCTGTATCGTAAAGTTGTGCTTTTAATTTCTCGTAAAACTCGTCTGTTTTTTCTGAATTATCCATAATGAAATTTTTCAATTGCAAAGATACGCTTAACTTTACATTTTTATCTTTTATTTTTAAATCAAAATATAGGCAATTTGAATTCAAAAAAAGTAGTTATCGCTGGAGGTCCAGGAACTGGAAAAACCACAATTATTAATGAATTAAAAAAACGTGGCTTTATTTGTTACGATGAAATCTCTAGAGAAATCACCTTAAAAGCAAGAAAAGATGGTATAGAACAACTTTTTTTAACCGAGCCACTTTTGTTTAGCGAAAAACTCCTAGAAGGCAGAACAAAACAATTTAATGATGCTGCAAAAGAATCTGAAGCTGTTGTGTTTTTAGATAGAGGTTTACCAGATGTTATTGCTTACATGGATTATATTGGAGACAAATATCCATTGCCATTTATAGAGACTTGCGAATCTCATAAATACGATTCCATTTTTGTTTTAGCACCTTGGCAAGAAATTTTTACAAGTGATAGTGAACGTTATGAAAGCTTTGAAGAAGCTATAGATATTCACGATCATTTATTGGAAACCTACAAACGCTTTGGCTATCAATTAATTGATGTTCCTTTTGGCAGTGTAGCGTCTAGAACCGATTTTATTCTAGAGTCCTTAAATTCAAAGTAATATTACTAAAATCATGTGATTTCTCTAATTTAGATTCATATGAGTTCAGTTTAAAAATAAGCTAATACATGAAATGTAATATTAAATAGTTAAATTGGTATAATGCATCCTATAGAAGTTTTAGAGCGATACTGGAATCATACATCCTTTAGACCGTTTCAAGAAGAAATTATAACATCGGTTTTAGAACGCGATGATACGTTTGCGTTATTACCAACTGGAGGTGGAAAATCGATTTGTTTTCAAATTCCGGCTTTAATTCAAGATGGTATTTGTATTGTTGTTTCTCCTTTAGTGGCTTTAATGAAAGACCAAGTTAATACCTTAAAAGTTAAAGGCATTAAAGCAATAGCATTAACTTCTGGTATATCTTACAAAGATCTAGACACCCAATTAGACAATTGTATTTACGGCAATTACAAATTTTTATACCTCTCACCAGAACGCTTACAACAAACGTTAGTACAAGAGCGGATTCAGCAAATGAAAGTGAACTTAATTGCTGTAGACGAAGCGCACTGTATAAGTCAGTGGGGAAATGATTTCAGGCCAGCTTACAAGAATATTTCAATATTACGAGAAATGCATCCGCATGTGAATTGTATTGCTTTAACAGCTACTGCAAAACATAATGTGGTTGAAGATATTGTTGAAAATCTAGACTTCATCAATCCCAAAATCTATAAAGCGTCTTTTGCGAGACCAAATATTGCATATAATGTTAAGCATACTGATGATAAATTATTTCAGCTAGAACACCTTTTAACAACCTATTCTGGATCTTCAATTGTATATGTCAGAAACAGAAGAGCAACTACTGATATTCATAATTTCTTAACTGCTAAAGGGTTTTCTTCCACGTTTTATCATGGAGGTATTACCAATAAAGAAAAGCAAGACCGTTTGCATCAATGGACCAATGGCCAGAAAGAAATTATGGTGGCAACAACCGCTTTTGGAATGGGTATTGACAAAGCCAACGTAAAAACGGTTATTCATTTTAATTTACCCGAAAGTTTAGAAAGCTATTACCAAGAAGCTGGTAGAGCTGGTAGAAATGGCGAATTAGCACATGCCATTATTTTAAAACAACATATAGATGAAGACCGGCTTCGAAGTCAGTTTCTAAGTACACTCCCTTCCGTTGCTTTTGTAAAAACGGTTTATAATAGGCTTTGTAATTATTTTCAAATATCTTATGGTGAAGGAGAAAATACCTTACATCAATTCGATTTTAAATCCTTTTGTAGTCATTATAAATTAAAAGCAAGTATTACTTATAATGCGTTACTACTATTAGATAGAAATGCAATTATTACACTCACACAACACTTTAATTTTAGAACCAAAATTCAGTTTATAACCACTAATGCTGTTTTGTTTAAGTATTTAGAAACACATAAGGATTTAAATATTTTAACCAAAGTACTGTTAAGAACTTATGGCGGAATTTTTGATTATGAAACGAAAGTAAATCTTGGTTTAGTAACAAAAAAAGCCAATTTACCAGAACAACAAGCTATAACTCAATTACAACGTTTAGAAAAAGACGAAGTCATCAGTTTACAAATGGCAAATACAGATTCTGAAATTACGTTTTTAAAACCTAGAGAAGATGCTATTACTATAAACCCGATTGCAAAAACTATTGAACAGCAACATATGTTGAAACACCAACAAATTGAATCTGTTTTACATTATATACAAAATGATTCGGTTTGTAGAAGTCTTCAACTCCTACTTTATTTTGGAGAAAAATCGAACAAAACCTGTGGTAAATGTTCGGTTTGTATCGCAAAAGCTTCAAAAACAGCCAATACTTCAACAGCACCTGTTTCACTTCAAATTATAAAACAATTAGAAACGCAAGCATTATCTTCGCGACAATTATTGCAGCTTATTTCATGTTCTGAACAAGCGCTTCTTAAAAGTATTTCAGAATTAATAGAACTCAGAAAAATAGAATTAACACCAGCTAACACTTACATATTGCATGACAAATAAACGTGATTTACGCATTGTATTCATGGGAACACCAGATTTTGCTGTTGCCACTTTAAAAACTCTTATAGACCACAATTATAAAGTTGTTGGTGTTATTACTGCGCCAGATAAACCTGCAGGACGTGGACAAAAATTACGGGCTTCTGCAGTAAAACAATTTGCTTTAGACAACGATTTAAACATTTTACAACCTACAAATTTAAAAGCTGAATCTTTTTTAAGTGAGTTGAAAGCTTTAAACGCCAATTTACAAATTATAGTGGCATTTAGAATGTTACCAAAAGTAGTTTGGCAAATGCCAGCGTTTGGTACGTTTAATCTTCACGCGTCTCTATTACCGCAATATAGAGGTGCTGCACCAATTCATTGGGCTATAATTAATGGTGAAACAAAAACAGGAGTGACAACATTTTTTATTGATGAAAAAATTGATACTGGAGCCATTATACAACATCAGGAAACTGAAATAGGAACAAATACGACTGTTGGCGAATTGCATGACGAATTAATGGCTATAGGAAGTGAACTCGTTGTTAAAACCGTTGCGCAAATTGAAAACGATGCTGTAGCCACCGTAATTCAGCCTCAAACAGAAGATTTAAAGACCGCTTACAAGCTTAACAGAGATAATTGTAAAATAGATTGGTCGCTTCCTATTGATACGGTATTTAATAAAATTAGAGGATTAAATCCATTTCCTGCAGCTTGGTGTTATTTAGAAAATGATGATAAAAAGCCATTAAGTGTAAAAATTTATGGTGTAGAAAAGTTAGAAGAAAAACATGATTACGAAGTTGGAAAATTAATAGCATCCAAAAATGAGTTAAAAGTCGCATGTAAAGGTGGTTATATAAATATCCTAGAAATACAACTTCCAGGAAAGCGAAAAATGGAGGTGAAATCTCTTTTAAACGGGTTTAATTTTTCTGAATCGGCAAAACTGCTGTAAACCCTTATTACCATTGGTTTTATGAAAAATCGACGAAACGCATAGCCTTTATTAACAATTGCCGCAAGTTATTAACAAAAAGCCGTATTTCCCTTGCTATTACTTGTGTAGCTTAATATTCCTAATAATTTTGTCTAAACGATTTTAAGAACTAAAATTTTAAAACCGATTTTTTAATAATTTAAAACTTATATTTTATGAACAAAACAGATTTAATCAACGGAATGGCTGAGAATGCTGGTATTACTAAAGCAGCAGCAAAAAAAGCATTAGATTCTTTATTAGTTGACATCGAAGGATCTTTACAAAAAGGTAACAGAGTATCTTTAGTAGGATTTGGTTCTTGGTCAGTATCTAGAAGAGCTGCAAGAGACGGAAGAAACCCACAAACAGGAAAGACTATACAAATCAAAGCAAAAAATGTAGTAAAATTTAAGGCAGGTTCTGACTTAAGTAGTGCTGTAAACTAAACATCTTTTTGTTTAACATACTGAACCTGCTCTTAGAGCGGGTTTTTTTATGTTTAAATTTTAACAAATACGGAATCCATTCAATTATAAAAATTTATTCATTTTATAGAATTAACCCCTTCTAATAACTGAAATTAGCAACAAGTACATAAATCTCATTTCAACGATTACTCAAGATAAATGATATATTAAAATAAGTATTTGTTGTTTTTTTAACAAAAAAAACATAGATTTAGTAATATTTAAAATATTAAAACCAAAATGAGCAAACCCGAAAAAGGCAATTTACTGATTGCCGAACCATCTATTATCGGTGACATTTCATTTAATCGTGCAGTGATTCTTTTAGCAGATCACAACGCGCTAGGTTCTGTTGGCTTTATTTTAAACAAGCCTTTAGATTATAACCTTAAAGATCTTATTGAAGGTACAGAGTCTGAGTTTCCTGTTTATAATGGTGGACCTGTAGAACAAGACAATCTTTATTTTATTCATAAATCACCTATATTAATACCTAATAGCGTAGAAATATCTAATGGTATATTTTGGGGAGGAGACTTTAAAGTTGTGCTGGACTTAATTAATAATGGTGAAATTTCTAGTAATGATATTCGCTTCTTTTTAGGCTATTCTGGTTGGGACGAGCAGCAATTAGACAACGAACTAAAGTCTAACGCATGGTTAATTTCTGAAAACATCTACAATAAAGAGATTATTTCAAAGTCGTGTAACTCTTTCTGGCGCGAAAAAATGTTAGAACTTGGTGGTGACTATAGTATTTGGTCTAATGCTCCTGAAGATCCTAGTTATAATTAGTACCCTTAACTAAACTATATTAACCTCAACTTTGCATTAAGCTTTGTTATGATGCTCTGCGCAAAATCACTTCCATAGTCCTTTTTACGATACTTAGTAATTGGAATTATTCCCTTTATGACATTAGTTATAAATAATTCGTCTGCTTTTTGAAGTTCAAACGGACTAATAGACGCCTCTTCTACAACTACATTTACGTCTTTTGACAACAGTTCTAGTATTTGCTTTCGCATAACACCTTTTAGACAACCTTCTGCTAAAGGAGGTGTTTTAATGGTATCTCCTTTTACCAAGAATAAATTCCCATTTAAGGCTTCAATAACATTTTTGTCTGTATTAAGGATTAGGCAATTATCTAAATCATTTTCCTGAGCGTAAATACTACCAATTACCTGAATGGCTTTATTATTAGATTTCAATCCTGAAAGTAATCCCGGAGCTACAAAATAATCTTTATATAAATCTACAATACAGTTGGCGTTAGCATCAATGGTGTAAAATGGATTCTGATGCGGTTCTGCACTAATATTAAAAACAACTTGTGCTGTATCTGATGGCAAATACTTACCTCCTTCACCTCTATCTACATTCAGTCTAATACGAGCAGCAGCATGTAATAAATTGTTCGCTTCTAATGTTTTTAAGATTTCTGCTTCAAGGAATTCCATAGTGAAGTTCATTGGAATATCCATTCTAAGAATACGCATAGACGACATGAGTCTAAAATAATGATCTTCCCAAAAAAAGATTTTACCATTAACCACTTTTAAGGTTTCAAAAAGGGCATCACCATATTTGTAACCTCTATTGTTAACTGTGAGTTTTGAATCTGCTTCCGAAAGTAATGTACCGTTGAAATTTATCATAAAAAAAGTCTCGATTTAGTTTTAAAATTAAATCGAGACAAAGATATGATAGATTATTTTCTTAGCGCTTATGCAGAACCTAAAACTTGTTTAAGGCTAGAAATTTGATTCTCCCAAAGCATCTTTCCTTCTTCAATTTCGTCTTCTTCCGCAAAGTCAGTTATCATTAAAGAGACGTCTTTCGTGATTTCATCGACCTGTATTCTTATCTCAAAGTAGCATGAAGCCCCTTCTTCGTCATCACTTACCCAACGAAACTTAATTCGTTCGCCAGTTTTCTTACTCAACAATTTTGCTTGTTCTTCTGAGCCATCCCAGATAAAAGTAAACAGTTCTCCACGAGAATTTACGTTGTCTGCAAACCATTCTGATAAGCCTGAAGGTGTTGATATATAAGTATATATTAGTGCTGGTGATGCCTGAATCACAAACTCAATTTCATATTTTTCTTTATCGTCCATAAGTGCATTATATTATGTGCTCAATATATACAATTATACTTGAGTTTTAAACTTTAAACTAAAATTAATTTTTTTAGAAATTATTGTTTGTTGTCCTAGAAATTGTTTCTATATTTGCAGCCGCAAATACGTGTATGTTTAAATGTGTTAATTTGAACCTTTATATTGTAATTGCTAATTATGGCGAGGTAGCTCAGTTGGTTAGAGCGTTGGATTCATAACCCAGAGGTCACGAGTTCAAATCTCGTTCTCGCTACAACAGTAAAAGTCTAGTACGAAAGTGCTGGACTTTTTTTATGCGTTACGCTGAAGCGCGCTTCAAAGCGTATAAGTATAAAAAAAATCCATAGCAATGCGCTAGCATTGCGGACTTTTACTATTGTATAGCTCACCTTGAGAAGATTCAGCGAAGTTAAACGAGTAAAACAAAGCCGCAAAAGCATAAAAAAAGTCCATAACAATACGCCAGCATTATGGACTTATAAAAAAGTAAAACATTACTACGGAGATACTTTTATATCTCCATCCAATTAAAACTAAATGTGAAAGAAAGATATTAATAAATACTTACGCGCATATATATCAAAAACCCTCATAAATTAATAATGAGGGCTTTCTCGCAGCACAATTAGTAATAAGGGAATAATTAGTAATTAATGCTTAGCAAAACGTTTAAAAGCTACGATATTGTTAGAATCTTGTACACGTAACACATAAATTCCGGCTGCTAATTTAGAAATATCAAGTGTTGCTGCTCCTTTAAAGTCCATCACCCTTGAGCCAGACAAGTTATATACGGTAGCTTGAGCAACAAAAGCATCTTTTAATTGAATGTAAAGCACTCCTGACGTCGGATTAGGGTAAATGACCATCTTATTATCATCTTCTGTAAAGTCAGGTGTTCCTAATACCTCAAGGTCTATGTTATATTCCATAAGTCCAATATCAAACGTACCAACAAATACCGTTACAGAATCATCCTCAAATTTATAAGATG
Source organism: Winogradskyella ludwigii (assembly GCF_013403985.1). Taxonomy (GTDB): domain Bacteria; phylum Bacteroidota; class Bacteroidia; order Flavobacteriales; family Flavobacteriaceae; genus Winogradskyella; species Winogradskyella ludwigii. The sequence goes on from NZ_JABFDF010000006.1 coordinate 129,866, forward strand.
AAGAAGCTGCACCCACACTCAACAATTGATCGTTATAAAGTGTTGCCCACGTCTCTCCATAATCAGTAGAGTAATGCAACTCAAACAATGTAGATATACTAGTATTTGTCGTCGCTACCATAGCACCTACAGTTTCAGTTGAAAATGCAACTTTATAAATAACAGCTGTAGATTTTTGAGCCCAAGTAGCACCACCATCAGTAGACATAAAAACACCTTTATTGGTCGCCATAGCAAAAGTACCTGGCGTTAGAGGGTCTTCCTGTAAATCGAGAATGGCATCTGTAATTTCTAAAGCTTCTAAGCCTGTAGTGTTCGCCACCCAAGTGCTGCCATCATCTGTAGACACATACACTTCAATGCCTAAAGAGAGGGTAATTGTACCACTGGCATCAATTACAATACCGTTAATATAATCTACTGTAGGTAAAACAATATCTGTAACTACAACAGCATTTAAATCACTAAAATCAATCTTTTTTAATTGTGTTTCACCAGGATCATAGCCTGCAAAAGCCACAAGCATAGTTTCTGTATTTGAAGGGTAGGTAGCCAAAGCAGATACGCTATTAGTAAACACACTTAGCAATTGTGTATTATTTAAACCATTATCTGAACTCATATTAAAAGCACTTCCTATAAAGCTTGAACTAAAACTAAAAACACGATTAGCAACATTGTTATCAACAAAATAGGATGCGCCTCCTGAAGAAAACGAATTTAAAGGCATCAAATTGTAAGGAGTATCCTCTCCTGTAGTTAAGTCTCTATGTACCAAACCTTGTTGCACACCGTAGTATAAACTAGAATTGTTAACATCCGAAAAGACAGCATTAGTACCTGTACTTACAAAGTAAGGATTAGCAATAGCACTAACGGTCTCACCTCCATCGTTGGAGAACAATGGAATATAGTTAGAACTAATCACAATCTCATCAGAGTTCTGTGGGTTATAGCTGGCATTTAAACCATAATAGTAACTGTCGGTGTTATCGTATGGATAAACATAATTGACAAAAGTAGTACCTCCATCTTCTGAAATAACTAATTCATTTTCCTCTAAAACAATGATCTGTGACGGGTTGTTATCATTAAATTTAATTTTCACAATGTTGTTTAATATACCTGATGTCCAAGTAATAGGCACTAAACTAAACGTTGTACCTCCGTCTGTAGATTTATATAAATTTTCTGGTGAAGTTCCAAAACTAATACCTGTACCTACATAAATCGTTTGATCATCTGAAGGATCAAAGGCTATAGCACTTAAATTGATGCCTGCTAACGCTTCTGTAAAAGTTAGCCCTGCATCTGTAGACACAAATAAACCGCCATCAATGTCCGTACTACCATTACCTCTGGCTAAAAAAATAGTATCTGGATCTGAAGGACTTATGGCAACCTCATTCAAAAAAACCGTATCGTAATCATTTGTGTAATAAATCATATTCCAAGTGATACCTCCATCAGACGTATAAAAGGCTTTGCCCTCATTAAGAAACCCAACAGGAAAACCTGTATTAACTAACAGAACGTCCATATCGGAATCATAAAAATCGTAAGATTCAACATAAGCAAGATCAACTTGGTTTGGTAGTGCAATTACATTTTCCACAGATGCTGTAGCTAAATCATAAACTACTACGGCATTTTCTGTAGTAGTTCCTGTATAGATAGAAAAAGTAAGTTTTGTACCATCGGCTGATAGTTTTAACTGCTCAATTCTTGCACTTACTACGATGTCTAAAGAGTACAAAATAGACCAAGACGCTCCGTTATCTTCAGATACCACAATATGGTTTCCTAAGGTAATTCCGTAAATCTTATTGGGTATGTTAGCATCATAGGTTAAATCAAATATTCTACCGTAATCTGTAGCACCTGTAATTTCAACTTGAGCAAACGCGTGCTGTACTGCAAATACGAGTACCAATAAAAATAGTGTAATTGTTTTTGTCATAATGATTCGTTTTAGTGAACATCAATATTCTCCAATACTAATCACAATTACTAAATTCTTCAAACAATTAGTGCGACAGTAACAATAAAAAGTGTGACATTAACACTTAAATGCCTGACAAATAAGGATATAATCCTGAACTTTCAGAGAGTCCCATTTTTTGACTTATCCGTTCTTTTCGCTTTCTAGAGGCGACAGCGGTGATATTAAAGAGCGACGAAATCTCTTTATTGGTAAGATCCATATACAAATAACTGATGTAACGGATGTCATTTGCTGTTAATTCTGGGTGGCGTCGTTTGAGTTCGGAAATAAAATTTTGGTTGACTTCTTCAAAATGTTTTAAGAAGCTTTCCCATTCATTATCGTTTTTTAGTAAACTTTTGAGCTCTTTAATTTTCTGATTGAGAAAGACATTTTTAGAAATTTCGCTTTGGCTCGACAATGAATTAATCACGTCCTTTAGCAGTTCATTCCTACTCGATATTTGTAGCGCTTTTGCTGCTAATTTTTGGTTTTGCGTTTCAATTTCGTTTTTAAGCTTTTCTTGTTCTAACAATAAAAAGGCCTCTTTAGCATGCAATTGCTTTTCTAACACCAAGTTATCGCTCTTCTCTTTTTCGAGTTCTAAGGCTATAATTTCCTGACTTCGGTCGTGTAGTATTTTGCGCTGCTTGTTCTTAATAAAACTATTCCGCAAGGCCCAAGATATTAACACAATAACCAAAGCACAAAAGCCTAACAAGGTATAGAGTCGTGCACGTTCTTCGCGTTGCTCTGCGCTACTTTGTTGTAATTCCCGACGGTAGTTAGCAATTTCAAACTTCACCTTATTCGCCTCAAAAAAGCGCCCATTCTTAATCGTTGACAGGGTTTCATTTAGTGCTATGATAGAGTCTTTGGCAACAAGCGCAGCCTCCATTAAGCCTTTGGCTTTATACAGTTTGGACAATTGCTCATAGGTTGAGATTTTAAGATCTGGATTTATAGCTGCTTCACGCGCCGCTTCTGCATAGGTAATAGCGGTATTGAGATCTCCCCTTTCTTGATATACATTAGACAATACGGTAAGTGTAGAGATCTTTTCTTCGGTAAATTCTATAGCGCTTAAACTCGGCAATAGTGTTTTAGCCAAGGTTTCGGCCGTATCTAAATCACCACGCTTATAATGGTTTTCAGCCAATGCAATATCTACTAAAAGTATTAAGTTAGCACGACCTTTAAGACGTTCTTTTGCTTCCTCTAAATACGCTAGGGCTTCATCTAATTTATTGAGTTCATTAGCAGCAAGTCCTAAATTAACCGCATAAAGTCCTGTTTTAATCGTATCGTCGTGTTCTATTGCCATGAGATACGCCTTGTAAAAATAGGCTTCCGCTTTCTCTGGCTCACCTTCTTTGCTATACAAAATAGCAATATTGTTTAAAACCGTCATTTCCTCGTTTTCATCGAGGTGTTTTAAAGCAATGGTATAAGCTTCTAAATAATTGTCTAGCGCCTCACCGTAATCTAACATGGAATAGTAATTGGCTCCAATATTATTTAACGCCAAAAACTGTTGTTTGTACCAATGGTTGTCTTCGGCAACAGTGCGGACTTCTGTTAATAGTTCTAAAGAGCTTGCATAGTCCTTATTGCTTCGAGCAGTAATGCCTTCAAGTAACAAACTGTCTAAGCGTTCTGTTTGTTGCGCACTAAGAATAAGACCAAAAAGAATAACTATACTCTGAACAATACGCTTCATACCTTGTGTACCTGTGAATCCTTAGCTTATAACTAAAGCGATAAATATAGTTTTTTTTTAGTTCAAGGAAAAACGCGACTGTACCCTCAGTCCCTTTTTCTATAGGGTGGCATAACGTTATACACTTAATGTAAGTTATAATAGTCGTATATCTATACCCCAATTGCAGCGTAGCTGTGAATCTCTTTTGTAAAACGAATTAGGGTTCCTAACTTACGCGTTAACTTCATAAGTTTAATAAGCGGCTACACGTAGCAGAAAAAAACAAAACCTCAATTCACCAACTCAAGCTGTTCAGTCCCTACCCTATAACAACGTTCTTCTCCAAGATACAATGGATTGCCATGTTTCTCAGACCAAAAACCATCTAACAAATCTTTAGTAATGCATTTGTAAACTACAACACCTTTATATATATGAGCATCATCTCCCTTATAATTAAAATTAATAACTAAGATGTTATCCTTAAAAAACCCAGTGCCTAATTGGGCTTGGCTATCATTAATCAACCACGTCGCCTCTATTCTATTGTTTTGATTTAAGGCTAATTCTAATAGCCCTTTGTAAGCGACACCGTCTTCATCTTGGTTGCTTCCTATAATAGTATAAGTGCCTGGTAATTCGTGTATGGTCATATGGTATTTAAGCTATATTCTTTTGGTATTAAGTCCTTCTATTTAGCGCTAGTCAAAAGTAATTCATATATAGAGTTCTACCAACCTCAAAACCTCAACAATCCTAAAAACAAATCGCTTCATAGCACTTATTTAAAGTCCTATGAAGCGATACCGCATTCTTATTCAAGCTTATCAACGATAATTTATTTTACTATAAAATCAGCATCGGTTAAGGTTTTCATAAATGCCACTATGCTTTCTTGCTCCGCTATGGTTAGATTTAATTCATCAAAAGGTAAGGTTTGAAATTCTTCATAAATCCCAATACCTTTTCCTCCACCACGATTATAGAAATCAACTACGTCTTCCAAGGTTTTATAAACACCATTATGCATATAAGGACCTGTTACATTAATATTTCTAACGGTAGGGGTTTTAAAAAAGTGTTTTCTCTGATCGGTACCAAACACGTTATAACGTCCTAAATCATCACTAATAACAGCATTAATAGTATCATTTGTTCCGGGCACCCCAAGTAATTCTAACTCTGTATCCTTATAATGAGGTGGAACCGTACCATTAAATAATGGTGGAAAATGACAAGTGGCACAAGCAGCCTTCCCCATAAACAGATTAAACCCTTGCTTTTCTTGGGCTGTTAAAGAGGATGCGATGCCTTCTATATTCTTATCAAATTTAGAATCGAAACCATTTAAACTACGCACATAACTTGCAATAGCATGTCTGATGTTAAAATCAATACGTTTGCTACCATACAAACTATCTATAGCCGCTTTGTATGTTGGATTTTGTAATACACGATTAACGATAGAATCCATTGGTAAATTAAATTCATCATGATTTTCGGCAACACCTACAACTTGTCCTTCTAAACTTCCTGCACGGCCATCCATAAAAAACGATTGTTGATAAGCACTGTAAGTAAGCGTTGGTGAATTTCTTACTTGTCGGGCATCAAAAGTCGTTCTACCATCGGTAAACGCCTTTTCTTTAATATGGCAACTTGCACAGGCCATCTCATTACTTCTAGATAGGGCTTGGTCATTAAAAAGTGCCTTTCCAAAGATCTCCTTTTGTTTTAAGTGAAGCGTATCACTCTTATAGTCTGAAAAATATAACACATTCACCGTATTGGCACCAAAAAAGGACGACGTGTTATTGGAAATGGCCATTTCAAATGGAAATGAAACGTTCCAGTCTTCCTGAGTTTTCAATATTAACTTTAATTGGGGATCAGTGTAATTCTTTATAAACCCAAAGCGATCAAACGTATCAAAATCAGAATCAAGCGCAGCAATCCCTTCTACAAAGGACGCTCTCAAGTCTTCATAAATAGCTTTAGAGCTAAACTTATCTTTACAAATATCTATCAACGCTATAAGCGTCTGGGTGGTATACTGACTTTCAGTTAAGGCTTGCCCTAAAACGGGGGAATCAAATCCTGTGATACCTGTAGCTGCGGTTCTCATTATCTGATCTCTAAGCAACCAAATCAGATGGTAGTCTTTTAATTTGATATGTGTATTGCGCTGTAACAACTTCAAGCGATCAGACGTAATTGTTAAGGCATTGTGTAATGATGCAGTATCTCCATCCTCCTCGTGTAACAACTCTTCTATCACCTGAAAACCGAACGGTTTTCTAATCTTCACATCGGTTAAATCCTCTTCTTGAACTTGTAAAATATTTGGAGCATTTAGAGATTTATAGTTGTTTTTATCTATAGAGGCCAAAACAGGTTCCATCGCTTTAAAATGCTGACGTGCTTTTTTATAATAAGCAATACGGTCTTCTGCATTTTTGGACACAGAAATGGAATCTAAATACGTGATGCAACGCTCTAGTTCTGAATTATAAAACAAGGCTATGTTCTGATCGGTAGCGTCAACGTTTACGGTTTCTGTCTGCTTTTTACACGACACTGTAATTAAAAGCAAAAGACATATACATTTTGTATATGTCTTCGCTTTCATAAATATATTATGATTCATGCTGTTATTTTATTATCTATCTAAACCTTTAATAACGTATAGCATTGAACCTTCTTTAGCATTAGATAAGTTAGGATTCGCTAATGGATCTGTAAAAGAGGTGCCATCAGCAGGATTCCAGCCATGGTTTTGTGTCATCACTAAAAACGTGTTTTCACCATTATTAACAACATCAGTGACATCAATCATACCTGTAATTTCCCAAGTACTAGAAGTAGAACCGTATCCTAAACTTTCTGCTCTCGCTTGGTCTGCTTCTAAAACGGTTTTTAATTCCCCTGTATTTAGGTTGTACTGGTACAGCTTAGCATAACCATTGATTGACGTATCTAAGTAGCCATTTGGATCTTCTTGAATGTAAGCGTAGTTTTCAGTCACTAAAATATTATCTGGTGAATGGAATCCATCTGCTGTACCACCTACAATATCACCATCTAATACACACGTAATAGTTGCAGGACCTGTTGGGTCTGTTTCATTTAATGTTACCTTGTACACACGACCTAATACAGATCCTTTTCCTACTAAACTAGCAGAGAAACGCCCTGTAACACAAAAATAGATTTCTCTTTGGTTTGCTGCAGAACCTCTTCTCCAATCAATATCTTCTAATCTAGAGAATCCCATAACACCTTTCGTTTTTGCCTCAGCATCTAGAGCATCAATTTCTGTTTCATTTAATTGTACAAATTCAGCACTGTAGGATGTACCTTCTTCCATATCCATTTCAAAATCAATACCAGCAGCTGTCACTTTTAATCCGTATAATTGACCTCCATATAAATCTCCACGGTTACCAACATACATTCCTAATTGACCTGAAGGCACATCATTATCTGCATGATCATCCCCAATAAACACCACCGTCTTATCTGGGTAAGCATCTTTTCCGATAGGAACAGCGTTCTCTGTAGACCATTGCCCCATAGCAGCTAAAGTTTCTCCAACACTAGCCTCCTCAACACTTTTATTTGGATTCGTTACAAACACCCCTTTTGAAGCCCCACCCCATTCTCCTCCTGAAAGGTACAATGGTCCAAATCCATGCTCTTCTTGTGTAATTAAAGTCCCTGAGCACATAGCTGTTTCAGCAGTTGCTGTAGCATTCAAAATATATTCACCATTATATGGTCTTAGATTTTCGTTTAACATAATTCTCGCTATAGAATAATCAGCCTCAATATTATTAATTAATGTAAAAGTATTATCACCATTATTAATTAATCCTGCACCATCTGCCATAGACCCATAAATAAAGTTAGGAGTATTTGGAATGATATCTTCTGAGGTTAAAAGTGTAGAAATTCTTAGGTTAATAAACTGATCTGTCACCTTTAAGAAGCTAGGTGTTTTTGATGACGCTAAATACACAGAAGCATCGCTACCATCTTCTCCGTCTATGCCGTCTGAACCATCCGATCCGTCAACACCATCAATGCCGTCCTTTCCATCTTCAACGTCACAACTCACTGCAAGTGCGCCTGATGCTGTAATAATAAATGCTAATAAAAATAGTTTAATAATTTTGTTCATAATTTAAGGTTGTTAGTGGTTATAATGTGTCCACAAAGCTAATTTTAGCCTTCTATAACCCTGTTAATTAATAAAAACCGTTTTATTAAATTACCGCTACCTTAGCGTTAACGGTATTAAGATACTATTACCAACACCTTCCATTTTAAACCCTAATGTTATCTTAAAATTAAGGAGACATACTATACCTTTTAGTGTGCTTATCTCACCTAACAACTCTAATGTATCCCTTAAGGCTTTTGAGTTTGTAATGCCGTACGGTTTGCTTTTTCATCGTTCATCGCTACAGAGTCTTCCCTCACAATGATGGTTAGCGTAATGCCATTATAGACAAACAAAAAGCTAATTAAACCTAAATGACTAAGATCTAAATGGTTTGAGTTAAAACAATGCTCCCATTACCACTACCTTTAGACTGCATTTTAAATTATAATCTTATGAAAACGACTTATTATATTGTAGCCTTAGCGTTACTAACTGTTTCCTTCTCGTGTAAAAATGAGACCTCAAAAGAAAGTACGGATACTAGAAATCCTATGAACGAAGAACTCACCGATACTCGGAATTATAAACAGGAAGGTAATTTTGAAAAAGATACATATACTTACAAAGAAAAAACGGGTGATATAGACCCAAACTGGAACCTCAATGATCCAGAACGCCAAATGCGCTTATATGCGCAATTTAAACTTAGCGAAGCCCAACAAGAGCGTTATGAAACAGCGCTCTCTAATTATATGAGTTCTGATACCGAGAATCCCTATGAAAGTCTATCTGCTGACGACCGTATTGTGACTGAAGCTAACATCTTAGAGGATATTCTCGATGATGAGCAGTTTGAGCTTTATAAGGCATGGGCTCATGCTAATGATTAGCGTTAGTTGCACCTTAAATAGGCATATACAGCTCTCCTCTTGAAGATTCAACTAAACTAAATCACATACAATTTTCAAATATTTTATACATCAAGCGTTTTCACTCCGTCTTCATTAATAATTTGTTTTGTCTTTTCAAAAGTATCCACAACAGCAAAGCCATTATAAAATGGCTCAATCATAGTATACCGTTCTTTATATAATTCATGTCCTTTCTTATCGATATGAAACCAACCATTTTTATCTTTGGCTGTAGCATAGTTTTTATGAAAAACTCCCAAGTCTAAAAATGTTTTGTCGTTTAGAACATTCCCTAACTTATCTATATGCTTATAAAAACCATTCAATTGCTTCACACAAGCATAACCATCTTTAAAATCTCCAACAAATCTATATTTGGATTCATAGATAGGGTTTCCATCTAAATCGATATGAAAATACTGATTATTAAAATCCCTAACAGCACATAAGTGTTCTTGATAATTACCAGTCCAAGCATAGTTTACATCATACAAACGCTCTCCCATGTCATCAATATGAAACCATGAATCATTATTTATTACACTTGCGCGATTGAAATAATATCCAAACGTTCGATTATAACGTGCTTTATAAACTTCAATACCTTTTACACTGATATGATACCAACCAGAAGCATCTTTAACAGGTGCTAGTCCTGGACTATGAAATTTTAAAACCTCATCGTATTCCTTATTAAAAAGTAGTTTTCCTTTATAAATAAATGAATTATTCTCTTCCGATACTTGTATAGCGCTCCAGTCCATTATTTAGTAAAAGTTAAAACGGTTTGTAATTCGTTAAGCTTTTTAGCTTCTTTAAACTTGAATCCATTCTGATTAGCTAAAGCGATATATTCATAAGACGAACGCTCATAACTCTCACACATAGCTAACATATTTAGTGACAACAAAGACAGATCTACAGCTATCTTATCGGAACAATTTTCAATAATATATAAATACCCTTTTTCAGGTAAGGCTTGATACGCATTATTCAAAATCTGAATTGCATTTTCCTCGTTCCAATCGTGCAAAATTCTTGACAATATAATAGCATCTGATAGTTGTGGTATTTCCTTAAAAAAATCACCCTTTAAAAGCTGAACATTCGCAATGGTATCACATTTATCAATAACCAAATCTAAATCGAAAAGAAAACACTCTACATCATTATTCTCAACTTTGATATTAGAAATCAATGCTCCATATCCACCACCAACGTCCATGACGCTTTTATGACGACTAAAATCAATGATAGCCGTAATATCTTTATAATCATCTTTTGCATAAGCAAACATGGCGTTATGATAATCATTAAGCTTATCGTCATTCTTATTCAAATACTCAAAGTAGCTGATCCCATATTTAGTTTCAAAAAAACTAGTGCCTGTCCTTATAGATACATCTAATTTACTCCAAGCATCTAAATGATCTCCTGACCAATTAAGACATGCGTATTTTAACGTTTGAGGGTGATGATCTGTTAATAATTCAGATAGCTTATTCAACTCATATTTATCTTGATTCTTATCTAAAAAAGAAATACTTAGCAATCCATTTAATAATAATTCTAGGTTGCTCTCTTCAATCTCTAGTTCTTTAGATATTTCAGCTACTGTTTTTCCTGAAGCCACTAAGACATCAAATAAATTCAACTTACAAGCTGCACTAACCGTCAAGTATTTCCAATGTTCTGTGAAAAAAGATTTTAAAAACGCTCTAGTATTCATGTAATAACTTTCTTTTTAAATTCATTATTTGTTTCTCCGTTAAACCGCAAGACAATAAATAGTTTATAATACCTCCTTCATTTTCAACCACATCTAGAGCTATGTTTAACTTATCTAGAGACACATCCATTTCACTAGTTAAATAATCAGTATTTAAATGAGCTTTTGGTGATTCCAAAAGAAGATGCAATAGCGAAAAGATAATCCCTGTTCTATCTTTTCCTGCGTGACAATGAATAGCAATAGTTCCGCTCTCGTGTTCTAAAATAGTTTCAAATGTTTTCTTTACCGCATCTTTACAACCCATGGCAAAAAAACGATATGCTATCTCATGATTAGAACCTTCATTATGCTTTTCCTTAAACCATTCGGGCTGATCCCAAGGGTCAAATTGCGCTTTAACATAGTGCACCTGACTTAATATTTCATCGGAATAAGAAATCTCCTCAATCTCTCTATCTGCCCTTAAATCAATTATTGTTTTTATGTTATTCTCACGCAGTAACACATTTAATTCTTCTGTATTCTGAAATAAAGCTAAAGCAGATGTTCTATAAATTAACCGCTCCTTCATTTTAGTATTAAACGCATTGGCATCTCTAAAATTCCAAAAAAAGTCACGTTTATAAATCCATTCGCAAAATGCTTTCAATTCCTCATATTCATGCACTGCAACTAATTTTTCTATGGCATTATAAAAGAAATCCAATAAGGCTCTTTTTCTTTTATTCGCCTCTGGAAGAAAAGTAGTGCCATTGACTTTAGAAAAACAAGCTTGTTCTTCTACTGTAAGCTCACTCGTCATAAAATTTTTAGGAAGGAAGTAATAGGCTGTTTTCCCCTTAGCTAAATAGTGTAATTGAATGGCAAGATGAAAAGCTATATTATAGAAATAATAAAACTGATAGCCATCGCTCCTACTATGCTTTGAGGAACAACTCTCAAACTCATAAACAAACTTATCGATTAAATTATGCACTTCCGAGGTGTCAATACCTTTTTTAGAATCAAGAAGTTGCATTAAGTACAATTCTATTTGTGTATGCTCCTTGTCTTTTTCATACAAAACAATCTCGTTTAGGTTGGTTATTTCTGACCCTAAAAAATCTCGTTTAATAGCTTCCATATTATAACATAAACCAAACTCTAACTTTGGTAGTTCTTTGAAATAAACAACAACCTTATGCCTTAGTTTAATGTAGTGCACACTATTTACTGTATCATCAAATGCATTTTTTATAATAGCTATAAAACCCTGCACATCAAAACTTTCGCTAACAATAAGTTTTATATCTAAATCTGAATTTCCTACAGCGTCTTTCCTTGCATAAGAACCATACAACAAAACAGCATCTACATGTTCTATTTGAGGTAAAATGGTCTTTACGTTTTCTATGGTGTTTAAATGTTTCATAAGGCTACAGGTTTACGCATGACACAAGTTTTACAAACAGATTTTGTTTTATAGTTATCCACTAAATCTTTATAGTGGGCACTATTTAAGACATCTTGAATGGAATCTGTTTTTATATTACCAAAATCACCTAAAGATTGCCTTAAATTATCTGGTGCACAACAAGGTGATATGTTTCCAGTAGCAGATATCCATAATTCTTGTTCTAAAAAGGGACATTCGTAATCTTCACGAACCTCTTTAATGGCATGATCTTCAATTGGAATAATATTCTCTAACAAAAGTTTCTCTCCATTGGGTTTTCTAAACACTTCTGCTGCTTCATGCGCTTCTTTAACATAGATATTCCATTGTTCTACACTTTCCGGAGTGGCGTTCATGGATAACCCTTTAATTTCATCAAAATGATCCCAAAGCTGATGCCCTTTTACACGATCTACTCCGAGTTCAGCTGCCAGTTTAATAATAGCGACCAATTCGTGCATATTATTCTGCATAAACGTTAATTGTAACGTTACACGACAGAAATAACCACTTGTTTTAAAATATTCATCTCTATAGGCTACAAATTCTTTGACATTAGCAATAGCTTTTTCAAAATCCAAACCATGCATCACTTCTTTTGAAGTTGCTGCTGTAGCTCCATTCCAACTGATTTTAACATCTGTAGTATTAGGTACTATCAACTTAGCCCAATCTAAAACACGCTTTTTAGGAAATGTCCCATTTGTAGTTAAATTGATCTTTATATAGTATTGTTTTGCTAAATCAAAAATCTGATCGAATTGCTTATACAATAAGGGCTCTCCCATGGTCGATGGTATAATCTCCTTCACACCTAACGCTGATGCTTGTTCAAAAATCTGTTGCACCGTTTCAAAATCCATACGTCTACGTTTCACTCCTGTGTCTTTATAAAGCGTATCTATAAAGTTACTATACGGACTATGCTCTTCACACATAATACATTTTAGATTACAATCTTCAGGATTGGTATCTATAGTCACTCTCCAAAATTTGCCAGCATTTGTATAACGTTTATAGAGACTCACTAAGTCATCACAATGTGCTTTAATATCTGGCACACTACCATCTTCCGATAACAAATAACCTTTAGCTCCATAGGTTCTCATTTTATCAGGATGAGACACCGCAAAATTTAATTGCTCAGCTAAAGCATCTATATCTCTATGTTTAAATAATAGTCCGTTAACATGATGTTGCACATATTCCTTCATTCCTCCAAAATCAGCAGTAATCACAGGAATTTTACAAGCTTGCGCTTCATGGATTACTAATGGCGAATTTTCTCCCCAAATAGAAGGCACCACAATACAATCAACATGTGCAAAGACATCATTTGCTAAATTATGGTTAATGTATTCGCCCATAAATTCCACCTTGTTCTCTATAGTTGCTGCTAATGCTTTTAAGGCTGCTGTACTTTGTCCATTCTCTCTACCGTAAATTTTTAAAACAGCAGGTGCTTTCACTTGCCTAAAAGCTTCTATTAATTGATCGATGCCTTTCGCCGGAATATGAGTTCCTATATAACCAAACGTAAATTCCGCTTTTGGTTGTGCTTTTTCTGTTGGTGTTAAATAATGCGTCGGAAAACCATAGTCTAAATAAGTGATTTTAGATTTAGGGATATCAAATTCGGAAACAAAACGATCTTCAAGATACTTAGAAGGTGCTATAAACAAATCTACTTTATCAATTATAGCTTTGGTGTCTTGCATTCTTCGGTGCACCCAATGACTCCAATTATCTACATCAATGTGCTCTTCTTCTTTATGGCCGCTAAAATAGACTTCATAACAACTAGTAGCGCATTTCCTATCTTCTTGCCCAGAGCACAACATCGTGTTATTTTCCTTACCTATACTACGGGTTAAAAATTGACCACGAGGACACATCAGCCAAAAATCATGTAATGTAAAAACAATAGGGATTCCTAAACCATTTAAAACATCTATGAGTCCTGTAGACAAATGATTAAGGTGTCCAACATGCGCAACATCGGGTTGTAATTGATCTACTAACTTTTTAAAGTTGTCATCTATTGCTTGATGCCTATAACCGTCTTTACCGTTAGGATTATTAACAAAATAGAGGTTTAAATTTGTGCTCACTTTTTCGTGACGAATGTCAAAATCCTGAGCATACGGATTCTGTTCTCTAGTAAAAACAGAAACAGTATGATCTTTTGATAATTCGTTACATATAGATTGACTGTAAACTTCCGACCCTGCATTGTAATGTGGTGGATAGCCATGAATTATTTTTAATATATGCATGTAATATGTATTCTTTTTTTAAAAGTTCAAAATAGTATTATTTGTAGTAATTTTCATTTAAAACTTAAATAAGTAACGTTCAGCTATCTTATTTACTATTGTTCTAATTAGTAATGCCTGTATCGCCAAATTTGGCAAAAACAGTAATTAACATACGTCGCTTAGTCACCACGGTCAAGCTTGTTATACAAAGACAATCCCCAGCCAAAATATAGCCTTGTCTTATAGCATTCATAATACATTCTTTTGATAACGTGAATTCTACCCTCTGACTACTCTTTGGTACCGCAACTCCTTTCCCCAAACACAACGACACTAAAAAAGGATCTATGTGACGCGCTCTTAAGCGTTCCTCAAAATGAGGGCTTTTCTTATAATTTAATATATATTTCATTTTTTTAAAATTTAACCTCGCCCTTAAAAAAGGCGAGATTTTATTAATAATTACTTTTTTGAACTTTTTGCAGCTGCACTTTGTGCTCTTGCTGCAAAACTCCCTTTTGTTACACCGCCTGAACCAGATGTTTTTACAGTACTAATTTGAATTCTCGAGGCTGCACCTCTCGTCATTGATTTTGATTTACTCATGATATTTTTATTTTTAATTATTAATACACTTAACACTAAAGAATAATCATGCCACAAAAATAAAAATACAGTAACCATTTAAAAATCAGACAAATAAAATAATTACAGCAAAAACATTAAAAATAATATATTACCTATAGATAATTATTTACCTTTATATAATGAAAACAACATACATCACTTGGCACTACACAACACATGGAGTAGCATATCTTAAACATATTTTAAGTTGCTTTTTCAAAAAAGGACATACACCTCAAAACTTACATTTTGATGAGTTAAATCAAATGGAACTGAACACTGTTTTCGACACACCTCAAGAACATGAGGGTTTTGTTTTCGACAAAGTGATTTACCTAATCGCACCACAAAAATCTTTCGACAAACTTTCAAGCAGACGGTTTAGCTATAAAAAAAACATTGTAAACGACGAAACAATAATAGACTTAGGATTAAGCCATATTTATGATGAAATCACTTCGAACGATGACTTATGCTACAACCTTTCAGAAGAACTCCGGTTTGTAAAAGAGAAATATCCAGATAAATATGATGCTTTCAAAAAATCCATTTGGAAAAACATACAACACTACCCAGTTCTAGAACAATTAAAATGGCTTAAAGAACACTCTAATTTCAATAACGTTTACAAAGACAAATTAGAGATTATCGAACTAGACGTAAACGACCTAAGAGACGAAAAGCACATCGCCAACAAAGTCAATGCTTGGCTTAAAAATAAAAGCAAAGAGCTTAAGGGAGCTGAAAATATTATAAATGTATCATTAGGAAGTAATGAGACACAGGTAGTATGGCATATTTTAGCTGAAGCAGAACAATTACCCCCAAACACGAGATTTATAAAAACATATGACGATAAATCTAGCGACAAAGAAAAACGATTTAAACCATTCTCAATCAAAGAAATACCCACCAACTTAATAACCTCTATAGGTGATGGATTTAGCTTGTTTTCAGAAACCAAATCTCCTTCAAGAAAATTAGTTGACAAAAAAATGGAAGTATTTCTAAAGTCCGGATTCTCTATTTTATTGCTTGGTGAAAGAGGAATAGGTAAATCTCACATCGCTGAAAAAGCAAAAAGTACACTAACAAATCAAAATAATCTCATACAAGCTAATTGTGCGTCTTTTGACAATGACAATACTGCAGAAGCTGAATTATTTGGGTATTCAAAAGGTGCTTTTACAGGCAGTCTTCCTGGTGGCAAAAATGGACTAATTGAAGAAGCCAATAAAGGTGTTTTATTTTTAGATGAAATTCATCACCTCTCTAAACTTGTGCAAGCCAAACTAATGAAAGCATTACAAACTGACAGAGATAACAAAATGTCTATTCGTAAAATGGGAGATAGCAAAGAAACTAAAGTAGAATGTCGCTTAATTTTTGCCACAAACAAAACCATAAAAGAATTAAGACAATTATTACTACCCGATTTTTACGACAGAATTGTACAGCATGTTGTAAACATACCCGCGTTGAGAGAAACCAAAGAAGATAGAATGGCAGACTGGGAGAAAATTTGGAAAGGTCTAAAATTCCCAGGAGCTTACAATATACCACAAGATGATAATTTAAATAAGTGGATAAAAACGCTAGACTTACCTGGGAACTATAGAGATTTACAAAAAATTGCCATGTACTATAATGCTTACTTAAATTTCGATGAAGAAACCAGAACGATGCTGAATGAGAAAACTCCGTTTTCTTATTCGAAAAAAGAATTCACCAAATACCACACGGTAAATACAGAACTAGAACACGAGAAATACAACTTTAATACTAAGCAAACAACGCAAGAAATGAAAGCTGATTATTTCTTTGAATTACAAAAATGGGCAGTAGATAAATTTAAAGGCAGAAAAAACGCGATAGAACATTTTAAATCAAAAGGAGATACAGTAACAGATAATACTTTTAATAAATGGAAAAATAAATACTCATTAAAATAACAACAAAGAATTTGTTTCAATTAACCAACTCACGACTTTGAGTCCCTACCCTATAACAACGTTCCTCACCAAGATACAACGGATTACCATGCTTCTCTGACCAAAAACCATCTAATAGATCTTTAGTGATGCATTTATACACCACAACGCCTTTATAAATCATCGCATCATCACCTTTGTAATTAAAATTAATGACTAAGATATTATCCTTAAAAAACCCAGTACCCAACTGCTCTTGATTATTATTAATTAACCATTTTGCTTTAATTCTGTTGTTCTCATCTAGGGTTAAGTATAGAGTTCCTTTATAAGTTACTCCTTCTGAATCTTGGTTGCTTCCAATAATATTGTAGGCTCCTGGTAGTTGGTTTATGGTCATATAATATTTAGTATCGTTAGTGTAGCTCTTAAAGCACCATAGTATTATAATTCTAAAAGATCTAAAATCCGTTTGGCAATATCAGCATTAAGCGTATTTGCATCATCCAAAACAGTAACAAACCCCATCTTACATTGATGATCAATCCGACTATGCTCATCTTCATGAACCTTTAAATAGTCATCAGTTAAATAAGATTTAAACTTATTTCCAGAAGCATCTCCAGGATATAAAAGCATAGCTTTTTCCGCATCCCAAAAACGACAATAGCTATACATCTGGCGTAGATCACTTACCGAAGCAGAACTTCTTAGTGGGCGTTTCCATTTCGTGTCTATGATAAAAGTCTTCTCTCCCTGTCGTAATACAATATCTGGTCGCAAACTATTGCTACCCCAAAATGATTTTGATTCTTGACCCGAAACCTCAATACTAGTACCTTCACAAGCTTTCTTAACTTGTTTTAGAATATAGGTTTCCCACAAATCATTCATATCAAACAAAAGGGACAACATCTTTTCTTTACCACTTGAAATGTCTGGAGAATAGTTTAAAATAATCAGTCGTGCTAACTCTAAAGCCTCAGTATAGCTGTTGGACTTCCGATTTAATTTAATAGTCTTGAGTTGCTGTGCTGTTATGTTTTTCTTATCTACTGCAGGAAAATTCAATAGCACTCTACTGCTTAAATCACAAAGCCGTGTACCTTTAGTAAATTGATCAACAATGGTTAAGGCTTTATACAATACCTGATGCAACACGTGGTTAGTATCATAAACTTGATGCGTCGTATAAAAACGTTCTTTATGAACCGCATTATGCCTTATATGACCTGCAAATTCTAACTTTCCTTTTAATGCTTTAGTATTTTGGGTTTGCTTTCGATACTGTTTAATAACTCCCTTTCGAATGAGTGTCTCTACCTCGTGCAAGTACAATTCAAAATAAACCTCTAACAAGTTAAGATGCTGTCGCTTTACATGAGCTGCACCAGAAGACTCTGCCTTTAGTTTGCCACACGCCTTAAGCATTTGAAGCAACACTCCTTTCCATCTATTATCGTCATCATCCTTATCAGCTTTCGGGTGAATCTCTATGGTTAAGCCATCCACCTGAATAACACCTACGTATTGGTTGAATTTTACACCTTTAGCAATAGGCTCAAAATAATGACCATCGTGGTAGTCATTGAGTTTCAGCAGTGCATCTAAATGCAGTTGCTTAAAACCCAACGCACCAACATACAAGCGTTGATGCTCAAAAACGGAAATGGATTTATGCGTTTTCAAGTCTTAATTGTCTTTAATTTCAAACAATTGGTCTACCGCATTAATCACATTAGAATCATCAATGGGCTTTAATATAAACGTAGAAGTTATAAATTCGTCTTTACCATCATATTTAAAACTAGAAAACTTTAAGTCTTTATTCGTTTTCCGTTCTACAAACCCATTGCCAAGTACCAAACCTATTTTACCATAATCACCATAAAAGTATTCTTGTAATAAGGGTACTATTTTATTATTAAATGCATTCGCTAATTGCTGCTCTGTATAAACTCCTACAAAATACGAATGTCCAATGGCATGATCTCTATCTATTAGCAATTCAATCCGTTCATTAATCGTTTTTAAGACATTTGAAAGAAATACGCCTTCTACCTCCTCGTTTGCAATAACGGCATAATCAGGCATCATTTCTTTAAACTCAAAACGACGGCGTAAAGCGGTATCTAAAGCCTCTACCGAACGGTCTGCGGTATTCATGGTGCCTATTATATATAGATTTTGAGGAACTCCAAAATTATTGGTTTTAGAATAAGGAAGTTTAATTCTTATGTCTTCATTCTTTCCAATTCGCTTATCATCTTCTAAAAGCGTTATGAGTTCTCCAAAGATAGCAGACACATTACCTCTATTAATTTCATCTATAATTAATGTGTGATTTTTTACCTCTTTAGAATTTAGTTCTGATTTACTATAGCTTGAAACCTGCTCTAAAACATCATCAAATGATAAATCTATCGCATTAAACTGCACGGTTTCCACATCTCCTTTGTTTGCAACTACAAAGTCATAAAATGTTTTGTAGACCGCAAATAATTCGCAATGAATATGACCTACTAAAGGATGTATTTCAGCTTTTAAGCTCTTTATTTTAGTTGGGACTATGCCTTCTATTAATACTTTTTTTAATTTCTCTTTGGTAACGCTAAATGTATGTTGTCCCGGTTGCTCTTTCTTGTTATTAGACCATAAGTATTTTACAAGAATTGAAGAATCACTTGTACCAACCAACATTAATTCAACTCCTGTTTTAGTGGTAAAAACAGGTTCACGTTTTCCTTCATATGGTTTTATTGAGTCTAAAAACTTCGCATACAACACATCAAAATCTTCCTCCCCTTTTTCCTTAGAATCTATATACTCTGAAAGTGCATTTTTAACAGAGGTTTTAAAAATACCAGATTCTACCTGGTAAGAAATCTCCCCCTTATGAGTTATTGGTTTTATGCCTTCAACAAAATCTTCATAACTCATACTTTGATGAAACGTACTAAACACAATGAGTCCTTCTTTACAAAGTCTATCGTATTCGTCAATTATAGCTGCTCTTTGTTCATTTGGATTTAAATCCTTATCAATTGCAAAATGTGGATTAGAAATTTGAACAGCCAATTCTTTAGTAACATAAGTTTTACCAGTTCCCGGTGGACCGTAAAGAATTTGATTTAGTGGTGGTAACATCATATTCACGTTCTTTAAATCTTTAGTAGTGTTTTCTGTATCAATAATAGTATCTATTTTATAATCTGATTTTTTTTGATCATTCATCCAATCTTCCACATCCAGATCATCAAAAATTATGGTCTTAAGCGCATAATTCGTTGAATTCGCATCTTCTTTCCAGCGTCTTATGGATGACTTTATCTCTTCATGATATTCTTGTTCTAAACAAGCCCTATGATTTTCTAAAATAAATTTAGGAATCTCGTTCCAATCTGTCAGATTTAGATAAAGGTTAATCTTATGATCTCCCCCTTTATATGCATAGATTTCATATTTAAAACCTTGCTGTTTAATCTTTTCTTCAAGTTCAGCATCTAAAATAAAGTTGATGTATGCCTCTCCATTCTTTTCGTTATAACCATATACATTTCGCATCCCTATAAAATACATTATGCGATTATCACTAGAAATGGCTATGCGAGCATCATAAGGATCTCGTACCAATTGTTGACTAAAAGCACTGGCGTAATCCATACAGCTTTGAAAAAGCTCTTTGTGACTCACTTGTTTATGATAGTAGGCTATAAACGTATTTACATCTGTTTCATCATAAATAAGTACTTCATTGATATACACATCAAACAGCTCACATACTAAACTTCTATTAGGTAGACTTGACTTGAACTCAGTTAAAGCCAATCCATTCTTTTCGGCAATAGATCTTATAGCCCATTTAAAAGGAAATTTCTTGTCCGTTTCATTATGCGCTAGATTATACCTCCAATTGTCATCCAACACCTGTTGCGGTACATCCTTTTCCTTTGTCCTATTAAACCAAGCATTTACCTGATCAGAAGTTATTTGTGATATCGCAGATTTAAAATTTCCCTTTCTGTATTTGTACAAGGCTTTTAAAGCATTTCTATTAGTCCCCTTAGATCTATCTCCAAAATCAAACTCCTTACCTTTTAATCCATATAATTCCAATACCTCCTTTAGTTGCGGTACTTTAATTTTAAAAAAATCAACAGGATCCCCTTTAAGATTAGAGTAATGCTCTTCTATCTTGGATATTGCCTTTTTATAATTATAAGCCGTATTCTCTTTTTTATTATCAAAAGCAATCAACCATTGTTCATACTTGTCTAAACTCATAGTCTATTACATTATTTCTTCCGCACACAATTAATAATTACCTATCTTAATCCCCTCTACAACCCCTAAAAACTTGATTAACTTATCCAAATAAACGTCCAGTTCTTGCGCATCCTTTATAAAACCCCATGCGTTTGGTGTTTTTACATTCATGGTTGCCACAATGGTATTGTACTTATTGTTTGTTAATACATAATGTTTAAGTTCGTAATTTTCAGGAAGTTCTTTATTGAGTTCTTCCATCTTAAATAACATGCCTTCAAAACGTTCTTTCGCATTAATTCCCTTGGCTTCTGGCTCTTCTAAGTTTTTTTGAAAATCATTATGTATGGCTTTTACAAAATACCAACTTCCATAACGGACTTGTATGCGATATTCTTTGGCACTGGTATGCACTGAGAAATCTAAACGGTATCGATGTTCCCCTTTTTGCACTAAGAAGGTGAGATTAGATTTTACGGCTTTTTGCTCATAGAGTATGGTAATATGTTTAGAGGCGGCTTGCTGTATCAATGTATCCTTAATTCGCGTTCTTAACCCTTTTAAAAAACCAGATTTATGTATCTCTTTTGCTTTTGGTTCTTCGTTTGCGGCATCATAACTTGTTACTGATGCTACTTGTATCGCATTCGTCATTACGTCTAATAAGGACACATCATTAGAATCATTGGTGCCATTAGAAGCATTATGTTCTATGATCGATTTTAACGTATTAAAAAGTCTAGAAATTTGCATGGCGCGATTACTTAAAAAATTCTCACGTTGGCATAATTGATATAGTATCTGTTCCCATTCCTCATCAAAATACTCGTTTTTAGACAGTTTTTCTTTTAAGTCCGCATGTATCGCTTGTAGCTTAAAAGTTTCCACAACCTCATCATTCCAAGCCGTAAAATCCGGATAGCGCTCTAATACTCTAGAAAGTAATGGATACGCTATTTGAATACTAAAGACTCCTATATTTATAAGCTGCTCAAAAGCTGTAGGTTTACTTTCAGACTCTACAGCAAGCATAATACTTCGCACTAAAGACAAACTATTTAATAAACGTTTAATGGCTCTTGGATTAGAACCTACAGTGAGATTGCTTATATCTACAATAGTATTAGAAATATCAGCCGTTAATTCCCCCTCATTAAAATAGTGAAGCTGCTTTAAGTTATCAATAATTAAATCTTCTACACGATACTGACCAATGGGCATGGTAAATGGCAACTGAATAATTTTCTCAAAAAAGGAACGAAACTCGCGTTCATTCTCTGGTGTTTTTTTACCAAATTTTGGCTCCAGACCTTTTACCACAACATCGTAATCTATGGCAAGCATAAAAATACAATTCTCTAAATCAAAGATGTTTTTAAGTAATTCTAAAATCTGAACCGCTATTGGCGGATTTATACGATCTAAATCATCTATAAAAAACAAGAACCCTTTGGCCTTCTCATTGCGCTCAATACTTTCATTAATTTGCTTTTGTAACTCCGTGTGCAACTCGCGCAAAGACGATTGTTTATCTGAAGCTTCAAAAAAGGCATCGGTAGCATCTCCTGCAATACCCGCTGTTGCTGCATTGGCTCCCATTTTTGCGGCGCTACGTGCTGCAGCTTTAAAAAAGCCAACGGCCTTTTTCTTTAAATCTTCTAGGTTCTGGTTCTTATCTTTTTCCAAAACCTGTATTACCGAAGAAATAATACCTTGAATAATATTAGTCATCGTGGTATACTCGTCGGTGAGCAAAGAATATTCCCAAGTGTTTATCCAAATGCCATAAAAGCCGTTTTCATTTTCACACAGATCGTGCCTTATAGCATTCATTAACGAAGTTTTCCCACTTCCCCATTCTCCTTGTATGGCAATTGTTAGTGGTGTTTGCGCGGTGTTGATAAAGCCTGTTAAACCATTTTTGTAAGCATCAATACCTAATTGATCTTTATCTCCTGCCTTCTTAGGTACGTCTATAATACTGGATGTGCTCATGTCTTATTTTAAATAATTTCTACTGATTAATTTTTACGCTTGCTTTATAAGTTTCGTCGGAATGTCCATTTTGAATAGAAAAAGCATCTCCAGAAGCTGCAAAAAAATCGGTCTGCTTTTATATAGCTAAGAGATATTCTATTTAAATCAACCTTTAAAAAAGTATTCACGGTCTTTCAAATACTGTTCTACTTGTTTTACCGGCGCCGTATCTCCGCTTATTAAGCGATCCAAGACATTTTTAATTTTCTCGTTAAAAGGCTCACCCTTTTGAAAAAAATTATCTTCCTTATAAATAAAAGCATGTGTCCTTTGACTACTAGAAGCGAGCTCATCTTGATCAAAGCCTTGTAATTTATAGAACTCATTTTGAAAATGTTCTTTAAACTCAGATCTATTAATGATATTACGATTCGTCTGGTTTCGCAATTCAAAGCATAGCCACAAAGAATTTGTTCGCATTAATTCTGAAGCTGATGGAATATAAAAATACAAATCATACTTTTTGTCCTCACGTCGATACCATTTAGCCGCCTTTATGTAACCGTATTCCGAAAATATCGTACTGATAAGGTTTTCTATATGGTTTTCTGCTGCTTCCTTTTTCTTCAGAATTTTACTAATGGTACTGTAATTTTCTGTAATTTCTTGAATTATAGTATGCATCTCTGGCTTAGGTTTTAAATGGTAATAATGACTTTCTATATTTTTAAAATACTCTCGTAAATAAAACAGATCTGTAGTACTCAAATCTCCAGTTAACTGAATGTTTTGCTGAATTCGCTCAATAAGCTCCCTATGTGTAATATTTAAAAAATAATGACCATTATCTAATTTACCGCTATATAACTTATACGGAAATAATGTAAGCAAAATACCAAATGGTGTTTTCTTTTTACTTTTAAGATGCGCCCAATAAGTGTTTAATGGATTAGCAAGATCATGATGTATCTTGTTCTCAATTCCTATAACCCATGCGTCACCTTCTAATACAATATCAATACTCTTTGTTTTTGTTTTCGCACCTGTGGTTTGCTCTTCCGTTCTAACTTTTACAAGTTCATCAAAAAAACTTATATCATTAAACTCAATTTCTGGATGAGATTTTTTAAGTGCTGTGATTTTTTGAGATGCTATCTCTTGTAAGGAATCATAAAATAAAGTCCCGAATCCGTGTTCTTCATTGGGGTCAAAGAAATAAGCTAGTATATTACTGTTACGTATTTCTCTATGTTGTATTTTTAAAATATCAAACAAATTCTTTCTTGGCCGCTTTGGTAGCGCAGGCAACTTTGCATTTATAAAGACGGCTTCTTTTATGATATCAAACTTATCTATGTTCATTCAGATGTAATACATTTATTCCTTTATCTACTAACGCTTTATTTAAAAACTGTTCAATAGTATAGCCCATATTAATTATTCTTAAGCACTCCAATCACTATACAATTAAACTCTCCCCCTTAGCCTCATCCAACAAACTGCTCTTTAAGGCTTTTAAATATGTTCGTTTTTATTTCAACTTTGAAGAGGCCTTTACATTAAATTCAACCTCTAAATCTTTTAACCTTTTCTTTATTCTTTTACTGTTTTTTTTAAGGAATGATCTACAAAGGATTTTTTTGGGACTAATACCACTGGTTAAATCCGCAATTTCTAACATGAACACCCTATTAGATTCTATCCTTGTTCTTAATTCTTGATTAATTTCAGTTCGTATTAGCTTTTGCTTTCTAGTCGAAATCTTTTCTGAACTTGAGAGAATCAATCTATTCTTTTTGCGCGAAACATATAAATCAGCTTTACCTGTAAAAATATGAACGATACTATTTGCCTCCAACTCTTCATAAGTTTCAAAAATATTTTTGAATCGCCTTATTTTCCCTTGTTCTAAAGCTTCTAAAGCAAGAGTTTTAATAATTGGTTCTATGTCTTTTATAAATGTATGATAGGATAATATATAATTCGCATAAGCAACACTTATCTGCTCAAAGGAAGGCTTTTGTATTGCCGTAAGGACAATTAATGCCTCAGAGTCTTTTTTATAGGAATTAAAATAGGCTTCTTCAGCTTTATCATAATTATCAAAACCCATTAATTTAGGAACGTCTTCGGTGGAACTTTCTATTAAAAAATATTTACTTCTAGCGCCAACAGCATGCCACTGCTTTTTCACTTCGGCATTATTTCGTCTAAAAGTTCTACTAAGCTTATCTATAAAATTATACTTTTTTAGAACATTGTATAAATGATTTGCTTGTTTTTCAGTAAGTTCTTCTTTACTAGATATTAATGAATGAAACTCACCTAATTCTGGGTTATTATTATACCCTAATTCCTTTAGCCTAGTACTATATAATAAATCTGTTATTTCTACTAAAGTTGACCAATTATGATCTTCTCTTGTTCGTAACTGAACCTCTATTCGTTTACCATGTTTAGGGTCTTTTATATAAACATGCAACCCTCTATAACCAATCTTTTTGGGTTCTTTTAAATAATCTCTAATATTACCGCTGATTTCAAATTCACTTTCTATTAATTTTAAAGCTTTTAAAATTTGATCATCGTTTTTAAGAATTAACCTAACGCCAGCAATATCTCCCATCCGATTGAGCTGCATTTTAGGATTACGTAACACTTTGTTTATTATCGTTCTAATCCTCTTTAATCTAAATGCTATAATACCATCTCTACCGACATTGTTTTTTATTTGAACAAGTGTATTAAAAGTTAAGCTTAACGGTTCTGTATAAGATTTTCTATACTCTTGCAATAAATCTAAATCATCGTCAGATACATATCCATTATTTTTAACAATAGATTCTCCAAGCCTTTTTATATCCCCTCCTGTGTACTTCATAATTAATTACAACTCCCCCTTAAAAGCCTGATCTAACAAACTGCTCTTTAAGGCTTTTAAATGATTTAGTTTTTCTTGAATTGAGGATTCTAAATTTTTAGTCTCTTCTTGAATTTGAACTATTCTTTTAATTTGTTTTTTCTGAATTGATAATTCTGGAACTGGTATTTTCCATTCTTCTAAAAATGGTCTTGGAACTCTTTTTAATCCACCAGCTCCTGTCATGTTTTCTTTTCCTGTCACTCTAAATTGTTCTGTTAATACAGCAAAATATATCCATTCTGGCAATACGTTTTCTTTTGCTCTTAACACGTGATATTCCGATGATCCAAAACCTATTCCATTAGTTAAATCTTTTGCCAAACCTGCTTTACCATTTTCAAAACAGGGTGTAACTTTTGCTAAAACGACATCTCCATCGGCAAAATAAGTGTAGCCTTTATAAACTTCGCTAATCTTTTTAATTTCATTTGGAACGAAATTAATATCGTGCTCATTTAAATCTCTCATTGGTAAAAATGAAACTTCTAAATTGTCATCAAGATCTCTTACTTCTGACTTTTTGGGACCAAGAATACACGCGTCTTTAAGCATTATATCTCCATCCGAATATATTTCATCCAAAACACTCCCCATCAAAGCCTGCGTATGCAAAATATTAGCTTCTAACAACCCAATAGCTTTATCTATTTTGGCAAATAAACCATCTAATTTTGCAACAATGCGTTGTTGTTCTATTAATGGTGGAAACTTTAATTTAATATTTTTAAGAGATTTATAGTAAATAGCTGCAACACTAGTTGTCCCACTCTTTATTTTTTCTAATCTTTCTTGAAACTCAGATGACTTAAATTGATAATTAATAAAATAAGGATCGTAACCTTTTTTAAACCTCGACCGCATAATATTATTGTTAAAAAGCATTGGTTTAGCTGATTCAATATCATAAACAGCCGTTTTGCCGACTAATTCAACACTATTTCTGGTGTTAAATAAAAAATCCCTCTTTTGTAAAGCATATTTTTCAAGTTCGTCTTTGGATGCATTAACTTTTACCATTGATAATAAATTTAAATTACCATCATTTGTAATGTTATTCATTTTCAAATAGTCAAATTCAAACTCAAAAGATTGTTGTTTTGTGTTTCTAACTAAACCAATTAAGTTGTCTTCTTTTAATTCATCAAATATTTTTTCTTCCCACTTACCCATCAATCAACTGTTCTATTTGGTTCATTAATGTATTTATTTCGGTGTCGTTTTGCTTAATAGCCTTTAATAAATCTTTTGGGGTTTGGTGGATCACCTCAACCACTTTGTGTGGGTTTTTGGCGCTAAGGTCGTAGTCTTTAATGTCTTTTACGTTTACTGTCCAGTCGTTGCATGACCTCTCGACTGCGCTCGAGGTGACAGCTTTTTTTAATTTGGCATTGGTAGCATTACGCTCTTTTGGATTATGGAACAGATGTACAAACTCTGCAATATGATCGAAAGTAATAGGTTTATTTTTGGTCAGTTTGTAAGGTGGTGTCACATCGTAATACCAAATATCACTCGTAGCCCCTTTTCTATCAAAATATAAAATATTGGTTTTTACACCACTATAAGGTAAAAACACACCAGATGGTAAACTTACTATGGTATGTACATTAAAGTTTTCTAACAAGGTTTGCTTTACTTTGATAAAGGCATTATTGGTTTGGAAGAGCACACCTTCGGGTATCACAATAGCAGCACGACCTTCTAGTTTTAGCATTTTCATAAAATGCTGTAAAAACAGAATTTCTGTGGCGTTACTTTCTACAGGAAAGTTTTGTTGTATTTGGCTTTTTTCTTTACCTCCAAAAGGTGGATTTGCCAAGATTACATTGTGTCGGTCCTTTTCTTGAAAATCGCGTATGTTTTGTATGAGCGTGTTGCCTTTATACACGTTTGGACTTTCTATTCCATGCAGTATCATGTTCATCATACCCATCACGTACCCTAAACTTGTTTTTTCTTGTCCAAAGAAGGTATCGTTTTGTATGGTCTCCCAATCCTTGGCAGAGAGCTTTTCTTTTTTATCTCCACCTGTTAAAAACTCGTAGGCTTCTACTAAAAAACCACCAGAACCAACAGCGCCATCGTAAATGGTATCACCCACTTTAATATCTGTAGTTTCTACCATGGCTTTAATAATGGCTCTTGGTGTGTAAAACTCACCCGAGTTACCACCATCGCTTCCCATACCTTTTAATAGGCTTTCGTAGACTTGAGATAGCTCAAACAACTCATCACTACTTTGGAAATCTAGAGCATCTATAATATCTAACACCTCTCGTAACGTATGCCCACTGGCGATTTTATTATCTAAATACTCGAAAATAGCCCCTATTTTATAGGTTAGCGTTTTAGGATCGTTGGTGGTAGCCTTAAACGCTTGTAAATACGGAAATAAGGTTTTGTTAACGAAGTCTATTAAGTCGTCACCTGTTAAGGCACGTTTAACGTCTAGCTTACCAGTCTCATCTTTGGGGCAAGCCCATTGGTGCCAACGTAAATCTTTACGCAATACATAATTATAGTCTGTACCTTCTAAAAAGGCTTCATCAGCTTTATTGTCTTCGTAATCGTTAAGAAACTTAAGAAACAGAATCCAAGAGATTTGCTCGGTGTAGTGCATGGCTCCCGAAATACCATCATCACGACGAAGGATATCTGTAATTCTGTCTATGTTGTTTTGTATGCTCATTAATTGTTTTTAATTCTTTTATTTGTCACACTGAGCGCAGTCGAAGTGCCTCCCTATGACTTTTTTAATTAATATTTTAAAGTGCTTTTATATACACATTATTATTATTTTATTTACTACTACTTGTCACACTGAGCGCAGTCGAAGTGCCCCACTATAACGCTTTTAATTAAAATTTTAAAGTGCTTTTACATGCTCATTTATTATTTTCAACTTATACTATTTGTCACACTGAGCGCAGTCGAAGTGCCTCCCTATCACTCTTTTTCAACTTATACGATTGGTCACACTGAGCGCAGTCGAAGTGCAACCCTATAACTTTTCTAATCTCTTGGTTTAAATTTATAATGACTCACATTTCTGCATTCTGATAATATTTGTAACCTATCAAAATCTCCATCTATTAACGCTTTTTTCTTAGCTCTAGACCAACCCTTAATTTTTTTCTCAAAATAAATTGCTTGGATTACGTCATTAAACTCTTGTTGAAAAACTAAGGTTAATGGTCTCCTGCTATACGTATAACTATCACGTTTTGTACCTGCTTGATGTTCATTAAATCTTTTGGATAAATTATTGGTAATACCTGTATAATATGACTTATCTGCGCATAATAAGATATAAACAAAGTATTGATAATTCATTTTATTAATGTTGTTCGTTTTATTGGGCTTCGACTGCGCTCAGCCTGACATTATTGTTTTTAATTTTCTTGAGGCTTCGACTGCGCTCAGCCTGACAGTACTGATTTTATCCTGCTCTATATATGTTTTCTTGTAATTTATAATAAGCTCCTAATAATGTTTTCATATCTCCAAAAGCGGTTTTAGCATCTTTAGATGTCCCTAATTTTAATTTCACTAAATCGCCCAACTTATCGCGCTGTAATTCCTCAATACCATAATCCTCATAATGCTTTAATATAAATTGCAGAAACTCTCGCGCTTCTAAGTTTTTATAGACTTCAAAAAATTCGGGTTGGTCTTTTACAAACTTTACACGTTGCTTACGTGTCATTAAATTAGAATTAAAAGATACGTGCGAGAGCACATCAAAAATATCACATTCTGGTGTGGCAATCATATTACGTAAATCATTGAGCTGCTCATTATCAAAGCCTAAATCCCCTAACTGAATAAGCAAACTTGCTCGCGTATCAGGATTAGACCAAATGTTGCGTAAATGAGTTTCGTCTTTATAAATAGCAGGTAACTCACCTATCAGTTTTTCCAAGAACTCACGTACGGTGAGTGGTTTTCCATTTTCATCAATATAACGGGTATCAACGTCTGTTACTTTTAACTGTCTCCCATTAGACAATTCTATAATTAGTTTTTCTTTACGGTCGTAAGGCTCGCCAGGTTCTTTAACCTTGGGTTGCCGTGGTGGTTTTGGTGTTGACTCTCCTCCTTCACCTCCAGCAGGTTCTTCGGGTTCTCCATCCCATGCGGCATCGTAAAATAAATTAGTAGCTCCCACAAAATCGATAATGGTAAAAAAGTCTTTACCATCAAACACACGTGTACCACGCCCTATAATTTGTTTAAACTCTACCATAGAGCCAATGGGTGCCGTTAATACAATATTGCGCACATTTCTAGCATCTACTCCCGTAGTTAACATTTTTGAAGAGGTTAATATAACTGGAATGTCATTGTCATTATCTTGAAATTTCTCTAAAAGTTCGCGGCCATGTTTCCCCTCATCGCTAGTGACTCTAACACAGTAATTAGGGTCTGTTACCTCCTTATATTTATTAATATAATCGCGTAAGTCTAACGCATGATCTTGATTGGCACAAAACACAATGGTTTTATCCATTTTACCAATGTGTTGCAAAATAGTTTGCGCTACCAATTCAATACGCTGTTTTACGGTAATACTACTATTGAAATCTTTAAGTTCGTATCGATCTTTAGTCACTTCACCTTGAATAATCCTACTATCATTCGTATGAATGTATTCGTCAATATTTGTAGTTACACGCTTTACTTTATAAGGTGTTAAAAAACCATCTTGAATGCCTTCCTTTAAAGAATACTCGTAAATAGGTTGTCCAAAATATTTATAGGTATCAACATTATCGTCACGTTTAGGTGTCGCCGTTAATCCTAAATGAATTGCAGGCTTAAAATGATCCAAAATGGCGCGCCATGAACCTTCTTCATTAGCACTTCCTCTATGACACTCATCAATAACAATTAAGTCGAAAAAATCACTTGGGTATTCTTTGTAAAAACCGCCAATATCTTCACGTTCTGCAATAGCTTGATAGATAGCAAAAAAGATATAGGCATTGGTAGGTACTACGCCATTACGTTTGCGAACTTCTTCCCCATCAATTTTAATAACATCCTTCTCATAAGGATTAAACGTATTAATGGCTTGATCTGCCAATACATTCCTATCGGCTAAAAACAAAACTCTTGGTCGTCTATCATTGCCATCTAAGTTCCATTTGGCTTGTAATAACTTATGTACAATTTGAAATGAGATAAAGGTTTTACCAGTTCCTGTGGCTAAGGTCAAAAGGATGCGATCTTGACCATCAGCAATACTCTCCATCACTTTATTTACCGCAATCTCTTGATAATAACGTGGTCCAAAATTACCTGTTAATAAAAATGGAATACGCTGAAGCTGCTCTTTTAGTGCGTTCTTTTTTCCAAAAAGGCGATTGTATAAGTCTTGAGGTGTTGGAAAATCATCAACATAATCTCCTTTACCAGTTCGTCTATCAAACTCATAAATTTGTTTACCATTGGTAGCGTAAACAAAATTGATTTTTAGTTTTTCTGCGTAATCTAATGCTTGTTGTAATCCCTTGGTGGGATGATCTCCTAATTTTTTCGCTTCAACAATGGCCAGATTAGTATTATTAAACTTTAAGAGATAATCAAGGAATAAACGTTTCCCTCTTTTATTCCCTAAAAGCTTTCTTCCATCTGTAAAATAATATTCCCTAACAATATGAATAGATTCCCAATGACTATCCACCAACTTAGGGTCAATAAAATTCGCTCTGGTATCAGATTCTGATATGTGTTTTGTCATAAATAAGCATTAGCAATTCTGCGTTAGATAAACGCAAAACGATCTGTCAGTTAAAATTGAATTGTAGGGAGATTAAAGATATAAAAACCCTTTAATTTACAAAGTGAAATGTATAGTAATTCCTTAACTTTCCTTTACGGAAAACCTCATTATCCAATTAATACTGCTAAGGCGTACCCTTATAATTGACTTTTAAAATAAAACGGTATACCCAACTTAAAGCCAAAGCGTAAATCTTTGTCTTCACTATTAGGGGATTTACTCAGATCAGACCGGTCTGCAAAAAACTGTAGCGTGGCAAAATTCTTTTCCTTAGACTTTAAATTTATCAAAATACCTAAACGCATATTGTAAATCTCACTATCCTTGCCCTTACCGGTATCAAATTCAACATGACTATAGCCTATTTGTCCAAATAAACCGAAGTGTGTACTTGGATATAGATAAGCTTCTACACCAACAGACGTTTTCAAACCATAATTATACAGTTGACCATCGGTATTATAATTACCTTCAATTTTATTCGGATTTGTAATTATCCCTGTACTTAATGTATCACCTATAGTAGATGGAAATTCATAAGTTTGTTTTTTAAACCCATCTACATTAGACCCTCTTGCTATTTGCCCAGTTAATCTAGTGTAAAATGTTTTTACCATTGAGTAAGATTCAGGCTTAGTTTGATAGAAATAACCAACTTGCATATCAACACCAAATAAATCTCCAATTGCATCATTAAACTGTTTATTAAAAGGTAAACTTTCATTAAATGTATAAACCTTTGATATGGTCTCACGTGTATAAAAGGGTGACCCACCAAAATAAATTAACTTTTTACTATTCCAATAAGGTTGTGCTTGTTCAATTTCTGTAGTACTTATAATGTCCGTAATTGAATCTATTGAGGTTAGTGTCTTTTCATATAGAGTGATTGCCTTTTCAATATCATAAGATTCCAGTTTTAAGTCATGTATATTTTCAGAGCTTTCAGGTTTAATTGGTAGAGTTACCTTCTTGGCATCATCATCTTCAATTATAATTGATTGAATTACGACTGCTGATCTTGAACTAATTTTTTTTTCCTTGATAAAAGTATTTACATGAGCAGAATCAACTTTTTCAACAAAATCACCCTCTAATTCTAAAACATAGTCATACTTTTTTACAGCTGCATTTAATTCCTCAATTGTAGATTCTAAATTCTCTACAGGGATACCTTTATGCGTCAACAAAATCCAAGAATAATGATAGTCTTTTAATAAATCTGCAATCTTCTTTCTCTTAGCTGTCTCAATTTTATAAAACCCTCTCTGAACCTTTTTATTCTTAATTGGTTTAAAATATTTTCGTGTTGACCAAATTGAATGAAAATAATTAATAGAAATTTTAGCATCGGTACTACCGTTATTCTCATCAAAAAAATAAATACCTTTATCTGTAGTACTAAAATCACCTTTAGCAGTAACTAGATAATGTTGCCCAGAAAAAATACCTCCACTTAAAGAAATTTTATTTTTATCTTCATTAAAAGTAGCTTCTAGTCCTTCACTAGGGCTTGTTTCACCAAGTAACAAGTAAGATAAATCTTTTAAAATAAGCTTATCAAAAGAGTAGTCTGAAACTAACTTTTTCGAGGCTAATTTAACATTCACACCCTGTTCTAACTCAATATATTGATTAAAAACAAGCGTTTTATCATTCTGAGCAAATAATCCAATAGAGAAAAATAGAAATAGTACATTAATTTTCATAATAAGGTTGGTTTTGGTTAATACTCAAAATTAACAGCAATACCTACTACACACCATACCCAATAAAGGGTATATTACACTACAACAAACTCATTATCAGACAAAAACACAGACACAGGCCGATGATCACTAGAAATAGTCTTACTGTTAGAATCAGCATTCACCCGCTCAAAAATCTCATGCTCCACCTGCCCTGCTTTCGCATTCACCTTTAAAGGAAAACTACCATTGCACAAAGGTTGGCTCACTAAAATATGATCAATAAGCAAAGGATTTTTACTAGCTGGAATCTTAAGAATGGGATCTCTAAAGCGTGCTGTCCAGCGCAGATCTTTAGCCACATCAAACAGCACGTGGTTAAAATACTTTTCGGCCATCAAAACTTCTCCTTGCAGATTCTGTATCAAATCAAAAAACAGATAATTAGATTCAAAATAATCCTGCCCAGGACCATCATTACAATCTCCTAAAATCACTAAAGCAGGAGCTTCTAATTGTCTAAACTTCGCATCTACATAATGCCTAATATTACGCGCTTCCGTAGCAAGTTTCACCCGGGCTTTTAAAGCGGTGTTAACATAAGCTCCCGTAAGGTTCTTTTCAGCATCATAAGTAATACGTTCTTTATTAATCTTAGATTTAAGGTGTACACCAATGCACTCAATCTCCTTACCGTTATCTAATCTGTAAATAAGAACTTGCGGCTGACGGAAATGCTCGTGATCGTCGCGTTCAAATTGTCCCCAATAATTCACCTGCCAATGCTTACCACCAATAAAGGACTGCCAAACAATGGCGGCTTGGATTCTACATTGAGCCAATACCGTAGGCTTTACCAAATACCATAGCCACTGCGTACCACGCATATCGTAACCATAATCCCGATCCCGATCTCCCACAGCATCATTTGAGCCTTGTAACAACACAGGCACCCAAGCATTATCTAAGACCTTATGGCAAAAATCAATAATCTTGGCTTCTCCCTTAGGACCTTCAACCATTAATAAAATATCTGCGTTAATTTCAGTAATAGTGGCTTTTACACGCCTAATGCGCTCTAAGATAATGGAAGAAGGATCGTCTTCAATAAGTTGCTGACTGTGTTTTACATTCCAGGTCGAAATCTTTAATGACATAATTCAGTGGTATAATGTTCAATAGGGATAAAATGAATAGCTATTGGTATAGCAAACCATACCCTATAAGGGGTAATTTTACTATCGTGTGTCAACAACCAATTATAATAATTCTTACGGTTAAGGAAGCCGTATTTAAGGGATGTATTAAAATTACTAAAAACAGCTAAACCACTAACAACAAACAAGATAAAACGCAAAATTTAGCTTTGTAATACATTTTATCTTATAACTACAGCGTAATAATACAAACCTAACCGAGTTACAATGAAGCATAAAAAAACCCTGTAAAGGATGATCCCGACAACGTAGGAACCAACGATTTTCAGAAATAATGAGCAATAACTACCTTTAAGCTATTATATCTAGGATTGACATACAATTAAATTAAAGACCTAAAAACAATAATGCATTAGCGAATGGTGCTTTAGCGAAATGCTAAGCATTCATGAAAACCTATTTAATAAAATAAAAACCTTATGAACTAAAATGAACACAATAAACAACAAACACCACCCTAATTTAAAAACATCCAGTGAAGTGAAAAGGAAAACACAAAAAAAGAGGTATTCAAAATTGAATACCCCTCTGAATTAATCCCTAATTCATTTAATAGCCCTTATTTGTCCCTCTAAGGTAAGAACACGGCAAATTTAATTCTTAAAAAAGCAGATCCCTTACTGTTTTCCGTAATGCCCTATTTTATTTTTAAATAAGTCCTAAATCCTTTACAATAGCCACTAAATGAATGGCATTATTTGCTTTAAATTGAATGCGTAATTTATTCAATCTTTTTTCTATGGTGCTCAAGCTATTTGGACGGATAGCATTAGTTTTAAACTGATGGCTTATATCTTCTTGTGATAAGCCATTAGACAATAATTTTAGTAATTGGATATCATAATCATAGATTTCCATGTCACTTTTTGGACTCATGGCTTGCGCTACTTGTGGTGATAAATAGCGCTTTTTTTGAGCCACCATTTTAATAGCTTCTTCTAATTGAATAGAGCCTTTTCTGTCTTTGCAGACATAGGCATTAACAGTATGCTGATTAACCAATGCTCTTACTTTTTGTAAATGGTCGTTCATAGAATACACTATAATTGGTAACTCAGGAAAGTCTTTACGTAAGGCGGCTATTAAATCTTCGCCAGACTCAAAACTAGCATTACGATGATCTTTTTTAAAAGATAGGTCTGTTATCACTAGATTATAATCATTACCGTCAAGAGCGGCTCGTTTTACTTTTAAAAACGCATCATCACAGTATTGCGCAGTATCTATGGTTTTAACGTTGCATGCCGTTAAAACCTGATGGACGCTTTTACTAATAGCATCGTGATCGTCTACAATTAAAACCTTTTTAAACATCGCTAAATAATAATTTTTATTTTAAATCCTTTATTTGGTTGCGTATCAAAAGTAACTGTTCCATTTATTGAAACAATACGGTTTTCCACATTCTGCAATCCTGTATGCTTTTTAAAGTCACTTCCAACCCCATTATCTGAATATGTGATTACTGTTTTCTTCCCTTCGGTCTTAAACATTAAAACGGCCACAGAGGCCTGACTATGTTTTTTCATGTTAATTAAAAGCTCTTGTAACACTTTATAAATTGTAGTTCTTTTTATTTTAGAAAAGGTTTCCCAATTAATATCTGCACTGCCCTTATCTAAAACACTTGTAGTAGCATCACTATAACTTAATACCAAATCTCTTATGGTATCTACAAATAGTCCTTCGCCTTCTATAACATTATATTCCTTGGAAATGTCTCTGGTCTTATCGTAAATGCCTTGTAAATCATCTATTAATTGTATATTAGCTAGATCTTCACTTTCTAATTTGGTCATAAATTGAAACACATCATTGGCAACATCATCATGTATTTGTTTCGAAATTCTAGACTCAGTATCATAGACTTGCTGTAACTTTTCTTTTTTGTGCTTGGAGTTTAAAATAAAGTAGATAAATACGGATAATAACGCAATAAAAGCCGCTACAATAATGGCTATTATAGTGCGTTGTTCTTGCTGCTCTTCTAAGATCTGACTCTCTAAAGCTTTTCGTCTATATTCTGAATGATCATATTTTAGTAAAGCGAATTTATTTAAACTCTCTTTTTCAAACTTCAACAGACTATCATACGTTTTCTTATAATCTTTGGCGTATTCATTATCACCTAATTCAACCAGAAATCCTAAAGCATCCATTTGATAAGACATACTGTTGAGGCGATTTGCTATGGTAAGCGCTTTTAAAGAAAACGCTGTTGCTTTCTTAATATTTGATTGATCCCTATAGTATTCAGATAAACTCCTATAACTCGCATAGATACTTTTATAGTCTTGTTTTGCTACACGAAGTTTTAGCGATTCTTGTAAAAGCTGAAATGCATTATCGTCATTCAACTTAAAGCTTACATAGCCTAAATTATCTAAAACAAGGGCTTTTGTTAGTGTATCTGTTTTTGTTGAAAAAAGGGCATATGCATCTTGTAAATACGTTTTAGCACGATCATAGTCTTGCTTGTCTTTATAAATATTTGATATATTATTATAAAGCACAATACTATCCTTATTAGATTGTGCAAATTTCAGCGCTTTATTGTATAAACTTGAAGCTACAACAGCGTTATCACTTTCAGTATACAATAGACCTAAATGGTTGTTTAGACTTTTCCTTAAGTTAAGATTATATGCTGTTGGTTTTACTTTATCTAATAGTTTTAAACCCTCAATTGCTGTGTTTTCACTTTCATTGTAAAATCCTACTTTATAAGTAATACTTGCTAAATTATACAAGCAATATATGGTACTAACGGTATCTTTATTCTTTATTGCGGAATTCTTAGCGTTGTCAATAAAGCTATACGCGTTGGAAAGATCAATTGGTCTTTTAGGTCTCTCAACTAAGTTTATAAAATAGGATAAGCTATCATTGGCTTGCTGTGCATAGGTATATGCACTTGTTATAACAAAAAAAAAGAGGAATGCTATTTTGGTTAATTTCATTCCTCTAAATTATAATAAAATAGTTATTACCCTATATTTCTTGAAGAAGAACGAGGTGAACAAAGTTCTCCATTACCATCACAATAAGACTTGGTATTTATTTTGAAATAACCACCCTTGAGACCTCTGGTATTCAATTTCGTAATGCTTTTATAAAAGTCTAATACTTATATTGTTATTATAACTAGAATGCTATTTAGCCTATCCATTTATAAATAAAAAACAGATCCCAATTTACTCTACCGTTTCCGACTGCGATCTACTTTACAACGTCTGCATCGCGATAAATACGTTACCGAAATTTCATAGACACCATTAGTCCGTCCTATTTTAGACGTATTCACATCATACGACAACCCAAATCTTAAAGCGTCATATTCTAAACCTAGAAATCCATTGATGGAAGTTAACACATGACTATTGGTATCATTTTTAGCCGGATTTGTTGCTGCTGTAATACCAATAAGAAACTGATTGACCATAAACAAAGAGCCAATATCTAAACGGTTATATTCTCCTTGTTGCATGTAATTGGCCGTCATCATAATATTGTAATCATTCATAAAAGGAAAGCGAAAATTGCCATGTAACGAATAGAAAATATCTAATGGTAATTCTTCTCCATCTACAAATGAAATATTAGGACGATTAAGATGCTTAGCAGAAGCGCCAAACCAATACGTTATGCCATTGAATTCTGCTCTTTCAAAAACAATACCAGCAGAAATATCTCCGAAGAACACATTATTGATAGTATTACTCAAAGGATCTACCGAAACAGGATTTACAACCCCTGAATTAATATTTATTTGATCTGCTAACGTGAGGTTACTAAAACCAACATCCTTAAAACCAAACCCCACTTCTAACGCTGGTCTAAAATACCAACCTCCATCTAAGTTAACGCGATGCGCATAATTAACATTAAACTGATAATAATTGTATTTACTAAAAGCCTCGTGCTGTCTTAAAAAATTGGCACCAATACCAAAACCAAGGCTAGGTCCATAATCATACGATTTATTAAAATACGCATATTGAGTATCTACTCTTAAATCTAAATTAGGCCATTGTGTTCTGCTTAAAACTCCGGCCGCTACTCTATCACTATCTTCAAAACCAGAAAACCCTGGGTTTAATGTTTCTTGTATATAGTTAGATTGTGTAAAAATTGGATCTTGTGCTTGGGCTTTAAAACCGACTAAAACCAATAGTGTAATTATTATTCTTTTCAATGTCATTTTGGTTTTATTTGATATATACAAAAGCTCCTTGTTTCTTAATTACGTCTCCATAAAAAGTTTTCGATGTGAAGGTGTAATAGTAATTTCCATTCTCAGCAAATTCCTCTTTTACTTTGCCATCCCATCCTCTAATGCTATCGCCAGATTCTTGATAAATAAGACTTCCCCAAGTATCATAAATACTAATTTCTAAAGTATTAAGTCCTATATGAACTGGCCCGAAGAAATCATTCAATCCATCTTCATTTGGTGTAAATGCATTTGGCATTATAAGTTTATAGCCCTCCTCTATATTAAGGGTTATCATTTTAGTGTAAACACAACCAAACGCATACGTTACGGTTTGTGTTACCACATAACTACCGACTTCAAAATAGGTGTGTATAGGATTATCTTCTGCTGAAAAGCTACCATCACCAAAATCCCACAATACACTTTCGTAAACTCCAGTTGCTTCATTAATAAATTCAATAGGATCTTGAATGGCATAAACCCCAAAATTTAAATACCCAAAGGATGAGGTTGTAAAATCTGCATCTCCTAAAATAGGAGTCGATACATTTAATGAATAATTGGTGGTACAACCAAGACTATCTTCAACTTCTAAGATGACTAAACCGTCTAAATCGGTTGTCATTAACTCATTATTTGATCCACTAACGGTTCCACTAGACCAATTGTACTCAAAGGGTGGTACTCCGCCACTTGCCATGGCCACAAACGTCTGATTTAAAGTATGTGCTTCACAATCGACCTCAACTTGAGTTTCTACAGCTAAAACTAAAGGCTCAAATCTATTTACGATCCAACTGCCTTCAATCTCACAACCATTGGCATCCGTAACATTTGCCACGTAGGTATTTGGAGGGATATCATCTAAATCTTCCGTTAGACTTCCGTTAGACCAAACCACATTAAATGGAGGTGTTCCGCCTTGTATGAGTAAATTTATAGCACCACTATTAGTATCATCACAATCTAAAGCATCAGTGACATTGGCTGAAAGTTCTAAAGGCAAAATATTAAAAATGGTAAAACTACCTTGGATGACACAAGGTGTACCATCTGTAATGGTCACCGAATAGGTTCCTGGCGCTAAATTATTACGCTCTGTCCCTGCGATTGGATCATCATCCCAAACAACCGTTACAGGGTCGATTCCTCCAACAAAATTTAAAGCAATACTAGCATCGTTTTCACCAGAACACGTCATTTGTGTTACCACAGGATCTATTAAAAAGATAGGCGCTTCATCTATAACAATAGGAAACTGACGTTCACAATTTTCTGCATCAGTAATGGTTATAGTATAAGTACCAGCCGACAAATTGGTTTGATTATTTCCTGTTCCGAAATTGCTCCAACTTACCCCATAAGGAGCTACACCTCCTGAAATATTATTTATGGTAATTGAAGCGTCATTATCTCCGTAACATATAATCTCAGTAACCGTAACATCAATATCTATTTGGGTATTTTGAAGCACTTCAACCTCTAACATATCGGTACAACCAGAATCGTCTGTTACAGTGATATTAAAAATCCCAGCAACTAACGTATCAATATCTTCATTGGTACTTGTAAATCCGTTAGGACCTGTCCAAGCAAAACTATAATCTGTTCGACCACCAACCACATTAACCGCTATCGCTCCCGTTGCGTCTCCAAAACATAGCACATCAGTTTTTGTATCTAAAGTGACTTGTAATAATTCAGGTTCTTGAATCGTAAAACTCTGTGTTATAGGTCCACAATTATTATCATCTGTAACTGAGATCGTATAATCACCAGGTCCTAGATTTGTTACATCTTCATCTGTTGAAAATGGAGAACCATCTAATGTCCATGTGTAAACATAAGGTAAGGTTCCACCAATAATATCAATACCAATAGTTCCATCATTAGCTCCAAAACACGAAATGGTTTCTGGATCAAAATCTACGGAACTAAATACTAACTCATCAGGCTCGGTAATGGTAAATGTTTCTGAATACGGACAACCTCCATCATCTTGAATATTTAACGTATAAGAACCTGCTTCAAGATTAGAAATATCTTCGTTACTGCTTGTAAAACCATTTGGCCCTGTCCAGTTAATCATATATGAATTTCCTGAAGCGAATGGTATACCTCCAACTACTGTAATGTTGATAGAAGCTGTATTTGACTCAAAACACGTATTATTTACAACTATTGAACTCACAGAAATTGACGGATTAACAGTGACAACAACATCAAAATCTAAACCATTACAGTTTCCTGAAACCGGAGTAACTGTATAAGTTACTGTTGCTGGATTGATCGTTGCATTCTCTAAAAATTGAGACACCGTTGCTATTGGAGTTAGCTGCTCTGTTGCGCCAGTAATACTTCCTGCAGGACTTACAACTGGAGTCGTCCAAGTATATACTGTATTTAAGGGAACGATATCACCAGTATTGGTCGTGTCTGGAACAAATTGAAATGTATTACCACTACAAATCAACAGAGCTGAATCGTCTATAATTGGTGTTTCGTTGACTATAATTTCTGCTGTATTTGATATGATTTCTGTACAACCACCAGAACTAAATGTGATAATAGCATAGTAATATAATGTTCCTATAGTATTAACCTCAGGGTTATAAGTCGCTGTAGTTGCACCTGCAATGGCAGTTCCTGTTGTAGTATCATCTACCGTATTTTGATACCATTGATAGGTTGCAGTTCCTGTACCATTGGTATAGCTTACTATTAAAGCTGCAGTGGTTTCACCTAGACACAACTCATCAGAAATAGGTTGCGCACTAAATTGTGCACCTGCACTGACTTCAACTTCACTAACTATACTTGTAACTTCACAACCCGAAACATCTTGTGATACCATACAGTAATAATACAATGTACCAACATCGGTTACAGGAGGTGAGTATATTGACATATTAGCTCCTGTAATAGGAGTTCCAGTTGTTGCATTATTTACCGTATTTACATACCATTGGTAAGATATGGTCCCTAAACCATTAGACACCATAACTTCTAAATCTACTGGTAAGGTATTCTGACATAAGCTTTGAAAAGCAATAGGCTCTGAAGTAATCACAGGATCATCTACAACTTCAATTTCTGATACAGCACTTGTCAATCCTGCACAACCATTGGCTGTATAACTAACCTCTACATAATAATAAAATGTTCCTGTACTTATAAATGAAGGAGGTGTATATGCTGAAGTCGTAGCACCTGAAATTAAGGTTCCACCTGAGTTTGTATTTGTAGTATTACTATACCATTGATATGACGCGACTCCTGCTCCACCAGATACAACTATAGACAGTTCTTCTGCTAATCCACCAATACACAAAGCCTGTGTACTTATAGGTTGCGTATCAACCTGAGTGGTATTTGCGACTTCAATCGCTGCAGTATCTGATGTAATTTGATTACAACCACCAGTAGAAAACATGATCACCACATAATAGTATGCTGTACCAACAATATCAGTAGGAGGAGTATACGTTGCTGAGGTTTCACCTGCAATTGCTGTTCCGCTAGACGTATCATCTATGGTGTTTTGATACCATTGGTAATTTGCAGTACCTGTACCTTGAAACGCTACAGATAAAGCATCTGCAGTGCCATTTTCACAAACCGAATTTGATATGGGTTGCGCTGTAATTAAAGGAGCTGCTTCCACTATAATATCAAAATTAACAGGTGCACCTGCGCAGCCACTTATTTCTGGAGTTA
Organism: Winogradskyella ludwigii; assembly: GCF_013403985.1. Classification (GTDB taxonomy): domain Bacteria; phylum Bacteroidota; class Bacteroidia; order Flavobacteriales; family Flavobacteriaceae; genus Winogradskyella; species Winogradskyella ludwigii. Next base: position 172,400 of record NZ_JABFDF010000006.1, read on the forward strand.
CAGTATATGTTAATGTTACTGCTGAAGCAGATGTATTTATTAGTGTTTGTGCAGGAATCGTATTAGACGTTCCATTAGGAGTGTAACCCGTAATATTTGCTGGATTGTTGGAGGACCAACTAAATGTAGTACTCGCATTATCTGAAGTTAAGTTAATCGCTGTTGTCGTAGCGCCTGAACAAATGGTTTGTGTGACATCTGTATTTGTGATTGTTGGAGAATCGTTAATTGAAAAACTTTGGGTCTCTGTTGTGGTTCCACAAGAATTAGTGACACTAAACGACACTGTATAATCGCCAACGACTGTATAACTTACCGTTCCAGGATCTAATTGATTTGATGTTGCAGGAGATCCACCAGGAAACGACCAATTATAAGTTATTGTTTCTGAAGCTGAAGCACAACCATCAACAGCCGCAATTGGATTAAAAGTTAGTGAACCACAGGCATCAGTAATTGGATCTAATATAACTGTTGGTGGTCGTTTAACCTCAATAGTTTCGGTTGTTGAAAAATCGCCACATGAATTGGTAATCGTCATCGTTAATTCATAACTACCTGCTGTATCAAACTGAAACGACGGATTTTCTGAATTTTCATCTGTACCATTTGTAAAACTCCACGACTCTGTTAATCCGCAAAACTCAGGTGTATAATTAACTTCCCATAGATAAGTATCAGAACCACACGACTGAGACAAATCTGTTGTGTTTGTTATATTGACATCAAAAGGAATACAGCCCGAAGTATTACTCGGACTAAAACTTGCCACTAACTCAGGCTCGATACAAATTGTTTTACTTACAGGAGGTGTCGCTCCACAAAAATTTTCTTCGGATAATGTCACCGTATATGTTCCTGGAGATGTGTACGTATGCGTTGGATCTTCTAAATCAGAAGTTGTACCATCACCAAAATCCCATAAATGATTGGCTTGTTCTGTACAATTTGGGCCATAACCATTTTCTGTAGTATTTGTAAATTGAACCTCTGTATTTAAACAACTGGGTGACTCGAATTCAAAATCTACTTCTGGTAACGATAATAGTGTAATAGGACCTGCTGTAGAGATTGTATTTCCACATGACGTAAATATATTTAAAGCTATGATATATCCAGGATCAGGACAGCTAGATTCCGTATAAATATGAACTAAAGGAAACGGACTTGCTGCTGCAGGATTAGCTGGATCATAATCTGCAGATGAGGCAATTAAATCAGCTTGCGAATACGTTTCTTGCGTGCCATCACCATAATCTACATTATAGACGGTATCCTGAGGGTTTTCTCCCCAATCTGCAATGGTAAATCCTAAATCATTTACAGGTAAACATAAATTAGTGGTATTTCCAGGGTTAGAAACATTACCACCTGGATTAGTAGAGTTTTTAACAAGATATGTGTCATTGGTAATACATCCATTTGTACCATAGCCTGTAATCACCATATCAAAAGACCCTAAAATCGCATAGGTATGTGTTAATGGAAATGTGACATTTGATTGCGTATTACCATCTCCCCAATTAATATCATAAGACGTTACACAATTATCGGAAGGTGATACATTACCCACATTTATAGTGTATGTTGGATCTACTGTATTATTTCCACAATTATCAAATGGCAAAAATTCCTGGTCTATATCCTCAAAACTAAGATTAGGACGTTGCTTAACTCTTACTGTTTTTGACTGACTCTCTGTACAACCGTTACTATCCGTTATGGTTAACTCTGCTGTAAATTCTGAAAACCCACAACCAAAAGCATTATAACTGTGGGAAGGGTTCGAGTTTGAAGACGTTCCGCCATCTCCAAACGTCCAATCGTAAGTATAGGGACCATTTCCGGTGATACTAGATGTAAAACTTACAGGTGTACCTGAACACGCTTCATTATCAAAAGTAAAATCTACAGTTGGAGGGGAAGCAACGGTAACTGTAGCGGTACCACTCGCAGAAGATGTTCCATTAGAACCATCGCTAACAGATACTAATTGATATGTAAAAACACCAACTGTATTGGTGTTTACATTTATTGAAACAGAGGTATCAGTTCCTGTTGTTGAAACGGTTTGATTAGCCCCTCCGTTACGAGTATAAGTAAACGTATAAGGTGTTGGACCAGCAGCGCCTGTAAAGGTAATTTGTGGTTGTGGACTTTCATTCCGACAAACGGTTGAGGTTCCTGATATCGTAGCACTAGCAGGTAATGGAACGACCTTTACAATAAGTTCTTTGACTGCCTTATTTTTTTTAAAAACGCGATTGACACTATTAAATGCTCCTATTGCCCCAAAAACAAGACCGATAATTAATAGAAGACTATATTTCATTTTCCCCATAAAACTTTTATAGCTAATTACTTAAAGATTTTCAATGTAATTAAATTCCTCTTATGTCGTTATGAAATTTTAACATTTTTCGACAAGGCCATCTAATCATCCGTGAATGACACTTTTATGCTATTACTCAACGCGTAAATAAAAAACTTTTGATGCACACATAACATACCTATTATTGGGTATTTAATTAAAATGATTGCCTTTTTTATCTAAAAATATTAATTAATTACACCTCAAATAATCCAATTTTTAAAGCTCTAAAATAAGTTACAGATTATAGATTATTCCTACGATAACACGATAAAAAGCAACATCATAAATTCTTACATAATCCTTCATGAAAATACACTTAATCGGATTTATTTGCATTTTATAGATGTTTATTCGAAATAAATTCTATATTTGCCTCAGAATTATTTCGTTAAACCCCAATCTGATGAAAACAATTAAGTTAGTCTTTTATATCTTTTTTATAAGTTCCGCTCTTGTTTCTGCACAAGACATTAACCCTTCGGAAATTATGGAGACTAATAGTATTAATCCTAGTCTTTTAAATCAACTAAATAACTATAATACTAACATTGGATCTATAGGCGTCAACAACGCTTTACAACTTGAAGGGTCAAGTATTTACATTAACACACGTTCTCGCAGAGATCAGCAACTACTCAGAATAAGTATAGCTACTAATCACAATACTACTCATCACATTCATAATACCTCTATTAACACTACCGATGGTTTTTTAATATGGGGAAATAATGGCTCTAGCTCAAACACGACAGCTTCAGAAGTTACAGTGAATTTAAGCGCAAACCTCAATTCTACAATAACAACTGCTACATCTTATAGTGCAATGCAACGCATCTGGAAAATTATTGAGATTAGAGAAAATACACCAACAGTTAATTTAAAAATCCCGGAAACTGCATTTGCTAACACCACTGCTACTGGCAACTATTATATGCTTATATCTGATTCCGAAGTTTTTGATTCTAATGTAGATTACAGAATTTTAACCTCTGATGGAAACGGTAATTTAGAAAGCAACTATAGTTTTGATGGCACCTCTTATGTTAGTTTTGGATTTTCTCCTCAAATTTCGGAAGAACGTTCTATCTATTTTGAAGGGACTAACAGTTATATTGACGTACAGAACAAAATTGATTTAAATCCCAATGGTTTTACTATTTCAGCATGGATAAATAATGAAACTACAAACCCTTTAAGCACATCTATTCTTTCTAAACGCGATGTAGAATTTACTGAAGGTTATGATCTCACGCTTACTCCAAATAATAAGATTGAAATTCAATGGAAAAACCAAAACATTGAATCATTAGTTTCTCATACTTCGATTCCCAATAACGAATGGCATCATATTGCTGTTTCTTATAATGGTTCTGAAGTTTCTATTTACATTGATGGTGTTTTGGATCATTCAGCTTACAGAACAAATCCTATGACCAACAACGCATCATTTCTTATTGGAGCTGCCGGAAAAACGGCACCTATACAACATTTTAAAGGGAGTATTGATGAAGTCCGCATTTGGAACGAATTCTTAACTGAAGACCAAATACGCTTTATTATGAATCAAGAAATATCTAATAACTCTGGACAAGTTATAGGGAAAGCGTTACCACTTACAATTACCAAAAACGATATTAATACAATTCCATGGTCGGCCTTAGTCGCTTATTACCCAATGTCTCATTTTTCATATAAAACTGTTGTCGACGCTACAGGAAACGGACATAATGGTTTACTAAAACACCTTTTAACCGTTGACGAAGAAACGGCACCTCTCCCTTATATATCTGCTCAAGATGGTGATTGGAACCAACAAAGCTCTTGGAAAAATGGAGCTGTGCAATATGCGCCTGGATCGGCTTCCATAGTCGATTCTAATATCACTATAGACTGGTCTATTGTAAGAACAGCGCATCAATTATCAATGGATAATTCAACCTTACCCATTACCAAACAAAACAATAGAACTTTACTTAGCTTGTTTGTAGAAGCGAATCAATTAATACTTCCTGGAGACACTGCTTTAAACGAAGGGAATGGTCTAACGATTACGCATCATTTAAGTCTTACAGGCAAAATAGATTTAGAAGGAGAATCGCAACTTATTCAAACCCTTGATAGTGACTTAGATGTTATTTCTAACGGTGAAATTCAATGCGATCAGCAAGGTACATCAGATACATATACTTATAACTATTGGTCGTCTCCTGTTACCAAAACCAATTCCAGCACCGAAGGTTTTAAGATTTATGATGTAATGCTGGACGGAACAAACGCATCGAATCCTTTACCAATTAACTTTTCTTCATCTGGTTATAACGGAGCTCCAACGCTTCCTATTAAAATTGCAGATTATTGGATTTGGAAATACTCAAATAATCCAAGTAACACCTATTCCGCTTGGCAACATATTAGACGAACAGGAACCATTTTACCTGGAGAAGGTTTTACCATGAAAGGCCCAGGAACAGGCTTAATATCTACTCCTCAAAATTATGTCTTTAACGGAAAACCTAACAACGGAGATATTTCACTTCCATTATCCTCTAACAATGATTATTTAGTAGGAAATCCCTATCCTTCTGCTATTGATGCCGATCAATTTATTAGAGATAATGGTCTTGAATTATATGATAATACCTCTACCTATTCTAATGATGATCCTTTAATCAGTGGTACACTTTATTTTTGGAATCATTGGGGAGGAGGCTCTCATACAACACACGAATATCAAGGTGGTTATGCAACTTACAATTTATCTGGTGGAATTGCCGCGGCGTTCAAAAAAAATAATTACCCAGAATTTACGGATGGTTCGCCAACAAAAAGACCAAGCAGATCTATTGCTGTTGGACAAGGCTTTTTTGTTATTGGGAAAACCTCAGGTGGTATTAATTTTAATAATGGACAACGTATTTTTAAGAAAGAAGGTAACTCTGCGATGTTTGTAAGAAGTCCAAATGCCGATGCAAGTGAGGATTCTTATGAAGACGAAGATGATAGAATGAAATTTAGAATTGGTTTTAATTCTGTAAATACCATTAGCCGACAATTATTATTAACTATTGATGAAAATGCCACACCAGATGTTGATTGGGCTTATGATGGTATTTTGTATGAACAACAAATAGACGATATGTTTTGGCTCATTAATGATGAGTCTTATATTATACAAGCTAGTAACACGGCCGAAGCTTCAACAACTTTTCCTATTGGTATAAAAACAAATACCGATGGTATAAATAGTATAACTATTGATGCTTTAGAACATGTACCCAGCAACATGACTGTTTATGTGCATGATATGAGCTTAAATTTATATCATGATTTAAGTACTGGAGATTATGACGTTTTTCTGAATGCAGGAGAATATCTTGATCGTTTTGAAATCACCTTTAGTAACCATCAAGAAGAACTAGGTATCAATGACCATCTTATACAAAACGTTAATGTTATATACTCTAATGACATTGATAAAATAGTTATTGTAAATCCTAAATTTATTGAATTAAAATCGATGACTTTGTTTAATCTGTTAGGACAATCCGTATATACCAATACGTCTTTTCCTCAAAGTGATTACTCAGAATATAATATAGAAAATTTAAGTGCCGGAACTTATATTATTAAGTTACAAACAGTCACAGGTGCCGTAGCACCAAGAAAAATTATAGTTGAATAAATTGTTTAGTTAGTGAGTTAGTGATGCAAGAAAGTCTCAATCTTTATAAGATTGAGGCTTTCTTTATTTTACTTTATTTTAAAACCTCCAAAAGAGCATCAAAATCTAATTCTTGCTGTTCTCCTGAAGTCATATTTTTTAATGTGAATACACCAGAATTCAATTCTTCATCTCCAATTAAAACTACAAACGGAATATTACGACGGTTCGCATAATTCATTTGTTTTTTCTTCTGTTTACCAGAAATTGCTGCATCAGGAAACAATTCGGCTTTCACATTAGCTTGTCTTAATTTGGTTACAGCACCTAAACTATACAGCGCTTCCTTTTGTCCAAAATTGATGAACAATACTTTTGTAGATTCGGCAATTGTATCAGGAAATAATCCTAATTCTTCTAATACTAAATAAATACGATCTAAACCAAAGCTAATACCTACTCCACTCATGTCTTTAAGACCAAAGATTCCGGTAAGATCATCGTAACGACCTCCACCACCAATAGATCCCATTTTTACACCTTCTGGTGCAGACACTTCATAAATAGCACCTGTATAATAGTTTAAACCTCTTGCTAAAGTCACGTCTAATTGTAAAGTCGCTGTCTTTAGTTGTAAGTTTGAAATGGCTGTGTTTATAAATTCGAGTTCTTCAATACCTTTTAAACCAATTTCCGAAGTACTTAAAATAGATTTTAAACTTTCAATCTGATTTCCAAAATCACCTTTTAACGTGAATAATGGTTGAAGCTTAGTAATACCATCTTCAGAAATGCCTTTGCCACGCATTTCTTCTTTTACTTTCTCCTCGCCTATTTTATCTAACTTATCTAAGGCCACTGTAAAATCGATGAGTTTATCTTGTGCTCCAATCACTTCTGCAATACCAGATAAAATTTTACGGTTGTTAATTTTAATGGTTACACCTTCTAGTTTTAAAGCTGAAAAAACCGCATCATATAATTGCACAAATTCTACTTCTTGAAATAAAGACTTAGAACCTACCACATCTGCATCACATTGATAAAACTCTCTAAAACGACCTTTTTGCGGACGATCTGCACGCCAAACCGGTTGAATTTGGTAGCGCTTAAAGGGGAATTCTATCTCGTTTTGGTGTTGTACTACGTAACGTGCGAAAGGGACTGTGAGGTCGTATCTTAAGGCTTTTTCTGAAATCTTAGATGTTATTAAAGATTCCGATTTAGATGTGTAATCGTCATCTGAAATTTTCTTTAAATACTCTCCACTATTCAAAATTTTAAAAATCAAGCGATCTCCTTCATCTCCATATTTACCCATTAAAGTTTCAGAATTTTCAAAGCTTGGAGTTTCAATAGGTTGAAATCCAAAAATCTGAAACTGTTCTTTTATCGTTTCCATGATGTAAGAACGTTTTGCGACTTCTTCTGCGTTAAAATCTCTTGTACCTTTTGGGATGCTTGGTTTTTGTGCCATGTTTACTTTCCACGAAAGCGGAAATCTTATTTAGTGAAACTTAATTTAAACTCAATACTAAACACAAAAATATTATATTTTTCAGAGGTCTTGTAAAGATATCTTCATTTTATAGTAACTTTATCATGTTTAAGTAGTCTTATACTTTTATACAACCCAATTAACGCGACTAAAAACTATGTTTTCATTAGCTAAAGAGAATATTAAAATTGCCTTTGATTCTATAAAAAGTCAATTGTTACGAACCATCCTTACGGTTTTAATTATTGCTATTGGTATTATGGCATTGGTTGGAATTCTCAGTGGAGTTTCCGCTTTAGAAAATACTATCTCTAGTAATTTCTCTTCGATGGGTTCTAATACTTTTAATTTTCAACGTTACGAGTTTACGGCTTCACGCCAGAGTCGTAGAGAGCGTCAGAAAATAAATCCTGTAATTAATTATAGAAATGTTAAGGATTTTGAAGACAATTATAATTTCCCTTTTACTAATGTAGCGGTGTCTTTTTTTGGTACGTCTACAGCAGAGGTTAAATACGACAGTCAAAAAACAGATCCGGAAGTTGCTGTGCTTGGTGCTAATGAATTTTATATTGAAAACTCTGGTTTAGAAATAGAAAACGGCCGTTCTATCAATGTATTTGACGTAAAAAACAGTAATGCGGTTTGTGTCATTGGTAGCGATTTGCAAAAAGCTTTGTTTACAGTTGAAAACCCTGTTGGAAAAACGATAAGCATTAGAGGTTCTAAATTTAAAGTTATTGGTGTGTTAAAGGAAAAAGGATCGACTTTTGGAAACAACCAAGATTTAAGAGTGATTATACCGATACAGAAAGCCCGTTCTATTTTCACCAATCCTTATATAAACTATAGCATGAGTGTAAAAGTAGATAAAGCAGATATGCTTGAAGCTGCACAAGAAGACGCTATATTAACCTTTAGAAATATTAGAGGCCTAAACCCTATAGAAGATAGTGATTTTGGGGTTGTACGTAGTGACGATTTACTAACACGTGCCACGCAAAACATAGACGCGCTTTATATTGCGGCCTGGATTATTAGTATCATTACTATATTTGGGTCTACAATTGCATTGATGAATATTATGTTAGTTTCCGTTAGTGAACGTACTAGAGAAATTGGTGTGCGTAAAGCCCTGGGTGCAAAAAGTAAAACGATCGCTTTTCAGTTTTTTATGGAAACCATTATCATTGGGCAGTTTGGTGGTCTTTTAGGAACTGTTCTTGGTATTTTAATAGGTATGGCCGTCGCCAATGGTTTTGATCTCGAATTTTCTACACCTTGGGTGGCGATGATTTGGGCTACAAGTATTGCTTTTATTGTGGCTGTGATTTCCGGATTATATCCTGCAACAAAAGCCGCGAAATTAGACCCTATTGAGTCTTTACGTTATGAGTAACAAATAATTACTGAGACCTCAGAAATCTTTTTATTAAAACACAAATAAGATACTAATCTAATAGTTTTGCCTTCAATACATAAAACTATAAAAAAACACCTTTTACGTTTATATATCTTAGACTCTTTTAAACAAAAAAAAGCACTCAATTGAAATGAGTGCTTTTTTTTATGGGTTTTGAAGACGTCTTAGCCTTTAACTAAATTAGAAAAGTAATTAAATAATTCGCCTTTTGTAATATTAGCACCAGACTGAATCATTTTGAAAATATCTAAATGTTTATCGTCTGAATAGTCCTTCTTAGCATTAAAAAACTCAACAGAATCTGATAATAAATTATCTCTTAACCAATTAAACCCTTCTTTAGTTGTAAAGTCTACATATTCGTTTTCTTCAATCCTTAACGCTATTAATCGCATGCTTTTCTCATTACATTGAAAAAGATGAATTTGTTGTGGCGAAATATGTTCTAGATATTCCACTTTACTTAAAACACCCAACCAAACTAAATCACTAAAAACGTCTAATTCTTGCTCAGCAGTTTCTGGTTTGTCCTTTTTAATAGCTTCCCACTCATCTCCAGTAATAGATTGTGTGGCTAAAAAATTGATGAATTCTTTATGTAATTCTTCAAATTGTTCTTTTGTTAATCTTGAATATTTCATCTGGTTTTAGTTTATTGTTTTTCAATGGACAGATGGTATGCCTTTAAAAATAATTTTTATTAATTGAAATTATGAATATGGCATTTCATTAAAAAACTTTGTTTCTGATCTCATAGTTAATACGAGACCTAATTATTTTTTTAAACTATTTCACGAAAGCCTTCTCCTATGCTAATCGTGGTAGTTTTGTAATTAATTAATTGCTTTATAAGCGTCAAAAGGTCTATCTGTTGCCATGATATCTACTCCTTTTTCTTTCCATTCACGATATAATTGACCGCCTTTAGCTTCTGCACTTTTATCTAAGTTTCCTAAGGTACCTAGCATACAAACAATATTTTCATCATGTAATCTTTTAAAAAGTGAAACATCAGATAAACGTGTTCCTGTAAACGCTAACATATTTTTAGTCGGAACATTAGTCCCTAACAAACGATTAAGCTCTTCGTCATTTCTTGCAGAAACAGATAATAATAAATCTGGTGCTAACTCATAAGCCGTTTGTGCTTGTTGCAAGTTGTAAGTGATAATAATAGCAATATCAGAAGCGTTTGCCTCTCTTATAGCGTTAATCACAGTTTCCTGGCTTACTGTTTTCTTAATATCTACCGTTAAAATGATGTTGTTCTTTTTACACGACGTTAATACGTCAGAAAATAAAGGAATTTTAAAAGATGTTTCGTTGCCATGATCATCTACTAAATTAAACTCTTTTAATTCATTGTAGGTTAACTGATCTACTTTTCCGCTTCCTGTAGTTGTTCTATCAATTGAGTTATCGTGTAACAACACCAATTGCCCATCTTTAGTTTGTGCGATGTCAATTTCGTAAATAGCAACGATACTATCATTAACATAGTTAATAGTTTCTAAACAGTTTTCAGGATAATTAACCAATCCTTTTCCTCCGCGATGTACACTTACGTTAGGAAAGGTAGAATTAGAAGCTTTAAAAAGTTCTATAAGTTTTGAGGCTGCAATTTCTGTAGTCTGGGTTGATTCTTTGGACTGTTTGCAACCAACAAAAGCCAAAAATGCAAGAATAAAAAAAATCTGTTTCATGTTACAACTATTTTTAAGACCTGCTTGGTATGAGTAACCTTACAAGATTAAATCTATGATAATCTGACAAAAAAGGTAATAAAAAAACCGCTTAGAAAACTAAACGGTTTTTTGTAATAATAATAAAAAGATTATGCGTCTGCTATAACATCGAAAGTTAAATCTACTGTTACTGCTCTGTGTAATCTAATTGCAGCTTCGTACTGACCTAAACGCTTGATGTTACCACCAGTGATAGAAATAAATTTCTTATCAACTTCGTGACCTGCTTTTTTAAATGCAGCAACTAAATCCATAGTGGTAATAGAACCAAATAATTTAGCACCAGCAGTAGCGCCTGTTCCAGCTTTAGCTGTAATTTTAATATCTAAACCTCTTAAAGCTTCAGCAGTTTGTTCTGCACTAGCGATAACAGTTTTTTCTTTGTAAGCTCTTTGCTTTAAAGTCTCTGCTAATACTTTTTTAGCAGAAGAAGTAGCCATTACAGCTTGTCCTTGAGGAATTAAAAAATTTCTACCATAACCGTTCTTAACAGATACAATATCGTCTTTAAATCCTAAATTCTCAACGTCTTGTTTTAATATAAGTTCCATTGTTATGATATTTTATTTTAATAAATCAGCTACATATGGCATTAAGGCTAAATGTCTAGCTCTTTTTACTGCCACAGATACTTTTCTTTGATACTTTAAAGATGTTCCTGTTAAACGTCTTGGTAACAATTTACCTTGTTCGTTTACAAAACCTAATAACCAATCTGCATCTTTATAATCTACATACTTGATTCCAGACTTTTTGAAACGACAGTATTTCTTTACTTTAGACGTCTCAATATTTAACGGTGTTAAATATCTAATTTCTCCGTCTTTTTTTCCTTTTGCTTGTTGTTCTATTGATGACATAATTAGGCTTTTGCTTTTGCTTTAACTTTAAGTTTTTCTCTTCTTCTCTCAGCCCATGAAATAGCATGTTTGTCTAAACTCACAGTTAAGTAACGCATAAAACGCTCGTCACGTCTAAATTCTACCTCTAAAGGTTCGATTGCTTCACCAGCAACAGTGTACTCAAATAAGTGGTAAAAGCCACTTTTTTTGTTTTGGATTGCATAGGCTAATTTTTTTAAGCCCCAATCTTCTTTGGATATCATCTTAGCACCTTTAGAAACGAGGAAATCCTCATATTTCTTTACTGTCTCCTTTATCTGATCTTCAGATAAAACGGGATTTAAGATGAAAACAGTTTCATAATGATTCATAATAAATAATTTTGTTTATTGTTAAAAACGGCTGCAAAAGTACATCTTTATTCTAGATTTAACAATATTTATTCAACTAAAATTAGTAAACTTGTAACAAGCAAAATAATAATTAAAATAATACGGTTTGTCGGTAATATTTGTTTTTTAACCGAATTTATTGTACTATTGTCGATATCTTAACCTAAAATTAATAATGTTATGACTTTAAACTGTGTAGTTGTTGATGATTCTGCGATTCAGCGTCTTTCTATAGTAAAGTTAATTGAGAATCATTCCTCACTTAATCTTATTGCAGAATACAGCAGTGCGTTAGAAACAAAAAACGGTCTTAATACACATAAAGTAGATCTTATCTTTCTAGATATAGAGATGCCTGTATTAAACGGTTTTGAATTACTAGATGTACTCAACAACAAACCTCAAATTATTTTTGTTACCGGTAAAACCGAATATGCTTTTAAAGCATTTAATTACGATGCCACCGATTACCTTCAAAAACCAATCACAAAAGAACGTTTTAATGTTGCCGTAGAAAAAGCTATTGAACAACATAAATTAAAATTAGATTTTAACGAAACAGACGGCGAACATATCTTTGTGAAAAGTAACCTTAAAAAACGTAAAGTTTATATTAAGGATATTAAATGGATTGAAGCCCTTGGTGATTACGTAAAAGTAGTAACAGAAGAAAACAGCTTAGTAGTATTATCTACAATGAAAGCTTTTGAACAAGAATTACCCGAAGGTAAATTTTTAAGAATTCACAAATCTTACATTGTGAATCTCGATAAAATTGACCGCTTTAACAGTAAAAATGTTGAAGTTGGAGCTTATGAAATTCCATTGAGTCGAAATAAAAAGACTCAACTTGTAGACGCTTTGAATAACATGTAGTCGCCCCATTACATTAAAATTTAAAGTATTACATTATAAGTTATAAAGAATCCTGAGCTGAAAAGCTTGGGTTTTTTTAGTTTTAATAATTATCTACATTAATTACCACACGCACTGGTCTAAAATCTTTAACCGCGTTAAAACTATTCTCAATTTTTAGAATAGCCTGTTTGGTTTTACCTAACGATTGATTGAAAGGTATTTTAATCAATATATTTTTATGATATAAATTCCTAATTCGTGATACTGGCGGAAATTCTGGACCCAAAACATTAGATTTAAAAACCTGTTTTAATGATTTAGCATACCAATCTGCCGCTAAATTTACACGATCATAATCTTTGTGCTTAAACGTAATTTTAATCAGCCTGAAGATTGGAGGATATTTAAAATTATTACGCTCGTCCATTTGTTCTGCATACATTTCTTTATAGGCATTTGTAGACACTTGCTGTAATATATTATGATGAGGATTATAGGTCTGGATTAATACTTTTCCACGCAAATCTGTTCTACCTGCTCTCCCAGAAACCTGAGCCATTAATTGATAACTACGCTCATGTGCTCTAAAATCTGGAAAGTTAAGTAAGTTATCTGCATTCATAATACCAACTAACTTCACAAATCTAAAGTCTAAACCTTTAGTTAACATTTGCGTACCAACCAAAATATCTACTTCGCGCTGCTCAAAACTATTTATTATTTTCTCGAAACCGTATTTTCCTCGTGTGGTATCTAAATCCATACGTGCCACTTTCTTTTCAGGAAACAACACTTTTACCTCTTGCTCTATTTGTTCGGTTCCAAAACCTTTAGTATCTAACGTAGCATTGCCACAACCTTGACACGTCTTTAACATAGATGAATTGTAACCACAATAATGACAGCGTAATTGATCGCGATATTGATGATATGTTAAACTCACATCACAGTTTGGACATTGTGGCGATGTACCACAAGTTGTACATTCTATAATAGGAGAATAACCACGACGATTTTGAAATAAAATAATCTGAAACCCTTCATCCAAAGTCTCTGTCATTTCTTGAATAAGCCGATCACTAAAATGACCTTTCATGCGTTTACGCTTATATTTATCTGCCAAGTCTACGAGTTCAATATCTGGCATCATTACGTTGTTGTAACGTGTATTTAATTCTACCAAACCATATTTACCTTGAGTGGCGTTAAAATAGCTTTCTAAACTTGGAGTCGCAGATCCTAAAAGTGTTTTTGCTTTAAATATATGCGACAATACAATGGCTGCATCTCTTGCATGATATCTTGGAGCAGGATCAAATTGTTTATAGGATGACTCATGTTCTTCATCGACAATGATTAATCCTAAATTTATAAATGGCAATAATAATGAAGAACGTGCGCCAATAATAACTTGAGCTTTCTCTGAATTAGACAACATATTTTGCCACACCTCTACTCTTTCGTTGCCTGAATATCTAGAATGAAACACTGCTACTTTTTCTCCAAAATAATCTTGAAGTCTATTTACTAACTGTGTTGTTAAAGCTATTTCTGGTAATAAATACAAAACCTGTTTTCCAAGTTCTAATTGTTTTTGAATGAGCTGCACATAGATTTCAGTTTTACCTGAAGACGTCACGCCATGTAACAAGGCTACTGATTTTTCTTTAAAGCTTTCTTCTATTTGTTCATAGGCATTTTGCTGCGCCTCACTTAAACGTTTAGCATCCGCATCACCGTCTCCATCAAACTGAACACGATCGACCTGAATATGATACTCTTCTAAAATATTTTTATCGATTAACGATTTAACTATCGATGTTGATGCTCCACTACGTTCTGTTAAATCGGTAACTTTTATGGGTTGCTTTAGTGAAGCTTCCATTGTAAATAACGTTAACACCACTTCGCGTTGTTTTGGTGCACGACTTAATGCTTCTAATAATTCTTGTAACTTTTCTTGCGATTTATGATTGCTATGCAGTTTTACATAACGCACTAATTTAGGTGTGTATTTTTCGTAGAGTTCTTCTTGCAAATTCACCACACCTTTTTCTACCAAGCTATTAATAATAGGCAAAACCCGCTTTTTATCTAATATAGAAACAACATCATTAATTTTTAATGATGATTGATGTTGTAAGGCTTCATAAATTAAGAATTCTTCGTCTTTTAAATCGGATCCTTGTATGGTTACTTTTTCATTTCTAGAAATAACAGTTTCACTTTCTAATAAAAAAGCATTTGGCATTGCTGCTCGCATCACCTCACCCAAACTACACATGTAATAGCCAGAAATCCATTCCCAATGTTTAATTTGATTTTCCGTTATCACCGGAGAATCATCTAAAATCTGATGAATAGTTTTAGCATCGTAAGCCGTTGGTGGATTCTGATGAATTTTATAAACTAAGGCTGTATAAATCTTACTCTTACCAAATGGTACAGCAACACGCATTCCTATAGTTAAAAACTTGGATTCTGCTTCCGTAATATGATACGTAAATGCTTTTTGAAGTGGAATTGGTAATATGACGTCTATAAAATGCAACATTATTCTACGCGTTTCCAATATTGTGTTCTGTAAAAGAAAGCCAAATAACCTCTTACTTGAAGTGTTTCTCCGTTATCCTGGAGCTTTAATCGGCATCTGTAAGTACTCCCATTTTCAGGGTTTAAAATTGTACCTCCTTCGTAAACATTATGATTTTTAACCATATCTTCTATAAAGACTAAACCAATAATGCGGTGATTTTTTTTATCTCCTGTGCAATTAGTACATTTTCTATGTTCTACATCAGGATTAGTAACAGCAATAATTTTACCGAAAACTTTACCATCTTCTTCATAAATTTCAACTACAGATTTTGCATCTCCTGTATTATCATCTATGGTTTTCCATTTACCAATAACGTTTTGAGCTGTGAGATTAAAAAACACCGTGAACAGAATAATAAATGCTAAAGTGTTTTTAATCATAAGTTGTTATTTAAGGTGTTTGTTCTTCAAATGTAATGGGTTTAATTTAAAAAACCATCTCGATTGGAAATGGTTTTTATAAACGAGAACATTATACTATTATTCTTCACTTGTATAATGTTGCACTTTAAACCATTATAAAAATGAATTAGTCTCCTATATTTAATAATTTTCAAAGCACTACAAATCCAATATTTCCTTTTTAGATTTAGGATGTTTTCTAAAATATTGTAACGACGCATTTAGCTCATAACCTAAAAGTAAAATATTAGCGTTTAGCCATAAATACAATAGCAGAATTAATAAGGCACCAATTGAACCATAGAGTTCATTATATTTTGAAAAATTTTCAATATATATACCAAACAAATAAGACGTTAACATAATAAGCAACGTTGTAAGCAAAGCTCCTACCGAAAAGAATTTAGAGTCTCTACCTTCTTTAGTTCCAAAATAATATAACGTGGCGGTTGCTAAATACACCATGAAAACAAAGAATAAATACTTGGCAAAAATAATCCAGCCTAACCCATAAGAACTTTCCAAAGCATCGTGACCTGTAACGGTTTCATAAAGTGGTTGAATCACGTAAATCTGAAAATAACCAAACACAGCAACGGTTAATAATAAAAGGAAAGCGAGAATTAATGCTACACCAACAGCATACACGTATTGTTTAAATATATTTCGATATAATTGTTTGTGATATGACGTTTCAAAGCCAGAAAAAACGGCATTTACGCCATTTGCCATTAAAAAAACAGACAGAATAAATACGGATGATATTAAACCACCACTACTATTACTACTCATGTCTTTAAAGATACTATCTATAAAGAATTCTGAGGTTTGAGGTGGTAAAATTGAATTTAAAAAATCTAAGAAATCCACTCGAAAACCAGCAATTGGTATGTAAGGGATAACAATTATTACAAATAACAAAAACGGAAAAATAGCTGTAAAAAAACTAAATGCAATTGCACTTGCTCTTGTAGTTAAAGCACCATTTACAATACCCATTGTATAAAGTTCCAACAGATCGTAGACAGATAAACCTTCAAACCCAGGTAATTTAATCTGTTTAAAAAAGCGCACAAGTAAATTTACAACCGGAATCTTATTTAATTTATCTTCTATAAGTTTTGACATTGTATAGTTTTTAGCATCTGGTTGTTAACCTCTTGCTTTATAACTTTAAATAAATATGATACCCTAAACGGCTTTAAGACTTAAATCTTTATTGTAAACCGAATGCGTTAATGCGCCTGATGAAATAAAATCGACTCCACATTCTGCATATTTTCTAAGTGTATTTTCGTTAATACCTCCTGAAGATTCTGTTAAGCATTGATTGCCTATTAGTTTTACAGCTTTACGCGTATCTTCGTAATTAAAGTTATCGATAAGAATGCGGTAAACTCCACCACAATCTAAAATTTCTTTAATTTCTTCAAGGTTTCTTGCTTCAACAATTATTTTTAAATCGCGATTAGTATCTTTTAAATACTGTTTGGTTAAATTAATTGCTTTAGAGACTCCATCTGCAAAATCGATGTGATTATCTTTTAGCATAATCATATCATACAATGCAAATCTATGATTCTCTCCACCTCCAATTTTTACAGCCCACTTTTCAAGCGCTCTAATACCTGGAGTTGTTTTACGTGTGTCTAGAATTTTAGTTCCTGTACCTTCTAATATATCTACAAATTCTCTAGTCTTAGTTGCAATAGCACTCATACGTTGCATAGCATTTAAAACTAAACGTTCTGCTTTAAGAATGGATTGTGAAGCGCCTTCAACATAGAAAACAATATCTCCATGTTTTACTTTTTGTCCATCTTCAATTAAAGTTTCAACTTTCATGTTTTCATCTACATAAGCAAATACTTGCTTCGCAAATTCTACACCAGCAATAACTCCTTTGTCTTTGACTAACAATTTTGCTTTACCTTGAGCCGAAGCCGGAATACAAGCCAATGAGCTATGGTCTCCATCTCCGACATCTTCTCTGATAGCATTTGAGATAATTAATTCTATTTCTTTATCGAATTGTGCTTTTGAAATCATCTTGATATGTATTTAATGTAAAAATAGGAATTGATATTTGAAAATTTGAATAAATCTACAGCAGTTCGCGTGAATATATCAGTAAAACGAATAAATTTGTATCGAGAATCATCTAAATGAGACTTCTCTATACTATTCCGAAAAAAAAATTGGAATCATTAGAAGTGACAAACCCATGAATATAAAACTCATAGCCATAGGCAAAACCGACAATAAAAACTTAATTGCACTAATTGAAGATTATTCAAAACGACTTGGGTTTTATATAAAGTTTGATTTTGAAATTATTCCTGATTTAAAAAAGGTTAAAAATTTATCTGAAGCACAGCAAAAAGATAAAGAAGGTGATCTTATTTTAGCCAAAACTCAAACATCTGATGTTTTAGTTCTTCTCGATGAAAACGGTAAACAATTTGATTCCGTCGCATTTTCTGGCTACCTACAAAAACACATGAATTCAGGGATTAAAACCTTAATTTTTGTCATTGGAGGTCCTTATGGATTTTCGGATGCCGTTTATACTAGAGCTAATGGTAAATTAGGATTATCTAAAATGACCTTTTCTCATCAAATGGTGCGTCTATTCTTTATTGAACAATTGTATAGAGGGTTTACAATTCTTAGAAATGAACCTTATCATCATCGCTAAACTTACGTTGAATAATTAGTTACTTTCATTAATTAAATCGAGAACATTTGAACGCAATACTTCAAAAACTTCTGATTTTTTTTCAGCTTTATTTGCTGTTTCAAAATAAGATTCAAGTAAAATTCTGCTACTCATCACTTGTTTAGAACCGCCTGAAAAATTCAACATTGCCATAGACCAATCACTCCATATTTTTTCTTTTGATGCCTTTTCTAATAGTGTTATTACGCTAAAGTGTCTATTATCGGCTTTTATATCCTTGTATAAATCTGTAATCTCTTGTTTTGGACCTTGAATCATTTGAATGAATTTATTGCCTGAGTACACAATGCAACCTGTAATTTTATGTTTTTTATTTTTTCGCTTTGCTTTTATCAACATTAACTCAATATCCTTAGGTGAAAAATTGTCTTGAGCTTTGGATTGATATATAACTGAATAATACATATTTAAAATTTATTGATTTGCTTAAACAGCCATTAAAAGATTAGGATTAGTAATACATTGTGAAGGTAAAACGCCATAACGTTCTTTAAATATTTTAGTAAAATAACTTCTGCTTGTAAAACCAACGCTATACACTAATTCAGAAACATTAAATTCAGTTTCCTTAATTAAATTAACGGCTTTGTCAAGTCTTTTCTCTCTCACATAACAGGATACTGTAGTATTAAAAAGATATTTAAAACCCATTTGAAGCTTTGCAGCATTGAGCCCTGATAAGGCTACCAAACGCTCAACAGTTAAATCCTCAGAGATATTATTATTCATAAAAATCTCTAAAGCAATAATTTTGTCTATCTCCGATGGTCTAATTGGAGCTTCAGAATAATTACTTTCAGTATCCTCTCTATGGCGCTCTAATTGCGACGCAAGCGTATTTAGAATTGCTGCTTCTTTAAATAAAATCTCAGAAGACGATTCTAACATATGTTTTAATGCTTGCTGAGCATAAACAGCCGTTTTAAAGCAAATTCGACCTAAATATCTATAATTATCCTGAGAGAATGTGTGAGATAGTTTTACAAGGGCTCTATCTTGTAATTGATTAATTTTAAACTCATTTACACCTATTGAACTCACCACATTCTGATACGTTATGATATTCACTCGTAATGGCACATTTCCTGGGAATTTAATGATGCTTTTAGAATTATTACCTCTACTTATTATAGCATTTTGTCTAAAATTTATGCGCTCATAGCCTGGCGCGTAATTAAACTTATGAGCAATAGTACCTTCTAAACAATAGATAAAATCTACGTAATGTAATTTATTTGTAAAAAAAGATAGCTCTACATCATCATTAAACATAACATCAAAAGATAGATTAGTAATGGTATCAGTAATCTTAGAAGCAGCAATGATTCCACTACCATATTTGCTATCTATAATTAAATAATTATGACACTTTTCTCGGTAGATTTCTGTACCGATTATTTTAGAAAGATTTGAAATATTTTCAAACATATCAATTTCTAAAAATTCTATATTGACCATCGCATATTATTAATTGTTTTTATACTATTTAAGATAGTAAATAAATTTAATAAAAAAATAAATAAAACTATTTCTGATATTTAAATTGAATTTGAAGTCTAACCATAAAAAGAGGGTTTACAATTTTTAGAAATGAACATTTTCATCATACCTAAAACTACAAACCCTCTCCAATTAAACGTCGTAATTGTTTAATGTGTTTTATATACTTCTTTTCGTTTTTTTAATTGTTTTGTTAAATCATTAATCGTTTCTGTCATAGCCATTTCATAATTCTTCTCATTAGAAGTTGCAAAAATTCGAGGACCTGGCAAGCTCAATTCTATATTACATATTTTACCTGCATTATGATCTTTCTCATCAAGTTTAAAATATACTTGAGCTGAAATAAGAAACTCAAATTTAGTAGCTAATTTTTCTAATTTTTCTTCTGTCAATGCAGAAAGCGTATCACTTGCATCAAGGTTTACATATTGAAAATTTACCGTCATAATCTATATCGTTTAAATGAATAATTCTTTTGACTAAGTTACAAAACTTAAGTTTTTTTATAACTGATAAATCTCATAAAAAATACCCAAAGTTTTATAAAAATTTAAAATCATATGTTCAAAAAAATCTTAATTAATTTTTACATCTAGCTGACTAAATAAAAACGAATACTTGTGGGTGAGCTCCTGAGTAAAATCATGATCATTTAATGCTCCACCATGACCTGTACCTTTAACCGTATAAATTTCATACAACGAATCATCACTTCCTTTTTCTTGTAAATTTGCTAAAAACTTATAAGAATGAAATGGTGGAACTCTATCATCATTCTCTCCTACGATAAGTAAAACATTAGGATACTTTGTACCCACTTTCATATTATGGATTGGTGAGTAAGATTTGAGGTTAGCATAATCTAAAGAATCGGTTACAGTACCAAATTCATTAACATTAGTATTTGCAGAACCGATAGTAAACTTCTCAAAACGCAACATATCATAAACTCCTGCTTCGGCTATTGCTGCTTTAAACAATTCAGGTCTTTGGGTAATTGCAGCTCCAACAAGTAAACCTCCATGCGATGCACCATTTATAGCTAATCTTTCACTATTTGTATAGTTTTCTGAAATAAGATATTCTGCAGCCGAAATAAAATCGTCAATTGTATTTTGCTTTTTTAGTCGTCTTCCTTCAAGACTCCATTCTGTACCATTAGCTCCACCTCCTCTTACATTTGGTACAGCTAAAATTCCACCATGCAATAACCAAAGAGTTGAAGACTCATCAAAGAAAGGTTTTACTGTAGTTCCATAACCTCCATAGCCATAAATTAACGTCGGATTATTGCCATCGAGTTTTGTGTCTTTAGCACAAGTAATATACATGGGCACTTCTGTACCATCTTTAGAAGTGTACTTTACATATCTAGTTTCTAAACTTTCTGCATCATAAGGCACGGTTAAAACTTGAGCTGGCTTAAACGTAAGATCTGAGAGTGATAATTGATACCAAAGGTCAGGGTGAAAAAATGAAGACACACTAAAAATCGTATGTTTTGCATTATCTTCTCTCTCATAAAGGTAATTTATTTCTTTACCTTCAGGAAAATCAATTGTTCTTAAAAGCTGTCCTTTCAAATCAAAAATCATAGCTAAATTTTTTCCTTCATTGGTGTACATACATGCAATCTTGCCTTTGCCTAATTTATTTACCGCTGTTAATCTAGAATCATACTCTGGTATAAATTCCGATACTTTATTTAATTGTGTAATATCTGCTTGTAATACTCTTCCATTTGGAGCTTCCCAATTGGTCTTTAAAAAAACGGTGTCACCTTGGGATTCTTCTATACTAACATAAATAGAATCAGAATTTGGATACAGTAAAAAATTAGATAAATAAAACGATTCTGGTGTAATATAAGCTACTGACAAAGCTTTAACCGTTTTTCCTCTAACGGTATAATAATGATAAAAAAACACCTTATCATTTAATTTAAAATAACGGAATGAATTCGTTCCTGTAACATCTGGATTTTGATATAACATTTTATCTTCAGACTGCTTATTTCCTAATTTATGGTAAAACAATTTTTGTCCTTTTGCTTTATCTAGTAATTCTCTTCCTTCTGCAGGTTTTTCAAATGTATTATAAATAACATTTCTTTTATCCCAGATTAAACCGTAACCTCTTAAGTTTTCTAACTTATCTGAAAGTCGCTCTCCGGTTAATAAATCAAAAAAATAGGCTTCTGTCCAATCGCTTCCGTTATGCGAGAATTCAATGGCAACTAAATTAAAATCTTCATTTACATATCTATTTCTAATACTTACATTATCATCTTTATCTAATCTAAAATCTTTAAGATTTACTAATTTTTTATAGTTTTTATCACCTCTTAAGCGATACATTAAATCAGAGGAGCGTTTAGACGAAGTGCTTACATGTTTAAACTGATATTTAGACTTTAAACTATCTGCTTTCTCTTGATATGTTTTTTTATCCTTAGCTCTTGTTGCATAATACATTGTAGACAATTGAGATTTTAATGCCCACATATTTACATATTTTTTATGTTGCTTATTAGTGAATTTTTGCTGTGAGTCTAACCACCCCTCTAATCTTGGGTCGTTAGGGTTTTCCATCCATTGGTAAGGATCTTCCACCTTCTCATTAAAATAAACATCTGCAAATGTGTCTTTTGGAGTCTCTGGATAATTAAATGTTTTCTGTGCATTACCGAAGAAAACCACACTTAATAGCAACGTAAACAATAAATACTGTTTCATTTATATTTTTTAAATTTTAAAACTTAAATATAAATTTAATTTTCAGTCTATGGTGAAAAAAAACAGCTAAATCTCATTGCTCATAAAAACCTATAACTATGTAATTAAATAATTAACAGCAAAAAAACGCTTCGCAAGAAATTTCATTAAAACTAGTCCTACTTTTTATGTTTAAACTTGTAACCAAAAGCCAACTTTGCTTTTGAAAGATTTAAGCGGTACTTATTATCGTAGTCAAAATCTGTAGCATACAATCCATTACTATAGGTTAAACTCACATAGTACTGTTTAAGATTATAGGCTAAACCCACTAAAAAATCTAATTTATAAATCATTGGATTAGAGGGAATGTAGCCTCCATCTTTTAAGGTGATTTTTTTGTGTGTTATTCCAATTCCAGGCATTACATTTAAGGTCGCCGTAATGTTTTCTGGAAGTTTATAATAAGAGACAAATCCGGCTAAAACACCAATAGCAACAGATTGATACCTTTTAATATTAGCTTCTTCGTTAAAATAAGAACTGGATTCTTCAGAAAGAATACTGGAATCCGCTGAGAAATAATCAAAACCACCAAACAGCCCTAAACCTCCCGTTATAAACACATTTTCATGTTCTTTTTCAGACAAGCCCGCTTTTAATAGTGAATAAGAAAACTCTACGTTATCTAAAGTATGTAAGTAGTTAAAACCAATATTAATAGAACGTAAGTCTGATCTAAAAACATAAGGTTCATTAAAATTATTCTTCGCCTCAAATCCTTTATACGTTTGTGCATAGACGTTCACAAAATGTTTCTTTTTTAAAATCGTAGTTCCTTGTAAATCAAATCGTCTAGTTTCCTCTTTATTTGGATTTTTAAGATTAAAAGCGAGGTCTAATATTAGTTTTTTATTAGCAAAACCAAACCCTAAACCATGTTTATTGTTAGGCACAAACTTTAATCTAGAACCGTGATTTTTAAGACTGAATTTATTGACTTTATAATTGGTTAAAATGCGAATAGAATAATTTTCAATATCTCTATCTACAAGCAAAGAATCTATGTCATCAAAGTTTTGAGAACTCAGAGATAACGTAAACACACCAAAACTTAAAAGAAAAACAAGCTTTAACACTAAACTCTTTTCAAAAACATGCTGTTTTGTCAAATGATATATAATTAGATTCATATTTTTACAAAAGCTAAAATACATTAATTAAGAATATACTATGCAACTTGTCTTCGCTACAAATAACTTAAATAAAATAAAAGAAGTTCAAGCTATTATGCCACAACATATTAAACTTCTAAGTTTAAAAGATATTGCTTGTAATGAAGACATCCCTGAAACACAAGCGACCATAGAAGGCAATGCCATACAAAAAGCAGAATATCTTAAAAAACATTACGGTTATGATTGTTTTGCAGATGATACAGGTTTAGAGGTTCATGCGCTTAACGGAGAACCTGGAGTTTACTCTGCTCGTTATGCTGGTCCTCAGCGCAATGCAGAAGACAATACTAATAAGTTACTAACTGAACTTAAAGATAAACCCAATAGAAACGCTCAGTTTAAAACCGTAATTGCTTTACACATTAATGGGGAACTTCACACCTTTACTGGTATTTGTAAAGGCGAAATAACGAAAGAAAGACACGGTGAAGGTGGTTTTGGCTACGATCCTATTTTTAAAGCGGAAGCAAGTGACAAAACATTTGCTGAAATTTCTTTGGAAGAAAAAAACAACATTGGACACCGAGGAAAAGCAGTTACTCAATTAATTGCATTTCTCAACAAATAATTCGATAACTACTGCAAAAATTAGATTTAAACTATTATCCGATTTTTAGCAAACACCGACTTAAACTCTAGAAGAAACCACCTGTTTTAACGCTCTTTTTTGTAACAAACAAATTCTAAAACAAGCTCTAAAGTCAATGAGAATAAGTATTTTTATAATATAAATTGATTATCCAAATAATTAACGTACCTTTGCACCTTGCAAAAATTCCAAGATAGAATTTTGTAAATTCCTCAGAGTGAGGATGTGTTACCTAGAAGTTTAAGTGTTTAGTATGTCGATTCGCTTCTTTTGTAACACCAACAGAACATAATCGAATACATATACTCAAGAATGAGCACATTCCAAGAACTCGGTCTTAATGAAGACCTTTTACACGCTATTACGGATTTAGGTTTTGAAAAACCAAGTGAAGTCCAACAAAAAGCAATTCCCCTTTTATTAGAAGAAGACATAGATTTAGTGGCTTTAGCACAAACTGGTACTG
Source organism: Winogradskyella ludwigii (assembly GCF_013403985.1). Classification (GTDB taxonomy): domain Bacteria; phylum Bacteroidota; class Bacteroidia; order Flavobacteriales; family Flavobacteriaceae; genus Winogradskyella; species Winogradskyella ludwigii. The sequence goes on from NZ_JABFDF010000006.1 coordinate 197,443, forward strand.
GGAAAACTGCAGCATTTGGATTTCCAATGTTAGCAAAAATAGATATGGATAGCAGAACCACACAAGGTTTAATCTTATCTCCAACTCGTGAACTTTGTTTACAAATCACCAACGAATTAAAACTTTACGGTAAATATTGCAAAGGACTAAATGTAGTTGCCATTTATGGTGGTGCAAGTATTAGCGACCAAGCAAGAGCTGTAAAAAGAGGAGCGCAAATTATTGTAGCAACTCCAGGACGTATGAAAGATATGATTAGCCGTAGAATGGTTGACATTTCTAAAATACAATACAGCGTTTTAGATGAAGCTGATGAGATGCTAAACATGGGTTTTAAAGAAGATATCACAGATATTCTTTCTCATACACCTGAAGACAAAAACACGTGGTTGTTTTCTGCAACGATGCCTAGAGAAGTGGCAACGATAGCAAAAAAATTCATGTTAGACCCTACGGAAATTACAGTAGGTAACAAAAATGAAAGTACCAATAACGTTTCTCACGAATATTATTTAGTAAACGCAAGGGATCGTTACCAAGCGATGAAACGTTTGGCAGATGCAAATCCAGAAATTTTCTCTGTAATTTTCTGTCGTACAAAAAGAGACACTCAAAAAGTAGCCGAACTTTTAATTGAAGATGGTTATTCTGCTGGAGCTTTGCATGGAGATTTAAGCCAAAATCAGCGAGATATCGTAATGAAATCTTTCAGAAGCAGGCAAATACAAATGTTAGTAGCAACAGATGTTGCAGCTCGTGGAATTGATGTAGATGATATTACACACGTAATTCATTATCAATTACCTGATGAACCAGAAATTTACACACACAGATCTGGTAGAACTGGTCGTGCTGGTAAAACAGGTATCTCAATGGTCATTGTTTCTAAAAGTGAAGTTAGAAAGATTAAAGGTATTGAGCGTATTATTAAAAAACAGTTTGAGAAGAAAGATATTCCTTCTGGAGGTGATATTGTTGAAGTACAATTAATGGCTTTAGCAAATAAAGTACATGTTACAGAAACGAATCACGAAATTGATAAGCATTTAGAAAGTATAAACGAATTATTTGCAGATACTGATAAAGAAGAACTTATCAAGAAATTCTTTTCTGCAGAATTTAACCGTTTCTTCAACTATTACCAAAAATCGAAAGATTTAGGTGTTGTAGACTCTAGAGGTTCAGATAGAGATGGTGGACGTGACTATGGAAAACAATCTAACGATTCTCGCTTCTTCATTAACGTAGGTAGTAAAGATGGTTTTGATTGGATGAAGATGAAAGACTTCTTAAAAGAACAATTAGAATTAGGACGTGACGATGTTTTTAAGGTAGATGTAAAAGAGAGTTTTTCTTTCTTTAATACAGAAAAAGCATTACAAGAAAAGATACTTGCATTCTTTACGGATTACAAATACGAAGGTCGTTTTGTAAATGTTGAAGTTAGTGAAGATAGAGGTGGCGGAAGAAATCGTGGTGGCCGAAGTGGCGGAAGAAGCCGTGGTGGTAACGAAAGACGTTCTTCAGGAGGTGGAGGTCGCAGACGCGCTGATAGCCCAAGAGGAGAAAGACGCTCTTCAGGAGGTTCTGGGAACAGAACTGACAGAAGACGTTCAGACGATTCTCGTTCTAGTGATCGTGGAGACAGAAGATCTAGCGATTCTAGTAGAGGAGATAGACGTTCTTCATCTTCAGAATCTAGCGGAGGTTCAGATAGACCAAGACGTTCTAGACGTAGAGACTAAACTGTATTTGCAGTAAAATATAAAACTTTTAAAAACCAAAATTTAGAGAACAATCTCTCAGTTTTGGTTTTTTTATACCCATACGGTAAACTTATACTTAGAAATAAAAGTTAATTTTACGTCAAAAATAAACGAGCAGCCCTTAAAATACGTTTTGTTTATTATATTTACATCGTAACAAACTTACATGCGATATCTACTTATTTTAATTTTCAGCTTGACTGCTGCTCTAGGCTATAGTCAAGACAGTACTTCTACTACAGCAATTACCAAGGTTAAAGGAACTTTAATTAGTACTACAACCAACCTACCACTTAGCGAAGCTAATATTGTAAATATTAACCAAGTTGTTGGAACTGCAACAAACGATGATGGCCTTTTTGAAATTAGAGCTAAAGTCAACGATACTTTACACTTATCTTACATTGGTTATAAATCCATCAAAGTACGTGTGACTAATGATTGGTTAAAATTTGGGAATACTGAAATTGGAATGACCGAATTAGCTCTAGCACTAGAAGAAGTAACCGTAAAGCAATTACAATTAACAGGCTATTTAGAAGTAGATATGAACCAAGTTCCTGTAACGTCTAATAACCGTTATCGAATTTCTGGATTACCTGGTCAAGGTTATGAAGCTGGTAAACCTAATATTGCTACCAAAGTTCTTGGAGCCATTTTTAATCCTGCAGATTTCTTATATAATATGTTTGGCCGCAAGCCTAATGAAATGCATAAGCTTAAGAAAATGAAAAAGGATGACGAAATTAGAAACCAACTTGCTAAGCGTTTTGATAGAGAAATGTTATTGGTTTTATTACAAGTTACCAAATATGATTTAGATGAAATAGTTAACCAATGTAACTATTCTAAAGATTTTATAAACACAGCAAATGACCTTCAAATTTTGGATGCCATTAGTGAATGTTACGAAGAATACAAAGTTATAAAACGAAGTAAAGAGCGGAAAAGCAGTAAGGATTAAAGCTTATTTTACAAGTCTAATTTTTCCACCTACAACTTTTATCCTATCAAATTAAATCTACACAACTATAAATCAATAAGAAATTAAAGAGTCACATTATTGTGAAATATAAATTTTAAAAAAATCTTTATTTCTCATTATATACAAGGGAATCCCTTTTTTCGTTGATGATATGATAGCTTCCATATTCTGCGGTTCGGACAATTACCTGAATACGATCATTAAAAAACACTACTTTTATCTCATCAATATTTGCATATACTGCATCTTCTTTCGTAATTTTCTTTCTCCCAAATCTACCTTTTATTAAGGTATTACTAATTATTCCTTGGTTTAATTTATAAGTTGGTTGATTTTTAATAGCGCAGCTAAACGTCATTATTAGCCTTGGTGTATTATCTACAGCAAACTGAATCGCTACGTTATGGATAGGTAACTCTATATAATCCTCTTCACTAACTATAAGTTCCTTTGTATCAGAGTCAACAAGCTCTATAAAGGATTTAGAAAACTTAATAGCACCACCGTTTTTTAGACCTAAATTTAGTTTGTAACTCATCATCTCATCTAAATAAGCTTTATAATCACTATTACCATAACCTACAAATTTTGAATAAAACTTATTTAATGCTTCATCTGTTAAGGCATTATTCTTCTTCTTTATATAAGTATAATAGATTAAATCTAAAATCTCATTATACGTATTTTTCTTAGTTAGCCTTCTTGCAAATTCTCTTATATATTCATTTTCATCAATAGGAAATTCTAAGGCCGTGTTTTGCGTTTCATTTATTTGTTTGATAAATACTACTACTGCACTTTCATCTTTTTTATAATCGTATTCTACAAAGTTATTTATTGTATGTGCAATGACTTGCCCTAACGAAAGCCCATAAACATAAGTACCAGCTTCAAAATAAGAACGTTGGTCATAATCAAAAGATTTTACAAAATCTTCATTACAATAATTAGCAATATCTAATTCACATTCAGTGTAAAATGAATACTTATTTCTTGTTAAGTTTTTTGTAAGTTTTCGCTTAAAACCTACAGGTGAGAAAACGACCTTTTCATCATATAATTGAATATTAATACCATTACCATCATCATGCACTACTAAAGGAACAAAACCCGAACTGTTTCTAGACGACATACTATAACCACCAAAACTAAAGAATAAGTTTTCAAGGCTTTTATCCATCCATTCTGTTATGTTAGAAATATCTTTTCTATCTTCTCTAATAATTGTTGAAGCATCGCAAAACTCTTCCAGCACTTCTAACGCAGATTCGTAACCTTGCTGACTATAAACGCAAAAGTGAATGCTCCACGAAACAATGAAAAAGAAATATACTTTGTATTTAAATGTAAAATTCATATTTTAATTTCTATGATAAGTTCTTCTTCCACCTTTCATTTCGTAAGTACGCTTTATATTGCCCTTATCATCATATTCATAATAAGTGCCATTACCATTTTTTAATGTGCCTTTATCTAAAGAATTTCCGTCTACATCATTCATTACAATAACAGTAATTAACTTACCATCATCGTCATATTGTATACTAGACTTTACAATTCCATTTTCATAATAAGTTGTGTGTTTACCAGAATAATGGTTTGATTTATAAACGGTTTTTAGTTTTACTTGTCCATTTTCAAAATAGGATACTTGTTTCCCATCTAATCTGTCTTTCTTATAATTTTTAATTTCTTTAATGTTTCCATCTCTATTATAAGTCGTGTATTTGCCATCTTTTTTTCCTTGTTTATAGTTTACTTTACTCATAATTTTCCCACTATCACTATAATAATTTACGGCCTCACCATTCTTTGCATAACCCACAAAGCGCGTCAATGATCTTATAAAACCATCTTTATTGTAATTTACTTCTATTCTCTTAGTGCCTTTTTTAGAGTATTTTGTTTTTTTATTAATTGTACCATTTTTATAATATTCAATAACCTCACCAGTGATATAATCATCCTTGAATACTTCTTTTTTCAACAACTGATTATTATCAAAATAATATGTCCAAGTACCAACTCGATCCCAGTTTTCATTATAAAATTCTTGGCTACTAAGGTTTCCGTTTTCGTGAAAAAACTCTAGACATTCGGTTTGAGCAAATAGAAAATTTGAAAATAGAAATATTACAATTAGTATAGAAGTTTGACAACGCATCCGAGAAGTAAAGATTATAAATTTTATTAGCAAGAATTCAAAATTACAAAAATTAAACATCAGCATTATAACGCTCTACAATAGCATCATAATCCTTAACTGTTTTTTTAATCCAATCAAACCGTTTTTCAATAATCTCTTCGTTTGTTAATTGCCAATTTATGTCCGATTTTCGTAATTGTGCTGTAACATGTTGAAGAATAATTGCCGCAGAAACTGAGATATTTAAACTTTCTGTAAAGCCAACCATGGGAATTTTAAGAAAACTATCTGCTTGATCAATCACTTGCTGAGATAAACCTTGGGATTCTCTTCCAAAGAAAAAGCAAGATTTTTTAGTGATATCAAAATCTATTAATTCACAATCATCAACGTGAGGAGTTGTTGCCACAATTTGGTAGCCTTCTGCTTTTACATCCTTTATACAATCTGAAATGGATTGAAATCGATTAAGATCTACCCACTTTTGGGCTCCCATTGCAATCTCACGATCTATACTTTTAGAATTTACTTCTTCTACTATATTCAATTCCTGGATTCCAAAAACATCACATGTACGCATCACAGCACTCGTATTATGTAATTGATATACGTCTTCCGTAGCCACCGTAAAATGTTTAGTACGATTTGGCAACACTGATTTAAAACGCTCTTTACGGTTTTCTGTTAAAAAGGTTTCTAAATACTCTAGTAATTTTAAATCTTGCATAATTCAAAAATACTAAAAATGAAGTTGAAATTAAACCTGAGTAAAAGTTGAGATATTATTGCAAGCCAAGCGTGCTATTCTTTTAATTAAAATGAAGTATTAAACAGATTACCACTACAGACAAAAAAATGGCTTCTTAGTGACGGAAATTGATTATTTTTAATTTATGAAAAAACACATCGTTGTATTAACAGGAGCTGGGATAAGTGCAGAAAGTGGTATTAAAACATTTAGAGATGCCGATGGACTTTGGGAAGGACACGATGTTATGGAAGTTGCCTCTCCTGAAGGTTTCGCTCAAAATCCAGAATTGGTTTTAAATTTTTATAACGAAAGACGAAAACAATTAAAAGAGGTTAAACCCAACCAAGCACATTTAAATTTAGCGATTTTAGAAAAGGATTATAAAGTCACTATAATTACACAAAACGTTGATGATTTACACGAGCGTGCAGGCAGTACTGATGTGGTTCATTTACATGGAGAACTACGAAAAATAAGAAGCACAAGAGATGAAAACGATATTAAAATTTGGGACGAAGACCTAAAACTAGGAGACACCTGTGAAAAAGGCTATCAACTAAGACCACATATTGTTTGGTTTGGAGAAGCCGTTCCTATGATTGATACTGCTGTTAAAATTTGTTACGCTGCAGATATTCTTATTATCATTGGAACAAGTATGCAAGTGTATCCTGCGGCAAGCTTAATCGATTATGTGCAACCCAATACTCCTATTTATTATATAGATCCTAAACCTGCAATTAACGATTCTGGAAAAATAACTGTTATTTCAAAATCGGCGACAGAAGGCACAAAAGATCTAATGCGTATTTTAAAGGATTCAGAATAATAAACTTTAATTAATTCAAAAATTATCATTAAACCAACTGACTCTCATAACGTTCCAAAAATCCTGACACCTATTAGACTACAGGACTATGGTATTGGTATTTTTAATTCAATTTCAACAAAATCTGCACTAAAGAAAGCCTTAAAGAAAAACTATATCTCTGTTAATGGAGTTATAGCCACTTCTGCTACTTATATAAATGGTGGAGAATGCATTACTTTAAACATCAAATCACCTATTGAGCCTAGAAAACAACTACTGTTTAAATTAAATGTTTTATTTGAAGATGATTTTCTGGCTGTAATCCATAAACCTGCTGGTATTTTAGTAAGTGGTAATCATTTTAAAACCGTTGCAAATGCTTTAGTACAGAATTTAAAACGAAGCATACAACCTGATGTTACAAAACCACAGCCTGTGCATCGCTTAGACTTTGCAACTACTGGTGCTTTACTCATTGGAAAAACAAGTAGTAGTATTATAGCTTTAAATAAATTATTTGAAGACCGATCTATTAAAAAAACATATTACGCAGTTACTATTGGAAATATGAAATCTGAAGGTAGCATCACTACAGAAGTAGACGAGAAACCTTGTAAGTCTAATTATAAAGTTCACCAAACAGTGACTTCCGAAAGATTTGGTTACCTTAATTTAGTAGAATTAGAACCTTTTACAGGACGAAGACATCAATTACGCCAACACCTCTCTGACATAGGAAACCCTATTTTGGGAGATAAAGATTATGCTATAGATCATTTAATTCTAAATGGAAAAGGGATGTATTTACATGCTTACTCTATAAGCTTCAGGCATCCTTTTACAAATGAGTTCATGCATTTAAAAAGTGACTTACCTGAACGATTTAAGAAAATATTTAGTTCAATTTAATGTTGAAGCAACGTATACAATTCCTCATAAGACTAATGAGAAATTCTTAACGACAAGATTAATTATTACAAATATTAGTGTTGTGATTAACCTAATCATCGATACTCAATTTAAAAAAATCATTCACTGGTTTATTAAACAGCTCCGAAAGCTTTAATGCTAAAACTGTTGAAGGCACATACCGATTGGCTTCAATAGAGTTTATGGTTTGGCGAGAAACACCAATACGCTTGGCCAACTCATCTTGAGTTAAACTTAAAATAGCGCGTTCTACTTTTATAGTATTTTCCATTATCTGTAACGTTTTAAGTTATGGTAAATCATAAGTTGAATCATTAACATAAATAACAAAATCTGAAAATCACCCAAATCCTTAAACGCCTCACCTCCTGAATGTACAGCGTTAGAAACTCCAAATTCAACATAAGGCATTACTAAGGCATAAATAACACCTACAATAAAAGCAATTGCGTACGATTGTGCTCTTAAACTAACGGTCATTTCATCCTCTACTTTATCTTTAGATAATGACATAATTAGCATTCCTACTAAAAGCACTTTCTTTAATAACAACTTTAACCATTCCGTTTCTCCTTCCATTGCAAAAGCACGCACAAACATCATTATAATAGACAGAGACGCAATTGCAATTCCAACAGCCATGAATTGATGTGATAATCTAAAATTAATAAACTTATTAAAACTCTTACGCTCGCATTCTAATATTTTCTTTGCATCCATAATTGACAAATCAATTTTATATTAAGTAAAAACATTTTTACTATATGACAAATATACTTTACATTTAATAATTACACAAGTGTTTTTTAGAAAAATTGAGATTCTTAAAATTTTTCTACTAACTTCATTTTATGTATGTTGCAAAACATTGAGACCACTTTTATCATCCAAACATTGATAAACCTATAAAAACATAAAGCATGAAATTATCATTTGTTTTCCTATCATTCCTTTTTTGTATAAATATTAATGCACAAATTAATTTTCAAGAACATATAATTATTGATGAATCCATAAGTGCTAATGACCCAAATGCTATACTATCTGCAGATATTGATGGTGATGGAGATAGCGATATTCTATCCTCGTCCTATGCGGATCGCAAAATAGCATGGTATGAAAATTTAGACGGAAATGGAACTTATGGTACACAACGTATAATAGCTACAACATCTACCTACTCTAGAATATCATCAATTCATCTTGCAGATGTAGATAATGATGGAGATCTCGATTTACTATGGTCATCAGACAATGGCGATTTTGTTGGTTGGTTTAAAAACCTCGATGGTTTAGGAAATTTTGGTGATTACAGCAATATAGGCTCCCAATTAAATGGTGCTAGTTCCGTATTTTCCAAAGATATTGATGGAGATGGAGATTTAGATGTACTATCGACCTCTTCTATCGATGATGAGATTAATTGGTTTGAAAATCTCGATGGATTAGGGGATTTTGGCCTAAAAAACACGATTTCTGATGCATCTAATGGTGCTAAATCCGTTTTATCCAAAGACATAGATGGTGATGGCTACATGGATGTTATAGTAATGAGAAATAATGCCTTTGAATGGTTTAAAAATTTAAATGGTCTTGGTGATTTTGGACCTAAAAATGCATTTAGCGTAAATTCCGTAGAATCTATACATATTGATGACTTTGATAATGATGGTGATATGGATATTGTTACAGCTTCTGATTCTAATAATACGATAAAATGGTTCGAAAATACGGACGGTCTTGGCACCTATGATTTGCAACACATTATTTCTACTTCTGCGATTAATGCGAAATCTGTTTTTTCAATAGATATAGACAATGATGGCGACGTTGATATTATCTCTGCATCAAGAGAGGATGATAAAATTGCATGGTATGAAAATCTTGATTCTATGGGGAATTTTAGCACAGAAAAAATTGTGTCAACTAATGCTAAAGGAGCACGTTTAATTTACGCGGACGATTTAGATGGAGATGGTGATAATGATTTAATTTCAGGTTCTATGTACGATGATAAAATTGTATGGTATAAAAATACAAATGGTTTAGGCCAATTTGAAGAGCAAAATAAATTAACCCAAAGTGCGTTTAAACCCGAATCTATTATTGCTGCAGATTTGGATGGAGATGGTGACCAAGATGTTCTTTCTTCCTCATGGGCAGATGATAAAATTTCTTGGTATGAAAACACAAATGGTCTCGGTGATTTTAGCAAACAGAAAATAATATCTACAGACACTAATTATCCTGTATATGTTGTTTCATCAGATATAGATGGTGATGGAGATATGGATGTACTTTCTGCCTCAAGACAAGACAATAAAATAGCGTGGTATGAAAACCTTGATGGTCATGGAAATTTTGGTGATCAACAAATTATTAGTTCAACAGAGTCAAATGCCAATTATATCTATACGGTTGATTTGGATGAGGATGGAGATATGGATGTCTTAACATCATCGTATGATGGAATTGCATGGTATATAAATACCAATGGACTTGGGCAGTTTAGCTCTAGACAAGTAATATCTGCGAGTAGCTTTCAAAATTATTCGCCTGTTGCTGCAGATTTAGATGGCGATGGGGATTTAGACATAGCCTCTACTGCTAGATATTCTGGAGGAAATAATGAATTAGCATGGTATGAAAACACAGATGGGCAACAAACATATATACGTCATGGTATTACAACAAATATAGATGCTGCAAATTCTACGTTTGTTACAGATATTGATCAAGATGGAGATATTGATATAATAGCAGCAGCTTACAACAAAATAGCCTTATATGAAAACAATACAGGTTTAGGGAATTTTTCATCAGAACAATTATTAACCGTTGACTATTTACATGGCGCCAATTCCATAAATTATTATGATATGGATTTAGATGGTATAGAAGATCTTATTTATGGACTTTCATCAGACGACAAAATTGTTTGGAAAAAAAGAAATGCTTCTGGCTACTTTGGTGCAACTCAAGAAATAGCCACAAATGCTGTTGATGTAAAATCTGTTTTTGTTACAGATATAGATGGAGATACTGATATGGATGTTGTTTTTTCTTCTATTGGTGATAATAAAATTTCATGGTACGAGAACTCTACCATTACTTTAAATATAACAGATAGTACATTAGAAAATTTTACTATTTATCCAAATCCTGCAGATAATATTCTAAACATTGAATCTAAAACTAATATTTTACAAACTAAAATTTACAATAGCCTAGGTCAGTTAGTTTTAACAAAAACAAATGACAAAAGAATAGACATTTCAAATTTAAACAATGGCATTTATTTTATAAAAATAATAGATACTATGAAAAACACTGAAATAAAAAAAATAATAAAAAAGTAAATACTTTTATCAACATTAAAAACCAATAAATCAAACAAGTAACTCACTTAAACCGATTTAACTAACTATCACAAATCAGCTATTCTTAGCTTCAATCCACTTGCTCATATACTTGGTGCTTTGCATAGTCTGATGCATCAACAGCAGACCAATAAAATTATATTGTCTGTGTTGATCTAAGTTAATTCTAAGTGATTTAATATGAGTTAAAAAGGCTTCTTCAAAATCTAACCGATTAAAACGTTGATTTAAAACCTCAAAACCAGCTTGTTGCTTATGTTTCCATATATCAGAATTGTTATAAAGCAAAATTGCTTTTTTGGCAAAGTCTTCAGGATTATCTTCAATAAAACCATTTTCTTCAAATTCACCAAACATACCTTCAGATGCAATACTTGTCATGACACAAGGTGTTCCGTTTTGCATGGCATCTACAAGTTTTCCTTTTAGTCCTGCTCCAAAACGTAAAGACGCAAAGCATACTTTTGCATTTTGCATGACTATATTTACATCTTCTGCAAATCCTTTAATTAAAAACCCTTCTTTTTTATTGTTCAGTTGCAACACTTTTTGAGATTCATAAGCACCATAAATATGCAATTCTGCTTTAGGTAATTGCTTTTTAATTAGTGGCCAAATGCTTTGCCTCAAATATAAAATAGCATCGTAATTTGGTGCGTGTAGAAAATTACCAATGGTAATAAAATGTTGTCTCGCTTCAAAAGTTGGTAATTCTTGAATATGATCTTCAGAAATAGGTTCTAATAAAAATGGCAAATAATAAAGTAAGCTTTTATCTATTTTAAACTGATTCGTTAAAATATCTATTTCAGCCTGAGAAATCATTATACTTAAATCACAACGATATATACTGGCTATTTCACGTTTGGTTATAGCATTTTGTAAGTGCATCAAAGTAACCTCTTCATTTTGTTTTAAAGCCTCTTCCCTAGCTTTTCTTAAGCCATGAAAATCTTCAGTATCTAACACTCGTAAAGTATTTGGACATTGTTCTGCAACACGCCATCCATACTGTTCTTCGCTCATAAAACGATCAAACAACACCACATCTGGGCGTAATTCCTGAACAAAAGCATCAAAAGATGAATCGTTTAAAACAATCGATTTTGTAGTAACATTAATAGAATTTAAATCAAAGGTATTATCTGAAGTTTTAGCCGCAGAACAAAATGTAACCTCATAGCCTTGATATTGAAATTGAGTAATTAATTGCAACATACGACTACCTGCTGCAGAACTTTTTGGCTCTGGCCAAACGAAACCAATAACTAGTAACTTTTTTTTCATTAAAAACTCTAAAATATAATGTCACTGCGAACTAAAAGCGTGGTAATCTGTAGATTATTTTAATTTACACTTTTATTGAGGTTCATCTAAAAACACATATTTTAAACGTACTGTTTTTGCCCAAGAAACGACAGCATCTATTTGGTCTTGCGATAATTTTGCATCGCCATGTACCCAAGTATAACTGTCTAATGGCATTTCTTTTTCTTCAACCATCTCAATTAACTCATCGAGTTTATGGTCTTTTTTCTTATCAGAATAATCATTCCATTTAGAAATATTAAAATGCTTTTTTCCATCTGCAACATGTTCTGCCAGCCAATAATTAACAGGTGTTACATTATTATACCAAGGATAGCGTGTACTATCACTATGGCAATCATTACAGGCATTATTTAGAATCAACTTCACATCTTCTGATGGATTTGTATCGGCGTAAAATACGTCTACAGAAGTGGAGTCTCCATCATTTTTATCTGGTCCAAAAAATTGCGCAACAACTAAAACGACCAAAAGTATCAGTCCTACATTCTTAATAATCTTCATTTTTGTTTAATTTTAAAGTTCTAAATTAATCAATTTTATTTTGACCAAAGCAGAACTTTATAAGGAATTGAGCTATGTGAATCATTCGCGAGAAAAACGGTTAAAATATGCCAATCTTGTCATTGATAATCCAGAATTAGTTGTTCCACTACTAGAGATTCTTTTTGATGTAGATGATAAAATTTCGTGCCGAGCGGCTTGGGTTTTAGAGTTTATGTGTAGCGAAAAACTTGAAGAAATTATTCCGCATCTAAATACCTTTACCAAAAACATTCATAAAGTACATTTAGATTCTGCTGTGCGACCTGTTGCCAAAGTTTGTGAATATCTCATTTATGCGAATTATTCTAAAACAGACAATATTATTAAATCTCATTTATCTGCAAAGCACAAAGAAAAAATTACAGAAGCTTGTTTTGATTGGATGATAAGTGACCAAAAAGTAGCACCAAAAGCGTATGCCATGACTAGCTTATATTTATTAGGACTAGAATATGATTGGATTCACCCAGAGTTAGTTCTTATTTTAGAACGCGATTTTAAAATGCAAAGTGCTGCTTTTAAAGCTAGAGCACGACAAATTTTAAAGAAAATTGAAAAAGGTAAAAAAGCAAAATAGAAAGGTAAAAAATCCCACTTACTTTCCTATATTTGATGCTTCTTTAAAACCACCGTAAATGACACTTTCAGCACTAAATGCAATTTCACCAATTGATGGTAGATACCGATCTAAAGTAGAAAAATTAAAAGATTATTTCTCTGAAGAAGCACTGATTAAATATCGTGTTTTAGTAGAAATTGAATATTTTATTGCACTCTGTGAGTTGCCATTACCGCAATTAGAATCTGTGCCTAAATCTATTTTTGAAGATTTAAGAGCTATCTATAAGAATTTCACAGCTGTTGATGCGGCTGCAATTAAAGATATTGAAAAAGTAACCAATCACGATGTAAAAGCGGTTGAGTACTTTATAAAAGATAAGTTTGATGCTTTAGAATTATCTGCTTATAAAGAGTTTATTCACTTTGGCTTAACTTCTCAAGATATTAATAATACGGCAATTCCTTTAAGTATAAAGGATGCCATGAATGATGTCTATGTACCTGAATATTTTTCACTTTTAGAAAAGATTGAAGGCTTGGCAAAAGATTGGGCACATATCCCAATGTTAGCAAGAACTCATGGTCAGCCAGCATCACCAACACGTTTAGGAAAAGAGATTGAAGTTTTTGCGGTGAGATTAAAAGCGCAATTTGATTTATTAAACGATGTGCCAAGTGCTGCAAAATTTGGTGGTGCAACAGGAAATTTTAATGCACATAAGGTCGCTTATCCTAATATTGATTGGAAAGCGTTTGCATCAAAATTTGTTCAAGAAAAATTAGGCTTACAACATTCATTTCCAACGACACAAATTGAGCATTACGATCATGCAGCTGCTTTGTTTGATGCTTTAAAACGTATAAACACGATAATTATAGATTTAGACAGAGACATTTGGACTTATGTTTCTATGGATTACTTTAAACAAAAAATTAAAGCCGGAGAAGTTGGAAGTTCTGCAATGCCACACAAAGTAAATCCTATTGATTTTGAAAACAGTGAAGGAAATTTAGGAATGGCAAATGCTATTTTTGAACACCTTTCTGCAAAGTTACCTATTTCGAGATTACAGCGTGATTTAACAGATAGTACAGTTTTAAGAAATGTTGGTGTGCCTTTTGGACATACTATTATCGCATTTAAATCTACCGTTAAAGGTTTAGGTAAGTTATTGTTGAATGAGGCTAAATTTGCTCAAGATCTTGAAAATAATTGGGCTGTGGTTGCCGAAGCAATTCAAACTATCTTAAGACGCGAAAGTTATCCTAATCCTTACGAAGCGCTTAAAGGACTAACACGAACTAACGAAGCGATTACGCAAAACTCTATTTCAAATTTTATTGATACCTTAGCTGTATCAGATACTATTAAATCTGAATTAAAAGCTATTACACCAAGTAATTATACAGGTATCTAAATACTATTAAGTTCATGAAATTAATTCCTTCAAGTAAAGATGCTATTGCGCTCACTTGTGTTACCTTAATAACGCTGGGACTTTTTATTTCTGGCTTATGTGGCGTGTTGGATTTCTTTATCATAAAAGTCGTATTAATTTTAAGTACTTTAGTGCTATTTGCTGTAGCAACAAATTGCGCTATTCAAAATTATAACAAAGAAAATCGTCTTGAAGACAAGCCTCAAGACGATTCTAATTAACATTTAAATAAAAGTCAGTTTATTTAAAAAAGTCTGTTATTCCTTTTAATTGATCTTCTTCAATATTTGCATTTTTTAATACAGAACTTAAAGACATTAATTTACTGGCATTCATATCATCACCTAAAATTCTAGCGATTATAAAGCCTTTGTTAGTAGCATTTCCAAAAATAATGAGCTCTTCAATATTATCGATATCTCCTAAGAATTTTACCGTGAACTTTCCATCTACTGAATTTCCGCCACGCATTAATTCTTCGTATTTGGGATCTTTTAAAATGGTTTGTACTTTTTCTAATTCTAGTTTATAGTCTTCAGCTTCTGTATCTTCTTTCATAAACGTGAGTACGTTTAATTTATCTACAGAATTATAAGCTTCTTTTTGCATTTCAGTCATGTCAACGTTTTCTACATTAACAATACTTGAAGGTACATCGAACGACGTAAAACCGGGTTTTAATTCGTTATCTACATAATAGGTTTGCAATGTTGGTCCTTGGTTACAACTTGTAAAAGCTGCAACCAAAAACAACACTACGATTGATTTTTTGATTGATTGTATCATGATTTTATTGTTTTTTTTCTCCAGCTTTCTTTAACTGCTCTCCACCTGGAATATCCATTTGATTTGTAATTTTAGATACTTGTCTTAGATCAATATCTCCCGTTAACGATAGTAAAACAGTTTCAAATTCTCGTTTTTTACCATTAATTTCAATGTTTTGATCTTTAGTTAATTCCTTAAGACCACTCACAAACATTAATAATTCTTTTACATGGTTTTCATCACTACCTTCCTTTACATAAAACTTAACGGTTTGCCCACCATCTTTCATACGCATTAACTCTTCAAGTTCTGATGATTTTAAGTATTTATCTACAGTAGCTTTCATATCTGCTGAAATCTTACTATCTCCAGTTGTAAAAACTTTAAGTCCTGTGATTTTCTTAACCATATCCATGTATTGTTGAGATTCTGGATCGTCCATATCAATATCGATACTAGCAATCATGCTAAACATTTTTTGGTTAACAATTACTGATGCTACTTCATTCATATCTTCGTATTTATCAAAGATACTCTGTGCTCCAGACATAAATGGTGCTACAATTAGTGCCATTATTACAATTAATTTCTTCATAATTTCTTGATTTTTGTTTGTTACTTGTTTTTAAAAATTTTGTTTGTTGTTTTTGTAAATTCACTTAAGTGTCCTGCTACTTCAATTCCTTGATTTAAATTATCAGAAACTAAAGTCAGTGAATTAAGTTGTTGTTTACCTTCATTCATACCTAAAGAAATTAAATTAAAAGCCTCAATCGTTTGGTTATAAGCCAAAAGTGCTTCTTGTTTTTCTTGCTCTGAAGGACCAATAAAAGTTGGTACAACTAAACCAATCATTAAAACAGCCACAGCTGCGACAGAAATCCATTGATACAATTTTGTTTTCTTAGAGTTTAATGGAACGTCTTTGGTGTACTGCTCTTGTTTTGATTGTGAAAAGTATTGAAACATTGGTTTGTAATGCTCTAAATGCGGTGCCACATCATCACTTAAGAAATACGCTTTTAATTGCGCTTCTTCTTTAAGCGTAGTTTCTGCATTGTTATACTTTTCTATTAATATTTCTATATTATTTAATACCATGTTTATGTGTACTAGTTAATTTTTCTCTTATTGCTTTTCGTGCTCTAGATAAATTCACTCTAATCGCAGTTTCATTCATGTCTAGCATTTTTGCTATTTCTGCGAAATCATATTCTTCAATATCTCTTAGTTGCACTATTATTTTTTGTTGTTCTGGTAGATCTTCCATTATTTTAGAAACCCAATCTACACTATCTTTTGCTTCAACTTGTTTTTGTAATGACGAATTGTTATCCGTATAATTACTATGTACAATTTTTAAATTCTGTGCTTGTTTCGATTTTAAACGATCTAAACAAAAATTCTTAGTCATGGTCATTGAAAACGCTTCTACATTCTTGTACTCACCAATCTTTTTACTATTCTTCCATAATTTCAAAAGTATTTCTTGTGTGGCATCTTCCGCTTCTTCACGAGATACGAGCAATCGCTTGGCTAAGCGAAACACTTTATCCTTAAATGGCATTACTAAGCTTACAAAATCTGCTTGCTTCATTATTGTTTTGATTGGTTGATGAATTCAATGTTACTTGCCTTCATTATTACGACGATACACTTTAGGTTTTGTTACAAAGTTTTTTTTATTTTACAATATTGTAAGTAAATTTAGAGTTTTACAGACAAAAGAGAAGAATTGCTCCTCCTTAAATAAAACTTATACTATGAAAAACATTAAAATTATATTACTCTCTTGCCTAGCTCTTTTTACAATGACAAGCTGCTTTGACGATATGGATGACAACAATATTGCAGGAGAAGAAATTAACGATTTTGTTTGGAAAGGTATGAATGTGTTTTATTTATATAAAACTCCAATAACCGATTTAGCAGATGATAGATTTACAACTAATAGTGAATACACGAGTTATTTAAATAGTTTTAGCAGTCCTGAAGACTTATTTGAATCCCTAAAGTATAATCCAAGTACAGTAGATAAATTTAGTAGAATTTATAGTAATTATTATGACTTACAAAATCTGCAATCTGGAACCACTTTAAATAATGGTATTGAGTTTAATTTTTATCTCGTTCCTGATAGTGAAACTGAAGTTTTTGGTGCCATTACCTTGGTTTTAAATAATAGTGTTGCAGATAATTTAGGTTTGCAACGTGGTCAAATTTTTAGAGCTGTAAATGGCGAACCGTTAACAATTAATAGTATCGATGATAGTAATGATGCTGTTTATCAAAATTCTATGACACTCAATTTTGCAGATTACGATACAAATGGAACCGCTGACTCTGGAGACGATACCATAACTTTGAATGGCATAAGTGCCGATTTAAACAAAGAAATTTATACTGAAAATCCTGTGCATGTTGCACAAGTTATAAATCACGGAAGCGCAACCGTAGGTTACTTAATGTATAATGGATTTAATGCTGATTTTGATAGCGCTTTAAACGATGCTTTTGGTCAATTTAGTGCTGCAGGTGTATCTGAACTCGTTATAGATTTAAGATATAACGGAGGTGGTTCTGTACAGACAGCTGCTTACTTAGGTAGTATGGTTACTGGACAGTATACTGGAGAGGTTTATTCCAAACTATTTTATAACGAAAATTTAAGCAATAACAACAGAGACTACTTATTTACAAACTCAATTGAAGATGTTGGAGCAATTAACAGTCTTAATTTAAATAAGGTATATGTATTAACAACAAACAGAAGAACGGCTTCGGCAAGTGAGTTATTAATTAATAGTTTAGGTTGGTACATCGATGTTGTTGTGATTGGTGAGAATACTGTAGGCAAAACACAAGCCTCAAGAACACTCTATGATTCATCTAATTTTTCGCTTGAAAACGTAAACCCAAGACACACGTATGCTATGCAACCTTTAATCGCAAATTCTACGAATGCTAATGATGCACTTGTACCTTCTGATGGTATGGTGCCAGATATTCTAATAACAGAAACACCAAGCACTTTTGGCACTCTTGGAGATGTAAACGAACCGTTATTAGCAGCTGCATTAGCAGATATGTCTATCTCTGATCGTTCTTCAAATTTGTTTAATGATAAAACTCGATTAAGAGAAATACAAATACCTATTTCACCTTTAAAACAAGATATGTTTATTGATTAATTGCTTAAATCATTAACATTAAAAAGCCGCTTTTACAATTTGTAGAAGCGGCTTTTTTATTTGAACATTTTCAAAAACAGACTTATTTTTTTTAAGTCATTTTGAATAAATATTTTATTTAATTAAAATATATTTTTGAAGCACCTACAGCAACGCTAAACGTATTTGTTTCAGTTCCTGAAGCTAAATCATAAACTAATAAAGTACTATTTGCTGCAAAGCCTCCAGCATCTGTAACAAATAATTGATTATCATCAACAGACAAACCGTATGCATATCCAGCAGTAGTGCCAAATAATGACGATGTTGGTAAACTTGTAGCGTTATCTGTTAAACCATATACTTCGTTGTTTAAAATATAATAAGCCATACCATCTTCATAAGCCATTAGACTTGGATGTTGACCTGCTGAAAATTCTAAAGTAGAGATTATAGAATTATCACTTAAATCAATTCTTGTAATAGCTGCTTCAGTTTCAACAGGTGGAGTTAACCAAGATTGGTTAGCACCAGAACTTAAGACTAATAAATCTCCAGATTCGTCAATAAATAGTTCATCTGGCACATCATTTACTGTAATAGTTTCAAGTGTATAATCTGAAGTATTGATTACAGAAATCACATTATTAACATTAAAACCGCCATTATGAGATACGTAAAGTTTGTCAGATTCCTCTAAAACTTGTTCAGGACCTTCTGAAACAGAAATTGTAGAAATTACAGAATTAGAAGTTAAATCAATGACAGCAATATAATCGTCTGTAGTGTCATTTGGATCTCCCCAGTCAGATACATAAGCTGTATTATCTTCAAAAGCAATATATCTTGGTAATGATAATCCTGTAGAAATAGTTGCTAACTTTTCAAAAGTATAACGATTAACTACTTTAATTGTGCCATCTTGGACTACGATATAAGCTTTATCATCATTAAAACCTATAGATTGTAAATACCCACCTGTAGTTTCATTATTTGCATTAAAATAAATTTGATTTTCTGACGTCATTAAATCCTCAGAAATAAATGATACTGAGCTTGGTAACGAAAACGACCCTTCTCCACTTACTATAATTCCGTCTTCATAAGCACCTAAAGGCTCTGATGGTGTTATGGAATCGTCATCGTCCGAACATGAAACGACAAATAATGACATTGCGAAAATTGATAAAATGATTTTTTTCATTGTAATTGGTTTAAAATTTATATTGAATTTGAAAATTAAAATTACGATCTGGCATCGGTCTAAATGCCACGTTCTCGTATGCTGTATTAAATAGATTATTTACTTTTAAACTTACATCTATTTGCTGTGAATTAGTTTTTAATAGTTGATAGTTAACACCTGAATTACTTACTTCATAAGCATCTACACTAGAAAAAGGTCCTGATAAGTTATCTGTGGTGGTAAAAACTTCTCCTGTAAATAAATGTTGAAAAAAGAACGACATGCGTTTGTACGAGTAAGCCAAATTAATATTTGCTTTATGGTAAGGCACATAAATTAATTGCTTCTTAGATTCTAAATCTTCTGAAACTGTATAGGCGTAATTAGATTGTAATGAAAACTGATGTGCATTGATGTGCTTTGTAATATCTAAGCTGGCTTCAATACCATAATTCTGTGTTTTAGCAACGTTATCAGGACTCCAAAAGCCAGTATCGTTAGGTTGCCATTGTATAAGATCTGTGGTGTTTATATAAAAGGCATTAAGATTAAGTTTAGCATTTTTATATGTTATTTCTTGGCCTAAATCTACTTGATAAGAAGTTTCTGGTACCAAATCTAAATTACCTCCTTGTTGCCAGTACAAATCGTTAAATGTTGGCACACGGTAATTCTTAGAGCCATTCAACTTCAACTTATAATATTTTGAAACATCATAAGCCACATCAAAAGAGAACAACAGCGGACTCTCAAAACCAGACGTTACATCCTGTCTTAAATTAAAACCATACTCCCATTTATTATTTGGTTTATATTGAAGTAAGGCTGTCGTTGAAAATTCTTTTCGGTTGGGATTACCAAAACTGCTTCCGCTGCCTTGGTAATAATTATATGCCACTATTGGCTTCAATTTTAAATGCGATAACAGATCAATATCAGCAGTATAATTAATGAGATAGGTATTCACTTTACCAAACGTATAGTTCTCTGTATTTTTATTTCCAAAATATTTAAAATGCTCTTGTAAGTGCGCTACTTTTAATTTAGAAAACGCTTTATCTCCATTACGAGACCATTCTAGCATGGTTCTAAAGTTTTCATCGTCGTATTTAGCCAAAGACTGAGACGATACTGTTCCAGAAAATTCACGTTCTCCAACAAAATATTGATGATATAATTTTAAAACATCTTTATCAGACACAATGTAACCTAGATTTGCATTTACGCTACCATTAGTAAACGCTCCGTTTGTATTACGCTCATCGGTATTGAGGTATTTATAATCATTATCTGAGTCTAAATAATTCAGTCCAATATTTACAGAAAACTTTTCGTTGGCGTAAGATGATAAATAATTTACATTTTTAGTCTCATAACTTCCATAAGAAAGCGAAACCGTATTATTAAAATGATTCTTAAAATCTAATGTATTATTTAAATGAATACTACCACCAATGGCACCACTTCCATATTGCACAGATCCACCACCAGAACGGATAACAACACTATTAAAATTAGTAGTATTAATGGTATTAAAATCTGTTTGACCTGTGAGTTGAGAATTAATAGAAATCCCATTCCATATCACAGCAGTTTGAGACGCATTAGTCCCTCTAAATGATGGTGAAGACACCATACCATAACCATTTTCTTTAAAATAGAGCGTAGAATTAAAACGTAAAAGATCTGTGAACGAGCTTCTGTTTTTTTTAATTAGAGAATCATTAAGAACTGTAACCTTAAAACCTTTAGCATAACGTTGTAACTTCACATCACTCAACACAACTTCATCCAAGCGCTGAATAGAATCAGTGGACGTTTGTGCCATGGCAACGCTATAAAAACATAGCAATAAAAAAAAGAGTACTATACGTGTCATACTGCAATCACTTTTATCCCGAAAGTTTTACTTTATTGGTTAAAAATGGCAGGTCTCCTGACTCGTTCTTTGTTACATTACCTTCCCAGCAGATAAATACTAGTGGTTTTAAGAATGCAACAACTCTTTAAATGAGATGCTCAATAAAATTGAACATAAAACTTACAGTTGCGGGAACAGTTCTGGACTTGATATTAACAATCTCACCAGATTCCCTTTTAATCGACTTTTATTTAATTGAAGTCGAACCAAATTTCACGGCAAACTTAGCCTTTTAAATGCATCTAAAGGCTGATTTTTATCATTTTTTCTTATTCATTTTGTAGATAAGATAAATGAACCCAATTAAAAAATGTGCAATGATTATTCCTGCAACGATATATAATGTTAAATTTGAATCGCCTCTCATGGTAGAATTTTTATCAAAATTAAGGATAAGTTATCAATCTATAAGTTACAAATGTTACCAATGAAATTTCTTAAAATCGCACTACTACTTCTTATATTGAGTTCATGTAAAAATGAATCTAAAACAGAGAACAACTTAGCTCCTGAAACTAAAAAACTTGAATTAAAATATGCTGAAGGTTTTTCCGTAGATTACTACGATAATTTTAAAGTTTTAACCATTACAAAACCATGGCCAAAAGCTGAAAAATCGTATCAATACGTTATTATTTCTAAAGAAAATATGGCAAAAACCACATTTGCTAAAGACCAATACGATGCTATTATTGTAAATCCTATTGAAACTATTGTTGTAACATCTACAACTCATATTCCAGCATTAGAATTACTGAATGTAGAAGAAACCTTAATAGGCTTTCCTGGTACGGATTATGTGTCTTCAGAAAAAACGAGACAATTAATCGATGCTAAAAAGATTAGAGAACTTGGACAAAACCAAGGTATTAATACTGAAGTTTTGTTGGAATTAAATCCAGATGTTGTGGTTGGCTTTGGTGTAGATGGTGTAAACAAAACATTTGAAATTATTAAGAAAGCTAATATTCCTGTCATCTATAATGGAGATTGGGTTGAAAGTTCTGCGTTAGCAAAAGCAGAATGGATAAAGTTCTTTGGTGTTCTTTATAATAAAGAAAAAGAAGCCGATTCTATTTTTAATCAAATTGAAACTGATTATTTATCTGCAAAAGCAATTGCAAAACAAGCAAAAAATAGCCCATCTGTTTTAAGTGGTGCCATGCAAAAAGATATTTGGTATTTACCTAACGGCTCTAGTCCAGAAGCGCAATTCTTAAAAGATGCTAATGTTAATTACCTTTGGAACGACACCACTGGAAACGGAAGTTTATCATTAAGTTTTGAAACCGTTTTAGTCAAGGCCAAAGATGCTCAATTATGGTTGAGTCCTTCATATTATAGTAGCCTAGAACAATTAGAAGAAGCAAATTCACTTTACACTAATTTTGACGCCTTTAAAAACAAAGACATCTATACATTCGCTAATAAAACAGGAGCGACAGGCGGAGTTTTATATTACGAATTAGGAACTGCAAGACCCGATTTGGTTTTAAAAGACATCATAAAAATTGCACATCCAGAATTATTAATCGATTACGAACCTTACTTTTTTGAGAAATTAAAATAAGCTAACTCAGGTTTTATAAACGCATGAAAACCAATCATACCTATTCATTCATTGTATTAACAGCAATACTGCTGTTTTGTTTTGTACTTAATATTAGTTTAGGTTCTGTAGGTATTCCGTTTTCTGAAGTTTTTGACAGTTTATTCGGAACAGTTCAAAACAACACTTCGCAAATTATTATTACCAAAGTAAGATTACCAAAAGCCATTACAGCTATTATTGTTGGTTCTGGTTTGGGTATTTCCGGTCTATTAATGCAAACCTTATTTAGAAACCCTTTGGCTGGACCTTTTGTTTTAGGTATTAGTTCTGGAGCAAGTTTAGGTGTGGCTTTAGTTATTTTGGGTTCAGGGCTTTTTGGTGGCTTATTTGCAACCGCACTAATTACCAAATGGAGCATTGTTATCGCCTCAAGCTTAGGCAGTTTTATTGTCTTACTTGCTGTTTTAGCAGTTTCTAATAAAGTTAGAGATACTATGGCCATTCTAATTATTGGTTTAATGTTTGGCAGTATTACAGCAGCAGTAGTTAGTGTATTATCTTATTTCAGTTCTGCAGAACAATTACAACAATATATATTTTGGGGATTTGGAAGTCTAAGCAATTTATCTTGGTCAGATTTATTGATTTTCTTTAGTATATATGCTGTTGGACTTCTTTTAAGTATCGCCTCTATTAAAGGCTTAAATGGTTTATTACTTGGAGATAACTACGCTAAAAGTTTAGGTTTAAATTTGAAACAAAGCCGACTCATTATAATTTTAGCAACCAGTTTAATTGCAGGAACAATTACAGCTTTTGCTGGACCAATTGCTTTTATAGGATTAGCAATTCCGCACTTAACACGTCAGATATTTAAAACAACCAACCACAAAATATTATTGCCAGCTGTATTTTTATTTGGTGCGATAGTTATGCTTATTTGCGACACCATTGCACAAGTTCCGTATAGTGATTACATGTTACCAATTAATGCGATCACAGCTTTGGTTGGAGCTCCTGTTGTGATTTGGTTATTAGTGAGACAACGAAAAATGATGTTTTAAATGAAGAACGAAACATCACATATCATCCTAAAAGCAGAACAACTTTCTATTGGTTATAAAACGAAAAAGATTGAAACTGTTATTGCTTCAAACATTAATTTCGAATTACAAAAAGGACAATTAATTGGTTTAGTTGGAGCTAATGGTATCGGGAAGTCTACGTTATTACGTACTTTAATTAAAGTGCAGCCTGAATTATCAGGTGCAATCTCACTTAATAACAAAGACCTTAAATCAACGTCTACTTTAGAGCTTGCCAAACAACTCAGTATTGTTTTAACGGAGCCGTTAACCTCTAAAAATCTATCTGTTTTTGAACTCGTCGCTTTAGGTCGGCATCCTTATACCAACTGGATTGGAAACCTAACGGAAAATGATACTACAACTATAAACAACGCTTTAAGCCTTGTGAATATTTCAGAATTAAAAGACAAAAAGTGTTACGAGCTTAGTGATGGTCAGCTGCAAAAAGTAATGATTGCGCGTGCTTTAGCTCAAGATACAGCTATTATTGTTTTAGATGAACCTACTTCGCATCTCGATATGTATCATAAAGCCTACATTTTAAAACTACTTCAAAAATTAACCAAAGAAACAGGCAAAACCATCTTATTTTCTTCGCACGAAATTGATTTAGCGATTCAACTTTGCGACACTATGATTGTTATGACTAAAGGTCAAGTGGTTTGCGATAAACCTTGTCATTTAATTTCTAAAGGTGTTTTTAATTCCCTTTTCCCTAAAGACTTGATTGTTTTTGATGATAAAACGGGAAGCTTTAGAGTGACTAAATAGTTCACGATTGTAGTTTTTGTTTCATTTTCTATTTCAACTTTATTTTCAATATTAAAAATTATCTTTGATAAATATCCTTTTTCAAACTATGAACGACACCATCATTCTTTTAGTAACCATCCTCGTTTCCGCAGGAATTGGTGCTTTTATTGGACTTAAATTTTCGCAATTAAAAAGTAAAAGTGATAAAAGCACGCTTGAAGAACGCAATACCAATTTGCAACAGCAACTCGATGAATTTAAACGATTTTCTGAAGCCGAAAATCAAAAACAAAACCAGTATTTTAATCAATCGTTAACCGAGTTAAAAGAAAATATCTCTAAAATTGAAACTGATCGTGAAGCCATTAGAAGAGAAAAAGATTTTTTAAATGCTGAACTTTCAAGACGTAATACAGAATTTGAGAATTTACAACACCAGAACTTAAAACGTGACGAAGAGTTTGTTAAACAACAAGAGCAACTTCGCAAAGATTTTGAACTGATGGCTTCTAAGATTTTAGAAGAGAAATCCGAAAAATTTACACTTCAGAATAAAGAGAATATCAAAAACATTCTAAATCCGCTTGAAGAAAAGATAAAAACCTTTGAGAAAAAAGTAGATGATACACAGAAGGAAAGTATAAGCATGCATTCTGCTTTAAAAGAGCAATTATTGGGCTTAAAAGACCTTAATCAACAAATGACTAAAGAAGCCACTAATTTAACTAATGCTTTAAAAGGTGATAGTAAAATGCAAGGAAATTGGGGAGAATTGGTTTTAGAGCGTGTCTTAGAAAAATCTGGATTAGAAAAAGATCGTGAATATTTTGTACAACAAAATTTTCAGCGTGAAGATGGTTCTCGCGTATTGCCAGATGTGGTTTTACATCTTCCAGGTTCTAAGAAAATGATTATTGATTCTAAAGTGTCTTTAACAGATTACGAACGTATGGTTAATTCTGATGATACAGAAAGAGCCTCACATTTAAAAGCGCATGTAAATTCTATAAAAAGACATGTCG
This sequence comes from Winogradskyella ludwigii, assembly GCF_013403985.1. Lineage (GTDB taxonomy): Bacteria > Bacteroidota > Bacteroidia > Flavobacteriales > Flavobacteriaceae > Winogradskyella > Winogradskyella ludwigii. The sequence continues at coordinate 223,547 of NZ_JABFDF010000006.1, forward strand.
ATCAATTATCTGCAAAAAACTATCAAGACTTATATGATATAGAATCGCCTGATTTTGTATTGATGTTTATTCCTATTGAGCCGGCTTTTGCTGTGGCTATTAATGAAGATAATTCATTATATAACAAAGCTTTTGAACAGAACATTGTTATTGTTACTCCTTCTACTCTTCTGGCTACTTTACGCACTATTGATAGTATGTGGAACAATGAAAAACAACAGCAAAATGCTCTTGAAATTGCGAAACAAGCAGGAGCACTTTACGATAAATTTGAAGGTTTAGTTACCGATTTAACTGGAGTCGGTAAAAAAATTGATGCTGCTAAAAGTGATTATTCATCTGCTATGAATAAATTAGTAGATGGCAAAGGAAATCTTATTTCACGTGTAGAAAAGATAAAAAAAATGGGAGCTAAAGCAAAAAAAGCACTTCCAGAAAGTATTATTAAACGTGCTACTGAAGACGATGTTTAAGCTTTAGTCGCGGCATTCACTCTAGTGAAGTATTCATTTATAGTCAGTTTTATGTGTTGTAGTTATTATGACAACTTATTCTGATCATTGTTAAATTATCACGTTTTTATGTGATAATTGCAAATATCACGTAAAAAAGCAATATATTTGATTATCGCTAAAATATGTGATATATGAAAACATGTATAATTACAGGAGATATTATAAAATCTAGAAGTCAACTAGATATAGCATCTTGGTTAACTACATTAAAACAAGCACTATCTTACCTCAATGCAAACGATGAGTACTGGGATATTTATCGTGGAGATAGTTTTCAGATAGAGTTAAAAGATGTATTTTCAGGTTTTATGGCTGCTGTCTATATAAAAGCTTGTATTAAAACCATACATGGTTTAGATGTAAGGCTGGCAATTGGTCTAGGAGATAAATCTTACAAAGGAGATAGCGTCAGTGAGTCTAGTGGAGCTGCGTATATATATTCTGGTGAGACTTTAGAAACTCTAAAAAAAGAAAAACAAAATTTAAGAATAAAAACGAGTAACCAACAAATTAACAAAGAGCTTAATCTATATTTTAGTCTCGCTCTTATAGCCATGGATAGATGGACCGTTAATTCTGCCGAAATTGTTAAGCTCTACATTGAGCAACCCAATGCGTTACAAAGTGAACTAGGCAAAATAATTGGCATCAATCAAAATGCAGTGAGCACAAGACAAAAACGCGCTTATTTAGAGGAAATCCTAGAGCTAGATAGCCTTTACAGAACAAAAATAGAAACGTTACTATGACTTTAATCCTCTTAAAACTTATTTTAGCGCATCTTATTGGAGACTTCTTTTTGCAGCCTTTAAAATGGGTTAAGCATAAAGAAAATAAAAAACTTAAGTCTGTTTGGCTTTATGTACATGTTGGTGTTCATATAGCGCTAATGTATTTATTAGTCTGGGATTTATCTTATACATCTTTAATTTTAAGTATTGGCCTTTCGCACCTTGTCATAGACGCTCTAAAACTCCAATTTCAATATAAGAAAACAAAACGCCTTTTCTTTTTTATAGATCAGTTCTTACATCTTATTTCTATTGTTGGATTAAGCGTTTTACTGTACGCTACAGATTTTAATTTCACATTACAATTCGATGCACCACTTCTATTATTGATTATCTGTGTGGCATTTTTAACCACACCAACATCCATTATAATGAAAATTATTTTTTCTAAATGGAACATTACAAAACTTACTAAAAATAATGAATCTTTAAAAGATGCAGGGAAATATATTGGTGTTTTAGAGCGCCTTTTAGTATTTATCTTTATTCTTGCAGGACATTGGGAAGCCGTTGGATTTTTGATCACTGCTAAATCTGTTTTTAGATTTGGAGATCTTACCGCTTCTAAAGAAAGAAAATTAACAGAATACATTTTAATAGGCACACTTATTAGCTTCGGAATAGCTGTAACTGTTAGTCTAATTTATTTAAATCTTACAAACTATGTTTAAAACCACAGAGGATTCTAGAATTCAAATTTCACAATTAATGAAACCATCTAATGCCAATTTTGGTGGAAAAATCCATGGTGGTTACATTCTAAGTTTAATGGATAATATTGCTTTTGCTTGTGCTTCTAAACATTCTAGAAGTTATTGTGTAACGGCCTCTGTAAATAAGGTTAACTTCTTAAACCCTATTGAAGTTGGCGAACTTGTAACCATGAAAGCTTCTGTTAATTATGTTGGAAAATCTTCTATGGTTGTTGGTATAAGAGTGGAATCTGAAAATATTAGAACGGGCGAAAAAAAACATTGTAATTCGTCTTATTTTATCATGGTTGCCGTTGACGAAGATGGTAATAAAGTCACTGTACCAGGTTTAATATTAACCAATAAATTGTCTGCAAAACGTTTTATTAAATCTATAATTAGACGCGAAAGTGACACTAAGCGAACTGAAGATTTAGAGAATCTTTACAAAAATGTAGAAAACCATCTTGAACAATTAAAAGATTATAACGTTAAAATTGATTTTAAATAAAAAAAGCCGTTTCATTTCTGAAACGGCTTTTTTCTTCTATTTGTAAAATGTTTTATTCTTTAATAAAGCGTTTAGTATGAGACATCTTTTCATTAGACATTTTAACAAGATATACACCTGTTTTCCAATGAGAAACATCAATTGACGTTTCTAAATGTGTGATTGTCGTTTTATGAATCTGCTTTCCTAAAATATCAAATACCTCAAGTGTCATATCTTTAGATGACTTCGGTATATTAACATTCAACTTATCTTTTGACGGATTAGGTGAAATGGTAAAGCTTTCTTCTTGAAAATAAATCTTCGAACTATCAACATTAGTTAAAACCTTAACTTCAGGATCTAACAACGTTGCGTGAACATTTGTCAAACAAAAAGCAAAAATTAAAATAAGACTAAGTAATGTTTTTTTCATATCAATTTCGACTCTAGTTATAGCTAAGTTAATAATTATTAACGAATACTAATTGTATTTCATCGAAAACCATGCCATTATCTACTCAAATACATTTTTCTTCTTGCGTATAAATCATAAAACTGATCGTCCTTTAAATTGTCTATAAATAAGATGCTTTCACCTGTACTTTTCATTTCAGGTCCTAATTGTTTATTTACATTAGGAAACTTATTAAATGAGAACACAGGTTGCTTAATTGCATAACCTTCTAACTGAGGATTAAAATTAAAATCAGTTACTTTTTTCTCTCCTAACATCACCTTAGTTGCATAATTTACGTAAGGTTCTTTATAAGCTTTTGCTATAAAAGGCACTGTACGAGATGCTCTTGGGTTGGCTTCAATGATGTAAACAATCTCATTTAATATCGCAAATTGAATATTAATTAAACCTACTGTATGAAGCGCTCTTGCAATAGTATGTGTATGATCTACTATTTGTTGCATTACCAAATCTCCTAAATTAAATGCTGGTAATAAGGCATTACTATCACCTGAGTGAATACCACAAGGTTCAATATGCTCCATGATTCCTATAATATAAACATTACCGTCTGCATCACAAATAGCATCTGCTTCTGCTTCTATTGCACCATCTAAATAATGATCTAATAATAATTTATTACCAGGAATAGATTTTAATAAATCAATAACATGAGATTCTAATTCATCTTTGTTAATCACAATCTTCATGCCTTGTCCTCCAAGTACGTAAGAAGGTCTAACCAATATAGGGAAATCTAAAACTTCTGCAATAGCTAAAGCTTCGTCTGCTGTTTCTGCAACATCAAACTCTGGATAAGGTATATTATGTTCTTTTAATATGTTTGAAAAGCTTCCTCTATCTTCTGCTAAATCGAGAGATTTAAAACTAGTTCCCATAATTTTAACTCCCCATTTCTCTAACTTCTCTGCGAGTTTTAAAGCCGTTTGCCCACCTAATTGAACAATAACTCCTTCTGGTTTTTCATGTTGAATAATATCATAGATATGCTCCCAGAATACAGGTTCAAAGTACAATTTATCTGCGATATCAAAATCTGTAGAAACCGTTTCTGGATTACAATTAATCATTATAGTCTCATAACCACATTCTGCAGCTGCCAAAACGCCATGAACACAACAGTAATCAAATTCAATACCTTGACCAATTCGGTTTGGACCAGAACCTAAAACAATGATTTTCTTTTTATCAGAAACCACACTTTCATTTTGTACATAAACGGTTCCGTCTGGTTTTTCTACTTCACTTTCAAACGTTGAATAATAATAAGGTGTTTGCGCTTTAAATTCTGCAGCACATGTATCTACTAATTTAAATACACGGTTTATATTAAAATCTCTTCGTTTCTTGTAAACTTGACTTTCTAAACAACCCAACATATGTGCTATTTGTCTATCGCCATAACCCTTTTGTTTTGCTTCGAGCAATAATTCGCGCTCTATACTATCAATTTTAAAGGTTGAAATTTCTTTTTGAAGTTGAAATAACTCTTCATATTGTCTTAAAAACCACATGTCTATTTTAGTGATTTCATGAATACGACTTAATGGAATTCCCATTGCAACCGCATCATAAATCACAAACACACGATCCCAACTTGCATTGGTTAATTTATCAATTACAGTATCATAATCCGTATACCCTTTTCCATCTGCGCCTAAACCATTTCTTTTTATTTCTAAAGATTGTGTTGCTTTGTGCAATGCTTCTTGAAAAGAACGTCCAATAGACATTACCTCACCTACGGCTTTCATCTGAAGTCCTAATGTACGATCTGAACCTTCGAATTTATCGAAATTCCAACGTGGAATTTTTACAACTACGTAATCTAAAGTAGGTTCAAATAATGCAGACGTGGATTTTGTAATCTGATTATTTAATTCATCTAAATGATAACCAATAGCCAATTTTGCCGCAATCTTGGCAATAGGATAACCTGTTGCTTTACTCGCTAATGCAGAAGAACGCGATACACGAGGATTAATTTCTATGGCAATAATATCTTCATCATTATCAGGACTTACAGCAAACTGTACGTTACAACCACCTGCAAAATCTCCAATACTTCGCATCATATGGATGGCCATATCACGCATTCTTTGTTGGGTTTTGTCAGATAATGTCATGGCAGGAGCAAGAGTAATAGAATCACCAGTATGAATTCCCATAGGATCCATATTTTCTATGGTACAGATAATAACAACATTGTCATTTCTATCTCTTAGCAATTCTAACTCATATTCTTTCCAACCAATTAAAGCCTTATCAATCATGACTTCATGAATTGGAGACACTTCTAAACCATTGGTTAATAGTTTGTCAAAATCTTCTTCCTTGTGCACAATTGCTGCACCATCACCTCCTAATGTAAAAGAGGCTCTAATTACTAAAGGAAATCCATATTCTTGAGCAATCTCTTTTCCTTTTAGAAAAGAATTAGCAGTGGCTTGAGGAGCCATTGGAATACCAATTTCTAACATTAACTCTCTAAACTTTTCTCTATCTTCTGTAATATTAATGGCGTCAATATCTACACCAATAATATCTACATTAAAATCTTTCCAAATTCCTTTTTCATCTGCTTCAATACATAAATTTAAAGCTGTTTGCCCTCCCATTGTAGGTAAAACAGCATCAATTTGCGGATGATCTTTTAAAATTTGAATAATAGATTTTGTATTCAATGGCAACAAATAAACATGATCTGCCATTGTAGGATCTGTCATTATTGTTGCAGGATTAGAGTTGATAAGTATAGTTTCTATTCCATCTTCTCTTAATGAGCGTAATGCTTGAGATCCTGAATAGTCGAATTCGCAGGCTTGACCAATTACAATAGGACCTGAACCGATAAGTAAAACTGATTTTATGTTGTTGTTTTTTGGCATGAGACGTTGTGTTTAGTGATTTTGCAAATGTGTTTCATAAGTCATTTGCTGATACAAAAATAGTTATCAATAAGATACAAAAAAAGGCGTTACACCTAAGTAACGCCCTAATATATTAACAATTGTTAATCATTATTTTTTATGTCTTGCTTCTGTAGATACAGATATTTTCTTTCTTCCTTTAGCCCTTCTACGTGCTAAAACTTTTCTTCCGTTAACAGAAGCCATTCTTTCTCTGAAACCGTGCTTATTCTTTCTTTTTCTCTTTGACGGTTGAAACGTTCTTTTTGGCATGTCTTATATTTTTATAAACTAATAATCTTTTTTGTGAAAATTGAGAGGTCTCTCAAAACTGCGTGCAAATATACAACAAGTTTTTACTTTACCAAGTCGCAAAAGAAAATATTTGAATAGAAATTTTACTCTTAGATTTTATTACCTTTGCGCTCTGCAAAAATACACAGAAATATGTTTCATAAGAATATAAAATTAGTTATTGCCGCTTTAATAATTGGATACGGCATATATCAATTCACTGAAGGTTATATAGGTAATGGTATAATGTACCTGTTACTTTCTACTATCTTTATCTTTTTCTACTTTAAAAATGAAATGATTTTATTAGCGTTCTTAAAGCTTAGGAAACAAGATTTTGTAGGCGCTAAAAAATGGTTAGACAAAATAAAAAATCCTGAAGGAGCTTTAGTAAAGAAACAACAAGGTTATTTAAACTACCTAAACGGTATTATGGTTTCTCAAACTAACATGAATGAAGCTGAAGCGTATTTTAAAAAGGCGATTAGCTTAGGTCTATCTATGGATCATGATATGGCAATGGCAAAATTAAATTTAGCTGGAATTGCTTTTTCTAAACGTAAGAAGCCTGAAGCTCAAAAACTTTTAGCAGAAGCGCAACAATTGGATAAAAGAGATATGCTTGCTGATCAAATTAAAATGATGAAGCAACAAATGAAAAAAGCCGCTATTCCAAAACAACAATACGGACAGCCAACATCTTCTAGACAAAATCGTAGAAGTAGACGATAAGTCTTTTACTTCGATAGCTTCTTAGAAAATATAGGCTGAAAGTTGATAAATAAAATTGTTGTTACAAACAATATAGGCAAATACCATGTGTTTTGCATTAAATCTATATAATCTAAGCGACCTTCCGAAAAGCTTAAAATCATTAATACTTGAGCTCCGTAAGGTAATATACCTTGAGTAATACAGGCAAATATATCTAATATTGATGCTGTTTTTCTTTTCGTTAAACCGTACTCATCATTTATCGTTTTAGCTATTGAACCCGATATAATTATAGATACCGTGTTATTAGCAATAGCCATGTTTATAGTACTTACTAAAGCTGCGATACCAAATTGAGCAGACCTTTTGCTTTTAATAAGAACTTTAATTTTATTTAGAATATAGTCTATACCTCCATTTCTCTCTACTAAAGCAGCCAAACCACCAGTTAATAAAGACAGTAAGAAAATTTCTGTCATATTTGTAAAACCTGTGTATGCAATTCTTGTAGACTCCATTATTGTAAAATCCCCATCGAAAACACCTAGAATTACAGCTGAAATAATTCCAAAAAATAGTGTTACAAATACATTTACACCTACTACAGACAGGAAAATCACTAGTATATAAGGAACGATTTTCATGACTGAATACTCGTAATTACCAGCTTCTAAAACATTAGAACTTAGATCTAGACCTTGTACTGTTAAAATAACCAAAGTTATTAAGGCAGCAGGAAGCGCTATTTTAATATTCTCTTTAAATTTATCACTCATTTTACAATCTAAAGACTGCGTTGCTGCAATAGTTGTATCTGATATTATGGATAAATTATCGCCAAACATAGATCCACCTAATAAAGCACCACAAAGCACTCCTAAAGATATATCACCTTGTCCTGAAAACCCAACTACAATTGGTGCAAGCGTTACAATAGCGCCAACGGAAGTCCCTGTTGAGATGGATAAAAAGGCGGCTATTAGAAAAACACCTAAATAAATATACTGAATAGCAATATAGTCCATACCTAGATTAACAATAGCATCTACACTTCCTGTAGATTTGGTAATAGCAGCAAAAGCACCTGCTAACAAATAAATTAGACACATGGTTAGTATTTTACTGTCTCCACAACCTTTTAAAAGTATTGCTATCTTATCATTAATAGATTGTTTAAAAATTAGAAAAGCAACGACAATACCAACAATAACTGCTATTGGAGCGGGTAATAAGTAAAAATCATCTTTATAAATACCGATGCCTAAAAAGGTAATTACAAAAACTAATAATGGGATTAATGCCGTAAAATTTGATGTAGACTTTTTCATTCTTTTATGTCTTAAAAAGAAGGCAGAAAGCAAATAAGAAAGAAAAACTAGATTAACATTTTTTCCAAAATATTGGCTTATCCTTTTAGCACCTTGCTTGTTAATGCAGGTTGCTATCTCCTTTTGAGATTCTTGATAATTTATTTTAAGTCGGCAAAGATATTAATATAATTAAACCTGATTTAAACTTTAACTCATTATTATAATATGAAATAATAGGTATAGTTAATTACAGCAAAGGAGCCATAAGACGTGCTGTAGATTCAATAAGTTTTGTGCGTTTAGATCGCTGTTGCCAAGATTTTAAATCTAGCTTTTCACAATCTTTTAAATCATCGTTAAAGAAAGTTGTGAGCTCACTACCAATCTTCTTGTTGTAGATCAATGCATTCACTTCAAAGTTAATATTGAAACTTCTATAATCCATATTCGTGGTTCCAACCGTACTAAAAACACCATCAACCACCATTGTTTTAGCATGTATAAACCCTTTTGTGTAATGGTATACCTCTACTCCTGCTTCTAAAAGCATTTCTAAATAAGAATTAGTCGCATATTCTGCAATCCAAGAATCAGACGTTTTTGGTACAATAATCTTTACGGTAATATTACTTCTGGCTATAACTTGAAGTGCTGTAAGAATCTCAGGATTAGGAATAAAATAAGGAGTTGTAATATATACGTGATCTTCAGCATTAGTAATTGCTACAAAAATAGCCTCCATTATGTTAGACCAATCCGTATCTGGACCACTTGCTGCAATTTGAAGTGGTACATTTTCTTTATAATCATGATCTGGAAAATATGTTTTAGCAATTTCTAACTCACCATCGCTTACAAAATCCCAAGTGGTAAAAAATAAGATTTGTAAAGGCTTTACAGCTTCGCCAACAATACGAATATGTGTATCTCTCCAATAGCGATCATTATTAGCATTAACATAACTATCTGAAACATTAATTCCGCCAACGTAACCTATCTTTCCGTCAATAACAACGATTTTACGGTGATTACGATAATTCATTTTACCTGTTAAATTAGAAAACCGAACAGGCATAAAAGGAAACATTTCAATTCCGCAATCCTTAAGTTTCTTTTTCATTTGAGACGAAATAGAACTTCCAACATCATCAATAGCTATTCTAACTTCTAATCCTGATTTGGCTTTTTTACACAAAAGGTTGAGTAATTCTGTGCCTATCTTATCATCTTTTATTATAAAATATTCGAGATGAATATGTGTTTTTGCTTCTTCTATATCTTTAAATAACAGCTTAAACTTATCATCACCATTCTTGATCAGTGTAACCTTATTGTTTATGGTAAGTTTCGATTTTTCACTATTGTATAATAAAGGTATGAGTTTCGATTTTTGATCCAGTAACTCATCAACCTCATTAATTTCCTTGGTATCAAGTTCTAACTGAGATTGAATCTTTTTTACAATCGATTGATTTAAAACATTTTTTCGGCTAAAAAGTTTAGTTTTTCGATATTCTTGTCCAAAAAGATAATAGACAATTAAACCCAAAAAGGGCAAAGCTAACAAACCAATAATATAACTTAATGCTTTTGTTGGATTGAGTTTTTTATGCAGAATAGTTAAAACCGCCGATAATGCAATCACATAATTGAAAAAAATTAAGATTTGCCAAAAATGGTTTTTTACATATTCCAAAACTTAAGGTTTAGCGTTATAAAATCCTTTTTCTGGAATTTCTATAGCATAAGATTTTCTCGATTTGTTATTTAAATGAGATTCTCTTAACCATGGGTTATGACGTTTTAGAATTTTATAGTTAATTCCGAAGTTTTTAGCAAACTGAGCAAAATCGGTTACAGCAGTATCCACTTTTACTTTATATGTTGGCACAGCTTTATATAAATGGCTTTTATTAAAATTGAATCCGTATTTATCAGGATTAGAAAGTATTTCTTTCAAAGCTACAATTCTAAATACATAACGCCCTGTTTCTTCTCCTAATAACAAATCGTAATAGCCATTAACATCTTGTTCTTTTAATCGTCTTGACACTCCTGCATTTCCTGCGTTGTATGCTGCAGCTGCTTTAGTCCATGATCCTAAATTGTTCTTTGCTTTTATCAAATAATCACAAGCTACTTCTGTTGCTTTTTCTAAATTATAACGTTCATCTACATTAGAGTTAACTTCCAACCCGTTTTCTCGTCCTGTTGCAGACATAATTTGCCAAACACCACTTGCGCCTGCTGGAGATTTTGCAGTTTGTACCAATCCACTTTCTATAACAGCTAAGTATTTAAAATCGTCAGGAACACCGTTTTTCTTTAATATAGGTTCTATAATCGGAAAATATTTTTGAGCTCTCTTAAACATTAAAAGTCCATTAGATTGCCAATAGGTATTTACTAACAATTCTCTATCCATGCGCTCATAGATATCTGGATCTTCTACAGGAACCAATTCACCTGCAAAGTTTAAATTTTCAGGCATTTCTAAAGCATAAACATTGTAACTATTTACAATAGGATCTTCTTTTCCTAACAAATGATCAGGAGTCGCTTTATCATCTGGTGATTTTTGCATTGAGAAAATAAATAAGCCTGATATACAAACAACACCTATTAACGCTAAACTATTTTTTATAATTTTCATATGTAGTTTTTTAATTTTATCCCAATAGCAATTGAGAAATACGTGATTTTAACTTAATAAGTAACAAGTTTTTAACACGTATACTTTATAACTTTTCTTTTTTATAAATGTAAGCAAACTAATAATACGATTCAACTTCAGCCCGTAATAAGTTTTGCCAAATTTTCGTTAAACCATTTATATTTATTAATAATCATGATGTGTGTACCACCTTTAATAACAATACAATTTCCGCCACAAGAATTATTAAAAACAACATCATTATCTCCATGGATATAAACAGCATCAGGATGTGCTTCTTCTTGATCCCAACAAACCACTTGTTCTATCGCCCAATCTAAATAAGATTTATCATTTACAGAAAGATACTTTTTATATAAATCTACACGCTTTTTAATCGTTTCACCAAATGCGTATTTAGCTAATAAATCGATATTACTAACCAATTGCGTTGGTAAAACCTTGTACGCTTTAGTTACTTTTAATAGTTTTAATCGTTTTGGTAACTCGTGGTGAGACTTAACACTAGAAACTACAATTAACTTTTTTAGGTTGAGAAACTTACTCATTTCTTGCACCAAAATCCCTCCAAAAGATACACCTAACAATACCGAATTATCATGCTCTATAAACTTACACATACGTTGAGCGTATTCTTCTAAGGTTTCGTTTTTTGTAGGAATTTGCCATTCTAACCAATGAATTTCATACTCCTCTTCTGGTAATTTAATATATTCAAATATCGAAGGGTTTGCTGCCATACCAGGCATTAAATAAACATGGATTATTTTAGAATTCATAGGACGAAAATCTATTTATTTGGAACGACTTAATTAATTACAATTTAAGGTTTTAACAGCGACAATCTAAAACATTGCTCGATTTTTTGTACTTTTGCACAGCAAAACTATATAATTTATAGTATCTACACGCCAACCGCTGAATTTAATAACAAGAAATTATGACAGAAACTGCTGAATTAATTGACAATGACTTCCTGCGTCAATTTGAATTAAATGTTGAGAACGAAATGGCTATTATTGAATATTCTTTACAAGAACGAAAGATATTCTTAACAAAAATGATTATCCCAGATGCTTTAAGGACAGACGAATTTGAATTAGAATTTATTGACTTGGTTTTTTCAAACATAAAAGAACGAAATATTAGTGTTGTACCAACAAGTCCTGAAATTGCTAAGTTTGTAAGACGAAATAGAAAATATAAACGTATGCTTCCAGTAGGTATCCGAATATAACATGAGAAATCTATTCCATAAAAAAACCGAAACTTTAAAAGTTTCGGTTTTTTTATGGAATAGATTTATAACTATTTATTGTTTAGTATAAATAAGAGTTAGATTTTTAGTTTCAATAATTTCTGTAAGATCACTATTATAAATCTTAACAGCATTCTCATAAACAGTAGTTAAGGTATCACTGTTTAATGTATAATTACGTTGAGAGATTTTTATTTTATTGTCTTCTATAACATTATATTCTGAGGCAAAACTGATAATACCATCCTTATCACAATCAACATCAATCCAGTAAGTGTTTGTAACTTCATCTTTAAAGTAAGTGACTGAAGTAGAAAATTCATTTCCGGAAAAAACAGTTCCATTACTTTCAAATGTTAGCGTTTCTAGCGTATTGCAGTTTATTTCCTGAATCAAATTAGTATTAAAGACTCCGTCTTCATTCACATCAAATGGAATATCTGCAGTTCGTGTTGTTAAACCCCAAACACCAACAATATCATATTCAGCACTTTCCGAGCATGATGTTGTAAACACCAACAAACACAGAAGGAGATAAGTTATAGTTAAATTTTTATTTGTAAGAAATTCCATCACTCAAATATAAAACGAAATCACTAAATAGAAAATTTTCACGTTATAAAGACTATAAATAAGATTAGTAACACCTTAAGGCTATTTAAATCTAACTAAGCCGTCTTCGTCAATCTTGGTTAAGGTTACGTTCTGCAAGGTATTTACCAATTCTGGATTCCAAGGTGCTTTTACTTTAACATAGTTTTCTGTGAAGCCATGAATGTAACCCTCTTTATTTTCTCCTTCAAACAAAACTGTACGCTGCGTATCTAATTGGGTTTCATAAAATGCACGACGTTTTTTTGCAGATAAACCTCTTAACATTTTACTACGTTTAGCTCTTACATGGTTGGGCACAACATCATCCATTGCTGCTGCCTCTGTATTATCACGTTCAGAATATGTAAACACATGTAAATATGAAATATCTAACTCATTTAAAAAGTTATAAGTCTCAAGAAAGATCTCATTAGTTTCACCAGGGAAACCAACAATAACATCTACACCAATACAAGCATGTGGCATAACTTCTTTAATTTTTGAAACACGATCTACATACAATTCTTTCATGTAACGACGTTTCATCTTTTTAAGAATCTCATTACTTCCGCTCTGTAAAGGAATATGAAAATGTGGTACAAATGCTCTCGATTTAGAGACTAAATCTATAGTGTCGTTTTTTAAGAGATTGGGTTCTATAGAAGAAATTCTTAAACGTTCTATACCTTCAACTTTATCGAGTTCTGTAACTAAATCTAAAAAGGTATGTTCATGTTTTTTATTTCCGAATTCACCTTTTCCGTAATCTCCAATATTAACACCTGTAAGTACAATTTCCTTGATACCTTGTTCTGCTATTTCCTTCGCATTCTGTAAAACATTAGTCATAGTATCACTACGAGAAATTCCTCTTGCCAATGGAATAGTACAATAGGTACATTTATAATCGCAACCGTCTTGAACCTTTAAAAATGCTCTTGTTCTGTCTCCAATCGAATAACTACCAACATAGAAATCGGCTTCTTCAATTTCACAAGAATGCACTTCGCCAAAATCATTTTTAGTAAGATCGTTTAAGTAATCTGTTATCTTAAATTTTTCTGTGGCTCCTAAAACCAAATCCACACCATTAACATCTGCTAATTCTTCAGGTTTTAATTGGGCATAACAACCAATTGCAGCCACAAAAGCATCAGGATTACTTTTCTGAGCCTGCTTTACAATCCTTTTAAAACGCTTATCTGCATTTTCGGTAACAGAACATGTATTTATGACATAAATGTCTGCTGGTTCTTTAAAATCTACACGATCGAACCCTTCTTCTGTAAAACCTCTTGCTATTGTAGAGGTTTCAGAAAAATTAAGTTTACAACCAAGTGTATAAAATGCGACTTTTTTTGTTGGATTCATTCTTGTACTTTTACCAAGTTGGCAAATTTACAACATATAAGTTATATGCTAAAACTCACACCATTCTTATTCCAAAGGCTACTTTACGGATCATTAATTTTGATGGTACTATCTTGTACTTCAAATGACAATTCTCAATCAAATCATCTCGTCTTTAAATATAACGAACACAAAAATATAGGCTCATTAGATCCGGCCTTTTCTAAAGATTTGGCAGATATTTGGGCTACACACCAATTGTTTAACGGTTTAGTTCAGATGGACGATCAGCTAAATGTTAAACCGTCTATTGCAAAATCATGGACCATTACAGATAGTGCAAAAACATATACTTTTAATCTTAGAAAAGATGTATTTTTCCATAAACATGAACTGTTTGGCAAAGATTCTACCAGAATTGCTAATGCATTAGATTTCGAATACAGTTTTAAAAGGTTAATTGATAAAACTGTAGCATCACCTGGAAGCTGGGTTTTAAATAAAGTAGACCGTTTTTATGCGGTTAATGATTCTGTTTTTCAAATTGAATTAAAACAACCTTTTCCTGCGTTTTTAGGTTTATTGACCATGAAATATTGTTCTGTTGTTCCAAAAGAAATTGTAACACATTATGGTAATGACTTTAGATCTCACCCAATTGGCACTGGTCCTTTTAAATTTAAGCGTTGGGAAGAAAATTTAAAACTCGTTTTTAGACGAAACAATACTTATTTCGAAACAGACTCTAAAGGACAACAATTACCATATCTAGAAGCTATTGCTATTACATTTTTACCAGATAAACAAAGTGAATTTCTTCAATTTGCTCAAGGTAATATTGATTTTGTTTCTGGGTTAGATGGCTCTTACAAGGATGAAATTTTAACTACAGATGGAAAATTAAAACCTAAATACGCAGAAGACGTTAAAATGATTCGTGGTCCTTATTTAAACACCGAATATTTGGCTTTTTTCATGGAATCTTCAGTCAATACTATTCAATCCTTAAAATTAAGGAAGGCGATTAATGTTGGCTTTGATCGAAATAAAATGATGACGTATTTACGAAATGGGATTGGTATTCCTGCAAACGGCGGATTTATACCAAAAGGATTACCTGGTTATGATGCTACTATTGGGTTTCACTACCAACCCGAATTAGCCAAACAATTAGTAGCTGAATTTAAAGCCGAAACAGGGATTAAAAATCCTAAAATCACGCTCACAACAACAAGTAACTATCTAAGTTTCTGTGAATTTATTCAACGTGAACTTCAAAAAACAGGTTTAGTGGTTAATGTCGATGTTATACCTCCATCAAGTCTTAAAGATGCTAAAGCCAATGGCCAAGTCGATTTTTTTAGAGCGAGTTGGATTGCAGATTATCCTGATGCTGAAAATTATTTATCTTTATATTACAGTAAGAATTTTGCTCCTAACGGTCCAAACTACACACATTTTAAAAGTGACAAATTCGACCAAATGTATGAAGCAGCTTATTTGGAAACCGATCCTATTTTAAGAGCCCAACTTTATACTAAAATGGATTCGTTAATTATGGATTCTGCACCAATTGCACCTCTTTTTTATGATGAAGTGGTAAGATTTACTAGAAAAAATGTAAACGGATTAGGTATTAACGCAACAAATTTATTAGAAATAAAATCTGTTAAGAAGGATTAAAAACCTAAGTTAATTTCTTCTGTATTGTTTTGTTTCTTCAAAGACATGCTCTAAAATAGCAATATCATTAGCTGTAAACTCTTCTTTACGTCTTGCCATAACCACCTTGGCAACCTCAAAAGCTTTATTTGTTTTATACGTTACAAATCCTTTACTGCCTCCCCAAGAAAAGCTTGGTACAAAATTTCTAGGAAAACCGCTTCCAAAAATATTAGCACTTACACCAACAACTGTACCTGTGTTAAACATGGTATTAATTCCGCATTTACTGTGATCTCCCATCATTAAGCCACAAAACTGCAATCCTGTTCTAGCAAAACCTTCCGTATTATAGTCCCAAAGTCTCACTTCTGCATAATTGTTTTTTAAATTACTATTGTTAGTATCTGCGCCAAGATTACACCATTCACCAATAACTGAATTTCCTAAAAACCCATCATGCCCTTTATTAGAATATCCAAAAATAACAGCATTATTAACTTCTCCTCCCACTTTACTATGAGGCCCAATAGTAGTTGGTCCATAGATTTTACTAGCCATTTTAAGGGTTGCATTATTACACAGTGCAAAAGGTCCTCTAACAATA
This sequence comes from Winogradskyella ludwigii, assembly GCF_013403985.1. GTDB lineage: Bacteria > Bacteroidota > Bacteroidia > Flavobacteriales > Flavobacteriaceae > Winogradskyella > Winogradskyella ludwigii. The sequence goes on from NZ_JABFDF010000006.1 coordinate 239,888, forward strand.
GAGCCTTCCATAACTTCTGCATTTCTACCAATATAAATAGGTCCTGAACTCGCGTTTAAGGTGGCAAAGTTTAAGGTGGCTCCTTTCTCTATAAAAATATGTTCAGGATTAATAGTATTTATGGTTGCTGGAATTGGCTCTGACTGCCTGTCTTTTGTTATTAAGTTAAAATCGTCAATAATAGCTTCACCATTCTTAGAGAAAATATCCCAAGTATGTTCTATTTTTAAAATATCATTGTCAAACTCTATGGCTTCAAATGTTGAAAAGTCGCTAACTTCTTCTCCTTCTTTGATAAAAAAAGCAATAACATCTTCACCTTTAAAAAGTGCTTGATTATGGCTTAAATTTTTCACAAACGCTATCACTTCAACATTAGGTAAAAAAGACGCATTAATCATAATGTTCTCCTCCATTTCTACCATAGGAAACTTATCTGCTAGATAATCTTCTGTAACCGTTGTTGTAGTGTATTCTAGATAAGACTCCCATTTTTGACGAATGGTTAAAATACCAACTCTAATATCTGCAACAGGTCTTGTAAAAGTAAATGGCAATAAGTTATTACGAGAAGGACCATCAAATAATATATAGTTCATTATATCTAGAATTAAAGTTTGCAGCTAGAAGATTATCTTCTAAAATTCAACATTTTTTATAATATCAAAAATAGCATAAATGCCTAAAATAAAAAAGCCTTTCTGATAACAGAAAGGCTTTTAATATGTATTAAGACGCAAAGTTTATTTTTTAAACTTAGCATATTTGTTTTTGAACTTGTCAATACGACCAGCTGTATCTACTAATTTAGATTTACCAGTGTAAAAAGGATGAGAGGTTCTAGAAATCTCCAATTTTACTAATGGATATTCAGTACCATCTACATCGATAGTTTCATTTGTATCTGCTGTAGACTTTGTTAAAAAAACGTCTTCGTTAGACATATCTTTAAATGCTACTACTCTATAATTTTCTGGATGTGTTCCTGCTTTCATCACTAAATGCTTTAAATGTATTCGATTTTTCGAGGTGCAAATTTAATCATTTTTTATAAATCTACAATCTTTTTGGTGTTTTTTATTTAACGAATGTATGTAACATTTCCTTAACTTTGACTACTAATTAGAAAAACCAATCAAAATTATGGAAAAATCTTTAAAATCTACAGCTATCAATTATGGTGTAATGCTAGGTGTCATAAACTCAGCCGTTCTAGTAGCAATATATACCATGAATCCAGAATTATTTCTTGCACCATGGCTCGGAATAATATTATTTTTCATGACCATTGTATTCGGAATTATAGCATCAATAAAAGCAAAATCAATTCTCAAAGGCTTTATATCTTTGAAAGATGCTTTTGCAGCTTATTTTATAACAGTAGCGATTGGAAGTTTATTTGCTATACTATTAACCGCTTTATTATTTTCAGTTATTGATGTAGAAACTGGGCAATTTTTAAATGAAAGATTAATAGAAATGAGTATAGAAACACTAGAAAGTTTAGGAATGTCTCAATCTGTTATTGATGAAAGTATCCAGAAAGCTGCAGAAATAGATAACTTCTCTTTTGGCACACAAATACAATCTTACTTTGTAAGACTCGTTATTTATTGCATATTTGGACTAATTAGCTCTTTAATATTAAGAAGAAATGATCCTAACGCAGCTTAAATAATTTCTCTATTTTTGAAATTTAGAAATTACACCAAAACTCTATGGATATATCAGTAGTAATACCACTACTTAACGAACGCGACTCTTTAAAAGAATTACATGATTGGATTGTGTCTGTGATGCTATCCAATCAATTTTCTTATGAAATCTTGTTTATAGACGATGGAAGCACTGATAAATCTTGGCAAATTATTTCTGAACTTGGAGACATAAATCCAAAAGTTAAAGGCATTAGATTCTTAAAAAACTTTGGGAAATCTCAAGCTTTACATGCTGGTTTTGCAAAAGCAGAAGGTGATGTGGTTATTACCATGGATGCAGATTTACAGGATAATCCTGAAGAAATCCCAGAACTCTTCAGAATGATTAACGAAGAAAAATACGATCTTGTTTCTGGTTGGAAAAAGAAACGTTACGATTCTTATTTTTCTAAAAATTTACCTTCAAAATTGTTTAATTGGGCAGCAAGACGCACATCTGGTGTTACACTAAATGATTTTAATTGCGGCTTAAAAGCTTACAGCAATACCGTTGTAAAACATATTGATGTCTATGGCGAAATGCATCGCTACATTCCTGTTTTAGCTAAAAATGCAGGATTCACCAATATTGGCGAAAAAGTAGTACAACACCAAGCACGTAAATATGGCCATACAAAATTTGGTATGAATCGTTTTGTAAACGGTTTTTTAGACCTTATTACCATTTGGTTTATTTCTCATTTTGGAAAAAGACCAATGCATTTATTTGGCGCCCTTGGAGTCATTATGTTTATTATTGGCTTCGGTTTTTCGTTTTATTTAGGCATAGATAAATTATTTTTAAATCCAACAGGACGCCTTATTACAGATAGACCACAATTTTACATTGCACTATCTACCATGATTATAGGCTCGCAATTCTTCATTGCTGGCTTTTTAGGAGAACTTATTTTACGATCAAACCGACAGCAGCAACGTTATTTTATTAAAGAAAATTTGAATTTAGCTTAACTCCTAGAATTTATAGTCTAGTTAGTCGGTTTCAAATTTCGAATTGTTTATTTTTGTTTAACATTTTTATTGACTACAAATACATATACCCATGATACATATAAAGCCAGAAATTTTAGAGCGTGTAAATGCTTGGTTAACTCCAACTTTTGATGCAGACTCTCAGCAACAAATAAAAGATATGATCGCTTCTAACCCAAAAGAGCTAGAGGAAAGTTTTTATAAAGATCTAGAATTTGGAACTGGTGGAATGCGTGGTGTTATGGGATTGGGTACTAACCGCATTAACAAATATACACTAGGAAAAAACACACAAGGTTTAAGTAACTACTTAAAAGAATCATTTCCTAACGAAGAATTAAAAGTGGCCATTGCTTACGATTGTAGACACAACAGTAGCACTTTTGGTAAATTAGTTGCCGATGTGTTTTCTGCTAATGGTATTAAAGTTTACTTATTTGAAGAATTAAGACCTACACCAGAATTATCATTTGCATTAAAACATTTAAACTGCCATTGTGGTATTGTACTAACAGCATCTCATAACCCACCAGAATACAATGGATATAAAGTATACTGGCAAGATGGAGGACAATTAGTTCCGCCTCAAGATTCAGGTGTTATTGGTGAAATAAATAGATTAGATTACTCAGAAATTAAGTTTGAAGCAAATTCAGATTTAATTCAATATATAGGAAAAGATGTTGATGATGTCTTTATTGATGCGTCTGTAAAAAATGGAAGTTTTGACACGTCTGAAGCGGCTAGACAAGCTTTAAACATTGTGTTTACATCTTTACACGGAACATCAATTACAGCGATACCAGAAACCTTAAAACGTGCTGGTTATACAAATGTTAATATTGTTGAAGAACAACGTGTACCTAATGGAGATTTCCCAACTGTAGTATCTCCAAACCCAGAAGAGCCTGAAGCTTTAAAAATGGCTATTGAATTGGCAAAAAAAGTAGATGGAGATATCGTAATTGGTACAGATCCGGATTGTGACCGTTTAGGTGTTGTAGTTAGAAATTTAGAAAATGAATTGGTAATTCTTAACGGAAACCAAACCATGATTTTAATGACTAACTTTTTATTAAAACAATGGAAAAAATCAGGAAACATAAATGGTAATCAATTTGTAGGTTCTACAATTGTGTCTACTCCAATGATGACGGTTTTAGCAAATGCATATGATGTAGAATGTAAAATTGGTTTAACCGGTTTTAAATGGATTGCTAAAATGATTAAAGATTTCCCAACCATGGACTTTATTGGTGGTGGAGAAGAAAGTTTTGGTTTTATGGTTGGCGATTTTGTTCGTGATAAAGATGCTGTTACTTCTACCCTTTTAGCTATAGAAATTGCTGCACAAGCAAAAGAAAAAGGCAAAACCATGTACCAAGAGTTAATTGATTTATACGTTGAGCATGGCTTTTTTAAAGAACGTTTAGTGTCTTTAACTAAAAAAGGAATTGAAGGTGCGCAAGAAATCAAACAAATGATGGTTGATGCCAGAGAAAATCCGTTAAAAGAAATTAATGGTGAAAAAGTGGTTTTAATTGAAGACTACCAATTATCCATTTCTAAAAATCTTCAAAGTGATGAAGAAACGACTATCGATATTCCTAAATCTAATGTATTAATTTACTATACAGAAAATGGAAGTAAAATAGCTTTAAGACCTAGTGGTACTGAGCCTAAAATAAAATTCTATATTAGCGTTAACACAGAATTAGACAATTCGTCAGACTTTGCAGCAACGGAACAGTTGTTGGAAAATAGAATTGACGATATCCTCAAGGATATGAATTTGTAATTAATGGATTATATAAAAAAGTTATCTAGGTTTATTGTTCCGTATAAGAAATATGCATATTTAAATATTTTCTTCAACATTTTATACGCACTTTTCGGAACATTATCATTTGTTTCATTAATGCCTATGTTGAGGGTTTTGCTAAAAACAGCGGAGCCCATTGCTATAAAACCGCTGAAAGCTAATTATGATGGAATTCTAGAATATAAAGATTATTTAGAAGATTCGTTAAACTTTTTCATTACCCAAAAGATAGAAGCAGACGGTCAATATAGTGTCTTGATTATCATGATCTGTTTTGTAATCGCTACTTTTTTACTAAAAAATGCAGCTGGATACTTCTCTAATTTCTTTCTTGCCTATTTAAGAAATGGTATTTTAAAAGATATTAGAAATGAGCTATATAATAAAACGGTTAGCCTTCCTTTGTCTTATTTTTCAGAAAAAAGAAAAGGAGATATTATAGCAAGAATATCAGGAGATGTAAATGAAATTCAAAATTCATTATTAGCTATTTTAGAATTACTTGTTAGGGAACCACTAACCATTATTTTTACAATAGTTGTGATGTTTACGATAAGTATTAAACTCACCATTTTTGTGTTCATATTTATACCAATTTCAGGTATCATTATTTCTCGAATTGGTAAAAGTTTAAAAAAACGTTCTAAGCGTGTGCAAGAAGAAAACGGAGCATTTCTTTCTGTTTTAGATGAAACCTTGAACGGATTAAAAGTGATTAAAGGATTTAATGCTGAAGATAAGTTTAATTCAACATTTAAAAAATCGACATCAAGATTATTCAAATTTGCTAATGATTTAGCCCATAGACAGAATTTAGCTTCACCTACCTCCGAGTTTTTAGGTATCGTTGTTATCTCGGTTATTTTGCTATATGGAGGACAAATGGTGTTAGTAGAACAGACTTTAACATCTGATGAATTTATTACCTATATGGCTCTTGCTTATAATATATTAACACCAGCAAAAGCTATAAGTAAAGCCACCTATAAAGTAAAATCTGCAAATGCTTCTGCAGACCGTGTATTAGAAATTCTAAATACAGAATCTACTATAAAAGATCCAATAGACAGTAAAGCCAAAACAGACTTTCAATCTGAACTTAAATTAAATAATATTTCCTTTAAGTATGCAGATGATCTGGTTCTAAAAAACTTTTCATTGAATGTTCCTAAAGGCAAAAGTGTAGCTTTAGTTGGACAATCTGGTAGTGGAAAAAGTACTATTGCAAATTTAGTAACACGATTTTATGATGTTAACGAAGGTAATATTACTATTGATGGAGATGATATTAAAGATATAACCAAAAAATCACTTCGAAGTTTAATGGGCTTAGTAACCCAAGATTCTATTTTGTTTAATGACACTGTAGCAAATAATCTTAAAGTTGGTAAAGAAAATGCTACAGATGAAGAAATAATCGAAGCCTTAAAAATTGCCAATGCTTGGGAATTTGTAAAAGACTTACCGAATGGAGTTGATACAAATATTGGAGACTCTGGAGGTAAATTATCTGGAGGACAGAAACAGCGTTTAAGTATTGCGAGAGCTGTGCTTAAAAACCCGCCAATCATGATTTTAGACGAAGCAACCTCAGCGTTAGATACTGAAAGTGAACGTTTAGTTCAAGATGCTCTAGAGAATATGATGAAAAACAGAACCTCTATTATCATTGCGCATAGATTATCTACAATTCAAAATGCTAATGAAATTATAGTTATGAATAAAGGTGAAATTGCAGAGCAAGGTACACATAGCGAGCTTATTGCTAAGAATGGTGTTTACAAGAAGTTAGTAGACATGCAGAGTTTTGAATAATTTTTGAATTATAAAAATTAATTATTACACTATCTGCTCACTTTAACTCTATTTAGTAATAAAAATTAAGAGTCAATTATAGACTTGAAATTGAGTTCCAAAAGCACTATATAAAACAAAAAAGGATGTATATAATTATACATCCTTTTTTAACATTAGCTATCAGATTTGGGGAACTGATAACGTTAATAGGTTAAGCTACGTCAAACATATACTAAATTAAAGTATAAAACAAGAAAATAGTGCGTTTTGTCGGTATTTTACACACTTAAACGTCAATACACACTCTAAAGCACTGATTATCAATAAGACGATCTATTAGTAAAATATTACATCTATAATCAATTAAACTTTTCGTAAATTAATAAGTCTAAGTATTAAAGTGAATTAGTTGAATAACGAAACCGAATTTATAATCCGCTTACAAGATCCTGAATCTAAAGAAGTTGCTTTTAGAGAATTATTACAACTCTATAAAGAGCGCTTGTATTGGCATATACGGAAAATTGTATTGAATCATGAAGATGCAGATGATGTGCTTCAAAATACGTTTATTAAAGTCTATCGCAGTATCGATAAGTTTAAAGGAGACAGTAAACTTTTCTCTTGGATATATCGTATCGCAACCAATGAATCCATTACACACCTTAATAAAAGCGCAAAACGGCTACAAATCACAAACGAAGAACACCAAACTAAAGCGATTAACAATTTAACCGCTGATGTCTATTTTGAAGGAGAAGTTATTCAACTTAAATTACAACAAGCCATTGCAACTTTGCCAAACAAACAACAAATAGTATTTAACATGCGCTATTTTGACGATTTAAAATACAAAGACATGGCAGAGATTTTAGAGACGAGTGAAGGAGCTTTAAAATCATCATACCATATTGCAGCTAAAAAAATTGAAGCCTTTTTAACTTCAGATTAAACCATTGTACAAATTTAGAGTCTTATACTTAGAACACAGATAAAAAGATTTCTAAGAAGTTGAAACAAGTTCAGCATATAAAATGAAAAAAGAAAACATACATAACATCACATCATCAGGTTTTAAAACACCGGATAATTATTTTGAATCTTTAGATGCTCAAATCCTAGAACGCATATCTGAAAAAGAAATGATAAGTGGTTCTAAAACTACCGGTTTTACTGTACCAAAAGATTACTTTAACTCTGTTGAAAGTATGGTTTTTGAAAAACTTGCAGTTAAACCAGAACAACCAGTGATTACGTTAAAACCAAGACGTACATTTTATTATGTTGCTGGTATTGCAGCAAGTTTAGTATTATTAGTGAGTTTGGTATTTAATAACACTAACGAAAGTCTTAACATTAATACTATTGATACAGCAAGTATTGAGAACTATTTATATCAAGAAGATTATAGCAATGATGATTTGGCAAATCTGTTTAAAACGGATAATATGTCAGAAACCGATTTTATAGATATTATTATTTCAGACGACTATATAGATCAATACATAGACAACATAGACACTGAAGACCTTAATTTAGATTAAATATTATGAAAACATTACAAATAGTATTACTTACCTTATTTGTTTCGTTAAGTGCTTTTGCACAAAAACAAGATAAAGAAAAAATTAAAGCATTAAAAATTGCTCATATTACAGAACAGTTAGATTTAACAGAAACTGAAGCTCAGAAGTTTTGGCCTATTTATAACGCGAATGAAGATGCAAAACATGAATTAAGAGAAGCGTCCATAAACAGACGTAAAGAGAAAGACATTGAGACACTTACAGAGAGTGAAGCCAAATCTCTATTGCTAGAGATGGAAAAAACTGAAAAACAAAAAATGGCATTAGAATCTAAATTATTGAATCAATTGTTTGTTATTCTTCCATCTAAAAAAATAATAAAACTCTATCAAGCAGAGCGTTCTTTTAAACAAAAGATGTTTGAAGAATATAAAAAACGTCACTCTAAGGAAAAGCGTGATTAATAAGTAACAAGAAAGGAAGCTATTCAGCTTCCTTTTTTTTTATTCTTTAAAAGTTAGTTTAGAAACTCTTCCCTTTCCTGCTGCATAAGCCACAGAATCATTTAAGAACCGAATGGTATAAAACCCTTCATCACTTAAATGTTTCCATGAATCTCCTGAATCATTGCTGTAATCTATTCCTTTAAAACCTACAGCGACCAATTCTTTGGCCTTAGAATTTGGAATATACTGCACACAACTTCTATAACCAGGACCTTTACCGTTAGCCACAACTTGCCATGTTTTACCACCATCGCTAGTTCTAATTTTATTCTTTAGTGTGTCATTAGGTTTAGTGTAATCTCCACCTATGGCGAATCCATTTTGTTCATCGTAAAAATCTAGAGAATATATGCCTGTGGTTTCTAACCCTTGAATAATTGGAGTATTGTAAATTTCCCAAGTTTTCCCTTTATCTGGCGAATACATCACGCGACTTGCTTTTCCTCCTGTGGCAATCCAAGTATGGTCTCCAATTATTGATATATTAGTATCACTGGCAGCAAAAGCAGCTTCTCCTTCTATTACTTTTGGTAAATTATTACAAGATAATTTTGTCCAAGTCTCTCCACCATCTCTTGTGATGATAATGCTCATACAATCATCTGTTGGATCACCAATAGCAATACCCTCTTGGTCATTCCAAAAATCCATGGAATCGTAGAAAACCTTTTCATTCACCTCCTCGTACACTAATTTTGGTTTATTAGATTTTCTATAAATCTTGTAAAGTCTTGCAGGATTAGCAATTGATATCATAAATAAATTACCTTCTACTTCTTTAATTGCCCTAAAATGAAGTGCCTTTTCTTCGTAGTTAAGTATGTGCTTAAAGTGATTTTTATTGCTACTAACATTTAACTCGCTGAGATTAATTTTAAACTCCTTATTTAATCCTCGCTTTCCAATATGATCGGAACTCCCATAATACAAATATTCATCATTAAAGTCTATAGCTCTTACACTTAATGTCGAATCGACAAAAACAGGTTCAATATTAACTTTAGTTACGTTTATTGATCTTTTATATTCTTTTTTACAAGAATTAAACATTATAAAACAAAGTACAACAACAAATAATCTCATATATAATATTTTCCCTAAAAATAGAAAAGCTTTGCGATATAATATCACAAAGCTCTTCAAATCAACAATAATCTATCAATCAAATAAAAACTAGATCATCACTCTAGCTTTCTTTTTTTAATGCTTTAATATCTACAATTAATTGTGCTATTGAAGCTCTGTTTAATCCGTTGTAGATGCCTCTTATGTGTTTGTTTTTATCAATTAGTAGAAAGTTTTCGGTATGCAGAAAATCATCATCTGTTTTTACTTCTCCTAAATCACTTTCAACAAAATAATGATCTCTTCCAAGCCCATATATTTCATTTCTATCACCCGTTACTAAATGCCATTTATGATCTATGACATCATTATTTTTAGCATAAGCCTTTAAAACAGCAACTGAATCTGTACTCGGCATTACCGAATGAGATAACAATAAGACGTCCTTGTCGTTTTTAAATTCTTCCTGAACTTTAGACATATTACCAGTCATTTTAGGACAAATACCAGGACAGGTTGTAAAAAAGAAATCGGTTACATATAATTTATCTTCAAACGTATTTTGAGTAACTGCTTCTCCTAATTGATTTGTTAATGAAAAGTCTGGAATTTTATGAAACGCTTTTTCTTCTTCCGTATTTGGCGTTAACCAATGTGGAGTAAAAGAGTCATCATTGTAATACGGCAAATACTCTACTCTGCTGTTTTCAATAACTTTAATAGTTTCTTTTTTCACATCCTCGTGACAGCTTGTAAAAACAAACAGTACTATAATATATAGGTATTTCATAAAATTATTTTTTTTCTAATAACGAATTCATCTTCTAATCTAACACATGAATTTGCTCTTCTCATACCAAAAATTCGCCCATTTCTGGCTTCATAATTAACATATAACTTACCGTTGGCTAACCAAGCTTTTTGAAAACCATGTTCTTTTCCATCAACATAATGTCTTAATTTAAACAATTGCCCATCGGAATACCACTTTCTTTCCTCACCGTGCTTCACTCCGTTCTCATAATACGTTTCACCTGATAACACCCCATTTTCCCACCATGTTTTATAGACACCTACTAACCTATTATTTTTATAATAAGATTCCAATTGAAGGATTTCATTTTTAGTCCATCGTCTCGCAACACCTTCTCTTTTTCCATTAATAAAACCCCATTTTTCTTCTAAAGCACCATTAGGGTAAAGCTTTAAAGAATACCCATTGTACGGTTCTCCTTTATAATACCATTTGCCTTTATTTCCATTAAGAACCAATTCACTTTTTAACACTTCAACAGAATCTATAATGATAGGTTGTTCTTCAATAGCAACAGTAATATCACTTTTACGCGTTGACGTTTCTTTACAACTCGTTATTGAAAATACAATAAGAATTAAAAAATAAATTGGTTTCATATTCTTTATAATTTAGTAGCCTTGAAATGGTCCAGCAAAAAGAACATACGCTGGGTCATATGCATAATTACCTGCAGGATACTCTTCATTAATTATATGATAATGATACTCTTCCGCTCCATCTGTATATTGTGTCGTAGACGTGTGACCACCTGAAGCATCTAAATCTGTAGGGTATGTTCCCGTTGAGATACATTGTCTTCCATAAATGAAAACACCATCAAGTAATATGCCTACTAAACTTTCATCATCGTTAGTGATTGGTGTAGGCTCTAAATGATAATGATACACACCAGGACCTTTGTGAGCTCCTGCCCAATCTAAGCTTCCAGCAGCTTGATCTAAATCTCCCGCACCTTCTTGGTCATTAAAGATAGATGCTCCACTTACTGCGATACCAATAGTGTTTAATTGTGTAGTAACTGTACTGCCTGTTAAGTTTGGAATTGCATCTACTGTAAAACTTGCTGCTTCACCTTGCCCACCACCAATGTATGTATCTTGAGTTGTTTTTGTAACACCTGGCTCATCCATATAAAGCACATTGTCCGTTTCCCAATAAATTGAAGTATGGTCTGGAAATCCTGTGGTTTCGATATAAACTTCAGTACCATCATCAGATAAAATAGCGGTAACCGCATCTGAATTAAACGCGGCAAAAGCGGCATGTAATTCTGTTACTGCTACATCGTCGTCGTCATCAATAACACCACTATCGTCACTTGACGAATCATCGCTAGACGAGTCATCACTACTACAAGCAAATAATACAAAAGCAAAAATTGTAATGTAGGTTAAAGGTTTAAAATAAATTTTCATTGTAATAGTGTTTTAAGGTTATTTAATATTTAGATGCCTTAACAGGAATAAACTTGTGCAGCTTTTTCTTTTTAATATTTATTTAACAAAAAAAAAGCTTCAAACAAAAACACTACAAACTGATTATAATCGCTTTACAAAAACGAATAATTCTTGTTTCTTATATTGGAATTATAAAGTGTCGCTTTAAAAGGTTCTCGATTGTTATTCTGAATTATAGTTTCTTCCGCTGACTCCAAAGAAAGACGCCAAAAACACAAAAAACGACTACAATTAAGCCTGTTATAATGCTATTCCCTCCATTCCTTTCTGATATAGACTGTACTACAGCTACAGGTGAATCTGGTGATGTTACGAACTTTAAATGCTCTTCTTTAGCAAAAATATCGTGATAGTTTTCCTGATCTTTATACACATTAAACATCATTGTATTTTTAATGGCGTCGAAAGCATTTCCTTCAAACAAAAAGACAAAAGCATTGGCATGTGAATGTTCATTATGCGTTGCCTCGTCAACAGCAATTAATTTTAAAATTGAATCTCCATTTCTCAATTCAAAATTAGTTTTAACGTAATCAAAAAAAGCAGCATCAAAATCGGCTTTTCTTTTTGAGTCTTCCAATTCTGGATAGGCTTCTAGAAGGGCATTTCTAATACTCCATGGAAATTCAGATTTGACCTCAACCAGATTATCTTTTTGTTGAATATTAAAAAAAGCTTTATTGGCGTCATGCGCAAATCCTAAACTCGTAAAGGCAAAAAAAAGTAAGACTATACAACTAGAAAATTTCATCTAGTTGTTTCCTATTTTGAAATCATTAGATGGTGTTCCTTTAAAGAATCTTGGAATACTAGGAAATTCGTCAGTTATAACATAGTAATAAGTTCCTGATGGATATTCTGGAGTGACTCCAGTTCTACCATTGGCTTCATCTAAAGTACCAAGACCTGAAACATATTCGTAATCATTAGAATAAATACCATCGTAATCTCCACAAGGAGCTGTAACACCATCTCCTCCTCTATTGCCCGACTTTAATTGGTAACTTGAAGACATTACAATAACAGAAGAGTTGTTGTTTGATGCATCCGAATACGCATATTTATAGTAAATAGGAAAACCATCAGCAGCATAGCCAATTAATGTCATAGCATTTGTTGGTACATTTAATGATTCTAAAAATAATATTGGCGAACCATGGTAATGGTATTTACCTGTTGGTTGTACGTGTGCACTATTACAATCTAAACCTAAATTAACATTTAAAGCCTCTAAATTCCACTCCCAATTTACGTTTGGACTCATCGCTCCTTCATGAGGAAAAGGTTCTGCAGCAACCGGATCTAATTCTACACCATTTAATAAAATACCAAATGAATATTGCGGTCCTGAATTTGGTCCAACTCCAGTTGTTGACAACAATGCCGTAAGAACATTAGCTTCCGTTGGATTTATTGTAATAGTATAACTTTCATTTTGCTCCGAAATAGCATTAGGGTTTAATGAACCTGGACCCATTCCAAACGTTCCAACAAGATGATCTGGTATGCTATTGGAAGTAATTACTCTGTTTGTTCCTGTAATCGTTTGGTTATATGACGTAGTAAATGCTAATGTCTGATTACACTCTCCTCTTGAACTATCTAAAACTTGGTCTGATTCGCAACCAGAATCATCAGTATCTGAATTATTAGCGACATATCCTATTGGTTGTTCACAGGCTTCTACACTTACATCTGGATTCCCTAAGTTATCCTCATCAAAATCCTGATACCAAGTTAATTCTGTACATGTGCTGTCATCATTGTCTGAGCATGCTGCGAATACTGCTAATACGATTACCAGTAATAATTTTATTATGTTTTTCATTATTAAACTTGGGTAGTTCTCCTTTAGGCTTTAGTGTCCCTTAAAGATTTAATTATTATAATAGATTTCTTGTTAATTTCTTCCGCCTTTTGGCCTTTGCTTGTTCTGTTGTTGCCCTTTTTCTAATTCTTCTATTGAAATAAATCCATCTTTATCTGAATCTATTTTTGAAAAATTTTCAGACAAAGGTCCTTTTACTTCATCTTTTGATAGCTTACCGTCTTTATTAGCATCCATTTGGCTTATTAACTCTGTTGCGCTTGGTTGCTGACCTTGTCCTCTACCTCGTCCTTGTCCACCTCCTTGTGGTCTAGCTTCTTCATAGTCTCCCATTAAACATCTACTGATGTATGGAAACTCGGCTGTGACTAAATACATATAATCTCCATCAATTGTGATACCGTTGCATTCATCTAAGTCTCCAGAACCTGCTATATATTCATAGTCAGAAGTAAATGTTCCATCATGATGACCTCCGACAGAAATATCGATAGATTGATGCGGATTTTCATAGGTGCAATCTTCACCTTCTCTATTACCATCTATAGCCTTATAACTTGGTTTGAATTTCCCTGATTTAGAATAATACATAGGAAAGCCATCGTGCGCAAAACCAACATGTACTAAATCTTCGCCTGCATCAAATTCTTCAATTACAGAGGTTGGTGTGCCATGATAATGATAAGCTCCTGTTGGTTGCACATGCGCATGATTAAAATCTAAGCCTAAATCTATAACATCTTGAAGTGCTTCTACACGATAATTTTCGCCTGTATCACAAACCACAACTTCTGCTGTTCCTGGTTCAAATTTTATACCATTTAAAGCGACACCTGGCTCTCTTGCCCAAGTTGCTTTTCCTGTATATTTTGGGTTTAAAGGAAAACTGTAAGTATTATTCTGAGCAGAAATTGTATTTGGATTTCCTGGGTTTGGAAATTCTCCTGTTTTATGATTTGGTAATGCGTTAGTAACCATAATGCGCTCGTCTTTTGTAAGTGTCATTTTAGTTATAGTACCGTACTCCTTATTTTCTAAATTGTACGCTCCAAAATAATTATTGCTCTCAACTATACTTTCTGTAGTATGTGAATGCGCTTCGCCTCCATTGTGACTGTGTTCTGTATTGTTTTTTTTGCTTTGGCAACCGAACACTACACATAAGGCAAGAATACCTGTGAATTTAAATATATTTTTCATTTATAAATTTTTGAATCGTGTATTTAGATGCCAATTAGATTTAAAACTTGCGTTACATTTCTTATTATCCTTTAACTGTGAGTGAGCCACTAACTCCATGCAAACAACCTAAAACTTGATTGCTACCAGCATCTCCTGCGTGGTAATGATATCCTCTAACATCGTCATAATGTCCTCCACAATCATCTAGATCACTATACTCTTTTCCGCTGTTGTCTTTATGTCCATAAATACCAAAACCATCCATAGCATAACCAATCATTGGTGCATGAACATCTTTTTGTTTGACCTCTTTTGTATTACCTGTAACGGCATGATAATGGTAACCTTGATGAGGATTAACATGACCACCAGCATCATCTAGAGGTGCCAAAGTATGAGCTGCAAGAATAGCATGTGTTGGTGCAGGTGCTTCAAAATTAACACCGTTAAATGCAACACCAATTCCGTTTCTTCCTAATGTATTTGAACTCTCTAAATACATAGGTTTAACAGGAATAATATAAGTTGAGACTTTTTCTTTATAATAACTTGGCAAACACTCTACGCAATAGTTGTTGTATTTTTCGTCAACATCAGGTCTTGCAGCAGCTTCACATTCCTCTTGAGTTGTTGTCACTTTAACTGAACCATCTTCTCTAAATAAAGCCCATTCCTCATCTGAATAAAACTCTTTTAGATTGGCTATAAAATGACCATCTACATCATATACTTTATCGTCTTTAAACCAAATTCCGCCTTTATCTTTACCATCATTAATATGTGTTGGGCACCAAGGCCCCATTTTGTGCTCTTGTGGTTGAGAAGCTGTTGTTATAACATAACATAGGGCTTTTGTGCCATTAGATAGCGTCCGTTCTTCTGTTGTAATTTCTTTTAATAAACTTTCCTTTATAAATAATGAAGGATCTACATTTATAGTGACTTCGAAATCTTTTTGAACACTAGTGTTACTTGTATTATTGCCTCTTGGCTCTCTTCTTTGGGGTCTTGGTGCATTATCTAATTCTTCTTTAGAGAGGAAACCGTCTTCATTGACATCAATTTTAGAAAAATCATTTGATAGAGGTCCTTGAACTTCAGATTTTGATAATTTCCCATCTTTATTGGTATCCATTTCGTTTATTAAACTTTCTACACTTGGACCTTGTTCTTGACCTTGAGGTTGGTCTGAAACATTTTCATCGGCAGATTTTGTGCCTGGTTTACAACACACTAATAAAAGTATAATTATACATAATTGAGAAAATCTTAAAACTTTTATATAATTCATTTGAAGTTGATTTTTGAATTAAACTATAATTTAATAAAAATTACTTGATAAGGTCTAGTTATTCTTTTTTCCTTTTTTCTTGTTGTCCTCATTTTTTGAATAAAACACTTTCAACTCTTCTAAATCTAATTGGCTATCACCATTTAGATCAATATCAGAAAAATGCTCCATTAAATCACGTTTATCTTTTGCTGCCACTTCTAATTCATTTAACAACCCGTCTTCATCTTGATCTACTTCTTTTAAAAGCTTTTCTGCAGATACTTTTTTAGGTTTTCTGCTATCTAAAGAAGCTTCCAATTCTTCTAAATCTATAAATCCATCCTCGTTACTATCTATTGTATCAAAATCTTGAGAAATCTTTCCTCTTTCATCTTTTGAAGCTTCATCTTTATCTATAAGATCATCATTATTGGCATCTAACAATTTCAATATTGCTGAAGCATCTGGTTTTTCTCCTTTAGCAGGTCTACCTCCTCCTTGTCTTCCACCACCTCCACCAGGAGGTCCTTGGGCAAACATTGGAATACATAGTAGCATTGAAAAAACTGTGATGGCTATTTTAAGTTTTCTGTAATTCATCTTATTTATTTTTAATATTATAGCTCCTTATTCGTTAATTTCTTGAAATTTTTAACACTGCTGATTTATTAACAATAACAATATATAATCCTTTTGACAAGGGTGAGAAATCAATAGTTATAACAGCTTCGTTTGAAAACTTATTAGTAAATAATTGTTGTCCTTGTAGATTATAAACATCAACAGTCTCTATGTTATAATTTGAGTTTTCTACAGTAAGATAATTCGACGTTGGATTAGGGTAAACTTTAAGCGCATTATTAAAAAGTACCTCATCTATGGAAAGTGTTTCATTATTCAATGCAAATGTTGGAGCTTGAATTACAAAATCACCTGTACCATTAGGACTTCTTGCATAAGCCATATCTGTAGTTTGTTCTCCAAATACTATATTCTCTAATATTGTACCATTGGCATACGATAGAATAGCTGTTTCACCTCCACTAGACAATTTAAAATCAGCGTGGAAATCACCTTGATCTGGATCACTATCACACCACACAATAAGATAACTGTCTGCATCTAGAGTTGTGCCTGTTGGAAATTGATAGATTAAAGGATCGTCTGCATCATCAGATAAATACAAGTTATCTAAGCTTATGGTTGTATCTGTAGTATTATACAATTCTATCCAATCTTCATATTCTCCTGCTTCATCCGTTTCACCTGTATCATTAGACGCTAAGATTTCATTTATTACTAAATCCCCAACATTTAAAACATCATAATCATCAATATTCTCATTATTGGCGTTGAACGTTGGAGCTTGAATTACAAAATCACCTGTACCATTAGGATTTCTAGCATAAGCCATATCTGTAGTTTGTTCTCCAAATGTTATATTCTGTAAAATAGTACCATCTGCATAAGATAAAATTGCTGTTTCCCCTCCTGAAGAAAATTTGAAGTCGGCATGAAAATCGCCTTGCTCTTCATCCTTATCACACCAAACTATTAAATAGCTGTCTGCATCTAATGTTGTTCCTGCAGGGAACTGATAAACCAATGGATCTGTTGCATCATCCGATAAATACAAGTTATCTAAACTTATAGTTGCATCTGTAGTATTGTATAACTCAATCCAATCTTCATATTCTCCTTCCTCATCTGTTTCACCAGTATCATTAGATGCTAAAATTTCATTTATCACTAAATCACCAACATTTAACGTTGAATAAGTAGCATCTACTGTATAAAATTCATATTCTGCTCTAGCAGGTGAAAATGCTCCAATATTAGAATTTTCGGCATAAATATAATATTGCATGTAAGAATCATCTATTGTAACCTCTGTAC
This sequence comes from Winogradskyella ludwigii, assembly GCF_013403985.1. Taxonomy (GTDB): domain Bacteria; phylum Bacteroidota; class Bacteroidia; order Flavobacteriales; family Flavobacteriaceae; genus Winogradskyella; species Winogradskyella ludwigii. Next base: position 257,747 of record NZ_JABFDF010000006.1, read on the forward strand.
CAAATACACTATCTCCCGCAGCACCATCATTATGCGCACCATCATCAAACATTTCTACTTTTGTAAATGGTAGAGATTCGTCTGTTCTATATCCTAAATACACATTATCTGTATCTGTAACATTTGCTGTAATTGAAATATCATCACCTATAGTAGGTATTGCAACAGAAGATCCTAAATTATTTATTGTTGGCTGCGTATTTGTAAAATCTGACTGTGCTAATAAGTAAGAGCTTCTTGCACTCATTACATTTGTTAAACCAGATGCTGTAAGATTATCAACACTATAATCTGTATTTATATTACCTATAAATTGAGTATACGTGTAAAATTTATTAGCATCAGCCAAAACAGATGCATCAATAATTGCCTGATAGTCGTTAGCTAATGTTAAGTAGTTTGAGTTACTAATATTTTCTGTTAAGATGGTTTTAAAATGTGCTAAATACATTCTCTTGTATTTAGGTATGGCTAGTAATTTAGAAATTAAAGGAAAAGCATTATCTGTATCATGTAACAAATGATCTAATTGTGCTTTTTCTGTTGTTGAATTCAAGGTTCCTGTTGAACCACCAGGACCTCCTGGTCCACCAGGACCTCCACCTGTACTAGACTCACCTGTCATATTAAAAGTCCCAAAAGACATATTTAAATCCCAAACCACAGGTTTAAACTGCCCATTATCATCTTTATATAAATAATAGTTTTGTTTAAACTGACCAATATAACTGTCTATATTAACCATAACGTTATCAAAAGCTAACATCCAAATAGCCATATCAACATCCAATACATTCTCTATATTGGTTATGTCATTGTTTAAAATATTTGTTAGCTCTATTAAATTATCCCAATGTGCAACGGCAACTGTTGGATCTGTATCATCATCGGATTTTATTTCGTAGGCATCATCATAACTTGCGCTATTAGTTCCTAAATATTCTAAACTAGGCAATGTCGTAGTTTGTGGTCCCGCTCCTGCTGGAGGACTACAACTAAAAAAAGCGTTATCGTTAGAATTGAAATGCTTGTTTACAAATTTCTTTGAAATTGATTCTGTATTTGTATATAAACCTATTAAATTCCCATTGACATAAACATTAGCATAGTTGGCTTGTGGCGCATCCATATACTGATTTACAATATTATAAGCGACAGTCTCCCTTACAAAAGAAGGATCAAACATAACATTCGCTAATTTAATATCCGTATACCCTTGGTGATCTTGATCTACATAAGTATCTAACTCAATATGAAATGGATTTTTTGTTTGAGTAGCACTATAAGAACTATTCCCTTTATACTTTACTCCTACTTGACTATAAACTGTTCCGTTAATAGTTACCGAAGTGGCTTCCGTATAATTATTATCACCTGCTTTTTCTGCATCTAAAAGTGCATCCCAATTGCTTTCCGCAAATTCGATTTCTATGGTCTGAATGGTATTAATATCATACAACTCCTGCGAAAATGCATTAATTGATAATAATGAGATTAACACTAGAGTAATTGTTTTTTTCATTTGTTTCTTTTGAGATTATCATCTTAATAACTCTTTAGATGCGGTAACAAATAAAAACTTGTGCTTATCTTATTAAAATATTAATTTACTAGCTCTTTATTTAATTGAAATGCTATGGTTTGCGTCTTTTCCCTTAAACTTTTTGCGTTAGTTAATTGAATTTCGGTTTGTAATAAACGATCCACTAAACAGTTTTGATATTCTCTACTTTTAAGTAATTCAGCATAGTTAGATTCTACTGTAAATGTCTGAACCCTATTCACTTTAAACTCGCGTTTAGTAAGAATATCAATTAAGGAAATATGTTTTTCTATTGCAGGTTGCAATCGATTTACAATAATGTTTTCAATTTTAGATTCTTGATTTTCAAAACTATCCAAGTCATTTGGATAAGCGGTTATTAAATCTTTTAATAAAGCACTTTCAATAAACTCAAACTTATTGGTAGTGTTCACTGAATTTATAGCACCTGTATGTAATTGGGTTGGTTTATAAGCCACATTAATGATTCCTATCTTCTCATCAGTGTCAAATTGAGGTTCTTTTTCTGCCATAATAATATCAATCGTATTTTCTATGGCTTGTGTATTTTTAGTATAACTAGCAATAGAAGCATCCAACAAAACCATGTTTGCATTTAACTCTTCATTTAGAGACTGATATATTTTTAATTCTACAATTCTGTTTTTTCTTAATTCGTTTAAATTATTAATTTTCCAAGCGATTAAAACACCTATCACAATTAGTAATATTTCGCCTAAAGCATAAATTAAGTACGTTCTAATTTTTCCAGTAACTAATAAATTTTTTCTAATTTTTCTAAATAGCTTCATACAAACGGTTTTAATTTTTAGTTTTTAAAGCTCTCATGTTGTTTTAGAAAAAAAGCTTCGTAATTTCTCACGAAGCTTTTACAACCAAACTATCAATCAAACTCTATCTATTTTTTATTACGCTCTTTACGTTCTGGTTTTGGAGCATTTTTAAATTCTTTTTCTGAAATAAAACCATCTTCATCAGTATCTATTTTAGTAAAATCATCTTTTAAAGGTCCTTTTAGTTCATCTTTTGCTAATTTACCATCTTCGTTAGCATCCATCTCTTTTAAAAGTTGGGCAAATGTTGGTGGCTCTTTTCTTTCTTGTCTATCCTGAGACTGTCCAAAAGAATAATTTAACATAAATAGAGCAATTCCTAATCCTAATACAACTGTTTTTAATTTGTTACGTTTCATGTGTTTTATTTTATATAATTTTTAATGTTTGCATGGTATATCCATGTCATGATTTTCTTAAATATCCAAATTCTATTATGGACGTTTTAAGTATTATGTTATATTCTTTTAGATGTGCTTCTTGCTTTAAACTTGTGACGGTGTTCGTTAAAAAAATCACAAAAAAAAAGACCCTCAATATTGAGAGTCTTTTTAATAGTTTGTAAATCACTTATTCTTTGGTGGGTGAGGCGGACGAGGTCTTTGAGCATCTTGTCCATTTGGAGGTGGAGGTCTGTTTCCTTGGTCTCCTTGACGTAATGCATCTAATAATATGCCTTCAAATTTTTCCTTTTGCTTGTCGTTAGCAATATCTCGAATCATTCTAAAATGATAATAAATTTCCTTTTCCTTTTCTGTTTCTTTTTCACAAATTAATGCTGAAATAGAATCAATAGCTGCTTCATTTACTGAATCATCAGACAAAGTACCAAATAGATTATCCTTAAGTTCTTTAATATCATTAGACAACCCCATCATAGTTTTAAAATGCCCTTTACTATTTTCTTTAAATTGTTCTAACTGACTTGCATTAAACCCAAGCTCTTTTACAATGAAATTCTTGTTCCTTTCTGGCATACTTGGTATACTCTCATGCTGCTTACCCATATATAGATATAAAAAGAAGACATTAGCAGCAATAAGAAAAATAAGTAAAATATATAAAATTGAATTTTTCTTCATAATTAGTTAAGTATTGAACTTTCTGTACTTGTAGATAATCCGTAAGACTCTGTAAAATTGCTAATATTATCATCGTAAGTGTTAGCTTTAAAATTACTAAATGCCATGACATTCATAACTACAACACAAACAAGTGTAGCTAATTGTAATTTTGGAGTAAACCAAGACCATGTTGAATCCTGAATTTCTTCAGAAGCGTTTCGTATTTTATGCATCACGTTTTCCTTAAAAAATGGAGACACATTAACCTCACTAATTGACTCTATAGAATCAAAAGTAGCTTTTACATTATTATTTATTTCGATATTAGTTTTCATATCTTTTGTTTTTAATATTGTCATAGACAAACCATGTTCTCATTGAGTTACCTTTCTCTAATGATTTTAATTTTTTGGTCTATAACTAAATCTTTAGATGCGCATATCTTAAAAAACTTGCGCTAATATTCATTTTTATAATAATTTTCTAATATGCCTTGTAAATTCTTCTTTGCTCTAAACATAATAGACTCAACCGAAGACAAACTACGTTTAGTAATTTCTGCAACTTCCTGATAGCTTTTTCCATCAATTTTATGCAATGTAAATACCACTGTCTGACTTTCCGGCAAACTATTTATGGCTTTAAATAAAGTAGCATTTAGTTCTTTGTTTTCTAACAGAATCCCTGGATGATTCATTTCTGTAAAATAATCTGTTTTATCCATAGGAATTGCATTTCCTGTTATAGACTGCAAAAAAGCAAAACGTTTTTTGGTGTTCTTTTTTCTAATAAACTCTAAACACTTATTTGTTGTAATTCTGTAAATCCAAGTCGATAATTTTGAATCTCCTTTAAATTTATTGATAGAATTAAAAACCTCGACAAAAACTTCTTGAGCTATATCTTCTGCATCCTCTCTATTAGGCACAAAAGAAATACAGGTACTAAATACCTTTTGCTGAAAATCGTCCACAAGCTTAGCATAAGCCTTAGTGCTTTTCAGTTTTAATTCCTTTATAAACTCAGTATCTGTCAAAAATGTATTTATGGCTTAATTTAGTTTAGATGCTATTACTCAAAAAAACTTGTGCTATTTATATTAAAAATTTTTATAAGGTAACACTTTTGAATAAAACCCAATACTTATAAACTTTATAATTACCTTTGTATGTTCTTTTTTGCAGACATATAACTCTGTAAACAGAAGATTGAAAAATTGAAGATTTATTTATGAGATTACATAGAAATTTATGCTTTGCCGTAATAGACGGATTACACCTTATTTTTAATGAAGGAGAATATGCAGATAAAGTTATACAACAATTACTAAAGCGTGACAAACGTTGGGGAAGTCGCGATAGAGGTTTTGTAGCTGAAACTGTTTATAGTATTGTGCGTTACCAAAGGCTTTATGCTGAAATAGCAGATGTAAAAGCCCCATATCACAGAGATGATTTATGGAGAATGTTTGCCGTTTGGGCAACATTAAAAGGTATAAAATTACCAGATTGGAAATATTTTACAGAAACACCTTCTAGAAAGATTAAAGGTCGTTTTGATGAATTATCAAAAATTAGAAAATTCAAAGAATCTATTCCAGATTGGATTGATGAATTGGGTTCTAAAGAATTAGGAGAAGCAGAATGGACTAAAGAAATTGCCAAGCAAAATGAGCAGGCAGATGTTATTCTTAGAGTCAACACGCTAAAAACAACTAAAGAAGATTTACAACTAAAGTTAGAATCTGAAGAAATAGAGACGGATTTTTTACCAGAACACCCTTCTGCTTTAAAATTAAAAGAGCGAGCTAACGTTTTTAAAACAGAAGCTTTTAAAAATGGCTGGTTTGAAGTTCAAGATGCTTCTTCTCAATTGGTTGCTGCCTATTTAGATGTAAAACCAGGCATGAAAGTTGTAGACGTTTGTGCAGGTGCAGGCGGAAAAACCTTGCATTTAGCCTCCTTAATGGAAAACAAAGGTCAGATTATTGCTATGGATATTTACGAAAGTAAATTGAGAAAACTCAAAGTTAGAGCGCGTAGAAATGGAGCTCATAACATTGAAATGAAAGTCATAGATTCTACAAAACCTATTAAGAAATTACATGGAAAAGCAGATCGATTATTAATTGATGCACCATGTTCTGGTTTAGGCGTTTTAAGACGAAACCCTGATGCAAAGTGGAAATTACAACCAGAATTCATAGAAAATATTAAGAAAATTCAGCTCGAAGTTTTAGAACAATATTCTAAAATGGTAAAACCTGGAGGCAAAATGGTATATGCAACGTGTTCTGTTTTACCTTCTGAAAATCAAAAGCAAGTTGAGAAATTCTTAACTTCTGAAGCAGGAAAAGATTTCACTTTTGTAAAGGATAAAAAAGTGTTGGCTTATAAATCTGGTTTTGACGGATTCTATATGGCGCTTTTAGAAAAGAAACAATAAATTAATTTATTTATTACCAAACGACATATGAAACATATCTACTTTCTATTTTTATTAGTTTCAAGCATTGGGTTTGCTCAAATCCCTTCAAATTACTACGATAGTGCAAATGGTTTATCTGGTTTTACTTTAAAATCAGAATTAAATACAATAATCTCTAATGGTCATAATGACCAAGGCTATGGTGGTTTATATACTGGCTATGCAACAGTATATCTTGATAACACCAACGAAAGCGGTTACGAAAACGATGGCACGCTTTTAATGTATTATACAGAAAACCCAAATGGAGCAGATGCCTATACTTTTACACTTGGTACTAACCAATGTGGAAACTATAATTCTGAAGGAGATTGTTACAATCGTGAACACACAATTCCACAATCTACATTTAATGGAAACTCTCCAATGTATAGTGATATACATCATGTTGTTCCAAGTGATGGTTACACAAATGGTCAAAGAGGAAATCTTCCATTTGGAACAGTAAGTTCTGCAAATTGGACATCTCAAAATGGATCTAAAAGAGGTTCAAGTAATGTATCGGGATATTCAGGTAATGTATTCGAACCAATTGATGAGTTTAAAGGAGATATTGCGAGAGCGATACTTTATTTTGTAACACGTTACGAAGATACGGTTGATGGTTATAGTTTTGACATGTTTAATGGAACAGAAAATCAAGCATTAGAAAATTGGGCTATAGATATGTTATTAGACTGGCACTACAATGTAGATCCTGTAGATCAAAGAGAGCGTGATAGAAATGATGCAGCCTATGATTTTCAAGGTAATGCAAACCCTTTTGTAGATCACCCAGAATATGCTAATTTAATTTGGAATCCAACTCCTGACACTGAGGCACCTTCAAATCCTACAAATTTAGTAGCTTCTAATCCTACAAATAGTTCTATTGATTTAGCTTGGACTGCAGCCACAGATAACATAGGTGTTACCACTTACGATATTTACATGGATGGAAATTATGCTTTTAGCTCTAACAATACGTCTGCAACCAAAACAAATTTAATTCCAAACATAAACTTTTGTTTTACAGTAAAAGCAAAGGATGCGGCAGGAAATGAATCCGGTTTTAGTAATCAATCATGTGAAACTACAACAGATACTGGTGATAATGAAGACCCAAATTGTATAGAAGAAACTTTTGAGAACATTGGAACGTCTTCTGGATCTTACTCAGATGTTACTTGGACAGGTTTTGGCGGTCTTACTTGGAATGCAACAGATGCCAGAACGGATCAAACTCTCGATAACAGAGCTATAACAATTAGAAATGGCATATTAGGACCAACAAATTTTAACAATATTGCCTTTATAGATAAATTAACCGTAACTACTCAAAGAGTTTTTGGAGGAGGTTCTGGAACTTTTGATTTAGTGGTAAACGGAAATGTTGTAGGTGCAATCCCTTATGGTGATGATCCAATAACAACAACTGTTACCATAAATGTAAATCCAGTAACATCATTAGTTATTAATAACAATAGTGAAACATCAGATAGAGTGATGTTTGATAATTTATCTTGGACGTGTGGTTTACTTTCTGTAACCGACTATAGTATAGAAAACATAAAACTACACCCAAACCCTATTAAAAATAATTTAACTGTAGATTTAAAATCTAATATAAATACTGAGATTGAAATTTTTGATATTCTTGGAAAGCGCGTTTATAACAACACAATTTCTAAAACGAGTAACTTAAATCTTCAAGCATTAAAAACAGGAATTTATATTGTAAAGCTTACTCAAGGTAATTCAGTAATTACAAAGAAATTGTTAAAACAATAATCTATAGCATTCAATAAAACGAAGTAAAAAAAGCAACCTATTAGGTTGCTTTTTTTTGTTAAGGCATACCATCCTTTAAACTTTAAGCTTTTAAAGCCTTTCAAATCTACATCGAGAAATAGCACATTTAATATGGTACTCAATACATTTAGAGTCTAGAATATGTTAAAAAAAAATAGAAGCTATAAAAATCCTTACTTTTACAAACGCGTAAATCGTATTAACCTATAAATCTTAAGCCCTCAGATTTTAATTAAAATAAAAGAATGAAACAATTTTACACTTTACTATTTGCATTTGTAACGTCTTTTACGTTTGCACAAATAGTACCACCTGCAACGTTACAATCGTATTACACCTCAGTAGATTTCAATACAACTGGTGTCGCATTAAAAGAAGACTTAGAAGATGTAACCATAGATAAGCATGTTAATTTCTTAAGCTATGGTGATGTTTGGGATGCTTCACAAGTCACCGATTTAGAATCTGCAGGATCAAGTAACGTTTTATTACTGTATGGTTACAATGACACAGACGGAGAAATCACTACGGATCGTACACGAAATAAGTTTGATAATGGTGGAGGTGTTGGAGATTGGAATAGAGAACACGTATATCCGAAGTCTCGTGGTAATCCGAATTTAGGAACTTCAGGTCCAGGATCTGATGCACAAATGCTAAGACCAAGTGATGTTCAAAGAAATGGACAACGTGGAAGTTTATTGTTCGCAGATAAAACTGTTGGACAATTTTCTAACGGAGAATCTGGAGCAACAAACGGAGGATGGTATCCTGGAGACGAATGGAAAGGAGATTGTGCAAGAATTATTATGTATATGTACTTACGTTATGGTGATCGTTGTATACCAACTAATGTTGGTGTTGGAAGTAGCTCTGCGACTCCTGATGATATGATTGATTTATTTTTAAAATGGAATGCAGAAGATCCTGTTGTAGATGGAGGGTTAGAAGATGTAAGAAATACATATCACGGCAATACAGATAATGATTATGCACAAGGAAATAGAAACCCTTTTATAGACAACCCATATTTGGCTACCGTAATTTGGGGAGGACCAGATGCTCAAAATAGATGGGAAGATCTTTCTGTCGTAGATGTAGAAAAAAATGATGTTAAATTATTCCCCAATCCAGTAAATGGAAATGAAGTTACTATTATATCTAACAAATCTATTATTGCAGAAGTCTATGATATCTTAGGTAAAAAAGTAAAAGTTCAAACGATAACACCAGAGCAAAAGACATTAAATATTTCAGGATTATCTAAAGGCATATATTTAGTTAGATTAAATTCAGAAGTTGGAAGTCAAACTAAGCGATTAATTAAACAGTAATTATAATTTTACATAAAAAAAAAGCGACTCAATGAGTCGCTTTTTTTTATGTTTAAAACATCGTGAATAACTCTAAATTTTCAATCCTATATTATTAGTTTATTCACATTAAAAAAAAGTAATTTTACATTTTACATAACACAACTCAAATACAAGATATAAATGATTCATTTCTTCGGAAACCAAAACAGTAAAATCTATGCTGTTCAAGCCACAAAAGAATTATCAACAGCTACCATTTCTAAATTGACATGGTTATTTGGCAACCAGTCAAAAATAGAGCAAGCATCATTAGATGCTTTTTTTATTGGTCCAAGAGCAGCAATGATTACTCCTTGGAGTACAAATGCAGTTGAAATCACACAAAACATGGGAATTTCTGATATTATTAGAATTGAGGAATTCAATTCAATAATTGAAGACTTTAAAGATTTTGATCCTATGATTTCTGAAAAATATCAAGGTTTGAATCAAGAGATTTTCAAAATTGATATTCAACCTAAAGCAATTGTTAATATCAAAGACATTTCTGCCTACAACCAACAAGAAGGATTGTCTCTTAGTGATGAAGAAGTTGATTATCTTGAAAGTGTTGCGACTAAAATAGGACGACCATTAACGGATTCTGAAGTGTTTGGATTTTCACAGGTTAATTCAGAACATTGTCGTCATAAAATATTTAACGGTACGTTTATAATTGATGGAGTAGAAAAAGAAACTTCTTTATTCAAACTTATAAAAGAAACATCTAAACAAAATCCAGATAATATTGTTTCTGCTTATAAAGATAATGTTGCTTTTATAAAAGGACCAATTGTAGAACAGTTCGCACCAAAACGAGCTGATATTCCAGATTATTATACCACAAAAAATTACGAATCTGTAATCTCTCTTAAAGCAGAGACGCATAATTTCCCAACAACAGTTGAGCCTTTTAACGGAGCTGCAACCGGATCTGGTGGAGAAATTAGAGATAGACTTGCTGGAGGAAAAGGCTCATTACCATTAGCAGGTACTGCGGTTTACATGACATCTTATTCAAGATTAAACGAAGATAGAGCATGGGAAAAAGCATTTCCAGAACGTCAATGGTTGTACCAAACTCCAATGGACATTTTAATAAAAGCTAGTAATGGAGCGTCTGATTTTGGAAATAAATTTGGACAACCCTTAATCTGTGGATCCGTTTTAACCTTTGAGCATAACGATATTAACGGAAAAATAGGTTACGACAAAGTTATTATGCAAGCTGGAGGTATTGGTTATGCAAAAGCAGACCAAGCCATCAAAGACATCCCGAAAGAAGGAGATAAAATTGTTATTCTTGGTGGAGATAATTATAGAATAGGAATGGGAGGAGCTGCCGTTTCTTCTGCAGACACAGGCGCTCTAGATTCTGGTATAGAATTAAATGCCGTTCAACGTTCTAATCCTGAAATGCAAAAACGTGCTGCCAATGCGGTTCGTGGTATGGTAGAAAGTGACGAAAACTTTATTGTTTCTATTCACGATCATGGAGCTGGAGGCCATTTAAATTGTTTATCAGAGTTAGTAGAAGATACAGGTGGAAAAATCGATTTAGATAAGTTGCCTGTTGGTGATCCTACATTATCTGCCAAAGAAATTATTGGTAACGAATCTCAAGAGCGCATGGGATTAGTTATCGCAGAAGAGCATTTAAAAACATTGCATAAAATCGCAGATAGAGAACGGTCTCCAATTTACGATGTTGGTGAAGTTACAGGTAAGCACCGATTTACATTCGAGTCTAAAACTACAGGTGAAAAGCCAATGGATTTAGCCTTAGAAGATATGTTTGGAAGCTCTCCAAAAACCATAATGAATGATGTTACAGTTGAAAAACAATATTCTGGCATTTCTTATAATACAAAGAACTTTTACGATTATTTAGACCAAGTGATGCAGCTTGAAGCTGTAGCTTGTAAAGATTGGTTAACAAATAAAGTAGACCGTTGTGTTGGTGGAAAAGTTGCTAAACAACAATGTGTTGGTCCTTTACAAATCCCCTTAAATAATGTTGGTGTTATGGCACTAGATTTTAAAGGCAAAGAAGGAATTGCTACAAGTATTGGCCACTCACCTATTTCTGGATTAATTAATCCTGAAGCTGGAAGTCGTAATTCAATTACAGAAGCTTTAACCAATATTATTTGGGCACCACTTAAAGATGGACTAAAAAGTGTTTCATTATCTGCAAATTGGATGTGGCCTTGCAAAAATGAAGGTGAAGATGCACGTTTGTACGAAGCTGTAAAAGCGATTTCTGAATTTTCAATTGATTTAGGTGTAAACGTACCTACAGGAAAAGATTCATTATCTATGAAGCAGAAATATCCTGATGGAGATGTTATTTCTCCTGGTACAGTGATAATTTCAGCGGCAGGAAACTGTAATGATATTACTAAGGTCGTTGAGCCTGTATTTCAAAAAAACAAAGGATCTATATATTATATCAATATCTCTCAAGACACTTATGAATTAGGTGGAAGTTCTTTTGCGCAAATCAATAATAAAATAGGAAATACAACTCCTAATATTAAAAGTGCAGCTTACGTAAAAACAGTCTTTAATACCATTCAAGATTTAATTAAAGATGATCAAATTGTTGCTGGACATGATGTGGCTTCAGGCGGATTAATAACGACTTTACTAGAATTATGTTTTGCAGATAATAATATCGGAGCCGAATTAGATATCACAAGTATTGGCGAAAAAGATGCATTCAAAGTTTTATTTGCTGAAAATGCTGGTATTGTTTTTCAATCTAAAGATGATGCTATTGAAGCTGAATTATCAAAAGCTAATATTGAATTTCATAAATTAGGACACGTTACCGAAAGCGACACGCTAAACCTGATTAATGACAATCAAGTTTTTAACATCACAATATCGAGATTAAGAGATAAGTGGTTTGAAACCTCTTTCCTACTCGATCAAAAACAAACGGCTAACGGATTAGCAAAAGATCGATTTGACAACTATAAAAATCAAGCATTAGATTTTAAATTTCCAAAGCATTTCACAGGAAAATTAAAAGATAATTTAAGCACAGAACACTCACGACCTAAAGCCGCTATTTTAAGAGAAAAAGGATCAAACTCAGAACGCGAAATGGCAAATGCTATGTATTTAGCTGGTTTTGATGTGAAGGATGTTCATATGACAGATTTAATTTCTGGCAGGGAAACCTTAGAAGATATTCAGTTTTTAGGAGCTGTTGGAGGCTTTAGTAATTCTGATGTTTTAGGTTCTGCTAAAGGTTGGGCTGGAGCTATAAAATATAATGACCAAGCCAATAAAGTAATCAATGACTTCTTTAAAAGAGAAGATACACTTTCTGTCGGCATTTGTAATGGTGCGCAACTTTGGATGGAATTAGATTTAGTAAACCCAGAACACGACACACATGGAAAACTAACTTATAACGATTCTCATAAACATGAAAGCGGCTTTACATCAGTAAAGATTCAGGAAAATAATTCTGTAATGTTATCTAGTTTAGCAGGAAGCACTTTAGGTGTATGGATTTCTCATGGAGAAGGTAAATTCAAATTACCATATTCAGAAGACAAATATCAAATTGTTGCTAAATATGGTTACGCTGCATATCCTGCAAATCCAAATGGCTCAGATTTTAACACAGCTATGTTATGTGATAAAACAGGACGCCATTTAGTAACCATGCCACATATTGAGCGATCAATTTTTCAATGGAATTGGGCTAATTACCCAAAAGATAGAAAAGATGATAAAGTCTCACCTTGGTTAGAAGCTTTTACAAATGCGAGAGAATGGATTGAGAATCTATAACTTTACATCAAAATGACGGTCTGTTTTTTTCATATTTGTAAATTATAGACTTAATTTTCATATTTTCGTAATATCTTACAAATAATATGTTCTGATGAATATGACAGAAGTAACACGCCTTTTTGATTTTCCTTATTACCAATTACAACATAAACCCAACGCTAAAGCTTTGGTTACTAAATACAATGGTGAATGGGAAGCGATTTCTACGCAAGAATACATAGATAAATCTAATGCTGTAAGTAGGGCATTATTACGTTTGGGTATTCAAAAAGATGATAAAATTGCAGTTATTTCAACGACAAATAGAACAGAATGGAATATCATGGATATTGGGATTCTTCAAACTGGAGCGCAAAATATTCCAATTTATCCTACTATTTCAGCAGAAGATTATGAGTATGTTTTAAATCATAGTGAATCTATATATTGTTTTGTTTCAGATGCAGACGTATTAGAAAAAGTCAGAAAAGTACAAGCCAATACAAAAATTAAAGAAGTCTATTCTTTTAATCATATTGAAGGTTGTAAACATTATTCAGAATTATTCGAACTAGGAAAAGACAACAGTAATCAACCAGAAGTTGAAGCACGTAAAGACGCGGTAAAACCAGAAGATTTAGCAACTATAATTTATACCTCTGGTACTACAGGAACACCAAAAGGTGTTATGCTTTCTCATCACAATATTACTAGTAATGCATTAGACAGTTCGCCAAGAGTACCACTTGTAGAAGGCGAAAATAGAGTATTAAGCTTCTTACCTATTTGTCATGTTTTTGAACGCGTCTTAATTTATGTTTATCAATATGCGGGAATGTCTATTTACTTCGCAGAAGGCATAGATAAAATTGGTGATAATGCCAAAGAGATTAAACCGCATTTAATGAGTGTGGTGCCTCGATTACTCGAAAAAGTTTTCGATAAAATAATGCACAAAGGAGACGAGTTAACTGGCATAAAAAAAGGATTATTCTTTTGGGCTGTTAGATTAGCAGAACAATGGGAACCTTATGGTGCAAATGGAGCATGGTATGAGTTAAAATTAAAAATAGCAAATAAACTTATTTTTAGTAAGTGGAGAGATGCGCTTGGAGGAGAATTAAGCACAATGGTTTCAGGTAGTGCTGCATTACAACCAAGACTCGCTAGAATCTTTGGAGCCGCAGAAATGAAAGTTATGGAAGGTTATGGTTTAACAGAAACCTCACCTGTTGTTGCTGTAGGCATGTATAACAATAATCATTACAGAGTTGGAACCGTTGGAAAAACCATAGATAATGTACACGTAAAAATTGCCGATGATGGAGAACTCTTAATTAAAGGCCCAAATGTAATGATGGGTTATTATAAAGATCCAGTAAAAACGGCTGAAGTTATGACAGGCGATTATTTTCATACCGGAGATAAAGGAGAAATTGATGCCGATGGTTTCTTAAAAATAACTGGTCGTAAAAAAGAAATGTTTAAAACTTCTGGTGGTAAATATGTAATTCCGCCGCTTTTAGAAAACGACATGAAACAGTCTATGTTTATAGAACAGATTATGGTGGTTGGTGAAGGCGAGAAAATGCCAGCAGCATTAATTCAACCTAATTTCGATTTTATTCGCGACTGGATTGATCTTAAAAAACATAATGTTGGTAAGTCTGATGACGAAATTTCAAAATCTCAAATTGTTATCGATAGAATTCAACTCGAAATAGATAAGTATAATAAACACTTTGGCAAATGGGAACAAATTAAACGTTTTGAACTCACACCAGACGTTTGGTCAATTGATGCGGGACACCTTACTCCTACCTTAAAAATGAAACGTGCTATTATTCTTAAAAAATACAATACACTCTACGAAAAAATATACAGACCATAAGTCCAAAATTTAAGAATTCAACAATAAACATAGCTAAATATTTAGGGTGTCTCAATTAGAGACACCCTTTTCTGTTATATATATAATAAATTTATCGTAATTTATTATGCGTGCATAGTATATTTTTGTATATTTGAATTCCAAACAATTTTCATGAAAGACAAAACCATTGATTACGTACTTAGAACCACATGGTTAGCAGTTAATAAAATGTACAATGAAGAAGCGTCTCAATTTGGGACAACTATGGCTACAGGTTTTGCTTTATTAAGTATTGATCCTGAAAAAGGTACACCTTCTACCTCGTTAGGACCAAAAATGGGAATGGAAGCTACAAGTCTTTCAAGAACATTAAAAACCATGGAAGCTAATGGATTAATTGAACGCAAACCAAATCCGGAAGATGGTCGTGGTGTTCTCATTTTTTTAACGGCTTTCGGGAAAGAAAAAAGAGCGTACTCTAAAGAAAAAGTACTGACGTTTAATGAAACGATTCAAAAGAACGTAACAGCAGAAGAACTCGCAAATTTTCATAAAGTTGCAGACGTCATAAATAATATGATTTCCAACAAACAGATATACAACAAAAAGAACACACTTTAAAACAAGATGAATAAACGTAGAATTAAAAAAATCGCAATTATTGGTTCAGGAATTATGGGAAGCGGTATCGCTTGTCATTTTGCCAATATTGGTGTTGATGTTTTATTATTAGACATCGTACCAAGAGAACTCAATGCTAAAGAGAAAGCAAAAGGTTTAACTTTAGAAGACAAAGTAGTTAGAAATAGATTAGTTAATGATGCTTTAACAGCGTCTATTAAATCTAAACCTGCACCACTTTATCATGGGTCTTTTGCTAATCGAATCACCACTGGAAACCTTGAAGATGATATCGCAAAGGTTAAAGATGTAGATTGGATTATGGAAGTGGTTGTAGAACGACTAGACATAAAACAACAAGTTTTTGAAAAACTTGAACAATACCGAACACCAGGCACATTAATAACCTCAAATACATCTGGTATTCCTATTAAGTTTATGAGCGAAGGTCGTAGTGAAGATTTCCAGAAACATTTCTGCGGAACACACTTCTTTAACCCTGCACGTTACTTAAAATTATTCGAAATTATTCCTGGACCAAAAACAGATGCTTCGGTTTTAGAATTCTTAAATGGGTATGGTGAAAAATTCTTAGGCAAAACATCTGTTATAGCTAAAGACACTCCTGCATTTATTGGAAACCGAATTGGAATTTTCAGTATTCAAAGTTTATTTCATGCCGTTAAAGATTTAGATTTAACAGTAGAAGAAGTCGATAAATTAACTGGACCAGTCATTGGTCGTCCAAAATCGGCAACCTTCCGTACAGTTGATGTTGTTGGGTTAGATACTTTAGTTCACGTGGCTAACGGTATTAGTGAAAACTGTCCAAAAGATGAACGTTTAGAGCTTTTTAAATTACCAGATTTCATCAATAAGATGATGGATAATAAATGGTTAGGAAGTAAAACAGGTCAAGGTTTCTACAAAAAGCAAGTGTCTGCTGAAGGCAAAAAAGAGATTTTAACTTTAGATTTAAACACTTTAGAATATCGTGATTCTAAACGTGCAAAATTTGCCACTTTAGAATTAACAAAAACAGTAGACAAAGTTGTAGACCGTTTTAAAATATTAGTAAAAGGAAAAGATAAAGCAGGTGAATTCTACAGAAAAAGTTTCGCTGCCTTATTTGCTTACGTTTCAAACCGTATTCCTGAAATTACAGACGATTTATACAAGATTGACGATGCTATGAAAGCTGGATTTGGTTGGGAACATGGTCCTTTTCAAATTTGGGATGCAATCGGTGTCGAAAAAGGAATAGAAATGATGAAAGCAGAGGGTTTAGAACCTAATGCTTGGGTAACTGAAATGTTAGCATCTGGAGGCTCTTCTTTCTATACTATTAAAGAAGGAGCAACTTATGCTTATGATATTCCAAAGAAATCACAAGTAAAAATTCCTGGTCAAGACAGTTTTATCATACTGGATAACATTAGAAAAACCACTGAAGTATTTAAAAACTCAGGTGTTGTTGTTGAAGATTTAGGAGATGGTATTTTAAATTTAGAATTCCAATCCAAAATGAATACGATTGGCGGTGATGTGCTAGCCGGATTAAATAAAGCCATTGATATTGCCGAAAAAGATTTCGCAGGATTAGTAGTTGGTAATCAAGCCGCAAACTTCTCTGTTGGTGCAAATATCGGCATGATTTTTATGATGGCTGCAGAACAAGAGTATGATGAACTTAACATGGCTATCAAATATTTCCAAGATAGTATGATGCGTATGCGTTATTCTTCTATTCCAACAATTGCTGCACCTCACGGAATGGCACTTGGTGGTGGATGCGAACTTTCAATGCATGCAGATAAAGTAGTTGCAGCAGCAGAAACATATATCGGATTGGTAGAGTTTGGTGTTGGTGTGATTCCTGGTGGTGGAGGTTCTAAAGAAATGGCCTTAAGAGCATCAGATACGTTTAGAAAAGGTGATGTGCAATTAAATACACTTCAAGATTATTTCTTAACGATTGGAATGGCAAAAGTAGCAACCTCTGCTTATGAAGCTTTCGATTTAGGTATTCTTCAAAAAGGAAAAGATGTTGTCGTTGTTAATAAAGACCGTCAGATCGCTGTTGCTAAGCAACACGCCATGTTAATGGCAGATATGGGTTATACACAACCTGTAAAACGTACAGATGTAAAAGTTCTTGGTAAACAAGCTTTAGGGATGTTTATGGTAGGTACAGATTCTATGAAAGACTCTAAGTACATAAGTGAGCACGACATGAAAATAGCCAATAAATTAGCCTATGTAATGGCTGGTGGAGATTTATCTGAACCAACATTGGTAAGTGAACAATACTTATTGGATTTAGAGCGTGAAGCTTTCTTAAGTTTATGTACAGAGCGTAAAACATTAGAACGTATTCAACACATGTTAACCAAAGGGAAACCGTTAAGAAATTAGACAACTTAGATTCTCAGATTTCTAGAGTATTAGAAATCTAAAATGTCTAAAAATCTAATTATCTAAAAAAATCTAAAAAGATGAAAACAGCATATATAGTAAAAGCATATAGAACCGCAGTTGGTAAAGCACCAAAAGGCGTGTTCCGTTTTAAAAGAACAGATGAATTGGCAGCAGAAACCATCAAATATATGATGAAAGAACTACCTACTTTAGATCCAAAACGTATTGATGATGTTATTGTTGGTAACGCAATGCCAGAAGGTGCGCAAGGGTTAAATATGGCACGTCTAATCTCTTTAATGGGATTAGAAATTGTTGATGTTCCTGGTGTCACTGTAAACCGTTTTTGCTCCTCTGGAGTAGAAACAATTGGTATGGCAACTGCTAAAATCCAAGCCGGAATGGCAGATTGTATTATTGCAGGTGGAGCAGAAAGCATGAGTAGTGTACCGATGACAGGTTTTAAACCCGAATTAAATTACGATGAAATTGTAAAAGGAGGTCACGAAGATTACTATTGGGGAATGGGAAACACTGCAGAAGCTGTAGCCAACCAATTTAAAGTATCTCGTGAAGATCAGGATGAGTTTGCATACAATTCTCATATGAAAGCATTACGAGCACAAGCTGAGAATCGTTTTCAAGATCAAATAGTACCTATTACAGTTGAACAAACTTATATTGATGCTAACGGAAAAAAGGCAACCAAATCTTATACAGTAACTAAAGATGAAGGACCTCGTGCAGGAACAAGTAAAGAAGCTTTAGCAAAATTAAGAGCTGTATTTGCTGCTGGAGGAAGTGTTACTGCTGGTAACTCCTCACAAATGAGTGATGGAGCTGCTTTTGTAATGGTCATGAGTGAAGATATGGTGAAGGAATTAGGATTAGAGCCTATTGCAAGAATGGTAAACTATGCTGCTGCAGGCGTAGAACCTCGCATTATGGGAATTGGACCTGTAAAAGCAATTCCAAAAGCTTTAAAACAAGCTGGTTTAAAACAAGACGATTTAAGCTTAATTGAATTGAATGAAGCCTTTGCTTCTCAATCTTTAGCAGTAATTAGAGAGTTAAATTTAAATCCAGATATTATTAACGTAAATGGCGGCGCTATTGCACTTGGTCATCCATTAGGTTGTACAGGCGCAAAACTTTCAGTACAATTATTTGATGAAATGCGTAAGCAGAACATGCAAGGTAAATATGGAGCAGTAACCATGTGTGTTGGTACAGGTCAAGGGGCTTGTGGAATATTCGAATTTTTAAACTAAAAAAAATAGATTCTGTCCGGTCGAGCGTAGTCGAAACCATATTAATCGGATAGTTTCAAAAACAGTTCTCGACTGCGCTCGAACAAACAATTATTAATTAAAGAACTTAATACAATACTATAAAATGGAAGCAACTGAAAAAGACATCTTAAGAGGTGGTCAATTCTTGGTAAAAGAAACAAATTGTGAAGATGTGTTTACTCCTGAAGATTTTTCAGAAGAACAAACCATGATGAAGGAATCCGTAATGGAATTTAATGATCGTGAAATTATTCCTCATAAAGCACGTTTTGAAGCTAAAGATTATGCATTAACAGAAGAAGTGATGCGTAAAGCTGGTGATATGGGCTTTTTAAGTGTTGCTGTTCCTGAAGCTTATGGTGGTATGGGAATGGGATTTGTATCTACTGTTTTAACATGTGATTATATTTCTTCTGGAACAGGGTCTTTCAGTACTGCTTTTGGTGCGCATACAGGAATTGGAACTATGCCAATCACCTTGTACGGAACTGACGACCAAAAAAACAAATACGTACCTAAGTTAGCCTCAGGAGAATGGTTTGGAGCGTATTGCTTAACAGAACCTGGAGCAGGATCTGATGCCAATTCGGGTAAAACTACGGCGACACTTTCAGAAGATGGAAAATCTTACAAAATCAACGGTCAAAAAATGTGGATTTCAAACGCAGGTTTCTGTAGTTTGATGATCGTTTTTGCACGTATTGAAGATGATAAAAATATTACAGGTTTCATTGTAGAATATGATGGTAAAAATCCAAACGGAATTACTTTAGGTGAAGAAGAACATAAATTAGGTATTCGTGCTTCTTCTACACGTCAAGTATTTTTTAGTGACTGTGTGGTTCCTGCAGAAAATATGTTAGCTGGTCGTGGTGAAGGATTCAAAATTGCCATGAATGCACTTAATGTTGGACGTATTAAATTGGCTGCAGCTTGTTTAGATTCTCAGCGTAGAATTTTAACCACAGCTGTAAATTATGCAACAGAGCGTAAACAATTTAAAACACCTATTGCAAACTTTGGAGCAATTAAAACGAAGTTAGCTGAAATGGCTGCAAGTGCCTATGCTGGTGAATCTGCAACATATAGAGCTGCTAAAAATATTGAAGATAGAATTGCCATGCGTGAAGCTGCAGGGAATTCGCATCAAGAAGCAGAATTAAAAGGTGTAGAAGAATACGCAATTGAATGTTCTATTCTTAAAGTAGCTGTTTCTGAAGATGTACAAAGTGCTGCTGATGAAGGCATCCAAATTTTTGGAGGAATGGGATTCTCCGAAGAAACACCTATGGAATCTGCTTGGAGAGATGCTAGGATTGCTCGTATTTACGAAGGAACTAACGAAATTAACAGAATGCTAGCTGTTGGTATGTTAGTAAAGAAAGCCATGAAAGGTCATGTAGATTTATTAGGCCCTGCTTCTAAAGTACAAGAAGAATTAATGGGTATTCCTTCTTTTGAAACTCCAGATTATTCTGAATTATTTTCAGAAGAAAAGCAAATGATTGCAAAACTTAAGAAAACATTCTTAATGGTTGCTGGTGGAGCCGTTCAAAAATTCGGACCTCAACTAGAAGAACATCAACAATTGTTAATTGCTGCTGCAGATATCTTAATTGAAATCTATATGGCAGAATCTGCAATTTTAAGAACAGAGAAAAACGTGAAGCGTACTAGCGAAGCAGAACAATCTGCACAAATCGCAATGGCTAAATTATATTTATATCACGCTGTAGATATCGTAGAAGAAAAAGGAAAAGAAAGTATTATTTCTTTTGCTGAAGGAGATGAGCAACGTATGATGTTAATGGGACTTAAACGTTTTACTAAATATCAAAACTATCCAGATATTGTTGATTTACGTATTGAGATTGCAGAAAAAGTAAAAGCAGAAAACAAATACTGTTTCTAATAAAACAATAATTAGACTAACTCAAATATTTCTAATTATAAAGCCAATTCTTCCAATATAAAATTTGGATTGAATTGGCTTTTTTAGTTTAGTTACTATTTCTAATTTCTAATAGACCTTCGTATATAGATTTTGCAATTTTTAATTGTTCACTTTTATCGGTAAGCACTCCCCTATCTCTTTCGTTGGTAAGAAAACCTAACTCTAAATATACTCCAGGAACTGTTGTATTCTTTAAAAGATAAAATCCTGATGCTTCTTTAACACCTCTACTAGAAAAATTATCTAGTTGGTGCTTTACTAAAACACTAGCGTGATTAAGACTTGATTCTGAATTTTCTAGTTTTGGATTATAATAAGCTTCTGTGCCACTTATTGAAGCATCATTATGTGCATTACAATGTAAACTTAAAAACAAATCTGGTTGTTTAGTATTTATAAATGTTGCACGTTCCTTTAGACTGAGAAATTCATCTTGCGTTCTTGTTTGTATTATTTCAACTCTGTCATCACTTAAAGACGCAAGTGCATTTGAAATTTGGAGAACAATAAATTTTTCATCTTTCTCATTATTTAAGTTTCCTGAATCCTTACCTCCATGTCCTGCATCAATAACAACAATTAGTGTATCTTGTACTAGTGAGTCTTCAATGTCTTCTTTACAAGAACTAAATGCAAAGATGCCTGTAAAAAGTAAAATAACAGATGTTATTTTTAAAGTTCGGTTTAATACTGATGATTTTGATTGATGTAACATAATGATTCGATTTTTGATTTGAATGAAATTAAATCCGCTAGTTAGAGGAACTCGGTATTCCTTTTGTCCTAAGTTTATAATGGTATTTGAGTAATCTTCAATGTCAATACCAGAAGAGATCGTTTTGTGATCTGCAATATATTCGTGATTTTGAAGTATAGCTTTTTTGTAAAGCCAAATAAAAGGGTTAAACCAAAATACACAAATCAAAAGCTCTACGAGAATAATATCTAACGTATGTCGCTCTTCGAAATGCACAGTTTCGTGTTTTATAATATTAAAATAGGCCTTATTTTCTTTATTATATTTTTCGTTAATAAATAGATAATTGAAAAAGCTCGACACCATTTCAGAATCCTGATGTTTTATTAATTTAAGCTTCCCAAAGGGTTCGTAACTTTGTCTTGTTAACCTGAAGAGTTGAAAAATATTTTTAAAGAAACGAAAAACTAGGAAGATTGCTACAGTTAAATACATATAGAACAATGGACTTTTCTGTGATTCATTTATGGTTTCAACATCACCAAAAGTCACCGCTTCTATGTGTTGTGGTACAACAATAGATTCCGTTATTTTTTGAATAGGAAGTTCTGCTATTTTCGGCACAGCATTAAACATTTCAAACTCTAAAAATGGTGCCACCAAACATAGTAACAATGAACCTATTAGAAAAAAACGATTAAACTGAAATGTTTTTTGCTTTCTAAGTAACAAGACATAAACCGCATAAGAGCAGCCTAAACTAATTATGGTATAAATGAAATAACTAATCATTGGCTTTCTTTTGATCCATTTTTTGCTTTAATAAAGCCTGAAGCTCTTCTAACTCTTGCATTGATAAATCTGCGTTTTTTGTAAAAAATGATGCAAATTGTGCTTTAGAGTCGTTAAAAAAATGCTGAATCATCCCGTTAACTTGTTTCGTAAAATAATCATTCTTTTT
The DNA here is from genome assembly GCF_013403985.1 of Winogradskyella ludwigii. Classification (GTDB taxonomy): domain Bacteria; phylum Bacteroidota; class Bacteroidia; order Flavobacteriales; family Flavobacteriaceae; genus Winogradskyella; species Winogradskyella ludwigii. The sequence continues at coordinate 280,449 of NZ_JABFDF010000006.1, forward strand.
AAGAAGCGGAAAATAGGCTTTGTCTCTACCCAAACGTTCAAACCCTATATATTCCTTATCTACCATGCGTTTTAATAAAGTAGAAATGGTAGTATATGCTGGTCTTGGTTCAGGGAATTTTTCGACAATATCTTTCATAAATCCTTTTTCAAGCAACCATAAATACTTCATTATCTGCAATTCTGATTTATTAAGTTGTTTTATATCCACAATTATAGTTTTAATACTACAAATGTAGTAATAAAAATTTAATGCACAAATCCATCTTAAAAATTATATCTTTATTGGCCTAATAAGCATTCATAATTTAAGTAACTATTAGTCCTCAGTAACATGAAGTATTTAATTGTATTCCTTTTAGCATTTACCGTAACCCAAGCGCAAAACGAAAAAACACTAGCTCCAAAACTAGAAAATATAGCTTGGATTGCAGGCACATGGCATGGAGAAGCCTTTGGTGGCATTACAGAAGAAATATGGAGTGAACCCTCTGCTGGTTCCATGATGGCAACGTTTAAATTAATTAACGACGGTAAAGTTACCTTCTACGAAATCGAAGTGATCCGAGAAGTCGAAAATTCATTAATACTTCAATTAAAACATTTCGGTCCAAACCTAAAAGGTTGGGAAACCAAAGAAGAAACCGTTGATTTTCCGCTTAAAGAAATCACAGAAAATAAAGTCGTTTTTGAAGGCATGTCTTTTGAAAAAGTCAGTGCTACAGAAATGAATGTCTATGTAGATATTGAAGACAAAGGCAAAATAGAAACCGTTACTTTCAACTACAAAAAAACAATTGTAAAACCCAAGCAAATTAATCAGTTCATCCACGTTAAACGAGCAAAAACTAAACCTATTGTAGATGGAAAAGCTGATGATGACATTTGGTCTCGTACTATTTGGCTTCCATTAAATGAATTATGGCTAGGCGAAGCTTATACCATAGATGACTATTCTGGCCGATATAAATTATCTTGGGCAGAGGATGGTCTCTATCTCTTAGCTGAAATTAAAGATGATATACTTATTGACAATAATCCAGATCCATTAGTCGCATGGTGGGACGATGATTGTTTAGAGGTTTTTATAGATGAAGATAATAGTGGCGGAGAACACCAATTTAACCACAATGCCTTTGCTTATCATATAGCTTTAGATGGCAATGTTGTAGATATGTCTACTGAAAAAACAGGAAAATTGTACAATTCCCATATAGAATCGAAACATATTACAAAAGGGAACACAACACTTTGGGAAGTTAAAATTTCGTTATTCAATGATACTTACAAAGACGATGCTGAAAATACACCACTAAAATTAGAAATTGGCAAAGTTATGGGATTCGCTTTAGCCTATTGCGATAATGATACTAGTAAAACGCGAGAAAATTTTATTGGTTCTGTCTTTGTAGAAGGGGAAGATAAAAATCGCGGTTGGATTGATGCCAATATTTTCGGAACTTTAAAACTTAGCTTTTAAAAAATTATGAGATATCTATTTTTACTTTTTATAATCCTTTTTACATCAACAACTTATGCTCAAACTGACCAAAAGATCTATGATATCATAGCGGCCGTTTCTGAAGGTAATTTACGTAAAGATGTACAAACACTTGTTAATTTTGGAACACGACATACACTTAGTGACACTATTTCTGAAACAAGGGGAATTGGTGCGGCTCGACGTTGGATAAAATCGGAATTTGAAACCATCTCTAAAGATTGTGACGATTGCTTAGAGGTTTTCTATCAAAAAGATTTTGTAAAAAAAGGAGAAAACCAACGTATCGTTAAAGATGTGATGGTGGTGAATGTGGTAGCGATACAAAAAGGCACAAAATATCCAAATCGTTTTATTATAATGAGTGGTGATATAGACTCTAGAGTAACGGGGTCTAATGATTTTACTTCAGATGCTCCAGGAGCTAATGATAATGCGACAGGAATGGCAGGTGCATTAGAAACCGCAAGAGTATTATCAAAATATCAATTTGAAAATAGTATTATTTACGTTGGACTTTCAGGTGAAGAACAAGGCTTATTTGGAGGAAAAGGATTGGCAAAATATGCAAAAGACAATAATTGGGACATCATTGGAGTTTTAAATAATGATATGATTGGAAATATTACTGGTGTTGATGGTGTGATTGACAATAGAACTTTCCGAATATTTTCAGAACCGATTACAACATCCATTACTGATCCTGAAAAATTAGCAAGCCAAACAACAGCCAGACGTTTTTACGGAGGAGAAGTTGATGGTATCTCGCGTCAATTAGCGCGTTATATTTATAAAACTACTAAAACTTACATGCCCGAAATGAATCCTATGATGGTGTATCGTTTAGACCGTTTTGGTCGAGGAGGACATCATAAACCTTTTAATGATGCTGGCTTTGCTGGTATTAGAATTATGGAAGCGCATGAAAATTACACACAACAACATCAAGATATTAGAACGGAAAATGGAATTGATTATGGAGATACCTTTGAACATGTTAACTTTCCATATTGCAAAAAACTAACAACTGTCAACGCCATTACCATGGCCAACCTTGCTTCTGCTCCACCATCTCCAACAGAAGTTAGTATTGGAGGTATTGTAGAAGCTTCTGTAAAATTAAAATGGAGTAAAGTTGAAGGAGCTAAAGGTTATAAAATTTATTGGAGAGATACAACCTCTTCAACTTGGGATCACAGTCGTTATATAGAAGATATTAATGAGTTTACTTTAGAAGGCATTGTTATAGATAATTTCTATTTTGGAGTTGCAGCTGTTGGTGCAAATGGCCATGAAAGTGTTGTTGTTTTTCCAAATAAAATTCTAAGATAAACACCAATGAAAATCAGTCAGCTTAAACCAATAATACCAGAATTATTTTTAATGGCTTCCGTTATATATTATTGGGTTTTAACCCCTAATCTTTTAAATCCAATTGCTATGGGTTTATTAGCACTTCTTATTTATCAAATTATCAAAAAAAATGCAATACTTGGATTAGTTATTTCTGCTGTGGTTATGATGCTTACCTTATTTATGGTATTAGCTTTGGTTTCAGAATTATCAGAATTTGAAGTCGCTAATCAAAATTATAACAACCTTATTATTTTTGGCTCCTTATATCTTGGATTAAATTTAATATTGGCAGGATTTATGTTTTATAAATACTTGAAATTAAAAACGAATTAAAATTGAAAACTAAGTTACTCGTACTATTTGTATTGACATTTTCGACCATACAAGCCCAATTGCTTCAAGATAAGGGAGAATTCACCCAACAAGATACACTTAGAGGAAGCATTACTCCGGAACGCGAATGGTGGGATTTAACCTATTATCATTTAGATATTGAAGTAAAACCTGAAGACAAATTTATTTCAGGTAAAAACACCATCCAATATAAAGTTTTGAAACCGTTTCAGGTGATGCAAATTGATTTGCAAGACCCCTTAGAAATCATCAAAGTGCTTCAAGATGATAAAGAATTAAAAATACAACATGAAGGCAATGCGCATTATATTACGCTTTTAAAAAATCAAACTATTGGAGATATCAATTCAATAGACGTCTATTACAACGGTCATCCAAAAGAAGCTAAACGCGCTCCTTGGGATGGTGGATTTTCATGGAAAAAAGATCAAAACGGGAAGCATTTTATTGCCACATCTTGCCAAGGTTTAGGTGCTAGCGTTTGGTGGCCAAACAAAGACCACATGTATGACGAAGTGGATAGTATGCTTATTAGTGTTACGAACCCTAAAGGTTTAACGAATGTATCTAACGGTCGTCTTAGAGCGTTAGTAGAAAACGACAATAATACAGTCACGTCACATTGGTTTGTTAGTAACCCAATTAATAATTATGGGGTTAATGTGAATATTGGAGATTATGCCAATTTCTTTGAAGTTTATAAAGGTGAAAAAGGCGATTTAGACATGAATTATTATGTTCTAAAAAGTAATCTCGAAAAAGCCAAAGAACATTTTAAAGATGCACCAAAAATGATGGAAGCTTTTGAATATTGGTTTGGACCTTATCCATTTTACGAGGATAGTTTTAAATTGGTTGAAGTCCCTTATTTAGGCATGGAACACCAAAGTTCTGTCACTTATGGTAATCAGTATAAACAAGGCTATTTAGGTAGAGATTTATCTGGCTCAGGATGGGGTTTAAAATTCGATTTTATTATTATACATGAAGCTGGACACGAATGGTTTGCCAATAACATTACCAATAAAGATATTGCAGATATGTGGATTCACGAAGCTTTCACATCATACTCAGAAAACCTATTTCTAGATTACTATTATGGTAAAGAAGCCTCTGCAGATTATGTCATTGGAACGCGTTCAAACATTCAAAACGATAAACCTTTAATTGGAGAATACAATGTAAATAACGAAGGCTCTAGCGATATGTATTACAAAGGTGAAAACATGTTACATACACTTCGTCAATTAGTTAAAGATGATGAAAAATGGAGACAAATTTTAAGAGGTTTAAATTCCAAATTTTATCATCAAACGGTAACTACAAAACAGATTGAAGATTACTTAAGTGAACAATCTGGTATTGATTTAACGGCATTTTTTAATCAGTATTTAAGAACGACTAAGATTCCGACCTTGGAATATGAAATAAAAAAGGGAGAACTAAAGTATCGTTGGACAGACATTGTTGATCATTTTGATATGCCTATTCAAGTTGAAATAGATGGTAAACCCAAATGGTTATTCCCTAAAACGGAATGGCAGACTAAAAAAGTAAATTCTAAAGACTTCAAAATCGATAGAGATTTTTACGTTAATTCAAACAAAATTTAAAAAAATCTATCAAATCTAAAAATAAAAGATTCCCGCTTTCTCGGGAAGTGAATATGGATTTACCCGAACTTTATTTTAAAACAGACACGGATTGGCGAGAATGGTTATTAGTAAATCACGACTCTTTCAATGGTATCTATTTAATATTCTACAAAGTAGATCATAAAAATGATTCTATGCGTTGGGAAGAAGCCGTAAAAGTGGCACTTTGTTTTGGATGGATAGATTCTACCGTTAAAAGTTTAGGAGATGGAAAACGCAGACAATATTTCTGTCCAAGAAAAGCAAAAAGTGTTTGGAGTGCTGTTAACAAAAATTATATTATCGAATTACATAAAGAAAACTTAATCCACAAAAGCGGACATCAATCTATTAAAATAGCCAAAGAGAATGGTAGTTGGATAGCATTAGATGATGTAGAAAACGGAGTTATTCCTAACAATCTTCAACACGCTTTTGATGCCAACAAAAATGCTTTTAAGAACTACCTCAACTTTGCTCCTAGCTATAGAAAAAGCTATTTGTATTGGTTAAATCAAGCAAAAAGAGAAACTACGCAACAAAAAAGAATCGCAGAGATAATTAAACTATGTGATGCTAATATTAAAAGTCGTGATGTTAGATAAAATTATTTAGATTCGTATTTTCAACTTACACTGTGAAAGAAAAAAATAAAGCCTTAGCTAAATCTGCAAGATGGTATCGTAAAGCACACCGCTTTGTGGCTATTCCGCTTTTACTTTTTATAATTGTAATGAGTGTTACTGGACTGCTCTTAACTTGGAAAGATGAATTACAATTAAAACCTTCAACCACAACTATTGACTCAAATGGAAGACAACTAATTCCTCTATCGGAAATTGAAACAAGAGCTATAAATTATATTGACAGCTTAAAACTTTCAAATGAAATTAATAGAGTTGATTATAGACCAAGAAAAGGTATAGCAAAAGTACGGTTTGAAAATCATTTTACAGAATTACAAATCGATTGTTACACAGGTAAAATTATCTCTCAAAAAACAAGAACGGCAGATATTATTGAAATGATTCATGATGGTTCTATTATCGACTTTCTTTTCAATTCAAACGGAACACCAACAAAACTCTTCTACTCTACCTTAATTGCGTTGGGTTTATTATTTATTTCTCTGAGTGGTTTTTGGCTATGGCTGAAACCAAAACAAATTAAGAAAAATAAGACGCTTAGTAAGTAAGCATTACACGATGCCAAAATCATTGAAATTTGACAAAAAAAAGACCTGTCAAGTTTAAAAAACTTGACAGGTCTGAAATTAAATATTTATTTCACTTATAGGCCACTGATATAACTTCCGTAAGGATCTTTAAACTGCATACCTTCAGAATAACTATACTTACTCAGTTTTTTAAATTGGGTTAATCCCCAAAGAATAAACTCTTTTTCAAAATAGACATCTCTTGGATCAATTTCTGGTTGATAATCTGCAATTAAAGCATCTAAAGGAGTAACCTCATCTAATTTTGCTTTGTAAGCTTTATCGTCATATTCATTTAACAATTCAAAACCGTCTCCATTGAAAAACCATGAGATTAAATCATCATATGGAGTTTCATCTCCTTGTTTTTCTAGTTTTTCAACTTTAGGAAAATATTTAGGAAATAACGTTTTCACTGCGGCTTCCAATAAAGCGTTAGCCACAAAATCGGCACCTTCTTGTTCTCCTTCATAAACCAATTCTACTTTTCCTGTAATTGCAGGAATCACTCCTGTAAAATCCGCCAATCGGACTGCCGTTGCATCATCTCCTGCAATTAAAGCACGTCGTTCAGCGGTACTTAATAAATTTTGGAAAGCCGTAATACTCATACGTGCACTTACTCCACTTTTAACATCTACATATTCACTTTCTCTAGCTTCAAAACTAATTTGTTCTAGTAAATCTTTTGCTAATTCTGGGACATAAACAGATTCTGATTGTCTAGAATCTAACTTCGCCTCTTGTGCTGTAATTGTTCTTGCCGTTTCTACATCTTCAGGATAATGCGTTAAAATCTGAGAACCAATTCTATCCTTCAAAGGAGTTACAATGCTTCCTCTATTGGTATAATCTTCAGGGTTTGCGGTAAACACAAATTGCATATCTAAAGGTAAACGTAATTTGAATCCTCTAATTTGAATATCTCCTTCCTGTAAAATATTAAATAAGGCGACTTGAATTCGAGCTTGTAAATCAGGCAATTCATTAATTACAAAAATGCAACGATTGGCACGTGGAATCATTCCGTAATGAATCACGCGATCATCTGCATAACTTAATTTTAAATTGGCTGCTTTTATCGGATCTACATCTCCAATAATATCAGCAACAGTAACATCTGGTGTTGCTAATTTCTCGGCAAAACGATCACTTCTGTGTAACCACGTAATTGGAGTATCATCTCCTTTTTCTGCAATCAGTTCTACTGCAAACCTAGAAATTGGAGCTAATGGATCGTCATTAATTTCAGAACCTTCTACGACTGGAATATTTTCATCCAATAGATTCACCATCATTCTTGCTAAACGTGTTTTTGCCTGTCCTCTTAATCCTAATAAATTAATATTATGTCTCGACAAAATAGCACGTTCTAATTCTGGAATTACGGTATTTTCATAACCGTGAATCCCTTCAAACGTGGTTTTCTTATTTTTTATATTTTCAATAAGATTATCTCTCAATTCATCTTTTATAGATTTTGATTGATATCCTGCTTTTTTTAGTTCTCCGAGTGTACTTATGTTTTCTTTTTTCATGTTTATTTTTTAGAGAAGAGATTATAGATAAAAGAAAATAGACTTAGCTACCTATATGCTCTCTAATTCTTATCTCTCTATTCTTTTTTCTTTTTCAATTATCCTTTAATTCTCTTCTTTCTGTTATTCTCGTAATCTTCAAAAATCATTTCACCCAAACCTTTCAATCCTGTGTAGAATGCTTTACCTCTATTGGCTTGCGTAAATTTTCTAATAAATTGCATTAAATACGGATCTTCAGCAATCATAAAAGTTGTTATCGGAATATGTAAACGTCTAGCTTGTTGCGCCATCGCATAACACTTATTGGTGATAAACGGATCTAAACCATTACTATTTTTATAATATTGTCCGTCTGGCATACGCAAACAACTAGGTTTACCATCCGTAATCATAAAAATCTGCTTGTTAGTATTTCGTTTTCTGCGTAACATATCCATTGCCAATTGTAATCCGGCAACCGTATTGGTATGATATGGCCCTACTTTTAAATAGGGTAATTCTTTGATTTTAATAGGCCAAGCATCGTTTCCAAAGACTAATATTTCTAAAGTATCTTTTGGATAGCGTGTGGTAATTAATTCTGCCAAAGCCATAGCTACTTTTTTAGCAGGTGTGATTCGGTCTTCTCCGTAAAGAATCATACTGTGACTAATATCAATCATAAGTACAGTACTCATTTGGCTTTTATGAAGGGTTTCTTCAACCACCAAATCGTCTTCAGTTAGACTAAAATCACCAATACCATTATTGATCTGCGCGTTTCTAATGCTTTCAGTCATGGAAACTTTATCTAGATTATCACCAAACTGATAGGCTCTAAAATCTCCTGTATGTTCATCCCCTAGACCAACACCTTTACTTTTATGATTACCAGAACCACTGCGCTTTATTTTACCAAAAATTTGATCTAAAGCTTGCTGACGAATAGCGCGTTCTGTTTTGGCTGTAATTGTCATACCGCCTTCACCTGCTCCATTAGGATCTAGTTCTTCTCTTATATAACCTTTATTCTTTAGGTCTTCAATAAAATCATCAATAGTATACTCTGGAGTCGTTAACTTATATTCTTTATCTAGACTACGTAACCAATCAATAGCTTCGTCAAAATCGCCTGAGGTATGCGTAATGAGCTCCTTAAAAATTTCGAAAAGTTTTTCGAAAGGTGATTGGTGTGGTGCTTCGTAAGTTTTAAATACAAAGCCCGATTTATTTAATTTTTGTTTCATAGCTATGTAAAAATAATGATTTTTCAAACCAATAAAACAGACTTGCATATAACTTAACAAGTCCTTAAGACTTCTATAATTATTTTCCTTAATTTTAAGCACTACTCAACCAATCCGATAAATGATGAAACATTTTTTCTCAATTGTTATGCTATTCTGCATTACATCTCTTTCTGCTCAAGAATTTTCAATGGACTTAGTAAAAAATATGACACCTCGAAATATTGGTCCTGGAGGCATGTCTGGTCGTGTTACAGCGATTGATGTTGTAAACAAGAATCCAGACGTTATGTATGTTGGTACAGCTTCTGGTGGTTTATGGAAATCGACTTCTGGAGGCATTACATGGGAACCTATTTTCGAAAAAGAACTTACCGCTTCCATTGGAGCTGTCGAAATTCAACAATCTAATCCAAGCGTGATTTGGGTTGGTACAGGAGAAGGTAATCCACGTAATTCACTAAATGGTGGTTATGGAATTTACAAATCCCTTGATGGTGGAAAAAACTGGATCTCCATGGGACTTGAAAACACAAGACACATTCATAGAATTATCGTAGATCCAACCAATCCAGATGTGGTTTATGTTGGAGCTATAGGTTCGCCTTGGGGAGAACACCCTGAACGTGGCGTTTTTAAAACTACTGATGGTGGACAAACTTGGAACAAAATATTATTTATTAATAACAAGACTGGTGTTGCAGACTTAATAATGGATCCAACCAACCCAAATAAGCTAATTGCAACATTATGGGAGCACAAACGAGATCCTTGGTTTTTTAAATCTGGTGGAGAAGGTTCTGGAATGCACATTACACATGATGGTGGAAAAACATGGAAAAAAATAACCGAAGATGATGGTTTTCCTAAAGGCAATTTAGGACGAATTGGTGTTGCTATTGCAGCTAACAAACCAAATATTATTTATGCTTTAGTTGAAGCCAAAAAAAATGCGCTTTACAAAAGTGAAGATGGTGGTTTTAAATGGAAAATGATTAACGACAAAAGTGATATTGGCAATCGTCCTTTTTACTATTCTGAAATCTATGTGGATCCACAAAATGAGAATCGCGTCTATTCTGTTTTTACCTACATCAATGTTTCTGAAGATGGTGGAAAAAACTTCACACAATTAATGCCTGCTTATGGTGCTAATAATGGAGTACACCCAGATCATCATGCGTGGTGGATTCATCCTGAAAACGGCAATTTTATGATTGATGGTAATGATGGTGGTATGAATATTACTAAAGATGGAGGAAAAACATGGCGCTTTATAGGTAATCTTCCTGTAGCACAATTCTATCATATTAATGTCGATAATGACTATCCTTATAATGTTTACGGAGGCATGCAAGATAACGGTTCTTGGAGAGGACCTGCTTATGTTTGGCGCGCTCAAGGCATTAGAAATAGCTATTGGCAAGAAATTAGTTTTGGTGATGGCTTTGATGTCATTCCGGATAAGGACGATTCTCGATACGGTTGGTCTATGAGTCAGCAAGGTTATGTGAGTCGTTACGATTGGCAAACGGGAAATAATTACTTAGTAAGACCAACACATCCAGATGCTAATGTCGAATTACGCTTCAATTGGAATTCGGCAATAAATATAGATCCCTTTGATAATAGTACACTCTACTTTGGAAGTCAGTTTGCACATAAATCGACTGACAAAGGAGAAACATGGACCATAATTTCACCTGATCTTTCAACTAATGATCCTGAAAAATTAAAACAATCTGAAAGTGGAGGTTTAACCATGGATGCTACAGGAGCAGAAAATCACTGTACTATTTTGGTTATTGAACCATCACCTGTTGAAAAAAATATGCTTTGGGCTGGTACAGATGATGGTCGTGTACATTACACCAACAATGGTGGTGATTCTTGGACAGAGGTTACTAAAAACATTAAAGACTTACCAAAAGGCAGTTGGATTGCACAAATAAAAGCATCGAATAAAAATAAAGGTGAAGCCCTTTTAATTGCCAATGATTATAGACGTTTTAACTATACACCCTATGCTTTCCACACTAAAAACTATGGAAAGACTTGGGAACGTATTGTAGATGAAAATGATGTGCAAAGCTACACCCTAGCCATAGTTGAAGATTTAGTAGAACCAAATTTGATGTTTTTAGGAACAGATGATGGCTTATATGTTTCACTTAATGCTGGAAACAAATGGACTAAATGGACCGAAGGTTTCCCAACAACTTCAGTCAAAGATTTAGTGATTCACCCAAGAGAACATGATTTGGTTATTGGAACATTTGGTAGAGCTGCATGGATTTTAGATGATATTAGACCTTTACGAGAAATGGCAAAGAATAAAGCTGTCTTGGCTTCAAATATTAAATTATTTACTCCTCCTACTGCATATCAAGCCGCATACCAACAACCTACAGGAAGTCGTTTTGGTGCAGATGCCATGTATCATGGTGAAAACAGAGGTCGTGGTGCTATTTTATCCTATTTATTTAATGAGAATGAACAGGTAAAGAAAGATAAAAAAAACAAAAAAGATAAGACTAATAAAAATGATGATGATGATTCAACTTCGCTAAGCGACCAAGAAGATGATTCTGAAAAGGATGAAACAAAGATAAAATGGGATTCATTAACTCTGAAATTGTATGATGGTGACCGTTTAATTAGAACGCTAAAAACCAAAGCACCAAAAGAAAATGGCATCCAAAAATGGACTTGGTATATGGATGAAGCAGGTGTAGATAGACCTTCTAGACGTGTGAGAACAAGTAAAAGAGAATCTGGAGGCGTTAGTGTAAAACCTGGTACTTATAAAGCTGTATTGGAATATGGAGATCAAATATCTGAGACAACCATAACTGTAGAATCAGATCCTAGATTAGAGGTTTCTCAAAAGAATATTGATGACATTTATGAGGCTTCTAAAGCATTAGAAAAAATGCAACAAACAGCTGTTGATGCTATAAAACAGTTAATAGAAAGTAAAACCATAGCTGAAAATTATAAAAAGGATTTATCTAAATTGGATAAAGACCTTTATAAAGAGCAAATAAAAGATTCAAAAAACATTACAAAAGCTATTGACAGTCTTATTGACAACTATTTAGGTAAAGTAGATAAGCGACAAGGTATAACTAGAAATGCTGAAGTAACACCATTGCAACGTCTAAGATTAGCTTCTGGTTATGTAAATGGGAGTCAAAATGGATTAACAACTACTGAGACGACTTTAATTAAGCAAGCCAAAGATGCCATGAATGCATTGTTAGAAGCGACTAATAGTTTCTTTAATAAAGACTGGAAAACGTATCAAGATTCAATGAAAGACATCAAAATGAATCCTTTTAAGGAAACAAAAACATTTAATATTGATTAAAAAACTAATTTTACAAAAAGCGTTCTTTAACTAGAGCGCTTTTTTTATTCCAAATGTTTAAGACCTTCTAAGTTTTCAATCTTAATCTGCTTTCCATTTGTAGAAATTAATCCTTCCTTTTTAAATTGAGATAAAATTCTAATAGCAGATTCTGAAGCGGTTCCAACAATATTAGCATAATCATCTCTAGAGAGCACAATGCCAATATAACCATTACTATCAGTTCCAAAATTTTTATTCAAAAAAAGTAAAACATCTACCAAACGTTGTTTTACTGTTTTTTGAGCCATATCTACAACAACATTATCGGCATATTTAAGCTCGTTAGCCATGTCTTGAAGCATGTCCAAAGAAAAGCTTGCGTTATTATTTAAATCATGTAGAACTTGATATTTAGGTATAAAACACACTTCCATATCGCTCACTGCAATAGCTGTAAGGTTAGATTTATCTTCAGTAACCAAAGATCGTTGTCCAATTAAGTCGCCTCTAACTACTAATTTTACAATTTGATCTTTACCATTATCACTCAATTTGGATAATTTACAAACTCCTTCCTTAATACAATAAACACCATTAATATTTTCGCCTTCTTTAAAAAGAACCGCTCCTTTTTTAATAAAACTTGAGGTCTTACATCCAGAAATACGAATTAGATCATCTCGTCCTATAGCTCTTAAAACCTTAAACTGTTTTATAATACATTGTTGGCATTCAGTCATCTTAGAAACTCTTAGCCTTTCAGCTTAATTAAAATAATAGCAATTAAAATATCTTATATATGAAGTGCTTTGAGATACTTTTATTTTTAAATTTAATCTCAAAAAAATATAATGAAGAACAAGATTGTTTATTCAAAACGTTTAAGACCAGCATAGTCTTCTACTTTTATACGCTTACCTGATGTAGAAATTAAACCTTCTTTTTTAAACTGAGAGAGTATTCTAATGGCCGATTCTGTAGCTGTACCCACAATACTAGCGTAATCTTCACGAGATAAAACAATACTTAAATAGCCTTCAGAATCAACTCCAAAATTATCATGAACATACATTAAAATTTCAGCTGTTCTTCGCTTTACAGACTTTTGGGCCATATTAACCAAAGAGACATCAGATTCTTTTAAATCTGCAGCCATTTCTCGTAAAACATCCAAGGTGAATTTTGGGTTTTTAGCTAAATCATTCATGATTTCACTCTTAGGAATAAAACACATTTCCATGTCGTTAAGCGCAGTAGCACTTAAATTCGTTTTCTGTTCAGATACTAACGAGCGCTTTCCTAAAAGGCCACCTTTAACCACTAGTTTTACAACTTGATCTTTGCCATTCTCACTTAACTTAGTCAGTTTGCAAACACCATCCTTAACACAATAAACACCTTTTAAGATTTCACCCTCTTCAAAAATAACTTGCCCTTTTTTATAGATCTTACCTGTTTTACAAGCAGATACTCTAACCAATTCTTCCCTAGTTAAAGATTTCAAAGAGTTAAATTCTTTTATAATACACTGATCACACTTACTCATTATCAAGACATTTAATGTATATTTCAAATATACTTAAAACATGACAAATATCATAGATTAAAACAGGTAGTTTTGTGACTTTTGTTACAGGTATAAATGAGCAAATTAATATGGAAAACACATCTTGTTTTCACTGTGGCGACGACTGTGGTGGTCATCCAATAACATTTCAAGAAAAACCATTTTGTTGTAATGGTTGTAAGACTGTTTTTGAGATTTTTAACGAAAACGACTTAACTTGTTATTACGACTTACAGAATTCTCCAGGGGCAATTCCAAAAGAGATTGAAGGTAAATACGATTTTCTATCCCAAGAAAACATCATTGAGAAACTAACGGAGTTTAGCAGTGATTCTATTGAGATCGCAACGCTTTACATTCCCCATATTCATTGTAGTTCTTGTATTTGGATTCTTGAAAACCTCAACAAATTAAATCCAAAAATTTCAGATTCTCAAGTCAATTTTGGCAAGAAAACAGTAAGAGTTACCTATAATTCTGAAACTACAAATTTAAAATCTGTAGTCTTATTATTAAGTTCTATTGGTTATGAACCTTACATAAGTTTGGACGATTTTAAATCTGGAAAACAACAAGTTAATAGAACCCTAATTTACAAACTTGGTGTTGCCGCTTTTGGGTTTGGGAATATTATGTTTTTATCATTTCCTGAGTATTTTGAAGTTAACGAATATTGGCTAGAGCAGTACAAACCTGTATTTAGGTGGTTAATGTTCGCCTTATCATTACCTATTGTTTTTTACTCAGCTCAAGATTATTTTATTTCAGCCTTTAAAGGTTTAAAAGCAAAAATTTTAAATATTGATGTGCCTATTGCACTTGGAATTTCAGTTTTGTTTATAAGGAGTACTGTTGAAATTATGTTTGATTTAGGCTCTGGTTTTTTTGATAGTCTGGCTGGTTTAGTCTTCTTCCTTTTAGTTGGAAAATTCTTTCAGCAAAAAACATACGATTTCTTGTCCTTTGAGCGCGATTACAAATCTTACTTTCCTATTGCCATTACCAAAATAGATAAAGATGGTAATGAAAATTCTATTCAGGTTTATGATATTGAAAAAGGGGATCGTATTTTAATTAGAAATGAAGAACTCATCCCAATGGATGGCATTCTAATTAATGGTAAAGCAAAAATAGATTACAGTTTTGTTACTGGAGAATCGCAAACAGTGTCTAAACAATCTGGAGATAAATTATTTGCAGGTGGCAAACAAACTAATGGTGTTATTGAAATGGAAGCCTTAAAATCTGTTGAACAAAGTTACCTCACGCAATTATGGAGTAATGATGTTTTCAATAAAAACAAAGAGGAAAGTTTTACCAACATTACAAATACCATTAGCAAACATTTTACAGTTGCTATTTTATTGGTTGCTTTTGTTGCGACTACATTTTGGTTATTTGTAGATAGCAGCAAAGCCATGAATGTATTTACGGCAGTATTAATTATTGCATGTCCTTGTGCCATTGCGCTTTCTGCTCCATTTACCTTTGGAAATCTCTTACGACTCTTTGGAAAACATAAATTTTATGTAAAAAATGCTAGTGTTATTGAGCAACTTGCTCAAATAAATACGGTGATTTTTGATAAAACCGGAACCATTACATCTAACAAACATAGCAATGCAGAATATGATGGAGATATGCTGTCAGATTCAGAGCATATCGTTTTAAAAAACTCACTACGAGGCTCTAACCACCCGTTAAGCAGAACTTTATATAATATATTAAAGGAAAATAATATTATTACGCTAGATACTTTTGAAGAACATATAGGAAAAGGTATTGAAGCTAAACACGATGCTGTAAACATGAAAATTGGTTCTGCTAGTTTTGTTGGTAACCCAAATACTAGCACTATTTTAAATACCACAGTGCATGTAAGCAGCAATAATGTTTACAAAGGAAAATTTACATTTTATAATAGTTATAGAAAGGGAGTTTCAAAATTATTTAATAAATTGAAACAGCATTTTGATTTGGTAATTTTATCTGGAGATAATGAAGGAGAACGCGAAAATTTAACTAAATTACTTCCAACAAAAACCAAATTAATTTTCAACCAAAAACCAGAAGATAAACTCGATTTTATAAAATACCATCAATCTGAAGGCGCAAAAGTGTTAATGATAGGTGATGGTTTAAATGATGCAGGTGCTTTGGCACAAAGTAATGTGGGTATCGCTATTTCTGACGATGTTAACATCTTCTCTCCTGCTTGCGATGCTATTTTGGATGCTACAAAATTTGAAGAATTGTTTTCATATATAACCGCTTCTAAATCGGCATTAAAAATTATTAAGTGGAGTTTTGTATTGTCATTTTTTTATAATGTTATTGGTTTATACTTTGCAACAACCGGACAATTAAAACCTGTAATTGCGGCAATTTTAATGCCATTAAGTTCTATTAGTATTGTTGTTTTTACAACAATTTGTACTAACATTATAGGACGTAAATTAAAATAAATATCGAGATATGACAAATGTCATGTTTTATAAACAGGTTCAATATTATTTTTGAACCATAACTTCAGTAGGTATGAGTGTTATTTATATTTTATTATCAGTTAGCGTCGTTGTTGGCGTGACCTTCTTTGTCATTTTTATAATGGCTGTAAGATCTGGTCAATATGATGATGACTATACTCCATCCGTACGTATGCTGTTTGAAGACGAACTCGTAAAAGAGCCAACCAACACCACTAAACAAACTAAAACTGACTAATTATATTAAATATGGAAATGCAACAATTCTATTACGATAATAAAATCGTTAAAAAATTCCTCTACGCTACCATTCTTTGGGGAGTTGTTGGGATGCTTGTAGGCTTAATTTTAGCCTTCATGTTTTTATTCCCAAACATGACTGATGGAATCTCATGGTTAAGTTTTGGTCGATTAAGACCATTACACACCAACGCAGTCATCTTTGCCTTTGTAGGTAACGCGATTTTTGCGGGAGTCTACTATTCTACGCAACGTTTATTAAAAGCTAGAATGTTTAGTGACGCCTTAAGTAATATTAATTTTTGGGGATGGCAACTTATTATTGTTGGTGCTGCAATTACGTTACCAATGGGCTATTCAACATCTAAAGAATATGCTGAATTAGAATGGCCTTTTGATATCGCCATTGCTTTAATTTGGGTGGCTTTTGGAGTTAACTTAATTGGTACAATGCTTAGACGTCGTCAACGTCACTTATATGTTGCATTATGGTTTTACTTAGCAACATTTGTAACCGTTGCAGTACTTCATATTTTTAATAGCTTAGCATTACCTGTAAGTTTAACAGGTATGAAAAGTTATTCTGTTTATGCTGGTGTACAAGATGCCTTGGTACAATGGTGGTACGGACATAATGCAGTGGCATTTTTCTTAACGACTCCATTTTTAGGGTTAATGTATTATTTTGTTCCTAAAGCAGCCAACAGACCTGTTTATTCTTATCGCTTATCTATTGTTCACTTTTGGTCTTTAATCTTTATTTACATTTGGGCAGGACCTCACCATTTATTATATACTGCGTTACCAGAATGGGCGCAACACCTAGGTGTAGCATTCTCAATAATGTTATTAATGCCTTCTTGGGGTGGAATGATAAACGGATTATTAACCTTGCGTGGTGCTTGGGATAAAGTACGTACAGATCCTGTTTTAAAATTTATGGTTGTTGCAATTACCGGATATGGTATGGCAACATTTGAAGGCCCAATGCTTTCACTTAAAAACGTAAATGCCATTGCTCACTTTACGGATTGGATTATTGCTCACGTACATGTAGGTGCTTTAGCTTGGAATGGTTTCCTTGCCTTTGGTATGATTTACTATCTAATTCCAAAACTATTTAAAACAAAATTATTTTCTATAGGCTTAGCCAATGTTCATTTTTGGATAGGGACTTTAGGTATCATGCTATATGCATTACCTATGTATGTTGCAGGTTTCCAACAAGCAAGTATGTGGAAACAATTTAATCCAGATGGTACATTGTTTTATGGAAACTTCTTAGAAACGGTTACTGAAATTATGCCAATGTATTGGATGCGTGCTATTGGTGGTACATTGTACATATCAGGTATGTTAATATTAGTTGTTAACGTAATTCTAACTGTAGTTACATCTAAACATCGAGTAACAGATGAGTTAGCAGAAGCACCAGCTTTAAAACGTGTATCTAAAAGTCGTGTGTCTGGAGAAGGATGGCACACTTGGTTAGAGCGTAAACCTGTTCTATTAACTATATATGCTACAATTGCTATTTTAATTGGTGGTGTTGTACAGATTATCCCAACGATAGTTGTAAAGTCTAACATACCAACCATTAGTAGTGTTAAGCCTTACACACCTTTAGAATTAGAAGGTCGAGATCTTTATATTAGAGAAGGTTGTGTAGGTTGTCACTCTCAAATGGTACGTCCATTTAGATCTGAAGTAGAGCGTTATGGCGAGTATTCTAAAGCCGGCGAATTTGTTTACGATCACCCATTTCTTTGGGGAAGTAAACGTACAGGACCAGATTTACATAGAATTGGTGGAAAATATTCAGACAACTGGCACTTTAACCACATGTATGACCCTCAAGGGATCTCTACAGGATCTATTATGCCAGCTTACCAATGGTTAATTAGAGATAAGTTGGACAAATCTGATACTGAAAAGAAAATGGAAGTTATGGTTTCACTAGGTGTTCCATACACAGAAGATGAAATTGCAAATGCACAAACTGCAATGTCTGAACAAGGTACTCAAATTGAAAAAAACTTATATAACGATCCGGATTTCGTTGCCTCTTACGAAGCAGACAAAGCCGCTTCAGGTGAGGATTTCGTAGAAATGAGAGATAGAGAAATCGTTGCCCTTATTGCCTATTTACAGCGACTAGGTACCGATATTAAAGTAAAAGATATTTTAGACAAAACTGTTCAAAATTAATTTATTATGTTCAAATTTATAAAAGGCCACTTGGAAAGTATCACAGGTATTGAAATATACCCAATGATATCTCTACTAATATTCTTTACCTTCTTTGTTGTATTATTTTATTGGGTAATGACAGCAAAAAAAGACTATATATCAACCGTTAGTAACATACCATTAGACAACCAAAACGACACTGAAATATGAGACATTTAATACCATCATACATAAGAGTGCCTGTACTCTTCTTTGCTATTGCAGGACTTGTAGAGTACTTTGTAGATTCAGGAGACCAACCCGCTTTTATAGAGCAACCTATTATCTTATTATTTCTATTACTTGTACTTTTAGTACTTATAGCCATTGAAGGTATTGTGAGTTCAATGGATAATATTCTTTATCAAAGTTTAGACGAAAAAGGGAAGGAACGTTATATAGCTTCTAGAACTAAGACACCCGAGTTTAAAAAGCTTAATGCGTTTTACACAAAACTAAAAGGGAAACAAAAACCTATTGAAGAAGAAGGCGAAATTATACTAGATCATAATTATGATGGCATAAGAGAGTTAGACAATAATTTACCACCATGGTGGGTTTATTCTTTCTATATATCTATCGTTTTTGCTGTAGTTTATATGGTACGCTACCACGTATTTAATGCGGATAATCAAATTGTAGAATATGAAATTGAATATGCTGAAGCTAACGCTGCAATTGAAGAATACAAAAAAACAGCTAAAGGTTTAGTCGATTTTAATACCGTTGAACTTTTAACTGAAGCAGCAGATTTAAAGGCTGGTCAAAAAATATTTGAAACCAACTGTGTAGCTTGTCACAAAGCTGATGGTGGTGGTGGAATTGGACCAAACTTAACAGATAAACACTGGATTTTAGGTGGAGGTATTAAAAATGTATTTAAAACCGTTTCTGAAGGTGGACGTGATGGAAAAGGGATGGTTTCTTGGAAATCTGAATTAAAACCTCTTGAAATGGCACAAGTTTCTAGTTACGTTTTAAGTTTTCAAGGTACAACACCTGCTGAACCAAAAGCTGCACAAGGTGATATTTGGGAAGAAGAAGGTGCTGAAACAATAGAAAATGAAGCAACTCCAAATGAAGCTGAAACTAGTACAGAAGAAATAACAGAAGCTGCTAATACTGTGGTGTCTAATCAATAATTAGAAGTTACAAAAAAACAAAATGGAAACGCCAGAAAATGAAGTTTTTAGAGATTCAATTGGTACCATTGATGAAGATGGTAAACGTAAATGGGTATTTCCTAAAAAACCTTCAGGACCTTTATATGATAAGCGTAAACTAGTCAGTTACTTTTTAATCGCATTCTTATTTGCTGCTCCATTTATAAAGATTAATGGTAATCAATTTCTATTATTTAATATTTTAGAACGACGTTTTAACATCTTTGGATTCCCTTTTTGGCCTCAAGATTTCTATCTTTTTGTAATATCCATGTTAATAGGAGTTATTTTCATCACACTATTTACTGTTGGTTTTGGGCGTGTATTTTGTGGATGGATTTGTCCACAGACCATCTTTTTAGAAATGGTATTTAGACGTATTGAATACTGGATAGATGGCGATAGAAATAAACAAATGCGCTTGGCACGCCAAAAATGGGATGCCGAAAAAATTAAGAAACGAGTTCTTAAATGGTTTGTCTTTTTAGTGATCTCTTTTTTGATTGCTAATGTATTTTTAGCCTATTTAATTGGAGGAGATGAACTTATTAAATATATCGTAGAAGGACCTTTTGAGCATACAGGCACCCTAATTCCACTGCTTATATTTACAGCAGTATTCTATTTTATATTTGCTTGGTTTAGAGAGCAAGTTTGCATTATTGCATGTCCTTATGGACGTTTGCAAGGTGTACTTTTAGATAACAAATCTATCATTGTTGCTTACGATTATAAACGTGGTGAGGCAGAAACTGGTCGAAAAAAATTCAGAAAAAATGAAGACCGAGAAGCTTTAGGACATGGAGACTGTATCGATTGTAACCAATGTGTAAACGTTTGCCCAACCGGAATTGATATTAGAAACGGAACGCAATTAGAATGTGTTAACTGTACAGCTTGTATTGATGAGTGTGACCATATTATGGAAAGTATAAATCTTCCTAAAGGCTTAATTCGTTTTGCTAGTGAAGATGAAATTGAGAAAAAAGAGCCTTTTAAATTAACCGCTCGTATGAAAGGTTACATGGCTGTACTTACCATATTAATAGGAATGTTAGCAGGTATGTTATTACTACGTAGTGATGTTGAAGCTAGAATACTAAGATTGCCTGGACAATTATTTGAGCATAAAGAAAATGGTATTATTAGTAATGTTTACACCTTTAAACTTGTTAATAAAACTTCTGAAAATATTGAAGATTTAACCTTTAAATTAAGAGGTTGGGACGGAACTATAAACGTGGTATCAACTTCAGATACATTTAATGTAGATGCTCAAGGCATATCTGAAGGTACTTTATTTATAGAGCTTAAACAAAGTGATTTGTCTGGTGATAAAAATGATGTTATGATTGATCTTTACAGTAATGGTCAGATTATTGAAACCACATCAGTATCATTCTTAGGACCACGAAGTTTTAATTAAAAAGATAGTTCATTAAGGTTGAAAACCTAATAAATAAAAAATAAACACCTTGACTGCCGCATTAAAGCAGTTAATGCTAACATAAGGTCCTGAAATAAGTTTAGGATGACAAAATAAATTGGTTATGAAAATTAATTGGGGAACAGCCATCGTAATTGCATTCGTATGTTTTATTTCATTCATCATGTACTTTGTAATCACTATGACTACAGATAGTAAATACGGACATGATTTAGTGGTAGAAGATTATTATGGACAAGAACTACAATTTCAAAGCGAAATTGATAACCAAGAGCATGCAAAGACTTTAAAAGAAGATATTACTTGGAAAAAAACTAACGATGGTATTGTTATTACATTTCCTGAAGATAAGGATATTAACCTGGTTAAAGGAAAAGTGTTCCTATATAGACCATCTAATAAACAATTTGATTTTGAAATACCAATTTCACTATCAAACCATAATTTGCTCATACCTGACAAACGTTTATTAGATGGTCGTTGGAACATTAAAGTAGATTGGAAATATAACACAAATTCTTATCTCTATAAAACAGAAATCAATTATTAAATGTTAGTATCGGCTCTCATTCTTGGATTATTAGGGAGTCTGCACTGCGTTGGTATGTGCGGTCCAATAGCATTTATGCTGCCTGTAGATCGCTCTAATTCTTTCAGGAAAATAACCCAAATTGCTATTTACCACTTTGGTAGATTACTAGCCTACAGTATTATTGGTTTAATTTTTGGTCTTGTAGGTAAAAGTTTTTCACTTTTTGGAATTCAACAGCAACTTTCTATTATAATCGGTGTTTTAATGATTGTTATAGTGCTTTTACCTCAGCATATAATAGGGAAATACAACCTTACAAAACCACTGTACAAAGGTATTTCTAAAGTAAAATCGTCTTTAGGTAAAGCCTTAAAAAAGAAAACTGCAGATACGTTTTTAACTATTGGTTTTCTTAACGGCTTTTTACCGTGTGGCTTAGTTTACATGGCTGTGTTTGGTGCGGTTGCAACAGGTAATTTATTAGAAGGCAGTTTGTATATGGTATTATTTGGTATTGGTACTATTCCTTTAATGACTACAGCTATTTATTTAGGTAAATTTTTAAACAGCACTATAAAACAACGTATCCAGAAAGCAATTCCTGTTTTTGTTGTTGTCATTGGTATACTTTTTATTCTTCGTGGTTTAGGTTTAGGAATTCCTTACCTCTCTCCTGCTCCAATTGTAGATACTGTTTCTAGTGCTATAGAATGTCATTAAAACATAACTAATATCTTACAATGTGGTCTAATTATTGATATATTAGTTTTTAAATAATCATCAATTTACTATCTATCAAAACCATGAAAAAAATCATCGTCTCACTTCTTTTTACAGCTTCAATTTTAACAGCAACAGCACAAGATGCTAGTGTAGAACAGTCCACCTTTGGCATACAAACCGGATTATTCGGGATTTGGGGACACAATGAATCTAAACTAACCAATTCTATAGCATTACGCAGCGAACTTGGATTAGATGCTGCTATTTTCAGTGAGAATTTTTCTGGAAGTAGAGGTTTTGTATTAGTTCCAGCAATTACGGTTGAACCACGTTGGTACTACAATCTTAATAAAAGAGTATCAAAGTCTAGACGTATAGATGGTAACAGCGGTAATTTTATAGCAATTAAAACAACCTATCATCCAGATCTTGTTATTGGATCAGTTGCAGATAATCTTAATTTTATTAGTGATATTTCTATTATTCCAACTTGGGGAATTCGACGTAACGTTGGTAAACATTTTAGTTACGAAACTGGTATTGGGCTTGGGTATGTTCATTTTATAAAAGAAAAAAATGTGTATTTAAAATACAATAATGGCCTAGCTCTGAACCTACATTTAAGAATCGGTTATCGATTTTAATATTACAATACGTACATAGTCCTATTTTTACGTTTCACTTTAAATCTAAAAATATAGCATAAAAAAAACGCCAAAGAACCAACAACTTTGGCGTTTAACACGATGTATAAAAACACTAACTAAATAAACATCGATAATTATATTTTAAATGTCATTACAGGCAAAGTAGAATGGTTTGCAATATCCTCAGAAACGCTACCTTCAAAGAAATGAGATAATCCTTTTCTACCATGCGTTGGCACAGCAATAACATCTGCTCCAATAATATTAGCAAAATTTAAAATCCCTTTTTCAATAGAGTAATCTGACACTATATTAACACGTTTTATATTGTCTAAATTTCCGTCTGATTTTTTCAAAAAGTCTGCAACCACTTTATCAATTTCTACAGAACTTTTAAAGTTTCCGTCCGGAGAATTAACATAAACTAAATGCATTTTAGTGCCTAACTTATTAAAAGTAGCTTTAGCTTTAAGATAAGGTTCTACAGCTTCTTCAGAGAAATCACTAGCAAATACTGCATTTTCAAAATCCAACAGAATAGGGTTATGCTTTATCACAAGAACAGGAATATTTGCATATCTAACTACTTTTTCTGTATTAGAGCCTATTAGCACTTCTTTAATACCGCTAGAACCTTGAGAACCCATAATTATTAGGTCTGCATTGTGTTCTAGAGCAACATCATTAACTTCACTCCAAACTTTAAAATGTTTAACAACAGGTGTTACTTTAATATTTTTTAAATATGGCTTATCTAAAAAGGCTTCAAATTTTTGTTCTGCAAGTTTTAAGTAAAAAACAGCCTCTTGATTCAACGTTTCGTTAGCAGAAGAAATTATAGCATTAGAAAGTTCTAACATGTGCAATACAATAAGTTCAGATCCAAATTTCTGAGCTAAACTTGCAGCTGCTTCAAGTGCAAATTCTGAATACTCAGAGAAATCTACAGGTACAATTATTTTCTTCATCATATTTTCTTCTTATTTAGTTAATACTGTTCAAACTCTATAAACATGCATTATATTTTTATCTCTGAGTAATTATTTTAGCTTTCTGGTTTTAAATGGTCATTGAAAATAATTGTGTGTCAGGCTTTTTTCGCTGTAATAACACATCAAAAGCCATGCAAATATTTCTTATAAATGGTTTTCCCTTTTCTGTTACAATTACTTTTTTCAACCCGAATTGAAGTAAATCATCCAATTCAAATTCCTTTAATTTAATGAGTACTTCTGGCAATTCATCAAATAACAAATCATCATCTTCCCAAGATGTTTCAAAATTACACATCAGGTTAAGAATGTGTTTTCTAATCACTAAATCTTCAGCATTAAGAATGTGTCCTTTAAAAACCGGAATAATATTGTGCTCTAATAAATGGTAATATTCTTCATTAGATTTCACATTTTGAGCAAAACCATACCAACTATCACTAATAGCAGACACTCCTAAGCCAATCATGGCCTGTGTTTTAGACGCTGTATAACCCATAAAATTACGATGCAAAGTTTTATGTTCCATCGCCTTGTAAAGTGAATCGGTTTTTAAAGCGAAATGATCCATACCTATTTCTACATAACCAGCGGCTTCAAATTGTTGTTTTCCTGTTTCGTATTGTTTACGTTTAGATTCTGCAGATGGCAAATCGTTATCACTAAAACCACGCTGCCCATTTCCTTTTATCCAAGGCACATGTGCATAACTATAAAATGCAATACGATCTGGCATCAAGGCTTTAGTCTTATTGATGGTTTCTATAACATCTGCTTCTGTTTGAAATGGTAATCCAAAAATAATATCATGTCCAACAGACGTATAACCAATTTTACGCGCCAAATCTGTAGCACGTTTTACGTTTTCGAAAGGTTGAATTCTATTTATGGCTTTTTGAATGTTTAGATTATAATCCTGAACACCATAACTAACACGTCTAAAACCTAAATTATATAAGGTTTGAAGATGGGCTTCTGTGGTATTGTTTGGGTGACCTTCAAAACTAAACTCATAGTCTTCTGCCAATTCTGACGTTAATAAAAGGTTAGATATTAAAAAATCAAGGTTTTCTGGAGAGAAAAATGTTGGAGTTCCGCCACCAAGATGTAATTCTTTAATTTTTGGTTTGTGTCCTAATAATTGCACATATAAACTCCATTCTTTTAAAACCGCTTTAATATATGGAGATTCAACTTCATGACGTTTTGTAATGCGTTTATGGCAGCCGCAAAAGGTGCATAGACTTTCGCAAAACGGTAAATGAATGTAAAGACTTAAACCTTCAGACGCATTACTTTCTTCAAAAGAACGCTTTAAAGATGCTTTCCATTGTACCAAAGAAAACGAATCTAAATCCCAATAAGGAACCGTTGGATAACTCGTGTAACGAGGTCCTGAAACATTGTATTTATTAATTAACGACTGATGCATAGCTATAAATTCAAGTTCAAAATTAATAGTATGCTAGCGTTTAAAATATGATATTTGTCATATTCAATTAATCCCCTCTTGAAGACGCGGATTACCCTTGCACAAAAGCATTTATATATTTAACTTTACTAAAAAATAAAACTGCCATGAACAGCACAAAATTCTTATCATTACTTGTTATTGTAGCCTTAGTATTTACGTCTTGTAAAGACGAAAAGAAAGAAAAAGAAGTCGAAGTAGAAACGGTTGAAAACACCATTAAATATGTGGTGAAACCTGAAGCAACTTCTGTAACTTGGAAAGCTTATAAAACCACCGAAAAATTACCAGTTGGAGGTGAGTTTGCAACGTTAAATTTTGATAATAAAGAAGGAGCAACACCAGAAGAAGCTTTAAATAATTTAGAATTTTCAATTCCTATTAGTAGTTTATTTACTAAAGACGATTCTAGAGACGAAAAACTTAAAACCTCTTTCTTTGGTTCTATGTTAAATACTGAATTTTTAAAAGGAACTATTACATATAGCAATAATGCTTATGTTGCCTCTATTACTATGAATGGTGTTACAGCAGATTTACCTTTAGAAGTTAGTATTACTGACGAAAGACGTGTAAGTATGAAAGGCACCATGCAGCTAAAAGATTGGGATGCATTAGGCGCATTAGAAGCCTTAAACAAAGTATGCTTTGACCTTCATAAAGGTGCAGATGGTGTTAGTAAAACTTGGGAAGATGTTGCTATTGAAGTCAACACTTACCTAAGAGATAAATAATATCGCTTATCACTTTACCATTTGATATCATTTTAAGATATTATCAAATGCATCAATAAAAGTATGGATTGCGTTCCTGAAACATTTTTTACTTACCTAAATTGTTTCACACGTTTTACATACTTTTATTGATAGTATCTATTTTAAACTGTTTAATTTTTAATTCATTTATAGTATCACATAGATGTTTGCACAGTTACTATTAATATAAAAGCGCATGTAACGCATTTTTATTATTAACCAAACTTAAAAATTAAAACAAATTATGAAGAATCTTAAATTGATAGTACTTGCCACTACAGTTGTTTTTGCAACCGCTTGTAAAGACAACAAAAAGGATACGGAAACCATTACTAAACCCGAAATTCAAAAAGTTGACAAGATGGTAAGTTCAGAAAAAACCTTGACGATAGCCTTGGCACCAAAAAGTGGTAGCAATGTAGAGGGCCAAATTAACTTTTCTGAAAAAGATGGAAAAGTCTCTATGAATGGAACTGTTTCAGGTTTAGAAGAAGGCGAGCACGCCATTCATATTCATGAAAAAGCAGATTGTTCTGCAGCTGATGGTACATCTTCTGGAGGTCATTGGAATCCTACGAGTCAACCACATGGTGCTTGGGGAGATGAAGCAGGATACCACAAAGGAGATATTGGGAACTTAAACGCTGATGCCAATGGAAATGCGACGATTACCAAAACAACAGATGAATGGTGTATTGGATGTGGCGACACTACTAAGGATATTTTAGGAAAAGCCATTATTGTTCACCTTGGTGTAGACGATTTAAAAACACAGCCTACAGGAGCTGCTGGAGCTAGAATTGGTTGTGCTGGAATTATAGAATAAATACATTATATTTAAACCCATAAATAACAATTAATTGTTAGAAGAATTGCGGCGATTAACTTCCCCATTACTGCGAAACATTCTAAATAAATTCGCTAATAAATGGAATTAGAATTACTGGTAAAACAGTTTCAAGATAAAAACCATGTGGCTTTTGAGAAGCTCTATGGTATGTATAGTAAAAGCATACATGGAGTGGTTTACAATATTGTAAAAGATACAGCAATTGCAGACGAATTGATGCAAGATGTCTTCATAAAAGCATGGAACAAAGCAGATACTTACTCTTCAAAAAAAGGACGTTTTTTTACGTGGATTCTCAATATAGCGCGTAATGCAGCTATAGATAAAACACGTTCTAAAGCCTTTAAGCAATCTAAACAAAACCTTAATGCAGAATATTTCGTAGATATAATTGCAGGTCATGACAGTTTAGATGATAGCACAGATGCCATAGGTATAAAAAAGTTTGTAACCGAACTGGGCGAAAAATGTAAAGCAGTAATTGAACTGCTCTACTTTAAAGGTTTTACGCAAAAAGAAGCTTCGGAAGAATTACAAATGCCAATTGGCACTATTAAAACGAGAAACCGAAACTGTATTCAACAATTAAGAGATATGGTATTATAATATGGATATAAAAGCATACATAGAATCTGGTATTTTAGAGCTATACGTAGCTGGCCAACTTTCTGAAACAGAAAATCAGGAGATCTATAATCTTTTGCAACAACATCCAAAATTGTTACAAGAAGTCTTAGAAATTGAAAGCGCAGTCGTTAAATTAACCGCTGCAGTATCGCCAAGAGCGAAAGGGTTTGAATCTATTAAAGCGAGAATAGCGAATGAAACTAAAGTTATAGAATTACAACCGAGACCAACTAATTGGATAAGCTATACAGGTTGGGCAGCGTCTGTTTTATTAGCAATGGGCTTATTTTGGAGCTTAAACAAAAAAACAGATTTAGAACAGCAATTACAAACCGCTGATACTGAAAACTTGTATTTAGAAACCCAAATAGAAGATGCCAAAAGTAATTTGGCCGCAACCAAGAATTTACTTAACATAATTAGAGATAAAGATCTAATTAGTGTACCTCTTGGTGGCCAAGGTAATTTTGCATCTAGCTTTGCTAAAGTGTACTGGAACAAGGCAGATAATACCATTTACTTAGATGCAGAAGGTTTACCAAACGCACCAGAAGGTAAAGTTTGGCAAGTATGGTCCTTAACATTAAATCCGTTAGCACCTACAAGTTTAGGAACTATAGACGATTTTAATACGGACGATAATAAAATATTTACCATTGCCAATGCTAACGAAAGTCAGGCCTTTGGTATTACTTTAGAACCAGAAGGTGGTAGTGATGGACCAACTATGGATCAGCTCTACACACTTGGTGTTGTAGCTAGTGCACCTTAAGCATATTATTATATATATATTTAAAACCACCTTGTTTAAACTTGGTGTTTTTTTTGTGTTAGATATATGAGGTTATATTTAAGTTCTTTATATTATTAGGTATTCTATATATCAATTGTAAATTCAGATCTGTCTTGATATACGGAATAACTAATAAAAATTAACGATAAGTAATTATAAACAAAGGAACTATTGTTTTTTTACTTAAATCTTCTATCTTTAATAAATAACACATATAAGAGTTTTAGCAAACATTTAAATGAAGATACCGAAATCAATAGTTATAATAATTTTGATGTTATTAGTTTCTTGTAATAACAAAAACCTGAAAGAAGAACATAAGTCTGAAAATATAACTGAACACATAAACTTAAAACGAACTGAACAAGATACTTCTAAACTATTTCAAAAAATAAGACTAGTATACGGAGAAGAAAATAAAAGTTGGGAAGAATATGAGGCCTATGTTTCAAAGAAAAAAGATACTTTTTGGAATCAATGGACATTTTATAAAAATGGAATAATTGATAGCTCAAAAAGTAAATTTTACAAATTAAAAATAGAAGGAAATAAAAATGACTCAATCCTAAAAGGGGAAATTAGTTTTTATTCACCTGCCGATAGCATTCCAAACTCAAGAATTGACTCAAGAAAAATCAGCTTAAATTATGTGCAGAAAGAAAATGATTCTTTAGTTATTAAGGAAATAAAAACTGATAAAAATATTATTTACTTCGACTATAAAGATTATGAAAACTTGAGTTTTGTGGGATATATTTCTGACCTACGTTTTATAAAAATTGATTCAATGCCCGAAAAGTTATTATTGAATAGAAATTATTTTGCTATTGATACAGAAATATCGACTAATAATTATTTTGTAGAATTGTTGGAATAAAAAAACGTTTGCTAACACCGTGTATAATTAATTGCTTTTTAAGTGCCTACTTGCGAAAATTCCTGCGGAATTTTCACGGGTTCGTAAAAGTTTGCTAAATTAGTTGCTAAACCACGCAACTAATCATACACAATCACGTTGTGGTGCATTTACTCAACTAACTCAAAAGATTGAAATTAAAGAAAATATGGAACGGAATTTTGTAAAAATAGTTGAATGTTTCAATATTACTGGACTCGGACTTTTGACAGAATTGCAACATTATGAAAACGGAATTCCACCGAATACTCAAATAATTGACTCAAATACTGATGAAACTTGGATTGTAAAAAAAAGAGTTCATCACGGAATTTTAATTTTAGATAAATCCGAAAAGCATTTTGAATGCGAAACTGAATCGATGCACGTGGATAGCGTTTTCAAAACTCAATCGGAAAGGAAAATAGCTGTAGATAAAGAATTGGATAAACGAAAGAATGGTGTTTATATGTATTTAATAAAACCTGAGAAGAAAAAACAGAAATCAAAACCTGAAATCGGAACTGAATTAAAAATAAAAAAACGACACCACAACACCGTATAAAAATAATTGCGGTTTAGTGCTTAATCAAAGGTCGTTGCGTGTTTGTAACGTCTGATTTTCCTTCGGAAAATCCTCGCATACAAACCCACAACTATTCTTATACATAAACGTGGCAAACATTTGACAAAAAATTGAGAGAATACACTTATAAAGAAACTGAAATTGAACTTATTCGTCATTTACGAAATAATACGCCTGAAAAAATATGGCACAATTTCGTGTTTTATGTATTTGACTATGGGGATTATCATTTGATTTTGGAATGCGAGAGCAAGGAAGCGAAATCTCAAAATAAATACGACGAGGCTCTGATATCGGAATTGACTCGCAAAAATGAAAAGTATGTTCCTGATGAACATTCAAAGCTTGTATGCGAAAACAAACCGATTGACAACGTATATATTGTGCGAACTTATCTGCACTTCTCTGACTTTAGGAATTTTACGAAACCTGAAAAAATTGCTAATCGAATTGGACATAAAATAAAAACTTTGGTCAAAGGAAAATCAGACCCTTTAGATGAAATAATTTCAAAAACAACTGGAATTGGAGCTGAATATATTTGTCATCCGAAATCTCAAGAAGCGGAAAATGTCGATTTAAACTTTGCTAATTTAATTGACGTTGGATTACTAATTGAAATCGAGAACAAATATTTACGAGCTTTTTTGGAGAGTAATGGGTTTGGATTTCACATTTGGGAAGAAAAATACTTTTATGAAACGGAAGACTTAAAAGAGGACACTGAATTGTATGAATTTATTAAAATTGAGTAATAAAAAAAACGATTTGCTAACACCGTATATAATTTATTGCTAGTTCTAGCCTACTTACGAAAATCCTCGCGGATTTTCTATTCGGTTTTTATTTGCTAAATTAGGTGCTTAAACCACGCAACAAACCATATACAAACACCTTGTGTGCAATTTGAGGCAAATTTTGCTATTATACCAATTTTTGGTATATTTGAGCTAAATTAGTATCAAATGAACAAAAACACATCAATATCACTCGGAAATTATTTCGACCAATTCGTGCAAAGCCGAATTAGTGAAGGAAGATTTAAAAACGTCAGTGAAGTAATTCGTGCTGGATTGAGACTTTTAGAGGAAGAAGAAAGTAAAGTAATTGCTTTGAAAACTGCAATACAAGAAGGAATTGACAGCGGAATAGCTCACGATTTTGACCCAAAAAAGCATCTTGAATCTCTAAAAGCGAAAAAGCACTCGAATGGCTGAATATAAGTTGACGAACAAAGCTGTTGAGGATTTATCAAAGATTTGGGATTATACCTTCGAGGTTTGGTCGGAAAAACAAGCTGACAAATATTACGATGGACTAATTTCTGATTGTCAAGAAATTGCAGAAAATCCTCATTTAGGAAAAAACTACGAAGGAATATCAAAACAACTTCTCGGAATTAAGGTAAATCGACATATAATTTTTTACAGAACTCTGAATGAAAATTATGTAGAGATAACAAGAATACTGCACGAAAGAATGGACTTAAAGAAAAGAATAGCGGAATAAAAAACTGCACACAACACAGTGTATAATTAATTGCTTTGTTCTTGCCTACTTGTGAATATTCCTTCGGAATATTCACGGGTTCGTAAAAGTTTACTAATTTAGTTGCTGAACCACGCAACTAACCATACACAACAACGTTGCCCACAATTATGAAAATGAACTTTCCTAAAATAGGTTGACTAAAAATTAAACCATTAATTATAGTCACTTATGAAAACACAAAATGAACACTGGCGAAAAAAAAG
>NZ_JABFDF010000007.1 GCF_013403985.1 Winogradskyella ludwigii
TTCAATATGTTAATGAACTTTTCTTTACTTTCTCTTAACGTTGTTGCGCTAAGCGGGTGCAAATATAAAACCCTTTTCCGTAACCACCAAACTTAATTTTAGAAAAATTTAATTTCTTTTTCTAACTCAATTTCTCTTGGCAAGGAACGTATGAAACTTAAACTTTCGTTTTTGTTTCGGGGTGCAAATATAAAACCCTTTTAGAAACTAACACTACTTTATAGCACTTTATTTTAATATAATTCTCAAAACTCTTGAAACCAATATTTTAAACCCTAAAATTTTCTCAAATCCAAATAGTTCATAGCCTCTTATACCCTATACTAAAAGATAAACGCTATATTATGATAAGCCTGAACCATAACAAATACTCGCGTTAGCGGTAGCAGCGGCATCCTTTTTTGAGTTTTGATTACTTAATACTATATATAAAGACAATAGTATTACTAAAATAATCTCAAATTATAATCCAACTAAAAAGATATAGCGGATGACGCGACTCTTTTGTTAATTTAAAACAAAAGTGAAACGCTATAAAAAGAAATCCCAAACTAACCCAAATCTAATAGTAAAGTCTCTGTAAGGATTATTAGGTGCTGAAAAATAATCGTATCCTGTAAAGGATGAATTGAAGTGTTCTGCTTTAAAAAAGATACGCGTTTGCCTAACCTTAGCATTAATAAAGAAATCTAACCTAGGGAACCCTCCTAGTTTAGTTTCATTTTGGGTGTAAAACTCAGCTAACAATGGATCATAACCATTCATGTTATATTTAGAGAAGTAATTAAAGGTTACTCCTGTCTGTAGGGTCATGGACTTTTTAAATATCTGATTAGAGTAATACAGAGTATTACGCGTAATGAGAGCTGGTACATTAAGCACATCTTCATCACTTACAACATTTTGATACATAATAGAGTTGTCTAATGCAAAATTTCCTACTTTGATTTCCTTTTGAAGCTTAAGCCTCAAATATTGAATTGGCTTATTGTATTGTTTGGGTTTAATAATATTAACACCATCAAGTGTTTCTTCTAAATTGAAATAAGTGTAATTATCTATATTGGAAAGATCTAGGTTTACGTTAAACAATTTCTTAGATTGAAAATTGAATTTTACCTGTTGCGTATTAACGTTTTTAAAATCATCAAAATTATACCAGTTATAATTAAGGTAATCACTTTGATATAATAGATAATTATAATTAGCAAGTCTAGAATTAATTGAAATCCCACCAGAGACCTTTATATCATCATTTAAATTAAGACTTATAGAGCCATCTAAATAACTTCCAACGAATGTATCGGACAGATTTAATCCTCCTTTACCAGAAATATTGAATCCTTTGTATGTTTTTGAATAGACTCCTTCCAATCCTAAAAAATTGGACTGAATTCTATTTGTTATGGTTTCAGTTGGAAATAATATAAGACTATTATAACCGTAATTAATATCTGAATAATTTATAGCAAACTCTACATCCCCAATTATATTATTACTATACTGAAGTCCCAGTGATGTTTTAAAGTTTTCTAATTTTACTTTATCATTAATGCTAGTTGTAAAAGCTTCACCAAAAAAACTAGTAGCAGCTGTTGTTTGACTGTATTGGTAATACTTATCTTCAAATGAAATTTTATTGACTAACGTAATACTATTATTACTTATAGAATCTTTATTTTGTAATAATGCATAAGACTGCTCCAAATAAAAGCGCTTACCTTCTAAAATATTTTCAGCATCTTCAAAAGCAGGATCAAATACGGATCTGTCTAAAAACTCTTCATCTCCAGAAGTGAAATTATCAAGATCGTCGGTTTCTAGGCCACCGTTTTCTTGATTAAGAAGATCTTGCATAACGATATAACCTTTAGCGTTATATTTTTTATTCTTTGAGTTGTAATTTGAGCCAAACCTGAAATTACCAGAACTGGTTAATACATTTTGATAATTCCCCAGAGACCTTAGTCCTTTATATGCAATAGAAAAATTAAATTGTCGGGATAGATTTACTGTAAAAAAAGCATCTAATAGTTGGCCTTGTTCAAAAGCGGTCTTATATGTTAAGCGTGTCCAAGGTGTCGGAACCTCATAGTAATTAATATCATCATGTTCAAAATAATTAAAATGGCGCGCTCTAGCACCAAACAGTGGACTTGTATTAGAATCCCAACTATTAAAACTTAGTGTATTATATGTTTGACCAATATTAGCAAAAGAGATTAAATTGAAATTGTCTTGTTGTAGGTAATTAAATTTGTATTCTTTTTTAAGCGTCAATGTTGTATCAACTTGAACCGTATCTACTATGTTTTTAAATTGTAGATACATGTCTATTGTTGCAGTATCTTTAAAACCTTTAGATATTTTGACGGCAGACGTATCTTGTACACTCCCCATCTTTCCACTTTTGAGTTTAGTTTGAGCAGTAAGACTTGTGGTAAATATGCAAAGTAAAAGTAAATATGAATATGAATATTTGATGTCCATTTAATATGATATAGTTTTCAAACAAAGAAAAACATAAATTATTGTTTATGCATAGAAAATACATTTTACTTAACACAAATAAATAATAACTGCAATATTAGGTACTGATATGTTAATGCATTAAAACTAATTGTTATAAAATATCAGAAAGCAATAAACTACAATGTATGCTCACAATGCATCAATAAAATATTATATAAATTAAAGCCTGAACAATAATACTATTGTTCAGGCTTTAAAATTTTGATTAATTATAAGTATTGAATAAGAAATAAAATAACTTATTCAATAATAATCTTAGCAGTAGTTATATTATTTCCATTTGAAATATTTGCTATATATACTCCAGAAGCTACAGAATTTAGATTTATAGTCTCATTGAATTGAGCCGATTCATTTACAAAAATATTTTTGTAAACTGAACGTCCACTAATATCATAAACATCTATTTTAACAGAACTATTATTAAGAACTGAATCAAAACTAATTGTAAATTCCCCTTTACTTGGGTTTGGATATACATTTAAACTGTTAGCTAAAATATTATCATCAACACTCAAATTCATTTCAATAGCGAAATTTTTCGTGTTTAAATTATAGAATATATTATCTGCTGATTCTACCATGAACCTACATGAAGCGGCATCAACATTTGGCAAAGTAATATCCTCAACACCATCGTTAGGCGTATTTGATAATAAAACTGTGTCAAAATTTAATCCGCCATCAGTAGACAACAGTATATTTACAATATTACTATTTATAGGAGCAACGTTAGTATTTCCAACATTCCATGTCACCGTTTGAATCGTAGAACCTGTATAAGATAAACCTGTAGTGTTTTGAGATGATACTGTAAATGCACCACTTGAATCACTAACTGTAACTGTCATAAAATCTAAGCCCACTTGACCACCAGAAATATCATTATCTCTAACTAAAAGAGAATAATTAACATCTCTATTAATTAAAACTAATTTCTCCCAAGTAGTTGAAGAATTAACACTACTCACATAGTCTTCAAGTTTTGGAATATATCTTGTGCTATTACTTGATGGAGGAAAAGATCTAACGATAGGACCAGTAGATGTTAAAAAATTTGGTGCTGCTACACTAGCTCCTAAATCGTACTCCTCCCAACAATACGTTAAAGATTCTAAACCATCAATATCCGTTGCTACTCCAGCTAATCTATATGGAGTTCCTATTGGTATTGTATAATTACCACCAGCATTAGCTACAGGCGCAGTATTACCAGTACTTGATTGATTACCACATGTACTATTGCCATTAGTAATATTACCCCACATTTGATCTATACTATTTTGATGAAAATAATTATCAGCCTCTGATTGTATGTTAGAACTTGATCCACAAATACCTGCGTAAGACATAATCGTAGTTCCACCACCTGGCTCATATGCAGAGTTTGAAGTAGCTGCACTTGCACAACTCGTTGAATTATACGTGTGAAAAGCTCCAAATTGGTGCCCCATTTCATGCATCATTGTGTTTTCGAAAACTGTACCTTCTGGAATACTTGACAAACCACCACTCACAGCTCTTGCTTTATTATTAGTACAAGGTGAATATAACTGTGCTAAACCACTACCTGAAGTACTTAACATGTGTCCAATATCATAATTCTCTGAACCTAAAAAGATATCAATCCAAGTTTGAGATTGATCAATCAATTCACTAATATCATTATTAGATAAGAAACTGTCTTGTAAAAAAACAACATTACTATTATCATTAACTATTGTCATAGTAACCGATAATTCATTTTCATATACAGCATTAACTCTAGTCATTACATCATTCATAACATTTAAAATAGCATCTTTCTTTACAGTATCACTAGCACTAGAAAGCCCTAATTGAAATAAATGATAAGTTGCGTATTCTTGGGTACAAGCTAGAGCTAAACGAAATTCTCTTAACTGCCCATCATCTACATTTCTATCTGTAGCAGAACTTGAGCTACTATCGAAGCTAGTATGTGCCGCCTCTTCACTTTCATTTAAACAAACAATTTCTTCATTAGAAGATAAGTCTTTTTTGAAATACAAAATACAATACTGATTATTCTTAGTATAAGAATCAATGTATTGAGTTCCTAATTCATCATTTAATATAATAGCATTGAAACCTTTTAGTGATACACTAAATCTTATCAAGATGTTTTTATTATCTACTGACCTACCTATATAAGAATGAACATTAGAAAGTCTATCTTGTAAATCAGAAGCCAAAACTGGTGCATCATAAACTTCAAACTTTTGTAATTTATTATTAAGTGGTAAATCAACGAAGACTCCATTTACATTCTTAGCTTCTGATCTCATTGGTGCATTAGCTAATTTACTAATGAGTAAATCAAAATCTAATTGGTATGTAATATAAGAATCAGGTAGTGCGCTTCTTTTCCAAGTATCTAAATCCGACGATAGATTAGTAACTTCATTCCAAATAGGGTTCTCTTTTTGAGCGTAAACACTCTGAGAAATAACGGAAATAAATATTAGGAGAGAAAATAATTTTTGTTTCATAATTTAAAATTTAGGTGTAAGGATTCTGAGGGTATTTTATATCACTCAATAATCAAAAATAGTTATAATAAATAATATTACAATAGATATTTTGAATTTACATTACAAAAAGTATAAATCCTTTTATAAAATAAAAAAGCCCGCTAACGCGGGCTTTTTATATATACAAAATAATTTTATAAAGCTGTCATCGTAAGATCTACTGTAAAATCTGTAGTAAATAGACCTTGTGTTAAGGTAATTAAGAATACGTCATTACAACTATCATAAGTACCATAACCATCAGTTTCCGCAGATCCATCACCTCCTACTGTAGAATCAGTAGAAACAACGCTAACAGTTAAATCGTCATTAATAGATATAGTAGCAGAATAAAGGTACTGCCCTGCTAAAGCAGGTTGACCAGCTACTTCAGCTACAAATTCTGGACCCCAAGTAGAAGTTACAGAAAACTGATTAGCAACACCTGTAGGAGTTAACGCTACAGTATGTGAAGGTGTTGCACCATTTGGACCAGTTACATCAACATTATAGCTATCTGCAGTAACTACAGGACATGGAGTTGAAACTCTATAAGACGTGATACTATCATCATCTACACCTATTGTAACACCATCAACATCAACAGCAGTTAAAACTACATCAAAAACTATAGGTTCAGTAACTAAATCTAAATTCTCAAATCCTATTACAATATTCTGTACGCTAGGTGTACCATCTGCGCCAGGTGATACATCAGAAGAAAATGATAAAGTATCAGTACTTAAAGTACCTACAATACTAGTAAAATCTCCCTCAACAGCAACTAAACTATAAGTTACGTTTAAGCCACCTTCATAAACAGGTACTCTTAAACTCACAGGTAACGATAACGATTCTGCAAACGGAGAAACAGTTGTACCACTACTAGGTGTAGCAAATTCAACCCATCCACTTGTAGGGTCATTGTAAAATCTTGAATTATCATCATCTTGCTCACAACTAAATGTTAAAACAAGAAACAAGATTGGTATTAATTTTAATATTTTTTTCATAAGATATGTTTTATATATTTATTATTCTACGATAGTAAAATCAGTTGACTCAGAAGCTCCAAAATTACCACTACCACTAGCATAAGAAACCACAGTTTGTGCTGCACAATATAAATTGTACGTTCCTGTGTTGGTTCCATCAAATAAACCATCACCATATGAATCATATATAGTAAATGTATAATCACCTGCTGCTAAAGAAATATTAGAGATTAATTCAGTTCCAGCAATACTATCATCGTAAGGTCCTCCTGACGCCACAATACTTCCAGAAGAATCTGCAACCTCCCAAGTAGTCTCAGACGTATAATTATCTGCTACAATATTAAGTTTAAGATCACCACAAACAAATGTAGTAATGTCATACTCTTTTAAAAAGCTAAATGTCACTGGAGGAAAAGCACTACCAGGTACATCAATAGATAACGTTAATGAATTAAGAACAAAATCTTCTAAACCATCATAGTTCAAAGTTACGTCTAACGTACCTTCATAAGAATTAGCTGGAATAGTAGCAGAACCAATAACATACTCACTAGACTCTACTGTTGAATCCTCAACAGTAACATCGAAAGTTCTAACCTCACTTGAAATTGTAGTAGATACAAGACCAACAGTGGAAGTAACACCACCAACAGGGACACTCAATTCTATAATAGATTCCGAAAATCCAACTGCTGTAGATCCATCGAAAGTAACTCGTTCTGTATCTTCACAAGATGCAACCATCAAGAACACAAAGAATATTTTAAATAAATTTTTCATAATTTCAATTATTTTTTTTTTTAATAACCTGGAGCTTGTTGCTCAGCGATTACCGTGTTACCATTAATTTCTCCTGAAGGTATTGGAAGAATAAATTTAGGAGAAGTAGAAGGTAATGAACATGGAACTGAACCACCACAATCACCTAAATCTTCCAATCTTTCAATTCCGTCACCTGTAATAGAACGAACTCTCTTAATATCTGTATACCTATGACCTTCAAAAGCTAATTCTAATCTTCTTTCTGCTATAATTCCTTCGATAGCTTCAAGTAAAGAATTATACTCAACAGCATCTGGTGTACTAATATGTCTTGCAGTTTGAACCGCTAATACATCTGCTGCTGCCAAATCAAACTGAGTAGACTTTGCATAAGCTTCTGCTCTAATTAAATAGATTTCAGAAATTCTCATAGCTTTGAAATCATTAATAGCCAATGTATTTGAATTAATTGGATATTTTCCTACTACTAATAAATCAGAAGCATCATCACCAGCGTCATCAAGAACAACTGTTTTTCTAATATCATCATCTGTATAGAGATCAAATAACTCTCTAGAAATCTCAAACTTTGGTCCTTGACCTGAGAAATTCCAGAAAAAATTGATACCATAATCAAAATCTTGAACATTGTCAAAATTGAAAACAACTTCTGTTTTATCTGCATCTTCATTAAACATTGCAAAATACTGACTAAAGCTTGCTAATGGATAATCTGCAATTAAAGAATTACTATAAGCAATTGCGCCTGTATTATCACCTGTTTCTAAAGCAATTCTTGCTCTTAAAAAAGTAACAAAATCCGGTGTAGCAAAATTAATATCAGTAGTTCCTGCAGGAAATAAAGCTAAAGCTTCATCTAAATCTGATTGGATCCCTGTTAATACTTCACCTACAGTATTTCTACCTGGAGTTGCATCTGCTGAAACATAATCAACATAAGGAACACCTAATGCAGAATCATCTGTCATATCAAAACCATAATATAATAACAACTCATAATGTGCTAATGCTCTAAAAGCATAAGTTTGTGCCAATATATTATTATAAGTATCAACATCCGCAGGATCTGGTGAGATAGAAGAACTTGCAGTAAGCAATCTATTCATATCATTAATCATCGCGTATCTACCATTCCAAAGCGTTCCACCTCCAAAAGAGAAACCACCAGTATCTGCATTTAGAATTTGTTGATTGAATCCAATATCTTGACCACCATTATCTACACCTAATCTTGTGTTGTCGGTGAAAATAGAATTAAATCCAATGATATAATTATAACTAAGACTACCAATAACACCGTTAAGACCAAATTGAAGATCCTCTACTGTATTATAAGCCGTTTCTTCCACTAAACTATCTACTGGAAGCCTATCTAATTGATCGCTACAACTTAGGAATACCGTTGCAACAAATAAGGGCAATATTATTAAATATTTTTTCATTTCTATTTTTTATTAAAAAGTTAAATCAAATCCTAAACTATACGTCTGAGCAACAGGATATTCAAAGAATGAAGAAGGTACAGTTCCTTCAGGATCGAATCCAGTATATTTAGTCCAAGTAAACAAGTTTGTTCCTTGTACAAATATGCGAATACCGTTAAATAAATTCATTTTATCTAACACCTTTTTATCTACGTTATATGATAAAGCAACATTTCTTAGTCTTAAGAAAGAAGCATCTTCTAAATATCTATCACCAGCAACAGCACGTAAACCACCGTACTCTAATGCAGGAATATCCGTTATTTGTCCTGGAGTAGTCCAAGCGTCTAATACAGTTGTTGATAAATTTAAGTTTGCACCTAAACTAGTATCTTCAATAAGTGCTTGAGAACTGTTGTTTTTCCAACCATCTGCCTGAAAAGAAAACAATGCATTTAATGAAAATCCTTTATATGATATATCAGCACCAAAACCACCAGTATAAGTAGGGTCAAAGTTTTTATCTAAATAAACTGCATCATCAGGATTATATTCATTTGTAATATCACCGTTAATATCAAGATAAAGCGGCTCACCATTTGCTGGATTAACACCTGCCCATCTTACCATAAACCATGTATTTGCTGCATGTCCTTCAGCGATTCTAAGTCTAGTAGTACCCTCTAAACCAGTTGCGAAACCACCAGGTAATTTTTCAACTAAATTCTTATTATAGTTAGCATTTGCATTTAAAGTAATAGACCAATTGTTAGTTGAAGACTTTCTTAACAAATCATAAGAGATTTGAAAATCAACACCCTTATTACTCATATCTGCAACGTTAGTAGTAACAGAAGAAGACCCTGTACCAGCTGTAGATAATAACTTACCAGCATATAAATCAGTAGTTAAGTTTCTATAAAGATCTAACTCACCTGACAGTCTGCTATTCCATAAACCAAAACTTAAACCAACGTTAAACTGATTAGATGTTTCCCATTTAATATTTGGATCAATTAGTGTACCTAATTGGTAAGAATTAGTTAACTGATATCCAGAACCAGCACTAACTGTTTGATATCCTTGATAACGTGTACCAACACCTTGGTTACCTACAACACCATAACTAACACGTAATTTCAAAATAGAAAGCCAATCAACATCTTCCATGAAACTCTCGTTATCAATATTCCAACGACCTGCTACAGACCAAAAGATACCATCTCTATTTTCTACAAAACGAGAAGTAGCATCATTTCTAATAGAACCAGATAAACCAAAACGTGAGTCATAATCTAA
This sequence comes from Winogradskyella ludwigii, assembly GCF_013403985.1. Classification (GTDB taxonomy): domain Bacteria; phylum Bacteroidota; class Bacteroidia; order Flavobacteriales; family Flavobacteriaceae; genus Winogradskyella; species Winogradskyella ludwigii. The sequence goes on from NZ_JABFDF010000007.1 coordinate 9,568, forward strand.
ATCTACAGTTGCAAACACAGAACCCAACGCTAATTCAGATTCAATAGAACCTACAGTAGGAATATAATTGTATACATCATTATCGTCTCCTTCTGTAGTAGAACCACTAGAGAAACCTGAACCAGAACCTGGCAATACCGGGTTTAAACCAAAAGCTTCAAAAAATCCAAATTGCGTATTAGAATAGTTATACTCAGCAAAAACTGCCGCATTAAGGTTTAATTTTTCAGTTAAGTTATTATCATAACGTAAATAAGCGTTTGTAATAAAATTTGCATCTCTGTAATATTGCTCATATTGAGATCCCTTTTGCTCAGAACCATCAGATGGTGTTCTAAAACTTCTAATACTTCCTGGAGGATTTATTGTTAAACGTTCTTCATTAGTGTAATCTATACCAAAAGAAGTTCCGAAAGTTAAATTTTTAGCAAAATTATAATCTGCTGCAATTCTACCTACTACTTTAATTTCAGATTCTTGATCTGTACCTAAAGCAGCTGTATTTAATGCGATAAATGGCGTATTTCTAAAACCATCAACATTATCATAATCAATAGTTCCATCTGCTAAATAAGCCCCAGAACCACCAGTCCCAGTAGGACCTGTACCCCAAATATTTATAGAACCATCTGGATTATATGGAGATAAATAAGGTAAACCAATGTAAGGAACAATAAAAGGATTATCTAATTGACCACCTGTGTTAGTATCCCTAACCGCATCTACCACAAAACTACTAACTGAATAGTTTGCAGTTAAACTTGTAGAAAAGTTTAACTTATTATCTGCAGAATTTGCATTAAAGTTATTTCTAAAAGAAAAACGTTTTAAATCACTACCAATAGTAGTACCTTCTTGCTTAAAATACTGAACAGAAGAAAATGATGAACTATTTTCACCACCAGTAGTTATAGAAATTTCATGAGAATCAGTACGACCTTGACGTAATAATATATCTGCCCAATTAGTATTAGCCTGTAAAGATATCGCTGATATCTCCTGATCTGATAAAGCATCACCTAGCTGATCACCAGGAAGCATATATTTTTGAAAATTCAAAAACTGAGAAGAACTCATAACGTCAAATTTCGCGTCAGGAGCATCTGAAACACCATATAATGATCTATACTTTACTTGAACACCTGATCCTTTTTTACCAGTTTTAGTTGTAACAAGTATTACACCACCTGCACCTCTATTTCCATAAATAGCAGTTGCTGCAGCATCTTTTAACACAGACATTGTAGCGATGTCATTTTGATTAAGACTACGGAAATTATCTTGATCAACTGGCACACCATCAATAATAAAAAGTGGCTCAGTATCTCCATTAAGAGAATTTCTACCACGAATGATAATTGTAGCACTTTGCCCAGGCTGACCCGATCCAGTATTTACACTTACACCCGCTGCTTGACCTTGAAGCATTTGATCTAAAGAAGTAATTGGAACAGACTCAATAGACTCTGCACTTACTGTTGATAAAGCCGACGCTATCTTAGAACTATTAGTAGCTCCTTTATAACCTGTAATAACAACCTCATCAAGAGAACTAGCATCCTTAAGCGTAATATCATAAGAACTTCCAGCACCTACTGTAATTTGGCCAGGCTCCATCCCAACGTAAGAGACGATTAAAACATCTCCTTGATTGACTTTAATAGTATACTTACCATCAAAATCTGTTTGTTGACCTCTAGAGGTCCCTTTTACAATTACACTAGCGCCAGGAAGGGGTAAACCATCCGATGCTGTTGTAACTGTACCTGTGATAGTTTTCTCTTGTGCAAAAGAAAACTGCATCACGAACGCCATAAATAGCGTTAATAACCATGTTAATTTTAATTTCATAAAACAATTATTTGAGTTAGTCTAATTGCAAACATCTTAATTAAATATTAAATAACCAAGCATTTTTGCCAAAAAAATGTTAATCCTTTTACATATTTCGCAATAAGTCTTAATTGATTTTTTTTTAATGTTTTTCTACCATAACTCAATAGTTAGATGCAAAAAATGCATAAGGGTTGCGTTAAAATTTTAACTTTGTTCAAAAATTAACATTTTGGCATTAAAAATTCAATTTTCGACTTATAATTTGGAATGTGGTACAGATGAGGCAGGTAGAGGTTGTTTAGCTGGTCCTGTAACAGCAGCTGCAGTTATTTTACCATTGACTTTTAAAAATAAATTACTAAATGACTCTAAACAACTTTCAGAGAAAAACAGAAATATTTTAAAGCCTATAATAGAACACCAGAGCGTTTCTTTTGGTGTTCAGCATATTTTTGAATCTGAAATTGACACTATTAATATTTTAAATGCATCCATAAAAGCCATGCATGGTGCTATTTCAACATTAAATCCTATTCCTGAATATATAATTGTAGATGGAAACAGGTTTAAACCTTACCATACGATTCCTCATGAGACAATAATAAAAGGCGATAGTAAATATCTAAGCATTGCTGCAGCTTCTATACTAGCAAAAACTTACAGAGATAAATTCATGGAAACTATTCATGAAGAATTCCCAATGTACAATTGGAAACAAAACAAAGGGTATCCAACAAAACAACATAGAGAAGCAATTAAAGAGTTTGGTGTTACTAAGTACCACAGAAAATCGTTTAGGCTATTACCTGAAGAATAGAAATTAGCTCTGTTACAATTTTATTAATATTGTTTTTTCGTATTGAGTTGGAATAAAAAAATAAGCCATACGCAAAAATCACAAACACCTCCAGGTAAAACTATTTAGAAGGATTAATACACCATTTTAAAATCAAAGTAGGTTTAACTTTTTATATTTGTAATCTAAAATTTCAAATTAAATGAAGCGACTTGGTTTTTTAATAATTTTACTCACGCTTGTATTAGCATGCCAAAAAGATTACAACAAGACAAAACAAGCCTACCAATTCATTCCGAGCGAAACATCTACTGTTATTCAAATAAATGAGCTTAGTGATTTTATTAATAGTCTAGAAAACAATGACATTCTTTCTTCAGTATATCATGAAGATGTAAAGAATTCTACTCGCATTCTTAAAACACTGAACACCACAAATCAAGTCTATCTCTCTTTTACGGACACAACCTATTCTGATTACTTAATTCTTACTAAAAATGACGATAGATTATTTGATATAGATTCAATACCCAATAGAATCTCTGAAACTTTACAGAATTCTAAAATTGAAAAGACCCAAATTGACACCACAACTATTTATCATAAAATTATTGGTACCTCTTTTGCGGGATCCAATAACCTTGAACTTTTAAAAAGTTTAAATTCTGAAAATGAAAACATAGAGCTTAGCAAATTAATTGAAACTACAGATCAAAAATCAATCGCTTCCATAGTTTTTAAATTAGATGACTCCAATTACTCTAAACTATTGTTCACTAAAATTGGCAATAAAGACGATTCTAATTTTGCCGTTTTAGATTTAACACATACAGATAACTTTATAAGTTACAACGGCATCTCTAAATCTAAAGACTCTATAGCTTATAGTCTTGATCGTTTTAAAAATACAATTCCTCAGAAAACAAATACACCTTCAATTGCTCCACACAACACAGGCTCTTTAATTAGTATAGGTTACGATAATTTTTCTTTATTTAGTAAAAATAAGACTCAGATAAATGACGAATTAGAGGCTTCTGATACCTTTTTAAATTTCACCAACGAGATTGCTTTAATCGATAATGTTTTAGTCCTTCATTCATTAGATCCAAATTTAATTTTAGAATCTATTGAAGAGAAGTCTATATCCGAAACTTTTAGAGACATTGACATTTATGAGTTTCAAAAACCAGACTTCTTTCAATCTAATTTAATGCCATTTATTAGTTTTGAAGATGCTAATTATTTTTCCGTATTTGAAGATTTTATTTTATTTTCAAGTTCTATTGAAACCTTAAAATCTGTTTTAACAGATGCATTAAATAGCAATACGCTTGCTAATTCTAACGCTTTTAAAAGCATCAGTAACGAACTAAGCGACGAGGCTTCATTATTCATTTTCAAAAATGCTGAGCAACTCTCAACCGTTTTAGGAAAAACAATGACCGGCTACAACGCCAATGCTGTTCAGTTTATATACGAAGACAATTACACACATATCAACGGAATTATTCAGAAATTCAAAAAAAGAGCCGTTTCTAATTCTGTAGCAGAAGCATTTACCACAGCCCTCGATGCTCCATCCTTAATTGCTCCGCAAGTTGTTAAAAATCATGTTTCAAAATCACATGATATTGTAGCACAAGACGTAAACAACACATTGTATCTTATCTCTAGCTCTGGGAGTATACTCTGGAAAAAACAACTACAAGGAGAAATTTTAGGACAAGTAGAGCAAATTGACATGTATAAAAATGGAAGATTACAATTGGCTTTTACAACATCTAATAGACTTTATGTGCTAGATAGAAACGGTAAAGATGTCTCTCATTTTCCTATAAAATTCAATGATGCCATTACGCAACCACTTGCTGTGTTTGATTATGATAAACGAAAAGAATATAGATTATTGGTTACACAAGGCAAAAACCTCTTAATGTATACTACCAAAGGGCAAACTGTTGGTGGCTTTAAATATAAAAGTAATGGCTCTAACATCGTTACACAACCTAAGCACTTTAGAGTTGGAACAAAAGATTATATTGTTTTTGCCGCAGGTGAAAACATAAAGATTCTAAACAGACAAGGTGATGTTAGAATTAACGTCAAAGATAAAATCAGTTTTTCAAATAATGAGCTGTATTTATACCAAAATAAATTTACAACATCAAATACTCTTGGGCAGTTAATACAAGTTGACACACGAGGAAAAGTTAGCACAAAGGATCTAAATCTTACAGAGAAACATAAAATTACTACAACGAGTAAAACGTTAGTTTCACTTAGAGAAAATAGATTAATTATTAAATCTAGAACTATTGATTTGGATTACGGAGAATACACAGAACCCAGAATTTTCTATCTAAACGACAAAATATACGTTACTACTACAGATTTACAAGCTAAAAAAGTCTATCTCTTTGACAGCCAAGCCAAATCAATCCCTAATTTTCCCGTGTTTGGAACTGCAAGTGCTACTCTAGAGAAATTAGACAACGAAAGCGGTTTAGAGCTTATTACGCAAAGTGATGACAAAACAATAATAGTTTATAAATTACACTAAAACCAACACTATTTAAAAGGCGATATCACTTAAAATAAGCTTATCGTTTTGTAGTATTGTATATTAAAATTTAACGTCAATTTCTATCATGATCAAAAGACAAAAAGCCTCAATAAAAAGCTGTATAATTCACAAAGTTGGAAATAAATTTAATGGTACCAAAAATGCATTTTCAGATGCCATTGTAGATTTTGATGAAGCCACATATCACTTAATGTTGCCATACCTTTTAAAGCCTTTTGTGAGTGCCGCAGAGACTTATCGTTTTCATCATCATAGCGACATTGGACTCAATGAAATTAACACCTACAGTGAACAGTTATTTAAAGAAGATGCAGATTTTGTAGACACTTCAAAACACATAGTTACGCACCTATTTGAACAAAGTAATTCTGCTCAGATTAAGACAGGAGATGTCCTTATTTGTCATTTTGAAAACGTACAATATGAAGACTTTTTCACAGATGCCATTGGCATCTTTAAAATTGAAAATAAAACAGAGTTTTTTCAGACCTATTTAGAAGACAAAAACTACGATATATTAGTTCAAAAAGGTATTCAAGCAAAGAAAGTAGATAAAGGCTGTTTAATCTTAAATACTGCTGATATGGAAGGGAAAATTGTACTCAGCGTAGATAATAATACCTACGATACACAGTATTGGATAAAAAGCTTTTTAAACATTAGATATCCAGACGATAGCAATCAACACACCAAGAATTGTATTGAAATGTGTAGAGAGTTTTCTAAAGAAGTTTTGCATCCTAACTATGGCGGACAAGAACAAAGCAATTTCCTAGCTAAAACGGTAGATTTCTTTAAAGAAAATGAAATTGTAAATATTGATACCTTTAAAGAAGAAGTTTTTGAGGAAGAAGATAAAATTCAACTCTTTGAGGATTACAAAAAAGTCTACGAAACAGACAATAAAGTACTCATTAGAAACCAGTTTGACGTTTCTGAAATTGCTTTAAAAAAGCAAAAACAGAAAATTAAAACCGAAATAAAACTAGACACAAATATTCAAATTAAATTAGATGTTGATGCTCCAGATGCTTCCGCAGAATATTTAGAACGCGGCTATGATGAAGAAAAGAAAATGCACTTTTATAAGGTGTTCTTTAATGATGAAACCTAGTTTAAAAGCTCTCAATAGTTGACATTGAATTAAAGTAAATGTAATTTGAACATAGGAATTAAATAAAAACAACATGTTTAGACATCAAGGTACAAGTAGAACACTGATACACAATCTGCGTATTGCTACTATATTATCTTTTGTCGCAGGCATTGTAAATGTTTCAGGCTTCTTATCCCTTGGCCAATTAACAACTAACGTTACAGGACATTTTGCACTTTTTATAAGTGATGTTGCTAATTTTCAATTTTGGAAAGGCACTATATACTTTCTTTATATTTTTTCTTTCTTATTTGGCTCGTTTTCATCGAGTTTTCTAATTGAAAAATTTAGAGGTAACAGGAAACTAAATGTATTTGTAATACCTACTCTACTTGAGTGTGTGATTCTAATAACCATTGCGCTTATTAGTCATATTCAAAAAATAGAACACTCAGACGTTATCGTTTGTGCACTTCTATTCTCTATGGGACTACAAAATTCTTTTGTAACAAAAATTTCGAACGCTGTGGTAAGAACGACACATCTCACAGGATTATTTACAGATTTAGGTATTGAATTGTCCCAACTATTTTTCTCTGAATACCAACAACATAGATCCAAAATAAAATCTACAATTAAACTTCGAGTTTTTATTATATGCTTCTTTTTTCTTGGAGGAATTATTGGAGGATTCCTTTATTCAAGATTAAATTTCAAATTAAATACACTCCTTTTTGGTGCAGCAATCTTATTAATCAGTTTATTTTATGACGATTTTAGATACAAACTAATCAGAACAAAAAGGAAATATAATCAACGAAAGAAGAATTAAATAAAGTCTCAGTGTATTTTTATTTGGTAAAAGAAGCCTCAAAAAGCACACTAAAATGTTTCAAAATCTTAGTCTTCACCTCTTCCTCATCAACCTTATCAACTCCCAATTCATTATTTAACGTTGTTACCGCTTTTCCACGAATACCACATGGAATAATATTGTCAAAATACCCTAAATCGGCATTCACATTTAACGCAAATCCGTGCATGGTAACCCAACGGCTTGCTCTCACTCCTAATGCGCAAATTTTACGAGCAAACGGAGTACCAACATCTAACCAAACACCTGTTTCACCAGGACTACGTTCTGTTTTTAAGCCGTACTCGGCTAACGTAAGAATAATTACTTCCTCTAAAAAACGTAAGTATTTATGAATATCAGTAAAGAAATTATCTAAATCTAAAATAGGATAACCGACTATCTGTCCAGGACCATGATAGGTAATATCTCCACCTCTATTTATTTTATAAAAGGTTGCTCCTTTCTCTGCTAATTGAACTTCAGAAAGTAACAAATTAGATAAATCTCCACTTTTGCCTAATGTATAAACATGTGGATGTTCTACAAATAGAAAATGGTTATCGGTAACTAAACCAGCATCTTCCCTTCTATTCTTTATCTTAGTCTCTAAAACGGCTTTAAAGAGTGTTTCTTGGTAATCCCAAGTTTCTTTAAAATCTTTAGTTCCTAAATCCTGAAGTTGTATCGTTTTATTCAAAATAATAATTTTTTAATCCTCTAAGATAACTTCAATATTTAATATTTCAGGATCCTTAAGCATGTCTATAAAGCCAACTTCATAGGTAACCGTTTTTCTATCTTCACTATACATGGCTCCTTGTTTTGAAAAGGACTTTACAGGTTTAGGAAAATGGTAATTAATTATATACTTCGAAGATCCCAACATCAAAGCCGATTTATCTATACTATCTAAAGATTGTTGATGCTTTTCCTTATCAATAATTGCAACATTTCTTTTAAAAACGGTACCATTATATGAGTAACTAACCAAAGTAGAGCCTTCATTTCCCATACTAGAAAATGGACTTAAAGGCAAATTATCACTAGCAGTTTCACCTCCTTTTAAACTATTAAAATTATTCATTGCTTTATACATATCACGCAACTCGCTGGCATTGTCAAAATCTGTTTCAATATTAAAAAACATCTTTCTCTTATCAGGATCCATAACCATGTGAAGTTTATAATCCTCCATAGCTTTAATCTTTTCCTGTTCCTCTAAAGACAAATTAGAAATACTATCTTTATATTCTACCAAAAAGTCCTTAAAAACGATTGTAGAATCTACAGCTTTACTCATTTTATCTGAAGCATTCTCACCTAGTTGTCCTAACACATCCATCATTTCTGATGCATCCATTGAGAACTTTACTGTACCACTACCATTTTCATTGACGTAAATATTTTCAGAAAACTGACAACTTGTAACCATCATTAATGACACACAAGCAAGTATTGTAAACAACCTTTTCATTGTAAAATTTTAAATATTTTAGACCACAAAGGTAAGGTTTTTATCGCTCAGGATTGTTAAGAATAACCAATGCTGCAATGACGCCAGGAACCCAGCCACATAGCGTTAAGAGAAAAGTAATTAAGATAGAACCACAACCTTTATCAAGAACTGCTAAAGGTGGACAAATAATAGAAAGGATAACGCGCCAGATACTCATAATTCGTTTGATGATTTGATGTGTTTATATGACGCATTTCTTCTCTAAATGTTACACTTATTGTTAATTGAACACATTGAAATGAGAATAAAATTATGTAGTTTCGTTTTATGCGATTAAAATTTCTTTTGATCTTCTTAGCTTTTTATGGCCTCTGTCATGGGCAATATTCATTCTCAGGTTATATTAACCCAGACGAATGGCAAAATCCTGTTTACCTTTCTGTTGTTGAAGATTACCGGAAAATGTCTGGTGTTTATTCTGAACAAATTATCGCTAAAACATCAGCCGACGAGACTGGACACTTTGAGTTTAAAGGCGATATGCTCGATGTAGAAAACCGTATATACAGAATACATATAGACAATTGTATCGCTAGTTTACAAGGTGCCAATCACTTTAATGGGCATTGTAACGACAGCGAAGAATTGTTATTTATTGCTAAGAACACAGACACACTTAAGCTTCCTTTTTCATTTGGTAACCAAGTGTTTTGCCGCGTAGAATCTAACAATCCTAAAGCCAATGCTTTTGTAAAAATCGATTCTCTAAAAAACGATATGCGTTTTGCTTATGGAGAATTTAGAAGTGAAGCCAACCGTAAATTGAATAATAAAAAGTGGTTTAAAACGCTTCAATATTTTGGTGAAGCTCTAAATGAGCCCATTGCAGAACTTTATATTTATTCCTATTTATCCGAAAGAAGCAGTGATTTGCATAATTATTATGTCGAAGATTTAAAACATAACAGTTATTACACAAATTTACAAACACGATTAGAAACAACTTATCCAAATGCTCCTTATACCAAACAATATACAAACGAGTTAAAAGCTGACCGTTACATGCTAGCAGCATCTACAGCACAAACCAAGTCTAAATGGAGTGCTCTACTCTACGCTATTTTAGCAATATCTGTTATTCTGAATTTATTTTTCTTGTATCGCTTTTGGAAACAAAACCAATCTAAAATTGAAGATTTAAAAGCCAAATTATCTAAGCAAGAACAAGTGGTTTTAGATCATATTCTTCAAGATAAAACAAATAAAGACATTGCAGAATCACTTTTTCTAAGTGTGAGCACCGTAAAATCGCACACCAATAACATCTACAAGAAATTAAACGTGCAATCTCGAGACGACGCAAAATCACTATTTATCAAATAGTTACAAAATTCAACCTAGGTACTAGTACCAATTTCCAACCTTACATTTTCAAAATTCACATCTTTATCATTGATGTTTGCTTTCATATTAATCTAACAAATTATCAATATGAAAACAAACATTTCAACACTCTTAATGGCATTAGTATTTGCATTTCAAATTCATGCACAACACCTCAATCAAGAAATCATTGAAGAAGGCGAAACTCCTTTTTTACTCGGAAAAATTGACAAATCCGGATTAGAAGGCGAAAATTACACATCGTGGTTTACTGCAAACCATGATGATTATGAACCTAATTCAGAATTAATTAACTCTATCTCTTCAGAATTAAAAAAATATAAGATTACTCTTTTTATGGGAACTTGGTGTGGAGACAGCAAACAGGAAGTCCCGAGACTCTACAAAGTTTTAGAAGCATGCAATTTTCCTATGGAACAATTAACCGTTGTTGCTGTGAGTAGAAAAGCAGGTATGTACAAACAAAGTCCACAACATGAAGAAGCTGGTCTTAATATTCACAGAGTACCAACCGTTATTTTTTATAAAAACGAAAAAGAAGTGAATAGAATTGTTGAGCATCCTATTGATACTTTCGAAGAAGACATACAGAATATCATTACCATAAACGATTACAAATCAAACTATCAAGTTGTAACAACTGTCGACCATATTCTTAGTAAAAAAGGCTCTAAAGGTTTAAAACGAAAACAAAAAAAGTTACTTAAACAGTTTGAAGGAAAAGTACCAAACATGTCTGGATTAAATACTTATGGTCATATTCTCTTTGGTACAGACCGCATAAATGATGCTATTGAAGTATTTACTTTAAATACACAGTTATTCCCAAATCAACCAAGAACATTTATGAGTTTAGCGAATACACTTGGCATTTCCGGTAATAAAACCGAGGCTATAAAAGTGCTTGAAGACGCCATAAAGAAGCATCCAGATAACGAAGATTTAAAAGAAAATTTAAAGGTTGTTAAATCAAACTAAAAAGGTGTTCTCTAATTTTTGTAAAAAGTGTAATTTTGTGTCTGCTTATTTAAAAAACAAATAAGCCTATAAAAATAAATAAGAATGCAACTTTCAGAACAAGAATTGGTAAGACGCCAAAAGTTAGAAAAGCTTAGAGCTTTAGGGATCAACCCTTATCCAGCGGATTTATTTCCGGTTAATCATACTTCCAAACAGATTAAAGCTGATTTTGAAGACGGTAAACAGGTGATTATTGCTGGTCGTTTAATGGCTATTAACATTCAGGGAAAAGCGTCTTTTGCACAATTGCAAGACAGTGAAGGTCGTATTCAAGTGTATTTTAATAGAGATGAAATCTGTGAAGGTGAAGACAAAACCTTATACAACGATGTCTTTAAGAAATTATTAGACTTAGGTGATTTTGTTGGTATAGAAGGGACTCTTTTCACAACGCAAGTTGGCGAAAAAACCGTAATGGTAAAGAATTTCAAATTATTGAGTAAAGCTTTAAAGCCATTACCTATACCAAAACAAAAAGATGGTAAAACGTATGATGCGTTTACAGATCCTGAAATGCGTTACAGACAACGTTATGCAGATTTAGTAGTAAATCCGCATGTTAAGGAAGTATTTATAAAGCGTACAAAATTGTTTAACGCCATGCGATCTTTCTTTAATGACTCTGGTTATTTCGAAGTTGAAACTCCGGTTTTACAACCGATTCCTGGAGGCGCTGCTGCACGTCCTTTTATGACGCATCACAATAGTTTAGACATTCCATTATACATGCGAATTGCTAACGAATTATATCTAAAACGTTTAATCGTTGGTGGTTTTGATGGTGTCTATGAGTTTTCTAAAAACTTCAGAAATGAAGGAATGGACAGAACTCACAATCCTGAATTTACAGCCATGGAAATCTATGTATCGTACAAAGATTACAATTGGATGATGGATTTCTGTGAGAAATTATTAGAACATTGTGCTATTGCTGTAAACGGAACTTCAGAGGCTACTTTTGGAGAACATAAAATAAACTTTAAAGCACCATATAAGCGTATTACCATGCGCGATTCTATTTTAGAATTTACAGGTTTTGATATTTACAACAAATCTGAAGACGAAATTAGAGCTGCAGCAAAAGGTATGCATATTGAGGTTGATGAAACCATGGGTAAAGGAAAGCTGATTGATGAGATTTTTGGTGAGAAATGTGAAGGGAATTATATTCAACCAACATTTATTACAGATTATCCTAAAGAAATGAGCCCTTTATGTAAAGAGCATAGAGAAAATCCTGAATTAACTGAGCGTTTTGAACTTATGGTTTGTGGTAAGGAAGTTGCTAATGCCTATTCTGAACTTAATGACCCAATTGATCAGCGCGAACGTTTTGAGCACCAATTAAAACTAGCACAAAAAGGTGATGACGAAGCGACTGAATTTATAGATCATGATTTTTTACGTGCGCTAGAATACGGAATGCCTCCAACATCTGGAATGGGAATTGGTATGGACCGCTTAATAATGTTCTTAACTAATAACCAAAGTATCCAAGAGGTTTTATTCTTCCCTCAAATGCGACCAGAGAAGAAAAAGGTAGATCTTAGTGATAATGAAAAAGCAATTTTAGAGGTTTTAAAATCTGAAAAGCGCATGGATTTAAACGTTCTTAAATCAAAATCTGGCTTAAGTAATAAAGGTTGGGACAAAGGTTTAAAAGGCTTGAGTAAACATGGACTAACAAAGGTTGAAAAAACTGATGACGGTTTATTTGTAGAGCTTGTTTAAAAACCTTCTAACATAAATTTATAAAAAAGGAATTGCCGAGAGGTAGTTCCTTTTTTTTTAGTTTAAAAACTATATATTAGAGCGTTACTAATAATTAAAACCTTTATAAAACGCTCATTCTATGAAACAAAGCTACGCAACCTTAATCATACTTTTATGCTTTACAATAGTCATAAATTCACAGAACTTCATAGGTAATTGGAATGTAATTTCTCTAGAATCAAATGGAAACATCATTAGTTTACCTTCAACGGTTACAACACCGCCAAATATTGAATTTCACAATTCATTTAGCAGTGCACCTTTAGACCAATATTGGGGACGTTATATATACGGCAATGGCATTTGTAACTCTTTTACTTCGTACTTTGAGAGCGAACAAAATAATGCTATAAGTCTTATTCCTTATTTTGAAACTACAGACAACTCATGTACTACAACTGAGGAAACTGACTTTGAGAACTCCTACTTTTCAATTTTACAAGAACCTGGAAATTTAACGTATTCATTTACTAATGATTTACACAATTTAAGTTTTACCAACAACCAAGGAGATGTCATAAACTTAGGCCGTGAAGACGCACCTTCAAACGTACTAAGCGGAGAATGGTTTATTCATTCTATTTGGGAATTTGATATTTTACTTGAGAATACTTTTAACCCTAACTTAAGTATACTCTTTTCTGACGATATTACTAATGGCCAAAGTAATTTTTATGGCAGCTCCACTTGTAATGGATTCAACGGTATGTATGACAATCCAGTACAACCAAATTCTTTTATAATTAGAGATATAGGTTGGACACTAAGTTTCTGTGACATTGCAGACCAAGCGATTTTTGAAACGTCATACATGAATTTTTTCAACCTTAATGAAGACATATACACATTTGAAATTGCAGGAAGCGGTTCTGATGCTATGCTAACCATATATAATGGCAATGAGGTAGAACTTAATTACGGTAGGCAAGCCCTGTCTATTAATAGTTTTACCGCGAAAAAAACCAAACTAATAACGGATATATCTAATCATAGATTACAACTCATTTCCGTCACTCCTTTAGTTAACAATCCATACTCTATTTATGATATTTCAGGCAGGCTAATTACTTCCGCTTACATAGATGGATCCAATAACATTGAAATTGATATTTTAGCTTCAGGCAGTTATGTTTTAAAGATTATGAATTCACAAAATCAAACCGAAAGCTTTAAATTTTTGAAACGATAAGTGCTAATTATAATATTCAACAAATAAGCTAACCATCAGTTTATTTTTTTGTTAAAAATTAATTTTATTACATTAGCAACTTGCTATCAATCAGAAAATCACATCTAATGTTAAAAAAGACCTACTTATTATTCGCTTTCGCATGTATTATTTTTTCTTGTAATAATGACGATGACGTTGCTGCTGTTTGCGATACCGCAACTAATATATCATCAAATTCAATAACTAATAATTCTGCAATAATAACGTGGAACACAACTAACAGTTCAGGTCAACACACTTTAGAATATGGTCTTTCTGGATTTACAATAGGTAGCGGAACTATAGTTTCGGCAACTGACACAGATGCTACACTTACCGCATTACAAGCAAATACCACTTACGATGTTTATATACAAACGTCATGTAGTTCTACAAATATCAGTGCACAAACTGATACTTTCAGTTTTACAACGTCACCAAATCCAATTTGCAATCCTATAACTAACGTATCGTCAAGTTCTATAACTCATAATTCTACAATAATCACTTGGGAAACAACTGACGCTTTAGCGCAACACACTTTAGAATATGGTGTTTCTGGATTTAGCTTAGGTAACGGAACAACAATTTCTGAATCTGATACAGATGCTGAGCTTACAGAATTATTAGGAAACACCACTTATGATGTTTATATTAAATCTACGTGCAGCACAAACTTTGAGAGCGTCTACACAGATGTATATAGCTTTACAACATTACAACCAAATGTTGCAACAGAATTCAAACCTACTTTATCTGAAATGAATTTATTTGTTAATGATCTTGAAGATTTAGAAATAACTCCATTAGCTTTTAAATATGATTTAAATACCACATTATTTTCAGATTACGCACATAAACAACGAATTATAGCCTTACCAGAAGGAACAAGTATGGAATTTGATGGAGATGGATTACCTATTTTCCCAGATAACACTGTTATTGCAAAAACGTTCTTTTACAATTTTGATGAACGCGATTTATCCTTAGGTAGAACTATTATTGAAACACGTATTTTAATAAAAATTAATGGTGTTTGGGAAACAGGAGATTACACATGGAATGCAGATCAAACGGATGCTGTCTTAGACACAGCAGGAAGCACATTACCTATCTCATGGATAGATGTAGATGGCGTAACTAACTCAACAACTTACAAAATCCCTTCTAACACAGATTGCTTTACTTGTCACAGTAATAACGATAATATTACTCCAATAGGCCCAAAATTAAGATCTATGAATTTTCGTTTAAATGGAGTAAACCAATTAGAACAATTTATAGCTAACTCACAATTAACAGGTGTCACAGACAGTAATTCTATTACAGTTCTTCCAGACTGGGAAGACACTAATGAAAGGTTAGAAGATAGAGCAAGAGCGTATATGGATATTAATTGTGCACATTGCCACGTTCCTGGAGGTCACTGTGATGACGAAACGACTTTAAATTTAGCTTTTGAAACTCCTTTGGATCAAACAGATATTGTAGCCCTCAGTTTTAGTATTGAGTATAGAATATCATTTTACTTAGATGGCCTAAGCATGCCTTTCATTGGAACTTCAATGCAGCATATAGAGGGTGCACAATTAATTCAAGATTACTTAAACACACTATAGTTAAAATCACGTTAAAGAAATACTAAATTCGGTTTTAAAATCAACAGTGTCTTAATAGAATACGTATTTTCAACAAAATTTTAAAAAAACCGACAATTTTGAAAAACGTATCAATCAAACTACTCTTTGTAGTTTCGGCTTTTCTTGCATTTTCATGTTCTACTGCAAAAAAAGCAAGTAAATCTAAAAAAGATGCCACAGCGATGGCAAAACCATCAGGTAAAAAACCTGGTAAAAACGATCCACAACCGTATAGTAAAGTTATTACTAAAGACGCTAAAAGTGATGCAGGATTATTTACAGTGCACACTGTAGATGATAAATTTTATTACGAAATACCAGATTCGCTTTTTAACAGACAAATGTTAATGGTAACTCGTATTTCTAAAACAGCATCCGGACTTGGTTTTGGTGGTGGAAAATTGAGTGAACAAGTACTTCGCTGGGAAAAGAAAGACAAAAAAGTATTATTACGTATGGTATCTCACCAAGTAGTTGCTGCAGATTCTTTACCAGTACATGAGGCTGTTGAAAACTCTAATTTTGAGCCTGTAATTGCAAGTTTCCCAATTAAAGCGTTCAGCAAAGACTCTACAAATACTGTTATTGATGTTACAGATTTATTCTCTAAAGATGTTAAGCCTTTAGGGTTTCCGCAAAGAAGTAGACAACAATATAAAATTTCACGTTTAGATGGCCAACTTTCATATATTGAAAGTATCAAATCTTACCCAACAAATATTGAATCGCGTACAGTAAAAACGTATGCTTCAGGAGCACCACCATCAAATTCTAATACAGGTGCAATATCTTTAGAAATTAACAATTCTATGATCTTGTTACCAAGCGTTCCAATGAAACGTCGTTATTTTGATGAACGTGTAGGATGGTTTACAAGTAACCAGACAGATTACGGTTTAAGTGATCAAAAAAGTAAATCTTTAGAATTCTTAGATCGTTGGAGATTAGAAGTTAAAGATGAAGACATTGAGAAATTTAAGCGTGGTGAATTAGTAGTACCTAAAAAACAAATTGTGTATTACGTTGATAGAGCAACGCCAGAACAATGGAAAAAATATATTAAACAAGGTATTGAAGATTGGCAAGTTGCTTTTGAAGCTGCAGGTTTCAAAGACGCTATAATTGCTAAAGAGCCACCAACAGTTGAAGAAGATCCAGAATGGAGCCCAGAAGATGCACGCTACTCTGTAGTACGTTATTTAGCCTCGCCTATTCCAAATGCCAATGGACCTCACGTGAGTGACCCAAGAACTGGTGAAATATTAGAAAGTGATATTAACTGGTATCATAATGTAATGTCTTTACTACGTGGTTGGTTCTTTGTACAAACTGCAGCGATTAATCCTGAGGCTCAGAGTCCACAATTTAAAGATGAAGTAATGGGACGTTTAATTCGTTTCGTATCTTCTCATGAAGTTGGACATACATTAGGTTTACCACATAACATGGGATCTAGTGTTGCTTATCCTGTAGAAAAATTACGTGATGCCGAATTCACTAAAGTTTACGGAACTGCACCATCTATTATGGATTATGCACGTTTTAACTATATCGCACAACCAGGTGATGAAGGTGTGGCTTTAATGCCAGATATCGGAACTTATGACAAGTATGCTATTTCTTGGGGTTACAGACCTATTTTAGACAAAACGGCTGAAGAAGAAAAATCAATTCTTAATGAGTGGATTATGAAACATGCTGGTGACCCAATGTACCGTTTTGGACATCAACAAGCTGGTGATGTCGTTGATCCAAGTTCTCAAACTGAAGATTTAGGTGATGATGCTATGTTAGCAAGTGATTATGGTATTAAAAACTTAAAGCGTATTGTACCAAACTTAATTGAATGGACTACAGAAGCTGGTGAAGGTTATGATGATTTAGATGAAATGTATGGTCATGTTGTTTCTCAGTTTAACCGTTATATGGGACATGTTTCTAATAATATCGGTGGTGTTTATGAAAACTACAAAGCTGCTGACCAAGAAGGTGCTGTTTATACAGCTGTACCTAAAGATCACCAGAAGAAAGCAATGGCTTTTATTCAAGCCAACTTATTTGAAACTCCAGATTGGTTAATTGATAAAAACATTTTTGATCGTATTGAGTTTACAGGTTCTGTAGAGCGTGTAAGAGGATTGCAAGCTAGAACACTAAACAATATTATGAGTTTAGGTAAAATGCAGCGTCTAATTGAAGCAAATACGTATGACAGTAATGCTTATGCGTTAACTGATATGATGAGCGATTTACGTAAAGGTGTTTGGAGTGAATTACGTACAGGTAAGAAAATAGATACTTACAGACGTAATTTACAACGTGCACATATTGATAGGTTAGAGTATTTAATGACTGCAAAAAACCAAACTGCAGGAAGAAGATCTAGTCCTTATGTTAAAGTGACTCCTGTTAACACAAGCCAATCTGATATTAGAGCGGTTGTAAGAGCAGAGTTAAAATCATTACGTAGCCAATTACGTTCTGCACGTGGTGGAGATTCTATAAGTAGAATCCATATTGCAGATGCAATTGAGCGTATTAATCTTATTTTAGATCCTAAATAATTTTAATTAAAATACATTATAAAAAAGGCTTCAATTTAAATTGAAGCCTTTTTTTTATTCAGAAAACTATATATTAGTGCCAATGAGCGACCACAATCAAAAAGCACTATACTTCTGCCATACACATCCTAACTTATTTTTACAAAAAAAATGTGAAGGTTGTAAACGAGGTATGTGCCACACGTGTATTTACAACAACCTTAATTATTGCTCCGATTGTTTACGTACGCAAAAGCGATTTAGCAGCAATACTAAAGATAAAAAGGAGCTATTTAATACGCTAATTTTTGCAGTCGTTATCAGTTGTGTAATTGTACTTTTATTATTTCACAAAACGAATATCAATCCACATTATCCATTAACAAAATATGTCCTAATCGCTTTTGTTATTTCCTTATCTGCTTCAAATTGTTATTACTTATTTCAAAAAACAACATTGCTTTCAGATGTTAATAAAATTCCGTTTATAGGTTT
Organism: Winogradskyella ludwigii; assembly: GCF_013403985.1. Classification (GTDB taxonomy): domain Bacteria; phylum Bacteroidota; class Bacteroidia; order Flavobacteriales; family Flavobacteriaceae; genus Winogradskyella; species Winogradskyella ludwigii. The sequence continues at coordinate 28,280 of NZ_JABFDF010000007.1, forward strand.
TAAATTATCAATACTAATTTTAGTATTGGTAGTCGCATCAGGATTACCTATTCTATATCTGATTTATAAGAGTGGCTTAATATTAAAAACACATTACTTTAATCGCTCTTGAATTACATTTCTATAATCTTCAAACTCAATAAGATTATTATGTTTACCACCTTTAACAGTAATAAAGTTTAAATTTTCAATATTTAATTCTGAAAGTTTTTTAGCTGAAACAAAAGGCACAACGCTATCTTCTGTTCCGTGAATAATTATAATTGGACACGTTGCTTTTGGTAAAAATTGATACGTTGGAAAATGATAATTCAACAATTGCTTTACAGGCAACATTGGAAACCTACCTTTTGCTACATCCAAAATACTATAATAAGGAGTTTCTAAAATGAGCTGCTTTGGTTTGTTTTTTGAAGCTAAGTATGATGCAATTCCTGTCCCTAAAGATCTTCCATATAAAGTAATTTCATTTTCAGAATATTGTTTTAAAAGATAATCATAACAATACTGAGCATCACTATACATTCCTTCTTCACTTAACTTCCCTCTGCTTTTCCCAAAGGTTCTGTAATCCATAATAAGTACGTCGTATTGCTGAGACACAAAATATTCCGCAATAGTTCCCCAACGACTTAGATCTCCAGCATTTCCATGAAAATAGAGAATAACTCCTTTTGGATTTTCCATTTTAAAATGAAGTGCGTTTATTACGGTATTCTCATCTGTTTTGAGAAATAACTCTTCAAAATTATGTTGAAACTGATATTGAAAATTTTCCTCTAAAGTACTAGGGAAAAATAAGAACTTTTCTTGAAAAAAATAAAGTGCAGATCCTATCATAACAAATATGCCAATGAGTACAATTATGAACTTTTTAAGTCGTTTTTTAAATTTTAATTTAATGGTGTATGCCATTTGTTTATTAACATTTAATACTAAAAATTATATATATAATCTTTTGAAATAGAAAGGTTAAAAATAACAAACTGATGACTCTAAATACTAAATGATTTTAAAAACCTCATAGCATAAACTAACGCTATGAGGTTTTGGGTTACTAACTAACCTATCATCAAAACTAATCTTCGTCTTCGTTTGTTTCTAATTCGTTATTAATATAAGCGACATCTCTTGTGTTTTTTTGTACTGCGATTGCCGAAAATAAACTTAAGGTAAATGACATGGCATAGAATCCTTTTTCACTAAGCTCTAAATCGGCATTCCAAAGTCCAATAGTTAATAAAACTATAGCTGCAATAGATGTAAACCAACTGATTCCAAAGTACATTTCGGTGACTTGGATATTTTCGAGCTTATCTCTAACTGCTTTTTGCACAGATATTACTGAGAACAATCCAAAAAGTAAAATTGTAAAATAATAACCTTTTTCATTTAGCATCATATCTGCATTCCATAAGCCAACACAGTACGACACCATACCAAGAAGTAAAGCAGACCATGAAGCACCTATAAATGCAGGTGTTGGTTTGCTATTATAGACTTTCTTTTCTTTCTTTTTTGTCTTTGCTTTTTCTTCCTCTTTTAATGAAACTGTTGTTTGATAATTCATAATGTTTTGTTTTAATGATTATGAGGCAAATCTCGAACAAAAGGGAAGAGCTATAAAATCACAATTAAAACAAAACTGACGATATATTTTATCACTTTATTTAAATTTCATTAGATTTAAAGACTTAATAAATATATTAATGACGATTAAATGATAGAATTGAAATCTATAATTGATACGCTAGCTGCTGAAGATTATCAGAAATTTGTGAATTACCTACAACAAAAAAACAAACGCAAGGACACTAAAAACATTAAATTATTTAAGTTACTCGCAAATTCTAATGAGAACTCTAAATCAATATGCTTTAATCTTTATAATGTAGAAAAAAGCAATGCTTATCATGCACTTAGAAAACGTTTATTCCAATCCTTAATTGATTTTACAGCCAATAAAAATCTCGAAGATGAAAATTCTATAGACATGCAAATTGTTAAATACATTTTAGCATCACGTACTTTTTTACTCCAAAACAATTATAACATAGCTTATAAAATTTTAGACAAGGCAGAACGCCTAGCAGATGAGCATTTGTTATTTGCTATACTCAACGAGGTATACCATACAAAGATTCAGTATGCCTCTAACTACCCTAAAATAGATTTAGAAGAACTAATTATTAAACAAAAAGAGAATCAGAAAAAGCACCAACTAGAAGACCAACTCAATATAGTGTATGCTAAGCTAAAATCTGTTTTACATAAAGTAAACTACGAGGGCATTGTTATCGATTTTGAATCTGAACTCGAAAACATACTAAAAACTCATAATATTGAATTAAACGCATCTCTTTCATTTAAATCTTTATATCAAATTTTAGCTATTGCCAACATTTCAGCATTAGCAACCTCTAAGTACTATAAGATTGAAGATTTCGTACTTAAGAGTTATGCCATTTTAAAAACAAAAAAAGACACTGAAAAACAATTGTATTACCAAATAGAGATTGCTTACATCATTGCCAACACCCTTTTTAGAAATAAAAAATTTGAAGCATCCCTACACTACATCAGTGAAATGGATCAATTGATGACCATAAAACGCAGTACTTACTACAATAATTTCATTCTAAAGAAAACCTTGGTTGAAGCACTAAACCTTAATTATAGCAACAATCAAAACAAAGCCATAAAACTTATTGAAAGCATTATGAATAAAAAACATGACGATTTAGAAACACTATTAAACTTACGCTTATCGTGTTTTATGTTTTATTTTCAAAAAGAAGAGTTTTTTAAAGCAAAATCGATTTCTGCAAAATTCTACCATACAGATCAATGGTACATAGAAAAAGCAGGCATCGATTGGGTGATTAAAAAGAATATTGCAGAACTATTATTGTATATAGAATTACAAGAAGACGATTTATTTTTTTCAAGACTTAAGAGTTTTAGAAGGCGTTACACCATTTATCTTAACCAAATTGAACAAGAACGAATTCTTATTTTTTTAAAGTTTGCAGAACAGTATTACATAAAACCAGAAAGTATTATAACCGAAGAATTTAAAAACAAACTAGAGATCTCCTTTAAATGGACTTCAGTAAATGAGGAAGACATTTTTGTTATAAGTTCTTATGCTTGGCTAAAGAACAAAGTTGAAAAAGGAAACTTATACCAAACAACGCTTAGGCTCATAAAAAGATAGGAAATGTTAAAATACGTGTTAAAAATCAAACCTTAGTTAAACTTAACCGTTAGTCTTAGGTCTAAACAGTATAACATAAAACATAAAAGACATGAAAAAATTATTAGTAATTGCTATAGCTCTTTTTACCTTAAATGGCATGGCTCAAGAAAGAAAGCAGAAAAAAGACAGAAAAGATAAATCTGAATTAAGAGAAGAAATGACACCTAGTGACATTGCTACCTTAAAAGCAAAAAGAATGACTTTAAAATTAGATTTAACGGATGGGCAACAACAAAAAGTTCAAAACTTATTTTTAACTCAAGAAACAACTAAGCAAAGCTATAGAAAATCACATAAACGCGCTGATGGTGAAAAAAGAGAAAAACCATCAAAGGAAGAATTTCTTAAAATGCAAAATAACAGATTAGATCAACAGATTGAAATGAAACGAGAAATGAAAACAATCTTAACTTCTGAACAATATTCTCAGTTCGAAAAAATGAAGCCTAGAGAGCATAAAAGAAAGGATAAACGTGGTAAAAAAGAAAAAGAAAATCAAAATAGATAAAATAATATCAAATCTTTATTACTATAAAAAGTATCGCATTAGCGATACTTTTTTATTTTATTAAATAAAATTATTACTTTAGTCACCAATTTAATTAAATAATCCAAAATGAAAAAGGTAATTACGCTTTGCTTGTTCGCTTTTATAATGGTTCTTGGTACTGAATCAGTAACAGCACAATCGACAACTACGACGACAGAAATAAATGCTAAGGCTGCTAGTAAGACTAAAGCTTTATCCAAATACTTAAAAATCAGTAAAGATCAGAGTCAACAAATGTATAAAGCTTTTCAAGTATTTGGAAAACAAAATGCGACGCTTACAGATGACCCTTTAAGCAAAGAAAAGAGTCTAAAAGCAGCGAATGCACTAGATGATAAAATAAAAGAAATTTTATCTAGAGAACAATATGAGCTTTATAAAGAGCAAACAAATAGATAACTAAAAAAAAGCCTCGCAAATTGTGCGAGGCTTTTTTTATACTTAAATGTTTAGGCTTAACTAAGACAAGAGCGCTATAGCTTTTGAATTACAATGTTTTTGCAATTTGCTCTACAGCTGCAATCGTACTATTTAAATCTTCATAAGTTAGAGCATCTGTTATAAACCAAGTCTCAAAAGCACTTGGAGCGATATATATGCCTTCATTTAACATCCCATGAAAGAATTTTTTAAAGGTCTCATTATTTCCTTTGGCTGCTGAGTCAAAATCTACAACAGCATCTTCTGCAAAATGAACTGATATCATAGAACCAATTCGGTTTATCGTATGCGTAACATTATTCTTATTAAGCGCTTCCGAAATACCAACATGAAGATATTTCGTCTTTTCTTCTAACCTATTTATTAAACCTTTATCTGCTTGTATTGCTTTTAGCATTGCTAATCCTGCGGCCATTGCTAATGGATTCCCACTTAAGGTTCCTGCTTGATATACGGGCCCTAAAGGAGCTAAATGATTCATAATTTCATTTCTAGCAGCAAAAGCACCAACAGGCAATCCACCACCAACTACTTTACCAAAACAAACAATATCTGCATTTACACTTTTCAGTTCTTGTACTCCACCTTTAGCCAATCTAAAACCTGTCATTACCTCATCAAAAATCAATAAGATATCATTAGCGTCACAAACTGCTCTCAAACCTTCTAAAAAGCCCTCTACAGGAGGAATACAACCCATGTTACCTGCAACCGGCTCGACAATAATTGCTGCTATTGAATTTTTATTAGCTTCAACAAGAGCTTTCACATTGTCAATATCATTATATTTAGCAAGCAACGTGTCTTTGGCTGTACCTTCTGTAACACCTGGACTATTTGGCGTACCAAAAGTTATGGCACCACTACCTGCAGCTATTAAAAACGAATCGCTATGACCATGATAACAACCTGCAAATTTTATAATTTTATCTTTTTTAGTAAAACCTCTAGCTAGTCTAATCGCGCTCATACAAGCTTCTGTACCAGAATTTACGAAACGAATTTTATCAATATTTGGAACCATAGAAACCGCTAATTCTGCGATTTCAGTTTCAATAGCAGTTGGCATACCAAAAGACGTTCCTAATTTTGCTTTTTCAATCACAGCCTCTACAACAGGCGGAAAAGCATGACCAAGCAACATTGGTCCCCAAGAATTTATATAATCGATAAATCGATTTCCATCTTCATCATATACATAAGCTCCTTTTGCAGATTTAGCAAAAATAGGCGTACCTCCTACCGCACTAAACGCCCTAACTGGAGAATTAACACCACCTGGAATAACTTCTTGAGCTGCTTTAAATAAAGCACTACTTCTTTGATATAACATAAATTAATTTGGAATAATAAGTTCTTGACCTATAGTTAGGTCGTTTGATTTTAATTTGTTTTGAGCCTTTATAGCTTCAACAGAAATTTTATATAATCTTGAAAGCGAATACAAAGTATCCCCTTTAGATACTACATGTTTTTTTGAATTAGCTTTCTTTCTACCTTCTATGATCGTAGTAGATTTTCGAGTTGATTTCGTTGTCGTTCCACTAAGGACTTCTTCATCAAATTTATTAAGCTCATAACGCTCAATTAAACTGATTAATTTTTGAGGATATTTTCTATCGGTTGCATAACCTGCTGCTCTTAAGCCTTTAGCCCAACCTTTGTAATCATCAGGTTTTAAATCGAATAAACTAGCGTAACGCCCTCTTCCTGTTAAAAATTTAGAATGATCTTCATAAGACATCTCGGCTTTTGTATATTTTCTAAAGCATTCTTGTGAACGATCATCATCATGGTAAATTTTCGCTCCTGTCCAACCATGACATTTAATTCCAAAATGATTGTTTGCTTTGACTGCTAAACGACCACTCCCTGAGCCAGATTCTAAGATTCCTTGAGCCAAAGTAATACTCGCTGGAATTTTATGAGTACGCATATTATTTTGAGCAATCCCAGAATAAAGATCAATATAAATATCTACAGTACTCCTAGTGTCATTAGCTTTTATAACAGGTTTAGTAACTACCGTAGGTGCTTTAACGACCTCTCTATTTTTAACAACAACGGTTTTAGTTGTACTGCTCTTCTTCCTTTTGGTTACAATACCTTTTTTAGAACCACAACTCATTGCTGTTAAAAGAACTAATACAATTATATATCTAATTTTCATATTTTAAATTTCAATTAAAGGTAAATTCTTGCGCTTCAACACACTATTAACACCTGCAATCCCCTGTAAGCCACCTGTATGAATGGCTAAAATTTTTGAATCCTTCGCAAAAAAACCTTGTTCAATTAAATGAAATAATCCAAACATCATTTTACCTGTATATATTGGGTCTAACGGAATATTATAATCATTCTTAAACGTATTGACAAACGTTATCAATTCAGGTTTTATTTTACCATAACCACCAAAATGATAGTCTGTTATTAACTCCCAATTTTCTTGATTTGCAAATTTACGAATATCTTGTTGTAAAAAATCACCTTTTAATGCAGGAAAACCTAATACCTTCTGATGTGTTTTTACTGAATTTATAATTCCTGAAATGGTTCCACCAGTTCCAACGCTGCAACAGATATAATCAAATTGCTCATCTTGCTCAGCTAAAATCTCTTCACAACCTTTAACTGCCAATTCATTTGTTCCTCCTTCTGGAATTAAATAAAAATTCCCGAATTGGTTTCTTAGACTAGTTATATAATCGGTATTGTTTTTATTTCTATAAGCTTCTCTAGTTACAAATTTAAATTCCATACCACAGGATTTTGCAAATTCTAAAGTTGGATTTAAATCCTTCTTTTCCCTAAGTTCATCTCCTCTTATCACACCTATAGTTTTAAAACCATAAGTCTTTCCTGCGTAGGCCACAGCTGCAATATGATTTGAAAACGCACCACCAAATGTTAACAAGGATTTTAATTTTAATGATTGCGCTTCCTGAATATTATATTTAAGTTTTCTGTATTTATTCCCAGAAATAAAGGGATGGATTAAATCTTCACGCTTAATTGAAAGTGTAATTGAATTATCCGAAAGAACTAAATTCTGGTTGTGAGTGCTACTGTTTATCAAATTCTATCGTTTTACAAAAACAAAGTTAGTTGATGCGATATAAAAAATAGCAAAAATTATTTTCTAAAAAATTTGAAGGCACTAAATACTGGCCTCATTTTCAAATAATCTAGGTTGGTTTCATTTTTATAAGCCTCACGTTCAAAAGAAATATTTCTATATGCCAAATGCCAATTTCTATATTGTATTAATCGTAATAAAAATTCAAAAACATAAATAATGAAAAATGGAATAATTAGTAATTCTAATTGTTGCCTTAAGTGAATTTTTTCATGATTAATGAGTACTATATTTTCTTTTAAAGCTTTTGCAGTTAAGAACATAAACGGAAATATAGTTATCCCTAAATAACCTTTTGGTACTATATATTTTGAAATTACTATCATGTTTTATTCGTTTCAAAAATCAAACCAAATTACGTTATCTTTGTTATACCAAATGAATTTTAAAATTATTGAAGGTAAATTTGGAATATATTTTCTTTAAATTAAATTGAAAATATAAGCATAGCATTGGTTACGGTTCTATTTTAAATTGAAATATAAAGGAAATAGAAACGAATTTAACCTATCATTTTGAAGTTTATTTGGTATTAACTATGAAAAAACACGTCCCAATTGAAGACGGAGACTACTATCTCACACCAGAAGGTTATCGTTGTTTTACCGAACAATATCATTTAAAACGTGGCTATTGTTGCCAAAGCGGTTGCAGACATTGTCCTTACGGCTTCAATAAAAATACATTAAAAAAAAAGTAATGCATACTACAGATCTCTCATTCAAAGAACACATATTAGAAGGCATTCCAAATATATTACCAGAACCAAAGCCTTATGATGTTTCAATCAATCATGCACCAAAACGCAAAGCTATTCTGTCTACAGAAGAAGAAAAACTAGCGCTTAGAAACGCCTTACGCTATTTTGATAAAAAAGATCATAAAACCTTGTTACCTGAGTTTAAAAACGAGCTTGATACTTACGGCCGAATCTACATGCACCGTTTAAGACCAGATTATAAAATGTACGCCAGGCCAATTTCTGAATATCCAGCAAAATCAAATCAAGCTGCTGCCATTATGTTAATGATTCAGAATAATTTAGATTATGCTGTGGCACAGCATCCTCACGAATTAATAACTTATGGTGGTAATGGTGGAGTATTTTCAAATTGGGCTCAATACCGATTAACCATGAAGTATTTAGCCGAAATGAATGACGAACAAACCTTAGTCATGTATTCGGGCCACCCAATGGGATTATTCCCTTCTCACCAAGAAGCTCCAAGAGTTGTTGTGACTAATGGTATGATGATTCCCAATTACTCCAAACCCGATGATTGGGAAAAATTTAATGCCTTAGGCGTTACTCAATATGGCCAAATGACTGCAGGAAGCTACATGTACATTGGACCTCAAGGTATTGTTCATGGCACCACGATCACTGTTCTTAATGGTTTTAGAAAAATCAAAAAAGAACCTAAAGGGAATTTATTTGTTACTTCTGGATTAGGTGGCATGTCTGGAGCACAACCAAAAGCAGGAAACATTGCAGGTTGTATTACCGTTTGTGCTGAAGTAAATCCTAAAATCACGCAAGTAAGATTAGATCAAGGTTGGATAGATGAAAAAATATCAGATTTAAACGAATTAGTCAATCGTGTTAGTAAAGCTAAAACTGAAAAAGAAACTATTTCCATCGCCTATCTCGGAAACATAGTAGACGTTTGGGAAAAATTTGACGAAGCTAATATTCATATCGATTTAGGAAGTGATCAAACATCACTCCATAACCCTTGGGCTGGAGGTTATTATCCTGTAGATATTTCATTTGAAGATGCTAATATTATGATGGCTAATGAACCTGAAATGTTTAAAGAAAAAGTTCAAGAAACTTTACGTCGTCACGCCAAGGCCATAAACAAGCACACCGCAAAAGGCACCTATTTCTTCGATTATGGAAATGCTTTTTTATTAGAAGCCGCTCGTGCAGGTGCAGATATTATGGCAGACAATGGTATTGATTTTAGATATTCAAGTTATGTTCAAGATATCATGGGTCCAATGTGTTTTGATTATGGATTTGGACCTTTCCGCTGGGTTTGTGCTTCTGGTAAACCTGAAGATTTAGCAAAAACAGATGCTATTGCTTGTGAAATTTTAGAAGAGATTAAGAAAAATTCTCCAAATGAAATTCAGCAACAAATGGCCGATAATATCCAATGGATAAAAGGAGCACAAGACAATAAACTTGTAGTAGGCTCCCAAGCTAGAATATTATATGCAGATGCCGAAGGACGAATGAAAATTGCCGAAGCATTTAACCAAGCCATAAAAAATGGTGACATAGAAACTATTATTCTAGGAAGAGATCATCATGATGTATCAGGAACAGATTCACCATACAGAGAAACAAGTAATATATATGATGGTTCTCGATTTACAGCAGATATGGCCATTCAAAATGTTATTGGAGACAGCTTTAGAGGAGCCACTTGGGTGAGTATCCATAACGGAGGTGGCGTTGGCTGGGGAGAAGTGATTAATGGTGGATTTGGTATGGTTCTTGATGGTAGTAAGGAAGCATCAAAACGTTTAAAACAAATGCTATTTTGGGATGTTAACAATGGCATCTCAAGACGAAGCTGGGCTAGAAATGAAGGTGCCGTTTTTGCAATAAAGCGAGCTATGGAATCTGAACCAAACTTAAAAATAACCTTACCTAATTTCGTTGATGATAATTTATTAGATAACGTATAATTAAAAAAAAAGCCATTATGAAAAAGCTATTGAAATTTACTCCAATGTTTCTACTATTAATAGGATTAGCATCTTGCAGCTCAGTAAGAGTTGCTGCTGATTATGATAGAGAAGCAAATTTTGACAATTACAAAACCTTCGCCTTTTTTAAACCTGGTATTGACAAAGCAGAAATCAATGATATTGATAAACGTAGAATTCTGAGAGCTATTGAAGCAGAACTTATGGCTAAAGGCTATACAAAATCCGAAAATCCTGATATGTTAGTGAGTATATTCACTAAATCCAACCAACGTGTTGATGTTTACAACAATGCTTGGGGCAACGGAGCTTGGGGTTGGGGTGGTTATGGTGGCTGGGGTTGGAGATCTGGTTGGAATAACAACCAAATTTCTACAACTACAGAAGGCATGCTATTTATAGATCTAATTGATACAAAAAAGAAGGAATTAATATGGCAAGGTTCAGGGACTGGAAACCTTAATGCTAATAATGCAGATAAAAAAGAAGCTCGTATTAAAGAATTTGTTTCAGAAATGTTGATGCTATTTCCACCAGACAAAAAATAAAACAAAATTTATAAAACAAAAAAGCACCAGTTAATACTGGTGCTTTTTTGTTTTATAGGCAGGCAGTATTACTCCTTAAATCTAAATAATCTATCTTTGCCGACTTTTAAAAGTATAAACTATGAAATTCGGGCAAAACACGATAAAAAGCTTCACCAAAAACCCTAAGAATGACATCCTTGCAGGTATAACTGTATCCTTAGCTATGATTCCAGAGGTTGTCGCCTTTGCCTTTGTTGCACAAATTAGTCCTATTGTAGCGCTTTTTGGAGCATTTATAATCGGGATTATTTCTGCACTTTTTGGAGGACGACCAGGTTTAATATCTGGTGCTGCAGGCGCCGTTGCTGTAATCTTTGTTCACATGATTCAAGAAGGCCATGCTAAAGGTTTGTTGTTTGATACTCCTGTAGAAAACATGGGCTATTTTTACTTATTAGCGGCTGTTGTATTAATGGGAATTATTCAAATATTAGCAGGTATTTTAAAGCTTGGTAAATTTGTGCGTTTAATTCCACACCCTGTAATGATGGGATTTGTAAACGGTTTAGCTATTGTGATTTTCATGGCACAACTTGGTATGTTTAAGGAAAACAACAAGGATGTCTTTGGACAAAACATGCGTAATACAGAATCTAAAGAATTAGTTTACAATGTCAGCGACAATACGGTCAGGGATTTAATTTCTGATACCGAATTATTTTCAATAAAAGGAGAATCTATAACCAATATCAATACAGGAGAAGAAGTTTTTATTATGTCGAACAATCAAGTTTTCGATGTAAATACCCAAAAAGTGGTTTTCAATTTTCAAGACAATGGCTTCTACTCTGTGAAAGATAGTGGTGTTGTAAAATCCATAATGGAAGGTCAAAAACTTTATGTAATGATAGGCTTGGTTTTACTAACGATGCTTATTATTTGGGGTTTACCTAAATTAACTAAAAAAATGCCTGCTGCATTAACAGCCATTTTAATAGTGACTTTAATTTCTATATTTGGTGGTCTACAATCTATTAATGTGGGAGACTTTATTAGAGATGGTGGAGGCGCTGGTTTAAATGGATTTGATGAATTATCTAGTAAACTCAACCTAGCCGAGCTTTGGAGCCATTTACCCTTTAATTTAGACACATTGAAATTTATTGCGCCTTATGCATTTTTAGCTGCTTCAGTAGGCCTAATAGAAACATTAATGACTATGAATCTTGTAGACGAATTAACAGATTCACGAGGAGATGGAAACAGAGAATGTATCGCTCAAGGTTCTGGAAACATGATTAGTGGAATTTTTGGAGGAACTGGTGGTTGTGGAATGATTGGTCAAACCGTAATTAATATTAATGCTGGTGGTCGCGGTCGCTTATCTGGAGTCATGATGGCAATTACATTGCTTACTTTTATCTTATTTGCAGATAAATATATTGAGCAAGTACCAATTGCGGCTTTAGTTGGTGTAATGTTCATGATGGTTATAGAAACTTTTGCTTGGTCTAGTTTACGAATCATGAAAAAAATCCCAATGTCTGATGCTGTGGTCCTTGTTATTGTATCAGTTGTAACAGTTATTTTCGATTTAGCGATTGCTGTATTTGTTGGTGTTATTATTTCAGCATTATCATTTGCTTGGGAAAACGCTAAGAAAATTAGAGCACGTAAACGCATTCAAACCGATGGCACAAAAACATATGAAATTTGGGGTCCATTATTCTTCGGAAGTATTACTGCTTTTAATGAGAAATTTGATATTAAAAATGATCCAGATCATGTAGAAATTGATTTTGTTGAAGCGCGTGTTTCAGATCATTCTGCTATAGAAGCGATTTTTATTCTTGTTGAAAAATATCAAGCTGAAGGAAAAACAATTAGACTTAAACATTTAAGTGAAGATTGTAAGATATTACTCTACAAAGCAAATCCTAAATTTAAAGATGTAATTGTTGAAGCTATTGACGACCCTCGATACCATTTAGCAGCTAACCCTGAAAAATTCACAAGACCTTTATCGGAGTACAACGTTTAAAACCCAAAGCTTATAAATATTAATAAAAGAGACAGTTACAGACAAAAAAAATAACTGCGTTAAATTAATTGAAATTCAATTAATTACCTTATATTTGTGGCTTAATTTAATATATTTTAATATGAGTACTGGTACAGTAAAATTTTTTAATGACTCTAAAGGTTTTGGATTCATAACAGAAGAAGGAAACGGTAAAGAGCATTTTGTACATATTTCTGGTTTAGTCGATGAGATTAGAGAAGGTGATAATGTAGAATTCGATTTAGCAGAAGGAAAAAAAGGATTAAACGCAGTGAACGTAAAAGTTATATAATTATATACCTTTCAATCTTTTTAAGAAAAAAACAGAGCCTGTCTTTTAGATAGGCTTTTTTATGCTTAATACTGAAATTCAAACTCTTCAATTAATTATAAAAATCTATCTATTAAAATTTAATCTAAAAAAGATAGACCTCTATTATAAATTTAATAACTTACTTCTCAAATAAATTTCCTTTTTATGAATACAATAACAATTCAAGATGAAAGTGCTGCAGGTGATATTTTAAATGAGATAACACTTAAATTTAATGAAGAATATATTACAGTTTCTGAACTTATAAAAGCTAGAATAGAATTGGAGATTACACGGTATGAGAACAATGTAGAATCCTATAAAAATGGCTTAGTTACACCAAGTAAACTAGAATCCAAATTAAATAATAAAAAGACCCAATCCATAGATACTGAAAAACAACTATATATTGCTTTAGATGCTTTTAATACTAATGCCTTTATTTTAATAGTAGATGACCAACAAGTAGAAAATGTAAATCAAAAAGTACTTGTCGATAAATCTACAACCGTATCATTCATTAAATTAACACCTTTAGTTGGTGGATAAATCTAACAGACATGTTTAATATCTTCAAGAAAAAAATAACGCCATCAGAATTTAATTATGTTGATGACATTATTACTAAAATAAATTCTACAGTAAATTATGTGTACAGCTCTAATGATCTTTCTGGAAATTCCGAATATGAGAATTTAAAAAAAGAATCTAAGACCTACCAAAAACAATATATTCTAGATAGTGTCAATTACATTGAAGAAATCCTCAATAAAGAATTTGAAAATCAACAAAAATCAGTAAAAAAGAGAGACAATGATATCTATAGGTATCGCTTGACTGCATTTGCAATATTAAATGGATTAATGCGCAGAAATCTTGATTATACCGAGAAAGAATGGATAAGTTTATTTGAATTAGTCAATGAAAAAATTATAGCTTTAAATAGAAACGCCTATGGTTTTTCTCTAAGTGATTTTCCAACAAACTACGCTATTCAACAAATTGAGCGCACTATTAAAAAAGAAGGACTATCGGATGAATTATCTAACTTTATTAAAAGCATGTTGGAATGGAATAGTTTTACCGATACCACCACTAGTTATTGGGGAAGTGATCTTAAGAAATCAGTTTCAAAATTGAGTAAAATAGTACAAGTCGACGGAGAATTTGTCCCGTTTATATTAAAAACAAATGATATTGGAAACGAAGTAAACGCGATTGTTAATCATAGTGGTGAAAATGTAAATGAACTTCATCAATTATTATTCTTAACCTATGATGCTACAAGCTCTAAACCTTCTAAAAAATTTCAAGCACAAACAGAAAAGTTAATAAATGCTATTGGAAAAAATAAGTATCGAAAAATTGCTCAAGAGATTCTTTCCATTGCTGTAAGTCATCCTATTTCAGAAAAAACAGAGACTTATACATATTCAAATGAAGTAAGAGAGTATAAGCAATATTTATGTGATCCGAGCAAACAATTCATTAAAGGCATTATCTGGACAATGTCCCCTTTTTCTGATAAAGAAACATTACATATATTAAGTAAACTCCTTGAAAAATCGTATACCAAAATGCCAGGAGTTGGTCCAGCAGCAGCAGCTATAGGTAACGCATGCATTTACGTAATGGGTAACATGAGAGGAAAAGATGGATTAGGTGCTTTATCTCGAATAAAATTAAAACTAAAACAAAATAACGTTAAAAAGAGCATAGACAAATATCTTGTGGAAGGTGCAAAAAAATACAACGTTTCGGTTGAAGAACTTAAGGAAATGGCTGTTCCCGATTTTCAATTAGAAGGTGGAATTAAATCTGTTTTGTTTGAAGACTATAGTCTCAATATTTCTATCACAGAAAGCAAGGTCAACCAACAATGGATAAAACCAGATGGTAAGAGTATGAAATCTGTACCATCAACTGTTAAAAACTCTACAAAGCTAAGCAATCAACTTAAAGAATTACGTAAGGAAATCAAAGAAATCCAAAAGGTATATTCAGCTCAAAAACAAAGAATTGATAATCAATTTATTCTCAATAGAAGTTGGGATTTTCCTTCTTTTAAAAAGTATTATTTAAATCATGGTTTAGTCAATCCTATTGCAACAAAACTTATTTGGACAATTAAAAATGAAACCCAATCTACTTCTGTTTTATGGATAGATAATACATGGCAAAATGCTCATGGTGAAATTATTGATTGGATTGATGATACGTGTACAGTGCAACTATGGCACCCTGTATTTGCTACTGAAAAAGAAATTGTAGCTTGGCGAGACAGAATTATAGACTTAGAATTAAAACAACCTATTAAGCAAGCTTTTCGTGAGCTTTATATTTTAACAGACGCAGAAATTAATACGCAAACCTATTCTAACAGAATGGCGGCTCATATTTTAAAACAACACCAATTTAATGCCCTTGCGGGACTTCGTGGTTGGAAATATTCATTAATGGGAGCTTATGATGATGGGCGTGATGACGAATTGTGTTCAAAATATTTACCTGAACACCAAATAACTGCGGAATATTGGATTGATGAACTCAATGACCACGATGCTTATAACGATGCTGGAATTTGGCTATATGTTGCCACAGATCAAGTAAAGTTTAAAAATGCTGATGGCCATGTCATGAATCTAATTGATGTTCCAAAAATTGTTTTTTCGGAAATTATGCGCGATGTCGATTTGTTTGTTGGAGTATGTAGTGTCGGAAATGACCCAGAATGGCAAGATAATAATGGAGATAGACAAACGCATAGAGATTATTGGACATCCTATTCATTTGGGGATTTAACAGAAATTGCAAAAACCCGAAAATCTATTCTTGAAAGATTACTACCAAGGCTAAGTAAAATTAAAGACAAAGCTACTATTGATGGCAAGTTTTTAACTGTTCAAGGAACTATAAGAACCTACAAAATACATATTGGTAGTGGGAATATCTTGATGGAGCCTAACGATCAATATTTATGTATTGTACCTTCTAGATCACCTAACAAATCAACCGACAAATTATTTATTCCTTTTGAAGGTGATAAAGGTTTATCTATTGTTTTAAGCAAGGCTTTTCTTCTAGCTGAAGACAATAAAATTACAGACACAACGATTTTAAGTCAAATTAAAAGAAGCTAATGACCTTATTTTTTGAAGTACATGAAAAATGTATAGGAAAAGAAAAAATGCATCAGCTAAAAAATTCTAGAATTGCTATTGTAGGACTTGGTGGATTAGGTTGTTCTGTTGCTATGGGATTAACCCGATTAGGAATCCAAAATTTAGTACTAGCTGATAATGACCATATAGAACGGTCTAATGTTGCGCGACAAATTCTATTTACGAAGTCTCATATTGGAGCATCAAAAGTCCAAACAGCTAAAGATGCTTTATTAGAGATATTTGATGATCTCAACATCACATGCATTCAAGATTATATAACAACTCAAAACGGAATTAACATTTTAAAGAGTGCTGATATTATTGTTGATTGCACAGACAATTATATAGCACGTTACGCTATTAGTAAAACTTGTGAATCTATTAATAAACCGATGATTTTTGGTGGAGTCCAAGGATTCGAAGGTCAAGTCGGTGTTTTTAACTATAAAAACAGTAGACCCTTTCACCATATATTCCAAAATATTAATTCATTATTAAAAGTTGAAAACTGTGAAGCCTCTGGTGTTCTCCCATTTGTAGTTCAAACCGTTGCGAATCATCAAGTAATAGAATGCTATAAAATTATTTGTAATGAAAATAATGTCTTAAACAATCAACTGTTGTGCATCAATACACTTTCAAATAAAAGTAGAATTTTAAAGTTGGAATAAATCAATAATTCAACAAGTCTTTAATTTTAGCTTTCACTTTAACTGTTGAAGGAATCATAGTTTGCTCTAAAGTTGAATTTAATGGTATTGCTGGCATATTCTCGCTACCAATAGTCATTACTGGTGCATCTAAATATTTAAAGCATTCTTCTTGAATTTTACCAGATAAGGCTCTTGCGAAACTATTATTTGAAGGTTCTTCGGTTACCACTAAACACTTTCCTGTTTTCTTAACCGATTTCATAATGGTGTCTTCGTCTAAAGGAAATAACGTACGTAAATCAATGACTTCAATTTGGTCTTGCATCTCTAATTCTTCCGATGCATTCATTGCCCAATGCACTCCCATTCCGTACGTCACAACAGTTAATGTTTCTACATTTTCTTGTTTCCAGATTTCTTGTAAAACCCATGCTTTACCAAAAGGCAATACATAATCTTCACTTGGCTCAACAGATGTTGCACCTTGCGTTCCTGGCACTTTAGACCAATACAACCCTTTGTGTTCTAAAATTACAACTGGATTAGGATCGTAATAAGCCGCTTTCATCAACCCTTTTAAATCGGCTCCATTACTTGGATACGCTATTTTAATACCACGAATATTTGTAATTACAGATTCAACTGAAGACGAATGATAAGGTCCTCCACTGCCATAAGCACCAATTGGCACTCTAAGAATCATAGACACTGGCCATTTACCGTTAGATAAATAACAACTTCTACTAACTTCTGTGAATAATTGATTTAAGCCAGGCCAAATATAATCGGCAAACTGAACCTCAACAATTGGTTTTAATCCAACTGCACTCATTCCAACTGTAGAACCGACAATAAAGGCTTCTTGTATTGGTGTATTAAACACTCGGTCGTCTCCAAATTTTTGTGCTAATGTTGCTGCTTCTCTAAAAACACCACCAAGTCTTCCACCAACATCTTGACCGTAAAGCAAACATTCTTTATGCTTTTTCATTAATTCTTCTACAGCGAAAAGTGCACAATCTACCATCACTACTTTTTCAGCACCTTCTGGTGAACGTATTCCTTCTTCTTCCGTAATTGGTGTAGGTACAAAGTCGTTAGTAAATAAATCCTCAGGTTTTGGATCTTCGGCTTTTAAAGCTCTTTCAAAATCGGATTGTACTTTCGTTTTCGCTGAATTTTCAATGTCTAAAACGTCTTGTTCTGAAAATCCAGCATCTAGCAATTGTTGTTTTATAACTGGATAAGGATCGCGAGAACGTGCTTCATCTAAATCGTCTCGATACCATTCCATTCTTACACCTGAAGTATGGTGATTTAACAACGGAACTTTTGCGTGTACTAAAAATGGTCTGCGTTCTGTACGAATAGTTTCTATTACTTTTTCTAAGGCTTCGTAGCTTTCTGTAAAGTTGGCGCCATCTATTGATATCGCGTCTAAACCTTTAAATCCTGCTGCATATTCAAAAGCATTTTGCGCTCTCGTTTCTGCTGCATTGGCACTAATATCCCAACCATTATCTTGTACTAAATATAAGATTGGCATTTGCTTTAAAGCTGCCATTTGAAACGCTTCTGCTATTTCTCCTTCGGTTACTGAGGCGTCTCCTAAACTACAAACGGTTATTGGTTTTAGAGCGTTCTCGACTGCGCTCGAACTGACAGGGTCAGATTCTAAACTATAATCGTCTAAACCTTGTAATTCTTTATACTGCATTCCCATGGCAACTCCTGTTGCTGGAATGGTTTGCATTCCCGTTGCAGAAGATTGGTGTGGAATTTTTGGCTTATCGTCGTCCTTTAAACTTGGATGTGAATAATAGGTTCTTCCTCCAGAAAACGGATCGTCTTTTTTTGCTAATAATTGCAACATTAAATCGTAAGGCTCTAAACCAAACGATAATAACATAGCATCGTCTCTATAGTACGGAAATGCATAATCTTGCGGTAATAATTGTAAACCTAATGCAATTTGAATGGCTTCGTGTCCACGAGATGTTGCGTGTACGTATTTTGAAACTTGTTTAAAATTAGCTTCGTATAATTCTGCCATTGCTTTTGCTGTGCAGAGTTTTGAAAATCCTTTTTTTAGTGTTTCTTTTTTCATAATTGTCATTCCTGCGTAGACAGGAATCTATTTTAAATTCTCTAATATATTGGATTCCTGCCTTCGCAGGAATGACAAACCTTAAATTTAACTATTACTCAGATTTTCACTGAGATTCTTCACTTTGCTCTGAATGACAAATCGGTAATCTCTGCGTTAGCGATTGAACGGTTTGTTTGAGCTCCTTTCTGCTTTTTCTGCAAAAAGAGCGAGTAGTGAAAGCGCGACCCTTGTGGTAACGCCCAAATTACTCTAAGCTAATTGGTTTTCAATTTTAATCATCCAATTAAATTTGTCTTCAATTTTACCTATTTTGATAGCGTTTAGAGTATTGTTAACTTCTAAACCTACTGGACTTTTATCTGATACATGAATTATTGTTTCGCCCATTGCAATTTCTTGAATGTAAGCAATACCAACGGCTGTTCCTGTTCCGAAGGCTTCTTCTAGTGTACCATCAATTGAAGCATCTCGGATTTCTTGAATGGTTATAGCGCGTTCTGTAACCTCGTAACCTTTGTCTCTTAAAATATCTATAACGCTCATTCTAGTAATGCCATCTAGAATGGAACCATCGCGTTTTGGTGTGATGAATTTTCCGTTGACTTTAAAGAAAATATTCATGGTGCCTACTTCTTGGATATAGTTGTGTTCTACAGCGTCTAACCACAATACTTGGTCGTACCCTTTGGCTTTTGCTAATTCTGTTGGACGAATGGCTGCTGCGTAATTTCCAGCAGCTTTAGCTTCTCCTGTTCCGCCTGAGGCTGCACGTATATATTTATTTTCTGCCCACAATTTTATACGTTTAGTGAAAAATGGACCAGCTGGTGATGCCATGATTATAAACTTGTAATGTGTTGCTGCTCGCATACCAATAAAGGCTTCGTCTGCATACATGAAAGGTCTTAAATAGAGTGCGCTTCCGTCCATTGGTGGAATCCAATTTTGTTCTATTGCAACTAGTTGTTTTAAGCCTTCTACAAATAAATCTTCTGGAAAATGAGGCATTCCCATTCGGTCTGCACTAAAATTTAACCGTTCTGCATTTTTTGATGGCCTGAAAAGCATTGGGTTTCCATTGGCATCTACAGTGGCTTTCATACCTTCGAAAATGGCTTGTCCGTAATGTAAAGCCATGGCTGCTGGATGCGTAGGAATCATTCCCATTGGTTCTATTCGCGGATTTTCCCATACGCCATTGTTATAATCACAAATAAACATGTGGTCTGTGAATGTGGTGCCTAATGGTATGTTGTTGAAGTCTATGTTTGAGACTTTAGATTCGGTTACTTTTTGTATAGATATGTTGTGGCTCATAATTTGCTGTCATTCCTGCGTAGGCAGGAACCTATTTAATTTATTATTTCATAGTGGATTCCTGCCTTCGCAGGAATGACAAATGATTTATATTTCTCTATTAGTATCAAATTGTTCGAAATAATCTGCTACTCTTCTTACAAAACTTCCTCCTAAGAATCCGTCTACTACGCGATGATCGAAAGAGAGCGATAAGTACATCATGCTACGAATAGCTATTTCATCTCCTTTCTCAGTAGTGATAACTTCTGGTCGTTTTTTGATTATTCCTAATGCTAAAATGGCAACTTCTGGTTGATTAATAATTGGTGTTCCCATAACGCTCCCAAAAGTTCCTACGTTAGAAATTGTGAAGGTGCTGCCTTTTATATCGTCTCCTGCTAGTTTGTTTTCTCTAGCTTTTCCTGCTAATTCGTTTACGTTACTAGCAATCTCTTTTAAATTTTTAGTATCTGCATTTTTTACTACAGGTACTATTAAGTTTCCACTTGGTAATGCTGTTGCCATACCAATATTAATATCTTCTTTTACAATAATGTTATTACCATCGACAGAAGCATTAATATTCGGGAAATCTTTTACTGCTTTCGCTACAGCTTCTACAAATAATGGTGTGAAGGTTAAACGCTCTCCATGCTTTTCTTGAAAGGTAACTTTGTTTGCGTTTCTCCAGTTTACCATATTCGTCATGTCTGCTTCTACATAAGCAGTAACATGAGGCGATGTATGTTTTGAATACACCATGTGATCTGCAATCATTTGGCGCATTCTGTCCATTTCGATCACTTTTCCTTTGCCTTTATCGAAGTTTAATTGTGGAATTCTATAGGCTGTTGGATCTTTTTCGGCTACTGGTTGTGCGAATTTATATGGTCGTCCTTCATCTATATATTGAAACACATCGCTTTTACGAAGTCTGCCTTCATTTCCTGTTGCAGGAATTCGTGCTAATTCTTCAAAACTGATGTGATGTTCTTTTGCTATTTTGATGATTAATGGCGAAAAGAAGGTGTTTGCGTTTGAAGCTGAAAATGAAGTTGAAGCTTGTTCAACTTGTTTTAGTCTTTTTGGTACTTTTTCCTTCTTTTGAGACGTCTCGACTGCGCTCGACGAGACATTATCTTTTTTAGAAGACCTAGCATGTTCTGAAACTTCAAGAATAGCCATAACTTCTCCAACCGGAACAACATCTTTAGCTTGAAACATGGTTTTAATTAAAGTTCCTGCTGCTGGTGCTGGCACTTCGTTATCTACTTTATCTGTTGCTACTTCTAGTATAATATCTCCTTCTTCGAAAGAGTCTCCTTCAGAAATTAACCAATTGATAATGGTGCCTTCGGTTATACTTTCGCCCATTTTAGGCATCTTTAATTCGAAATTCTTCAAGTTATCGTAGTTTAGAAATATAAGAATTAAAGATAATGCATATTGAATTATACAATTGTTAAAATCTTTTAATTTACCATTAAAAAGGATATTATTCTTAAAATAAACACCATTACAGATTATTAGACTTTTAATCATTAAATTTACCGCTTTAAAGCAACTAATTTTCTCATGCCACATACACTCGATAAAATAGACACACAACTGTTAGCTATACTACAAAAGAATAGCAATCGAACAACAAAAAGTATAGCAGAAGAACTAGGTATGAGCACTTCACCAATATTTGAACGTATAAAAAAATTGGAAAAGGAAGGGTATATTGAAAAATATGTCGCTGTTTTAAACAATAAGAAAATAGGTTTAAAGTTGACCGTTTTTATAGGAATCACTTTGCAAGGTCATACGCGAAGTTATTTAGAAAAATTTGTAAAGGAAATCAACAACTTTCCGGAAGTTGTAGAATGCCATCGCGTCAGTGGAAATTTTGACTATTTATTAAAACTAGTTGTAGAGGATATTGAAGCTTATGAAACGTTTATCATTTCAAAATTAACGCTTCTTCCATATTTAGGGAATGTACAAAGTTTGATTGCTTTGTCTACGAGTAAAGAAACTAATGAAATTGATTTGAGTCGGATTTTGTAAGTAACAAATAGATTAAAAACTTCTCGATACAATTCCGATAAAAAATCGGAATCACTCGAAGTGACGTTACCTTACTTTACTTTTTAAAAGTCTCTCGAAGTGTTTTATAAACATCTTCTTGCATTTTCATGTTTTCTGGCACTTCTCGAAGTGGTTCAACTTCTTTTAAACTTTCGTGACAATCCGCAGGTAATTGTTGGTATAATTGTGTGCCTTTTGTTTTCCAAGCAATCATTTCGTCTGTAATTCCTCTTATTATTTTTGCAGGATTCCCAACCACTAAACTTCGGTATGGAATTTTAGTTTCAGCTTTTACAAAAGACATGGCTCCGATAATACATTCATCACCAATCTCAGCATCGTCCATGATAACCGTATTCATTCCTATTAAACAATTCTTACCCAAATTAGCCCCATGGATAATAGCACCATGACCAACATGTGCGCTTTCTTTTAAGGTGATTGATTTCCCAGGAAACATGTGAACCGTACAATTCTCTTGCACGTTAACACCATCTTCTAAAATAATTTGTCCCCAATCTCCACGAATAGCTGCTCCTGGACCAATATAACAGTTTTTGCCAATGATGACGTTTCCTGTTACTGCTGCTAATGGATGTACGAAACTTGATTTATGTACTACTGGTGTGTAACCTTTGAATGAATAAATTGCCATCTTTTTTGTCGAGTTTATCATTCAGAGCGAAGCGAAGAATCACATCAAGAGATTACCACGTTTTTCGTCCTCGCAATGAAATTTTTATTTAAATCCTTTTAATTTTTCTTTAGTGAACTCACTCAAAACTAGTTTTCCACTTGTTGCTGCACGTTCTGCAAGAAGCACATCCCAATCATTAGTTCCTTGCCAGAATACTTTTTTCATTTCTAACATGGCTTCTGTATTGTAAGTACATAAATGTTCTGCTGTTGTTTTTACGGCTTCGTCTAATGCTTCTGTGGTATCGAAAATATGCGTATATAATCCTTTCTGCTTTGCAAACTCTGGTGTGTAAAATGTGTTGGCATCTATTGCAATTTGAGACATGGCGCTTAAGCCCATTTTACGCTCTATTGCTGGTCCAACTACAAAAGGTCCGATTCCTATATTTAACTCACTTAGTTTAATGGAAGCGAACTTTGTTGCCATACAATAATCGGTTGCTGCTGCTAAACCAACGCCTCCACCAACAGTTTTCCCTTGAATACGTCCGATAATAAATTTTGGACATTTACGCATCGCATTAATTACGTTTGCAAATCCAGCAAAAAACACTTTTCCTGTTGCAGCATCGTTGATATTTATTAACTCCTCGAAGCTTGCTCCTGCACAAAAGGTTCTATCTCCTCCACTTTTAAGGACGATTACCTTTATAGCATCATTTTCGCCTGCTTCAGTAATTGTGTTTGCTAATTTTGCTAATACATCTCCCGGAAGAGAATTGTGAGCAGGATGAAAGAATTCTATGTAGCCTACTTCATTTTTGATTTCTAGTTTTACGTATGGTGTGTTCATTTTCTTAGTATGTCAATGCGCACTTGTTGCGCATTCGTATTATTTTAGTTCTTAATATATTTGGAAAGATCCCAGCCTAAACTCAAATCAATCCACTCAGGATTCATTTCCGTTATTTGATTCTTCTTCCATTCTTTTTTCCATTTCTTAATGGTCTTTTCTCTTCGAATTGCAATTCTGATATCAGAATGCTCTTCAAAATAAACTAATTTTTTAATATTATAATGTCCAACATGAGTTCCAAAAGTTGCTGCCTTATGTTCACTCATTCTTCGTTCCATATTATTTGTTACACCAACATAAAAGATGTGATTTCTTTCATGTGTTAGAATGTATGTATAATACTTTTTAGACATTACGTTTCAATTTAAGCGAATGCATTAAAGTTTTCCGTTAACATTAATGCGACTGCGCAACACGTGCGCAGTGACTTTCTATTAATAATTATAGTAATCCAAATTGTTCAAAATGATGATTTAAATGTTTTCTTTCTAACAAATACGATTCGTATTTATTCAATTCTCCGAATACTAAATTCTTTAATTTAGCCTCAGGATTTTCTTTAAAATACGCTAAATACTTTTCTCTTTGTGCTTTAAACTTTTCAATAGCTGTAGCTAAATCGGAATGCTTTAATGTATCTAAAGTGTCTTTTTCTAACTGAGGAAATTGAGAGTTCTTTGGGAATTTATCATAATTCCATAAACTATTATGTACTTTCTCTAGAATTTTTTCTGGTGTTGCTATTTCAAAATCTTGAATTTCTCCAGAAGCAATTTTATAAGTGTATTCTAAATGCTCAATCATATGCTGAGGTGTCATAATTCCCCATTTAGGTTTTGCATCTTCTTTTAATGCATAAAGACATTCGTTGATTTTATCCTCAGTCATTTCCGTTAAAACTTCTTGCTTTTTCTGAACCATAGTTAAGACTGTTGCGAATGCTACTTTCTCATCGGTATTAGCATCAAAAATTTCTGCATACCATTTTACAATTCCGCTTGGATGTTCCGCTGAAGCGACATCTCTATCTACTTTTTGCTTACATGTAAGTCTTACATAAATCGTATCGTTGTGATATAATGGACGTAAAAATCTACATTCTTCTAATCCGTAATTTGCTGAAACTGGTCCTTTATTTGGATATACAAATAATCCTGCTGCAGCTGAAATAATAAAATAACCATGTGCAGTTCTTTGTTCAAAAATACTTCCGTCTAAAGATGTAATATCTGTATGCGCATAGAAATGATCCCAAGTTAGATTTGAAAAATTTATGATGTCTGTATCTGTAAATGTTCTGTTATGGGTTTTCATAGACATTCCTGGTTGGATGTCTTCCCAATGGTATTTAAATGGATGCTGTTCTGCTTCCTTATATTTCGCGTTTTGCTGGTAAATACCCGTAATCTCAGTAATAGTGGTTGGCGAACCTTGAATGGCAGTACGTTGCAAATAATGTTTTATACCACGCATGCCTCCCATTTCTTCTCCTCCTCCAGCACGTCCTGGACCACCATGAACTAAATATGGTAATGGTGAACCATGACCAGTACTTTCTTTAGCCATATCACGATTAACCACCATTATACGACCATGATGAGATGCTGCATTTATCACATACTCTTTTGCTATCTTATCGTCATTTGTGGCAATTGAAGACACCAAAGATCCTTTACCCATTTGTGCCAAAGTAATGGCTTCATCTAAATTTTTATAAGGCATTATGGTACTTACTGGACCAAATGCTTCACGTTCGTGAATTATTGTATTTTCAAAAGGATGATCAGAACGTAATAAAATCGGGCTAATAAAAGCGCCTTTTTTAGCATCTGCTCCAATGGTATTTATTTCATCTAAACTTCCATAAACGATTTGTGCTTCTTTAGATAAATCATTTACTGAGTCTCTAACTGCTTGCACTTGTTGATTACTTACTAAAGATCCCATTCTAACTTCTTTAAGTCTTGGATCTCCAATAGTTACTTTATCTAATGCTTTTGACAAGGCAGATTGCACATCTTCCACTAAATTTTGCGGAACAATAATTCTACGTATTGCAGTACATTTTTGTCCTGCTTTAACCGTCATTTCTTTTCGGACTTCTTTAATAAACAAGTCGAATTCTGGTGTTCCTGGAACGGCATCTTCTCCTAAGATTGATGCGTTTAAAGAATCGGCTTCCATTGTAAATGGCACAGATTCTTGTATTAATTGTGGATGTGCTTTTAATAAGCGACCTACTTTTGCAGAACCCGTAAATGTTAGAACATCTTGAGACTCTACAGTGTCTAGAATATTTTTAACCGTTCCGTTTATGATTTGTAATGCGCCTTCTGGTAAAATACCTGAGGCTATTATTTCTCTTGCTACAGCCTCTGCTAAATAAGAAGATGAAGGTGCTGGTAAAACTACTGCTGGCACTCCAGCCATCCAGTTTACTGCGCACTTTTCTAACATTCCCCAAACAGGGAAATTGAATGCATTAATATGCACTGCAACTCCTTTTTTGGGCACCATAATATGATGTGCCATAAAACGTCCGCCACGAGATAAATCGACAGCATCGCCTTCTACATGATATGGCTGATTTGGAAACAATTTACGTAACGAAGCATTAGCAAACAGGTTACCAAAACCACCTTCGATGTCAATCCAACTATCTACTTTGGTTGCTCCTGTTCTGTAACTTAATTCGTAAAACGCATTTTTTCTTTTGGTAAGATATAATGCTAGTTTTTTTAGCATGTTTCCACGTTCTTGGAATGTCATTTTTCGAAGAACCTCTCCTCCTTTTGTTCTTCCGTAGTTAAGAATTTCAGGAACATCTAATCCTTCGATAGCAATGCTTGTAAAGGCTTCGCCAGTTATAGCGTCTAAGATTGGTATTCCTTCTTCTTTACCTGTTGTCCATTGTCCTTGAACGTAATGTTGGATTTTATTCATATCAAATGCCTGCGAAGGCAGGTATCTTTTATTTGTTAATTCTAAACTCTCTATTATCTAAATTCCAATTAGCACTTATATCTGACCAACTTGGATTCATTTCCTCAATCAATTTGATTTTCCAATCTCTTTTCCATTTCTTGAATTGCCGTTCTCTAACTGATGCATTTTCTCCGTTTTCAAACTCTTCAAAATAAACAAGACTTTCACAATTATATTTTGCTGTGAAAGATTTTGGATAAATCTTATTCTTATGTTCTCTTACTCTTTCTTCAATGTTATCTGTTACACCA
Source organism: Winogradskyella ludwigii (assembly GCF_013403985.1). Classification (GTDB taxonomy): domain Bacteria; phylum Bacteroidota; class Bacteroidia; order Flavobacteriales; family Flavobacteriaceae; genus Winogradskyella; species Winogradskyella ludwigii. The sequence continues at coordinate 55,325 of NZ_JABFDF010000007.1, forward strand.
ATATAAATTACTCCGTTTGGTTTACTTGCCATTATGTAGACGTACCAATGTTTCATTCTTTTTTATTATGAGATTCCTGCCTGCGCAGGAATTAGACTCTTTCAATAATTGCTGCATACCCTTGACCAACTCCTATACACATTGTCACCAAAGCGTAACGTTTGTTGGTTTCATTTAATTCAAGTGCTGCAGAATACGCAACTCTTGCTCCTGTAACGCCAAGCGGATGACCGATAGCAATAGCGCCTCCATTTGGGTTTATTCTTGGATCGTTATCGGCTAATCCCCAAGCACGAATGCAAGCCAAAGCTTGTGCAGCAAAGGCTTCGTTAAGCTCGATGATATCCATATCGTCCATGGTCAATCCTACTTTTGCTAATGCTTTATTGGAAGCTTGCACAGGACCAATTCCCATTAGTCGCGGCTCGACACCAACCACTGCAGAACTTACAATTCTTGCTAATGGCTTTAGATTGTATTTTATTACTGCATCTTCACTCGCAATAATGGTTGCTGCTGCACCATCATTTAATCCTGAAGAATTTCCTGCGGTTACGCTTCCTCCTTCTTTTTTAAATGCTGCTCTTAGTTTTCCTAAAACTTCTAAGGAAGAGCTTGGTTTTATAAACTCATCTTTTGAAAATTGAATGGGATCTTTTTTACGTTGTGGAATTTCTACAGTAACTATTTCTTTTGCTAGTCGACCATTTCCTTGTGCTTTGGTTGCTTTTTGCTGACTCCAAAGTGCGAATTTATCTTGGTCTTCGCGAGAGATATTATATTTTTCTACTAAGTTTTCTGCCGTCATTCCCATGCCGTCTGTGCCGTATAATTTTTGCATTTTAGGGTTGATAAAACGCCATCCGAAAGTGGAATCGTACATTTTAGAATCACCTCCAAATGCAGTTGATGGTTTTGCCATTACGTATGGTCCTCGCGTCATGTTCTCGACGCCTCCTGAAATAAAAACGTCTCCATCTCCTGCTTTTATAGCTCTGTTTGCGTGAATGATTGCGGATAATCCTGAGCTACATAAACGGTTTACGGTTTCACCAGGAACTGTGAATGGTAATCCTGCTAAAAGTGATGACATACGCGCTACATTACGATTGTCTTCTCCTGCTTGATTGGCGCATCCCATGATAACATCGTCGTAAGCTTCCTTAGGAATGTTTGGATTACGTTTTACGATTTCTGAAATTACTAATGCTCCTAAATCGTCTGTACGAACAGCAGATAAAGTTCCTTTGTAGTTTCCTATTGGTGTTCTAATGCCGTCTATTATGTATGCTTCTTTCATTTTTGAAATTGATATTGAAATTGATTCTTCTATTTCAAATTAATATTTTTTACTCTTATTGTGGATTCCTGCCTACGCAGGAATGACAAATTGTTATAAACAATAGATTGTCTTGTTTTAGGAGGAATTGGTTAATCTAAAAGTGCAGAAAATGTATCTCCATTTCTAATATCTCCTGTGTTGTAGCCTTTCATAAACCACTCCATACGTTGTTGAGACGTACCATGTGTAAAACTATCTGAATTTACACTTCCAGTACTTCTTTTTTGTATGGCATCGTCACCAACAGCATTGGCAGCGCTCATAGCCTCCTCAATATCTCCTGCTTGTAAATATTTTTTATTATGATGTGCCCAAACTCCTGCGTAAAAATCGGCTTGTAATTCTTGTGCTACCGATAATTTATTAGCTCCTGTTTGGTTGGTTTGGCTTTGTAATTGTCTTACTTTATTAGATGTTCCAAGAATGGTTTGGATATGATGCCCTACTTCATGCGCTGTAACGTAAGCTATTGCAAAATCGCCACCTTTAGCTCCGAAACGTGTTTTTAGTTCGTCAAAAAAAGCTAAATCCATATATAATTTTTGATCGCCAGGACAGTAAAAAGGTCCAGAAGCTGAAGTTGCACTACCGCAAGCTGTAGAAACCGCATCTGTGAATAATACCATTTTTGGTTCTTTATAATCCCCTAGATTGTAGTCTCTAAATATTTGGTTCCACACATCTTCGGTGTCGGCCAAAACAGTTGCCATAAAATCGCCCATTTCAAGCTCTTCACTGGTTAAATCTCTTTGTTCTACTTGCTGAGTGGTTTGACTATTAGCTACCTGCTCTATAATTGGAGCTATTTGCTGACCAGTTTCACCTCCAAAAAGTTGCAATAAAATTACAACTACAGCAATAACTCCACCACCAGCTGCAACTTTACCTTTAGTTCCCATGCCGCGTTGGTCTTCAAGATTCCCGCTTTGTCGTCTACCTTTCCATTTCATAATTTTATATTTTTACTATTTTATTCCCAATCCTTTTGAGTTCTATAAACGACACCTTTAAAAAGTGCTACTAATTCTTCTCCTCGTTTTACTTCAATAATATTAAATCCTAATCTGTTTTTTACATTTTCAATAACAGATTCTGCGGTAATATAATCGCCTTCTTCTAATGCTTCAATATGATTAATACTGGTTTCTATAGAAACTGCATATTTACCATGCGTGTTTGCTGCAAATCCGAAAGCTGTATCTGCTAAAGAATAACTAATTCCTCCATGCGCTTTATTCATGCTGTTTAGCATTTCCTTTCTAATGGTCATCGCTACTTTGCATCGTCCGATTTCACATTCTAGAATTTCTATTCCTAGCCACGTGCTGTAGGCGTCTTGGGATAGCATTTTATGTGGGATTTGTTCTGGTTTCATGTTCACCTCCCACGAAAATGGGAATCTTATTTAATTATTATCTTTTATTGTGGATTCCGCATCAAGTGCGGAATGACAAATCGTTGTAATTATATTATTCATACAAAATTGCAGAAAAAGCAATTTCACTCGAACTGACGTTATATTAAAAAAACGTTTTATTTTCTTTATTCATGTTACGTAATAATGGACTACAACGGTATCTATCTTCGTGATATTCGTTATATAATTCGTCCATTTTTTGCACACACCAATCGATTCCTTTTTCGTCTGCCCAGGCTAATAATCCTTTTGGATAATTAACTCCTTTTGTCATGGCAATATCTATATCTTCTGCCGATGCGATGTTTAAAAATAAGGCATCTGCGGCTTCGTTGATTAGCATAACTAAAACACGATTAAAAATTTGATTTTTCAAAGACTCTTCGTCTTCATAAGTTTCAAAAGTCTTTGTGTTTGCGTGATTTGCCTCAATTATTTTGCCGCTTTTATCATAATCATAAAAACCTTTTCCAGATTTACGTCCTAAGTAACCTGCTTCAGCAAAACGTTTTTGAGTAAATGAAGGCTTATATCTTGGGTCGAAATAGAAGGCGGTAAATACGGTTTCGGTTACGGTGTAATTAACATCGTTTCCTATGAAATCCATTAATTCAAATGGTCCCATTCTGAAATCACCTAAAGATTTTAGACTATGATCAATGGTTGCAAAGTCTGCTAACCCTTCTTCGTATATTCTTAAGGCTTCACCATAAAATGGTCTTGCGACTCTGTTGACTATAAACCCTGGCGTGTCTTTGGCAACTGCTACTATTTTTTTCCAATCGGAAATTGTTTGAATCGCTTTTTCAAGTACTGCTTTAGATGTTTGAATGGCTGGAATGACCTCAACCAACTTCATTAAAGGTGCTGGATTGAAAAAGTGAATACCTACACAACGCTCTGGTTTATTAAGTGATGCTGCAATTGATGCTATTGATAAACTTGACGTATTTGATGCAATAATACAATCGTCAGACACATAAGTTTCTAATTCTGAAAATACTTTTTTCTTGATATCTAGGTTTTCAATAATCGCTTCGATAGTTAGATTAGAATCTGCTAAATCTATTAATGTATCTACATAAGAAATATTAGATTCTATTCTCTTTTTTTCAGCAGTATCTATTCTTCCTTTTTCAATTAAACGATTCAATATTTTTTCTAATGAAGCTTTTGCTTTATCTAAAGCTCCTTGATTGGTGTCGTACAATTTTACTTGACAACCAGAAGTTGCTGCTACTTGTGCGATGCCGCTTCCCATGGTTCCTGAACCTATAATTCCTATGTTCATGTTTTTACTTTTATTGTGGATTCCTGCCTACGCAGGAATGACAAATTATTTTTTTTATTGATACCCTTCGACTGTGCTCAGGGTGACAGTTATCTAAAATGGCAGATTTTTCACATCTACATTACCACCAGAAATAATAATTCCGATGTTTTTAGTTGCAAATTCTTCTTTGTTATTTAATACAGCTGCAAAAGCTACTGCACTTGATGGTTCTACAATAATCTTCATACGTTCCCAAATCAACTGCATGGCATTGATAATTTCCTCTTCCTCTACACATATTATTTTCTCTACATGTTTTTGAATAATTGGAAAATTACGATCGCCTAAATTTGTTCGAAGTCCATCTGCAATGGTATTAAAACTTAGATTCGTTTCTATTTGACCCGAAATTAATGATCGATATGCATCATCAACAGCTTTAGGCTCGGCACCAATTACATTACATTTTTCAGAGAAATAATGTGTTGCCAAAGCAGTTCCTGCAATAAGACCTCCTCCACCAACAGGTGCTAGGATAATATCTAAATCTGGTTGCTCTTCTAATAATTCAATTGCTGCTGTACTATTACCATAAATAACCTCATCTTGATTAGATGGGTGTAAAAATGATGTTCCCTTTTCCTCTTTAACTTTATTAGCTGTTGCTTCTCTTGCTTGAGGTGTCGATTCACATTCTATGATTTCACCCTCATAAGTTTTAACTGCATCTTTTTTGACTTGTGGTGCATTTTCTGGCATTACAATGTATGCCTTCACATTTAACTTTTGAGCTGCTAATGAAACTGCTTGGGCAAAATTACCTGAGGAATGTGTTACCACACCACGTTCTCTTTCCGCATCAGAAAGTGAAAGAATTGCATTTGCTGCTCCTCGCATTTTAAAGGCTCCCATTTTTTGAAAGTTCTCACATTTGAAAAATAGATTACAGCCTGCCTCTTTATTTAGCAATTCTGAGGTTAGCACTGGTGTTTGGTGAATAAAAGGTTTTATTCGGTTGTGCGCTTCTATGAGTGTTTGTTTATTCATCCTATAATAGATTCCTGCCTTCGCAGGAATGACAAAACTTTAGTTTCCTTTAAAATTTGGTTGACGTTTTTCTATAAATGCAGCAACTCCTTCCTTGTAATCTTCAGTTTGTGCTGCTTCAATTTGTAACTTAGACTCAAACGCTAATTGAGATTCTAAATCATTGGTCATCGATTTATTGAATAATTCTTTAATCATACCCAATGCTTTTGTAGGCATGTTTGCCAGTTTCAAAGCTAACTTATTGACATCTTCTTCAAAACTTTCTAATGGAATCATTTTATAAATCATTCCCATTTTCTCTGCTTCTTCTGCTGAAATTTTATCGCCTAACATGGCTAATGCTAATGCTTTTTGAAATCCGATTAATCTTGGTAAAAAGAATGTTCCGGCACTATCTGGAACCAGACCTATTAAACTAAACGCTTGAATGAAACTTACTTTTTCATGTGCAACAACAATATCACAAGCTAAAGCAATATTTGCTCCTGCTCCTGCTGCAACTCCGTTTACAGCTGCAATTACTGGTTTTTTAATATTTCTAATTCTAGTAATTATTGGATTATAATGCTCTTCTAATATTTTTTTGAATCCAGGATTTAAATCTGGATCCGTCACTTCTTTTAAATCTTGTCCTGCACAAAATGCTTTTCCATTTCCAGTAAGAACAATTGCTCTAACCTCATCATTTGTTTCACAAGCATCTAAAGTATCGTGAAGCAAAAATGCCATTTCACGGTTAAAACTGTTGAATACTTCTGGTCTGTTTAGCGTGATGTATGCTATTTTATTTTCTATTTTTAAAAGTATGCTTTTATTCATATGTTTTTCTTTTATTGTGGATTCCTGCCTTCGCAGGAATGACAAAAATTTTATATGTTCTCGATACTAAATTGTTAAAAAGCAATTTCACTCGAACTGACATCGAATTTCTATTTTAAGCACTTGAAGTAATCAAATGGCTCTTGGCAATCGTCACACTGAAATTGTGCTTTGCATGCTGTGGAACCAAACTGACTTACTAATCTTGTGTTTTGTGAACCACAATTGGTACACTTCACTATCCTTTTATCATTAAGCAATACATCTTTATCTGCTTCTGCGTTTAAAGGTGCTGCTATACCATAATCTTCTAATGCTTTTCTTCCTCTTGGTGTAATCCAATCGGTGGTCCAAGCTGGTGCAAGAATTAATTCTATTTCTGAATCGTATCCTGCCACTTTTAATGCGGCTTTAATATCGTCTCCAATAACATCCATCGCTGGACAACCACTATACGTTGGTGTAATTTCTACTTTTACAATATTATTTTCTATGACTGCAGTACGTACCACTCCCATATCCATGATAGATAATACTGGGATTTCAGGATCTGAAACTTGTTCCAGAATTGGAATTAAGATTTGGTCTATGTTTTGTTCTGTTGTCATATTCATTTCCCGTGAAAACGGGAATTTTGCTTTATTACTTCTCGATACCATTCCGATAAAAAAATCGGAATCACTCGAAGTGACGTCATGTTTAACCGACTAACTTTTACTTTTTCGATTATGAGATTAGCTTTGCTGAACCTAAAGGTTTATCTGTCTTCTCAGGAATTTGTGTTACCATTCCATATTAGGATAAGCACGTTGCATATATTGAAGCTCTGCTAATAAATACCCTAAATGTTCGGTGTGAATGCCATCTTTTCCTCCTTTTTGAAACCACTTAGATTCTGGAATTTCAAGTGTTGCTTCTTCTAAAATTTCATTTACTTTTTTATAATAGGTCTCTTTAAGTTTTGTTACATCAACACCAATTCCTTCTGCAACCATTGCTTTATCTGCTTCGGTTTGATGAAATAACTCATCAGTATAGGTCCACAAACCATCAATAGCATCTTGCATTTTTGTTTTACTTTCCTCTGTACCATCTCCTAAACGTTTTATCCAGTCTCCTGAAAAACGTTCATGATAACTCACTTCTTTAATTGATTTTGTTGCAATAGCAGATAAAGTTAAATCTTTACTTTTTTCTAATTTCTGTAAAAACAATAAATGATATACATCAAATAAGAACTGACGTGCCATGGTATACGCAAAATCTCTATTGGGTTGTTCTACCAACAATACATTTACATATTCTCGTTCTTTACGAAGCATTGCTATATCATCTTCAGTTCTGTTATCTCCTGCAATTTTTGCTGCGTATTGAAAATAGCTTCGTACTTGTCCGAATAAATCTAATGAGATATTGGTGCAAGCGATATCTGTTTCTAGGCTTGGTCCATGTCCTGTGAGCTCTCCTAGTCTTTGTCCTAGGATCAGACTGTTGTCTGCGATTCCTAATATATAGTTGTATAGGTTTTGTTTCATTTTAAGTGCCCATAAAAATGGGTATCTATTTAATTACTTCTCGATATAATTCCAATAAAAAATCGGAATCACTCGAAGTGACGTACTTATTAATAATAAGATTCTTCCTTTGTTCTGAATGAGATTTAGATTCTCTTAATGAGATTCCTGCCTTCGCAGGAATGACAATTATTACATATGTTTTACCTCGTCCGGTAAATCATAAAATGTTGGGTGACGATAGACTTTATCTTGAGCAGGCTCAAACATTTCGCCATTATGTTCTGGGTTTGATGCTGTAATATTTTTAGATTCTACCACCCAAATACTTACACCTTCATTTCGTCTTGTGTACACATCTCTTGCATTTTCTAATGCCATTTCTGCATCTGCTGCATGAAGACTTCCAAAATGACGATGTTCTAATCCATTTTTACTTCTTACAAAGATTTCCCAAAGTGGCCAGTTTTTTTTATCAGACATAATTATATGTTTTGTTTCATCTTATTCTCGATATAATTTTCTTTGATTTCGACTGCTCATAAACTGACAGAAAATCACTCGAATTGACGATGAAATTTAAATTGCTTGTTTTTGTTTTCTTGCTTGCTTCTTTTCAGCATGTGCCATTGCAGCATCTCTAACCCATTCTCCTTCTTCCCATGCACCAACTCTAGCTTTCATGCGTTCTTTATTCATTGGTCCATGACCTTTTACGACTTGCCAGAACTCGTCCCAATTAATTTCACCGAAATCATAGCTTTGGCGTTCCTCGTTCCATTTTAAATCTGGATCAGGAATTGTAAGTCCGATTAATTCGGCTTGAGGAACCGTTTGATCTATAAATTGCTGACGTAAATCGTCGTTAGACTTACGCTTTAATTTCCATTTCATGGATTGTTCTGTATGAATAGATTCGGCATCTGTAGGACCTAACATCATTAAACTTGGCCACCACCAACGGTTTAAAGCATCTTGCGCTAATTCTTTTTGTTCTGGTGTTCCGTTTGCCAACTTCATCATGATTTCAAAACCTTGACGTTGATGAAAACTTTCTTCTTTACACACACGAACCATGGCTCTTGCATAAGGACCATAAGATGTATTACACAATGGTACTTGATTGATAATTGCAGCTCCGTCCACTAGCCAGCCTACAGCTCCCATATCTGCCCAAGTTACTGTTGGATAATTAAAAATGGAAGAATACTTCGCTTTTCCTGAATGCAATTGTTCATATAACTCATCGCGAGAAACCCCTAAGGTTTCACATGCAGAATAGAGATATAAACCGTGACCAGCTTCATCTTGCACTTTTGCTAAAAGTGCTACTTTTCGTCGCAAAGAAGGTGCACGAGTTATCCAATTGCCTTCTGGAAGCATCCCTACAATTTCGGAATGTGCGTGTTGTGACATTTGCCTAATATGCGTTTTACGATATTTTTCTGGCATCCAGTCTTTAGGTTCGATTTTCTCGTCTCTTGCGATACGTGCTTCGAATTGTGCTTCTAGATTTTTTATTTGTTCTTCACTCATGATTTTAAGCTTTTAGCTATTGGCTGTTGGCCTTTAGCTTGTTGAACTCTAACTTTTCTTTTTCAAAATATTATGGATTCCTGCCTACGCAGGAATGACAAGTCTTATTTACACATCGAAATCTACAATTACCTTTTCTGTTGTTGGTACTGCTTGGCAGCTTAAGACTAGGTTTTGTGAGACTTCTTTATCGCTTAACGCGTAATTTATTTTCATTTCGACTGCGCCTTCTTTCACTTCACATTTACAGGTGCTACAAACACCTCCTTTACAGGCGAATGGTAAATCGGCTCCTGCGCCTAAGGCTGCGTCGAGGATATTATCGTATTCTTTAGTCATGGTGAAGGTGAATTCTTTTCCGCCATCGACGATTACCACTTCAGTTCCTTCTACATTTTGTTTTGCTAGACGTTCTGCTCGCTTAATGTCTTCATCTGAAAGTCCGGTTACAAACAACTCTGAATGCACGAGCTCTTTTGGTAATCCTTTATTTATTAAATACTCGCTTACGTAGTTTACCATTTTTTCTGGTCCGCAAAGAAATACTTCACTTGTATCTGGAATATCAATAAATGTATTGGTAAGAATCTTCATCTTTTCATCATCGAATCTTCCGTTTAATAACTCAATATCTCTACGTTCTTTGGTTAAGAAATAATAAATTTCGAATCGTCCGAAATAAGTATTCCTAAGTTGCTCTAGTTCTTCCTTAAAGATAATGGATTTTGCGGTTTTATTGACATAAAATAATTTACATGTCGAATTTGGCTCTGCTTGCAAATGTGCTTTAACCATTGAGAGGACTGGTGTAATTCCACTTCCTGCTGCGAAAAACAAGTAGTTTTTGGGCTTTGACGCGTTGACTTCTACTCCGAATGTTCCGCTTGGTGCCATCACTTCTAATTGGTCACCCGTTTTTAGCGTTTCGTTTATATAAGTTGAGAATTTCCCACCAGGAATGAGCTTTACAGCAACTTTCCATTGACTATCTAATGGACTTGAGCAAAGTGAATACGAACGACGTACATCTTCTCCGTTAATGTCTGCTTTTAGAGTTAAATGCTGACCTTGACGAAATTTGAATGTATTATGTAATTCTATAGGAACATAAAAGGTTATAACCGAAGTATCTTCGGTTTCCTTATATATATCTTGAATTTTAAGCTTATAAAACTGTGCCATATGTATTTTTAAAACACTAAACTAACACTTGTTAGTTTGCTTGACAAAGTTAGTAAATAAATTTAAATCTGTTTTATGACACCTTTTATGAGAATTTCGTTGAGGTCATTGGTAAGTTCATTAAGGTGAATTGCTTCTTTTTTAGGAATCCATAAATAAAGCGAACGTAAGGTTGTTAAGATTGAAAACATCATTACATCTGGTTTTATGTCTGAAATTTCACCAGCTTTTATACCTTCAATAAGAATATTTCTGAAATCATTTTCGTAATCGCTACGCAACTTTTTGTAGTAGTTTAATCGAGCTTCTAGATGCATCCAATCGTGATTTAAAGCTGCCATACCGTAAATATTAGTACTAGATACTTCTACATGCAACGCTATAATTTCTTTTAACTTTTCGATGCAAGTAGCATTGCTTTCTCTTACAGAAGACATGCCTTCTGTAAATTGTTCTGCAATAGAAATGATAATACTTTCTAATATATCTTGTTTAGAATTGATATGATTGTAAAGGCTTGCCGCTTTTATATCCATGGCAGTTGCCAAATCTCGCATGGTGACCGCACTGTAACCTTTTTCTTTGAAGAGTTTAGCAGCTACTCTAATAATTTCTTGTTGACGTGTCTCTGGTTTCATAGTGAGGTAAAACACTAAATTTACAAGATTTTTAAGTAGAACACAATTATAATGTAACTTTGGTTACGAATGGTTTTATAAACTTTTCGGAAATTTGTTCAAAAATAAATACAATGGGAATATTTGATGCTTTATTTGGAAAATCGACTAACAACGTTGCTGAATACCTAGAAAAAGGGGCTGTTATTTTAGATGTTAGAACACCTAGTGAATACCAAGGTGGACATATAAAAAATGCGATTCACATTCCGGTTCAAGAACTAGGAAATAGAATTAACGAGATTAAAAGACTAAACAAACCTGTAATTGCCCATTGTGCTAGTGGCATGCGCTCTGCAAATGCTGCAAGTATTTTAAAATCTAATGGAATTGATGCCATAAATGGTGGCGGAATGGCAAGCTTACAACGAAAATTGGGCTAAATTTTAATTCAATATATTTTTTAGATTATTAAGTTCACTTAATTCTGAAATTGGACTTTGGTTATATTCTAAAGTCCAACCAAGAGAATTGGTCAACATAAAGAATTTTGATAATTCGCTAATCAATCGGTTTTGTGCATTAGACTTTAACTCTGATGCTTCAACTTTTTTCATTAGCGACTTTTTTACGGTTTCTTTTATATTATTGTAATCTTTGGCTTCAAATGGATTGAGGTAATCTGCTTGCATATCATAATATTCAAAATCTGGACTAATTTTAATTTCTTCTTTCGGAATGCTTAAGATTTTAAGTGTTTTTGTTTCTTCATCTATTTGATATTCAATTTTACTTAAATCGTACCCTATAGTTACATCTGCATTGACGATAACTACGGCTTTCTTTTCGGCTGAAATTAAATCCCCAAAAACACCTTTAGAGTTCTTGTAAGTAAACACTTCACTAAAATGCCCTTCGGTAACAACGAGTTTACCAACGTTTTTTATTTGTTCTTGAATTAAAGCTGTACTCTCTTTAAGTACAATTTTATCTTCTTGTTTATCATCACAATATCTAAAAGTGAATAGTACAACTAAAGTGATTATAACACCAAATAAGATTTTTCTCATAAGCTAATTTAGTAAAAATTAGATATTAAAGTAGCCAAATTCACATGCTTTTAAATCTTGTTTTTTTGCTTTATATCGTATTCCAACGTGTATCATCTTAAAAAAACGCATTCTATCTTAGAAATAATTAGTTAATCATATACTGTATTAACTTGAAGTAATAATTTTTTGATTATAGCCCTCAAATTTTAAATATATATGTTATGATAAAAAATATCTTCACACTTATTGTCCTACTCTCTGCCTTAAATATTTATAGTCAGGAATTTATCTTATTAAAAAACACCAACCCAAAAGCAAAAGAACTTAAGCACAATTTAAACACCGCCAAGGATAGCTTAATTCTAAACAGTGAAACCAAAATATTACAGATTGATATTTTTAACGAAGACTATGAAAACATAATCACTGTTAACGGTTTTACATCTAAAATTTCGTTGGCAAACATTCCGGAAGGTAAATTTGTTGTAGAAGCAAAACTATCAGATAAAACTATCATCTTAGGTTTAATGCGACGCAATTATCAAAAAGAACAAAAAAACGCAACGCTCCCTTTCACTAATAACGATATTGCTGAAGGAAAAGGTATGATGCTAGATGAAGAGCTAAACATTATAAAAAGCGCTCCAAATCAAAGTATTGCTTATCTACTAACACGCACACCAGTAAAAAAGCATCGCACAAAAACAAAAGGTAATTAATTCTGCATGTAAACTATTTTTTAAGCTCTAGTTTCTCAGCGAAATAATCACAAAAATCTTTCATTGTTTCTGTCATTTTTTCGTCTTGAGTTGCTCTTAAAAAAGAATCGCTCATAGTCACTAAAGTTTGATGAAAGAAAAGTTTCATCTCATCCACAGGCATATCCTTTGTCCATAAATCAATTTTTAACGTCTCTTGCTTCTTACTATCCCAAACCGATAGCAATATAGCTTTAGCTTCTTCGCCATCTACTCCTCCATCTTGTGCAGACCAATTTAATTTTTCTGGCACTCTATTTTCGTCCAATTCAACGTTTAATACTATTTTAGATTTTATAACTTTAGTCATTACTTTTTGGGTTTAAAATTTGCTTTTGTAAATATAACGTCAGGTTCCGTTTGCATAATTTTTAAAACATCTTCACCTGTAGTTTCGGCATAGGCTTTTACAATTTGCCAACCTAAGTACTGACCTAAACGCCCTGGAGACTCATTATCTAATTCAAGATAAAATTTAGAGAACGGAGCATCTGCTATAAACCGATTTGGTAATTTAGGATCTGTACTGTACAATAATTCTTTTTCAATAAAATAACTCCAAATCTCACTTTCATTAGCTTCAGCCCATTTTATTTGGTTTTCTGTGTAACCAATTCTTTCTGCAGCTGATTTAAACGGAATCATTACATCTTTAAAATAAAGTAACTTCCCGAAATAAATCATTTCATTTAATAACGTTCTTCTATTGGTTTGAAATATGTATTTGTTTGCATAACCATTGGTTACATCTACTACAATTTGATTTTTGGTCATGTTAGCACCAATGTACATTGGTATATTCTGATAAAATTCATGACTAGCTCCCAGGTAATTATCTAAAGCAATAAGCACTAGCGAATCATTTACGATAGTCTTATCTCTGTAAGCAACGTCATTTGTTAACGTAATAACTCTAGGTGCCTTAAATGTTTTATCGTAGTATTTTAAATGTTGAAATAAGCCTTTTAATTCTTCTTCTGATGTTTTAAAATTTGGAAACACCTTTTGCACTTCCTGTAGCAGCTCATTTTGCAACGTATCATTTATTCTATGAATCCAAATAGAATCTGGTACATGTTTAGAAAACAAAAAAGGATATGCTCCTTTTAACTGTGACAAATCGTTTGGTTTAGCCTCTAAAAATGCCTTATCAAAACGCTCAACATTAAAATCTATGTTAATTGCGGCAATTTCTTGTTCCACTTTAGAGTCCTTATCACAAGACACAAGCATCAACCCTAATATAAATATGATGTAATATTTAAGCTGCATTTGGTAAAACATTTTTAATCTTAACACGATTGCATTATTTTTGTTGTGCAAAGGTACGCTTCTTTGTTAAAAAATTAAAAAATTATGCAAACTGAAAAGGTAGTAGATCATATTGTAAAATGGCTAAAAGACTATGCCATAAAAGCCAACGTTAATGGTTTTGTTATTGGAATTTCAGGAGGTATAGATTCTGCTGTAACCTCAACACTGTGTGCTAAAACAGGATTAGAGCTTTTATGTATTGAAATGCCAATTCATCAAGCCGCTAGTCACGTCACTAGAGCCCAAGAACATATTGCGCAATTAAAAGCGCGCTTTCCTAATGTAAAAGATGCTCGTGTAGATTTAACTCCTGTCTTTGAAGAATTTAAAACTGAGGTAAGTTTAGAGGGCAACCAAGCTACGGTTGATATGGCTTTAGCTAATACGAGAGCACGTTTACGCATGACCACTTTATATTATCACGCAGGCCTTTTAGGTTACTTAGTTGCAGGAACAGGAAATAAAGTTGAAGATTTTGGAGTCGGTTTTTATACTAAATATGGTGACGGAGGTGTAGATTTAAGCCCAATTGCTGATTTATTAAAATCTGAAGTTTATGAAATTGGCGACAGCTTAAAAGTACCAGAATCTATAATGAAAGCTGCTCCTAGTGATGGTTTATTTGGCGACACACGTAGTGACGAAGATCAGATAGGTGCTACTTATCCTGAATTAGAATGGGCAATGCAGATGGAAGAGAACGGAAAAACTCCTGATGATTTTGAAGGACGAGAACGCGAAGCATTCAATATCTACTTACGCTACAACTCATCTAACAAACACAAAATGAACCCAATACCAGTTTGCGAAATTCCCAATAATTTAAAATAATCTTTGCATTTCACTACTTAAATCCGTTAATTAATTTAATTTTTAACTATTTTTACGAAACAAATCTTCACATTATTTAATAAGAATAGATATTAAATAATTATTAACCCTAACTAGAAACCAAAATATAATTATCATGATACGAATTCTTATTGTAGATAGTCACCCCATAGTTAGAACCGGATTAGAGCTATTTTTAAATAGCAAAGAAGATTTAAAAGTTATTGGTGCTTTAGGAAGTGGAATTGAAATATTTGAATTTATAAGACGAAATGAAGTCGATGTTATAATTTCTGAAATCGATTTACCAGAGCTTAATGGTATTACAGCACTTAGAGCAATTAAAAAAGAAAATAAATCTGTTCAAGTCTTAATGTTTAGTCATCAACCTGAAGAGATCTATGCCATAAGCACTATTAAAGCAGGAGCATCTGGTTATTTAAACAAAAAAGCTAGCCCTAGTGAAATTGAAGCTGCAGTAAGAAAAATAAGCACAGGTGGCACTTCTCTTAGTGAAAAAATGGACAAACATTTTCACTATGAAGATACACGAAAAAGTAGAAGTCGTATGTTTAAAAAACTTTCAACTAGAGAAGTTGAAGTCTTAAAACTACTTTCTATTGGTCGTAAAAACAAGGAAATAGCGGAAGAGTTAGATATCAATGAAAAAACAGTGAGTACATACAAAGCCCGTTTATTTAAGAAGCTTAATGTTACAAATATTGTAGACTTAATTCATCAAGCTAAGCACCATAATCTTACACACTAGCCTATTACTTTGCCCAGTTTTCGGGATAGTAGCATTTTAAGACCTACATATTCTTTAACATCTTCCATTATTGAGCGCAAATCTGCATTCTCATTTAAGGTTTCATTTTTATATTCCCCAACTTTCTTATCAATTAAATGACAACGCAAGGTTAAAATAGTCTGACTTACCAATTGCGAAACGGAATGGTCTTTTTCTTTAGGTATAATAAGATTACGCTCCCAATCGTGAAGATTATAACGCTCATCTTCCATTAGAATACTTGTTACAGTACTTGCAGTCTCTTGATCTAGTTGATTAATAAAGTTTTTTGTAGAAAACGTCACCTCTTGATTTAGCTTATCCATAATCGCATAATAAAGTGCTTGAAATTGTGGATTGGTAAACTGCATTTCATCATCTTGAAGATCCAAGTATATTTTTTCAAAAACACGTGTTTCTACTACTGTAGGTTTTGCAATTAAATCACCTGAAGCTTCATCTACCTGAAGCAATAAATCATCAAACTGCTCTGTTTTGTCTCCATAAAGCATTAATATTTCAATGATCTTCTTTTCTAGTTCAAATTGAACATCAACTTTTGGCTTACGACTCGATTCTTCATTCCTAAAAACTTCAAATGGAGGTTCATTTGGATCAGAAGAATTAGATGAAATATAAGACTTGGGTTTATTATTATCCTGAGTCTGTTTATTATTAATTTGTGCTAAGGTTGTAAAAAGAACACTTTCGCTAATATCCATAATACGCGCACATTCTTGGATATAGATTTCACGTTTTATTTGATCTGGAATCTTAGCAATACTATTTACAATATCACGAATAGTTTCTGCTTTTTTAATGGGATCATTATTCGCCTCCTTAACCAATAAAGAGGCTTTAAACTGAATAAAATCCTTTGCGTTTTCGTTAAGATATTCGGTAAGTTCTTCTAAAGTATTTGACTTAGAAAAACTATCAGGATCTTCACCATCAGGAAATGTACATACCTTAACATTTACTCCTTGTTCTAGTATTAAATCTATACCACGAATGGAAGCTCGCACACCTGCAGCATCACCATCAAAAAGAACCGTAATGTTATTGGTTAATCTATTAATTAATCGGATTTGATCTGGAGATAAAGCAGTACCAGAAGAAGAAACCACATTGGTAATTCCTGTTTGATGAAACTGAATAACATCTGTATAACCTTCTACTAAATAACAATTATCTTCTTTCGCAATACTTTGCTTGGCATTATATAAACCATACAAAACCTTACTTTTATAATAGATTTCGCTTTCTGGTGAGTTTAAATATTTAGCCGCTTTCTTATCGTTAGTTAAAATACGACCTCCAAAACCAAGAACTCTCCCACTCATACTATGAATAGGAAACATAACACGACCTTTAAAACGATCGAATCGTTTTTCGCCTTTTACAATCGTTAGACCACTTTGTTCTAAAAAATTAATTTGATATCCTTTTCCTAAAGCATCATCTGTAAAACCTTGCCACTCATCTAAAGAATACCCAAGATTAAATTTCTTAATAGTTTCGTCTGTAAATCCTCGCTCTTTAAAATAACTTAAACCTATTGCTTTTCCTTGATTGGTTTTATGCAAAACGTTCTGAAAGTAACTACTTGCATATTCACTAACCAAATACAAACTCTCTCGAGTATCTGCTTGTGCTTTTTCTTGATCTGTACGCTCGGTTTCTTCTATTTCAATATTGTACTTTTTAGCCAAATATTTTATAGCCTCAGGGTACGTAAAATGCTCGTGCTCCATTAAGAATGTCACAGCATTTCCGCCTTTTCCACTTGAAAAATCTTTCCAAATTTGTTTCACTGGAGATACTACAAAACTCGGAGAGCGTTCTTCACTAAAAGGACTTAAACCTTTATAGTTTGTACCTGCTTTTTTTAACTGCACAAAATCTCCAATAACCTCTTCTACACGAGCGGTTTCAAATACTTGGGCAATGGAATTTTGTGAAATCAAATTTAGAGTTTTAGCAAGTTTGTAAATTTAAGACAAAACAATTATTAAAGAAACTGTTATATCACAAATGTTAAACAATCTCCAAATAGAATTTTTAAATTACACTATTACTTAATTTTACATTATGAAAAAACAAAATTCAGATACAGACACTACTGCTTCTAAAAGAAAAATCTATAAGAAAAAACGCTATACTATACCTATAATTATCATCATCATATTAATCGGTGCACGATTATATTTACCATACTATGTTAAATCTGAAGTCAATAAAATATTAGCAGATTTACCTGGTTATTTTGGTGAAGTTGAAGATATAGATATAGCCTTATATCGTGGAGCTTATGTTATAGAAGGTGTATATCTTAATAAAGTTAATGCAAAAACTCAGGTGCCATTTTTAAATTTTCCAAAAACTGATATTTCTATAGAGTGGAAATCTATTTTTAATGGAGAAATTGTAAGTGAGATTATTATGGAAAATCCAGAGATCATTTACGTAATGGAAGACCAAAATACGGAAGGCAATACTGCAGATGCAGATGACTGGAGTAAAGCCTTAACAGATTTAGTTCCCATTGATATTAACAATTTTGAAATTCATAACGGAAAAATTGCCTTTGTAGAATTACAAGCAGATCCTAATATTGATTTACATTTTGAAAAACTAGAGCTAATAGCTAAAAACCTCCGTAATGTTTCTGCTAAAGATAGAACACTCCCTTCACCTATATATGCATCTGCCATCTCAATTGGTAATGGAAAAATGACATTAAATGGTAATGTGAACCTTATTAAAGAAATCCCTGATATGAATATAGAGTTTGGACTAGAAAAAGCAGATATAACAGCTCTAAACCCTTTTACCAGACATTATGCAGGTATAGATTTTGAATCTGGCACATTTGAATTGTTTAGCGAGCTAGCAATTGCAGATGGCTTTATGAAAGGCTATATGAAACCTTTAATCACCAACTCTAAACTCATTGGAAAAGAAGACGGCTTTCTAGGTGTATTATGGGAAGGCTTCGTTGGGTTCTTTAAATTTATTTTAAAAAATCAATCTACAGATACATTTGCAACTAAAATTCCTTTAGAAGGAGATTTAAATAACCTAGAAGCAAGTGTGCTTCCAAGTGTTATTAATATTTTTGGTAATGCATGGATAAAAGCCTACAAAGGAACCGTTGATGATGACATTGAATTTAAAGATGCTTTCAATGAGAAAAATTAGAAAGAATAAAAGTTAAAAAAACTATTATAGCTTACAAAAAAAAGCCTTAATCATAACAGATTAAGACTTTTTAGACACTCAAAAATAAATTGGTTTAGTCCATATCAAAACGTATACCTACTGAGATATTATTCTGATCTACTACCTGGTTCTTAAACAATGGATTAAGATCATACTTTACGTACAACGCAATTTCTCCTAAAGCAACATAACCACTTAAGCCATATACAAATTCGCTAACTTCATAACCACCACGTTGCTTCGTTTTAATTTTATCTCCTCCTTCTTTATACTTTAATTTTTGAATGCTACCCAAATTAAGACCTACATAACCACCTAAACCAAATTTTAATTGCTTGTAAGTTGAATATCTAAAGTAGTTGTCTTTTTCAATCTTTTTAGAAGGCCCAAATTCTATGTGCATGGGAAATACTAAATTTGTAGTTCTAAACTTTGCTTGGTCTAAATTTGAAGAGAATTCCTGTACTGAAATATCACCATCTGTATTTACTAAAAAATTGTTGTCTTTCATTTCAAATTTATTCCACTGAAAAGAGAAACCATACTTTAATCTCCAAAAGTTACTGTCTTCAAAAATTCTAGTTTTCCAAGCATAACCTAATTCATAGAAATCTGAACTTCCTATTTTGTATGGTGAATCTTCTAAGCTTTCACCATCAATTAAAGCATTATTAAATCCTAATGCAAAAACAACGTTTGTTGTTGTACGTCTGTCGTATTTTCTTGGCTTATCATTGGATTTTTCACCAAAATAAACAAAGCTCTCTTTCTCGTCTTCTCCAGCTCCTATTCGAAGTACAAACCCATCTCCATCGCCATCTTCTGTATTATAACCATCTTCATTACGTCCTAAAAGCGCAATTTTATTATCTACGATAGCCAAACGGTTTTCAATATTTAAAGCTCTGTTTTTCGCTGCTTCTTTTTTTAAAGTTTCTGCTTCTCCTGCAGTTATACTCCCTTTGTCTAAACGTTGATTAATCGCTTCTATTTCATATTTTAATGATTCACGTTCTTCGTTCTCAATATTTGTTTTGAGCTCATTAAGTGCTTTAATTTTTAATTGATTTACTGATGATTGAGTACTATCAACCTTTGTTTCTTGTCCTTGTGCTGTTGTAAATGTTAGCGCTATCACTAAGCAAACTACTAATCTTGTAATGTTATTCATAACTGTTCGTTTTTTGATTTATTGATTATTGATGATTTATTTTAATTTTGATTCTTCTATCTACCCTTTGACTCTACTTAGTATTAAATAAAGACCTTAGTTATTTCTATTTGCAACTGCCGTTTTTACCGTTCCGTAACTATCCTTTAGAGCTTCAAAGACTTTACTTCTAAAAGACTGACCCATTTCGTCTTCTACACTCATTAATAAACTATTTGCATCTACTGTTCTTAAAGATTCAATCTCTAAGTTTTGCTTAAAAAGTTCTTTACTCGCTATTTTTAATAAAGAATCTATTTCTTGATCTGAAACTGACGGTTCTTTTAATTTTATGTTTGTTATAGCTTCTGCAACTGCTGTTTTCAATTTAGCTTCTTGCAAAAGATTTTCTACTTCATTATTAAGCGCTTCTTCTTTATTAATAGTAATCGTTTCATCAACGGATTTCCCTTGTTCTGCCAATTGCGTTTTAGGCTCAGACTTTTTATTAATTACTTTTTTATAATCTATTATTTTAGATGCTTTTGTCTTTGGTAATGTCTCTTTTTTCAACTCCTCCTCTATAACACTATTGTCTTCATTTACCACTTCGATAGACTCTTTTTGGTTGAACTCTAAATTTTTATCATTTAATTGTTCTTCTATTACGTTCTCTTCAACCACCTGAGGAAGTGTGTTTTCTGATTCGTCTGTATTAAAAAATTGCACTGATATCGCAATCATAATTATTAATCCTGCAGCAATACTCAACCACCAATAAATTGGTTTTTTAGTTTTATTGTCTTCTGCATCTAATCGGTCAGATAGCTTAGACCAACTTTCTGATGAAGGCGTCAATGTGCGTTTCTCTAGCTTGTCTTTTATATTTTCTTCAAACTTAATTGGTGCCATAACTGTTGTTATTTAATTCTTTTAATTTCTTTTGAAGCATTTGTCGGGCTTTAAACAATTGTGATTTAGAAGTGCCTTCTGAAATTTTTAATAATTCGGCAATCTCATTATGCTTATATCCTTCTATCGCATACATTACAAAGACCATTCGGTAACCTTCTGGCAAACTATCGATGAGTTCTTGTATTTCTGCAACTTCAATGTTTGTATTAATATTGTTTGATGAGCCTTGATCCAAATAATCATCTTCAACAGCAAATTCAATTTTCTTTTTTTGCCTTAAATATGAAATGGATTCTCGTACCATGATTCGTCTTATCCAACCTTCAAAGCTGCCTTCATGTTTATAGGTCTTCAAATATTTAAACACTTTGAAAAAACCATTCAACATGACTTCTTCTGCTTGATATGCATCTTTAATATAGTATCTACAAACACTCAACATTTTTGGCGCATGTAACTCGTACATTATATGCTGTGCTTCACGATTTTTATTCGCAGCGCGCTCTATGAGTTTTGTTTCATTTTTATGAAGTTGAATAACTTTCATGGTTTGGTTTAAATTCTGATGACGTTCAGATGCCTTTCTATTTATAAAGACGCAATTTTGTAGTAAAGGGTTGCTTGGGAAATGAAAAATAATTAAAATAATTTTTAACTATTTGATTTTAAGTGTATTGAAATTTATTTTTTTCTTTCAATTACGTAATCTACCATAAGCTTTAGAGATGCTTTGTATGGTGACTCGGGATAATTTGCCAATATAGCTAAGGCTTCTTCTTGAAAAGCTTTCATTTTAGAAACAGCGTAATCTAAACCACCATTAGCTTTTACAAAAGCAATAACCTCATTGACGCGTTTCTTATCCTTATTATGATTCTTAACCGAATTAATTAACCATTTTTTCTCTTTCTTGGTACAGTTATTTAGGACATATATTAAAGGTAAGGTCATTTTTTGCTCCTTTATATCTATGCCTGTTGGTTTGCCAATAGCTTCTTTTCCATAATCAAACAAATCATCTTTAATCTGAAATGCCATACCTATTAACTCGCCAAATTTTCGCATGGTTTCTACTTCTGGCGAATTTGGCTTTACAGATGCAGCACCCAAACTACAACAAGCAGCAATTAAAGTCGCTGTTTTCTGCCTAATTATCTCGTGGTATATATCTTCTGTAATATCTAGCTGTCTGGCTTTTTCTATTTGCAGTAGTTCTCCCTCGCTCATTTCTCTCACTGCGACAGAGATAATTTTTAGTAAATCGAAATCATTATTATCTATAGAAAGTAACAAACCTTTAGATAGAAGAAAATCGCCTATTAGAACAGCGATTTTATTTTTCCAAAGAGCATTAATAGAGAAGAATCCTCGTCTTCGGTTACTATCGTCCACCACATCATCATGAACCAAAGTTGCCGTGTGAATTAGCTCTATTACCGAAGCACCTCTATAAGTCCGTTCACTAACCTCACCATTATTCATCATTTTAGCAACCAAAAACACAAACATTGGTCGCATCTGCTTTCCTTTTCGGTTTACTATATAATGAGTAATTCGATTGAGAAGCGCTACCTTACTAGCCATAGAGAGTTGAAACTTTTGTTCAAAAAGATCCATCTCGTAGGCAATTGGTTGTTTTATCTGTTCGGTTATTTTCAAAAGAAAAAATGCATATAAACAAACGTACTAAAAATGCTTTTGATAAACTATTTTACAACTTAAATTTAGGATTTGTTTCTATATAATGTTTTGTCTATGCTTTTGATCATTTCAGACTTATCTAAATCTACACCTATAAAAGATGTCACTTTATCTAAAACCTGATCTGTATTAAAGAGCACCTCTTTATAATCTACATAAATAAGCTCTACACCTGGTTCATTATCTTTCCAAACCTCTACTTGATTTAAATGTTTGTTATACGATTCAAAAAGTTTAACAGGTAGTATGTCAGAATTTTTACCAACCATTTTTTGCTGAGATTTCACAACTTCGGTTAAATCTCTATTCATAAAAATAACCTTATACCTATATTTAGGATCTAAAAATTTTAGTAATGGCGCCACTACCTTTACAGTTTTATTCTGCGCCATTCCCAACCAAGAATTATCTTTATGTAAAGCCATTACAGGATCATACTCAAAATACCCTTTAGGGTTTGATTCATCAGATTTTCTATTTCCATCGGTTAAGACATCTATACCTCCATTATTAAGCATTTGCATCATTACAGACGTACCAGAACGCGGTAGACCAGAAACAATTACTATTTGATCTTTTCTATATTTATATTCTGCTTTATCATTTAAACTTATAGGTTCACCAAGTTTTTCATTAATATTTTCAATGGCTTGTTCCGCTCTTTGATGGTCCTTTGGTTTTAACTTGGAAGCAGTTTCATAGGCTTTTTTAGCATTTTCTAAATCCCCTAATTTCTCTAAAGCCTGCCCCAACGTGTAATGTGCTGCCGGAAAATACTTAACCAATTCTATTGCTGTTAAGGCATGATCCGCTGCTTCTTCATAATCATTTAGATTGATTAAAATATCTGCTAGGGCTTGATGTGATTTTGCATTATCAATCTCAAATTCTAATGCTGACTCAAAAGCAGCTTTAGCATTTTCAAATTGACTTAATCTTTTATATATTTTACCTATCTGATACCAAACTAATGAATTTGGCTTTTTATTTTTGGCGTCCTCCAAGCACTTTAGAGCAAGGTGTACTTTGCCTTTTCCTAATAAAATTTTGGCTTCAGACACAGAAGTATTTAGTTCGAATTTTTTATCAAAATTTCGTAAATTATTAAGATAGACTTCTGCAACATCATAATCATGTTCTGAAAGTGCTATAGAAAGCAAATCCATATAATATGGAATTGTATCCACAACAGGATCTCCAATTTTAAAACCTTGAGTTTTCAACAAGTCTTTATTCTTACCTTCAAATGCTTTTTCATCATAAGTAGGGTATGGATAATTAACTAATTCTAAAAGTATTCTCTTAGACTCAGGGTAATCTTTTTTACCTAAAAACACTCTAGCTAAATTATGTTTTAAATCGCAACTAGTCTTAAGTACAGCTACTTCAATATTATCATCAGGTTTTTCGATATAGCCCAAATCAATTAATTGTTGCATAGCTTCTTCATCATCTAACAAATCGCTTAAATCTGACTCATGTTCTCCAAAATCTCCTTTTACATCCTCCCAACTATCAATATAATTTACCTTTTTAGGATTCTTAAATATATCTAAGGCAACTTTACCGTCCATATCTTTTCCAACAGGCAAACCATACATGTGTAAAATGGTTGGAGCCACATCGATTAAGCTTAAACCAAATACTTTTTCATTTTTCTTAATATTAGGACCAGCAGCCACAAACATTCCAAATTTACGATGCTCTAAAGCTGGAGCGGCTGGATATTTAGGCATTTTTAGAATTCGTTTATTCCCAGATTCATAACCATGATCAGACATTACAACAATTGTTGTGTCTTCACCTGCTAAATCCACCATTCTTTCTAACATCATATCTTGATACATATAAGCTCCATATATAGTATCCTTATAAATTTCAAACTTATTTTGTGCTATGTGGTTTAATTTTGGTGGGTGGTATTTCATAAAAGCGTGACAAAAATGATCAATCAAATCATAATAAACGGCCATAAAATCCCATTCTGTAGTTCGCATAAGATTTGTTGCTGCAGCATGTACCGAAGTGTTTTCTGCCAACATCTTAGCAAAACTAAATAAACTTTGCTCTTTATCTTGATCTATCTCAGCTGCCCTAGGAATAAATGGTAAAATATGAGCCTCTGTCACTTCATGAGGAAACAGCCTTAAGTCATGCATATCCTTTACCAAATCCCATGGATGAATAGTCCCTTTTACAATAGGACTCTTCTTACTAGGATCTTTATTTACTTTTTGAAATTTATCTGAAACTACAACACCATTTATTGGCTCTGCGGGAAAACTAGGCCACCAGCCAACCACATTACTTTTTAAACCTTGATTATGAAAAATATTCCATAACGCCCTCGATTTTCTTGAGTTTACTGTAACAGGCCTAATCCCTTTTCTATCAGGCGAAACCTCAATAAACCCTAGAACTCCATGCTTATCTGGTGTTTTACCAGTAGCAACAGTACTCCAAAGCATCGGAGAATACGGAGGATTCATTGTGCTCATATTACCATAAACACCTCTATCTATTATTTTTTTTAATGCTGGCATACGACCTTTTGCCATAAGCGGCCCTATAATTTTCCAATCTGCGGCATCCCAACCTATTAACAGCACTTTATCTTTCTTCATCAGTAATTACCTTTGATTTTTCTACATTGTTTTTGACCTTTCTCCATTCGCGCAATCCTATATCACCAAAAGCAAGTAATCCTAAAGATCCTTTCTTTGTTACATTAAAACTGTCTGATTTAACTGATTCATCGTTATCTATAGCCATACATGTATTTTTTTATAAAAAAACAAAACAAAATATTTAAAACCTAATTTTTAGATTTTTGAAAAAAAACAATTATTAAATTCGTAAAAAATAACCTTTTTAATTAGGTATACTAAAAAAAACAACTTAAAAAGAATTTTAGCTACAGCAATCTACTAAAATTTATTTTTTTTTAATTATTTTCAAGACTTAACACTTAAAATCACTGTTACCATGAAAAAAACTACTTCTAAAAATTTCTCAAAAAAGCTTGCTAATTATGGAGCTTTATCTCTTGCTATTGCTGGATTAACTGATGTTAGTGGTCAAATTATTTACACAGATGTTGACCCTGATTTTTCAGGTGGAGGCTTAATTGACTATAGTTTAGACCTAGACAATGATGGTAATGCTGACTTTAATATTGATGCTGGTACATTAAGTTCAGGAGCTTATAATTTTGTTCAAATCGATAACTCCTCTATCGTTGGTAATCAAATTTTAGGCTCACAACCGCTATATACCTATCCGTTTGCACTAGATAACGGTGCTATAATAAGCTCTGGTCAATCCTCATTTTACTCTCAAGGAACACTTAATTTTGCTAGTTGTTATCTTGGTTCAGGCAGTAGTAATTGGTGTGGTACTACTGACAAATATCTGGGCTTACGTTTTCAAATTAGTGGAAGCACACATTACGGTTGGGCTAAATTAGATGTAAGCGCATCTGGTGATAGTTTTACAGTTAAAGAATATGCTTACAATGCAACTGCAGATGAAGCTATTCAAGCTGGTCAAACCTTGAATGTTAATCAATTTGCTATAAACAAAGTTAGAATCGTGAGTTTAAATAACTCAATAGAACTTTATAATTTGCCTGAAAATACAAATTATAATGTATATGATATCTCTGGAAAATCTATATTAAATGGCTCAATCAATGATAGCAGCTATGTAATTGAAGCAAATGGATTTTCACAAGGAGTTTATATCGTAGAGTTAGAAGACACTTTTACAAATTCAGTTATTCGTAAAAAAATAGTATTATAAAGTAAAACTTTAATTTTTTAAAAATAAAAAAAACGCTTAAATTTCTAATTAAGCGTTTTTTTCATTTAACATTAGTCCATCAATTAAAACACTATTATTTTTTAAAATATATAATATTTAAAAATGGTAATTACTTCAGTCTGTAAATTTTATAAAATTAGTGATAAGAAAACTATTTTCTTTTTCCATATTACATTTATATAGATAAGAAACCACTTCATTGTAGACATAAGTTTACTTTATGATCACGCTAAAGAACCTTAGCAATTTTAAAAACCTGTTCACTTAACTCTCCTTTAATAATTATTTAATGATCAAAGGAACAAACATTGGTCTCACTTTCTGAGCTCCATGATCTAAAGATCATTTTATTAGAAGCCTTACATCACTTACCATAGAGAATTGGAAATTCTGTTCAAAAATGATCCAAATCATAAGCAATAGGTAGTATTATTTGTTGCACTAATTCATTTCTAATTTAAAATATTTGCCAATCACAAATTCTCTTAGCTAAAATATTAACATGGCTATTAAAGAACTTTAACTTTTACTGCTCAACATTATTTGTAACTTTAGGCCTTATAATCTAAAAAAACACAAACACATGAAAAAAATTACTTTACTAGTATTAGCTTTAATAGCTTTTCAATTTAATTATGCTCAAGATACTTGTGCAACAGCCGTAGCTGTGAGCGCAGGTACGACAACTGTAGGAACTTTAAACGGAACTACCCCTGACGGTTCTTGTTATACAGGTCTAGCAACTGTTGGTGAATGGTACAGCTATACACCTACTGCTAATTACTCAGTAACAATATCTTCGGATTTATCTGTAAATAATGGTTTGACAAATAGTGATGACACTAGACTTAGCATTTTTACAGGTAGCTGTGCAGCATTAACATGTTATGCATTTGCAGATGATATAAGTGGCACAAACTATCTTTCTGAAGTATCATTTTTTGCTGAAAGCGGTGAAACTTATTATATTTTATGGGATGACTTTTGGAGTGATTTCGGTTTTGATTTTGTATTAACAGAATCTAACTGTTCTGCAACGACAGCGCCTGAAGCTGTAACAAACCCCACACCTGCTGATGGTGCCGACGTTATTTTAGTAGGAGGTGGTACTGCTTTTGCATGGGATGAGAGCCTAACAGGTGAGCCTGCAGATAGCTACACAATATCTATAGGTACAACAGCAGCTGCTAATGAAATTGGTACTTTAGCTGATGCTACTAGTGGTAATACGATCACATTTGCAGGAGTTGCTAATACTACTTATTATTGGAAAATCGATGCTATAAACTGTTTTGGAACCACAACTAGTGCTGTATGGAGTTTTAACACCATTGATTGCCCTGAAACTGCTGCGCCAGCTTGCCCTACCCTTATTACACCTGCAGATGGAGAACTAGCAGCTGCAATATCAGATGATGGTAGTGGTACAGGTTCTGTTAATATTGCATGGGATGCAATACCTGGAGTTTCTTCTTACGAAATTACTTTTGATGGGGTTGTATTAGGTACTACAAGTCTTACAGATCTTAACATTACAGGTTTAGATCTTGCAACGGACTACACTTGGTCAATTGCACCTATAAATTGTTTTGGTACTGCTACAGGTTGTGCAACATGGTCATTTACAACAGGTGACGACTTACTTAGTGTTGAACAAAACGCATTAACTACTTTTAGTGTTTACCCTAATCCAACTTCTAATGTATTAAACATTGAATCAACTCAAGAAATTGATAATGTTACCGTATTTAACTTATTAGGTCAAAACGTTGCAAGTTTCTCTAAAAATGAGATTACTAATTCATCTATTGACATGTCTGAATTATCAAAAGGACTTTATTTAGTTAAGATTACTTCTGGAGATAAAACTCAAACATTAAGAGTAACAAAAGAATAATCTTCTGATTATAAATATTAAGACATAAAAAAAAGCGGCAATTGCCGCTTTTTTTTATGTCTTAATATTAAAATGATTTAACTTTTATTAGCCAACTGTCCACAAGCGGCATCAATATCCTTTCCTCTACTGCGTCTTACTGTAACAGTAATATTATTGGCTTCGAGAACAGAAACATACATATCTATAGCTTTTGAGCTGGCTTGTTGAAATTCGCCATCATCAATTGGGTTATACTCTATAAGGTTCACTTTACTTGGTGCGAATTTGCAAAACTCAACTAAGGCCTCTGCATCTTTTCGCTCGTCATTTATACCATCCCAAACCACGTACTCATAGGTTATTCTATTTTTTGTAGCTGCATACCAGTATTGCAATGCTTCTCTTAAATCAGTAAGTGGAAACGTGGCATTAAATGGCATTATTGATGTACGTATTTCGTCTATAGCAGAATGTAATGATACAGCCAACTTAAACTTCACGTTATCGTCTGCCATTTTTTTAATCATTTTTGGAACACCAGATGTAGACACTACAATACGTTTTGGAGACATGCCTAAACCTTCTGGTGACGTAATTTTATCGATGGCTTTAAGTACGTTGTTATAGTTCATTAAGGGTTCTCCCATTCCCATAAACACAATATTACTTAAAGGTCTGTTATGGTATAATCTACTTTCGTTATCTATAGCAACCACTTGATCGTAAATTTCATCCGGATTAAGATTTCGCATACGTTTTAATCGTGACGTTGCACAGAATCTACAATCGAGACTACAACCTACCTGAGAAGACACACAAGCTGTGGTTCTGGTTTTAGTTGGTATAAGTACTGATTCTACTATTAAATCGTCATGAAGTCTTACAGCGTTCTTTATAGTACCATCAGAGCTACGTTGCATCTGATCTACTTTAATATGATTGATCACAAAATTATCTTCTAACATTTGCCTAGTTTCTATAGACACGTTAGTCATATCCTCAAAACTATAAGCTGCCTTTTGCCATAACCATTCGTAAACCTGATTACCTCTAAACGCTTTATCTCCTTGCTTTACAAAGAAATCTCTGAGTTGATCTTTAGTTAAAGCTCTTATATCTTTCTTTTTTACTTCCATTGTATGCAAAAGTACTTAAATGAATTTGGTTTTCTATTAAAATAAAAAAGCCTCAATTAAGAGACTTTTTTATTTTAATATTTAAGTGCTTAGATGATTAACATCGCATCACCATAAGAATAAAATTTATATTTTTCTTTTACAGCTTCTTCATATGCTTTCTTCATAAAATCATGACCTGCAAATGCAGATGTCATCATTAATAACGTAGATTTTGGTGTATGAAAATTAGTAATCATGCAGTTTGCGATACTAAAATCGTATGGTGGAAAAATGAATTTGTTGGTCCAACCTTCAAAATCATTTAATCTTCCGTTTGAAGATACTGAACTTTCAATAGTACGCATTGATGTTGTACCTACTGCACACACACGTTTTTTATTTTCGATAGCATCATTTACAATTTCTGCAGCATTTTCGCTAATTACAATTTCTTCACTGTCCATTTTGTGCTTAGACAAATCTTCTACCTCAACGGAATTAAATGTACCTAAACCTACATGCAACGTTACCTCTGCTGTCTTAATTCCTTTAATTTCTAAACGTTTTAATAAGTGTTTAGAAAAGTGCATACCTGCTGTTGGTGCCGCTACTGCTCCTTCGTTTTTAGCATAAATTGTTTGGTAGCGCTCTTCATCTTCTGGCTCTACGTCTCTTTTAATATATTTTGGTAATGGAGTTTCCCCAAGCTGCGTTAATTTAGCTCTAAAGTCGCTATAAGATCCATCATAAAGAAAACGTAACGTTCTACCTCTAGAAGTTGTGTTATCTATTACTTCTGCAACAAGTGTTTCATCGTCTCCAAAGTATAATTTATTACCAATTCTTATTTTACGAGCAGGATCTACTAAAACATCCCAAAGACGTTGTTCTTGATTTAACTCACGTAACAAAAACACTTCGATACGCGCTCCTGTTTTTTCTTTGTTACCAAACAAACGTGCAGGAAACACCTTTGTATCATTCATAATCATCACATCTCCGGCATCAAAATAATCGATGATATCTTTAAATTGTTTGTGCTCAATAGTTTGTTTTGCTCTATCTAGCACCATCAATCTTGATTCGTCTCTATGTTCCGCAGGATGTTCTGCTAATAATTCGTCTGGAAGGTCAAAACTAAAATGTGATAATTTCATGTATGATTTTTATTTTTTTTCGAACTGCAAATATACAATCTCAACATAGGCCTTGTCAAGTAAATCAAGGTTTATTTTGAATAAAAGACTTTAGAGCACTATGTTAGTTACATAAAAATCAAAGTTTCGACATTTATGTTGTATAAATAGCTAAGAAAACAATTTTATAATGGCCATCTAAATATACTCTTTATGTTCTATTTAATATTGAAACCAATAGCTTTAAAATCGTCCCAAAATTGAGGATACGATTTACTCACAACATCTGCATTCTCTATACTAATTGGCACTTTTAAAGCCAATGGTGCAAATGCCATTGCCATTCTATGATCGTTATAAGTTGCTATCGTAATATTATTTTTAATAGCTACAGACGGTTTTAAATGTAATGAAGCATCTGTTATAACCACTTCTGCGCCTAACTTTTCAAGTTCGGTTTTAAGCGCTACTAATCGGTCTGTTTCTTTTATTTTTAAGGTATGTAGGCCTACCATATAAGACTCTAAACCTAAACCAAATGCTGTTACTGCGATTGTCTGTGCAATATCTGGTGCATTACTTAAATCTAATTCAATTAAAGACGCAGCAGTGATAGCTTTTGTTTTTTGAAGCTTAATCTCTTGATTAAAAAATGTAGTTGTAACACCAAATTTTTCATAAATATCTGCTAACACAGAGTCTCCTTGTAAACTTTTGTCTTTATAAGATGCTATAGTAATTTCTGTACCAACGTCGCTTAGTGCTATTACACTATAAAAATAGGACGCTGAAGACCAATCGGATTCCACAGTTAGCGTTTGAGCCTCTAAACTGGCTGTATTGGGTTTAACTGAAATGGTATTTTCTACAAAACTTGTTTCAATACCAATACTATTCAACAAACTTAATGTCATATTAATATATGGTACAGAGGTTATTTTCCCTTTTAACGTTAACTCTAAGCCGTTCTCTAATTTTGAAGCTATTAACAATAATGCAGAAATATACTGACTACTTACATTGGCCTCTAAAGTCACTTTACTTATAGTAAATTCTTGACCTTTAACTTTAAGCGGTGGAAAACCATCATTTTCTAAATACGTAATATCAGCGCCTAATGTTCTTAAAGCATCTACTAATATTTTTATTGGTCGCTCTTTCATACGAGGCGATCCTGTAATTATGGTTTCTCTATTTTTTTGAATTGAAAAATAAGCCGTTAAAAATCGCATGGCTGTCCCAGCATGATGAATATCTATGACCTCTTCTTTTGAAGCTAATGCTTTTTGCATTAGTACAGAATCGTCTGAATTAGATACATTTTCTATACTTATATGAGGATATAAAGCCTTTAGTAATAAAAGGCGATTAGACTCACTCTTTGATCCTGTAATTTGAACCTTTTGAAAATTAAGAAGCTTTGATTTTTGGATACTAATGTCCATATTGAATCTTTAAAATAAAATGAAGTTACAAAACTACTTTAATTTCTCATTATTATGATGCCTGTTATGATCGCGTTTTGCTTTTTTATCCATTTTTTTGTCAAAAGCGTCTTGTAAATCTATACCTGTTTGGTTTGCTAAACATAATACAACAAACATGACATCAGATAATTCTTCTCCTAGATCTTTATCTTTATCGCTTTCCTTTTCGCTTTGCTCACCATAACGTCTCGCAATAATACGAGCTACTTCACCAACCTCTTCAGTTAGTTGTGCCATGTTTGTAAGCTCATTAAAATATCGAACTCCATGTTCATTAATCCAGTTATCAACTTCTTTTTGTGCGTTTTTAATATTCATTTTTAAGCTTTTGTTAGTACTATTTGCTCAGATTGCTTTTCTATAATTTTTTCATAAAATCCTTTAAAGACCACATAATCTAATGGATCTATTAGCGAATTCTTTAATTGAAAAATTATACTAATTTGTATATATTGACCATTATTATTTACTTTATAACTATAAGATATATCACCCTCGTTAAATGAAACAACTTCACTTGTTGGCATAGACTCTACTTTATAATTCTCAGGTATCATTATATTTATTAAATATTTATCTTGTTGAGGCATTACAAAATCTATCGGATAATTTCTTTTTTCTAGCTTAAAAGGGCTTTCAGTATCTTTAAGAAAAAATAAAGGCGTAAAGTATAGTAGACTTCCAACCTCATCAATAGCATCAGATGATTGGAAGTTATAAGTTATCTGCAGAGGATTCATAATTTTTTTTGCATTATTAACATCAAGTTCACTTATTTCAATACCCTCCTTATCCTTTTCAATTTCTTTTACATGATCTTCTGTGGTCATCGAAGCATATTCATTTCTGTATAAAAGTGCCGCATGTGAGGTTATACTTTTTCTAACTTTTCCTTCTGCTGATAAATCTTCATTTAACTTTACATTTAAGAATGTTGTTTCATTCGTCATTTTTGTTGGCCTAAGCGGAATCCATCCTGAAGTTTCATTATCTCTTACTATTCGCCCTTGCCAGTTCAAAACTCTTACGGGTAAAACATTTGGCGAGCTGTAAGGATCTGTTGCATCTAATAAAATTACATTGTCATCTTGCTCAATTGCGCAGATAACGTAGTTAAAACCATTACGCGTAGGAAATATGGGTATACCATTATTCTTTGTACTAACTAGAACGGGGTTTGCATTAATACCTTGAGACTTTAACATTGATATTAAGAGAAGATTTATATCTCCAACATTACCTATACCTTCTTTATATGCTTCTCGAATTCCATTATTAGAAGTATATCCGTTATTACCGTTCCACTTTACTTTAGATTTCACATGGTTAAAAATAACAGCTGTTGTTTCAAGAGGATTATCCACATCTTTTAATATTGACACCAGATCATCTTTAAAAACATTAGTTTTCTCAAATTGACCACCAAAAGATTTGTAACTGTATATTGTTTTAGATACTTTATCCCATGAAGATGAAAAAGCTTTCTCAATTGAACCATATTTATTGAGTATTGCTGATAATTCAAAACTCATTTTAGAGATATAATTATCAATATTACCTGCGTAAGACTCCTCTTTTACTGCAGGAATATTTTCCTCGGAGACTGCAATTGTATTGTCAAAATATTCACTCTTTGATGTGTTAAATTGGGTCTTCGTGACTATAACTCCTGATCTTGATGAACTAGTAGAATTGTAAATTTTATTAGCCCTCCCGTCTTTAAACTTTGGTAAATACAGAGCTTTAATATTAACTTGTTTGTTATAAGCGTAAAATTGTGGTGTAGCTATAAAAACTTCTAATTTATCCGTTGGAATGAATGATTGAAAATAAATATCATCAATCGCTAAAAACGGAGAAATTATTTTATAAGAATACTCAATCACAGCACCATCCTGGATATTTGGCATCGTTAGTGTACTTACTCCTGTATATTCATTATATTCTTCTTCAAATATGCCCTCTTTTCTAAGTTTATCTTTATTTATTTTTCCATTAGAAAGATTATAGGTTGTTCCTTGTAAATTAGACAATTTCTCTGTTTTACCTGATCCACCTTTATAAATATAAACTTTTTTAGTGGCCCATTTATAGCCTTCCTTATTGTAGATTTTAACTCTTTCATACACTTCTCGTTCTTGCATAAAGCCATCATGATCCGTATATATAAAATTAATTTTTTCTTCCCTATACAATACAGCCGCATTCGCAGAGGAATCAATTGGATGTATTTTTTGACCTAGTTCTTCTTTAGATACTTTTCCATATCTAAAATCTTGAGCACTTAAACTGTTTATTCCTAGAACAAAAACTACTATTATATATATATATTTCATGAAAATTATTTGATATTAACTATTAAATAGAGACTAAGACTATTTTAGATTTGTCTGCTTTTACAATTTTCTTTTTAAAATCTCTGAAGCTATTATAGTCGTCTTTTTTATAATTCCCTTTATTTAGTATATAAGTTCTGGTGTATTTTATTTTATTATCTACTAAAACTTCCGATTTAAATGTGTAGCTGCCAAATTTGGTATTAAGTTCTTTTCCCTCACTCATCGCTTCGACTTTAAGTCCTTGAGGAATTTCAATTATAAATTCATCCACGTCTTTGAATGCGCGGTCTATTTTAAACTCTAGCTTTCTTTCTGAATATCTAGGTGGTATATTAGTCATCTTATTAAACATATTCGCTTGAAATATGAGTCTATTTCCACTCTTTGAGGCATAATTTGTAGACGATAGCTTTACACTTTCTTTATAAATTACATTCTCCTTATCATTTTTTATGATGACATCTTCAATCAAAGCTCCATTGATATTACTCCAATATTCTTTGTAATAAAGTCGCTGATTTCTAACTGTTTTATTTTCAATGCCTTCGTGTAAATTATACTGAAAACCTGTTGTTTCAATATTCACCTCTGCATTAAATCCGCCTGCATTATCTAGGTTAATGAATGCCGTTGTTTTCTGTACACTATCATCTGCCTTATACACTTTTGTATGAACTATTTCACCTCCTTCTGGCTTAATTAAAAGCACATCTCTATCGTCTGTAAAACCTGCGGTAAAGCCAAATGGATTGGTTTGACTTGTACACTCTAAAAAAACATAATCATCATTATTAGGTAATGCTAATATAACATGATTTGTTTGGCCTTGAAAAGACACAAAATTTTTATCTACATCTTGAATATTACTTGAACCAAATAATCTTGTATAATAAGATTCTACTCCTACAAGATCGAGTAATGCTTTAGTATAGTTTGAAAGTCCTTTACAATCTCCGTATTTAACGCTATCTACAGTTAATGCATCTATCGGTTGCATTCCTCCAATACCTTCCTGAACACTGATGTACCTCGTGTTTTGCTGTACATAATTGTATATTATCTTGGCTTTATCTAAAGGACTTTCCACATCTTTAACTAAAGCCTCTACTAGTCTTTTTGTTTTTTCGGGTAACACTAATTTGTCTTTTAGCATTTTTTCATACATCCATTTCCCTTGGCTTCCCCAATCTCCATTTCTCCCTTCTACACCACTAATCATAAATTTATCTAAAGCTAAACTTAACCTTGGTGCTATAAATGATAATTTTGGACTATATGCTTCATACTCAATTGAGGATAAATTTTCAGCTTTGTAATAATAATCGGATACTTTTTCAATGCTTAAACCTTCAAAATTTTCTTCTTTGAATTTTATATCTACTCCTAAATTATTTTCAATTTTAAATTCTGAATACTGAACTGCCAAATAATAACCATCTATTGGCATCCAATGCGGTAGATAAGACGTGCTTTCATAATGAACCTCAGATTGAAACTCAATAGTGTATGGATATTTCAAAGGCTTATAATCATAATACATTACTCTATCATCAGAGTAAAGTGTACCACCACTTACGGCACTTTCGTCGGTGAAATCCGATTTTTTAATTTTTTTAATCTCTTCGCCTAGGCTGTTAAAAATCTCAATTTCGATTTTTTTTATTTTTGTATCTTCACTATAATGTGCGTATGCCTTGGCTTGCCTAACACCTTCTTTATTAAATACGGTGACAATTCGTTTTGTCCTAATGACCATATCATCATAATCGTTAATTACGATTTGTTTACTCGCATGCCTTACAACTGCGTTAACATTTACCATTAGTTCTTGCGGAACAAGTAATGCATTATATACATCTTGAGATTGAGAAAAGCAAAAAATTGAAACGAAAAAAAAGTAAGAAAAAAGGCTTCTCTTGTCAGTTAGTGATTTGAGCATTAGATAGTTTTGATTGGTCTACAATATATAACGGAAACTTAAATTACCAAACTATTTCTTACATATATTTCCCACCTATCGCGACTATTCGACAATCTACCTGATCGTTTCAATATTTAACGAATTTTTCTGATTGTAATTGACCAATTATTATTTTCAAATAATACAAAACTATTTCCTTTCTCAAAAGATAAAGAAGTATTTAGAATTGCAACCGTTATTGTATGATTTTGGATGTTACTCTTTGTTCTTAGAGTCGATAATTATTGTAACAGGACCATCATTTACCAAATGCACTTTCATATCTGCTCCAAATTCTCCTGTTTGTATTGGTTTACCTAATGTATTTTGAAGCGTTTGAACAAATGCTTCATACAACGGAATTGCAATATCTGGTTTTGCGACTTTAATATAACTTGGTCGGTTTCCTTTTTTTGTACTCGCCTGAAGTGTGAACTGACTTACTAAAATAATATCTCCTTCCGAAGCTTTTAAAGAGGTATTCATCACGCCTTCTTCATCTGGAAAAATGCGAAGGTTAATTATCTTATTACATAGCCAGTTAATGTCTTCTTGGCAATCTTCAGTAACAATGCCTACAAGAATAAGGAGTCCTTTTTGTATTGATGCTACTTCTGTATTATTTATAACAACTGAAGCTTCAGAAACTCTTTGTATGACTATTTTCATAATTCAATTGTCTACTAAAGACTAACTACTTAACCTCGTCCCAATTATCAGTTCTATAATGTTCATCTTCTCCTTCTAAAATCTGAACGTAACTTTTATATCTTGAATAAGACACCTCATTAGCTTCTAAGGCATCTTTTACAGCACACTTTGGTTCGTTTAAATGAATACAATTATTAAACTTACAGTCTTGTTTTAATGCAAAAAACTCAGGAAAATAATCACCTATTTCTTCTTTCTCCATATCAACCACGCCAAAACCTTTAATACCTGGCGTATCAATAATTTTTGCATCAAAACTTAAATCGAACATCTCTGCAAATGTTGTGGTATGTTGCCCTTGACTGTGTTGCGTTGAAATAGCTTTAGTTTTTAAATCTAAAGAGGGCTCTATGGCATTTACCAAAGTAGATTTACCAACACCAGAATGACCAGCAAACATGCTTACTTTACCAAGCATTAAATCTTTTACTTTATCGATATTTTTTCCTGTAGTTGCAGAAATACCAATACACTGGTAACCGATTGCACGATAAATACTTGCTAAATACTTTACCTCTAGCAAGGTCTCATCATCATAGGTGTCTACTTTGTTAAAAAGTAAAACGGTTTTAATAGAATAAGCCTCTGCAGTCACTAAAAAACGATCTATAAACGTTGTAAATGTCGGCGGATTATCAATAGTAACCATCAAGAATACTTGATCTATATTTGATGCGATAATATGTGTCTGTTTAGAAAGATTAACAGATTTACGAACGATATAATTTGTTCGTTCTTCAATACGATTAATAATACCTGTTTTTGTATTATTTTTTTCCTCTAACTCAAATTCTACTATGTCACCAACAGCAATTGGATTAGTGCTCTTAATGCCTTGTAGCCTAAAACGCCCCTTAATTCTACATTCATAGAATTTGCCATTTAAGGTTTTTACTGTGTACCAGCTGCCTGTAGATTTATATACTGTTCCTGTCATTAATACAAAGATGACCATTATTGTTTAATGGAACAAAAAAAGGCTATCTATTAGATAGCCTTTTTCTTAAGTTCTTTAATTTTTCTACTATTTGATACTCATTCTACCTAATTTATCCTTGCTTTTTCTTGAAGAATAAATAATATATTCAGAAGGAGATGTTCTATAATATACTCTTGGACGCAAAACTAGTTGATATTTTTCAACATTCTCTTGATCTAATCTCGTAAAACTTCCATCCTTATTAAAAGTCATAGCTGCTGGAACGGCTTTATTGTAATTCCCTAACCATTTGATATCTTCAATATCTGTAACACCATAATTTTTAGGATTATCATTAAAAATAACCGTCAGTTTATCATTATGGTAAATAGGCATTGCACTTAAATATTCAGGTCCTTTTCCCATTACAGTTAATGGCACCATAATACCTGCACTTACAGAAAAGTTTCCTTGATTTGAAAAGCCAAAAATACCTAAAGACAAAGTTGTATAACTTGCCTTTTGTTTTTTAGGTATAACGTTAGACCAAGCCACTGTGCCATCAGGATTTAATGAGGTTACAATAATTTCATTATTTACAAATGTAACTGGTGTAAATGCCAATGGGCCAATACCAGAAGATTGTCCTTGGATTATTAATTGATACTCTGACAGTAAAATTAAACCACCATCATTTTTTTCAATTAAACTATGTGTTACATACAATGGCTTAACATCTTTTCCTTTTTTAGCGCGACGCTCCCCTATTAATTTAGCTTTAGTTTCATAATCAAACTCATTAAAATTAAGTCGTTCAACTTCATTATTAGCAACGGAAATTGCAGCTGCATAAATCCCTTTTAATTCTTTATTTGCTTTACCATTCTTTCTTACACTAGAATAGAAACCAACCAAATGAAGCTTACCTTCTTTATTGGCTAACATTTCACAATTAATAATTTCTTTATCTGTAAATTTTATATCAATAACTTCTTTAGCATATCCATTAGCACTTTTAAACGCATGGACTTGAAATTTTTCATTATTCGTTTTTGTTTTTCGGTCTCTAAAACTTTCATTAATAACTATGAAGACATCGTCATTAACACTAACGTCGTAATCTGATATGGTAAACTCAAGATCTTTTCTATCTTCAAAAGGAACCTTTTCAATATGAGACATCGCTGTATCTAAATTCTCGTCTAATAATTTAATTTCGTATTGAATGACTTCTTCTTTATCAAAAAGTGCTGCATGCATAATTAGAAATCTATCTCCAGTTGGAGAATCCTTGAAGTAAAATGCTCCTTGTTCTCTTTTCTTAGTTACTTTAGTAGAGAATATCTTCACGAAATCATTAGATAGTTTTCCATCAGGTAAAACTTCCACACCAAATAAATGAGCCGTTTTTCCTTTTTTGTCGTAAACACTACCAAAAACATAAACTTTACTACCAATTAGTGTAATCTCTTCAAAATCTATAGACCGATCTTTAAAATCTGAAAGATCTATTTCGTTTGTAGAAATAAGCGACATATCTGACGACTTAAAAACTTTAATAAAATATTTTTTTTTCTTGTTAGCGAGGGCAAAAACTTTTCCATCAACCTCTCCTGCTATTCTAACAATTTTTTGAGAATTATCTTCTATTTCAGTACCATGAGTAAACGTAAAATCTCCAACTTGAATTTGAGAAAATGAGAAAATGGTAAAGAACAAAGAAACAGTAAGGGTTACGTAATTTTTATACATATTAGTAGGTTTAGTGTTAAGCACACAATTATAAGTGTTTTTATTTCAAAAAACTTTATTAATTTAACATAATATTTTAATTTGTCTATATATTAAACTTGAAAAAGGCTCGCAAACTGCGAGCCTTTTCCTTAACCCTTTATGGCTTTTATGGATTCCATTAGTTTTCCATCTGCAATAATGTTTACAATATAAATTCCTTTTGAAAATTGAGAGAGATCAATACTACCTATTTCTCCAAATTTTTGATAGGTCGAATTCTGAATTATACGACCAGATATATTCGCTATTACAACTTCTACTTTATTATAATTTTCAGTCAACTTTAATTGAAAGATGCCGTTTGATGATGGATTTGGGAAAAGTTTGTTTTTTTCTAGTTCAGTTTCCCAATATGTTAGAGACGTTATACAAATCCCACAACTTGTAGTACAGCATCTATATCTGCTATTATACGCAACCACAACAACTTCATCTAAGTGACTATCATCTTCAAGTTTAATTTCAAATTTTTCTTTTTTATTTACTACTAATTCTTTGGTTTCATAACCCAAATAAGAAACAGATAATGTATCTCCTTTCTTGGCTTCAATTTTAAATTCACCATTGGTGTTTGTTGCAATTCCTGTTGTAGAGTTTTTAATAATTACGCTAGCTGATTCTAAAGGAATAGAATCATTGGTTACAATACCAGTTATTAACATTTGTGCAGTTGTGATAAAACTTAAACATAATGCAACTGTAAATAGAGTCATTTTTTTCATGAGTAATTGGTTTTGGTTAATATTCCAAACTTATCACGAAACACAATATCAAAAAAACCAAAATGAGTAACTCCTACTTATCAGTGCGTAAACACACTAAATAAAAAAGGCTCGCAAATTGCGAGCCTTTTTTATTTAGTGTAATCCTAGTGATTAATAATTTTTTCTTGATGATTAATTGATTCTTGATGAATCGCTTTAAACATGCGTAAAATAAATTCTTCACTTAATCCTCTTTCTTCACCTTCTAATACCATTTTACCTAAAATCTCATTCCAACGTTTACTTTGTAATACAGCAACGTTCTTTTGTTTTTTAAGTCCTCCGATACCATCAGCAACCTTCATACGTTTCCCTAATAAATCAAGAATCTGGTTGTCTACAACATCAATCTGAGCTCTTAAGTTATTAAGTTCAGAGTTATATTCTGCTTCAGAATCCGTCTCTTTTCTTATTTTAAGATCTTCCATGATTCTAACTAAAGATTCTGGCGTAACTTGTTGAGCTGCGTCACTCCAAGCATTTTCAGGATCGAAATGTGTTTCTATCATTAACCCATCAAAATTAAGATCTAGTGCTGTTTGACAAACATCAAAAATCATATCTCTATTTCCTGTAATATGAGAAGGATCATTAATTAAAGGTAAATCTGGAAATTTATTTTGAAACTCAATAGCGATTTGCCATTCTGGAATATTTCTATATTTAGATTTCTCGTATGTAGAGAATCCTCTATGGATTGCACCTAAATTTTTAATTCCAGCAGTATGCAATCTTTCAATACCACCTAACCATAATGATAAATCTGGATTTACCGGATTTTTAACCAATACAATTTTATCAGTTCCTGCTAATGCGTCAGCAATTTCTTGCATTATAAAAGGACTCACGGTAGAACGTGCTCCAATCCATAATAAATCTACATCATACTCTAAAGCTAATTTTACGTGCGCTGCATTTGCAACTTCCGTACAAGTTTTCATTCCTGTTTCTGCTTTTACTTTCTGTAACCATTTTAAACCTAATGCACCAACGCCTTCAAAATTTCCTGGACGTGTTCTTGGTTTCCAAATACCTGCTCTAAAGTAATTAACATCAGTATCTTTAAGCTCGTGAGCTATTCTTAATACTTGTTCTTCTGTTTCTGCGCTACATGGTCCTGCTATTACTAGTGGATGATCTAGATTCATATCATCCAACCATGTTCTCATTTCTTTTTTGTTTTCCATTTTCTACTAATCTAATTACTATTGTATTCCGTTTAAAATATCTTTTATATGATTTGTTTTTTCCATTTCGTTATAAACAGCGTCAAAATCTTCTTCTTCCATCAGTTGTTTAAAATGCTTTAGATTATTAATATACTCATCTAAAGTTTCTATAACGTTGGCTTTATTTTGCTTAAAAATTGGTGTCCACATCGCTGGTGAACTTTTTGCCAAACGTACTGTACTTGCAAATCCACTACCTGCCATATCAAAGATATCGCGTTCATTTCTTTCTTTATCTATTACTGTTTTACCCAACATAAATGCACTAATATGTGATAAATGTGATACGTAAGCGATGTGTTTATCGTGTGCTTTTGGATTCATATAACGAATACGCATGCCTAAATCCGAAAATAATTTTAATGCCTTTTCCTGGAGCTTAAAAGCTGTTTCTTCTACCTCACAAATTATATTTGTCTTGCCTTTATACAAGTTAAGAATTGCTGCTTTTGGTCCAGAATGTTCTGTTCCTGCAATAGGATGCACTGCCAAATAATTTCTTCGTTTTGGATGATTTCTCACCGTATCACAAATATCTACTTTAGTAGAACCTACATCAAATACAATAGTGTTGTCTGAAACCAGATCTAAAACTTTAGGTAAAACCACTAATGTTGCATCTACAGGAATCGCCAAAATTACCATATCTGCTTTGTCTAAATCTTCAAGTTTTGCTTTTTCATCAATAACACCTAATTGCAAAGCTTCATCTAAGTGTGCTTCAGTTGTATCAATACCAAAAACCTTACATTTAGGATGCAAAGCCTTTATATCTAAAGCAAGGCTTCCTCCAATTAATCCTGTTCCTATAATAAAAATAGTTTTCATATCTATTATACTCTAGCTATTGCTTCTTTAATTACTTCTTGAGAGGCACATAACGAAAATCGCACGTAACCCTCACCATTACTACCAAAAACTGTTCCTGGAGTTATAAATATAGAATGCTCTTTTAAAACTAAATCCGTAAATTCTTCAGATTTAATATGTGGTGGTAATTTTGCCCAAACAAATAATCCGGTTGCATCTTTATCATACGTACAATTAAGACTATCTGCTAATTCCCATATTAATTCTCGTCGTTGATGATATACACTGTTCAAACTTTGAAACCACATATTTGTACATTTTAAGGCTTCAATCGCTCCTTTCTGAATGCCATAAAACATACCAGAATCCATATTACTTTTTACACGTAACACAGCACTTATAAAATCGTAATTACCAACTAACATTCCTACACGCCAACCAGACATGTTAAACGTTTTACTTAAGGAATTTAGTTCTAAACAGACATCTTTTGCATCCTTGTATCTAAAAATACTAATAGGCTTATCGTTAAGAATAAAACTATAAGGATTATCATTTACAATTAATATATCATGTCGTTTTCCAAAGGCAATCACCTTGTCATAAAACTTATTAGTGGCATTTGCTCCTGTTGGCATATGCGGATAATTGATCCACATGATTTTTACACGCTTTAAATCTAAACGTTCTAAAGCATTAAAATCGGGTTCCCAATTTTTGTCTTCTTTTAAATCATATAACACCGGCTTTGCCTCTAAAAGTTTTGTTACAGCTGCATATGTAGGATAACCAGGGTTAGGAATTAATACTTTATCTCCTTTATTTAAAAAAGCCATAGAAATGTGCATAATGCCTTCCTTGCTTCCCATTAATGGTAACACTTCCGTTTGCGCACTTAAATTAACTTTATAGTTTGCTTTATAGAAATTTGAAATACCTTCTCTTAGCTCTGGTAATCCTTGATAACTTTGATATTGATGTGCTTTTTCGTCTATTAAACTATCTTGAAGCGCCATAGATGCCTTAAAAGGTGGCTCTAAATCTGGACTACCAATTGCTAAACTAATAATTGGTTTGCCTTGAGATTTTAAAAACGCAACTTCTCGCAATTTTTTAGAAAAATAGTATTCTTCGACATTCTGTAAACGTTTTGCAACTTCTATCATAGTCTTGCATTTTTATATTCTCCCAATACTTTTAAATTCTCTGCCATTAACATTATTATAGACTTTGCTTTTTCATAATCTTTATAAGAACCAAATGTAACATCTACGAAAAACGCATATTTCCAAGGGGTTTCAATTTTTGGTAAAGATTGTATTTTAGTGAGGTTAAGTTTACAATCGCTAACCACATTTAAAATCGCTGCTAAACTTCCTCGCTTGTGATCTAATTCGAATTTTAAAGAGGCTTTATTTACCTCATCTTTTTTAAGATTATCATCTTCACGTTTTACAATTACAAAACGCGTTTCATTATGTTTTATAGTCTGAATACTTTCTGCTAAAATATTTAGACCATATAATTCTGCTGCATTTTTACTTGCAATTGCAGCAATCCCTTTAATATTCTGCTCTGAAATTTGCTTAGCGACATCTGCGGTATCTTTAGCTTCTACCAATTTAATGTGTGGGTATTGCTTAAAAAATGCCTTACATTGTAATAATGCCATAGGATGCGAATGCACTTCCGTAATATTAGAAATAGACTGACCTTCTAAAACCAACAAATTATGCTGTATGTCTAAATAATACTCACCAATAATCGCCAAGTTATGCGTATCTATAAGTGCATAATTAGGAATTATTGAACCTGCTATAGAATTCTCTAATGCCATTACAATAAAGTCTGAATCTGCTTTTTGCAAACTTTCAACGGTACTATCAAAAGACAT
The DNA here is from genome assembly GCF_013403985.1 of Winogradskyella ludwigii. Lineage (GTDB taxonomy): Bacteria > Bacteroidota > Bacteroidia > Flavobacteriales > Flavobacteriaceae > Winogradskyella > Winogradskyella ludwigii. The sequence goes on from NZ_JABFDF010000007.1 coordinate 99,670, forward strand.
ACATTCCACAACTTCCGTTTGATCACTAAAATAGCGCTGAGCGACTTCGTGATGAAACGATCCTTTAATTCCTTGTATGGCAATTGGTTTTTTCAAATTATCCATTCTATTATTAATTTTCAACTTTTAAAATTGAAACAAAAAAAAAGCCTCGATTAAATCGAGACTTTATAAATTATATTTTAAATAAAACATACTAAGTCTCGTTCCTTTAGCTAAAAAAGAAGTAAAACCAGTTATAATATGCTCTAGATATGTTCATTGTTGTAATTATACTGCTAATGTAATTATTATTTTTACAAATCAAAATTGTTGAATTGCTTTTTTACAAATTATTTCAATCTTTTAAAGAATTATCATTAATTGCTGTACAATATTTGGAATTACTTATTTTTGACTAAATCTCTTTTTCTATGTCCATTGAAGTTCAAAACATTACAAAACTATACAAAGATCAAAAGGCTCTAAATAATGTATCATTTAAGATAAATGATGCAGAGATCGTGGGTTTCCTTGGACCTAATGGTGCAGGAAAATCTACAATGATGAAAATTTTAACCACTTATATTGAAGCCTCGGAAGGCAATGCCAATGTTAATGGTTTTAATGTTACTTCAGATAAAAAACGTGTACAAAGTAGTGTTGGGTATTTACCTGAGCACAATCCGCTTTATACCGATTTGTATGTTAAAGAATATTTGAATTTTAATGCGAATGTTTATGGTACTTCTAAATCTAGAATTGAAGAAGTAATTGAACTCACAGGATTACAACCTGAAGCGCACAAAAAAATAAGTCAATTATCTAAAGGTTACAGACAACGTGTTGGTTTGGCAAATGCGTTGTTACACAATCCTGAGGTTTTAATTTTAGATGAACCAACAACAGGTCTAGATCCCAACCAATTGGTAGATATTAGAAATTTAATTAAAACGATTGGTAAAGAAAAAACAGTCTTTTTGTCTACACATATCATGCAAGAAGTTGAAGCCATGTGCGATCGTGTAATTATTATAAATAAAGGTGAAGTTGTTGCAGACAAGTACTTAAAAGATTTACGTGAAGGCCAAGAACAGATTGTAATTGTAGAGTTTGATTACCGCGTTGAGGATGCCTTCTTATTACGACTACCTAAAGTAGGTTCTGTAAAAAACACACATAGTTTTGTTTATGAAATCACCTTTTCTACTAAAGAAGATATGCGTTCTCATGTATTTGATTTTGCTCACGATAATGATTTAAAAATTCTACAACTAAATCAAAAAAACACAAGTTTAGAGAGTTTATTTAGAGAGTTGACGAGTTAAAAAATGATAGGCGAATTTATAGTAGACGTTCTTTTTACTGGAATCGTTGAATCCTCACCGAAATTTATAGGTACATCTGTACGTTGGTGTTTTTACTTAGGCAAAAAAAGTTACACTACCGTTTTTAAGGAAGATTGGAATAAACGTGTTGGCTTTGTTGTAATCTGCATTATTATCTTGCTAATAATAGTACTTAATAATTAAGCCATTAATTAAAAATTAACTGACCTGTATAAAAACGTTCCACCTCAACTATTGGTGGCTCGTTAACCAAAATTAAATCTCCAGTCCCTCTTAACTCTCCTGTTATTGATTGCTGAGGGTTTACTATAACATCGTTAGTTCCGCGATGAAAAATAATGACGTTCTGAGCAATTAAGTTTTCAGCTTCAAAGCGTCCTGATCCGGAATAGATACCAACATTTAATGTTCCTACAACACCATCAATGTAATAAAACGATAAATTATTTGAGATCACTTTAAGAGTTTCAGAATTAATAGAAAGTCTAAAATCACCTATTGTAAATTCATTTTCTGTATTAAAATCTTCGGAGAATAAGGTTAACGTATTATAATTTAAAATACCATTTGAAGAAATTTCATATTGAGATGATGTTCTTATTTCTTTAAGATTAGGTGCTTCAACATAAATTTTAGTAATGCCATAATCTCTTACGTAATTGCAGTTATTATTATCTACAAGAACTAATTGATCTCCTATAACTTCTACCTCAACATCATTAATTAAGTTCTCCCCTGTTTCAATAGTGACTTTATAATCTGGTGCTTGCGTAATTATTAATTCAATATCTCTGTGAACCATAATACGCTCAAAACTAGACACAGAAACCTCTTGTAATATACTATTTCCTGAGGTTTGAAAACAATCGTTAGCATCTTCGCTGTTGCAAGCCAATAGTAATAGACTTAATATGTAAACTAATTTTCTCATAATCTTACACCGATTCCAAATTCTACAGCTTCAGCCTTTGCACCATGTGATTTTAAAGTAATGGCTCCAAAAAATTGTTTTCCAAAATAGCGTTTTAAGCCTATGCGTAAATACGTTCGTCCTTCAAAATCATAAGGATAATAGACGTAATAGCCCAATTGCGTTTCTACGGACATTTTATTAATAAATAACTCATGACCAACAAAAAGTCCTGCACGTTTATAGTCTTCATCTCCTGTAACATCTTCTTCAGGAAATGATACCGATTTGTAATATATTAATTCCTTTAAAAAGTTAGAGAAAAAGACATCTGCTCCAAATTGAATAGCACTTACATGACTTAATCGTTTATCTGCGTAAGCAGACACAATGTAGAATGGAAATTGACCGCTTCCTATAATATCACTTTGATTGATTCCTGATCTAAAGGCTAAATTATATTTTATTTTTTCTGTGAATTTTTCGTCATCAACAGTTTTAATAAAGTCTTGATCTTCGACATCTAACTGATAAGTTAAACCTACATTAAAAGCGATAGTATTCACGCTTGTATTTGGCGCTTTAACATTGGCATTAGAATAGTGCACTAAAGTTAAGCCTGTTTGAAAGCCTATATTATTAAAAAGTCTGTCTTTTTTATAATTAAGCATGAGATAAGTAGAACTCAATATATCTGATCCGAAAGCAATATTCTTTGGATTGGTATACTTATCATAAGGATTTGTGTTATACGCTAAACCTTGCGCAATACGAAACATAACGTTACGCTTGAAGAAATAGAAATTGTAATGCGCATAAAGCCCATAACTATTCCCTAAGACTTCATTTTTTAAATCTTGATACATAAAAGACGCACCATAATCTGGATAATTAAAACGCTCTTCCCAAGTTTCGTTTCCAAACGTTTTTTTATTCCAACCGAAAACAAAACCTTCAGGATGCCCTTTAATTAAATGAAGAATATCATTATTATGAAGTGCTATGTTGCCTCCAAAATAATTTAAATCAAAATAAGAATTGGTTGGTTTCTCTTCTTGTGAAAAAGACAACAACCCAATTAAGGTTATTAAACTCGTAAGCCAGTACTTCATAAATGATTGGTTACTGGCAAAAATATAATAATAAAGTTTATTTAGTTTAAATTATGCTTTATAAAGCATCAAATAAGGTAGACGACAAATAGCGATCACCTCTATCGCAAATAATTGCAACAACAATCCCTTTGTCTAACGTTTCAATAAGTTTTAAAGCTGTTGCAACAGAACCTCCACTGCTCATACCAGCAAATATGCCTTCTTCTTTAGCTAATCTTTGCGTCATTTTGGTTGCTTCTAACTGACTAACTTCTATTACTTGATCAACTTTTGAAGGATCAAAAATACTAGGCACGTACTCTGTAGACCATTTTCTAATTCCAGGAATACGAGAACCGTCTGCAGGTTGCGCACCAATAATTTGAATGTCCTTATTTTGTTCTTTTAAAAATGTAGATGTTCCCATTATAGTTCCTGTGGTTCCCATGGCAGAAACAAAATGCGTTACCTCACCTTTGGTATCTCTCCAAATTTCTGGACCTGTAGTTTTATAATGTGCTTTCCAATTATCGTTATTTTCAAACTGATTTAATAACGTGTATCTTTTTTGATCGCGCATATTAAAAGCAACATCTCTTGAACCTTCAATTCCTCTATCTGCAGACGTTAAAATAACCTCAGCACCATAAGCTTTCATCGTTTTTACGCGTTCTTCAGTTGCTGTTTCCGGCATCACCAATGAAATTTGTAGCCCAAACATTTGTGCTACATACGCTAAAGCAATTCCTGTGTTACCACTCGTGGCTTCAACTAAACGACCACCTTTTTCAATATCTCCGCGCTTTATAGCTTCAGAAATCATATTAAATGCTGGTCTATCTTTAACGCTTCCTCCAGGATTATTTCCTTCTAACTTTAGTAAAAGTTTGACGTTAGGATTTGTAACTAGATTTACAGTTTCTACAAGTGGTGTATTACCTATTTCGTTTAGTATGCTCATATCTTTATATACTCGATATTTTAATATCTGATTTATACGTTACCACAGAATTCTTTGGAATGGATTGTGTAATCCAAACATTAGCTCCTATGACACTATTTTCGCCAATAACTACATCTCCTCCGAGAATAGTTGCATTAGCATAAATGGTTACATAATCTAAAATGGTTGGATGTCTTTTTATATTATTTAATGACTTATCCACTTTTATCCCTCCTAACGTTACCCCTTGATATATGGTTACATTATTACCAATAATTGAGGTTTCACCAATAACAACGCCTGTGGCATGATCAATAAAAAATGCACTTCCTATGGTAGCTCCAGGATGAATATCTGTACCTGTAACGCTATGGGCGTATTCACTTATCATTCTTGGTAAAATAGGAATATCTAGAGACCATAAAATATGACTAATACGATACATTGTTATAGCATAAAACCCAGGATAAGACAAATACACTTCTTTTATGCTTTTTGCTGCAGGATCTGTATCGTAAGCTGCTTTTGCATCTAAATATAGAAGTTGATCTAAGGTTTTTATTTCTGTTTCAAATAGATCCCACTTGTTCTCACATAGTCCGCATTCTAAGCCTTCAGAAACTTTGAAAAAAGATTTTTTTATCGAATCTAATTGTTGTTTCTGACTTGTTGATGTTTCTAAAACACAATAAAACAATTCCCTAGCGAGATCTTCTACTTGTTCTTTAAATCTTAGTGGAATTTGTAATGAAACATTCATAGGACAATTTTATATTTTTAATGTATTGAAATCATTTCATTGATCAAATTATGAACGCAATGAAACCTATTATTCTGTGGGACTAACTTAGCTACAGAATAACCAACATTAAACAAAAATAAGTATTGTTATGCTATTTTGAATACTTCTAAACTTATCTTAACTTTTCTTTTACTTCTAAAATTAAAAATTAAGCTCAATTTATATAAAAAGTGATACAATTAAAGACGTTATAGTTAGTGCTACAATCTGAACTAAAAATCTAAAATCGGCTTTATGCTTTTCAATTAATTTCATATTTCAAGGGGCTTTTACAAAAAAATAAAATTCAATTTTGGTATTTATTTAAAGTACAAATATCTAACTAAAATGAAATTCTAATGTTAATTAAACCCTAAGAAAAAGTTACCCTTAATAACAAAATTACGACTCCACAACGCACTTATGAAGTGTTAAGTTAAAGTCGCTCTTAAACAATAGCTTTTACAACTGCTTTTGGTGATTCTTTTCGTGTTCCATCAAAACCATTAATTCCACTTACTGTCGTGTATTTTAAGACAAATTTCTTTCCTGGATTTAGTCTTTTGTAAGCCGATTGACACATTAATGTTGCTTCATGAAATCCACAAAGAATCAATTTTAGTTTGCCCTCGTATGTATTAACATCTCCAATAGCATAAATACCTGGAATGTTAGTTTGGTAATCTACTGTATCTACTTTTATGGCATTCTTTTCAATCTCAAGTCCCCAATCTCCAATTGGACCTAATTTTGGTGATAATCCAAAAAGCGGAATAAACTCATCAGCCTCTAAAACATCCGTAATTCCATCTTTAGTAACAGAGACTCCTTCTAAATGTTTATCTCCATGTAACCCTGTTATTTCGGCTGGAGTAATTAGATTAATTTTATTAAGTAATTTTAGTTCTTGGACTTTTTCTACAGAATCTAAAGCTCCTCTAAATTCATTTCTTCTATGCACCAAAGTGACTTCTGAAGCTACATCTGCTAAGAAAATACTCCAATCTAATGCAGAATCTCCTCCTCCTGCAATCACAACTTTTTTATCGCGATAAACTTCTGGATCTTTTATAAAATAAGCAAGACCTTTGTCTTCATACTTTTCAATACCTTCTAACTTTGGTTTTCTTGGCTCAAAACTTCCTAAACCACCAGCAATGGCAATTATTGGTGCATGATGCTGCGTGCCTTTATTTGTAGTTACAATAAAACTACCATCATCTTGTTTTTCTATTGTTTCTGCACGTTCACCTAATGTAAAACCAGGTTGAAATTGCTTGCCTTGTTCTAATAAATTAGATGTTAAATCTCCTGCTAATATTTCTGGAAAACCAGGAATATCATAAATAGGTTTTTTAGGATATAATTCTGAACATTGACCACCAGCTTGTGGTAAAGCATCAATTAAATGACATTTTAATTTTAATAATCCTGCTTCAAAAACGGTGAATAGACCTGTTGGTCCTGCTCCTATGATAAGTATATCTGTTTTAATCATAATCTATTTTTTTTCCACTAAACCTTTAGTGAATTCGTTTAATGTTTCGACTTTCTGCTCAAAGTCTCCCTTTATTGTTTTTCTATATTCATTGAGATTCTTTACCAAATCATCAATATTTTCTGGAATTACATCTTCAAAAAATTGACGTAATCGTTTTGCTGTAGTTGGTGATTTTCCGTTAGTAGAAATTGCCACTTTAACATTACCTTTTGTAACAATACCTCCCATATAAAAATCGCAATATGGTGGATTATCTGCTACATTTACTAACTTATCTAATAACCTACAATCGTTGTAAACTTCAATATTTACTTCTGGTAAGTCTGTTGTTGCAATCACCATGTGATGCCCTTTTAAATACATTTTATTATAGCTATCGTCAATACGTTTTACATTTCCTATTTTGGCGATTTCTATAGTACCTTCTCTATACATTGGAGATACCATAGTTACGTTAGCATCTGGACTGGATTTTAATAAAAAAGTCAATTTCTCTTCTGCGACAAGTCCGCCACCAACAATTAAAACATTAAGATTTTTCGCTTTTAAAAAGACAGGATATAAGTTATTTCTTCCCATAATTAAGCACTTTTTTTTCTAGAATTCACCAAGGCTAAATCTGCTTTTGAATAAATATCGGTAAGATTCACACGTTGATTAACAACTTCACCAATAATGATTATTGCAGGATTAGAAAGTTGTTCTTGCTTAACAATAGCTTCAATATTAGATATTTTTCCAATCCCAACTTTTTCATTAGACCTGGTTCCATTTTGAATGATGGCGATAGCTGTTTCTGACTTACCTTCTTCCGTAAAAATTTGAACAATTTCTGAAAGCTTACTCATTCCCATCAATATAACAACTGTTGCTGTAGATTTTGCTGCCAAGGCAACGTCACTAGAAATTTTATGTGATTTAGTAGTACCTGTAATTACCCAAAAACTTTCAGAAGCATTTCGTTTTGTTAACGGAATCCCTTGATATGCAGGTACAGCAGCTGAAGACGAAATACCAGGAACTACTGCAACTTCAATGGCATATTCTTTAGCATATTCTAATTCTTCTGCACCACGACCAAATATAAATGGATCACCACCTTTGAGTCTTACCACGTGACCATATCTCAAGGCACGTTGCACAATTAACTCGTTAATTTGATTTTGCTGATACGCATAACAACCTTTTCGTTTCCCTACAAAGATCAATTCTGTTTTTGGAGATGCATATTCTAATAGCTCTGCATTTACAAGGGCATCATACAAAATAACATCTGCAGATTTTATAGCTTTTATAGCTTTAATCGTAATTAAATCTACATCTCCTGGACCTGCTCCGACAATGGTTAATCTTGGTGTCATAACTATTAGATATTTACTGCAACTTGCTTTTCTCTGAAGGTTCTCACACCTTTTAGAAATTGTTTTGCCGCGTTTATATAATTTTTAGCAAAGTCTTCTGTTGGCGAGAATACTTTAATTTGATAAATGATATCTGCAAATGAACTTCCTAACTCAATGTCTCCTGTTGCTACAAAAAACTCATCGAATTGAGAAATAATACTAGCATGTGTATTTGTTTTCTTGTTTTCTGCTAATAATGTTGCTTTGGCTGAATTGACCATAGATTGATAAGCATAATAAATAGCACCAGAATATACTTTGTTATCAAAAGCTTCTTGAGCATTATCTATTTTCTCATCACTTTCTAAAAATAACGTCGCAATTAAATCGATAACAACACCTGCACATTCTCCTATCCCAATCTCTTTTACATATTTATCTTCTTCTCCCCAATCAATAAAATCATCTTGAGTTAAATTGGAAACATCTTGTAAATCATTTAAGAGTTCGTAAAAATATTTTTCACCTTTTTCTTTATAGTACTCCACAAACTGCTTTCCGTTTGCATTGGCTTCAAAATCATCTAAAACTCTTCGTAACGCTTCAGGAGCTCTTTTACTTGGTACTTTTACTACTTTATCTGCAAATGCTCCATTTCCGTTTCCTAAATTCCCTCCACCTAATAACACTTGTAATGCTGGTGCCACTAATTTGTCTGGTGTTCTTACGGTCATTCCTTGAAATCCAATGTTTGCCATATTGTGTTGTCCACAGGCATTCATGCAACCACTAATCTTAATTATAAGATCTTCATTTTTTAAGTACTGAGGATATTCGGCTTTAATTACTTTTTCTAATTCTACAGAAATACCTGTACTACTTGCAATACCTAAGTTACACGTATCTGTTCCTGGACACGCTGTAATATCTACGGCTTTATTATAACCAGCTTCTACAAATCCTAATTTCTCTAATTCTTGATAGAAAAAAGGCACTAATTCTGCTTTCACAAAAGGAATTACAATATTTTGACGTAAGGTTAATCGGATTTCCCCTGCTGCATATTTATCAACTAAATCTGCTAATAAACGTGCTTTATCGGTATAAAAATCACCTAATAACACTTTAATTCCTATAGCTACAAAGCCATCCTGTTTTTGAGGAATTAGATTGGTTGATTGCCATAAATTAAATGCCACTTTATCATTTATTTCAACCTTAGGAATTTCTACTGATACAGGAACAGATGCTACGTAAGCGTCTGCATCAATTGCCACAGTTTTTAATTCAATAGCATTTTGTTCTTCTTCAATTAATATTTTAAAAGCTTCTAATCCTATATCTTTTAATAAGAATTTCATGCGTGCTTTGGCTCGACTTTTACGTTCCCCATAACGATCAAAAACTCTTAAAACACCTTCCATCACTGGAATAATTTTATCTGAAGGCAAAAATTCATATAGTATTTCTGCATGACGTGGTTGAGACCCTAAACCTCCTGCTGCCATGACTTTGAATCCTCTTACTCCATTTTCTATTTTAGCTATAAAACCCAAGTCGTGTAGATAAGATAAGCCTGTATCTTCATCTGTTGAAGAAAAAGAAACCTTGAATTTACGTCCCATTTCTTGACAAATTGGATTACGTAAAAAGAATTTATACAATGCATCTGCATATGGAGACACATCAAAAGGTTCGTTTACGTCTATACCTGCAGTTTCTGATGCTGTTACATTTCTAACCACATTACCACAAGCTTCACGTAGTGTAACATCATCGCGTTCTAATTCTGCCCAAAGTTCTGGAGTTCTATTTAGATCTACATAATGAATTTGAATATCTTGACGTGTTGTAATATGTAATCTACCTCTAGAATATTCATCTGAAACCTCAGAGATACGTCGTAATTGATTACTCATTACTTTACCATAAGGTAATTTAATACGAATCATTTGCACTCCTTGTTGGCGTTGACCATAAACACCTCGTGCTAAACGTAGACTTCTAAATTTTTCTTCGTCTAATTTTCCATTATGAAAAAGTTCAATCTTATTGGCTAATTCAATAATATCCTTTTCAACTATTGGATTTTCTATTTCTGTTCTAAAACTCTGCATATCGTCTAATTATTCAAAATGGATACCACATTCTCTATTGAGAAGTGCTTTTATTGGATCGAAGTAATAACCGTTTTTAGCTAATTGATGCTCTTCTATATAACCATCTAAATCCGCATCACTCCAATAGTAAAAGGGACTCACTTTAAGAATACCATCTTTACTATAACTTAAAATATCTTTCTCGCTTCTGTATTCTGTTTGTCTTACTCTAATATTTGTAAACCACACATCTGGATTTTGCTCTTTTAAGGCACGTCTAAAAGGTTCTAATTTTACGGCTTCTGAAAAAATAGCATGATTATCATCCTCCAAACTTGGCAAACCTATTGTAGAATCAATTTCTTCTTTAGTATATAAACTCTGATATTTAAAAATATTAAGTTTATATTTTTCTATTAAACTAGACGCATGAGCATAAGTTGTAGGCTGATTGTATAAGGTATCGCACCACACTACTTTTATATTATGATCTAGTTTAGACATTGTACTTAATAACACCGAAGAGTATATTCCAAAACTGGTGGTTACAATTTTATTGTCTGATAAACCTAAAGCCCATTCTGCAATTTCATTAGGAGTTTTATCTCTCAGTTTTTTATTCCAAACGTCTATATCTATATCAATCATGTGCCTAATTTTATTAATCCTATTACCCTATAGATTTAATAGGATAATACAAACATAGAAATTTTATTTGAATCAACTTCATAAAATTTTCAAAAAATTAAGTCGTAAACTTTAAGAATCTGCTAATTCAGACAAATCTGCTAATGTTGTGTTTCTAAATATCTCTAAGGTATTATCTCTAACTTTTAGCATGAGTTTATTAACTGCACAAATGTTCTCATCTGGGCAATCGGCACATTTTTCGTAGAAATTTAAACTCACACAAGGCACCATTGCTATTGGACCTTCTAACAATCTCATAACGGTTGTCATCGGAATTTCTTTGGGATCTTTAAGTAAATAGTATCCTCCACCTTTACCTTTTTTAGAACCTAACATTCCATTTTTTCTTAAAGTCAGTAGTATACTTTCCAGAAATTTTTGAGAAATATTCTCTGATTTTGAAATTGTAGAAATTTGAACAGGTTCACGATCGTTCTGTCTTGCCAAGTGCACCAAGGCTTTAATTCCGTATTTTGTTTTCTTTGAAAGCATATTGTAAATCTATTACTTTTTTATAAATTTTGAATGCTAAATCGTATTTCAGAATATTACAAAACCAAATAAATTCATAAAAAAAGCGAATTAAAATTTCGTTCCATATAATTTTTCTACTTTTGTACCATCAAAAATTGAGAGGAAAAATTTGATCTGATTGCAACCTCTGACGCCGAATTTAATTCAGCCGAAACAAAAAATGCTAAAGCAGTAAGTTTACTACTTCTCTAGCGACCAAGCAATCCTAAATTTTTCCGTTGATTTAATATAACCTAAACATAGGACTTATGCCATATTTATTTACTTCAGAAAGTGTTTCTGAAGGACACCCAGACAAAGTAGCAGACCAAATTAGTGATGCTTTAATTGATAACTTTTTAGCTTTTGATCCAGAATCTAAAGTAGCATGCGAAACTTTAGTAACCACAGGACAAGTTATTCTTGCTGGTGAGGTAAACTCTAACACCTATTTAGACGTACAAAAAATTGCAAGAGATACTATAAACAGAATAGGCTACACAAAAAGTGCGTATATGTTTGATGGTAATTCTTGTGGAGTTTTATCTGCCATACACGAGCAATCTGAAGAGATTAACCGTGGTGTAGATAGAGCTACAAAAGAAGAGCAAGGTGCAGGTGACCAAGGTATGATGTTTGGTTATGCAACTAACGAAACTGAAAACTTTATGCCTTTAGCTTTAGACTTATCGCATAGAATTTTAAGAGAATTAGCAGAATTACGTCGCGAAAATAAAGACATAACGTATTTAAGACCAGATTCTAAAAGTCAGGTAACTATAGAATATAGTGATGATAACACACCACAACGTATAGATTCTATCGTAGTATCTACACAGCATGATGATTTTGTATCACCTAAATCACAATCTCAAGCTGATGTTGCAGCTGCAGATGATGAAATGTTAGCTAAAATCAGAAAAGAGATTGTTGAAATATTAATACCAAGAGTTATTGCTAAGCTGCCAGAACATATTCAGGACTTATTTAATGACGATATTACATACCACATTAATCCAACAGGTAAATTTGTGATTGGTGGACCTCATGGAGATACAGGATTAACTGGTCGTAAGATTATTGTTGATACGTATGGTGGAAAAGGAGCACATGGTGGTGGAGCATTTTCTGGAAAAGATCCAAGTAAAGTAGATAGAAGTGCGGCTTACGCAACAAGACATATTGCTAAGAATTTAGTAGCTGCAGGTTTATGTGACCAAATTTTAGTGCAAGTATCTTATGCTATTGGTGTTGCAGAACCAATGGGAATTTTCATTGATACTTATGGCACTTGTCATTTTAATTTAACCGATGGTGAGATTGCTAAAACAGTTGAAAAACTATTTGATATGCGACCAGCTTTTATTGAAGAGCGTTTAAAACTACGTCAACCAATATATAGTGAAACGGCAGCATATGGACACATGGGAAGAAAAAATGAAACGGTTACTAAAACATTTCAGCAACCTAATGGTGAACCTGTAACCTTAGATGTAGAATTGTTTACTTGGGAAAAGTTGGATTATGTTGACAAAGTAAAAGAAGCATTTGAGATTTAATTTTGAAATAGTTTAGATCTTAGATCATTATAACATATAAAAAACACCCTAACTTAAAATTAAGTTAGGGTGTTTTCATTTTAGCTAGTAAACCTTATTTACTCTTCTAAACTTATGCCTTTAATATTATCCTTATAAACACGATCTATTAAAATATGTCTTGGATCAATGGCAGCTTTGGCTGGCAACGAATCTAATTGCATTATAATCGTCGATTTTTCTTTATTAAACTTCATACGTTTTTGACTGTAAAGTTGCTCCTCTGCATCATCCATAAAGAATCCTACATCTATCCAATCGTTTATTGAAGTCTGAGTTTCGTTTCCTAAACTATCCGATTTTATTTTAGAACTCTCAATCTCTAAAGTAACTTCATACTTACCGTTATCCAGCACTTTGTAGTTGGCTTCTTTTAAACGATTATCGTACAACGTAATTTCCTTAAACCAATCTGTAATAACATAATTTAAAGAATCTGGAACTTGCGGCTCTAAATGTCTTAAAAAATCTAAAGAAGTTGGATACGGTGGTTTTTTATAGCGGTATTCTTCTAAAAAGTTTTTCATTGCCAAATTCACTTTATCTTCTCCAATATAATCTTGAAGAGCATACAAAATCACACTCCCTTTTCCGTAATGGATATAGCCTTGGTTTTCTACTTTATATAGCGGTAATTCTTTTTCACGTTCTCCACTACGCCCTCTTAAATAACGATCGTGATTGTATTTCAAAAACTCACGCATCTTCATTGGGTTCTCTGTAATACCTTTTAAAGTCATTAACGATGCATATTCAGAAAAACTTTCACTCATCATTGTACCACCTTGCATATTTGCTCCAATAACTTGATGTGCCCACCATTGGTGTGCCATTTCGTGAGCAATAACTGCATCTACAACGTTATTCCCTGTTTCATCTTCTAAATTTATAATGAAACCAATAGCTTCAGAATACGGCATGGTTCCTGGAAATGCCTGAGCAAAAGATGCATATCGAGGAAACTCTATAATACGACATTGTTTATGGAAATACGGCCCAAAATTCTCGGTATAATAGACCAATGAACGCTCTACAGCATCTAACATCATGTCTACATTTTCAGGATGCTTTTCATCATAATACACTTCAATATCCACGTCGTTCCACTTGCGTTTTTTAACTTCATAATCCGCAGACATAAACGAATAGAAATTTAAAGACGGTGTGTCTGTTTTATAATGATAATAGTCTCTTCCGTTCTCTTCCCATTTTTTAATTAGCGAACCTGGTGCAATCGCCGTTTGTTCTTTAATGGTTGATATTACAGTTTCTACATTAATAAAATCTGATTGACCATTATTGATATAATTACGGTTATGTAATTCACTTAATTCAGAGGTTAATTCTGGAGTTCGCTTTTTAGGCTCTAAGCCATACTTTTTACGTGTATTTTGATCGCTAATTTCATAGCTTTCATTATAACCCATAGTTGGTAAAATATCTCCATTATTAATAAAGGTTCCATTTTTTACTATCATGGTGGATCCTCCTCCATTTTCAAACCCTTTAGTGATATATTTATTTTCGAGTTTCAATATTAGCTTTTCTCCTGGTTGCAGCGGAGGTGTCAGTTTGTAAATAGTATACAAATACGTAGTATCTTTATAAACTGGCTTTGCGTTTGGAATATTCAATGTAGTATCCCAACCTTCACCATTAAAGAAGTGTAACGAGTCAATAGCTTGGTTAGACTCATTGGTTAATTCTATATCCGCTTTTACGTGGATATCTCTTTTATTAGGAAAGATGTCTATAAAATATTTAGCATCTGTAACTTTAGGATGCACAGCATCTTCATACTTTTTATACTTCTTTTCAAAATCTACCATTAATTGTTCTGTGGTATCACTAGAACGATATGGATTTAATACTTGAGTATTATAATAGACAAAACCAGCAACACCAAGCCAAACTACAAATGTTAAGGCTATGAAACCTCTATAACTCTTTGGTACTTCTTTATTTGCCGTTTTAAAACGACTCCATAATGAACTATTAGAACCTCTATTCCATAATGCTCCTGCGATTAACAAACTTAGTACAGAAATTAACATCCAATACAAATTAAACCACAACGTACTTTTTAGTCCAGATCCAAAGCCATTCATATCTGAATAGAATACAGAACCTCCGCCTCCTATATTTAACATATTTGTAGACACATCTAAAATACTAAGAACTATTTCCCATACTAAAAGCACTAATATTGAAATGAAATACCCAATATATTTGTTGCTAGAAAGCACTTGTATCATAATCATAATACCAGCAAAAACGATATATAGTGCTAAATTTGAATAAAATAAATCTAACAAATAAACATCTAATTCTATACGCGTAAATCCGTTTAGTAATTGATAGATAATACCTATTAAAATAAAGAATAAATTTAGGATGGTGGTAATACAAATTAATGATAAGGCTTTTGCAGCCATAGAAACAAATGAAGTGTGCGCAGTGGCATCTACAACTTCATTAATTTTAGAATCTCTATCGCGCCAAATCAATTCTCCACTAAAAAAGATAAGAATTATAATCGTAAAAATATTTGTACTACCTTTTATAGAGTCTATAAGCTTGTATGTTAATGGATACGATTGAAGTCCAAAATATTCAAATCCACCACTAAGGTCTGCGACCAAAATAATAACACAAAAAAGGAACAATATTTTGAATGTAACACTCTTGGTAATACTCAGAAAATTAGTGTAAAAAAAACTTTTAAACTGAATCCAAGTCGTTGAAGTATTATATGTTGGATTTAATTTGGGAAGTTTAAATACAGTATCAGTATTTGTAATCTTCACCTTTTCTTTCTTTACTTTTTTATTCTTCTTCTTAAATGAAAAATTAAAATAAGAGAGCATTAAAATGAGAATGCCAATTCCTGTCCAAATCAAACGATTCCAAAATAAAATACCTGAAAAGCCTGGACTTATAGTATTCTTTTCTGCTGGTGTAAAATATTTAGTTTCTATTGCATACGTGTTAATTCCGAAGATATCCGATAAACCAGCAATGGTTTCGTTATCTACGTCAGACATTAACGAACCTGAAACAATGTAAGCCACAATAATCACTAAGCCACCAACAAAAGATATAACCGTACTTTTCCATTTGTTAGCCATGGCAAAAATTACTGAGCCAGCCAAAAACATATTTGGAAGTATAAATAATACATAATTATTGATAAAGGTTTCAAGGTAGAAATCACCAAAGCGGGATGTATCCATCCATCCAAAAATAGAATTCATATACGTACCCAAAAGCATTCCAATAAAAACACCAAGTAATGGTAATGTAGAAACCAAAAGTGCTCCAAAAAAGCGACCAAAAAAGTAGCCAGGTTTACTTAAGGGTGTTGTAAATAATATTTCATTAAACTCATTATTGTGATCTCTTAAAGCCGCATTATTAAAAAAAGCAACAGCCATAAGTAAACTAAAAACACAAAAAATAGTAATATGAATGGTAATGGTATATGGAGAGTTACGATACACGTTACCTATAGCTCCACCAACTTGAACATTATCGCTAACTGTCGCGAAAAATTCCATTAATGCCAATATGAAGATAAAAATATACACCATTGGTTGTTTGAGGGTATATTTTAATTCTGATAAAAAGAATGTTTTAAACATGATTGAAAATGGTTAGGAAGGATTAAACTAATACGTTTGATGTGTTGATTCTTGAAAAGAATACATCTTCTAAATCTGGAGCAACTTGCTCAAATCCGTTCTGAGGATGTTCTTCACTAAACACATGAATCAATGGTTGTCCTCCTACCATTTTATTTGAAATTACTTTATAATCGTTAGCATAATTTTGAAGTTGTTCTCTACTCACTATCTTTTGAAAAACTTTACCATTAAGATCTTCAATTGCAGATTGAGGCGAACCATGATAGACAATTTCACCTAAATTCATAATTGCCATTTTGGTACAAAGTTCTCTTACATCTTCGACAATATGTGTGGAAAGAATCACAATAACCTCTTTACCAACATCTGCCAATAAATTATAGAACCGATTCCGTTCTCCTGGATCTAAACCGGCTGTTGGTTCATCTACAATTATAAGTTTCGGGTTTCCAATTAAGGCTTGAGCGATACCAACACGCTGTTTCATTCCACCAGAAAAACCTTTTATAGATTTGTTACGCTTTTCATAAAGGTTTACTTTGTCTAATAAATAATTTACTAACTCCTTACGTTCTTTAGAGTTTGTAATTCCTTTTAATATGGCTAAGTGCGTTAACAGTTGTTCTGCAGTAATACGAGGATACACTCCAAACTCTTGCGGCAAATAGCCTAATACTTTACGAAGTTCCGCTGGATCATTTAAAATATCAATATCATCTAATGTAGCTGTTCCAGAATCTGCATCTTGTAGTGTTGATAAGGTTCGCATTAAAGACGATTTCCCAGCTCCATTGGGACCTAAAAGTCCGAACATCCCATTTTCTAATTCTAGACTTACATTATCTAAAGCTTTTACACCATTAGGATAGGTTTTTGATAAATTATTGATTTTTAGCGTACTCATGTGTAAGTGATTTTTTGATTGATTAATTTAATATATGACGACCATAATTGATAAGCGTTACAAAAACTGCAACAATTTATAGCATAACAAGTTATGCCTTTATAATTAAAGACGCAAAAATCAGGCAAATGGTTGCCTGCTCAATTTAATAATTGAGGTTTAGGAAATACTGAAAAAAGTGTAGTCTATTACTTTCTTATATAAGTAATAAATGAAAACGCAAAGGCATGTTTCTCATCAGCATCATGAGTTGTTCTGCTTACTTCTTGCCATTTCGTTTCATCTATTTCCGGAAAGAATGTATCAGCATTTTCGAAATCTGCATGAACACGAGTTATTTCAAGCTTATCCACTAAAGACATGGCTTGCTTATAGATTTCGCCACCACCAATTATATACGGAGTCTTATCATGCCTTGCAGCATCTATGGCATCATTAAGAGAATTTACAATAATCACACCTTCAGGTACTTTATAATCCTTTTGTCTTGTAATTACAATGTGAGTTCTATTGGGTAACGGTTTGGGGAAACTTTCAAATGTTTTACGTCCCATAATAATATGATGACCATTGGTTAACGATTTAAAATGTTTTAAGTCATCACTTAAATGCCAAATTAAATCATTGTCCTTGCCAATAGCATTGTTTTCTCCTGCGGCAACAATAATAGTTAACTCAGAAGTCTTTTTTTTTTCAACTGCAACAACATCTTCTCTTGTTTCAGTGTAAGCTTGCGTTTGTGCTATTTTAGATTCTTCTTTCACAAACTTCTCTTTAAGTTTATCTATTCTATCTTGTTGTTTATTTACTAATTTATCTAGCTGTTGTTTCTCCCAATCTTTACCCATAAATTTATTAGTAATAAAGACAGTGATAAAATGGTATATTAAAACAAGTAACCACAGTAAAACGATATAAAACCACCAGCCTTGACCAGCTATTATATAAGTTTCGCCTATTCCTAAAAAGTTATTTGCAACAATAAAAAAGACTGAACAAATTAAAAAGATAACGAAATGAATATACAAACGCTTCTTTTGCTTAATGCGTTTTTGAGCATTTTCAATGAGCTCTAACTGCTCTTTATCTATAGATGAAACTTGTTTTTTTTTACCAAACATAATTGTAAATTAATAAGATAAAGATACTTGTTTTTCGCTAAACCATTTGGAAGATTCTTATGGTTTTAACTTTTTTTGATTCCGAAAACGATATAACTGAAAATCAATACAATATAAATAAATTTCTATATTATTAATCTTATAAAATTTGTATCTATATTTTACGTAGTCTAACATTAATTAAAGACTATTCTAATAAATCGATAAATCTTTAGTTTTTAGATAATTAATAACTCTCAAATATTGGATTCTTTTATACTTTTGCTGTATAATTAATTCATTTATTTAAATATATTTATTATGGCCATCAAAAAACAGTATTTAAAGACTAAGCCAGTTTGTAAAGTAACATTTTCTGTTCCTGCAAAAGAGGCAAAAAGTGTAGCGGTTGTTGGAAGCTTTAACGAGTGGAATACTGAAGCTACTGAATTGAAAAAACAAAAAAATGGTACTTTTAAAGGTACATTAGATCTAGCAAAGGATGCATCATACGAGTTTAGATATCTTATAGATGGTGCTTACGTTAATGATGAGCAAGCAGATGCTTTTGCTTATAACGATTTTGCATCGGCAGAAAACTGTGTTATAAACTTATAGAATTTCTCTATATAACAACAATTTACTAAAAGTATTCCAAGAAATTGGGATGCTTTTTTTATTTTAGCCTAACAATCTAACCTCTATTAATGCACCAAAGCGTGTTTCAACAGGTTCCTCATTACTTGTTCCTGGCGCTTTAAATTTTGGCATTCTTTTTATAAGCTGAATAACATCAGTAGCCACAGCTTTATGATGTGCCTTTACATTAATTTGTTCTGTTTTCCCTTTTTTATTAATGGTAAATTCCACGTAGAATTTTGTAGTCAACGCTGTAGGAAAGGCTTTATCTGCTAATTCATAATTAAGACTCACTTTAATGTAGTCTATAATTTTATCTGAAGTGCATTTTTTGGTCTCCTCAAAACTTAATTCTTGGTTACAACCTCTATACACAGGGTATGTTGCGTTTACTGTTTCTATATTTTTATTCCTTACAACAAATACTACAGGAATAGAAAAAGGAACTTTAACAGGTTTTCCTTTAAAATAACCAGGCGATGAGAATTTTGGTAATAATTTTAAAACACGTAACGCTTCATTTTCCAAATATTTATTTGGCCCTTCTGCTTTGCCATCAACAATATTAGCTTGCTCATCAACATTAAATGTAACTAATATTCTAGCCTTTCCGGGAGCGACTTTAGAACCTTTTGATAGTATTGTATTATAATTTTCTTTAAAAAAATCGCCTATTTTTTGATTTGCACATTCTTTTTTATCAGCGTAAGTCATCATTTTCTCACACCCTTTATATATAGGTACGTCTTCAATGATACTATAGCTTTCTGAATCTTTTGTAACTGATATAGAATCTAATTTAGATGGTTTAATAGCTTTTTCTTGTGCAGATAAGACTAAACCTCCAAAAATTATAATAAGAATAAAAAAGTGCTTCATGTTATAAATTTAAACAGCCACTTTACCTTTAATATGTGGGTGCGGATTATAATCTTCTAATGTAAAATCTTCAAATTTAAAGTTAAAAATATCTTTCACTTCTGGATTTAAAATCATTTTTGGTAGTGGTCTAATATCTCTAGACAATTGTAATTCTAACTGCTCTTTATGGTTATTATAAATATGAGCATCTCCAAAGGTGTGAATAAAATCACCCGCTTCATAGCCACAGACTTGCGCCATCATCATGGTAAATAATGCATAAGATGCAATATTAAAAGGTACACCTAAGAATGTATCTGCACTACGCTGGTAAAGCTGACAAGATAATTTACCATCTGCAACATAAAACTGAAAAAAGGCATGACACGGAGGCAATGCTGCTTTTCCATTGGCTACATTCTCTGAAAATGATTTTGAAGTATCTGGTAATACTGAAGGATTCCAAGCAGAAACCAACATTCTTCTACTATTGGGATTATTCTTTAAAGTTTCAATAACTTCTTTAATCTGGTCAATATCTTCGCTTGCCCAGTTTCTCCATTGATGACCATAAACTGGTCCAAGGTCACCGTTTTCATCGGCCCAATCATTCCAGATTTTTACTCCGTTTTCAGTAAGGTAATCAATATTAGTATCTCCTTTTAAAAACCAAAGTAATTCATAAATAATAGACTTTAAATGCAATTTCTTGGTGGTAACCATTGGAAAGCCTTCACTTAAGTCGAAACGCATTTGATAACCAAAAACACTTTTTGTTCCTGTACCTGTACGATCTCCTTTTTCGTTTCCTTCTGCTAAAATATGTTTTACTAAGTCGTGATATTGTTTCATACTTACGTCCTACAAAAGTAGGAATCTCATTAAATTAAACTAAATTTTTGATACCAAATTACACTATAACAACTCTGAGCATCACTGTAGCGAAAATAAATAAAAAAAGCATCAAAATTTAATATTTGATGCTTCACTATAATAAATACGTTCTTATCTATATTTTATAAGATTCTTGCTTTCGCAAGAATTTGTTACCCAATAATCATTCCTGCAATTGTAGCAGAAATCAAAGAAGCAATGGTTCCACCAATTAAAGCTTTAATTCCAAATTTAGATAATTGTGTACGTTGTCCTGGTGCTAAAGATCCAATACCTCCAATTTGAATACCTATAGAGGCAAAGTTTGCAAAACCACATAACATGTAAGTTGCCATAATAATAGACTTCTCATAAGTAAGGTGTGTAGCATTAGCTGCATTCTTTAAATCTGCTAATTGAATATATCCTATAAATTCACTTGCTGCTAGTTTAATCCCTAACAATTGTCCCATTAAAGCCATATCTTCTGTTGCAACACCAATTAACCACATTAACGGTGCAAATAAATAACCTAAAAGAAACTCTAAAGAAAGACTCTTATATGGTGTATTCTCTTCAATAAGCGAGTTAAGAGACGTAAAATGCCAATCAACATTTAAAGCTTCAATCGTAAAGCCATCAAAACCTGCAACTGCTCCTAAAATTCCATTAATCATAGCTATAAAAGCAACGAATACAAGTAGCATAGCACCAACATTAACGGCTAGTTTTAAGCCTTCTGTTGTTCCGTTGGCAATAGCTTCTAAGATATTAGAACCAATTTTTTCCTGAGATACCGCAACATCTGTATTTACCTCTTCTGTTTGTGGGAATAATATTTTTGAAATCACAATCGCTCCAGGTGCAGCCATTACAGAAGCGGCTAATAAATGTTTAGCATAAAACAATTGTAAAGCTTCATCTTCACCTCCTAAAAAGCCAATATAAGCAGCAAGAACAGCACCTGCCACAGTTGCCATACCACCAATCATAACTAATAGAATTTCAGACTTATTCATTTTCTCCAAATACGCTTTAATAAGCAATGGAGCTTCCGTCTGACCTAAGAAAATATTACCTGCAACACTTAAACTTTCTGGACCAGAAATACCAAGTACTTTAGACAATAACCAACCCATACCTTTTACCACCTTTTGAATCAATCCTAAATAAAATAAAACTGATGTTAATGCTGAAAAGAATATGATTGTTGGTAATACTTGAAAAGCAAAAATAAACCCGAAAGAATTAATATCTAACATGCCTCCAAATAGAAATTCGCTACCCGCTTGTGTAAAGCCAAGAATAGCAATAAAGCCTTGTCCAATGACTTCAAAAACAGTCTTAACAAAATCTATTTTTAATACACCAACGGCAATAATAAGTTGAAAAAGTAAACCAACACCAACCGTTTTCCAGTTAATAGCTTTACGATTACTACTAAATAGAAAAGCAACAAAAATTAGAGTTACCATTCCTAAAATACCTCGCCATAAACTAGTAAAAGAAAAGCCTTGATTTGGTATAATTTTAGCACCAACTACCTCTGGTTCTGCTACAATTTCAACTTCTTCTTTTGACACTAAATTAAAACGCAATTCTTTACCAGAAAAAACCAATGTAGAATCTGTAAGTTCAGTAATCTTATACCTTTTTATTGAGTTTAAAGAATCGTTGTGATAGAGTACCAATAAATTATTTTGATACATGTAATCTCCTTTTAAATCTCCTATAGCATTTGAAGAAAAATTGAATTCTCCATTACTAAACTTTAAGGTTTTGTAGATACTTTCAGGAGCTGTAGACTCCCACGTTTTTTCAAGTTCCTGAGCTGTAATTGATGAAAGTCCAATAAAAATAGCCAGAAAAGCCTTGAAAAAATAATTCATAAGTAAAAAGGGTTAGTTAACGTTTAGAAATTTCGTCTCTTAGTTTGGCAGCCGTTTCATAATCTTCATTATTAACAGCCTCTTCTAAAAGTGTATTAAGCTCTTCTAATGGAGTGTTTTTATAACCTTCTTTTTCTACTGAAGCAGCTTCTATTTCTTCTACAATAAGGTCATCTACAAGAATACTATCTTGTTCTTCTTCGTCTTCCTGTTTAGGGTTTACTTTAAGATAGATACCAGCTTTGTCTAAAATATTTTTATAAGTAAAAATTGGAGCTTTAAAACGTAAGGCTAAAGCAATAGCATCGCTCGTTCTTGCATCAATAATTTCTTCAATCTTATCGCGTTCGCAAATTAAGCTTGAATAAAACACACCATCTACCAACTTATGAATGATAACTTGTTTTACAACAATATCAAATCTGTCGGCAAAATTTTTAAATAAATCATGGGTAAGTGGACGTGGAGGACGAATTTCCTTTTCTAAAGCAATAGCAATAGATTGCGCCTCAAAAGCACCAATAACAATTGGTAGTTTTCGGTCTCCATCTACTTCATTAAGTATTAAAGCGTAGGCACCATTTTGGGTTTGACTATATGAAATGCCTTTGATATTTAAACGAACTAAACTCATAATTTATAAAACACAAAGAACTGTTTAAATTTGGACTTTACCAACTGCAATGTGCAGATTTGGTTAATTCTCTTTTACTTTCGATAAAACGCAAGCAAAAAAAGAACTTCTAAATTTAAACAGTCCTTAATTAATACCTCATCGATTTTAATGATGATTTAGTATTGAAGACTACAAGGTAATAAAATTATGCGTTTGCAGCTTTAAAAGCTTTTAATTTTTCAATTAATTTTGGAACAACTTCGAAAGCATCACCAACAACACCGTAATCTGCAGCCTTAAAGAAAGGAGCTTCTGGGTCTGTATTGATCACCACTTTTACTTTTGAAGAATTAATACCAGCTAAATGCTGTATTGCTCCAGAGATTCCAATTGCAATGTATAAATTTGAAGCTACAGGTTTTCCTGTTTGGCCAACGTGCTCACCATGTGGTCTCCAGCCTAAATCTGATACTGGTTTAGAACATGCTGTTGCTGCTCCCAAAACTTCTGCAAGTTCTTCAATCATTCCCCAATTTTCAGGACCTTTTAAACCTCTTCCTCCTGAAACAACGATTTCTGCATCTGCAATACTTACTTTATCTGTTGCTTTATCTACAGATTCTACCTTAACTCCAGATTCTGGAATTGAAGGAGAAAAGTCTTCGACAGAAGCACTTCCACCTGACTCTACTAATCCGAATGAATTGTTAGATAAACCAACAATTTTCACGTCTGTAGTTATTTCTGTATTGGCAAAAGCTTTGTTTGTAAATGCAGAGCGTTTTACTGTAAATGGTGACACGTTAGATGGAGCCGCAACAACATTAGAAACATAACCTGCTTCTAAGCCTACAGCTAACAATGGTGCCAAATATTTACTATTTGCACTAGCGCTAACGACAACTACTTTTGAACTTTCTTTTTTTGCGGCATCCTCAAGGATTGCTGCATATTTTTTTGCATTAAATGCATCTAATGAATCGTCTTTTACTAAAAGTACTTTTGATGCACCATAGTTTCCAAGCGCCTCAGTATCATTTGCATTAACAGCAACAGCAGTTACTGTAGTTCCCATTTGGTCTGCTATAGCTTTTGCATAAGACACCACTTCTAATGCTGCCTTTTTAAATTTTCCGTTTTCGGATTCTGTATATACTAGAATTGACATAATTTTTTGTTTTGGCATCCTGAACTAGTTTCAGGATCTTGTTAATATTATCTATAACATCATGAGATTCCGAAACAAGTTCGGAATGATTTAATTAAAAATTAAATCACTTTAGCTTCATTATGAAGTAAACTTACTAATTCGTCTATATTATCTGCATCTACTAATTTTACCGCACCTTTAGGAGCTGGTTTCTCAAAGCTTACCGCCTTAGTTTCTTCACTTGCATCTGTAGGTTCAACAACGTTTAAAGGTTTTTTACGTGCCATCATAATCCCTCTCATATTTGGAATACGTAGATCGCTTTCTTCAACCAATCCTTTTTGACCTCCAATAACTAAAGGTAATGCTGTACTTACAGTTTCTTTACCTCCATCGATTTCTCTAACCGCTTTTACACTGGTACCATCAACTTCTAAACTTATGCAATTGGCAACAAAGTTAGCACCAATCATACTTGCCAACATTCCTGGAACCATGGCACCATTATAATCAATAGATTCTCTTCCTGCAATTACCAAATCGTAACCACCATCTGTAAACACTTTTGCTAATTGTTTTGCTACAGCATAACCATCAGTTGCTGGTGTATTAACTCTAATTGCAGAGTCTGCACCTATTGCTAATGCTTTTCTTAGTGTTGGTTCTGTTTCTGCTCCACCTATGTTAACAACATCTACACTTGCTCCTTGTTTTTCTTTAAACCACATAGCGCGTGTTAGACCAAATTCGTCATTAGGATTAATAACATATTGAACACCGTTAGTATCAAACTTTGTATCTCCTTCGGTAAAATTAATTTTCGATGTTGTATCAGGTACATGACTAATACATACTAATATCTTCATATAAAAATGATTTAATTAAATGTCTCTTTCTTGTGTACGAAGATAAATATATATTTTTTAATTTTGCTATGCACGCATAGTATTTTTTTTCAAAAAGACAATTTAATACCGTTTTACTGTTAATTTTTCAAAAATTTAAAGATTTTCTGCTGATTCTATCACAATTGGCCTGTTGTTTAATTTAAAATATACCTTTTCAAAAATTTATAAAACAAAAAAAGATTAACCTTCTAAATATTTTCGTTTTTCGCAGTACATTTAATGTCGATATATAGTATAGAATTATTATTTTTGCTAATCGATTAAAAACAAAACAATGAAGACAATTCAATTTAGAGAAGCTATTTGCGAAGCCATGAGCGAAGAAATGCGCAGAGATGAAAGTGTTTATCTTATGGGTGAAGAAGTAGCAGAATATAATGGTGCATACAAAGCATCAAAAGGTATGTTAGATGAATTTGGCGCAAAACGCGTTATTGACACACCTATTGCAGAACTTGGTTTTGCAGGTATTGCTATTGGATCTACAATGACTGGTTGCCGTCCAATTGTAGAATACATGACATTTAACTTTTCTTTGGTTGGTATTGACCAAATTATAAATAATGCAGCTAAGATTAGACAAATGTCTGGTGGACAATTTAAATGTCCTATAGTATTTAGAGGTCCAACAGGTTCTGCTGGTCAGTTAGGTGCAACGCATTCTCAAGCTTTTGAAAACTGGTTTGCTAACACTCCAGGCTTAAAAGTTGTTATTCCTTCTAACCCTTATGATGCAAAAGGGTTATTAAAAGCTGCCATTAGAGATGACGATCCTGTTATTTTTATGGAAAGTGAGCAAATGTATGGAGACAAAGGAGAGATTCCTGAAGGAGAATACACAGTGCCAATAGGCGTTGCAGAAATTAAGCGTGAAGGAACAGATGTTACTATCGTTTCTTTTGGTAAAATTATAAAGGAAGCTTACATTGCTGCAGACGAATTAGCAAAAGAAGGTATTTCTTGCGAAATCATTGATTTACGTACTGTACGTCCAATGGATAGAGATGCAATTTTGAAATCTGTAAAGAAAACAAATCGCCTTGTTGTTTTAGAAGAAGCATGGCCTTTTGGAAATGTTGCTACTGAAATTACATATTTAGTGCAATCTGAAGCTTTTGATTATTTAGATGCACCAGTAATAAAAATAAACACAGCAGATACACCTGCACCTTATTCACCTGTTTTATTAGCAGAATGGTTACCTAATAGTGACGATGTTCTTAAAGCAGTAAGAAAAGTAATGTATAAATAAATTGCAGATATCTGCATTTAATAAACTTCATTTGCAACCCTCAAACACTAGTTTAGCATGGTTGTTGATGAAGTTTATTTTTTAATATGAAACTAAAACTTCTCATCCCATTTCTAGTTCTTGGATTTATGTCTGCCGTTGCGCAGACAAAAGTTAGCGGATATGTATTTGATGAATACAACGTACCAATCCCGTTTGCCAATGTTTTATTTAAAGGCTCTACAGAAGGAACCATTTCAAATGAAGACGGTAAATTTTATTTAGAATCAGAGAATAATTGGGACAACTTAATTGTGTCATTTATTGGTTTCGAAATATTAGAAATACCACTTACCAAACGTGTTAATTACGATTTAAAATTCATTCTTAAAGAGGAAGCATCATCACTAGATGAAGTACTTATTGTTACAGGGAAGCAATCTAAAAAGGCTTCTGAAAATCCAGCCATAAGAATTCTACAAAAAATCTGGGAACGTAAACGTCAAAATGGTTTAAGCCAGTTTAAACAATATGAATACGACCAATACGAAAAAGTAGAATTTGACCTCAACACCATTGACAGCACCTTAATTAAGAGTAAACTTTTTAAGGGTATGGAATTTGTTTTTAACGAAGTTGATACGTCTAACGTTACAGGGAAAACCTACTTACCTATCTTCTTAAATGAATCTGTAAAGAAAATTTCAGGAGATAACATTCTTAATAAAGAACACGAAGATTTAAAAGGGAATAAAAACTCTGGTTTTAGTAATAATCAAATCATAATAGATTTTATAGACGATTTATATTCTGAATACAATATCTACGATAATTACTTAAAATTCTTTGATAAAAGTTTTGTTAGCCCGTTGAGTAGAACAGGTGTTCAAACGTATAATTATGTATTATCCGATAGTGCTTTTATAGATAACAAATGGTGTTATAACATTATCTACTATCCTAGACGTAAAAACGAACTGACTTTTAAAGGAGATTTTTGGGTTAACGATTCTACTTACGCTATAAAAGAAATAAACCTTCAAGCATCTAAAAGCGCCAATATAAACTGGGTTAAGGAAATCTATATAGAACAAGAGTTTGAAGTTCTCAACGATTCTCTTTTCCTTATAAAACGTGATTATTTTCTTTCAGATTTCGCCGTAAATAAGAAAGAACAATCACGAGGTGTTTATGGAAAGCGAACAACGATTTATGATAATTATAAATTTAACGAAATCAAAGATCCTAAATTCTATGATAAGGTTGTTTATAATTATGACGAAGACATCTATAATAGAGAAGATGATTTTTGGCAAACCAACAGATTAGAAGCCTTAAATAAAGATGAAAAAGGCGTCTATAAAATGTTGGATACCTTAAAGACCGTTAAGAAATTTAAACGTTTATATAATCTAGGTAGTATTCTAGCGTCTGGTTACGTAGAGTTTCCAGCGGCAAATTTAGATTACGGTCCTATATTTTCAACATTTGGTTATAATGAAGTTGAAGGAGTACGATTACGAGCAGGTGGACGAACCTACTTTGGACCAAATGATTTGTGGAGAATTGAAGGCTTTTTGGCCTATGGCTTTAAAGATGATAAATTTAAATATGGTATTTCTGGAAAGTGGTTGTTAGACAAGCGCAGCAGATTCACTGTTTTTGGCGGCAATAGACGCGATGTAGAGCAAATTGGAGCTAGTTTAACGAGTTCTTCAGATGTATTAGGTCGTAGTTTAGCATCTTCAGCTGTCATTGGTACAGGTACAAATGATAAGCTTTCAAATATTAATTTAACTAACCTTGGTGTTTCTATTGAACCATTCCGTAATCTTGAGATTCGTGTAGATGGAAGTTATAGAACGCTCAGCTCTGCATCACCAACATTTAGCTTAGACTACGATGATCCTGAGTCGATTACAGGAGTATCTTCAGAAGTCAGTCAGTTTGAAACCCGATTATCGTTAGGTTACTTTCCAAAACGTCAAATGACAGGTTTTGGAGTAGAACGAAAAAATAAGAATGATAATTTTGCTCGATTATTTGCACAAGTAAGTCGCGGAGATCGCGATTGGTTTGATAGTGATTTTGACTACACTAAATTACAGTTTTCATATATACAGCCATGGCAAGTTGGTGGTTTTGGGAGATTAACCACATCTATAGAATTAGGTAAAACATTTGGAGACGTACCTCTTGGATTACTTAGTATTGTTCCTGGTAACCAATCCTATTTTTCAATATACAACACATTTACACAATTAGATTATTACGAGTTTGTTACAGATACATATAGTTCTGTGCATTTAGAACATAACTTTAATGGTCGTATATTTTCTCGTATTCCATTCTTAAAAAAATACAATCTTAGAGCTATTGTAGGCTTAAGAGGTGTTTGGGGAGAGTTATCTGAAGAAAATAGAGCACTTAATACTACTGATAATTTATTTCAGATTCCTTTAGTTGCACCAAATACACGTATGTATTATGAATACAGTTTTGGTGTTGCTAACATTTTCAAAGTATTACGATTAGACTTTAACTTCAGAGGTAATTACTTAGACCAACAAGATGCAAGACCTTTTGGTATTACAGGTAGTTTTGGCTTTTACTTCTAATCAATACCTAATCAATATTTAAGGGCCATTTAATTTTGGCAAAAACTGAGTATTACATTATATTTGTCAACACAAATCGCACAATAATAGCATTGTGTTTTCTAGAAAAATAAAACAAATTTAACATGTCAGAAACAGAAGAATTAACTTTCGATGTATTAATAGAAATACCTAAAGGGAGTAGAAATAAATACGAATATGATTTTGCTTTACACAAAATAAGGTTCGATCGTATGTTGTTTTCATCTATGATGTATCCTGGAGATTACGGCTTTATACCAGAAACTTTAGCTTTAGACAGTGATCCTTTAGACGTTTTAGTTTTAGGTCACGAACCTACATTCCCAATGGTTGTAATGGAAGTTAGACCTATTGGTGTATTTCATATGACGGATGAAAAAGGACCAGATGAAAAAATTATTTGTGTTCCTGTATCAGATCCTATTTGGAGTAACAATAAAGACATAAGTGACTTAAATCCACATAGATTAAAAGAAATCGAACACTTTTTTAGAGTATATAAAGACTTAGAAAAAAAGAAAGTAGATGTTGGAGATTGGGGAGGTGCAGAAGAAGCAATAAAGATTTATCATGAATGTATACAACGTTATGATGAAAGCGAACACAAAAAGAAAAGAACGTTTACCATATAAGTTAAGCTAATTTAAGAATCGGAGATTTTTAAGTGTATAATTATTAAAAAAGCAGTATCAAGCAATTGATATTGCTTTTTTCGTAAAATATAATTCATTTCGTTACTTTTACCTTACTAATTTTAATCAAAAAATAGAATATGGAAGCAATGATGATTTATATGCCAATAGCTTTGGCGCTTTTAGGATTAATCTACATGGTTATTAAAAAATCATGGGTAATGAAACAAGATGCAGGTGATGGTAAGATGAAAGAAATTTCAGATCACATCTACGAAGGTGCTCTTGCTTTTTTAAACGCTGAGTATCGTTTACTCGCCATTTTTGTAGTTGTTGTTAGTATTTTACTCGCCATAGTATCTTATATAGTACCTACAACTCATATCCTCATTGTTGTTGCATTTATTTTCGGAGCTATGTTTTCTGCTTTCGCTGGAAACATTGGAATGAAAATAGCAACGAAAACAAACGTAAGAACAACACAAGCCGCTCGAACAAGTTTACCAAATGCTCTTAAAACATCTTTTGGAGGTGGTACTGTTATGGGACTTGGTGTTGCTGGTTTAGCTGTTTTAGGTTTAACAGGTTTCTTTATCTTTTTCTTTCAATATTTTATGGGAGGTGAATGGACTAATACAATGGATATGACAATTGTATTAGAAACATTAGCAGGATTCTCTTTAGGAGCTGAATCTATTGCTCTTTTTGCAAGAGTAGGAGGAGGTATTTACACTAAAGCTGCAGATGTTGGAGCTGATTTAGTAGGTAAAGTTGAAGCTGGTATTCCAGAAGATGACCCTCGTAATCCTGCTACAATTGCAGATAATGTTGGTGATAACGTAGGTGATGTTGCTGGTATGGGAGCCGATTTATTTGGATCTTACGTCGCTACAGTATTAGCAGCCATGGTTCTTGGTAATTATGTTATTAAAGATATGGGTGGTTCTATTTCTGATGCTTTTGGCGGCATTGGCCCAATCTTATTACCAATGGCAATTGCTGGTGTGGGTATTATAATTTCTATTATAGGAACCATGCTTGTAAAAATAAAGAGTAATGATGCTAAAGAATCTGAAGTCATGGGCGCTTTAAATATAGGTAACTGGACCTCTATTGTTTTAGTAGCCATATCATGTTTTGTATTAGTGACATGGATGTTACCAGAAACCATGCATATGAATTTCTTTGGTGAGGGCTTAGTTGAAATTTCGGCAATGCGCGTTTTCTATGCTACCTTAGTTGGTTTAGTTGTAGGTGCTGTTATTTCTTCTGTAACCGAATATTACACAGGATTAGGTAAAAAGCCAATTTTAAAAATAGTACAACAATCATCTACAGGAGCAGGAACTAACATTATTGCAGGTTTAGCAACAGGTATGATTTCTACCTTCCCTTCAGTATTATTATTTGCTGGAGCCATTTGGGCATCCTATGCTTTTGCAGGGTTTTACGGAGTTGCCTTAGCGGCTTCTGCAATGATGGCAACAACCGCTATGCAGTTAGCAATTGATGCGTTTGGTCCAATTTCAGATAATGCAGGTGGTATTGCAGAAATGAGTGAACAACAACCAATCGTTAGAGAACGTACAGATATATTAGACTCCGTTGGTAATACAACAGCTGCAACAGGAAAAGGATTTGCAATCGCTTCTGCTGCATTAACATCATTAGCTTTATTTGCAGCTTATGTAACCTTTACAGGAATTGACGGAATTAACATCTTTAAAGCTCCTGTTTTAGCCATGTTATTTGTTGGAGGAATGGTACCTGTTGTATTCTCTGCTTTAGCAATGAATGCCGTAGGTAAAGCAGCCATGGAAATGGTTGAAGAAGTTCGTCGTCAGTTTAGAGATATTCCTGGAATCATGGAAGGTACTGGGCAACCAGAATATGATAAATGTGTGGCGATCTCAACTAAAGCTTCTTTAAAAGAAATGATGCTACCTGGTTTATTAACAATCGGATTTCCTTTAGTTATTGCTTTTGTTCCTATGATTTTTGGAATGAATAATCTCGCTATTGCCGAAATGCTTGGTGGTTATATGGCTGGTGTTACGGTTTCTGGTGTGCTTTGGGCAATCTTCCAGAATAATGCTGGTGGAGCTTGGGATAATGCTAAAAAGTCTTTTGAAGCTGGTGTAGAGATTAACGGAGAAATGACTTTTAAAGGTTCTGAAGCTCATAAGGCTGCTGTAACTGGTGATACTGTTGGCGATCCATTTAAGGATACTTCTGGACCTTCAATGAATATATTAATTAAATTAACGTGTTTAATTGGTTTAGTCATTGCTCCAATTTTAGGTGGCCATGCCAATGAAGAAGGTGTTACAGTTAATGACGATAACACCACTAAAGAAGTTATGGTTACAACAACCAATTCTGTTGAAGCTGAAGACACGCTTATTATCGCAATAAAAGATACGGAAGCTATTAACTAACCTTCTAAACAAGATGTAAAAAAGCCTCACATTCAATATTAAGAATGTGAGGCTTTTTCTATATAATTACAACTGCTTCTTAAAGCGTATAAGTTAATCTAAACGTAAGAAATCTAGGTAAAACAAACGTTTCTGAACTGTAAACAGAAATGTTACTAGAACCATTACTAACTTCAGAATCTATATTTAATAAGTTAGTCGCTTTTAGTTGGTATTCCCATTTAGCGTCTTGATCTTTTCTGTAAGCTAAACTCGCATTCCATGTTTGGTAAGACGATGTATCCTGAACGTTACTACTTTGACTTGTATATGAATAATCGGTTCTAAAGGTTAATGCTTTCCATATATATGCATCAAATTCTACTGATGGTGCATTAGTAATAAACTGAGTATCATTATCTCCTTGATTTGTATCTGAAATACTGTACCTATATTTTAAAGATACGTTTGGTGCGTCTCTAAAATTAGTACTTAATTCTGGAGTATAACTTTGAGAAAATGTTTCATTTACAGATCTTACATCTTCAACAAATTGGTTACTCTTACTATAATTTAAATTAACACGCATACTCGCTCTTAACTTACCGTATGTACGTTGAATACGACCTATTGCAGTAACACTTTCATCTGCAAAATTTGAATTAAAATAAGTATTGGTTCTAATTACGTTATCAAAATCTGTAGATGATCTTACTTGATCAATATTCTTGTTATAATTAAGAATTGCAAAAATATTAGTGTAATTAAATAAGTTGAAACTAAAGTAACGTAAACTTACATTGTGCGATAAAGCATTTTGTAACGATGCTTCTCCATACTGAAGACTATTATAATTATTTAAAACCAAACCTTCAGCTAAACTCGTTACATCTGTAAATGAGTTTTTCATATTATAACGTAAGGTTAAACTTTCACTCTTTTTAAATTGAATTCGGGTTTCAAAATCTGGTAATACTTTTAAGAAATTATCTTCATAAGTTTCACCAAATTGTGTGTTTTTGTTTCCATAAGCATGTACAGAAAAACCAGGTGTAAATGTAAATTTACCTGTTTTTAACGTATAATGCAGCCCTAAATAAACATCGCTAAAATTATACTCCGCATCATTTTCATTTAACAATACCTCTCCATCATCATTGGTTACACTAGATACAGGATCGAAAAAAGAACCATCATCTAAAAATTGAAAAATATTAGAGTTGAAGGTTTGAGTACTTAAAATAGTCCCTAATGTAAGGTTGATATTACTTTTTGAATTTAGAATGTTGTAGTAATCTAATTTAGCATCAAGTTGATTCGATTTTATACGACGTTCTTGATTCAAATCATAACCCAACTGATTTCCATCTAATCCTAGTTCAGCTGCCGTGTTATCAAAAGCATCTCTATCATCTAGATCAGTAGCAGTGTTATTAGTAGGATCGTTTACCAACACCGCATTGTAAAAAGGATCTTCATCTTTAATTAAATGTTGTGCTTCAATAGCAAAAATATTATTCTCGTTTAAGGTATAGTAGTAATTAAAATTTTGATTAATACTAAATGGTTTTGCTTTATCTATTTGGTTGGTAGCACCAACAACACTAGAAAATTCATTTTGCGTTTCAGAATCATTAGAGATTCGACCTAAAACATCATAGTTTAATTGATTATTTGCATTTGGCTTATAGCTTGCACTCAATTTTGCCAAACCTTGGTTTGTAGCTTCTCTTCCTGTCTGAACTGTTTCTTCATCCGGAATTTCTAGTTCTGGATTTGTATAACGCACAAAACTTTCTTCTTTCGTTTTTAAACGATTGGCATTATATATTAAAAAACCACTAAGATCTAACGCTTTATTGGGTGCATAACTAAAATTAACTGCGGTTAATTTAGATTCTATAGATTGTGAATCTGCTACATTTGTTAAACCACTTAATCCGTTATCTCCAAGATTTATACTTGTACCACTATTAGAACTAGGGCTTCTAAAACCACCACCAAAATTTCGAATATCACGACCTGTTAATGCTACTTCACCTACATTATTTAAATCCCCTATAACGTTAATACTATATTTAGGACTGTAGTAAAAAAGCTTTGGTTGTACCAAGTACAAATTGTCATTTGGCGATGGTGCAACACCTCCACCTGCAGTAACATCTCCAAACCAAAAGTTTTCTTTACCTTCTTTTAATTTAATATTTATAGCTACACTATCTTCATTATTCTGAACACCACTTAATTGTCCTACCTCTGCATAATTACGCAACACCTGAATTTTATCTACAGCATTTGAAGGAATATTTTTAGTTGCTAGTTTAGAGTCTCCATCAAAGAAATCTTTACCATTAACCATAAGTTTTGTCACTTCTTTGCCTTCTACTTCAATCTTTCCTTCAGATGTAATTTCTACACCAGGTAATTTTTTTAAAACATCTTCAAGTTTTCGTTCTGTTCCGTTTTTAAAAGAATCTGCATTATAGATTAATGTATCTCCTTTTATAGTTACTGGCATATCATAAGTTAACTCTACAGCGTCTAGCATGTTATCAGAATACATCTGAAAATCTTTTGTGATATCAACATCCTTAGTTTCTAGGGTTTCATCGAGCGATTTTAAACCGATATAACTTATTTGAATACTGTAAGATCCATTTTCGGCTAAAGAAATAACATATTTCCCGCTAGCATTAGTAATAGCATAGGACTCTAAAGTATTAGTATCTTTATTAATAGCTATAATATTTGCCAGTTCTAAAGGTGAACCAATACTATCTTTTACGATACCTTGCATTTTAATTTGAGCAAAAGAACTCATAACCACTAATGTAAATAGCAGTGCTAAAATATTTTTCATATAAATAATTTCTTTGGGTTGGTAATTGAGAGCGTGGTTTAAACTCTGTGCTTCATAAGAGTTAATTTGTTACATTTTTAGTTTCTACCGCGTCCGCCACCTCGACCATTACGTCCACTATACATTTCGCGCATTTCTTCCATCTTTTTAGTTGTGATTTCAGTGTATTCCGCTTGGGTTACTTCTTCACCTTTTTTAGGCTTATCAATAGTATCCTTTTCTGTAGGGTTTAAAACAATCTTAGTACAAAGTATGGTTGTACGATCTGCATTAATCTCTAATATCAATCCTGGTAAACCCCAATAATCATCTGGACCTTGGTTTACAGGGATTTGAGGTGTATACCATGCAACAACCTCTATTGTTTTAGGTGCTACAGGTTCTTTAGATTTTGCAGAATCTTTACTTTTTTCAGTGTTATTACTTTGGTTTCTTCCTCTTGGACCTCTAAAACTCTGTAAACTAATCCCACTAGGCACTACAGTTGCTGTAGCTTTAAAACATGTATACTGACCTATTTTTTTAGTTTCAGTACCCATTTTCCATTCCAGATCTTTTAATTCATCTTTAACTAAAAACTGTTTACCAAAAAATTCTTGATCCTGAAGTAACTCTTTAGTTTGAATGTTTTTATATTTTGGACCTCCCGTTAAACTAGCTCCAAAACCTCTTCTTCCACCTCCACTACCGGGAGCTTCTAACTTTTCTTCTTCTTTATAAATAGACTCTGATTTTGTAAACGTTAACGTATACTCCTTTTCTAAAAAGCTCTTCATTCGTTCTTGAATTTGCTTTTTTCGTTCTGGAGTCATGTCTTGTCCTCCAAATTGGTCCATATCCATAGTCGTTTTAGATATGTAATATGCTTTTCCTTGAAAATCTTGTGCAAATAAATTAGAACTTGCAAAAAGTACAGTTAGCAACAATGCTATTTTTAGCGGTAATTTCTTCATTTTTAGTATTCTAGTTAAATTCAATAACGAATTAAGTTAATCTTACCTCAATAAGACTCCCTAAATGAAGAAAAGTAAAGCCTCAACTTGTTAAACTTGTGTTAAGAAAATTAACCACCTATTGATATATGAATTGCTCCATCTTTCGATCCTCTGCTTGGTGCATACCGCTCCATCATTTCTTTAGTTTTCTTCTCCATGATATCATTGTACTCTTTTTGATTAACTTCTTTACCTTTCGTTGGTTCTTCAATCTCTACTTTTTCTTTTGGATTGATAACAATTTGACTACAGATAATAGTTAATTTTCCATCATGCACTTCTAAAATTAATCCTGGCAATCCTTGGTATTTTGCTGGACCATTACTCACTGGAATTTGAGGGGTGTACCAAGCTGTAATAGTACGATCTTCCATTTCAGGTTTCTTTTCTTCATCATCTTCATTATCTATTTTTGAATTACTATTAAAGTTTAAATTTATTTTAGGAACTTGTTTTGTAAAGGTGGCTTTAAAACACATGTACTCACCAATATGTTTAGTATCAGATTCTAATTGCCATTCAATTGGAGATATAGAATCTTTAATTAAGAAATTTTTCCCCATAGTTTCTTTTTGATCAACATAAGTTTTATTCTTGACGTTTTTATAAAACACATCAGACCCACTACTACCAAAAGACATCTGAAAACCGCCTCCTACTTGTGGTTTATCTAACTCCGTTTCTTGCTGGTATAAAGATGAAGATTTATCGAAAGTTAATGTATAGGTTTTTTGGAATTGCTTCTTCATCATTTCCATCATTTGCTTCTGCATAGCATCATTCATTTTGGTGCTATCCATCTTAATATCAATTTTTCGTTGGGTTTTGTATGTCGCTACACCTTGAAAATCTTGAGCGTTAACAGACGAAACGACTCCTATTAATATAAAAATTAGAATTCTAGTAATTGTTGTCATTATTTTCTGTTTTTTAAATTATAAAATTTCAATACTGTAGCTTTCATTTTTTCAATATTCTTTAGAAATTTTGACTTTTCATTTGTACTTCCTACAACAGTATAAGTCATGCTACCTTTTAAATTATCCTTACCCTCTGAAAAGCTACAGTTTAAAGTAAAACTTAATTCTTCATTTCCATCCATCATTTTAAATAACCCATCTAAATCTTCCGCTTTAAAAGTAGATTCTAATTCTTCAAAGGAATCAATTGTAACCTCAATACTAATCGCATCAATTTTTACTGATTTGTCTTCAACTTTAGACTGACTATATCCAACAACCGAAATTAATAAGACTAAACACGTGAATACTTTTTTTAGACTAAAACAGTCATGAATCTTTGATTTCATTTTAATATGGTTTTATAATTAATACCTTACAAATATCAGAACACTATTTAGTTTTATAAGTTAACGAGTGTTAACGTCTGTTAACCGAGCGTTGATTATAAATTTTTACGTTATACATTTGAAATATGAATAATAAAAGATACAGGTGGATTTTATATACCATTGTTGTCGTAATTGTTGCCACGATTAGCATACAAGTCTATTGGAACTACAAAAATTACCAAACCAATAAACAGCAATTAATAAACGATGTACAAGTCAGCTTAGATAAAGCGGTAGATGATTATTACGCAGCTTTAGCAGAGCGCACCACTTTTGGTTTTATTCTTGAAGGCGACCAACAGAAAAAAGCTTTCGAAGAAGGTAGTGAACTAGAAAAAATTTTTAAAACCATTGATGAATCTAAAAATGAGTTTACAAACCTTGATTCTTTAGATAAAAATACTATTGAAGGCATAACTGTGTTTAGAGGATTCAAGGCAGATTCAATGTCAGAAGCACATAATAAAAAACATAATCCCTTATCAGCAGAGCAATTTAAATTAAAAATAGATAGTCTAAAAAACAACAATAAAGATGTCAATTTAAAAAACGCCGAATTTCTCACCTCTAAAGTGATGATATCGATAAAAAATGACACACTCGATGTTAAGGCTGTTGAAGAATTAATAGCTAAAGAATTAGAACGCAAAAGCATTAATGTCGATTTTTATTTAGATTATAAAGACATTGAACGTGACGTTAACTATTTTAAGGTAAACGGATCCTTACCAGAATTGGACCCTAACCATATGTCTGATAATTATTTGCAAACAGACACAAAATCTAGATTCCTTCCAAAAGGTACTTTTTTAACCATTCTATTTACTAACACCACTAAAACTATTTTATATCGCATTCTTGGAGGCATCTTAATTTCAACGTTATTAGTTTTAGCCGTAATTAGCAGTTTATTCTACCTCCTAAAAATCATAAAACAACAAAAGCAATTAGCCGAAGTGAAAAATGACCTTATCAGTAATATTACGCATGAGTTTAAAACGCCTATCGCTACCATTAGCGCAGCATTAGAAAGCATTAGTAATTTTAATGCTATCGATGATAAAGAAAAAACCAAAAAGTATCTCAATATGTCTTCCACTCAATTAGGGAAATTAAATACTATGGTCGAGAAACTACTTGAAACCGCAACTTTAGACAGCAACAATTTAGAATTGAATAAAGAAAATTTTGATGTTACCAGTTTAGTTTACGCTTTAATTAGTAAGTATACTATTCAATTTCCTGATAAAACATTCAAGAGTGATATTCAGCTTGAAAGTTTAGTTGTTAATGCAGATATCTTTCATATTGAAAATGCCTTAAATAACATTTTAGATAATGCCGTAAAATATGGAGGTAATCTAATTTCTATTGAATTAAAAGCGCAGAAAACCAACTTTGACATTTTAGTTTCAGATAATGGCAACAGCTTAACCAATGAAAACAAACATCAGATTTTCGATAAATTCTATCGTGTCCCAAAAGGTAACACGCATGATGTAAAAGGTTTTGGTATTGGCTTATATTACACAAAATCTATTATTGAAAAGCACAACGGTTTAATAGCTTTAGTTTTGAATAAAAATTTAACCACATTTAAAATCACACTTCCAAATGGCTAATAAAATTAAATTACTATTAGCTGAAGACGAAGCAGCTTTAGGACTCATCATTAAAGAAAGTCTTGAAACTAGAGATTTTGATGTTATTCTCTGCGAAAACGGAGACGTCGCTTTTAATAAGTATCAATCTGAATCTCCAGATATTTTGGTGCTCGATGTTATGATGCCTAAAAAAGATGGTTTCACTTTAGCCAAAGACATTAGAGCTATTGATGATGCTATTCCTATTATATTTTTAACGGCAAAATCGCAAACCGCAGATGTAGTTGAAGGCTTTTCTATTGGAGGAAATGATTACCTTAAAAAACCATTTAGTATAGAAGAACTCATTGTTAGAGTTCATAATTTAGTGGATAGGACTAAGACTCAAAAAGCATCAGAAACGATAATGATTGGCGCATTTAGTTTTGATTTCCCTAAACAACAACTAAAATTCAAAAATGAAGATTGTACGCAATTAACTCATAGAGAGGCACATTTATTATTTCATCTCATTAAAAACAAAAACCAAGTTTTAGACCGTTCGCTTATTCTCAATAAACTTTGGGGAACAGACGATTTTTTTACCGCTAGAAGTATGGATGTATTTATAACCAAACTGCGTAAAAAACTTAAAAGAGATGACAGCATTCAAATTATTAATGTGCGTGGGTTTGGATATAAATTAACGGATTAAGGCTAATGCTCCCTTGCTAAACTTAAAAAACCTACAAGGTCTTTTCTTCAAAACTGATGCAATTGTTGTATTTTTCAAGCTTATTCACCCAAAATTATGCATAAGTTAATCACTCTGTTTCTTTTCTGTAGTTTATTCTGCTTTTCGCAAAATAAGACAACACCTAAAATTTCTGCGACTTTAACAGACTCAACTGCACTTACTGCTAAAACCATATGGGGAATAGATAATTTTAAAACCCTATACTATTCTACAGAAAACAATTCGTTTCATAAAAAATCAAAGGATACCACAATTACGTATTCTAATTTTCAATTGGGAGAAATCACATCTGCAAACACCTTTAACCCTTTAAAAATAAACCTCTTTTATAAGGACTTTAATACTATTGTGATTTTAGATAATCGTTTGGCTGAAATTTCAAAAGTGAATTTTAATACTATTCAACCCTATAAAAATATATCTTTTGTGTCTTCTGGCTACGATAGTTCGTTGTGGCTATTTAATCAAGATTTTCAATATTTAGAATTATACGACTATAAAACCAAGAAGGTAAAACTAAAAACAATGCCTGTTCAGTCTAATGTTTTAGATCTAAAGAGTGACTATAACTATTGTTATTTACTCACTGAGAATTTTCTTTACG
The DNA here is from genome assembly GCF_013403985.1 of Winogradskyella ludwigii. Lineage (GTDB taxonomy): Bacteria > Bacteroidota > Bacteroidia > Flavobacteriales > Flavobacteriaceae > Winogradskyella > Winogradskyella ludwigii. The sequence goes on from NZ_JABFDF010000007.1 coordinate 140,123, forward strand.
TATATAATTACTTTGGCAGTTTAATTCAAAAAACAAAGAATTCAGGTTTTGAAAGTCTGGCTTTCAGCAAAGCACATTTAATTCTAAAAAAAGAAAATCGTCTTTATATCTTAGGAAAAAATGAATCCGAAATTCTCCCTATTCAACTTCCTAAAATGTTTATAAAACAGTTTTTGGTAACCAATGAAACAGTGTATCTTTACGACGAAAACTTACTACGTCATTACCAATTAAAAATAAAATAGATTATGCATGTTGCTGTTGCTGGAAATATAGGTGCTGGAAAAACAACACTTACAAAACTACTCGCTAAACATTACAAATGGGAAGAGCAACTTGAAGATGTAGTTGACAATCCTTATTTAGATGATTTTTATAATCAGATGGAACGCTGGAGTTTTAATTTGCAAGTCTATTTCTTAAATAGTAGATTTCGTCAGGTAAATCAAATCCATGATAGCGGAAAAGATATTATCCAAGATAGAACCATATATGAAGATGCGCATATTTTTGCACCCAACTTACATGCTATGGGTTTAATGACAAATCGTGACTTTAAAAATTATTCTTCTCTTTTTGAATTAATGGAATCGTTTGTAAAAGGACCAGATTTATTAATTTATCTACGTAGCTCAATACCTAATTTAGTGAGTCAGATTCATAAACGTGGACGCGATTATGAAAACACCATTAGTATTGATTATTTAAGCCGATTAAACGAACGTTACGAAGCTTGGATTTCTAAATACGATAAAGGAAATTTATTAATCATAGATGTAGACAATCTTGATTTTGTTGCTAATCCTGAAGATTTAGGGAGTATTTTAAATAAAATTGATGCTCAAATCAACGGTTTATTTTAAGAAATAAAGCCATGTTTCTTAGCGTGTTCTATAGCTTGTTTACTTGTTTCTACAAGTAAGATTGGTGTGGTTTTGTAATTATCTACAATACCTTTAACACGCAACATTCTCTTTTTATGTTTTACACTTCTTAGGTAAATTGCTAAAATTCTATTAGGAAAACTTTCAGCTATCTCTATATAGATATCAGGATCGTGTTCTCCACTATCTCCAATTAAAATAAAAGGTAAATTAGGATAGGTCTTTAAGAGATTAAGAATTTCTTTTTGTTTTTGAGGTTTTTCGTCTTGAGGTTTTTTCCGCAGAAGATTACTAAGACTTCGTAATAAAATGGGCCCTTTTGGGAAATCATTTTGTCTTAAAAAAAGTTCTAAATAACGGTATAAATTCCAAGGACTATGACTTACATAAAAAATAGGATTCGCATTTTTACCTGAAGCTCCACGATGCAATTTGTGATAAAACTCTGCAGAACCTTCTAAAGGAATTCTATTCTTAGCATGCTTAAATATAGAATTATAAATAACGCGCCATTTTAAAATAGAGACAACTCCTGTATGCAAAATAGTATCGTCTATATCGCTTGCAACACCGAATTCTGCTTTAGTAGAAGGAATTAATAACTCACCAGGAAACCTATTTTTATTCTGAATTTTTCGGTTAAGAGTACCATCATTAAAAGAAAGTTCAAAAGGTAACCAACCTTCTTCGTTCGTTAATTCACATAAATTATCTAAAGGTTCTTCTGCAATAAAATAACCATTTTCGTCTGTAGTAACTTTTATGATTTTATTGTTGGGTAACTTTAAATCTAAACTAACATTTTTAATTTCATCCGTTTCAAAACGTTTCCAAGTATTAACAATAAGGTGCCAAATATGCTGGTCGTCTAAATCAATAGACTCATCCTCCAAAGCTCTACCTCGACCATAAAAATGCGAATTTGTTCCATAACTCTGAAACGCGATAATTTGTAAAGGATCTTTTTTGAACCAGCCCAATTGAAGATAATTTTTAGAATTTTCAAGATAGTAAAATCAATTTATATGAGACGTACTTACTAAAGTAATTCGTTAGTCTAATGTTAAATATTTACCAACTATATATTATTCAAAGTATTTTAGTCAGATCTAGAAAATAACACATCTAAAACCAACCCACTAAATATGCAAAGATTACTACTTCTACTATTTTTAAGCTTGTCATTTACGTTAATAAATGCGCAGCAAAACGAACAAGAAAATACAACACCTACGCCTAATTACAGAGCTGCAGCAAAATTCTCTCCTAACAATTTAGGGAAATTAGTGCACTCTACTTCTGTAAGACCACATTGGTTAAAAAACGGTAATCAATTTTGGTACCAATACAAAACCACTGAAGGTTCTAAATATTATATTGTTAATGCAGACAATAGCAGCAAAAAAGAGCTTTTTGATAATGAAAAAATGGCAAAATGGTTAACTGAAATCACTAAAGATCCTTATGACGCTCAGCATTTACCAAAGTTTAATTTCGAGTTTGTAAAAAATGAAACGGCTATTCGTTTCTATGTCACTTCAACTGAAAAAGTTGATGAGGACAAAAAAGACGAAGATTTAGATGAAGATTCAGATGAAGAAAAAGAGGATACTATAAAAACGGATTCAACTAAAACAGATAAAAAGAAAAAAGGAAAAGCGAAGAAGGCTAAAAAAGTCAATAAAGTATATCATTTTGAATACCGCTTAGGTAGTAATGGCTTAACTGTTTTAGATAACAAAAAGAAGGAAAAAGAAGATTGGAAAAAATGGGCAAATATTGCACCAGACAGTTCTGTAGTTTTATTTTCTAAACATTACAATTTATATTGGATGGACAAAGAAAACTTTCTTAAAGCTGTAAAAAATGAAAAAGACACCACTATTGTAGAAAACCAATGGACAAAAGACGGCGAAGAGAATTACGATTTTGGAGGAAGCAGTCGTGGTGAGAACAATGAAACCAAATTAAAAAATAAAGATAAACGTAAATATGTACGTGGTATTTGGTCTCACGATTCTAAAAAGTTCGTTTTTGAAAGAACCGATTCTAGACACATAAATGACCTATGGGTTATTAACACCACTTCTAGCAAACGCCCAACTTTAGAAACTTACAAATACCACATGCCTGGCGAAGATGACTATTACAAAACTGAACTTCATGTTTTCGATATTCCTTCAAAAAGTAACATTTTGGTACAACTCGATACGGTAAAACAACAAAGTATTCAGGTATATAGAGAACCAAGAAAAAAATCGAGTTACGATGATGATTTCGCACCTTCATTACTTTTATCTAAAAAAGGAAAAATCTATTATAATACTATTAGTAGAGATCGTAAGAAATTAGATATATGCGTTGCCGATATAAACACAGGTGAAACTAAAGTTTTAATAGAAGAACGTTTTAACACCTATATAGAATCTCGTCCTTTAGTATTACTCAATAATGAAACTGAAATGCTACATTGGGCAGAACGTTCAGGTTGGGCACATTACTATTTATATGATACAGAAGGGAATTTAAAAAACGAAATCACCTCCGGTTCTTATCATGTTGAAAATGCTATTGGTGTAGATGAAAAAAGTAGAACACTTTACTTTACTGCACATGGTATTCCTAAAGATCAAGATCCTTATTACGAACACCTTTATAAAATTAATTTGAACGGAACAGGACTTAAAGCTTTAAATCCTGGTGACTATAATTCTAGTACAAACATGGCAGATTCAAATGGCTATTTTGTAAGTAATTATTCTAGAGTAAACACAGTTCCTAAATCTGAATTAAGATCGAATACAGGAAAACTAATCATGGAATTAGAAGAAGCTGATTTGTCTCAACTTATGGCGGCGGGTTATCAATTCCCAGAAACTTTTAAGATGAAAGCCGATGATGGAATTACAGATATTTATGGTGTAATGTATAAACCTTTCGATTTTGATGAGACTAAATCTTACCCACTTTTAGAATACGTATATCCAGGTCCACAAACCGAAGCGGTTAACAAATCTTTTTCAGTTCGTATGGATCGTTTAGATCGTATGGCTCAAGTTGGTTTTATCGTGGTAACCACAGGAAATCGTGGTGGACATCCAGACCGTTCTAAATGGTATCATAATTATGGTTATGGAAACTTAAGAGATTACGGTTTAGCAGATAAAAGACATATTGCAGAACAATTGGCAGACAAGCACGATTTTATTGATATTAATAAAGTAGGTATTTACGGCCATTCCGGTGGTGGATTTATGTCTACAGCTGCCATGTTAGTATATCCAGATTTCTTTAAAGCTGCAGTCTCTTCAGCAGGAAATCACGATAATAATATTTATAATAGCTGGTGGAGTGAAACACATCATGGTGTGCAAGAAGAAATGGATGAGGATGGAAATGTGAAGTACAAATATCTAATAGACACCAATCCATCTTTAGCACAAAACCTTAAAGGGAATTTAATGCTGATTACAGGAGATGTTGATAATAATGTACATCCAGGAGGAACCATTCGTATGGCAAATGCTTTAATAAAAGCCAACAAACGTTTCGATTTTATGCTAATGCCAGGACAACGCCATAGCTTTGGAAAAATGACAGAATATTCGTTTTGGTTAAGAGCAGATCATTTTAGTAAGCACTTTCTTAATTCTGAAGCTACAGACATTGATATTACAGAAATGAATAGAGATCAACCTAAAACAAAATCTTAATTCAACATATTAGAAGTAGAAAAAGAACCACGTTATTTAACGTGGTTTTTTCAGCTTTAAATCCAAATACAAATAGTATCACTTAATACGATTTAAAAAGTTTTGAAGACATTTCTTTTCTTTAATTTTGCAACATGATAAAAGCCTTACAACTACGCATCAATTTACATCAAGAAGGAAAACCAGATGGCTTGCTTAACAAAGCAGCTTACGATCTAGGCATGAAACCTTCTGAAATTATAGGAGTCAAGATTTTAAGAAAATCTATTGATGCACGTAAGCGCAACATTATGTTTAACTATAAAGTTGAAGTTTACATCAATGAACCCATGCCTGAGACTTCAGATTATCATTTTGATTATAAAGATGTCTCTAAAGGTAAACCTGTTCATATCATTGGTTTTGGACCTGCAGGAATGTATGCTGCATTGCGTTGTATAGAATTGGGTTTTAAACCTATTGTTTTAGAACGTGGTAAAAATGTACAAGACCGTCGTCGTGATTTAAAAGCCATTAATCAAGATCATTTTGTAAATGAAGATTCTAACTACTGCTTTGGAGAAGGTGGAGCCGGAACTTATAGTGATGGTAAATTGTACACCAGAAGTTTAAAACGTGGTGATGTCCGTAGAATTTTTGAAAACCTAGTGTATCATGGTGCAACGGATCAGATTTTAGTTGATGCACATCCACACATTGGGACTAATAAATTACCCAAAGTAGTTCAGAATATAAGAGAGAATATCATCAAATTTGGTGGCGAAGTTCATTTTGAAACTCGTGTTACCGATTTTACAATTAAGGATAATAAGATAGTTGCCATTCAACTTCAAAACGAAAAAGAGATTGATGTTGAAAAAGTGATTTTAGCCACAGGACATTCGGCTAGAGATATTTTCTATTTATTGAATGACAAAAAAATCAAATTAGAAGCAAAATCGTTTGCTATGGGAGTTCGTGTAGAGCATCCTCAAGCAATTATTGATGGCATTCAGTATCACTGCGAAGGTAAACAACGTGATGAGTTATTACCTGCAGCGCCTTACAGTTTAGTGCAACAAGTAAATGATAGAGGTGTGTATTCCTTCTGTATGTGTCCTGGCGGATTTATAGTTCCTGCTGCAACTGCAAACGGTGAAGTTGTTGTTAATGGCATGTCTCCTTCAAAACGAAATAACAAATTTGCAAATTCAGGAATTGTAACAGAAATCAATGCTGATAAAGATCTTTATAAATACGAACATTTTGGCCCTTTAAAAGCCCTCGAATATCAGAAAGATTTAGAACGTTTAGCCTTCACTGCTGGAGGCAGAAGACAATCTGCTCCTGCTCAAAGACTGACGGATTTTGTAGAAGGTAAATTATCTTCAAGCTTAAACGAAACCTCTTATCAACCTGGTTTAAAATCCGCACCATTACATTCTTTATTACCAAAAATAATTGGTGGTTCTTTACGAAAAGGATTTAAAGCTTTTGGCGAAAAAATGAAAGGTTATTATACGGAAGAAGCGAATATTATTGGTGTAGAATCGCGTACCTCATCGCCTGTAAGTATCCCAAGAACAGAAACTTTAGAACATCCTGAAATCACTAATTTATTTCCATGTGGAGAAGGTGGTGGTTATGCTGGTGGTATTGTTTCTGCTGCAATGGATGGAGAGCGTTGTGCTGAGGCAGCTTGTGTTTAATTTAACCTTCAATAAAACAGAATCTAACTATAGTCTAACAAGATTCTAACAGCAACGGAGTCTTCCTTCTTTTTCAAGATATTATTCCTATTTTTGCAACTCTAAAATTAGAACAAAATGAACGCATATATATTTCCAGGTCAAGGTGCTCAATTCTCAGGAATGGGATTAGATCTTTACGAAAATTCTCCTTTAGCACAAGAATTGTTTGAAAAAGCCAACAGCATATTAGGCTTTCATATTACAGATATTATGTTCGAAGGTTCAAAGGAAGATTTAAAAGAAACTAAAGTAACACAACCTGCTATCTTTTTACATTCTGTAATCCTAGCTAAAACCCTAGGAGATAGTTTTAAACCTGATATGGTTGCTGGTCATTCACTTGGTGAATTTTCTGCTTTAGTTGCTGCAGGAGCGTTAACTTTTGAAGACGGATTAAAATTGGTTTCTCAGAGAGCTCAAGCTATGCAAAAAGCTTGCGAATTACAACCAAGTACTATGGCTGCTGTTTTAGGATTAGAAGATGCTGTTGTAGAAGACGTTTGTAAAACGATTGATGGCGTTGTTGTCGCTGCTAATTATAATTGTCCAGGTCAGTTAGTAATTTCTGGAGATGTTGAAGCTATAAATAAAGCTTGTGAAGCCATGAAAGAAGCTGGTGCCAGACGTGCATTGGTATTACCTGTTGGTGGAGCTTTTCATTCACCTCTAATGGAGCCTGCTCGTGAAGAATTAGCTGCTGCCATAGAAAACACGACTTTTAGCAAACCAAACTGTCCTATATACCAAAACGTTACAGCATCTGCAATTACAGATGAGAACGAAATTAAAGCGAACTTAATTTCACAATTAACAGCACCTGTACGCTGGACACAATCGGTAGAGCAAATGATTACAGATGGTGCTACACATTTCACAGAAGTTGGTCCTGGTAAAGTATTACAAGGTCTTGTTAAGAAAATAAATAGAGAAGCAGATACTGCTTCAGCCACTTTTGAAACTAACGCTTAATCTCTCTTACTGTTTTGAATAGAAACTTATTTATCACATTACTCATTATTTTTAATATTGCAATCGATCAAATATCTAAGGTTGTAGTCCGAAATACTCTAGTTTTTAGAGAAGAAATAGATGTTATTGGCGATTATTTTCAATTAATTTGGGTTGAAAATAAAGGTGCTTTTCTGGGCATGGGAAGTGATATGAATCCTACACTAAGATTGATATTCTTATTAGTGTTACCTACTATTGTTTTAGGCTATGTTATCTATTACATCGTAAAAACAAAAGAATTAGACCGCTTAAGTCTTATTGCATTCTGTTGTATAGCAGGAGGAGGCATAGCCAATGTTTTTGACCGTATTGTATTTGGACAAGTTACCGACTTCTTCTTTATTAATTTAGGAGGCGTATTTAAAACAGGGATCTTTAATATCGCAGATATTTCTGTAACCACAGGAATGGTAATGTTACTATTTGGTGGGATTTTAAACAGAAAAAAAGTTAAAGATATCGCTTAGAGTGTTTATCGTGCTAATAAGCAGTCTTCACAATCTTTAATTTCTCCATAGTAAGTTTCACGATATTTGTGAATTGTCTTATAAGGAATACTTAAAAATTGTTTTTTGATGTAGGTAACATTCGTTTGTAATGCTCCCATTTTTTTCGTGAAACGACCTTCAATTCTGGTCTCTCTTTTAATACTAATCAATTTCATGTTGTTCAATTATCATTCACTGCAAAGCAACAAAGAATGAGAACCAATCCCAAGGAATAGACGTTAAAACCTCGTTAAGTCCTTTTAGTATTATCATATTGAAAATCAGACTACAAAACCTTTAGCAGATTCGTAATTGGTTTAAGCATCAATTGTAGATACAATAATCGATTATTAGATAAAAACGGACTATTTTTTATAAATAACACCATCTTTCATTACAAAAACGACGTTTTCCATTGTAGAAATGGTTGCTGTAGGATCTTCATTTACAGCAATAATATCGGCTATAAAACCTGATTTTATTTGCCCTATTTCAGTTTCCATTTTTAACAACATGGCATTCGTTGTAGTCGCACTTTGAATAGTTTCCATTTCTGGCATACCAGCTTCAACCATATATCCAAACTCCTTTCCGTTATCTCCATGATAAAAAACAGCAGCATCAGTACCAAATGCAATTCCAACTCCTGCTTTATAAGCTCTACCAAACATACCCTGAATTTTAGGTCCAATATTTAAGGCTTTAGGCACAATGATTTCGGGATAATATCCAGGAATTTTGGCTTTGTCTGAAACAAATTTTCCGGCAGTAATGGTTGGTACTAAATAAACATCGTGTTTTTTCATGAGTTCCATGGTTTCTGCACTCATCAAAGTTCCGTGTTCTATTGTTTTTACACCACCTAAAATAGCACGTTGCATGCCTTCATCTCCGTGCGCATGTGCAGCCACATGAAAACCGTAATCGTTGGCTGTTTCGCAAATGGCTTTGATTTCTTCGATTGTAAATTGTGGATTCTGACCACTTTTTGCCATACTTAATACACCTCCAGTTGCAGTGATTTTAATTAAATCGGCTCCATTTTTGTAACGTTGCCTCACTGCTTTTACGGCATCCTCTACTCCATTTACAACACCTTCTTTTGGTCCAGGATTACCAACGATACTTTTCTTATAACCATTAGTTGGATCTGCATGACCACCTGTTGTCCCTAAAGCCTTTTCTGCTGTAAAGATTCTTGGTCCAACAATTTTTCCAGCGCTTATGGCATTTCTTAAAGATACATTTACCCCAGAACCTCCTAAGTCTCTAACCGTTGTAAAACCGCTCATCAAAGTAACTTTTGCATAATTTACGGAGTTGAAAGCCACATCAGCATCATTCAACGTATACTCTTCTAAGTACGATTTTGGATTGGTTTCGCCTTCAATATGAACATGCATATCAATTAATCCTGGCATTACAGTTTTAGATTTTAAATCTATGACTGCGTCTTTATCATCAGTTGGATTAACATAACCATTTTCAACCGATATAATCTTATTTCCCGATACAACAATTGTTTTTTCCTTGAGAACTTTACCAGACTTAGTATCAATCAATTTTCCACAATGCAAATACGTATCCTGTGCCGTAACAGTTATAGTACAGAGCAATACTAAGACTCTAAGTAAAGTTTTCATATCTAAAAATTTATTTGTTTCTGATTTTTTGTTCCCATTTCCAAGCTGAGTCCATAGCATCATCTAATGTCAATTCCGTTTTCCAACCTAAGACATTATTAGCTTTTGATGTTTCTGCGTAAGCTGCTGTAATATCACCTTCTCTTCGATCGACAATTTTATAATTTAAGGCCTTTCCAGAAACACGTTCAAAAGATTGAATAGCTTCTAAAACTGTACTTCCTGTTCCTGTTCCTAAATTAAAATATTCAAAATTAGAATCATTATTTCCTGCAATTAGGCGTTGCAAAGCAATAACATGTGCCTTAGCCAAATCAACCACATGAATATAATCTCTAATACAAGTACCATCTGATGTTGGATAATCTCCTCCAAAAACAGAAAGTTGCTCTCGCATACCAATACCTGTTTGTGTAATATAAGGCACTAAATTTTGTGGTACTCCAATGGGCAATTCACCAATTTCGGTCGAAGGATGTGCTCCTATAGGATTAAAATAACGTAAAGCAATAGCATTAACATCACTATTTACTTTACAAGTATCTCTTATAATTTCTTCACCAATCTGTTTGGTATTTCCATATGGAGATTCAGCTGGTTTTATAGGTGCATTTTCTGTAATTGGCAATTCATCAGCTTGTCCATAAACTGTACAAGACGAACTAAATATAAAATTCTTTTTAGTTAAACCACACAATTCCTGAAGCATGTAAACCAACGTAGTAATATTATTTTCATAATACATTAATGGTTCTGCCACACTTTCTCCAACAGCTTTACTTGCCGCAAAATGTATAACTCCAATAATATCATTATGACGCTTAAAAAAATCTTGAACGTCTAGTTTTACCTTCAAATCAAGCTTTTCAAAAATTGGTTTTTTGTTAGTGATAGCGGTAATACCGTCTACAACTTCTATTGAAGAATTAGATAAATCATCGATAATAACGACTTCAAAACCTTCGTTTTGTAATTCTACAACGGTGTGCGAGCCAATAAAGCCTAAACCTCCTGTTACTAAAATTTTCATATTTAAGAATTACTATTTATAAAATTAAGCACAGTAGTTGTGATACATTCAATTTGTTCATCATCAAGTTCCGTATGCATTGGTAAAGACATTACCGATTTAACTAACTGATTTGTAACACCAAAATCAGCTTCGTTATAGCGTTCATCTAAATACGCTTTTTGTCGGTGTAGAGGAATTGGATAATAGACTCCACAAGGAATATTTTTAGATTGTAAATGTGCCACTAAAGCATCACGATCTATGTCTATTAAGTTTAGTGTATATTGGTGAAACACGTGACAATCGCAAGTATCGCATATACCCTCGCAATCGCTTATACCACCAGGAATGGTAATATTAGGATGATTTTTAAATGCTTCGTTATATTTTCTAGCTGTATTTCGTCTTGCTGTATTATACTCATCAAGATGCGGTAATTTTGCATCTAAAACTGCTGCTTGTATAGAATCTAATCTCGAATTGACTCCAACCACATCATGATGATATCTTTCGTACATACCATGATTTACGATACCTCGAATTTTGTGAGCCAAATCATCGTCGTTAGTGAAAATTGCTCCACCGTCTCCATAACAACCTAAATTTTTGGAAGGAAAAAATGACGTTGATGCTGCATGACCTATTGCTCCGGTTTTAGTTTTAGTACCATCGCGATGCGTATAATCTGCTCCAATACCTTGCGCATTATCTTCGATCACATATAAATTATGTTCTTTTGCCAAATCCATTATAGCATCCATATCTGCTGGTAAACCAAATAAATGAACAGGCACAATGGCTTTTGTTTTTGGTGTAATGGCTTTTTTAATAGCATCTACATCAATATTAAATGTAATAGGATCTACATCTACTAACACGGGAGTTAATTGCAATAATGCAATAACTTCAACTGTTGCTGCAAATGTAAAATCTGCCGTAATAACCTCGTCACCAGGTTTTAAACCCAAACCCATCATTGCAATTTGTAATGCATCTGTTCCGTTAGCACAAGGGATGACGTGCTTAACTCCTAAATATTCTTCAAGGTTTTTTTGAAATTGATGAACTTTGGGGCCATTTATAAATGCTGCACTTTCCATCACTTCAGCGATTGAAGGATCTACAACATCTTTTATTTTTGCGTATTGACTCTGAAGGTCAACCATTTGAATTTTTTTCATTCTAAAGACTACATTTTAGTGTATAAATAAAAAGCATGAAGCTTCATGTAAACTCATAAGCATTTATTCTATTTCCTATAAAACGGATAAAACAAGTTTATGTTTTAGCTATTTCCTTATAATTAACAATGCTATGCACCTCAAAAATAGCTCTATCTATAAATATTCTATATCATTTTCGGTTAAAAACAAAAAGTCAAGATGAGTTCAACGAAAATACAAAAATGTAAGCGCTATGGCAATGCAATTAAATGAAAGAAATGTATTTTAGCACAAATCTTTATTTTTGAAAGGACTCTATTCCATAGGAATTTATATTGCTCGTTTTGTCTTATATATCTTAGGCTTTTTCAACACTAAATTGAAACAAGGTAACGATGGTAGAAAAATCACTTTTTCAGAATTAAAAAAAGTTATAAAACCAGAAGATAAAACATTTTGGTTTCACTCTGCTTCTCTTGGAGAATACGAGCAAGGCTTACCCGTTTTCGAGGCTTTAAAGGCTAAACATCCAAATTACAAAGTGGTATTGTCATTCTTTTCTCCTTCTGGATATGAAGTCCGAAAAAATGCAGAAATCGCAGATGTTGTGGTTTACCTTCCATTGGATACGACAGTTAACGCTAAACGTTTTTTAGATCTTGTTAATCCAGATTATATCTTATTTGTGAAATATGAAATCTGGCCAAACTTTTTAAATGAAATTAAAAAACGTGATTTAAACGCCATTTTAATTTCTGCTGTATTCCGTAAAGACCAAGCATTTTTTAAATGGTATGGCAGTTATATAACATCTGCTTTATTTGGTTTCAAACATATTTTTACACAAGACGAAAACTCGAAATTATTATTGGATGGTATTGGTTATAATTCAGTTTCTGTTTCTGGAGATACTCGTTTTGACCGTGTTTCGAATCAACTAAAAACAAATAATTCTGTTTCTTTTATTGAAGCGTTTAAAGACGACAAATTATGTGTGGTTTTTGGAAGTTCTTGGCCAGATGACGATAAATTATATCTTGATTTTATTAATACGAATACAAACAAAAATGTAAAGTTTGTAATTGCACCTCATAATATAAAGCCGAATTATATTGCTTCACTTAAAACGCAATTAAAAGTAAAAACGATCTGTTATTCTGAGTTAACTAAAAATGAAAATTTAGCAGACTACAATGTCTTTATTTTAGATACCATTGGCTATTTAAGTAAAGTTTACAGTTATGCCAATATTGCATATGTTGGTGGCGGAGCTGGCACAACAGGCTTACACAATATATTAGAACCTGCAGTTTTTGGGATTCCGATTCTTATTGGCAAGAATTACGACAAATTTCTTGAGGCTAAAACCTTAATTGAATTAGGTGGAGTTACAAGTATTGCAAGTCCTACCGCTTTTAACTCCACTTTAAACGCGTTAATCACAGACAATGTATTGCGAAACAAGCAAGGAAACATTACGAAATCCTATATTGATTCTAACACAGGTGCTGTACTTCAGATTATGGATTATTTAGATAATTAATCTGCTAATCAACTATTTCCTTACAAGATTTACAACCTCATTAATAAAGCTTTAGCACTACATATTTTAATGTTTTATAGTTTTAAATTCACTAATCGATACATCAAAACAGCGGTTATTTTTGCTTGTCTTGCTACGGTATTTAAATTCCCTGATTCATTAACAGTATGATCTCCACCTCCACCTGTAAGCCCTAAACCATCGATAGCCATATCTACAAATCCTGATGTGAAGGAAATATCTGCAGCACCTGCATTTCTTGGGTTTACGGCCGTTACAGATCCGAAGCCTAAATCTTGACTAACCGTATTAAAATAGTTTAATAATTTAGTATTGCCTTCTGTTAAAGTTAAAGGTGGATAGCCACCTGCTGAAAAAATAAGTTCCGCATTCGTTTTAGGGTAATTCTCTGATACAATCTTTTTCATAGTTGCTTTAGCTTTTGTCAATTGATTTAAAGACACAGCTCTTAAATCTCCACGAACAATTGTTTCTTGAGATACTACATTTGTTTTTCCGAAAGCATGACCTCCAGTGCTATCTCCATCAGGATTTAATGTGGTGCCGCCAATAATAAACCCTGGATTAAAAGTTAAATCCTTTTCTTTTGCGAGTTGAAGATAAAATTCATTTAAAATCCTAGACGTTTCATAAATGGCTCCTGCACCAATTTCTTCTGTGAAAATTTGAGATGAATGGGAAGGATTACCTGTTACTTTAATTTTCCAATCTGTAGAACCCCTTCGAGACACCACAATTGTTTTTGGGTTATTATCACCATTTTCAAAACCCAAAGCTATGTCTGCACGTTTTGCAGCATCAATCAAATCTTTCTTAGACAATTCTAAGGGTGAACCACTTTTCTCTTCATCACCTGTCATTATAATTTCAATAGACATGTCATCTAAAACTCCTGCTTCCTTTAAAGCTTGCATAGCCAAAATGATAATAACATCTCCACCTTTCATATCTGCAACTCCAGGTCCTTTTATTATAGAATCGTTGAGCATAGTATATTCTTGCAATGGACTTTCCAATTCGAAAACGGTATCTAAATGACCTATCATTAAAAACTTTGGTCCTTTTTTTCCTTTTCTAGTCGCTATTAAATGTCCTGCTCTACCATAAGCATCACCATTAGTTAATTGCGTTGAAAAACCCAATTTATCGAGTTCTTTTTGAAATAGCCTGCCCACTTCTTTCACACCTTCAAAATTCATAGTCCCACTATTAATATTAACTGCTGTTTTAATTAAATTAATAGCATCCTCAGAATGTGCATCTACTGCTTTTATAATTTTTTGTTCTTTTCTATTGGTTTGAGAAAATCCTAGAATTGATAAGCACAAAAAAGCAATGAAAAGTATTTGTTTAGAATTAGATTTTAAATTCATTTTATTAATTTATTATGAAAGTTCCTCTTTGTAAATATAAATTCAATATTGAAGACATCAGCTTTACTTTCGATTTTTAATTAAAAAAAAGTGACACCAACAACATCCAAATCCCTATGCGCAACGTATATAGAACACCAATACGATGAATAAATGAATAAAACATATTAAAGATTCATTGAAATTAGTATTTTCGCATATTAACATAAATTAACACTAAAACTATTAAAATGAAAAAAGTTGTATTAAGTTTAGCACTAGTTGCTGTATTAGGATTATCATTTACATCTTGTAGAGAAACTGCTGACAAAGCTACTGACGCTATGGAAGGAGCTGCTGATGCTACAGGAGATGCATTAGAAGATGCTGGTGACGCTATGGAAGATGCTGTTGATTCTGCAGGTGATGCTATGGAAGAAGCTGGTGATGCTATAGAAGGTGCTGCCAATGATGCTGTTGACGCTACAGGTGACGCCGTTGAAAGTGCTACAGGAGCTGCAAGTGATGCTGTTGAAGGTGCTAAGGATGCTGCTGGAAATGCAGTAGATAGCGCTAAAGATGCTGCTAATAGTGCAGTAGATTCAGCTAAAGAAAAAGGTAAAGATGCAGTTGATGCAGCAAAAACTAAAGGTCAAGACGCTATAGATGCGGCTAAAGCTAAAGGTACAGATGCTGTAAATAAAGTAAAAGGAATGTAATTTCCTCATTTTACAAACACAAAAAAGCCTGATGAAAATCAGGCTTTTTTTATGCTCAAAATTGAGATTTAGTTCGAAGACTCACTCAATTGAAGTTCACTAGGAACCACTATAGTTTGAAGTTTATGATTTTCTCCTTTTAAACTATCTATTAACAATTGCGTAGACATCTCTCCTATTCTATGAGCCTTCTGATGGATAATTGAAATTTTAGGACTTGATAATAATTGCGTATGCTCATAACCAAAACCAACTACTGACAAATCTTTAGGAATTTCTCTTCCTATTTTTTTCGCCATGTTAATAGCAACTATTCCTGTAACATGGTCTATAGATAGAATAGCATCAATTGTTGGGTTAGCTTTTAAATATTTGTATATTTTTTTCTCAACATCAACATCTACTGCGTGATCTAATTTTAAAATATTAGGTTTCAAATTATGATCTTCTAAGGCTTTAGTATATCCACTAATTCTTAATTGACCAACACTTAATTCTTCAATATTACTTACCAAAAGAATATTTTTACGTTTATCATTTACAATTAAATGTTCTACGGCGTCATAAACAGATTGAAAATCATCAACTATAACTTTATTACATTCGATATCATCCACAACACGATCGAACATTAAAACAGGTAGCTTACTTTCTATAACATCCTTAATATGGTCGGTTTGCTTTGTCACTTGGCTTTCTCTAGCTACGGCCATTATAAAACCATCTACACTTCCGTTAGATAACAAATCGAGACTTCGTTTTTCTTTATGTAAGGTTTCGTTAGACAGACAAACAATAATATCATAATCATTATTTGTAGCTGCCATTTCAATACCGTGTAATACCTCAGCAAAAAACGGATTGGTAACCGTTGGGAGTATAACACCAATAGTTTTAGATGTATTAGTTTTTAATTGCTGCGCTATTCTATTGGGTTTGTAGTTTAACTTTGTGGCTAATTCTTTTACCCGAATTCTGGTGTTTTCGCTTATCTCATGACTATCATTTAAAGCTTTGGAAACGGTAGAAATTGATATATTTAAAAGTGCTGCTAATTCTTTAAGTGTTGTCATTATTTTAAATCTTTTATATAAACAAGAAAGAGCGTATAATATACGCTCTTTAATATTAGTAATAAAAATTATTTAAACTAGTTTTTAACCAGTTTTATTGTTTTAGTTCTATTTGCAGATACAATCTTAGCTAGATAAATTCCATTATTTAATTCTGAAGCATCAAGTGTAACCTCAAAAGAATTAGGATTTAAAGTAAGAACTTGTTTTCCTAAGATATCAAAAACTTGCACTGAACTAATGTTTTGATTAATTGTTTTAATATTCCAAACTGAATTTGTTGGGTTTGGATATACACTAACATTTTCTAATTCAAATTCGTTAGTACTTAACGTAGGTGCTCTATACACATATAAGTTATCATACCAAACTTTACTAGGAAGATTAGAAGTGATACCAAACTCCTTAAAACCAGTGAAAGTTGTTAAATCCACAGGGATATCAATTGACATCCAACTACCAGCTACTAAAGCAGGAGAAGAACCAGCATTTAAATTAATTTCGAATGCTGCACCACCTGGTTGGTTTACAAATTTCAAATTAAAAACAGAAGAAACTAAATCTGTACCAGCTTCTATGTATACGTCAACATGTAAATTAGTGCCAGCAGCAGTATTAAAAGCACTAGCATCTACAGCTGTGTCTAATACGATTCCTTGACAAGCATTATTTAAGTATTTTTGAGTTGGATTACCAAAAACCATAACTTCTTCAACTGAAGAAAAACCACACCAACCTGCATCAAACGTACTTGCAACATCCGTATAAGCATCACTATACAAAGAAATAACATCCCAAGCATTTCTAGCTATTGGATCTGTTGCCGCTGAAGGAGGACCTTCGAAAATAAACGAAACAGTATAGGTTTCTGTAAACATTCCATTTTGTGAAACAACCACAACCGTTGCATCACCAGGAAGTACAGTAGCTTGAGTTATAGTTACAGATGTTGCTGTTGCATCTGTTAAAGTCGCAGCAGTAATTTGAGGAATATCTGTTATTCCAGGAGCTAAACCATAAGTGTAATCAAAAACACCAGAACTAAAACCACTAATTGTTGAAGCATCAATTTGTAAATCACTTAAAGTTGCATCTGATCCAGGTGCCGTTGGATTTTTCCAAAAATATAAGTTATCTACATAAATCCCATCAGAAGATCCATTACCATTGTCAAACTTAAATTGAATAGCATTTGATGTGTCACCAGTAATTCCTGATACAGGAATATCTACACTTGTCCACGTACCTGAACCTGCATTTGTTATTGGGTGAGCAATTTCTCCTCCTGAACTAATTACAAATACATTAGGATTAAATGTACCATCTATCCAAATATCAACATGCAAAAACTCCATAGCTGCTACATTTTGAGCGCTTCCAAACTGAACTCCTTGATAATTAAAAGTAGGATAACCTAAAACTAGGTTTCCAGTACCTGGGTCAAAAGCAGTATTTGCTACACCGAAACCAGATTGACCCCAATTTGGATTAAAATCCGAACCTGCTACATCCGTGTATTCCCCACTGAAAATTGAAATAACATCGACTGCATCTCTCGTTGGTGGTGTTGCTGCATTGTCTGACGGCCCTTGCGAGTAACCTAATGCTACTGTTAGCATCATAAATAAAAAAGTAAATTTTTTCATAATCATTGTTTTTAAAGTTTATATTAATTATTCTTAGTTTTTACAGGTTAAAATTGCGTTTTTATAAATTTACATATTAAATATTGAGTATTGAATAATTTAACCACAACAAAAAACATACAACTATTACGATATCGTAACTCTACATGGTTGATACTCGGTATCTCAACAAAACAAAAGCATTCAAGTATTTTTTAATTATTATTTTTCGTCATTATTTTTACTATGTTGTGTTAATGTTGTGTTATTGTATGGTTGATTTTTAAGCTTTTAAAACTTTAGTTTTTCATTTTTATCCCAAATTCCCCAACGTCCACCTAATTCTCCCTCAAAACGAACTTTCCAAGACTCATCAAATGAAGAGAAATGAAAGATTTCTACACCTTTAGAATTTGCCCATTCTTGAGTTTGAATAAAATATTTCATGGCATTTAGTTGCGATGGATGTGCATCCTCTACTGTTTGACCTTGACTTGGCCAACCTGTTTCTGCAATTATCACTTGTTTTCCTTTTGAAACCTCCTTGGTTATTGCATGCATTTGTCTTAGATAATCTAAGGAATCATCGATACTGAAGCCTTCCCAAAACGGATAACAATTCGCTAAAATCACATCTGAAACTTCAACTAATTCAGGACGTTTATAATATTCGTAGTATGTATCTACATAGCCTACAGGAATCTGTAATCCTGATAATGCTTCCTTAACTCTTTTGATATAAGTTATTAATTCTTCCTCTGTAATTTCGCCACGAAGTAATACCTCATTACCAACGGCGGCAATATCTACATGTCCTAATTTTGCAAGTTTTATTAATGCTTCTATCTCTCTTTCGTTTCTTTCCTTATCATTACTAATCCAAGCGCCTACAATAGACTTTAATCCCTTTTTATGAGCTACTTTTGGGATTAGCTCATTACCTTCCGTACAAGAAAATGCTCTTACCCAATTGGTATACGGAGAAATAATATTCATACGACGACGTATTTGAGTTTCTGATAAAATATCGTCCGTATCTTGGCCTTCTACATAAGGACTAAAGCTTAAACCATGTAATTTAGCATTCAATCGTTTCTTATAAAGTTTCTTAACTTCTTCTGGCTTAAGATTACTAAAGTCTACTTGTTTATAATCTTCTAGTTTAATTGTGTTATTTAATATCGACAAAAAATTACCTATACCAT
Organism: Winogradskyella ludwigii; assembly: GCF_013403985.1. Classification (GTDB taxonomy): domain Bacteria; phylum Bacteroidota; class Bacteroidia; order Flavobacteriales; family Flavobacteriaceae; genus Winogradskyella; species Winogradskyella ludwigii. The sequence continues at coordinate 159,305 of NZ_JABFDF010000007.1, forward strand.
GAGAGGATGATAAGCCCATCATTTTCTTTTTAGTTTTTCTATTATCTAATTCTTTACTAATTTCTAAAGCACGTTCTTCTGTGAGATCATAATTACGCATCACATACATCGCAATGGCTGTTCCAACAATTGGAAAAACAGAAAAGAAAATTCTTAACCCAAAAACAGCTCCTTCGGGTTGCGTAGGTGCATCTGGCGTAAAATCTACCAAATACATAATTAGACCACTTAAACCACCAGCGATAGCAAAACCAAATTTCACCATCCACCAGTAAATAGCTCCGAAAATACCTTCACGTCTTTGTCCAAAATTAAGTTCATCTAAATCGCAAACGTCAGCTGTCATAGACATCATAAGCGTAAATAAACCACCAATTCCAAAAGAGAAAAATGGTAACGCCAATAGAAACATATAAGGTTTACCTGGAATAAATAGAAACCAAAGTAAAATATAACCGATAATCGAAATCCCTTGAGATACTAAAAAGGCATTCTTTTTACCCATTTTCTTAGACATCTTAGCCACTACAGGAATAACTAAGAATGTTGTAATCAATGCACCAATACTTCCAAATAATGTTGGCCAAATCCAAGCCGCACCTGCATCTCCATTAAATAAATAATATACAATGATGAAAAAAGAGAATGCTGCAACCGTATTAAAGGCATTAAAAATAAAGAACGTTGAAATACATAATTTTCTAAATTGTACTATCTTGAAAGCTTCCTGAAAACCTTTAACGATTTCCTTTAAACTACTTCCAATATTTTTCATGGTTAATGGCACTAAACTTTTATCATTAAGCGTAGACTCATCCTTAATAAATAACGCAGGAACCATTGCTAAAAGTGCACAAATAATAGCGACCCAAATTGCTAAAGTCCGCGTTGCTACATCACCAGACTCAAACCAAGCAGGATCGTACATAATAACCCATAGCCATGGTGCAAGCACCCAAGCCCATTGTCCAATCCATTGCGATACAGCCATAATACTAGTCCGTTCATGAAAGTCATCACTCATTTCATAACCCATAGCAACGTAAGGCACACTAAAAATGGTTAAACCAAGATAGAATACTAACGACCAAATTAAATAATACCAAAAATTATAATCGAGACTATTCTCTCTATGCAATTGCCACATTAATGCAAATGAAATCCCCATAATTACGGCACCAATGAATACATAATGGCGTCGTCTTCCCCATTTAGATCTTGTATTATCAGAAATAAAACCCATTATTGGATCTGTAATAGAATCGAAAATTCGAGGTAAGAAATATAAAATTCCCCACATCCAAGTCGGGAAACCTAAATCCTTAACCAACACCACCATAAAAATTCCTAAAGCGGCAGGAAACATTTGATTAGCCAACATGCCTAATCCAAAAGCAATCTTTTTGCTCATTGGTACTTTTGAAGAAGAACTTGACGTTGACATAGTTTTTGTTATTTATTTGGTATTAAAATTGTTTGTATGGCTTTCCCATTAATTTTAATAGCTACATTTTTTTCATCCAATGATAAAACAAAGTTTTTTGCGACATCTCCTTCATTAAACACGACAACAGCAATTGATCCATCAGGATTTTTAGCAGCAGTAACCATAAGTGCATCATCTGTTTTATCTACACCAATAACTTTAGCTTCTGGTCTTATGTATTTACTAAAGTGTGCCATAGTATAGTATAATGGAGTAAAGTAAACCTCATCGTTATCCGTGTCTACAATCACTGGAGCTACACACCAGTTTTTAAACCAATTTGGACCACCTTGTTTATCGAGTACCATATTCCAATCTACCCAACCGTCTACCCAGTTATTTAAACAACCTATAATATCTCTCGCGTATCTATTAACAGGTGCATATTTAGGGTGTAAATGTTTATCCTTTTCTGAAGCCCAATCCCAACCCCAATCTGTCGCTTCTTTTTTCCAATACCACGCATCATCTTGCCATTTAGGAATTTCAGAATCGACACAACCTTCGGTTTCTATTAAATATTTATTTGGTGCTTTGCTATGTGCATACTGTAAATCTTCTGGAAAGAAATCATAAGTACTCTCGTACCAATGAATGGCAGTACCATCATAATATTTAGAAGATGCTTCTGTAGCATACATTACATCTACCCATTCTTTTAATCCTGCTCTGTTTTGGTCGTATCCTAGAATATTGACTTCTCCAAATCCATCAGCCTCTAATTTTGGGCCTAAGTGATTTTGCACAAAATCCGTTTCTTCTCCTGGTGAAAAATGCATGCTTTCCCAATTATTTCCGTTTCCGTGAGGTTCATTTACGGGTGTTAAACCCCAAATATTAATTCCTTCAGCTTTATAAGCTTCTAAGTATTTAGAAAAATAAAGCGCAAAAGAGTCGTAATATTTAGGTAATAATTTTCCTCCGACGTATTCTTTATTATCCTTCATCCATGGTGGCGATGTCCAAGGTGAAGAAATAATCTTAAATCCCTCTTTTGAAATTGCTTGAGCATCTTTAATCATTGGAATTAAATCGTTACGATCTTCATCTATATTGAAGCTTGTTAACTCCATATCATCCGCAACTGGTGCATACGTATAATTGTTTAATGAAAAATCACAAGAAGCGATATGTGTCCTCGTTAATGAATAACGTGCACCTTCATTAGAAAAATAAGCTCGAAGAATTGTATCTCTATTTTTTTGACTAAGCTTGTTTAATAGGTATGCTGATGATTCCGTGAATGAGCCACCAAAACCAGTTATTGTTTGAAATTTCTGTTCTGGTAAAATCTTAATTACTGCAGAGGAATCTACTTTAGAAAATTCAGTAATTCTAGTGAGTTTGTTTCCACTTTCTGAAGTTTCATAAACCTCAACAATTAAGCTTTTAATTTCTTTTTTTGGGGTAGTACAACTCATTACAGTAAAAATTAAGAGCACCAATATGCTATTTCTTGATATTTTCATGTGTTTATTTTTATTGCGCATTTATCGTAATACCTATACTTCATTAAATGCAACTACTTATTCATTATTAACCTTGTTTCGATGAAATAAACAGCGAAACAATAGCTACACCTACCTATTTTGTAAAAAACTACTGTCTAGGATAGTCTGTATTGGGCACTAATACATCTTTCATTAATTCATCAATATTACCATCATAGGTTTTTGTAATTGGTTTTCCGTCTCTTGTTAAACCATTAAAAAATCCTTGATCTACCATATTCCATAATGGATATTTCGCTTCACTTTTTAAATTAATTAAACCAAAGTGATTTTCTGAACCTAAATCATTTGTGCCATCTTTCCACTGTTCATCAAAGGCTTCAAAATAGAATACCGAAATTTTTTCTTTATTGGTCCATTCACGTAAAAGATTAAAATATAGTCCTTGTTTGTATTCGTCACTTGCTCTTGATCCATTTTTTCCATAGTGACCACTAGAAATAGACGCCCAACCTGTTTCTCCAATATGTACAGGTTTATTAATACCAATACTTTTCATGTAACTTGAAACACTATTGTACTGAACTTTTGCAAATTCTAATGCTCGTAGCATTGCTGCATCAATCTTTTCTTTATCAGATAAACTTTCTTCTGCTTCAGGAACTTTCCAAAATTCTGGATTATAGTGAGAATTGTGATATGCATACGTATGCATAGAAATATAATCTACAGCATGCGCCAATTTCACTAAATCTTCAGTGTGGTAACTTTCATCACCACCTCCCCAAGATGTGTAATCATCTGAACTGGTAATCCATAAATCTTGAGGCAATTCACCTTTTTGTTTTAAATCTTGAAGATGATTTACCCATTTTAAAATAATCCATGGTTCTACGTAATAACTGGTTGCCCATCTTATCATAGCTTCATTTCCAACAGCCAGAACCTTAACGATATCTGGATATTGTTTTGCTAATTCTATAGCCGTTTTTACCTCAACAGGGTTCCGTTCACTTTCTTGATTATGGTCTGGCTCTCCGTTTTCCCAATTGAATGCGTTTTTACAATCAATCCAAATACCGAGCATAACATACATTTCAAAGGTTGAATCTTCAGCCTTTAATTGGTCAATTGCTTTTAAGAGATTTGCTGCTTGATCGAAATGAACATTATAAGTTCTAAGTACTTTAATCCCCATAGCACTTAGGATTCTCAGATCTTCTTTAAGTTCCGAGATTGTGGGTTGTACTTCTCTCTGTTTTTCTCTATAACCACCGTAAGAAATTGCCAAATACTCTGGATTTCCTAATATCTCTTTTGCATTCACAATTTGTTGTTCTTTTATAGTTTTTTCGTTGCCAACTGCCTTTTTAGCATCATTACATGAAAACACCAAGAGCATTAAAAAAACGGACAGCACTAATTTTAACCTCTTACTCATGTTGACCGTTATTAATTACTTCTTCAATGACACTATAATTTGATTCACTTCACCTGTACGATTAAAAATTTTATCACTTATAGTCTCATCTAATTTTAGGGTATCAAACTTTGTGACAGATCCATCATTAAATAAAACGGTTATATTATTATCACCATCCTTTTTATAAATGATTGGCACTTGACAATACGTAAAACAAAGTGCGCCTTTTTCTAATTGAATTGTTTTTAGTTCTTTATTGATATTTGTAAAGGTGAAATCTTTTTGTTCACTTAAAAATTCTTCAGTTCTTAAAAGTCTTGGATTAAAAAATAATTTTCCGTCTTCAACAAAAACACCTAATTCCCCAAAACGACATAACACATCTTCTTTAACTTGACCAGTCATTCCTGGTTGTTGAGCTCCTTTTCCGCCTGGTGTGTGAGAATATGGATCTGTTGGAAATGCACCATATAACTCTGGTGATTTGTGTGCCCCAATACCTTCATTAATTTCGTAGTAATGCTCTAATAATCCGCCTATAGTTGCTTTACTTTCATTAGTATTTACAGCTAACAAACAATTTTCTTGTACTGCTAATAACAACTTAGAAACCATATGCCAATAGATAGACCCTAAACCTTCATAACCGTAGAAAGTTCCTGAACGACCTGTAAAAGATTTATGGTTAAACATTTCTTCAAAAACATCTAACAACAATGACTTTTCAGCTTTAATTAAGGCATCATATTTTCCTTCTGGCAATTGATTTAAAGCTGCTTTTAAACTCTCTGCATTATTAAAATTACCATTAAAATGAAATTGACCAGTTGCATCTTTCTCAATGAGCTGCGTATTATTATCTGCAATAAGCTGCTTCAGCAATTTAGACTTCTCAACAGATTGAGATGGAATATTATTTTTATCTACAAAACGAGATAATTGTTTATTAGGATATAAAATGTAACTGTATTGATCTTCTCTAAACAACGCACTTGCTTTTAATCCGTCTAATAATTCTAAAGCTTCTTTTGGTTTTAAATAACCAGAACTTAGAACAGCCACTTGGCCTTCTAACATTTCTGGCAAATATGAAATAGATACTTCCGCATCATTTTCAACAGTCATTAGATTATAAGCGTGATATAAGTTATCTGTTCTCTTGTTGGCTTTAATAGTATGATCTAAATAGTGTTTTAATACGTTGAAAAACTCTAGTAAATCAGCTTTTGAAATTGCTTTTTTATCACTCGTAAATCCTGCTTCATAGATTTTTAATCTGTAATCACTTCCAGCAGATCCTAAACCGTCTAAGATTGTTTTACGTTCTTTATCTGATACTTTTCCAGATAATACGTTTTCATTAGTAAGAAGTGTTGAAACCACAGCATCAAAGAACGTTTTTAATTCTATTGAAAGATTATATTCTGTTTCTGAAGATTTTTCAACAATACTTTCAAAGAAATTGATGAATCGCCTCAGGTAATATAACGTTACCATGGACACTCCATTACCAACTAAAGCATTGTTGGCATCATTCCATTCTGGTCGTTGTGTATTTAACCAAATACCACCTTCTGGAATAAAATTAGAAACTTTAGCTAAAACGGTTGCTAATAATTTTTCGATTAAGTTAACTTTATGAATGAAGTAATTTTTATCACGCAATAAAGCACCATCTGCTCCTAATCTTTCTTTTACAACATTAATTTTATCATGCAATTCGTAATCAAAATCAATCGTGTCTTTAGGATTATTTAAAGTATCTTGATAGCTCTTAATCTTATAAGGAACGTTTGCATACACAAAGACATCTTGCGTAAAACTGTTTGCTAATTTTTTGGGGTAATGCTTTTCAATAAATTCTAAAAACTTCAACAAATATATAATTTGATGATCGCCCCAATATCCAATGTAAGACCATGGGTCATCAGGTTCAATAGCCTCCCAATCAAAGCCATCTTTTGTAACCCTGTATGGATTGTAACCTTCGAAAGTTGTTGCGTTAAAAAACTTATGGATCATGCCCTCCATAAAGGCTGGATATGAATGTGCTAATGTTTCCCAATTTTGAAAAATATCTCTCCAGTTGCCTTCGTAATCTAGAATTTTAGAACCGTCTATTTCACTTCTTGTATTAATTGAAAACTTGTTCCAAGGTCTGCTTGGATCTCCATGTCTTCTACTAAATTTTAATGGTAAATATTCGTAGCACAATCTTTTAAAATTGCTATCATCATCGTTGTCTGCAATATTTTTGATAAAATCTACATTGAAAAGCTTAGGCAAATTATTTAAAATAGCTTCTTTGCTTTTAGATACTTTTTTATTAGCCTTAGCTATATATATTACAAAATCTTCTTTTTCGATTTTATAATCATCATCAAAAATTCCACCTCTCATAATATTGAAAAGTGTGTTTGCAAAATGTCTTGTATTTCTTAATTGGTCATCACCTAATTGAATGCCATCTGAAGCTCCTACTAACTCTAAAAGATTCTTGGTGCCAGCATCTATATCGTCTTGAATAAGCGTTTCAAGATTTGTATTACTTTTAATTTTTTCTGAAATATTATTTATAGCACTTATCGTTTGGTTAACATCTGCAACAAACATCCAACTCTTTTCGCTATTTGGTTCTAGACTTAAATCTTTAGATATAAAGTAGGCTCCTTTTTCTGCTCTAATATCTATTTCTTGTGAAATAGCTTTACCATTTCTAAAAGCATTTAACTGCAAAGACGATATTAAATGTTTTGGATTGTCTAATCCTGAAAACCAAACGGTATTCGCCTTTAAGGCTTCACTTGGTTCTGCTTTATCAACAATTATTGCACTCAAAGCAAAAATTCCCATTCCAGAATCTGCTTCTAATTCACACTTTTTGTAGGCATCAATTAAATTACTTGTAGAGTTTTGAAAAACTGACGTTAAACCGTATGGCAGAATATTTTGAATTCCATCTAAAATAGTTATCTCAACTTTTTCATTACTGTTGTTTAGAACGTAAGCTCTTCTCACAAAACCAAACTGATCACTAGTGTTCCATTGGTATTGAAATGTCAATCCTAAATCTTCATTTACTTCTTCAAAAAGCACCTTGTTACCATAGCTGTTTTTGTAAAGATTTCGATTTGTTGTATAAACACCTTGATAGCGATCTGAAAACGGTTCCCATAAAAAGGTTTTATCATCTTTATGAACCTGAACTATGGTTTTACTGCCTGTAGTCTCTAATGATTCCGTTATCTTATCATCTGTGTAATATGGAAACAATGCATTATTGGCATCTTTTCTTCCGGCAGTTAATGCTCCATTACTTGAAATAAACATCCAGTGGTTAGAATTGCTAACAAGACTCATAAAAAACGGTCTCATTTTATCACTATTAGAGATTTTGTAATAGTCTTCGTTATGAAGTGAAACAAGCTCTCCTTTCACTTCAAACTCATCATTTGAAGCTAATTTATTTCCTATATAAATGGCGTTTTTAGTCATTGGTAATTTCAATATTTCTAATCTTAAATTTTACAAAAAGTTTGTGTTATTTAAATGCATTAATCAAATAACACTAATAATTATTTATATTTTATTGGTAAACTCTCACATAGTCTACAAGCATTTCTTGAGGAAACACAGTAGAATCTGTCGGTGACCCAACAAATCCTCCTCCTACGGCAACATTCATAATGATATAAAAATCATCATTGAATACCCATTCTCCTGGAACATCTGCTGGTGTAATTTGATTATAAAGAACATCATCTACATAATAATTGATATAATTCTCTCCCCATTCAACACCAAAAACATGAAAACCAGTATCAAAACGATCGTTTGTTAATTCATAAGATTTAAAAATTGATTCTCCTCCTGAATAACCAGGACCATGAATTGCCCCGCTTACTAAAGTTGGCTCTTGCCCTCGATTTTCCATGATATCTATTTCACCAATCTGTGGCCAAACTTCTGTACCATTACTATCATCACCCAACAACCAAAACGCTGGCCAAATGCCTTGTCCCCAAGGTAATTGTATTCTAGCTTCAAAACGTCCGTGTTTTTGTTCGAATTTACCTCTAGTTAATACTCTAGCCGAAGTATAGTTAGAGCCTTCAAAAGATTCTTGACGCACTGTAAATTTAAGCATGCCATCTTCTACTATAATATTCTCTGAACGGTCTGTGTAATATTGTAATTCATTATTTCCCCAACCATTTTGACCTGTACCAATATCGTAACCCCAAATTGTAGGATCTGGCGTACCTGGCGCATTAAACTCGTCAGACATAGTTAAACTTGTTAAGTTTGTTACTGTTTGTGTCTCATCAGTTGAGCAACTAATAAATGTAACTAATGTAACAACAGTAAATAAAAATACTGTTATAGATAATTTGTTCTTTATTGATGATCCCATATTAATTTGTTTTTAAATATTTTTAATTTTCTGATTTTAATTATGGAAATAAATGTTATCTAAGTAAACATCCCCATTTCCATCAAATTTTAATTGAATAATATCTGCAAGATCTACAGGATTAAAATCAGCTAATGGAATTTCTAAACTTACCCAACCAGAAGTTGTAGGCACTGTTAGAGCTTTAGCCTTCTCAACTGGCCCAGAACTTATTAAAAAAGCATTGAGTGCTGTAGAGTTTGCTGTGAAATAATCGATGTGCAAATGCGTCATTCCAGATACATCTTGGGTAGTACCCAATTGAAGACCTTGATAATCTAAGCCTGCATATTTTAACGTATTATTACCTACAACAGATTCTTGTGTAACTACAGTACCTTGTCCCCAATCAGGGTTTAATTCAGAACCTGCTACATTAGCATAAGCATCACTAAAAACTGAAATTACGTTAGCTTCTGGTAAAGTTGGTGTAGGTGCTGCCTCAGAAGGCACCGCAGATAATTCATAAAAATATATATTATCTACAAAAACATCTGTAATCGTTGCGTCAGAAATAAATACCACTTGAGCCAAATTTGATCTACTTGTTAAAGCAGCAAAATCTGAGATTGGAACATCTATACTCACCCAATTATCTGCTACTAAAGTCGTATTAGTTAATGTTAATTGGTCTGCAGAATCATCAGTACCACCAAACGCATTGTCTGCTCCAATATCCTGAAGTTTGACTTGTAAATAATCTCCTGAGCCAATATTACCTTGCACTTGAATATCTACATGAAAATGCGTCATTTGAGATACATCAATCGTTGATACATCTACAGCAAATTGAACTCCAACAAAGTTAAGTTCTGTATATTTTATAATATTATCACCATCAACCTCAATATCATCCTGGCCTTGTGTGGTTTGATAAGGAGCCCAATACCCATTGTAATAGTCTACAGGTTCGTTTGTATAAGCGTCACTAAAAATTGAAATAACATTCGTGGCATTTACGGTAGGCACCGGAGCTGGACTAAAACTACCTAAAGATGTAATATTTAAAGATCCATCCGCATCTACTCCATCTAGAGTGGCCGTTATTATTGCTTCACCACCACCAACTATTGAAACTACTCCTAATTCATTGACTGTTGCAACACTAATATTTGAAGATGTAAAAGCAAAATAATTTGGTGCTGCTTCTACTGTTTGATCAATACCAGACGCTAAATGATAGGTTTGTGTAAGACCTGTTAATTCAATTGTTGCACCTGTAAAAGTTTCCTCAGCTTGATTGTTACCAAATAAAATTGCTGGTCTTGGTTGAGCTACTGTTCCAAGGTTTTCAAATTGAATATCATCGAACCAAACCACATAACCGGAACCACCTGTTGCTTGTGTACCTGCAGCATACCAAAACACACCACGCTCTTCTGTTAATTTAGAAGGATCGGGAATAGGGATTGTATACTTTGCCCAGTTAGTTCCTACACTTAAATCACTAGCATTGACCTGAAATTTGTTTTCTAAAAAATCCTGTCCAAAACCAACAGCATCTACACTAACTCCTTGAGATGCTTTTGCCCAAAATGTTAATGCGTCATACCCAGATAAATCTCTTCCGGCTCCATCTATTCTTAAAATAGCACCTGCATAATTACCTGTTGGGTCATTTGAATTAGGTACATCTATACGGTAAGACGATGAGCTATCATAACCTTCTTCAGTGTCTACTGAGAATGCATCTAATTTTGAACCTTCAAAAGGAAAATAAAAATTACTTCCCATAGATATAAAGTCATCAATAAATACTTGACCAACCTTTGCGAAAGTTGCAGGTACAGCATCATCAGTAAGATCTCTTTCACATCCTAATGTTAGTGTTAAAACCAACCCTAAAACGAATGCTCTTTTAATTTTAATTAATCTTTTATTTTTCATTTTTCGCTTTTTTTATTTTCCAATATTAATATGCACATACGTTCTAATCTCCCATTCCGAACCGTCAGGGAACCCAACAGGACTTATAGGTGCAACTTCAAATTCTGATGCTGCCAAAGGAGAATATCTTGGCGAATTAGCATCAAGTGAACGCCAAGTTCCTCTTATACCAACTCTAGTACTTGGTAAGATGAACCAATCTGGTTTTCCTAATGACGTAGAAACATCTAGCATTAACTGTACTGGATACGTTAGGTTAAAATCTTTATGGTAATCAAAAGGTCCCCAATCATTAATTTTGACATGTGTTTCAACTTTCATATTATTATAAATCATTCTTACATCTCCACCAAATCTCTTAATCAATCTGTCACTATCACCATTTGCCTGACCGTTACCATAGTAGAAATTTCCAATAAGCCCTAGATTTGGAGTTAACTTAGAAACCATTCTTGTGCTTGCCTCCCATAAATCTTCTGCTGGTGCAGACTCTGCAAATGCAAAGAATTGTCGATTAGCTAAGAAACCAATATGTGCATCTTGCTGTGTAGGAAGGTGACGATAAACAAAACCAAGATTCATTGCGAATTTAGCGTCTTCAGAACGATCATTATCCCATTCGTACATCCATGTTCCTGGTGTAGGATCGAAAGTAATTAACATTTCACCTGCCGTAGTTTCTCTATTACCTCTAACAGCAAATGGATCTGAAATTACATTTCTTAATCTTCCCGGAGCTTCAACATCACTTGGCATTGCATCTACTAATGGTTTTTGCCATAAGAAATTAGGCGCAATTTGAAAATCTCCAACTGTATATGTAAATCCTGCAAGGATATTAGATTGGTTTCCACTTCCGTTATCTTTTAATTTCCAACCAGTAAATGTTTGTGTTTGGTCTGCTCCTGCATTAGCAACCAGCCCCATAACAGCACCTTGAGCATAAGCATTTATTTTTCCACTTTGAAATGTAATTTTGGCCTTTCCACCCCAATTATCTTTACTCGTCACTTTATCTTCATAAACCGTATAGTTTCCTGAACTGCCAGTTACATCTTGAAATGAACTACCATTTAAAGGACTTCCTGCCCAAATAGCTCCAGCAGTAATTCCGAACTTACCAAAATCTCTTTCTATAGCTATTGTTGCTCTCTCGGTTGGCCATGCAGGAATTATACCACTACTAACTTGATTTGCATCCAATATACGTTGTCCATTTTCATCAAATTTAAGTGACGTTTGAAGGTCTCTATGGTAAACACCAGTCATATCCCATTTTCCAACCTTACGACTGTACTTAAGTAAAGCTGTTGGATTTGCTCCCCACCAAAGTTGAGGACCAAAAGCCGCTTTTAAACCATCTAAATCACCTTTTCCATCAATTTCTAATCCTAGAATTTCACCACCATAAATATCTAAGTTTGGTCCATAATTTGCTTCTGGATATAGGTTGAAAAAATCGCCTTCATAAGCCCAATGATAATGACCTGTACGGTAAAAACCTCTTAAATCAAAGTCTTTAGCATTCCACTCAAATTCAGCATCATATATGTTCACTCTATTTACATCTGTAAGCGTTACTTCACCGTCATCCGAATTTACGGTTACTGCTCTAGATCTGTTTTCATAAAAAATTTCATCTATAGGATTTCCTGCTACATTACCAACAACGTTAAAGTTTACATTGGCTCTCATATTAGCAGCAGGATTAGCTTCAATACCAATAAAATAAGATTCCATATGATCAAACCCTAATTGATTTGGGTAAGCATCTGAATCCTCATCTATGTTATCTGGTGTTGTAATTAAACTTCCTCCAGTACTAAATGTAGAATACTCTGCAGTAAGTCTACTAATTCTTATTTTTTGAGAATCATTACCACCTAGTAATGCTTTATCTCCCCTAGCTCTTAAAACACCATCCATTAAATTAATATTAGAAAAATAATTTCCAATAAAATCATTAGTCATATCCTCATCATAAGGATTTAATTGATGTGCTTCTTTTAAGGTGTAATATGCTGCACGTGGATATAATGTATATAGCCCTCTCTCATTTGTTGGTCCTTTAGCGCAAATTCCAAACCATTCTTCATTCATATTGTTACTTCCATCCTTCATATCTAAGTAGTAACCACCATTAGCCCATGATGCATTATTATCATGAACATCTAAGTTTTTGGTTTGACCAAATTTCCACCAACCGTCACTAAATTGAAATGTAAAACCACCAATAGCATTTCCAGCTTTTCCTAAACCTGCAGCATTCTCATAAATATCTTTCCAGTTATTTACCATATAAAACGCTTGAGATTTTTGATCTTCTTGGTTTTCAAGAGCGTTAAAAGCATCAGCTCCAAACTCAGTAAACAGTATTGGTTTATTTAATTTTTCTTTAACTACTTGAAATGCATCACCGAAAGAGACACCACGATACATGTTTGTTCCATATATGTCTACGTCTTTACATTCTTCGGCAATAATATCAATGAACAAAACATCTCCATTACAAATAGCTACTGGAATAGAAGAATTGATTTCCTTCATTTTAATTGCAGCATCATTCATGAGCTTATACATTGGTCTCCCACGTTTTTCACCAACTTCTTTTCTTTTAGCTTCTTCATCCGGAAAATCCTCAGTTTCTGAACCAGCCCAGAACAAACCGTAGTTATTTTCATTTCCTAATAGAAACATTAATAATCCAGGAGTATCCTTGTAAGTCTTTGATAATTCAGTGATTTCAGACATTAATATTTTTTGAGTTGCATCATCTCTATAATCTGTAACAGGAACCCAACTACCATTGATAGTTAAACCATATCGTCCAAATGAATGATTAAGCATAGTATAGATACCATAGTTTTCATAGATATACGTGATCCATTTAGGCTGAATACCTGTGTACTGTCTAATTGCATTTACGCCCATGTTTCGCAACAATCCCATTTCCGCATCTAATGCCGCTTTTATAACATCATCAGATTGTTTCCATAAACTGTAGTTATAATTAGTACCAATTGGCACATAACCCCAATTCATACCGTTAATCATAAAATCTTCACCATTAACTACCAATTTCATTCCGTCATCAGCTTTTAAAACTGACACTTTATTTGTTTGGCTAAAGGCAGGAATTACTAATAACAATAACATTAACCTTATTAAGTTATTTCTCATAATTATATTTTTTTGAAGTTTTAATTATGGTAATTTCTATTAACACTTATTGAAGCTTGACTGAAAACTTTCATCATTAAAATGACAGTTATGAGTGTTAAGAGATTCATTATCATAATCTATACATGTAAATTTATACAAATTGATTCACGAATTCTCAAAAAAACGCTATACAAAAAACATACAACGCAAAAAATATGACTTAAAATTGCTAAAAAAGTACAGGATCGCCCTAAATCTAAGGAATCAAAGAAATTAACTTCACCTTAACAAATATCTAGAAGACAGTTAACAAAGGATTAAAAACAGGTGTTGTATAGGTGTTGTATAGGTAAAAACAGGGCTTGTATAGGCGTTACAGGTCAATAATATAATTAGATAAGCTTTGATCATGGGCCAAATCCATCTTTTTACGCAAACGATAGCGTTTAACCTCAACGCTTTTATGAGAGATGTTAAGCAGCGGTGCAATCTCTTTAGATGATAGATTTAACCTTAGATAAGCGCACAGTCTTAAATCGCTTGCTGTAATTGCTGGATGAAGTGATTTTATCTTCTTCATAAAGTCTTTGTCGACATTATTGAAGGCTTCTTCAAATAATTTCCAATCCCCTGTATTGTTTATGCTTCGGTTAATTAACTTAATAACTTTAGCTATTTCATTTGGAGATTTACTATTAGACAACTCATCCTTAATGTTACTCAACAATTCATTACGTTTAACCAAATTCATAGTCGCCATACCAAGCTCCCTATTTTTATTGTCAATATCTAATTGTAAATTCTTATTTTTAAACTGTATTAACTGACGTTGATTTTCTAATTGTTCAAATTCTAATTGTCGCTCTTTCTTTTCAATTAGTTTTTGCTGTTGTTTTTTAAAGTGCCTTTTATTGTAATAATACAGCACATAAATAAAGAGCAAGACTAATAACGCATAGACCACTATTGCAAGTGGTTTTATATACCATGGTTTATTTATTTCAAACTCATAAGACACGGTATTATTTGAAACAATACCACCTACCATAGCTCTGACTTCGAAAACATAATCACCATGAGGAAGGTTTTTAAAGAAAGCTTGAGGATTTGAAGACCAGTCACTCCAGTTATCATAAAAACCCGTTAACCTATACTGATATTTTGAAGATAAAAATTTACTAAAATTAGTAACACTATAATTAAATTTAATATTATTAGCTTTATTTGCTAGCGTAGAAGAACCATCCAAATCCAATGCTTTGAGATCATTCAAAACACCTCCATATTCTATACCTGTTAAATGAACACCTAAAGAATGTCCATTTACCTTATTCAAGTCTATAGTTAAATAACCTTCTGTAGTACCAATTAAATAGATATTACTCCCTAAATTAAGTATGTTTTCAAATCCAGATTTAGTTTTACGCACTTCACTAGAAATAGGTATCGTATTAACTGTAGGCTCATTAGACAATTTACCCGGTTCCATGTAAACCATACCACTTTTTGAAAATCCCCATAACTTATTATTTTGAGAATCATTGAATAATCTCCCGGAAACATACTCATCTCCGCCAAGTAAATCACTTAATAGAGTATTCTCAGTAAACTCTTCACGCTCTGCATCGTAAACAAAAAAACCTTGTTTATTACTGTAATATATATCATTATTATATTTGGCAATGCTAGATTTAAATCCTTTTTCTTTAGGTAATTTCTTGTAATCTATAACGTTTCTAAAATCATTATCGATCAAAATTTTAAATACACCTTTATGCTCATGATTTATCAATAACTCATTAGATTCTAAAAATTCTATGTTCCTAGAAGAGATATTAAAACCCTCTATTTTATTTCTAATACTCCAAGTATCATCATTTTTTTCTAAAATATTTAAACCCTTATAATTCCCTTGAATTAATAAATTAGGATAATCCTCTAACTCCTTAACTACCCAAGTTCCTATCTCACTAGAGATCTGTTCTGCAACTGATTCCTTTATGATATAAGTTCCCTTATCATGACCACAGAATAAAACACCTTTTATAAACGACAAAAACCAAACTTGTCCTGTTGTGCCTTTAATAAGCTTAAATTGTGATTCGCTATTTTTAAGCTTATAAAATAAACCCTGATTAGTACCTAAATAACGAAAGTCTTCAGTTTCTGCTGCAGTATAAACAGTACCTAAAACACCTTGCTTATCTGTATACACTTGAAATGGAGAATTTATGTTTAAAACGTTAATGCCATTATCTAATCCAAGCCATATATTTCCATAACCATCTTCTAAAAAAGACAATACCGTATTATTACTTAATCCATCAGACTGGTCAATTGACAACAAATAATTACCCTCTTTGTCTAATTGCACAATGCCATTTGAAATAGTACCTAAGACAAAACTTCCGTCAGCTAACCTAGCACTACTGTAAATACTTAAACTTTCTAATAATTGATCTGAAGTGATATCCCATTTATTAAGCTTTCGGTTTTCAAATTTATAAAAACCATGTTCAACAGTCTGTAAGAGTAAACCCGTATCTAATTTAAAAATATTGATTAACTCATTATTATCTATATCTGCTGCGGAAATAATTAAGTTCTCGTTCCCATTTACAATCTCAAAGACTCCTATATCATTTTTTTGAAAAAAGATTGTTTCATCAACTTTAAACATTTTATTTATTCGGCTGTCTGATTCAATAATATTGAAGCTATTCTCTTCTATATTAAAAACATAAATGCGTTCAAAAGACTGAAACAAAACATAACCTTCAATATCTATTATCCCCCAAAAATCCTCATCTTCTTTTATTGCAAAATTCTGATTTTCACTGAGGGAAGCGTACTCCAATACACCCTTTTTATTCTTAGCCCAATAACCAAACCCCATATAACCACCTGAATAAATCTTATCTCCGACAGATTTAACAGTCCTTAAAATAGCATTGTTTGGAGAATTATAAAGTGTCCATGACGCCCCATTATATTCTAACAAACCTTTATTATTTGCAACATATATAAAGTTACCTGTAGATTGTGTTATAGCCCAATTTTGATCTTCAGCTCCATAATCTTGAGGCGAAAACAATTGAATAGGAGGAATCTCTTGCGCTAGAACAACTAGTGCAAAAAACATAAAAAAACCGTAAAGACAATATTTAATTAAACTCATTCAGCACAATTCTACATAAAATGAATCTATCTTTCATGAAAAACAGAATTCACATTTGTTAAGGCTCTAATATAATGAAATAAGCAGACCAATAAGTCGTTGTAGTGGCAAATATTAAATCTGTATGGTAAAATGCAAAGATTAACAAGCTCTTTTTATATGAGAATTATTATCAGTTGAATTATAAGTCCGCTACTATAAAGACTAAATAAACATCTGCGCACATTCTTTATTAAATCTAACGGTTGTTTTTTGTTTTCACAAAAGAGAAATAACATTCTTATACCAGATATTTAGTTTCAAACCTATGTTTAACTAAATAATCAATGAAATAAATACAACAGCATATCACGATTAACAAACTTATTTCCTTTAAAAAACTATTTACTAAACATAAAGAACTAATGCCTATCCCATATTTTAATATAAAACAAAAGATGTAAGCGTTTAATTAAATTGAAGAAAGGTGAAATTTATACTTTTTGATTTAAAAAAAGCACTTTTAGAAATGATGTATGCAATTTGTGTGGAACGTATATTTTTTAAACCAAAAAAGTCGAAACTTTCGTTTCGACTTTTCTTTTGTACTGAAGACGGGACTTGAACCCGTACGTCCTAATGGACATTGGATTTTAAGTCCAACGTGTCTACCAATTCCACCACTTCAGCATCTTGATTACAGACTGTAATCAAATTGGTATTTTATATAAAACAGAGCGAAAGATGGGATTTGAACCCACGACCTCCACCTTGGCAAGGTGATGCTCTACCCCTGAGCTACTTTCGCAATTTATTTTTAAAGAACTTTTCGCTCTGAAAGCGGATGCAAATTTATAATTTTTATTAGACTTTCAAAGCTTTTTTTAAAATAAATTATTTTTTTTTTACGCTTGGTTCTTTTTTATCAACATTCGCTTGATTTCATTGAGTTTCATCAAGGCTTCAACGGGTGTTAATGTATCAATATCTGTATTTAAAATCTCCTCTTTAATCTCCTCTAAAAGAGGATCATCGAGATTAAAAAAGCTTAATTGCAAATCATCTTTTATAGTTTTTACTTTATCAGTTAGCTCTTCACTTGAATGTGATTTCTCTAATTTTGATAAAATTTTATTTGCACGTCTAATCACTTGTTGAGGCATTCCTGCCATTTTTGCCACGTGAATTCCGAAACTATGTTCACTTCCTCCTTCAACCAATTTTCTAACAAAAAGTACATTATCCTTTAATTCTTTTACTGCTACGTTGAAATTCTTGATACGACCAAACGTTTCCGTCATTTCGTTTAACTCATGATAATGCGTAGCGAATAATGTTTTCGGTTTTGAAGGATGCTCATGCAAATACTCACTAATGGCCCAAGCGATTGAAATTCCATCATAAGTACTCGTTCCTCTTCCTATTTCATCTAACAACACTAAACTTCGGTCTGAAATATTATTAAGAATAGAAGCCGTCTCATTCATTTCTACCATAAAGGTAGATTCTCCCATAGAAATATTATCACTCGCTCCTACTCTAGTAAATATCTTATCGACTAAACCGATTCTTGCTTCACCTGCTGGCACAAAACTTCCTATTTGGGCTAATAATACAATTAATGCGGTTTGCCTTAAAATTGCCGACTTACCAGACATGTTTGGTCCAGTAATCATAATTATTTGCTGAGATTCTCTGTCTAAATACAAATCATTAGCAATATATGGCTCACCAATTGGTAATTGCTTTTCAATTACAGGATGACGACCATCCTTTATTTCTAAATCGTAACTATCATCAATTAGTGGATAGGTATATTTATTGGCTTTTGCCAAACTTGCGAAACCACATAGACAATCTAATTGCCCAATTAATTGCGCATTTTGCTGCACCGAAATTATAAACTGATGCATCCATTGTACCAATTCGGCAAATAACTGTTGTTCAATTGTAGAAATGCGTTCTTCTGCTCCTAAAATTTTTGCTTCATATTCTTTCAGTTCTTCTGTAATGTAACGTTCTGCATTTACTAGCGTTTGCTTTCTAATCCATTCTTCTGGAACTTTATCTTTATGTGCATTTCTAACTTCAATGTAATAACCAAAAACGTTATTTGAGGCTATTTTTAACGACGTGATGCCTGTACGTTCGCTTTCGCGCTTCAACATATTATCTAAATAGGTTTTTCCAGATTGCGACAAACCTCTTAATTCATCTAATTCTTCTGAAAACCCATCCGCAATAGATTTTCCTTTTAAGATATTAACTGGTGCTTCTTCGTTTAAAGTTTCTTTTATCTTATCGCGAAGTAAATCACAACGATGTAAATTATCTCCTAATACTTTTAAAGCTTCGTTATTGCAAGTTTCTGCAACCGACTTTATTGGAACAATAGCTTCTAAGGAGTTTTTAAGTTGAATCACTTCACGTGGACTTACCTTAGTCGTGGCTATTTTTGAAATGAGACGCTCAATATCTCCAATATGTTTTATTTGCCCTTGAATATCTTGAAGCACAGATTCATTCTCCAACAAATACTTTACTACTTCATGGCGTTGTTTTATTTTCTCGGCATGTTTTAGAGGTAAAGCCAACCAACGTTTAAGCATACGTCCTCCCATTGCAGAAATCGTCTTATCAATGACATTGATTAACGTTACTGCGTTTGCATTGGTAGAATTGTAAAGTTCTAGATTACGAATCGTGAATTTATCCATCCATACATAATCATCCGTTGCAATTCTCGAAATCATTGCAATATGTTCTAATTTATTATGACGTGTTTCACCTAAATAATGCAATACAACTCCTGAAGCGATAATCCCTTCATACAAATCTTCAATACCAAACCCTTTAAGTGTTTTAGTGTTAAAATGTTTGGTTAATGTTTCATGAGCATAATCGGCTTGAAACACCCAATCTTCCAAATAAAACGTATGAAAATCATTCCCAAAGGTTTCTGTAAATGCTTTTCGGCTTTGTTTTGAAATTAAAACTTCACTTGGATTAAAATTCTGAAGTAGCTTGTCAATATATTCTGCATTTCCTTGAGAGGTTAAAAATTCACCTGTAGAAATATCTAAAAAAGCGACACCTATTCGTTGCTTTTCAAAATAAACGGCTGCTAAAAAGTTATTAGATTTTGAATGCAAAATATCATCGTTAAAAGCTACTCCTGGTGTTACTAACTCAGTAACGCCACGTTTAACAATGGTTTTCGTTTGCTTTGGGTCTTCTAGTTGGTCGCAAATAGCAACACGCTCGCCCGATTTTACCAATTTTGGCAAATACGTATTTAAAGAATGATGCGGAAAACCAGCCAATTCAATTTCACTTTCGCTACCAGCTCCACGTTTGGTTAAGATAATATCTAAAATCTTTGACGCCTTTACAGCATCGCTACCAAAAGTTTCATAAAAATCACCAACTCTAAATAATAATAACGCGTCAGGATATTTTACCTTGATGGCATTATATTGTTTCATTAATGGTGTTACTTTTTTTGCTGCTTTTGCCAATGGAAATCTGGTATTAAGTTATATTTTTGCTTAGACTATTTTCAGAATTGCAAGTTTGCTAAATTACTTATATTTTAAGGTCTATTAAAACCGAAAGACTAGAAGTTATTTACAGATGTTGATAAGTGAAATAAGCTGTCATTCCTGCGCAGGCAGGAATCCATAATAGGAATTAAATAACAAATAGATTCCTGCCTGCGCAGGAATGACAAATATATTAGATGTCACAGAAGTACACTAAAAGCAGAAAGTTAAAAAACGAAGAATTAGAAAGATTAGAAGTTTCAGAATTCAAAACTGCTGCAAAATCACCAATCATAATTATCTTAGACAATATTAGAAGTCTTAATAATATTGGCTCTGTATTTAGAACAAGTGATGCTTTTTTAATCGAAAAAATTTATCTCTGCGGCATCACAGCGCAACCACCTCATAACGACATTAGAAAAACAGCTTTAGGAAGTACAGAAACTGTAGACTGGGAATATGCAGAAAACACATTAAATGTTATTAATAAACTTAAAGCAGAAAACGTAAAAATCTGCTCCATAGAACAAGCTGAAAATGCCACGATGTTGAATAATTTTAAACCTCAACCCAACGAAAAATACGCGTTTGTATTTGGTAACGAAGTGAAAGGAGTTGCTCAAGATGTTGTTGATGCTAGTGATGTTGTGATTGAAATTCCGCAATACGGAACTAAACATTCTTTGAATATTTCTGTGAGTTGTGGTGTTGTGATTTGGGATGTGTTTAGTAAGATGCAAAAGTAAAAGCCCATCTAAATCTATCTAAAAAGCAGACTTCCACCTAAAACTGTCATTCGTGCGTAGGCAGGAATCCATATCATATAAAGTAAATAGATTCCTGCCTACGCAGGAATGACAAAAAATGACAAAAAAATCAAAAACACCTTGGCCAACAAAAGACGCAATGCAGCAAGTCTACGACATGCATCTTTGGGGCGGAAAAGATTTTGATTTTTATTCGGGTTCTGGTTCTCATGATTCTCATATTATCGAACCTTATTTAGATGCTATTTCTACATTTTTAAAATCTCATAATAAAAAATTAACTGTTTGTGATTTAGGCTGTGGAGATTTTAACATAGGAAAACAACTCCTCAAATACACTGAAAAATATATAGCTGTTGATATAGTTGAAAATCTCATTACAAGAAACAAAGCCTTATTTAAAGAAGACAATTTAGAGTTTCATTGTTTGGATATCGTAGAAGGTGACTTACCAAAAGCAGATTGCATTATCCTAAGACAGGTTTTACAACATTTATCTAATGCTGAAATTGAGACTATTATTAAAAAGCTCTCGGATTATAAATTTGTAATTCTTACGGAACATATTCCTACAGGGAATTTTGAGCCTAATAAAGATATTATATCTGGCCAAGGCATTAGAATTAGAAAAAATAGTGGTGTTGATTTATTAAAAGCGCCTTTTAATTTGAAAATTGAAGAACAAAAAGTTTTGAACGAAACTATTCTAGAAGACGATAAGGGTATAATCGTAACAACTATTTATACTTTATAAAAATTCACATTAAAAATACATCCTTAAACGATTTCATAATAATAAAGCTTACTGTTTCATTCTTAATGAAGCTTCATTTATCTCACCCAACAGCCATAAATAATCCGCACGATTCTTAACAAAATCTTTTTCTGAAACATCAATAATCTTAACATTCATTTCAGGTTGACTTTTTAAGAACTCCAGATAACCAGAATTGATTTTATCTAGATAATCATCCTTTATATCCTTTTCGTAATTACGTCCTCTTTTTTTAATATTGGCTTGTAAACGTTCGGTGTTTTGATACAAGTAGATGTATAAATCTGGCTTGGCGATATCCTTATAAACCTGGTAGAACAGTTTACGGTATAAACGAAATTCATCCTCTGGTAAAGTCACCTTTGAGAATATAAGCGACTTATTTACATCATAATCACTAACCATAAAATCTTTAAACAAATCTAGTTGTGATAAATCGTCACTAATTTGTTGGTAACGATCTGCCAAAAAAGACATTTCTAAGGTAAATGCGTACCGATCTGGTTCTTTATAAAATTTTGGTAAAAACGGATTATCTGCAAAACGCTCTAAAATTAATTTCGCATTAAAATCCTTTGCTATTTTATTTGTAAGACTTGTTTTTCCTGCTCCAATATTACCTTCAATGGCTATGTAGTTATGATCATTAAAAGTGAAGGCTTTTTTTGGATTCTTTAACCAAATGTTTACAGATTCTATTTCAGATTCGTCAATACATTCTTTTAATAAGTTTGCAACCGATTTTTTTAGAATGGGATGCTCAATGTCTTTTGCTATATCTATTAAAGGCTGCAATACAAATTTACGTTTATGCAGTTGTGGATGCGGAATCACTAAGGTTTTTTCTTCGATGATTTCATCTTCAAAAAATAAAATATCTAAATCAATTTCACGAGACTCATACCCTTTTATCGTTTTTGATTTTCGACCTAACTGAATCTCAATCGCTTGAAGCTCTTTAAGTACTTTTTTAGCACTTAACTCAGTATCAACAGATATACAAGCATTATAAAAATCATCACCTTCAAAACCAAACGCAGGTGTTGTATAAACCTTAGAAAGCTTTTTTATAGTTCCTATTCTTTCAAAAACAAGATCTACAGCAGATTGCAAAAACTGCAATTTGTTGCCTTTGTTACTTCCTAATGCTATGTGAACAATTTTGGTTGGTTTCATTGAAGCAACAAAATAACTAAAACAAATTTTATAACTTTGCCTTTAATGAAACTATTTATTAACGATTTTTAATGTCATTAAAAGACAAGCTCTTAGCGCAACGTATTTATTTGATTCTTGGAGGACTTTTCATTACGTCTCTTGTGGTTTCAAATTTAATATTTCAAAAATTCTTTTATTGGCATCCTTTTGATGTTGAAATTTTTGGATCTAAATTATTTGAGATTTCCGTGGGTATTTTACCTTACCCAATCACATTTCTTATTACTGATTTAATCAGTGAGATTTATGGCAAAAAACGCGCTAATGATATTGTTATTGTTGGCATCTTTGCTTCACTTTTCTCATTACTTATTATTTATACAGCGTCAAATGTGCCAGCTACAACATGGTCTTATGTAGATGACACTATGTTTAATGAAGTATTTGGAAACACGTCACTCGCTGTTTTTGCTAGTATGGTTACCTATTTATTTGCTCAATTTATAGATATTCAGATTTATCATTTTTGGAAACGAGTAACCAAAGGGAAACACCTATGGCTTCGTAATAATTTCTCTACTTGGTTTTCTCAATTTGTAGATACCTTAACTATAGTAACCTTGCTTTGCTCCTTTGGCATTATAGATTGGATCAATTTTCCCGGTTTATTAATTAGTGGTTTTAGTTTTAAAGTTTTAGTTGCCATGTTAGACACGCCGTTTTTATATCTTGGCGTGTATTTATTCCGAAAACGTTTCAAGCTAAAAGTAAATGAGGAAATTAATTTATTGTAACGGTTAAACAAAACATTAAAATCTTCTTAAACTTCGTGATATTAGCAACTATTATACGGAATTTTGCGTATATATTGTATTGCCTTAAAACCTAAACAAACTTTATGAAGAAATTATTTAAAATATTAGGAATTGTATTACTCTTATTTATTGCAATTCTTATCGCTATACCTTTTGTTTTAGAGTCTAAGATTGATGCTATTGTTCAGAACTATGCAGATAGCAATCTTGATGCCGATTTATCTTTTGACGATATAAGCTTAAGTCTTATAAGTAGTTTTCCCAAAGCAGAGGTGAGTGTTGAGAACTTAAAAATAATCAATCGTGCGCCATTTAAAGGTGAAACCTTAGCTACAGCAAAATCATTATCTTTTGAAATGGGAATGATGCAATTATTAAATAGCACTGAAGACCCTTTAGAAATAAATGAAATTATTGCAGACGAGCTTCTTCTAGTTATTAAAACGAATAAAACAGGTGCTGTAAATTATGATATTGTAAAAGAAACCGAAACAACTACTGAAGCACCAACAGAAACAGAAAGTTCTGCAGGTTTTAGTTTTGATATTGATCACTACGAATTAAACAACAGTGCGTTTACTTATATTGATGACACATCTAACATGTCATTCTACCTTACCGAAATTAACCACAATGGGACAGGAATTTTCTCTGGTGGTAAATCTGAATTAGATACAAACACTGAAGCAAATGTAAGTTTTGCAATGGATAGCACTTCCTATTTAACAAATACACATATTAAATTAGATGCGCTTATAGATCTAGATTTAGAACAACAGAAATATACTTTTAAAGAGAACAAAGCATATATTAATGCTTTGCCACTAGAATTTGATGGCTACATACAGTTGGTTGAAGCGGGACAACAAATTGATATTACCTTTAAAAATCCTGGTGCAACCTTCAAAGATTTCTTAGCAATTATTCCTGAGGCCTATGCTAAAGATGTTGCAGATGTTAGCACAACAGGAAACTTTACATTTTCTGGAATAGTAAAAGGGCTAGTTTCCGAAGAGACAATTCCGACCTTAGATATTAATTTACTCTCAGAAAATGCGTCTTTCAAATTCCCTCAGCTACCAAAAAGCGTTAAAAATATAGGTATAGATGTTTCAGTAAAAAACACAACAGGTAATGTAGATGACACGTTTGTAAACATCAATAAACTAAATTTTCAAATAGATGAAGATGTTTTTAAATCTGAAGCATCAATTAAAAACCTAACTAAAAACATGTTGGTGGCTGCCAAATTAGATGGCGTTTTAAATTTAGCCAATATTACTAAAGCATATCCTGTTGAATTAGATAATGAACTTAGTGGGATTTTAAAAGCTAATGTCAGCACTTCTTTTGATATGGATGCTATTGAAACTAATGCATATCAACGTATTAAAAACGTTGGGAGTGTTTCGTTAACAGACTTTGTATTTTCTTCTGAAGACCTACTAAATCCACTTCAAATTAATAAAGCGGATTTAACATTTAAACCAGGAACAGTAAGCCTGAATAGTTTTGATGCTCAAACAGGCAAGAGTGATTTTACGGCTACAGGAACCATAAATAACTTACTTGGATTTATGCTAAGTGATAAAAATTTAGAAGGTAATTTTAACTTAAACTCTAACGTCTTTGCACTTTCAGATTTTATGTCTGAAGAAACAACTACTGCAGAAACCTCAAATAAAACAACAAATGAGGCAGCAGTTACTGAAGCTCTTAAAATTCCTGCTTTCTTAGACTGTACTATTACAGCCAATGCTAAAACGGTGATTTATGACAACCTTAACTTAAAGAATGTAAAAGGTAAGTTAGTAATAAAAGACCAAACCGCTAGTCTTCAAAACATGACTACAGATATTTTTAATGGTCAATTAGGTCTAACAGGTAATGTGTCTACAAAATCAGAAAAAACAACTTTTGACATGAAACTTGGAATGCAAAACTTTGACATTTCACAATCGTTTTCAGATTTAGAAATGCTAAAAGCATTAGCACCAATAGCAAAAGTATTACAAGGTAAATTTAACTCAACTATAGATATCAGTGGATTATTAGATGATAGTCTTTCACCAGACTTAAGTACTATTTCGGGAAGTGCATTGGCTAAAATTTTAACAGATAAAGTAGACACAAGCAATAGTCCTTTATTAACTAGCTTAGATAGCAAATTAGATTTTATAGATTTTGACGGACTTAATTTAAAAGATATTGTAGCTAACTTAAGTTTTGAAAACGGAAATGTTTCTGTAAAACCATTTACTATTAACTATAAAGACATTCCTATTGTAGTATCAGGTTCGCACAGTTTTACAAACAACATGAATTATAATGCTGTTTTACAAGTACCAGCTAAATATCTAGGCAGTGAAGTAAACCAGTTAATTGGAAAAATTAATGATAGTGACGTAAGTAAACTTACGGTTCCTGTAACCGCAAATATTGGAGGTACATTTGCAAGTCCTAATATTAAAACCGATTTAACTACCGGAGTTACAAACTTAACTAAGCAATTAGTTGAAATTGAAAAACAGAAATTAATAGGACAAGGAAAAGATAAGGTTACAGATTTAATAGGAGGACTTTTAGGAGGTAATTCTAACACCAAAGAAACCGACTCTACTAAAACCACAGCTACAGATACCACAACTAAATCTACAGAAGATAAAGTTAAAGAAGGTGTTAGTAATATCCTTGGAGGATTATTAGGAGGCAAAAAAAAAACTGAAACAAAAAAAGCGGCAGATTCCACTAAAAACTAACCTTTAAACGTTAAAAAAGGCTTTTTTAAAATAAAATCTGTTAATTATAAAACAATTATTTGGATTTCTTAATAATTAGATTACATTGAGGGTTCACTAAATTTCAAAAGGATACATGAGGCAATTAAAAATCACCAAGCAGGTTACTAATAGAGAAGATAAATCTTTAGATAAATATCTACAAGATATAAGTAAGATTCCTTTGATTACTGCAGATGAAGAAGTGGAATTAGCACAGCTCATCAGAAAAGGTGATCAGGCTGCTTTAGATAAACTGACAACATCTAACTTAAGGTTTGTTGTATCAGTTGCTAAGCAATATCAGAATCAAGGTTTAAAATTACCAGATTTAATTAATGAAGGTAATGCTGGTTTAGTAAAAGCAGCAAAACGTTTTGATGAAACTAGAGGTTTTAAGTTTATTTCTTATGCTGTATGGTGGATTAGACAAGCTATTTTACAAGCTTTAGCAGAACAATCAAGAATTGTAAGGTTACCTTTAAATAAAATTGGTACTATTAATAAGATTAATAAAGCCTTTTCTCATTTAGAGCAGATTAACCAAAGACCACCAAATGCAGATGAAATTGCTGGCGAACTGGATATAAGCGTTCGTGAAGTAAAACAATCTATGAAAAATTCTGGTCGTCACTTATCAATGGATGCTCCATTAAAAGACGGAGAAACGTTTAGTTTATATGATGTTGTAAGTTCTGGTGAATCACCAAGACCTGACATGGCTTTAATGAAAGAGTCTTTAAACACAGAAGTAGAACGTGCTTTAGAAACATTAACTCAAAAGGAAAGTGATGTTATTCGTTTAAATTTTGGTATCGGAGATCAACCACCAATGACATTAGAAGAAATTGGAAGCATTTACGATCTAACGCGCGAACGTGTAAGACAAATTAGAGAAAAAGGAATAAGACGATTAAGACATGCTAGTAAGAGCAAAATCTTAAAGACTTACTTAGGGTAATAAAGTTTAGAAAATCCCAATAAAATTTAGAACAATGACAACCATTATTATCATCTAAATTTTATTGGAATTTTTATTCTCAAAAAAAAATATTTAAAACTTTCAATTAATTTTTTATTTTCAAATAGTTAGCATATATTTGCCGACCATTTGAAGGAATTTGATAACAAAAATACATCGATATAATGATTAAAATCGAAATAAAAGAAGGAGAAAATATAGAACGTGCACTTAAGCGTTACAAGCGTAAACACAGAAATGTGCAAATTATGCAAAACTTAAGAGAAAAGCGTTATTTCGCTAAGCCTTCTGTAACTAGAAGAAGAGAAATTCAGAAAGCTGAATACATTCAAGGTTTAAGAGACGCTGAAAACGTATAGTTTCTTTTTATCTTTATAAGAACATATTAAAGAGTAGCACTTGTGCTGCTCTTTTTTTATACAATAAATTCTAGTAAATTCGAACTCTAATCGTTTTAAAAAGACCAAAGTGGTAAATTATAAAACGTATTCAAAAATCTTATGGCTCTAATAAAACCTGTTAAAGGAAAACACCCACAAATACCAGACAATTGCTATATCGCAGAAAACGCTACTATTGTTGGAGACGTTAGTATGGGAAATAAATGTAGTGTGTGGTTTAATGCCGTTATTAGAGGTGATGTACACTATATAAAACTCGGTAACAAGGTAAATGTTCAAGATGGAGCAGTTATCCATGCAACCTACTTAAAATCGCCAACAACAATTGGTAACAATGTCTCTATTGGCCATAATGCCATTGTGCATGGCTGCACTATAAACGACAATGTACTTATAGGAATGGGAAGTATTGTTATGGACGATTGTGTTATAGAAAGCAATAGCATTATAGCTGCAGGTGCTGTGGTAACCAAAAATACTATTGTAGAATCTGGAAGTATTTATGCAGGTGTTCCAGCAAAGAAAGTTAAAACGATTAGTAAAGAATTAATAACAGATGAAATTAATAGAATTGCCAACAACTATGTTGAATATTCTAGCTGGTTTAAAGAAGACTAATTACTAAGTTGAAGTTTAATTTGTTCAATAAACTCTTCAATGTTTTGAATTTTGCTGATCATACCTGGATTTAGTACAGGTAAAAATGCATTATCTTGAAACTTTAAAACAGCTGGATAACTCAATTTTACATTAGGAAATTCAATTTCAAACTCGTCTTTATGATAAAATGCCATATCAAAATGACTTTCTTTTCTGAATTCTTTCCAAATTGTATTTTCCTTAAATACATCGTGAGTTAAAGCGCATAAACTACAATTGTAAGTGTTTGGACTAATCAGTTTATGTCCAATATCAAACAAAGCATTTAAATTCCCAGAGTTTGCATTATAGATAAATACTAATTTCATGTCCTTAAATTCATTAATTCTAACGATCTTATGTTATTATTCCCATCATATTTTAATAATCGTAGGATTAACGTAATCGTTTTATAATGCTTTAGTAGACTATAAGAACTAGACCTTACTAAAATTTTAGATAAGAGACATCGAATTTATTATCTAGGATAGAATTTAAGATTGTAATATCTCCATTAGAAAATAATTGTATCGATGGATTTATGGATGAACTGTTCAGTAAATTATTTGAAGTTAAAACAACTTCCGTTTGTTTTGCAACTGCTAAACCTGAATCAATAATCGTTACATGATCTGGAATCATTTTTATAAGCGTAGGAATAAGATAAGGATAATGCGTACAGCCAAGAACCAAGTAATCAATATTCTCCTTTAGCATAGGTTCTAAATAGCTGCTCAAAAGCTTTTGTATGTCTTTACTATTTAACTGACCAGATTCAATTAATGGCACAAGCCCTTCTCCTACCTGTTCTATTACTTTAATACCATTAGCATAGACGTTAGTTGTTCTATGAAAAAGCTGACTGCTAAGCGTGCCTTTGGTTGCTAAAATACCAATAGCTTTAGTTTTGGTATTTAAAGCTGCTGGTTTTATCGCTGGTTCTATTCCAATAAAAGGGATATTATAGTTTTGCCTTAAGTATTCTATGGCATTCGTAGTTGCCGTATTGCATGCCACGACAATAATTTTACAACCCTTACTTATAAGTAACTCCGTATTCTTAATACTAAGTTGAAGAATTTCTTCACTACTCCTATTACCATAAGGTGCATTTTTACTATCGGCTAAATAAATACAGTTTTCATTTGGCAACAAGTCATGAATCTCCTTAAAGATAGAAGTACCTCCAATGCCTGAATCAAATATGCCAATTGGTGCATTACTCATTATTACAAAAATAAAAAGTCGCTTAAGAATAAGCGACTTTTAAATAAATATTTTAATTAGAATTACATTCCTAATTGCGTCTTAACATCTAACATAAGATCTTTACCATCTGCTACAATTAGCATTGCTGCATCTACAACATATTGGTATCCTTGAGTCTTAGCTACTGCTTTAATTGCAGCATCTGCTTTTTCTACAATTGGCTTTAAAAGATTAAATTCTTTTTCTTGTAAATCTTTCTGAGCTTGTTGTTGAAATTGAGTTAAACTCTGCTTAATCCCTTCAACTTCTTCCATACGTCTCTGATTCTCTTCTTGAGTTTGAGCTGCAGCTTCAGCATCATACTGCTTCAACTTTTTGTCTAATTCTTTAAGAGATCCTTGTATTTCTGTTTCATAGGTTTTACTCATCTTTTCAATCTCTATTTGAGCTTGTGCATAAGCAGGCATTGATTTAATTAATTCTTGCTTATTAATATGCGCAACCTTGCTTTGTGCAGATGTAAAGCTTGTCGCTCCGATAAAAAGTACTGCTGCAAATAATAAAGTTTTTAAATGTTTCATTTGTTTTAAATTGTATTACGTGTTATAAATTATTAATTATTGTCTTTGTTTTTTTTTGCGTTGGCTATAGAATCTAGTCTTTTTACTTGTTTTTCACGATCTTCACGTGCTTTTTTACGTTGTTCTATAATCTTATCTTTTCTATCCTGTAAAGCTTTCTGACGAGCTTCTCTATCTTTCAATTTTTGTGCGCGTTCTACTTCTGCTATTTCTGCAGCTGTTTTAGGTTTTTTCGTCGTCTCAGTAGCTTCTTCAACAACACCTTTCGTCGTTGTACTATCTGTTTTTACTGTTCCTATTGGTTTAGCTGTAGAAATCGTATCCTTTACAACTTCTTTTACTGTTTCCTTCGATTCAGATTTATTATTTCTAGCATCAACCGCTTTTTGTCTGCGGTCTGCTGCTTCCTTTGTTTTAGCATCTCTTAAAGCTTGCTGCGCATTTTTTCTGTCTTCAGCTACTTTTTCACGTTCTGCACGTTTTGCTGCTAACTCTTCTTGCCTCGTTGCCTTAAGTAATTCTAATGCTTTTTCACGATCTTCTTTTTCCTTACTCACCTCTGGTACCACTTCTTCATCTTCCAAAGCTTTTCGATCTTTCTTATTTTTTGCCTGAGATCGTTTTGAAGTTCTTGTGATTGTTTTTAATACCCGCTCACTTAAATCATAACGCTCTGCAGAATACAACATCACAACATCTGCTGATTTATCTAATACAAAATCATATTTCCCTGTTTCTGCAATATCTTGTACTGCGGCAAAAATCTGATCTTGTATTGGCTCTATCAATTGACGCTTTTGAATCATTAAGTCACCTTCTGGTCCAAAACGTTTTTGTTGATAGTCTAATATTTCGGCTTCTTCAAATGTGATGTCTTCAAAACGCTCATCGTATAATTCTTTAGTTAAAAGAACACTTTCATTATCGAGTTCCTTTTTCTTCTGAGCAATAGCATTTAATTTCGTTTCAATTTCAGACTTCCATTGTTGCACCTTTTTATCTAACTGAGAAGAAGCTTCTTGATATTCTGGTACATTTTGCAAAATGTATTCCGTATCAATATAACCAATTCTAACTCCTCTCTGTGCAGATGCACTAAAGCTAATCAGACTTATAAGTGTTAGTAAAAAAAGAACTTTAAACTTCATCATGTTTGTTTTTGTGTTTGAGACATTCTTCTGTAAAACTCAATGTATTATCATTTTAGTATTACTAGGCTCCAAATTTAACGAAATATATTCTTAAAAATTTTAACAACAAATGAAATCCTTAATTATCTATTAGAAAATATCATGCCAAACTTAAAATTGTTGACCGATTATGAAGTGAGTTTCCCAGTTTTTAACGGTTGCTCCGTAAGGAGACTCATCAAAAGCATGACCAAAGTCAATACCAAGTAAACCAAAGGCTGGCATAAAGATTCTTAGTCCAAAACCTGCAGATCTCTGAAGTTTAAATGGATCAAAATCTTTGAAGTCATTTACAGAAGAACCTGCTTCTAAAAATGATAAGGCATAAATTTTTGCCTGAGCACCTAAAGTAATAGGATAACGTAATTCTAATGAGAATTTATTATAAATTGAGCCACCATCATCAGAAGATAATGATTGATTAGGATAACCACGTAATTGAACAACCTCTCTTCCATCTAGTGAAAAGTTACCTAAACCATCACCACCTACAAAGAAACGTTCAAAAGGAATAACTCCTCTAGCATTATTGTAAGCGCCTAAGAATCCAAACTCAACACTAGGACGTAATACTAACTTTTTAGTTAAGGCTTGGTACCAATCTGCTTTAAATTTAATTTTATAAAACTCTAACCATTTAAAACGTTCTTGATCAATTTCAGATCGTCTATCTAAAGCATCATTATAAACTGCAGTTTCTGTAGACGTAGGACTTGAATTAGATGCGTAATCTGTTATAATTTCTGTTTGATCTTCTCTATCGTCTTCTAATTCTTCATAATCTACACCATTTACTAATGAGTATGGGAATGAAAATTTAGCTGAGACTGAAAAGTTAGAACCTCCTGTTGGATAAATTGGATCATTGTAAAGGTTATTTCTACTTAAACCAACTGTATAAGATAAGTTATTTGACGTACCATCACCAAAAGTAAACAAACCTGTATTATAATTCTGAAGGTCATAATGTTGGTAACTTATGGCTTGTGACAATAAGAAGTAATCATCTGGTTCTGATAACCTCGTTGATACACCAAATGTTAAACCAGTAATATTAAAACGTTTGTCTTTATCTGCAGTACCTGTTGAAGAGTCATATAAAAACTGTCTCGAGTGCGAGATAGAAGATGACAATTGAAATGGTTTTTTACCACCAAGCCAAGGCTCACTAAATGAAAAACTATAAGTTTGGAAGAACTGACTTGCTTGAAGTCTCAGTGCTAAACTTTGACCATCTCCTCTTGGTACTGGTTTGTATGCATCTTTCTTAAAGATATCTCTAATTGAAAAATTATTAAATGATAAACCTAATGTACCAATGAAACCACCACCACCATAACCACCTTGTAGTTGTATTTGACTAGAACCTTGTTCTACAACAGAGTATTCTACATCTAACGTACCATCAACTGGGTTTGGGTTTTTGATATCTGGAACAATCTGTTGTGCATCAAAATATCCTAATTGTCCAAGCTCTCTAATGGTTCTAATGATATCAGATTTTCTATATAATTCACCTGGACGTGTTCTAATTTCTCTATAAACAACGTGATCATTAGTTACATCATTACCAACTACTGTTACATTATTAAAGTAAGCTGGCTTCCCTTCTGAGATACGAATTTCCATATCTATCACGTTACCTTCTGCACTTACCTCAACTGGATTAATAGTTGAGAACATATATCCAAAGTTTTGATAAGCATTAGTAATATCGTTTGCATCTGGATTAGAATCATCTGCAATACGTTCACGTAATTCTACACCATTATAAGTATCTCCTTCTTTTAATCCTAAAAGATTAGATAATTGCTGATCTGAATAGATGGTATTACCAACAAAAGTAATTTTACCAAAAGTGTATTGCTCACCTTCTTCTACTTTAATATCTAAACTTATTGTTTTTTCATCTAAATAAGAAATAGAATCTGATATAATTCTAGCATCTCGGTAACCGTTCTCTTTGTAATAATCTACAACACTAACTAAATCTGCTCTAAAATCGTCTTCGATGTATTTAGAACGTTTTAATAATCGTAACGGACTAAGACTTTTTTGTTTGGTATTCTTCATAGCCTTACGAAGGCTCTTGTCTGTTAACTTTTCATTGCCATCAAAACGGATCGCTTTAATTTTTACTTTCTGTCCTTTATCAATAACAATACGCATATCCACACGTTCTTTCTCAACAGAATCTATAACTTGTGACGTAATAATATTTACGTTAGTATTTAAAAAACCTTTTTTTCTATACTTATTAGTTAAGTAATTTTTTGTAGTTGCTAAAAGGTTTTCAGTAACCTTCTGACCAGATTTAAGTTTATTTTCGTTAATAATCTCATCCTTTTTACCTTTTTTAACACCTTCTATAGTAAGGTCTTTAAGTTCTGGTAAATCACTAAGATTAATTTCAAGATTGGCCGTTTTACCTTCAATATCTACAATATAGATATCAATGCTACTAAACAAATTAGATTTCCATAATGTCTTTACGGCATTAGCAATTTTATCACCTCCAACTTGAACTTCTTCATCTTTACGAAGTTTAGAATAAGCAATAATAGTTTGTGCACTAAAATTAGTGTTTCCTGTTACTGTAATTTCTTTTATTAAATAGGTCTCTCCTCCTTGGACTTGAGCATTACTATTAAATGAAATTGTAAAAAGGATTGCAATACAAATAAGTTGATAAATCGATTTCAATACTGCCTTATTAGGTAAGTTGTTCGCTTGTTTTTCCAAATCTTCGTTCTCTGTTTTGATAATTTATGATTGCCTCGTATAGATTTTCTTTTTTAAAATCTGGCCATAAAATATCTGTAAAATATAGTTCTGCGTAGGCTATTTGCCAAAGCAAAAAATTACTAATACGTTGCTCACCACTTGTGCGAATAAGAAGGTCAACGTCTGGTAAATTTCGCGTGTAAAGATGCTTATTAATAATTGATTCGTCAATAGTTTCTGCAGAAATTATATTATTTTTAACTTTAACTGACAATTCTTTTACAACATTAACAATTTCTTCACGAGAACCGTAACTCAACGCAAGAGTTAATGTCATATTTGTATTATCCTTTGTCTTATCTATAACATCAAGAAGCTCTTGATGTGCTTTTTTAGGCAAATCATTAAGACAACCAATTGCAGACAATTTTATACCATTATCTTGAAGTGTCTTTATCTCTTTCTTTAATGACTTTACTAAAAGTTTCATTAAGGTTTGCACTTCTAATTTTGGTCTGTTCCAGTTTTCTGTAGAGAATGCATAAAGGGTTAAGTTTTTTACACCTAACTCTGCACTAGCTTCAACAGTTTGTCTTACCGATTTTGTGCCATTTTCATGACCTATAGCCCGTAAGAATCCTTGTTGTTTTGCCCAACGACCATTACCATCCATTATAATTGCTATATGGCTGGGAAGCTTATTTTTGTTTATTTGTTCTTTTAGACTCATTTAAAAATTGCAATAGCAAGGCCTTCTGCCAAAGGTGTAAGTTAATGTAATTCCTGTAAACATATACCAATCATTATTATTAGTATTCCCAAAACTCAAGGATTCCCTGAACTCTCCATCTGGAACACTACCATCCAATTCATCAGAAAAGGTATAGCGTGCACCAATTTCTGCAGCTAAAATGAATTGATTTGATATGTTTGTTTTATACCCCAGAACCATAGGAATTCCCATAGCCCAACTTGAGGTGTCTTCTGATGTTAATTCTCCAGTACTTGTATAATAATAATTATCGTGATTGGTAAGTGTAATACCAGAATATAAGTATGGAGTTCCTTTCACTCCAATTGTATGAAGGTCGAAGTCTACAAATGTAAATTCCATACCTGCCGAAATTTCGAATATACTCGTGTTAAATTTGTAACCACGCTCTTTTCTTCTTGGATCGTCAGACTTGGCATCAATACCTTCTAAATCTGAAAAAATAAATGACGCTCTAAAAGAATGTCGTGTACTTCTGTTCCATTTTACAATAGCACCTAATGCTAGTTGATTTGGCGCTATATAATCTGTAGCTCCAACATCTCCAATAAAATTACTTCCACCAGCAAATACGCCAACCTCATAAATTTGAGCATCAACATTATTCGTGATCAAAGTGCAAAATAAAACTAAAAAAAAATACTTCATAAAAGTTAAAAAGTTTGCAAATATAACAATTCTGATTTGGGTTCAATAATTTGACACAAATTGTATTATATCAATTTATTACCATTTCAACTTTGACATCACAATAATTTAAAATTTTATCGTTCTAAAATTTCAATTCAAAAACCTTATCGCCTATTATTGTTTTGATTTCAACTTAAAAAGAAATCTATCGATCTTTCATTAAATATGGTATTACAGAATAACCGTTTTTTCACCCAAATATTGTATTAGTAAGGGTTAGTTACGACGATCTTCTCCCCAAAGTAATTTTTTTCGAAGTGTTGCGAGGAAGGTTTCATCTAATAATTGCACCATTTTAATTACAAAATCTGCCTTTCTTACAGTTACAGTAGTCGTGTTAGATAGTGTTACAATTCTTGAATCGAGCGACATTAAAAAATGATCTTCCCTTCCATTGACTCTAAGCGTTACTGTTGTATTATCTGGAAGAATTAATGGACGCGCACTCAAATTATGTGGTGCAATAGGAGTTAGTGCAAAACTCTTAGCATCTGGAGCAATAACAGGACCACCACAACTTAAAGAATAACCTGTAGAACCTGTTGGTGTAGATAAAATAAGACCATCTGCCCAATATGATGTTAAAAACTCATCGTTAAGATGCGTCTCTATCGTTATCATAGAGGTGGTGTTTTTTCGACTTATAGCAATTTCATTAAGTGCAAAAGATGTTTCTACAAGATCTTGATGTTCCGGTTCTGTAGATACACTAAGTAATGATCGTTCAGAAATTTTATAATCTCCATTAAAAACATCTGTAAGTGCGGTTTGTATATCGTCTATTTGAATTGTAGCCAAAAAACCTAAGCGACCTGTATTAATTCCTATCACTGGAATTCCAAAATCACCAACATAGGTAATCGCTCTTAAAATTGTACCATCACCACCAACACTTATAAGCAAATCAAAACTTGAATCTAATGCTGTAAATGCATTTATTTTAGCATTAGTTTTTATGTCTGGTTTTTGAATAGCTAAAAACTCACTTTCAATAAAAACGTGCGCTTCTTTTTCAAACAAAACATCTATCAGTTTCTCAACTGCTATTTGAGTGGTCTCTTTTATATAATTCTGACCGTAAATTGCAATTTTATTCATTACATGTTTAGATATTTATCGAGATATTGCGATCGTTCTTTTAAGCTTTCTATATAAGAGTCGTCTTCATGACCAGAAACAATGATGTAACTATAGCGCCTAAACGTTTGTATAATTTCATTAAGGCTTGCGTTACCAACTTTTAAGGTAACACGTACTAAATCCCCATCTGCCTTAGAAACAAATGCTCCTAAAAGCTTAGCATCATTAGACTCCACAATTTGACTAATTTCACTAAACGAATAATCATTAACACCTTTTTCTACAACAAGAATACCTCCAGGCTCAGCAAAAAACGGAGTTTCGTTAAACAGGTGTATAATATCATTTAGCTCGTAATAGCCCAAATATTTATTGTTTTCACCCAAGATTGGCATAATGTTAGAATCGTTTTGCGCAAATGCCTCAAGCACATCCAACCAAATGGTTTGTGGTCTCACAAAAAAGCCTTCAATAGCGTAATTGCAATCACTTATGGTTTTAGCACCTTCAAAACAATGTGCATCAGTTTCAGAAATACAACCCATATATACACCATTATTCTCAATTGGAATATGTGAGTACGTCAGCTCATTAAAAAGCAATTTTAAATCGCTAATTTTATCTGAAACCAACAGTGGTTTTATATCGTTTATTACGTAATCTTGAAGCTCCATTACTACCTATTAATTAGGCTGCAAATTAATCATAAATAACCATAAAATGCGTCTTCTACTTCGTATTTTTGCAATTCAAACGGTAAAATTATGACTAAATTAAGTGTTAATATAAATAAGATTGCAACGTTAAGAAATAGTCGCGGAGGAAATACTCCGAATGTCGTTCAGTTTGCAAAAGATGCGCAACGTTTTGGAGCAGAAGGTATAACTATACATCCAAGACCTGATGAAAGACATATTCGCTATCAAGATGCTTACGATTTAAAATCTGACGTTTATACAGAATATAACATAGAAGGTAATCCTATTCCTAAATTTATGGAAATGGTTTTAAAAATTAAACCAACACAGGTTACTTTGGTACCAGATTCCATTAATGCCATTACATCTAACGCAGGTTGGGACACTATAAAACATAAAGATTTTTTAACTGAAATAATTAAAGAGTTTAAAAACAACAATATAAGAACATCGATTTTTGTAGATCCAGATTTACATCAAATAGAGGGAGCTAAAGCAACAGGAACAGACCGAATAGAACTTTATACGGAAACTTTTGCACATCAATACAGCTTAGGAAACAAAAACGCTATTAATCCTTATATGGAATGTGCTGGCTTAGCAAACGCTTTAGATCTAGGCATCAATGCTGGTCATGATTTATCTTTAGATAATATTAAATTTTTCAAAGAAAATATAACAGGCTTACTAGAGGTATCTATAGGACATGCACTAATTGCTGAAAGTTTATATTTAGGAGTTGAGACTGTTATTGGAATGTATTTGGATAAGCTGAAGTAATATAAATAAAGCCACGAAGAATATTCTTAAATATTTTGAAACTTTCAAACTAACTAAACAAAATGACACTATACTCAAATATCATAGAAGAAGGTAAACCATTTGTAATTCTACACGGATTTCTAGGCATGGGAGACAATTGGAAAACCTTAGCAAAGCATTTCTCAGAAACTAACTTTGAGGTTCATCTTGTAGATCAACGCAACCATGGACGTAGTTTTCATTCTGATGAGTTTGATTACGACGTTATGGCCAACGATTTAAAACAGTATTGTGATACACATAATTTAAAAGACATCATTTTATTAGGCCATTCTATGGGCGGAAAAACAGCGATGCTTTTCGCTTCTAAATTCCCGGAATTGGTCAGTAAACTTATTGTTGCAGATATTTCACCACGATATTATCCTGTACATCATGATGCTATTTTAGATGGATTAAGTCATTTAGATTTTTCAATATTAAAAACCAGAGGAGAAGCAGATAAGGCGCTAAGCAACTATGTTCAAGACGCAGGAACGCGTATGTTTTTACTCAAAAATTTATATTGGGTAGAAAAAGGGCAATTAGGTTTACGCATTAATTTAGAAGTATTAAAAGATAATATTTCAGAAGTAGGAGAAGCACTTCCTATACATGCTGTATTCAAAAAAGACACTTTGTTTTTGCGTGGAGATCGTTCAGAATATATTGGAGAAGCAGATGCAGCTATTATTCATCGTCATTTTCCAAATTCTAAAATTATTACCATTTCAAATGCTGGACATTGGTTACATGCTGAAAATCCAAAAGATTTTTATTCTGCAGTAATAAATTTTGTATCTTAGATAGATATAAACATAAAAATCATGAATCTCATATTAAGACTTTTACTAAACGCATTGGCCGTTTTTATTTTAGCACAAATATTAAATGGTGTATCTGTAGATGGCTATACTGGAGCCATTTGTGTTGCCATTGTACTCGCCATATTAAATCTGTTAGTAAAACCCATTTTAGTCATCTTAACCATACCGGCGACTATAGTTACATTAGGTCTTTTCCTTTTTGTAATAAACGCACTTATTATATTATTAGCAGACAAACTTATAGACGGATTTGGTGTTTCTAGTTTCTGGACGGCACTATTATTTAGTATTCTACTATCGTTATTACAATCCTTGTTTCAATCCTTCTTAAAAGGAGATAAAAAGTAGCTTGTACCATTTGTGGTTTAAAACTATTAATAGTATATACATCAAACGCTTAAAACTATTGTTGGGTTGCAAAAAATATTGTATTTTTGCAGCCCAATTTTAGTTTCAAAAAAATGAATATTACAAGAGAAAACATCGATGCATTAAATGCAGTTGTAAAAGTTGATATCGCTAAAGAAGATTATAGCGACAAAGTAGAGCAAATCTTATTAGATTACCGTAAGTCTGCAAACATTCCTGGTTTTAGAAAAGGTCATGTACCAATGGGAATGGTAAAAAAGCAATATGGTAAAGCTGTATTGGTTGATGAAGTAAACAAATTACTACAAGAAGCTCTTGGAAAGTATTTAGTTGAAGAAAAACTAGATGTTTTAGGTAACCCATTACCAAAAGCACAAGACGACTTAAACTGGGATGCGGAAGCATTTTCTTTTGAATTTGAATTAGGTCTTGCACCACAATTCGAAGTTGCCTTAAAAAGTAAAAAAGCAATAACACATTATAATATTGTTGCGGATGATAAAATGATCAATGAACAAATTGAGCATATCCAAAAACAATACGGAAAAATCATTTCTCAAGACGAGGTTACTAAAGATTCTGAAATTACTGGAACTTTTACTAACGAGGAAAAAGAAATCGATAATTCTACAATGATTACTTTAGATAAATTGAAAGGAAAAACAAATCCTAAGAAATTTATCGGAGCTAAAGTTGGTGATGTTATTACATTAAAAACAAAAGGATTGTTTAGCGACGATCACGATTTAATGAATGCTTTAAAAGTGGCTCATGACGATGCTCATGGTTTAGAAATTGAAGTGAATTTTACAATCACAGAAATTAACGAACGTGAATTAGCAGATTTAGATCAAGAGTTATTTGATAAATTATTTGGAAAAGAGGTTGTAACTTCAGTAACAGAATTGAAAGACAAAATCAAAGAAGATTCTGAAAAGCAATTTGTACAACAAGGAGATCAGAAATTATTAAATGACGTTACTGAGGATTTAGTTGCGAATACTAAATTTGATTTACCAGCAACCTTCTTACAAAAATGGATGCAAAACTCAGGTGAAGAAATAATCACTGAAGAGCAAGCTAAAGAAGAATACGAAAAGTCTGAAAAAAGCATGCGTTACCAACTTATAGAAGGTAAATTAATCACTGAGCACAAACTTCAAGTACAATTTGAAGAATTAAAAGCGTACTCAATGGAAATGATTAAAGGTCAGATGGCTCAGTTTGGTCAAATGAATCCTTCAGAAAAAGAATTAGAGGACATTGCTGCACGTATCTTAGGAAACCAAGACGAAGTTAAGCGTATGTCTGAACAATTAATGAGTCAGAAATTATTAGGTCTATATAAGACTGAAGCAAATATTAAGACTAAAGAAATCACTTACGATGATTTTGTTAAAGAATTCTATAGTTAAAAGTAGTCTTTAAAATAATTAGTATCTTTAAGGCGTAGAACTGTAAAAGTTTTACGCCTTTTTTGACATTAGTTTTCCATTGAAAATTAATACGATTCTAAATTAATTTCAGAATCGGCAAAAACAATAAATATCATTAATTAAAAAGAATTATAACACATATGGATTACGGAAAAGAATTCGAAAAATTCGCAACTAAAGACCAAGGAATTAACGGTAACTATTATCAAAAGATAGTTACAAGTATGAATCCAACTAATTTTAATCCAACTAACTTGACGCCAAATATTATTGAAGAGCGTCAAATGAATGCCGTTGCAATGGATGTGTTTTCACGTCTAATGATGGATCGTATTATATTTTTAGGAACAGGAGTAAATGACCAAGTTGCTAATATTATACAAGCACAATTATTGTTTTTACAAAGTGTAGACGCTTCAAAAGATGTACAAATCTATATTAATTCTCCAGGAGGTAGCGTTTATGCTGGTTTAGGTATTTACGATACTATGCAGTTTATTAAACCAGATGTTGCTACAATCTGTACAGGTATTGCTGCTTCTATGGCTGCTGTATTATTATGTGCTGGAGCAAAAGGAAAACGTTCTGCTTTAAAACACTCTCGTGTAATGATTCACCAAGTAAGTAGTGGAACACAAGGACAGTTAAGCGATATGGAAATTGCCTTAAAGGAAACTATAAGAGTAAAGGAAGAATTATACGAAATAATTGCAAATCATTCCGGTAACACTATTGAGCAAGTAGAAAAAGATTCTGATAGAGATTATTGGATGCGTTCTCCTGAGGCTTTAGAATACGGAATGATTGATGAAATTTTAGAGCGCAAGTAATCTTAATTACCTTCGACTAAAAAGTCTAAAGAAAATATAAATTGAAGAGATTTTCACGATTTAAGGAAATCTCAAATAAAAATTGAAGATGGCAAAGGAAGAATTAGAATGTTCATTTTGCGGTAGGAAAAAGCCAGAAACTAGTTTACTTATTGCAGGTTTAGATGCTCACATTTGTGATCGTTGTATTGAGCAAGCTCATGGTATCGTAATTGAAGAATCTAAACAATCTGGTAATTCAGATTTAAGTGCAGAATTAATGCTTAAAAAACCTAAAGAAATTAAAGGGTTTTTAGATGGTTATATTATTGGACAAGATTATACAAAACGAGTAATGGCTGTTGCCGTTTACAATCACTACAAGCGTTTATTACAACCAACAACAGAAGATGATATTGAAATACAAAAAAGTAATATCATAATGGTTGGACAAACTGGTACTGGTAAAACATTAATGGCAAAAACAATTGCTAAAATGTTAAATGTACCTCTTGCAATTGTTGATGCTACAGTATTAACAGAAGCAGGTTATGTTGGTGAAGATGTTGAGAGTATTTTAACGCGTTTACTACAAGCTGCAGATTACAATCTAGAAAAAGCCCAACGTGGTATTGTTTTTATAGATGAGATAGATAAGATTGCACGTAAAGGTGATAATCCATCTATAACAAGAGATGTTTCTGGAGAAGGAGTGCAACAAGCATTACTAAAACTTTTAGAAGGTACAGTTGTTAATGTACCACCAAAAGGTGGCCGTAAACATCCTGATCAGAAATTTATTGAAGTAGATACCGAAAATATATTATTTATTGCTGGTGGTGCTTTTGATGGCATAGAACGTGTAATTACAAAACGTATGAACATGCAAGCTATTGGTTACAGCGCTATGAAAACGGATTCTGTAGACAAAGACAATATTTTACAATACATTACTCCAAGAGATTTAAAAGATTTTGGATTAATTCCTGAAATTATTGGACGTTTACCTGTATTAACTCACATGGATCCTTTAGATGCTAAAACTCTAAGAGCTATTTTAACGGAACCTAAAAATGCCATTATTAAACAATACAAAAAGTTGTTTGAAATGGATGATGTAGATTTTACTATCACCGATGGTGCTTTAGACTATATCGTTGATAAAGCAATTGAATACAAACTTGGTGCTCGTGGTTTACGTTCACTTTGTGAAGAAATTTTAACTGAAGCGATGTTTGATTTACCAAGTTCTGATGAAACAAAACTGAACATCACAAAATCTTACGCTGAGAATAGATTAAACAAATCCACATTAAAAAAGTTAAAGGCAGTGTCTTAAACTTAATGAAAACAATAAAAGAAGCCACAATTTCAATATTAGAAATTGTGGCTTTTTCGTTTAGTTAGGATTGATTAATTAAATATTGCACGCAATACATTATATATTAATGAGGGAGTTTTAATAATGATAATAACCTACTTATTATACGACTAATTTAGAACCTTAAATTAAAGTAAGATCAAATGGCTTTCTTTATTAGTTAAAACACTTCAGAATACCGTTATCGTGCTGCCTGGTGTGTTTTTATAGGTTAAACGGCACGTTATAGGCTTACCATCTAAATTAGTGCTAGCATGTGTAGAAATCCAAATCTCTAATTATAATAATACTAGAATTTTTAAGGATAATTAAGGTGTAACAACTCTTCCACATAAACGCGAGAATTAGATAAACGCGGTACTTTATGCTGGCCACCAAGCTTGTCATTCTCTCTTAACCAATCGTAAAATAAATTTGGTCGCGCACTATGAATCTTCGGCTTGTTTAATGTGATGTTATTAAAACGCTTAGCTTCATAATCTGAGTTTAACGATTTTAAGGCATTATCAAACAACTCTTCAAAATAAGACATGTTTTCTGGAGGTTTCTTAAATTCTATAATCCACTCATGTCCTCCCTTTTCTTTACCTTCCATAAAAATAGGAGCTGCAGTATA
Organism: Winogradskyella ludwigii; assembly: GCF_013403985.1. GTDB lineage: Bacteria > Bacteroidota > Bacteroidia > Flavobacteriales > Flavobacteriaceae > Winogradskyella > Winogradskyella ludwigii. The sequence goes on from NZ_JABFDF010000007.1 coordinate 203,366, forward strand.
ATCTACGATTTCAGCAGATGTACGCTTACAAACTCTTCTTAAAGCCTCTTCTGCATTTTCTATAATTAATTCCTCACCAAAAGCATTGATGTGGTGCTTTGTTCTTCCAGAAACTTTTATTCTATGCGGATCTAAACTAACAAACCTAATAGTATCACCAATTTTATATCTCCACAAGCCAGCATTAGTTGTTATTACCACAGCATAATTAGTATTAAGCTTTACATCGCTTAACGGAATTACGCGTTGCTCTAAAGTTTTATAGGTATCCATTGGAATAAATTCGTAAAAAATCCCATAATCTAACATCAACAATAAATCACTAGAATTATTACGATCTTGAATTGCAAAAAAGCCTTCTGACGCATTATAAATCTCGTAATATCTAAATTTATTTGAAGGTAAAATGGATTTATATTGATCTCGATAGGGATTAAAACTTACTCCTCCATGAAAGTAAACTTCTAAATTTGGCCAAATATCAAAAATACTGTCTTTGCCTGTTTTTTCTAAAACGCCATTGAGCAATACCAACATCCAAGAAGGCACACCTGCTAAACTTGTTACGTTTTCTTGTATAGTTTCCTCTACAATGGCCTGCATCTTATTTTCCCAATCGCTCATAAGCGATACGCGATTACTTGGTGTACTACTAAATTCTGCCCAAAAAGGCATATTATCTATTAGTATAGCACTTAAATCGCCAAATGCAGTTCCATTTTCTTTGTATAATTCTTTACTTCCACCTAATCGTAAACTCTTCCCAGTAAATAATTGTGCATCTTCATTATTGTTTAAATACATGCACAGCAAATCTTTACTCGCTGCATAATGACAATCCTCTAAAGACTCCATGCTCACCGGAATAAATTTACTTTTTGCATTAGTCGTTCCGCTAGATTTTGCGAACCATTTTATGGGACTGGGCCAAAATATATTGTGTTCTCCACTTCTAGAACGTTCTATTAGAGGCTGAAACTCTTCGTAATTTACAATAGGAACGCGTTCGTTAAATTCTCTATACGTTTTTATAGATCCAAAGTCATATTGCCTACCTATTTCTGTGTCTTTTGCAAACTTTAATAAACTGAAAAGCAACTCATTCTGTACTTCATTGGGATATTTCAAAAACAATTCAATCTGATGAAATCGTTTTTTTAAAAACCATGAAGCAATAGAATTTACAATTGGAATTGGCATAGATTAGCTATCTTTAGCCGCTTAACGGCATTTGGCAAATATTCGTTTTACTTATTTTTAGATTTAGGTTTCTAAATTTGAAAAGTTAAATTTACTAAATTTCTTTCATGGTTTATACAGGAGTACTCACAAAAATGCAAACTGAATTTTTAGATCCCATTCAATACTATTTGGTGTTCAAAAATGATTTTATTCACATGAATCAATTATTGAATAAAACCATTGAAATAAAATGGGTTGGACATCAATGTTTAAGCTGTGGATTAGACAGACCTATCTATCGTCAAGGTTTCTGTAAAACCTGTTTTTTTGATAAACCTTTTGCTGGAGATTGGATTATGCGACCAGAGTTAAGCACGGCGCATTTAGACAAAGAAGATAGAGATTTAGACTACGAAAAAAGAGTACAACTACAACCGCATATTGTGTATTTGGCCAACTCTAGCAATGTAAAAGTTGGTGTCACTAGGAAAACACAAGTACCTACACGTTGGATAGATCAAGGTGCACATGAAGCTGTTGAAATTGTTGAAGTTCCTAACCGATATTTAGCCGGAATCACAGAAGTAGCATTAAAAGATTTTGTTGCAGATAAAACCAATTGGCGCAAAATGCTAAAAAATGATATTGAAGATGAAAATCTTTTAGAATGGCGCCAAAAATTGAAGCCATATATTCCAGAAGAAGCCTTAGCTTATTTTATTGAAAACAACGCGGAAACACATATACATTTCCCCGTAGAGCATTATCCTGAGAAACCTAAAAGTTTAAACTTGAGTAAAACTCCAAACTACTCCGGAAAGTTGGTTGGAATTAAAGGTCAGTATTTAATTTTTGAAGATAATACGGTTTTTAATATAAGATCTAATGAAGGTTCTGTAGTGGAATTAACTGTTTAATTCCTTTGAAAAAAGAAACCTCAGGAGTAAATACTTTGTTCCTTTTTTCTTAGAAGTATGCTTATAGAGTTTTACTATAAACTTTCACCATTGATTTTTGTTTTTCTCAACTAAGACTATTCTCTTTTAGTAAGAGATCCTTTTTCACTTAGACTTCGCTCATTGTCCACAAAGGGATTAGTCACTTAAAATAAGATAACAAGTCAGACTTCTTTGAAGCAGATACTATAATTTCTTTTCCGTTACTAAGCACTACGCTTCCTCCTTTGCCTTTTACATATTTTACGATTTCATTGACGTTAACCAAATAGCTTTTGTGGACTCTTGCAAAATTGGCATCTTTCAAACTTTCTTCAATATATTTTAAAGTTTTACTAACCAGTTTCTTTTTGTTATTACTTAGAAATATTTCGGTATAATTATCATCTGCCTTACAATACATAATGTCTGCGGTTTCTATAACTTCAAAACCATCTTGCTGTGGAATCGTAATTTTTCCGTTTACAGAATTCGTCTTAGGTACTAAAATTTGATCTTGAAGTGCATCTTCCTTCGTTCTAATTTCGGTAACATAGTCTACTGCTTTTATCAATTCGTCTATAGAAATAGGTTTCATTAAATAATAAGATACATGCGCATTTAAAGCATCAATAGCATAATGATTATAAGCGGTTACAAATACGGTTTCAAAATTAATATCATCAACTTTATCTAAAAGATCAAATGCATTCCCATAAGGCATTTCTACGTCTAAAAACACGACATCTAAATCATTATTTCTAATGAGAACTAAAGCTTCTTCAACATTTGCAGCTTCACCTTGAATTTCAATATTTGGACAATACTTAGTTAGATAATTTCTGAGAATTAGTCTGCTATTTTCTTCGTCTTCTACTATGATGGCTTTTAATTTCATACTTAATCCTTTTTTAAAGTCACTACTACTTTCGTTCCTGCATCTTCCAAATCTTGAAAATCATCAATCATTACATCAACTTTATCTTTATACATTTCATTCAAAATAGCAACACGCTTTTTAATATTGTTCATGCCTTTTGAATTCTGCTTTTTCTGATGATCTGTTTTCAAAGCTTTAGAGCGGCTTCGACCAATACCATCATCTGAAATAGTGATGGTAATTTCTCCTTTAGCTTTTGGCTGAATATTAATATTCAAATGTCCTTTTTCTATTTTGTAACGTAAGCCATGCCAAACCGCATTTTCTATATAAGGTTGCAATAACATTGGTGGAATCTGAAATTCTTCAACATCAATAGTTTCATCTACAGCTATAGAATAATCAAACTTATCCTGGAACCTAAAATGTTCGAGTTTGGTATATAAATTCAACAATTCAATTTCCTTTTTTAGTGGAATAAAATCCTCTTCACTATTCTCTAAAACGGCTCGCATTAACTGTGAAAAATCTGACAAATATTTATTCGCAGTACGTTCATCATTAGTGGCTATAAAGGTATTCACAGAATTTAAAGCATTAAAAATAAAATGCGGATTCATTTGACTTCGCAACGATTTTAATGCCAATAAATTGTTTGCCAAACGTTGTTGTTTAATATACTTAAACATTAAGAACCCCGTAATTAAGAGCAATACTAAGCCTCCAATTAAAGAGTAAATTATGTATTGCTGACTTTTATTTCGCTCTTGGGTTAATTCGTAAGTACTTTTAGATAACGCTCTATCACTTTCTAGAGTTGTAATTCTGTTTTGCTGCTCTGCGATATTTCTACTAAAGCGTGCCACTTGTGATATCTCTTGAATTTTCTTAGCATACAATTCGTCTACAGTATTAATATGTTCTGCTAACATTTCGTACCCTTTTTTGGTTTCTCCAATTTCAATGAGCACATCTGAGAGCTTTCTAGTAGCATCTTTTTTAACTACCAAATCTTCTTTTTCACTAGCTTCTTCAATACTTTTTTCAAAATAAGGTATAGCATTGTCTAGATCGTTATTAAGTAAATATGCCGTACCCAATTTATAATTCTGTTTCTGAGATGTAATTGGGCTTTCGTTAGTTATTACAGAATCTCGTTCGATATCTTTTATGCCTTCAATAGCTTGCTTTCTTAATACAATCTCGCTTTCGTAATCTGCATTTAGATTATTAAATTCGGCCACTTTAATTTGTTCTTCTACAGCACGTTTTTTATTCTCGCTTTTAGCGAGACTCAATGAATTAGAAAAATAACTTTTGGCTTTACTAGTTTGTCCTTGGTCGCTATAGACTTGCGCTATTTTAGAATTTAAATCTGTTACTTTTGGTGCTATAAGATGTTTTTGGGCCACTTCTAACCCATCTTCGTAAGCTTTTATGGCTTTAGTAAAGTCTTTTAATTGCACATAGACATCTCCAGTTCCTTCAAACCAAACGGCTTTATTATAATTAGATAAGGACTTTTGATCTATAGTTTTATAGGTAGACAGACTCGTTTCAAAATTACCATTATCGAGATAAGATTTTGCTAATTTAAGTTGAGCAGAAGGTGTTTTTACATTTTGAAGACTAATTCTATAAGCCGAAATCGCCAAATCAAACTGATTCCAATACCTATAAATATCACCCAATAATTCTTGAGCTTCTGCACTTTGAGTTGTGTTAATATTAACATCTAAAGCATTTCCTATAAACTTAATACTTTTTTCTGCATCCTTTTTAAGATAGACATCTGCAGAATCTATCATTTCATTAAAGCGCTTAACATCACCTTTATTTATTGAACTTCTACTATACTGTTTAGCATCTACAACCTCTATACTTATCCGTTCGTTAGATGTTATAGTGTGATAAATAGTTTCAAAATCTGGATGACTTATAATTAACTCATCTCCTATTTTGGCTTTTACGTTAAAGGCTCCATCAAAATTTGTTCTGGTATAATTCCCTCCATTAACCAGGATTTCTACATTCTTGTAAGGCGAATAAGAATCCTTTTCATAAACAGAACCACGAATGGTAAATAATGGTTTATCATCTGCTTCAATTAACCTTCTATTACTCTGACCAAAGGCTAAAAAACCAATCAGAAAAAATAGAAGTATAAAACCATATGATTTAGAAATTCTCATTAACATATTTTTATTTGTTGGACTAAACTTACATACTTTATTTGGTTTCAAAAAATGGCTGATATGCAAATAGCTTCTTTTTACAAATAAAAACACCGACACTACTAAAATAACAGACTGCTTCACTCACTCAAATTGTCACTTTACTCATTCTGGTTTTTTGTCGCTGTTTTTTAGACAGAGCTTTACGCTATAAATCAAAAAACAATAAAATCATGAAAACAATCTATTTAACATTAGGCCTTTTACTCTTATTCAATATCGATATTTCGGCCCAACACAGAGGAAATTATAATGAAATCACTCAAGATATTTCGCGTCAAAATATTTTATCTTCAGGTAATGCCAAAATTTACAATCCAACAGTGCAACAACAGGTTACTAAAATTCTGTATCCTAGCAATGTACTTACTGTAGATGTAAAAGCACTTCAAAATGCAGGCGCAACCACTTATACAGCCATTTTTAACGTGTCGCAAATGGGTCCTTCCGCTGAAATAACCAACCAATTAATGAAAGAGCGTATTGACAGCATAAAATACCGTCTCAATGCTAAAGGTATCACGCAGAAAAACATTGCTATAGATGTTATTTCATTTATTCCTATTTATGAAGTTGAAGTCACCAAGAAACTATTCAGTAAAACGTATACCGAAGTTCCTAAAGGGTTTGAACTGCAACAAAATGTACATATTCAATTTACAAAAACCAACCAGTTTGAATCTATTTTAGAAGCCTGTGCACAAAGTGAAGTTTACAACTTGGTTAAGGTTGATTATTATATTGAAAACATTCAGGACGTTTATAAAAATCTTCAAGATGAATTATTAAAACTTATTGAAGAGAAGAAAGCGTATTACAAAGTTCTAGGCTTTAATATGTCTGATTATAATGTAGCCATTGCAGATGATAAATACTGTTATTTCCCTAAGGATTTCTACCAAAGCTATCAAGCGTACAATAGCACTTCTGTTGAAGCTTTAGAAAAAAAGAAAGGCGTTACAACAGTTAAAAAGCAAACGTCATATTATTACCAACCGCTCACTTACGAAAATTACGATGTGGTTATTAATCCGTCGATTCTAGAACCTGTCGTTCAAATAGGAATTAATATAAAATTGGTCTTTACTCCAAAACCAAAAGAACAAAAACCCACTCCAATTGTTGAAACAAAAATAGACCACAAATACTATGTGATATCTCCAAATGGAACTATCGATGTTAAAGAATTAAATACTAAATAAAAACAAACATTATGAAAATTCCATTTAAAACCTTAATCCTTGCACTAAGTTTAGCTTCGGTTACAGCTTGTGATGCTAATAATAAAAAATCCAAAATAGCGAATAAATTAATTGCAGAAACGGTAATTAAAACAACTTCTAAGGCTGAAAACCCAGAGATTCAAGTCGCCTTACTCTTAGATACTAGTAATAGTATGGACGGATTAATTGACCAAGCAAAAGCACAACTCTGGAAAATTGTTAATGAATTATCTTACGCCAAATGTGAAGATAAAAGTCCAAACCTTAAAATTGCACTCTACGAATATGGCAACGATAATTTAAACGCAGAAGAGGGTTATTTAAGACAGGTTATTGCTTTTAGTGATGATTTAGATGAGATTTCAAAATCATTATTCTCATTAACCACAAATGGCGGCAATGAATATTGTGGTAAAGTAATTAAAACAGCTCTTAATCAATTAGAATGGGGAGAAAACAAAAACGACTTAAAGCTTATTTTTATTGCAGGTAACGAGCCTTATTCTCAAGGAAATGTAAATTATAAAGACGCTTCTAAATTAGCACATCAAAACGATGTTACTGTAAACACTATTTTTTGTGGAGATTATAATCAAGGTATTTCTACCCAATGGAAAGATGGAGCAGATTTAACGCATGGTAATTACATGGCTATTAATCATAATGAAGCAACTGTACACGTGGCATCTCCTTACGACGATAAAATATTAGAGCTTAATAAGAAATTGAATACAACTTATATTGCTTACGGAAGTGCTGGTAGACAAAAAATGGAAATGCAAGCAGAACAAGATTCTAATGCCATGAGTTATAATAAAGCAAATGCGGTTAGTAGAACTGTAAGTAAAAGTTCTAGATTATATAAAAACAGTTCCTGGGATTTAGTAGATGCAGAAAAAGAAGCTGATTTTTCTTATGATGATTTAGATAAAAACCAATTACCATCAGCATTGAAAGATAAATCTAAAGCCGAAATTAAAGCTTATGTTGAAGAAAAAGGTAAAACCCGTAAAAAGCTTCAAGATGAAATTGCGACGCTAAATTTAAAACGACGAAATTATGTTGCCAAACAAAATAACAGTTCTAATAATGGCTTAGAAATTGCAATGATGAACGCTTTAAAGTCTCAAGCTGCAAATAAAAATTACAAGTGGGAATAAATAGTATTTATAAACAAAAAAAAGAGGCTCAATGTTAATTGAGCCTCTTTTTGTATAAAATAATATAATCTTAATTTATAGCAGGACAGTTACATTCATATTTCTCTCTTCTACAGTTAAAGTTGAAACCAAGCGTTAACTGATGAAAACCACCATTATTAAAGTTTACCGTATTTGCTTGATAAGAATACGTGTATGCAAACACAAAATTATCATAGTCTATTCCTAAAAACGGAGTCAAATATTGTAGTTTTTGGCTACTAACACCTGAGCCATCTTGAAACTCTGCACCATCTAAGCTACGTCTGTAAGATAATCCACCCCAAACTTTACCAAAATCCATTTCTTTATAAACTTTAGCATTAATATCTATTGAAGACTCTGCTGTTGCATCTCTGTACATATACATAATTGAAGGCTCGTAACTCCATTCACTACCATATTGACTAAACGTATAACCTGTAGATGCCAAATAGGTTCTTAAGTTCTCAAATTCAAAACCATCTAAACCATTCCAGTTAATACCTTCATTGTTTAGAATATTCTTAGCTGTAAAGTGTGCATAGAAATCTACAAAATGGTAAGAAAATCCAAAATCTATATTAAAATTTGTAGCACTCTGTTCAATACCTTGAATAGCTTGATCAAATTCACCAGGCGCCAAAAAAGTAGTTTCATCTAATTTATACTGTAAAAAACCAGCACTTAAACCAAACGATAACATATTTAAATCAATCTCATTTCTTGAAAACATTAAGTGATAAGCAAAAGTTGCATAACCACCAACTGTAGAATGATAACCATTAGCATCATTAAAAAGCACACCTCCAATGGCAACTGGAGAATCTCCTATTCTTCCATTCATACTTAAGGTTTGCAAACTCGGAGCATCATCTACACCGAACCATTGTTGTCTCGCTGTTAACCTTACCTTGGCACAATTAGCAACACCAGCCATAGAAGGGTGAATTAAATAATAATTATCTGTTAAATAATCAGAATAAATAGGAAGACCTTCTTGAGCCATACCAAAATTGGCCATTAATGCTATAAATGCTATTAAGCAATACTTTTTTAATTTCATAAGTTCTTATCGTTTCAAGGTGAAATGGGCTTTTAATTCTTTACGTTTTCCTGTGGTTGTGTTTGGTTCGTCATACTCTACTGTAAACCAGTAGTCACTTGTTGGCATTGCTTCACCATTAAATGTTCCGTTC
>NZ_JABFDF010000008.1 GCF_013403985.1 Winogradskyella ludwigii
TGTTCACTTAAATCAAACGATGCTAATCCATCATTACTATCGTCATCACAAACTTCTAAATCTGAGACGGGGTTGATCGTAGGTTGACCTGAAACATTTAACGTAAAAGAATATGTGTCAAAACAATCAGAATCTAAATATTCTATCCTAACATATATAGTTTCACCATCTGTACCAGAATAACTCCCTGATCCCGCAATTGCAGCGGTATCAGCTTCTGCATCAGCAAGTGAATTATGATATGTTACTACCAAATCTGTAGAATTAGTTGCACTCGCAAGAACAACAGCTGTATTTAATTCCAAATCAAAAATATAAGGCGGAATACCTGTATCGCAAATAAATAAATCATTTGGTGCCTCTGTAATAAACTCAGGCAATACATCAATACACACCACTTGGTCATAATCACAACCAAAATCATCTGTAGCTCTATAAGTATAGCAAAACTGACCTGAAGTTGTTGGTTGAACCGTAATTACATTACCAGCTGTATTTGTTATAGTAGGATCAGCATCCCAAGCTTCAGAAGTAATTACGGGAGTAAAAGACAATTCTGGAGGCTGAAGATTTGGATCAAACTCAATACCCCAAGCGAAAATATTACCATTATCTGCAGAAATATTATCAACAATTCTAATCGTCCAATTTCCATTTAAAGGAGAACCTATAAGAGCATTTAGAGGGTTTATAGAGTTATAATTCCCCGCAGGAACATAGTCATCAGTGTAAGTAGCTGGACCATCTCCATTAGGAAAAGTACCACCTGAAACTGCACCACCTGCCAATGTAGTAGACGCTCCACTAGGCACAAAACAATAGCGACTACCTGTTCCTGGAGTAGTATTGCCACTACCATCAACTGTTCCTGTTGCCCAAGGTATTCCTAAATTTGTAGAACCACCACCTTGATCGTGCATCCTTACTACCACACCACTAGGTGAAATAATTTCAATATCTAAATCACCTAAGTAAGAATGCTCCATTGTTAAACAAATACTTATTAATTGACTTATATCGGTAAGCGTCTGATCTGATTCGTAACAATCTACAGTAATAGAAGTCGTGTATTCTGCACCACTACCATCTGGTAAAAACGTAAGCCCACTAACAGGAGGAGTACAATCATTAATATATTCTACAGCCTCTACTACTCCAGTTATATCTGTACTTTCACCAAAACAAAGCGTCATGTTTGAAGCTTGAGTGCCAATAAAATCTGCTTCTGTAGCCACTTGAATGACTTGATTAATCAAATTATCATTATTACAACCCAATGGATCCACTGAAGTATTTGCATCTCGTATATTAAGATTAACAATGTAAACACCTGGATTTGGATAAGAAAATGTAGCTGATTGTCCCGATGCTGTATTACCATCTCCTAAATCCCATTCGTAAGTAGCACCAGTTCCATCAATAGAAAATGTACCACTACCATTTAAAGTAATTTCTTCATTAGGGCAAACTCTAATATACCCATCCCCATTTGGTGCAGGAGATGTAGAATTTATTTGAGAATTAATGGTTTGACAAGGCGTTAAACAAGATAAACTTGCAATCCAACCGTCTGAATTTCCTGAATCACCAGAGACGAATTGAATGGTAATACAACCCGTTGTATTATCTTCAGTTGCTTGAACTAATCCAGGACTAGTTATCCCAGAAAAATCACCAAAAGTTGGTGACGCAACACTATCTCCATTAAAAATGGATATTATATCTGGATTTGCACCTAAATTCAATGTGAATGTTGAAAAATCTATTTGCACTCTTTGCCCTGGAGTCTCAGGGCAAATTGTTAGAACAAAATCTTCATCGTTCCCATAATTACCAAATTCACCACCAGAATCGTAAAAAACGCCACCACATTGACTAACAGTTGCAGTTTGCATATTAACATCTTGGGCCATCAAAAGTGATGAAAATAATAGAGGGATTATTGTAAATAAGTATTTCATGGGTTTACTTTTATTATTTTTATGACATGTTAATCGCAATACATCATTTCCTTTAGTAAAATGATTTTAACATGTGTATTTCATTCCTTTAATCTTTATTGGTATTGAGACTTTATAATAATGTAATAATTAGTATTATCTACTTGATACATCGCTGACGCTCTTGAGTAAAATTCAAAAACATACAGCAAAGGATTAAAATTAGCAGGATTAAATACTTGATTATTTTTTAAATCAGAGCCTTCAGTAGAAAATTTAGTGACATCAGATAATTTAGGGCAAGGCTTCTTATTTTTCTCATCTGTAATCAATTTAATAACCACCCTATTTCTTAGAATATGTTTTATACTTTTTAATCTATGTGCATTATTAAAAACAAGTTTATCAGCAGATTCTCCATAAGCTTCAATAATTTGAGCACGTTCATTAGCCGTTAACGGTAAATTAACATTGTCGTTAAATTTAGCTAAAGGTAATGGCTGTTTTTGTGTTGATTGTTGACTAAACATACTTAAAGGCATGAGTATCAATGCTAAAATAAATAGTACTTTTTTCATAGAATAAATAAGAAAATTAGAATTTCGAAAAGTAAGAAAATTTAAACGAATGAACTGTTAATTCATCAAGGATATTGGTGTTTTAACGGTTTTACATATATAACAGCTTCAAATATAAAACCCCTACCTTAGAAACTATTTTTATTGTTTATCTTTGCCGTTAGTATTAAAAAAAATTGATAACCAATTATTTTACAATGAAAATTGAAAGTGATTTTAATGACACTGATCCATTTGGAGATGACCACATAGGATCTTCAAGCGATACCCCTTTGAGACCTGACGCTTTTGAGCTTTCAAGTACTGAAAAGATAGAAAGCATCAAAGCAGATGTTAAGCATATTCTAGAAACGTTAGGTTTAGATTTAACTGACGATAGCCTTAAAGGCACACCAAATAGAGTTGCCAAAATGTTTGTAAACGAGATTTTTGGAGGCCTAGATCCTAACAAGAAACCAAAAGCATCTACATTTGATAATAAATACAAATATGGAGAAATGCTTGTAGAAAAGAATATTACTGTTTACTCTACTTGTGAGCACCATTTATTACCTATTGTTGGTAGAGCACATATCGCCTATATTTCTAATGGCACTGTGGTTGGTTTATCTAAAATGAATAGAGTTGTAGATTATTATGCCAAAAGACCACAAGTTCAAGAACGACTAACCATTCAGATTGTTAAGGAACTACAAGAGGTTTTAGGCACTGATGATGTGGCTTGTATTATTGACGCTAAACATCTTTGCGTAAATTCTAGAGGTATTAGAGATATTGAAAGTAGTACTGTTACTTCAGAATATGGAGGTAAGTTTAAAGAACATGCTGTACGAAGAGAACTGTTAGATTACATTCAATTAGATACACAGTTTTAATTTTATTTCTAGACTAATTAATTCATTTTATTGATTCAATTTTCAAAATAGCATCATGTCATTACATCTTTCACATCAATTAAAAGTTTACAATACACTTTCTGGAGAAAAAGAAATTTTTCAACCTATAACCGATGGCTACGTTGGAATGTATGTTTGTGGACCAACCGTATATAGTAATGTGCATTTAGGTAATGTGAGAACATTTATGTCTTTCGATATGATTTTTCGCTACCTTAAACATTTAGGTTATAAAGTGCGTTATGTCCGTAATATTACAGATGCAGGTCATTTAGAAAATGATGCTGATGTTGGTGAAGATAAAATCACTAAAAAAGCACGATTAGAAGCTATTGAACCTATGGAAATTGTTCAGCGCTATACTGTAGATTTTCATAATGTTTTAAATACCTTTAATTTCTTACCGCCGAGTATTGAGCCTACAGCAACAGGACATATTATAGAACAAATTGATTTAATTCAATCTATAATAGATAATGGATTTGCATACGTTGTTAATGGCTCTGTTTATTTTGATGTTCATAAATACAATGAATCTAACGAATACGGTATTTTAAGTAAACGTAAGTTAGAAGATTTAATCCATAATACACGTGCACTTGATGGGCAAAGTGATAAGAAAAATCCTCAAGATTTTGCGCTTTGGAAAAAAGCAGAACCGACACATATTATGCGTTGGCCTTCACCTTGGAGTGATGGTTTTCCTGGCTGGCATTTAGAATGTACAGCAATGAGCACTAAATATTTGGGTGAGTATTTTGATATTCATGGTGGTGGAATGGATTTAAAATTCCCACATCACGAATGTGAAATTGCACAAAACCAAGCGGCAAAAGGCCAAGATCCTGTAAAATATTGGATGCATGCCAACATGTTAGAACTTAATGGTGCTCGTATGAGTAAGTCCACTGGGAATTATATTAATCCGGCTGAATTACTTTCTGGAGACAATGATATTATGTCTAAAGCTTACAATCCAAGTGTGATTCGCTTTTTTATGATGCAAGCCTCTTACAGAAGTATTTTGGATTTAACGGATGCTGGTTTAGCGGCTTCAGAAAAAGGATTTCAAAGATTAATGGATGCTATTGGTTTAATTGATCATTTAAAAACAGGAAAAACATCGTCATTTAATGTTACCGATTGGAAGCAGAAATGCTACGATGCCATGAATGACGATTTTAATACACCTATTTTAATTGCAACGCTTTTTGAAGGTGTAAAATATATCAATCAAATAAAAGATGGAAGTGCAACTGTAACTTCTGAAGATTTGTCAATTTTAAAAGAAACAATTGAAACTTTTGTCTTTGATGTTTTAGGCTTGGTTAATATTTCTAAGGAAAATTCAGGAAGTGATAAACTAGCTGGAGCGGTAGAAATTTTGATTAACCTTAGAAAGGAAGCTAGATTAAATAAAGATTTTGCCATGTCTGATAAAATTAGAGATGAATTAGCAGAAGCAGGAATTCAACTAAATGATAGCAGAGAAGGCACAACTTTTACGACTAACTAATCGTGAAAAAGATCTTAATATATCCATTTTTATTACTGATTAAGTTCTATCAAACATTTATTTCTCCAATGAAGCCTGCAACTTGCAGGTATCAGCCTACATGCTCTCACTATGCTAAAGAAGCATTAGAAGTTCACGGCTTTTTTAAAGGAGGTTGGTTAGCGATTAAACGAATTTTTAGTTGTCATCCTTTAGGAGGCAAAGGTTTTGACCCTGTTCCTCCTAAAGACCATTAATATTACGTTAATCTCATTTTCAATACCATTCAAAATATTACCTTTACCTCATAAATAGAATATCTATGTTTTTATTACAGATTGATTGGAATCCTATTAAGTTTATTGATTTAGGATTTTTTAAGCTACATTTTTACAGCCTTATGTGGATTACAGCCTTTATCTTGGGCTTTCAAATCACAAAACGTATTTACAAAAATGAAGGACAATCTGAAGAATCTCTAGATTCATTATTTATTTATTCTGTAATAGGCATTATGCTTGGAGCAAGATTGGGACACGTTATTTTCTATCAATCTGAGTTAATTACCGAAGATTTTTTCAGCATCTTTTTACCTTTTAAATTTAAAGGAGGTTTTGAATTTACCGGATTCCAAGGTTTGGCGAGTCATGGTGCTGCTATTGCGATGATTATCTCCATGTATATCTACAATAAAAAAGTATTACATAAAACGGTACTTTGGATATTAGACCGTGTAGTTATTCCTGTGGCACTTGGCGCTGTATTTGTTAGAATAGGAAATTTTATCAATTCTGAAATTATAGGAAAATATACAGGTAGCGATTTTGGTGTTGTCTTTAAACAATTAGGTGAAACTGCGCCAAGACATCCTGCACAATTGTACGAAGCCTTCTGCTATGTCTTTGTCTTTTTAGCACTCTTTTATTTCTATTGGAAAACAAACAAATCTGAACAACAAGGTTTCTTATTTGGCTTATTTTTAGTTTTACTTTGGACCGTAAGATTCTTTGTAGAGTTTGTAAAAGAAGCACAAAATGTAGAACGAGCAGATTGGGCACTAAACACAGGTCAGCTTTTAAGTATTCCTTTTGTACTCATTGGGTTGTATTTTATGTTTATTTATAAACCAAAAACAAAACTGAGCTAATGCAATTTCGACTGTTTTTAAAATCTGTACTTATCATTTTAGCTCTTACAATGCTTTCATCTTGTAAAGAAGAAAAGACCGCTAAATCTGAAGACAAAGTGGTAGTTAGCTTTAAAAAAGAAGGAACATTAATGCTAAAAAAAGCGGAGACAGATTCTATTATTAAAACTTTAGATATTGAAATTGCAGACGACGAATACACCACCCAAACAGGTTTAATGTATAGGACAACGCTTGAAACTAATCAGGGCATGTTATTTATCTTTCCTAATGTGCAAATGCGAAGTTTCTATATGAAAAACACAAAAATACCGTTAGATATTATTTACATTGATGAAGATTTAGCCATTGTTAGTTTTCAAAAGAACGCTAAGCCACTAGATGAAACTTCACTTCCGTCTGAAGCTCCTGCAAAATATGTTTTAGAAATTAATGGAGGGCTTTCAGACGAATGGCAACTTGCTATTGGAGATAAGATAAGTTTTACTCCTATTAATGAATAAGCCTTTAGACCTAAAGATAAATACGCCTCAAGGACATCAATTAGGTCTTACTATTTTTAAACCTGAAACTTCAATTCATAAAAGCATTATTATTTCTTCTGCTACTGGAGTTTTACAACATTATTATTACAAGTTCGCAACTTATTTCTCAGAGTTAGGTTACACTGTTTATACCTTTGATTATTCTGGCATAGGTAAATCCAACATAAATACTACTGAATTAAAACAAAACACAGTAGACTTAAAAGCTTGGGGAGAAAACGACCAAACTACAATTGTAGGCTACGCAAAAACACAAAACCCAAAAGATAAACTCATTGTAATTACGCATAGTATTGGCGGACAAATTTTAGCTTTCAATAAGCATAATTCTCAAATTGACGCTATAATTACTGTTGCCTCACAAAGTGGCTATTGGAAACTTTGGAAAGGTTTTGAACGTTTTAAAATGTTTACATTTTGGCATGTACTGATTCCTATACTGACTCCTATATTTGGTTATTTTCCTTCGAAGAAATTCGGGCTTTTTGAAAACCTACCTAAGCACATGGTTTATCAATGGAGTCGCTGGGGAAAGCATAAAGATTATATGTTAAGTGAATTTAATGTTGAAGACCTTCAATTCAAAAATTTTAACAAAAGCCTATTAGCATTGAGTTTTTCTAATGATAAATTTGCCTCGAAAGCTTCAGTAGATTGGTTAGCAAATCAATTTTGCAATGCTAAAGTAGACCGACGACATATAATTCCTGAAAATTTAGGAATTTCAAACGTTGGTCATTTTGGATTTTTTAGAAATCAATTTAAAGATTCGTTATGGAAAATGACGCATGCGTGGCTAGACAAACATGCGTGAAAATTAAATTTCTTCATATTTCTATCTTATATTTTTCCTTTTGAAATATCAAAAAAAAATGCCTTTCATTACTGAAAGGCATTTAGATCTTTAAATCATTTTAAGCTTATAATCTAATTAGTTTTTTTACAACTTTAAAACCAAGGTCTTCATTATATAGCTCTAAAAAATAAGTTGCTCTCTCTAATACCTCAAGGTTACCAATAGTAATCTCGTTGCTAGCACTTGTCTTTGTATTTTTATACACTAAACGGCCTTTCAAATCATAAATATTAATACTTAATTCGGTACCCAACAAAATGGTTGGCACATTTAAGGTAACGTGATCCTTAAATGGATTTGGAAAAATATTTATATCATTAACATCTATATCTGTTATACTAAGCAAATAACCATCAACACCATCACAATTTTCATCTACATTATTACCTTCATCATCAGTAGCGTCAGGATTTATGTCTTCATCTAAATCATTACAATCTAAATTATTTAAAACATAACCTATAGGACGACCCGTATTATCATTACAACTAACAGTTATACTACTGTTTGTATCTCCATAACCATCGTCATCACTATCTTCATAATAGGTTAGCATTGTAGCACCTTCTTCTGCTACATTAACGCAAACCGTTTTGGTATGCTCGCATCCAAACGCATCTAAAGTTCTAAAAGTATAACAGAATTCACCTGCAGCATCTGGCGTAACTGTAATTATGTTTCCATTTACTTCGGTAATGGTAGCATCTAGATCCCATACTTGAGACACTATTGAGGGTACGTAATCAAAATCTTGTAGTTGTAAACTAGGATCAAAATTTAGTTCCCAAGAAAACATATACCCGTTATCTGCCGAGATATTATCCACAACACGAATTGTCCAATTACCATTTAACGGAGAACCTAATAAACCATCTAATGGGTTTACTGAACTATAATTCCCTGCTGGAACAAAATAATCTAAATAAGTCGCTGCATCATCACCATTAGGAAAACTACCATCATCTTCAATACCATCTACTAATGTTGGGAATCCTCCATTTGGCACAAAACAATAATCAAATCCAACTCCTGGTGTTGTATCTGCACTGTTTCCGTCGACAGTTCCTGTTGCCCATGGTATTCCAAAATTAGCAGAACCACCACCTTGATCGTGCAACCTTACTACTTGTCCGTTTGGAGAAACAATTTCAATATCTAAATCTCCTATGTATGAATGTTCCATGTTTAAACAGATACTTTCAATTTGACTCACATCAGTTAAGACTTGTTCATCTCCAAAACATGTTACATTTATAGATGTACTATACGCCGCACCATTACCATCAGGTAAAAAGGTAACTTCGCTTTCAGGTGGAGGACAATTATAAACTAAAGTTAATGGGCTTACCACACCTTCTAAAGTCGTAGATTCCCCAAAACACAAAACATGATCTACGGCTTCTGTTCCTGAAAAATCTGGTTCTCCAGAAACACGAATCACCAAATTAATTGAATTTGTATTTGGGCAACCCTGAATGATATTATCTGTATTTGTATCTCTAATATCTAAGTTTACTAAATACACACCAGGCATATCATAAGATACGTTAACCGTTTGACCATAAGCTATATTTCCATCTCCTAAATCCCAAGTATAATTTGCACCTGATCCATTAGTCTCGAAAATCCCACTACCACTTATGTTTATGTTATCTCCAACACAGACTTCAATAACACCTTCCGGATTAGCTACAGGAAACGTTGAATCTAATTGTGCCGTAATGTCTTGACATGGTGTTGTAGATGATATTTCTGCAGCCCAACCTATGGCATTTACAAGATCATTAGATATAAACTGAACAGTTAAGCAACCTGTTGGATTATCGAATGTAGCAATTACTGAACCTGGTGAATAAACACCTGAATATACGCCAAGAGATGGAGCAGATACGTCATTGCCATCGTAGACCGTAAGAATATCAGCATTCAACTGTGTATCAAACTGTTGAAAATCCAATCGTGCACGTTGCCCTATTTCCTCAGGACAAATCGTTATAATGAAACTCTCGTTGTTAGCGTAATTAGAAAACTCACCTCCAGAATCATAAAGTATCCCAGAGCTCGCTGTAAACGTTCCATTTTGCATGAGTATATCTTGTCCATAACTCAAGTAAGAGATTATAAAAA
The DNA here is from genome assembly GCF_013403985.1 of Winogradskyella ludwigii. GTDB lineage: Bacteria > Bacteroidota > Bacteroidia > Flavobacteriales > Flavobacteriaceae > Winogradskyella > Winogradskyella ludwigii. The sequence continues at coordinate 9,585 of NZ_JABFDF010000008.1, forward strand.
AGAATAAAAGTAGATTTTTTTTCATGAAGGTTGATTTTATTAGTGATAGTTAGATATACTTATTTCTTTAAAGATACATAAAGTGTTAAAAAGTTGCGTAAAAGTTATAAAATAAAAAAAATGCCTTTCAATTAAGAAAGGCATTTTAGACTCTGAAATAATTTCAGATTATTATTTATTTTAAAAGCTTAAGCTTCTTCTACATCTTCTTTTACTTTATTCTTAAGCGCTTGAGTTGCATCACCTTTTTTAGCAGTATCATACATTATTGGTGTTGCGATAAATACCGAAGAGTATGTACCAACAATTACACCTACTATTAATGCAAATAATAAATCTTTAAGTGAATCTGCACCAAATAAGAACATGGCTAATAACACTACTAATGTTGTTAAAGATGTATTTAAAGTTCTACTAATAGTACTGTTAATAGATCTGTTGATCGTAGTATCAAAGTTCCACCCTAAATTCTCATTAAAGTACTCTCTAATTCTATCAAATACAACAACCGTATCATTCAGTGAGTAACCAATTACAGTTAAGATTGCCGCAATAAACGTTTGGTCAATCTCCATGCTAAATGGCATAAATCTCCATGTTAAAGAATAAATACCTAACACAATTAATACATCATGAAAAACTGCTGCAACGGCACCAAGAGAGAATTGCCATTTCTTAAATCTTAATAAGATATATAAGAAAACAACAACTAAAGATCCTAAGATTGCCCAAATTGATGATTTTTGAATATCATCTGCAATAGTTGGACTTACTTTACTTGATAACATTTTACCAATTTTCTTATCTCCAGAACCATCTAAGAACTCCGCATAAGTCATGCCTTCTGGAAGGTACTTTTGAAGTGTTGTGAATAATTTAGATTGTACTTCTTCATCAGCTTCAGTAGAATTATCTTCAACTAAATATTTTGTAGAAATTTTTAATTGATTTGCTCCACCAATTGTTTTTACTTCTGCACTTTCAAACACGGCATGAAGGTCATTTTTAACTTCCTCTACACTCATATCTTGATCAAAACGGACTTGGTAAGTTCTACCTCCAACAAAATCAATACCTTGATCTAATCCAGTAGTAAATAAAGACCCTAAACTCGCTAAAATTAAAGCTCCAGAAATGATGTAAGCAATCTTACGTTTCTTTAAGAAATCGATATTTACATTTGTAAATAAGTTCTTAGTTATGCCTGTAGAGAATTGTAAGTTACCTCCTCTATTTACATACCAATCTACTAATAAACGTGTGATGAAAATCGCCGTAAATAAAGAAGTTAAAATACCAATGATTAATGTTGTAGCGAAACCTTTAATTGGTCCTGTACCAAATACAAATAAGATTAAAGCGGTTAAACCCGTTGTAATATTGGCATCTAATATTGAAGATAAAGCGTTAGAGAAACCATCTTTTACAGCTTCTTTTTGTGATTTACCTTTGGCTATTTCTTCCTTGATCCTCTCAAAGATAAGTACGTTCGCATCGACCGAAATACCTATCGTTAATACAATACCAGCAATACCAGGTAATGTTAATACAGCTCCTAAACTCGCTAATACACCAAAGATTAATAAGATGTTTAATAGTAAAGCGATATCTGCAAATCCACCAGCTTTTCCGTAGTAAAATACCATCCAAAGTAATACAAAAGCTAATGCAATCATAAAAGATCGCATTCCACTATCTATAGCTTCTTGTCCTAAAGAAGGTCCAACTTCATCAGATTGTTCAATATGAGCAGAAGCAGGTAATTTACCAGCTCTTAAAACGTTTGCTAAATCGACAGCTTCTGTTAATGAGAACGATCCAGATATTTGAGATCTACCACCAGCAATTGGTCCTGAAGATACACTTGGTGCAGAATACACCGTGTTATCTAAAACAATAGCAATAAAACCTTGTGTTTCGTAGGCTGTTTTAGTCATTTCTTCCCAAACTTTAGCACCTTTAGTATTCATCTGCATGCTTACTGCTGGTCTACTTACTTGGTCATAATCTTGATTTGCATCTGTAATAACTGCACCACTTAATTTTGGTACACCATCTCTATTACCTTTAATTGCATACAACTCAGAAAATTCAGAATCTTCATCTTGAATTCCCCAAACAAATTTCACGTAACGCATTTCTGCAGATAAAGAAGATCTGTTTTTTGATGCATTTAAAATATTCATCACTTTTTCTCTATCCTTAGCTAAGAACATCCCTACTACAGATCCACCATTTCCGTATCCTTGAATACCTAATGGGTTTACATCTGCTACATTAGTAGAATCTGTTTCTATCTGACCTGTTAAATCATCAATAGCATTTGAAGTTGCATTTTGATCGTCAGCTGCATCTGTAACCGCATCGTTAGCTTCAGCTTTAGATGCTTCTTTCTCATTAGCTTCAACTAATTTTTGGTTAACCTCTAATAAATAAGGTAAAACCTCTTGAGTTTTATAAGTTTCCCAAAACTGCAATTGTGCTGTTTTAGTTACCAAATCCTTAACACGTTCAATATCTTTAGCTCCAGGTAATTCTAAAAGAATACGACCAGAGTTTCCAAGACGTTGAATGTTTGGAGATGTTACACCAAATTTATCAATACGCTTACGTAATACTTCGAAAGCTGAAACGATAGATTCGTCAATTTTTGTTTCAATAATCCCTTTAACTTCGTTATCTGACATATCGAATTTAATGACATCACTCAACGTACGATTTGCAAAAATATCTGGAGAAGCTAATTTAGTATCTCCTTTAATAGCATCAAATGCTGTAAAGAAAGATTGTAAATATGAATCTTGTGAATCTTTTTGTAATTCATCTGCATCATCTAAAGCTTTATTAAAGATTGGATCTTTACTATTGTTAGCTAAACCTTTTAAGATATCTCTTACAGAAATTTGAAGTATAACATTAATACCACCTTTAAGGTCTAAACCTAAATTCATGGCATTATTTTCAACCTCAGCGTAAGAATATTGTGCGACACCTAAGTTATAAACGTCTAAAGACTCAAACTTATCTCCTACTTTTATTTTAGAAGTTTTTAAAGAATCTAAATACCTCGCTACTTCAAGGTTTCTTTTTGTTTGATAATCCTCTTCTGTGTCTGCATATTTTGCAATTGCTGCTTCTTTAGCAGTATCTTCAATTTGATTGGCTTTAAAAGTAAATGATAATTGATAGATACTTACCAAACCAAATAAAAGCGCAAAAAGCTTAATTATTCCTTTGTTTTGCATTGTAATTGTTTATTAATTGTCGTTATTTTTTAACGCGCAAATATAGAGTTTACACTATAATCCGACAATGTTTTTATTTATAAATTGAATTTTAGTCTTTTGATTGATTCTAAAGACATTATGTGAAGTGGGAATTACTCTAAATTATATAATTCCTTAAGCTATTGGTCCTGCCCTAACTTCAGGAATTTTATAGGCTAAATGATTTATTGCAATCGCAATGGTATTATTAACAAAAACAGCCGTATTAATTGCACTGCTGTATTGTTTTTTCAGGATATTGCCACCCGAATAACTAACTTTAAGCGTATTAGAATGATCTGTCTTTTGATTAACCTCAGTAACTTGAGTTCCTTCAAAATCCCAATTAAAATCAGAACTCGATGAAATTTCAGAAATATTAAGTTCGTAGTCTTTTAAGTGTCGCTTTTCTGGAAAATTATTTGATTGCTCTTGAGTAGCATTGTATGCAATATCAAAATCTTCAGCTTTAAAAAGTATATTCTGAATGTGTGCAACATCTGTATCACTGTGATACGTAATTCTTAGTTGACCACCTTGATATTGTCCTATTTGAATTTGAGTAACACCAATGCTTTGTAGTTTATCTTGAATCTTATCAATAGCATTTTCAGTATCCTGAAGTGTAATTGCTTGGTCTGAAAACTGAATAACAATCTGCTGATTTGGAACTGTTGGTTGCTCTAAAAACGTTCCTAAAAACGCCAAGAGTACAACTATTATCCCAAAATGAAGTTTGGTTTTCATGCGCCAAATATAGACAAAAAATAAAGACTGTATTTCTACAGTCTTATCTTAAATTGTAAATCTAATATGTGGTTTTATTACATACCCTCCATTTTTGAATACCCTTCTGGTGCAATTAGGCTTAATTTATCATCTGAAACAGATTCTTCTTTAATTTCTGTAATTTCTGATGTTACTATAATATTAGCTCCTACTTGCTTTAATGTCATTTTAAAATATAATGGGTAACCTTCTACTTTTCCTCCCATTGCTGTAGTATTATGACTAAATGCCGAGATTTTATTAGTAGTAAACATTTGCATTTCTACATCTTGACCATTTTGTTTCATATTGATAAAATATTCTTGACACACATAACCTAATACTGTTTTAGTTCCGTCTCCTTTTTTTACTACAACACTTTTTAAATCCTCTTCGCTAGGCACAAAAGATTGTAACACAAATTTCTTACCCATACCTGGTTGGTCTACTAACATTAGCATTTGTTTTTCAACACCATCTACAACGATAATCATATCTCCCGTCATTGGACTACTTGTTTCACTACGTGATTTATCACCTTTAAAGTAAGTTATAGCTTTTGTATCTCCAATAGCTTGTAGTTGAGAATTCATCTGTGCATTATCACTAGCCATCGTTTGTTTAGCGATAAGAATACCTTCATTAATTTGATCTTGAGCGATTGCACCTGCACTTAGTAATAATGCAAATGTGAATAATAATAATTTTTTCATTTTTCGATTTTTTTTTATTTAATTCTTATTAGACAAAAACCTTACCAACAAAATATGTTAGTAAGGTTTTTTAAACGTTATTTTTAAAAATATGGATTATAATTCTAAAAGTCCATTAGTCTTTTTAACACCTTCTGCACTTTCTATCATGTGTGCTTTTTCTGCATCACTTAAAGGTACATTCACAATCTTCTCGATCCCATTTCTACCTAAAATTACGGGTACACCAATACATAAGTCACTTAAACCGTATTCTCCATCTAATAATGTAGAACATGGGAAGATTTTCTTTTGATCGCATGCAATCGCTTGTACTAATCCACTTACGGCAGCACCTGGAGCATACCAAGCTGAAGTTCCTAATAATCCTGTTAATGTTGCACCACCTACTTTAGTATCTGCAGCTACTTGCTCTAAACGTTCAGAAGATATAAATTCTGAAACTTTGATACTGTTTCTTGTCGCATGAGATATTAATGGCACCATACCTTTATCGCTATGTCCACCAATTACCATTCCGTCTACATCACTAATAGGAGCTTCTAAAGCTTCTGCTAATCTGTATTTAAAACGTGCCGAGTCTAATGCTCCACCCATTCCAATAATTCTATGCTTTGGTAAACCTGTAACTTTATGAGCTAAATAAGTCATAGTATCCATAGGATTACTCACTACAATTAAAATTGTATTTGGAGAATGCTCTACTAAACTTGTAGATACCATTTTTACAATACCTGCATTAATACCAATTAACTCTTCACGCGTCATACCTGGCTTACGAGGAATACCTGAAGTAATCACACATATATCACTATTTGCTGTTTTAGAATAATCGTTTGTACTTCCTGTAATTTTAGTATCAAAACCATTTAAGGATGCACACTGCATTAAGTCCATTGCTTTACCTTCGGCATAGCCTTCTTTAATATCAAGGATTACAACTTCTGAAGCAAAGTTTTTAATTGCTATATACTCTGCACAACTTGCGCCAACTGCACCAGCGCCAACTACGGTTACTTTCATTTGTTTTATTATTTAATTATTTTTAATTCTTCTCTAATGTAACGTGCTTAAAACCATTCTTTTCAATCAAAAATAGACTTTAAGCTCACTTCAAAATTATTGATGTTTTATGAGTAACATTTAAGTACTACATATGAACGTAAATTTACAAATAAAAATGCTGTTAACGAAGAAAGCACAAGAGTAAATCTTGTGCTTTCAATGATATTAGAATTAAATCTAATAAATTAATTAATGGTCACATTTTTTGGACCAACCCATTCTGTTCAAGAAACATCAAGACAAAAAGATCTAACATAAAAGACGTACGGATTTTTTTGATACAAACCAAGACTATACATAGACCAAACGCTGTCATCGTCTGTATTTACACTTTATGAATTATTAGAGTCGTAACCATCAGAAATCATAACATAAAACTAACATTTTTGATAAACTATGAAAACATAAAAAAAGCACTCATTTCTGAGTGCTTTTCATGTAAAATATAAAGATTATATATTATGCATCAATATTTGCATAAATAGCATTCTTTTCAATAAACTCTCTACGAGGTGGCACTTCATCTCCCATTAACATTGAGAATACACGATCTGCCTCTACTCCATTATCAATCTGGATTTGACGTAATGTTCTAAACTCAGGATTCATTGTTGTATCCCAAAGCTGCTCTGCATTCATCTCACCAAGACCTTTATAACGTTGTATTTTTGCTCCATCACCATATTGCTCCATTAAAGCTAAACGCTCTTCATCATTCCAAGCATATTCTTTCTTCGCTCCTTTCTTCACTAAGAATAAAGGTGGTGTTGCAATATAAATATGTCCGTTTTCAATTAACTCCTTCATATAACGGAAGAAGAAAGTTAAGATTAAAGTTTCAATGTGCGAACCATCTATATCGGCATCACACATAATCACTATTTTATGGTATCTTAATTTTGAAAGGTTAAGCGCTTTACTATCTTCTTCCGTTCCAATAGTTACACCTAAAGCAGTAAAGATATTCTTGATCTCTTCGTTTTCAAAAACCTTATGCGTCATTGCTTTTTCTACATTAAGAATCTTACCTCTTAATGGTAGAATAGCTTGAAACATTCTGTCACGACCTTGTTTTGCCGTTCCACCTGCCGAATCTCCCTCGACTAAGTAAACTTCACATTTAGCAGGATCTTGTTCCGAACAATCTGATAATTTACCAGGTAAACCACCAATACTCATTACTGTTTTACGCTGAACCATTTCACGAGCCTTTTGAGCCGCGTGACGTGCTTGAGCTGCAAGAATTACTTTCTGAACAATCGTTTTAGCATCATCCGGATTTTCTTCCAAATAATCAGTTAACATTTCTGAAACTGACTGACTTACTGCTGCAGAAACCTCACGGTTACCTAACTTTGTTTTTGTTTGTCCTTCAAATTGTGGTTCCTGAACTTTTACAGAAATAATAGCTGTTAAACCCTCACGGAAATCATCACCAGCAATATCAAACTTTAATTTGTCTAACATTCCAGATTCATCCGCATACTTTTTAAGGGTATGTGTTAAACCTCTACGGAAACCAGAAAGGTGTGTTCCACCTTCATGTGTATTAATATTGTTTACATAAGAATGTAAATTTTCAGCATAAGAGGTGTTATAAATCATAGCAACCTCAACTGGTACACCATTCTTTTCACCCTCAAAAGCAATAACTTCTTTTATTAAAGGCTCACGGTTACCATCTAAAAACTTGATAAATTCCTTAAGACCTTCTTCAGAATGAAATGTTTCACCTTCAAATTCACCATCTTCTTTTTTATGACGTCTATCTACTAAATGAATTGTAATTCCTTTATTAAGGTATGCTAACTCACGTAAACGACTTGCTAAAGTATCGTAGTTATATTCTAAGGTTTGTGTAAAGATGGTTGCGTCTGGTTTAAAAGTAACGATAGTTCCTCTTTTATCCGTTTCACCAACCTTCTTAACAGGATACATGGCTTTACCTTTTTCGTATTCCTGCTCCCAGATTTCACCTTTTCTAAATACTGTTGCCTTTAAATTATCAGATAATGCATTTACACAACTAACACCAACACCATGCAGTCCACCAGATACTTTATAAGAATCTTTGTCAAACTTTCCACCTGCACCAATTTTAGTCATTACAACCTCTAATGCAGAAACTCCTTCTTTTTTATGTAAATCTACAGGAATACCACGACCATCATCTTCTGTGGTTATAGAATTATCCTCGTTAATAATTACGGTAATATTATCACAATGACCAGCTAAAGCTTCATCGATTGAGTTATCTACAACCTCATATACTAAATGGTGCAAACCTCTTACTCCAGTATCACCAATGTACATGGAAGGACGCATACGCACATGCTCCATACCTTCTAAAGCCTGGATGCTATCTGCAGAATAATTATCCTTATTAAACTCTTCTTTTTTATCGCTCATTATTTTGAATAAATTTTAGTTCGATTTATGGCATAAAAAAATGACACTTATGTATCATTTTAGAATACTAACAAATATACAGATTTCTAACGCATTTTAAAACCTATTTATGAATTGAAGTTGATAATTATCAACATTTGTTAATTACTCAAAAGTTGCTTAAAACAACTAAAAGACACCTTAAAATTGATTTTTTATTTTTTTTAACCTTCCAGATTTAAAAAAAAGCACAAACCCTCTTAGAAGCTTTATTTTTCAGATTTCTTTATTTAAATATTATAACTAAAAACACCTCTTTTTAATAAATCACTTAAAGAAAGTTAATTAAAAATAGTTGAATCACCTTTAATTGAACTTAGATAATAATCTCGATATTATGTAAGTTTTTTCTCTAAATAGCTCACCAAATTACATTTAATCGATTATTCTTGCATTTCACAGATTATATTTTATATTTGCTTCCTGAATAAAAATAAAAAATATAATTAAAATGTTGTATTTAATCAATCTGAAAACAAAATTTATGGGAAATATTAAATTCGAGAAAATAATTTTCAGAAAACCGAACTTTGGATTGAAATCAGTTTTTATGATTTTATTTTCTCTGATGGTGAATCTTATTTTTTCGCAGACACCTGTAAACGATGATTTTACAAATGCCATAGATGTAACAACAATTATTAACAGTTGTTCTGCTGATGCTGCATATACAATTATAGGGGCTACTCCAGATAAGAATAAAGGTAGTAATTGGAACAACTACGGACCTAAAAATAATGTTTGGTTTAAATTTACAGCACCTGCAACTGGTGAAATCAATATCACTGTTGATAGAGGTGACTCTAAAGGAACTCAGCGACGTACTCAATTAGCGCTCTGGCTGGCGGATGGCATTACGGAAGTACAAAGTGAAAGATATGCATACGACAACGAAGACGTAACCATGGGTGCCGTAAACCTTTCACCAGGTCAAATTTATTACATTTCTGTAGATACACAGTCCACAGGTTATTCTGGTACATTTACTTTATGCTTACAAGATACCGTAGACTATGATTTTTATGAAGGTGCTATTGATGTTACCAACATCATTAATAGTTGCTCCGCTGATGCTGCTTATACAGTTATAGGGGCTACTCCAGATAAGAATAAAGGTAGCAATTGGAACAACTACGGACCTAAAAATAATGTTTGGTTTAAATTTACAGCACCTACAACAGGTGAAATCAATATCACTGTTGATAGAGGTGACTCTAAAGGAACTCAACGACGTACTCAATTAGCGCTTTGGCAGGCGGATGGCATTACAGAAATACAAAGTGAAAGATATGCATACGATGACGAAGACGTTACCATTGGTGCAGTAAACCTAACACCTGGAAATACTTATTACATTTCTGTTGATACGCAGTCCACAGGTTATTCTGGTTCATTTACGTTATGCCTACAGGATACCGTAGACTATGATTTTTATGAAGGAGCTATCGATGTTACCAACATCATTAATAGTTGCTCCGCTGATGCAATCTATACAATTATAGGAGCTACTCCAGATAAGAATAAAGGTAGCAATTGGAACAACTACGGACCTAAAAATAATGTTTGGTTTAAATTTACAGCACCTGCAACTGGCGAAATCAATATCACTGTTGATAGAGGTGACTCTAAAGGAACTCTGAGACGTACTCAATTGGCGCTTTGGCAGGCGGATGGCATTACAGAAATACAAAGTGAGAGATATGCATACGATGATGAAGACGTAACTATGGGTGCCGTAAACCTTTCACCAGGTCAAATTTATTACATGTCTGTAGATACACAGTCCACAGGTTATTCTGGTACATTTACGTTATGCTTACAAGATACCGTAGACTATGATTTTTATGAAGGTGCTATTGATGTTACAAATATCATCAACAGTTGTTCTAATGATGCAGTATATACAACTATAGGTGCTACTACAGATAAGAACGAAGGTAGTAATTGGAACAATAACGGACCTAAATATAACCGTTGGTTCAAATTTATAGCACCTGCAACTGGTGAAATCAATATCACTGTTGAGAGAGGTGACTCTAAAGGAACTCTGAGGCGTACTCAATTGGCGCTTTGGCAGACGGATGGCATTACAGAAATACAAAGTGAGAGATATGCATACGATGATGAAGACGTTATCATTGGTGCAGTAAACCTAACACCTGGAAATACTTATTACATTTCTGTAGATACGCAGTCCTCTGGTTATTCTGGTACATTTACGTTATGCTTACAGGATACCGTAGACTATGATTTTTATGAAGGTGCTATCGATGTTACCAACATCATTAACAGTTGCTCTACTGATGCAGTATATACAACTTTAGGTGCTACTGCAGATAAGAACGAAGGTAGTAATTGGAACAATAACGGACCTAAATATAACCGTTGGTTCAAATTTACAGCACCTGCAACTGGTGAAATCAATATCACTGTTGATAGAGGTGACTCTAAAGGAACACAACAACTTACACAATTAGCGCTCTGGCAAGCAGATGGCATTACAGAAGTACAAAGTGAAAGATATGTATTCAGTGACGAAGACGTAACCATTGGAGGCGTAAACCTAACACCTGGAAACACTTATTACATATCTGTAGACTCTTACAACTCAGCTTATATAGGCACATTTACTTTATGCCTACAAGATACCGTAGACTATGATTTTTATGAAGGAGCTATAGATGTTACCAGCATTATTAACAGTTGCTCTACTGATGCAATCTATACAACTATAGGTGCTACCGCAGATAAGAATGAAGGTAGTAATTGGAACAATGACGGACCTAAATATAACCGTTGGTTCAAATTTACAGCACCCGCAACTGGCGAAATCAATATTACCGTTGACAGAGGTGGCTCTAAAGGAACACAACTATATTCACAGTTAGCGCTTTGGGAAGCAAATGGCATTACAGAAGTGAACAGTGAAAGCTATGTATTAAACGACGATGACGTAATCTTAGGTGCCCCAAACCTAACACCAGGGAACACTTATTACATATCTGTAGATACTTACAACTCAAACTATAGAGGTACATTTACATTGTGTATAGAAGATACTGTGGACTATGACTTTTACGAAGGAGCTATCGATGTTACTAACATTATAAACGGCTGTTCAGCTGATGCAATCTATACAACTACAGGAGCCACTCCAGACAAGAATGAAGGTAGTAATTGGAGCAATAACGGACCTAAATATAACCGTTGGTTCAAATTTACAGCACCTGCAACTGGCGAAATCAATATCACCGTTGATAGAGGTGATTCTAAAGGAACACAGCAACTTACACAATTAGCGCTCTGGCAAGCAGATGGCATTACAGAAGTACATAGTGAAAGATATGCGTTCTATGATGAAGACGTAATCTTAGGTGCCCCAAACCTAACACCTGGGAACATTTATTACATATCTGTAGACACTCACGCCTCATACTATAGAGGTACATTTACATTATGTCTAGAAGATACTGTAGATTATGACTTTTACGAAGGAGCTATCGATGTTACCAACATTATAAACAGTTGTTCAGCTGATGCCATCTATACAACTGTAGGTGCTACACCTGATAGAATTAAAGGTAGTAACTGGAGCAATAACGGACCTAAATATAATCGTTGGTTCAAATTTACAGCACCTGCAACTGGAGAAATCAATATCACCGTAGACAGAGGAGACTCTAAGGGAACACAAGAACTTACACAATTAGCACTCTGGCAAGCAGATGGTATTACAGAAGTACAGAGTGAAAGATACGCATTCGGTGACGAAGACGTCACCATTGGCGGCGTAAACCTAACACCTGGGAATACTTATTACATATCTGTAGATGCTCACGCCTCAAGCTTTATAGGCACATTTACTTTATGTCTAGAAGATGCTGTAGATTATGACTTTTACGAAGGCGCTATCGATGTTACCAACATTATAAATAGCTGTTCAGCTGATGCAATTTATACAACTGAAGGAGCTACACCAGACAGAATTAAAGGTAGTAACTGGAGCAATAACGGACCTATAGCTAACCGGTGGTTCAAATTTACCGCACCAGCAATAGGTAACATAAGTATCACTGTTGATATAGGAGACTCTAAAGGAACACAACGATACTCGCAATTAGCGCTTTGGCAAGCAGATGGAGTGACAGAAATACAAAGCAAACGCTATACTGCTGCTGCTGATCATCTTACTGTTGAAGCCGTAAACCTAACACCTGGGACTACTTATTACATTTCTGTTGATGTACTCAACTATCAGCAAGGTACATTTACTTTATGCATAGAAAATACTGTGGGTTATGACTTTTATGAAGGAGCTATCGATGTCACAAACATGATTAACAGTTGTTCTCCCGATGCAATTTATACAACTACAAATGCTACACCAGACAGAAATAAAGGTGACAGCTGGAGCAATAACAGTCCTTATAACAATCGTTGGTTCAAATTCATCGCACCTGCAACAGGCGAAATCAATATCACTGTTGATACAGAAAACTCTAAAGGAACACAACGCGCTACACAATTAGCACTTTGGCAAGCAGATGGAGTAACAGAATTACAAAGTGATCGTTATTCTAATTATTATGATGATGTTACAATTGGAGCTCTAAACCTAATCCCTGGGGCTACTTATTATATTTCTGTTGACACAGCTGCCACTTACCTTAGTGGAACATTTACTTTATGCTTAGAAGATATTTATGGGCTTTCTAACTATGGTCCTGGAGGAGTAAGACAAGATTTAAGGTTATGGTTACGTGCAGACACAGGCACACAAACAAATACTGACGGAGTTGCCATTAATTCATGGATAGACCAAGGTAAAGCATCAGATGCATCAAGCAGTATTGGACAAAACCCTATTTATAAAAACAATAGTAATGACAACCTCAACTACAACCCGGTTTTAGATTTTTCTGGAAACAAATCAATGCTTGGTAAATATTCAACCGGATTTTTTAGTCAAGATATTTTTGTAGTCGTAATTCCAAATGCTTCTGCTAGTAATACCACTCCTAGAATGACTGTTTTATCTGGAGAAACTTCATCCGAAAGTATTAATGACATATCTGGTATTGGATTTGGAAATTATACTGGAGCAATTTCAAACGAGATTTTAACTTACGCTCAAGGTGATGACAGTTCTTATAGTGTTTCTGAAGTGAACACTTCTAAAACATATTCTAATATTGGAATTATCAATGCTAGAAACAATAGTTTTGGTAATGGCATGGAGCTTTTTTATAATGCGCTTCAAATAGACAATTCTTCGACAGGAACTGGTTTTAATAACATTATTGGTGGACAATATTGGTTAGGGAAAAACAAATCTGACACTTCAGGTAATTTTAACGGAAGAATTGCTGAAATTATCACCTACTCATCACTTCAAAGTGACTCAGAGCGCGCCAAAATAGAATCTTATTTAGCCTTAAAATATGGAATCACTTTAGGTGTCAATGGTATTAGTCAAAACTATATAGATTCTAATAACAATATTATATGGAATATCTCTACCAATTCAGGCTATAACTTTGATATCGCAGGTATTGGTAAAGATGATGCACTTGCGAGTTCTCTACTAAATCAAAAACAATCTAAGAGTGTTAATAACAACACAGATCTTACCATTGGATTAGGAACTATTGAATCTACTAATTCTGCAAATTTATCTGTATTCTCAGTCGATAAAAGTTTTTTAATTTGGGGAAATAACAACGGTGTTTTAAATGATCCTGGAGCATCTGCGGATCGCGTGATTGATCTCGGATCTGGAATCCAAACCAACTTACGCCTCACAAGTAAAAAGTGGAAAATAGTAGAAACAGGAGGAGATGTTAGTGATGTACTTTTATCCATCCCTTCTGCTGCATTTGGTAGCTTTTCATTAAACCCTGACGAAGAATATATGTTAGTGGTTTCTACAACTGATACTTTTGCAAATACAGATATCATAGATGTAGTTCCCTTAAAAGTATCAGGTCAAAATCTTCAAACCTGGTATGATTTCGATGGCACAAATTATTTCACCTTTGCTAAAAGCAGTTTAATAGAAAACTCGCTTCAAATCCAAAATACTAGTGGAGATTATTCAGTAAGTAATACTAAAATTAACTTAAATTCTTCTTTTACTATTTCATCATGGATTCGTAATGGAAATACATCTGGTAATCGAAGTTTTGTCGCTAAAGGAACAGCATATGACTTAAAATTAAATTCTTCAAATAGAATACAAGTGTCTTGGAATAATGTGATTAGAATGACCTCTAGTACTCTTGTAAATGATGGTAATTGGCATCATATTACTGTGACGTTTAATGAAGGAACTGCTACTTTATTGATCGATGGGGTAATTGAAAGTACAGTGAGTTCTTTACCAATCCCAGTGGCAACAAACCATAAATTTTCTGTAGGAGCAGTTTATTACAATAAGAATTCTATTTCAGATTATTTTGTTGGAGACATAGATGAAGTCCTTGTTTGGAACCGCGCATTAACGGTAAGCCAAATACGTTATATTATGAATCAGGAAATTGAAAAATTCTCAGACAATACGGCAAACGGAAAAATAGTACCACAATCAATTTCTAAAAATGAAGTTCAAGATATTCCATGGAGCGAACTGAATGCTTATTTCGATTTAAATTCTATTGTAGGAGGTTCTTTTATTGGAAAATCAGACAATAAAAACCACTTGAGAATTAATTATAAAAATGCCAATAAAACTACTTTAGCAACTCAAACAGCACCTTTACCATACCAAAGCGCTTCAAATAACAGTTGGTCAAATAATTCGACATGGTCAAATGGTATGCTGCAAACGCTTCCTAATAGCTTATCAATAGTGGATAATACACCTATAGATTGGAATATTGTTGAAACCAACCATAACATTGATACTGGAGGAAATAAAACGGTATTAGGCTTAGTTGTTAACAGCGGACAACTCGATGCTACTATGGATTCTAAAATAGAAGTTTCCCATTATTTAAAATTAAATGGAAAAATAGATTTGGTTGGAAAATCACAACTTGTACAAACTTTAGGCAGTGATATTGATGCTACAAGTAGCGGATCACTAGAAAGAGATCAACAAGGAACAAAAAATTTATACAACTATAATTATTGGTCCTCACCAGTTGGAACCCCAAATGCAACTACAAACAACAACACTTACACCGTTGAAACTGTTTTAAGAGATGGTACAGATCCTACTGATCCAAAAGCTATTAATTGGATAGGAGGTTACGATGGAGCTTCAGGCACACCAATCAGTTTGGCACGTGGTTGGATTTATAAATTCCAAAACTTAAACGACAACTATGCTAATTGGGAACGCATTTATGAAACAGGAGATTTAAAACCAGCCAATGGATTTACAATGAAAGGCAGCGGAACTATTAGTACTGATCAAAATTATACATTTATTGGAAAACCGTTTAATGGCTCTATTGATGTCCCAATTGCGGCGAACTACCTCAACTTATCGGGTAATCCTTATGCTTCTGCATTAGATGCATACACTTTTATTTCAGACAATTTAAGTTCGACAGATGGTACGCTTTATTTCTGGGAACACTCAGCAACAAATTCATCTCATAACTCATCAGATTACGAAGGCGGATATTCAACTCGAAATTTAACAGGTGGTATAGGTCCTGTATCTAATGGAGCTGTAGGCTTAGGTACAAGTTCTAGGATTCCTAACCGTTTTATTCCTGTTGGTCAAGGATTTTTCATTAATGCAAGTACAACTGGAGGCACTATAAATTTCAACAATAACCAGAGAGCTTTTATTAAAGAAGATAATTCTCAATCTGGCACACTTATGAGACAAAATGAGATTGTTAATAATCAAGAAGATGAATTTACCGATGATAATTATGCTAAAATTAGATTAGGTTTTGATACCTCTAACAATTTGCACAGGCAAATATTATTAGGGTTCATGAACGAGCATGCTACAAATGGAATCGATGTTGGATATGATGCTTTACTTTTCGATGATTTCACAAATGACATGTATTTTACAATTGATGGTTCTAAATTTGTAATTCAAGGAGATGGCTATTTCAATACAGACAACATATATCCTATTGAAGTGATTTCCGATGAAGAAGGCATCGTAAAATTCACATTAGATGACACAGAATATTTTGATGAAAACCAACCTATTTATATACATGATAACCAAACAGGATTATATCATGATATAAAATTAGCACCATTGGAAATTATGCTTCCTGCAGGACGATTTGAGAACCGATTTTCGTTAAGATTTAGTGCAGAATATCTAAGTGTTGATGACGCTGAGATAAATAGCGATTTAACTATTTTCTTTAACAACAATAATGATAATATAACCCTAACAAATATTAAACCAGGTACTACAGTAACATCTGTTTCATTAATTAATATTTTAGGACAATCTATAAACACTTGGGAGTTAAATAGCCATGAATTAGAAATTTCAATTCCGGTAAAACAGGTGTCATTAGGAGTATATATCGTTGAGGTAAAAACTACAAATACAACTTTCAGTCAAAAGGTGATTATAAAATAAATTATGCTAACAAAAAACAGCTCTTTAAGTTATTAAAGAGCTGTTACAAAATTGAGATTACTCAATGTTATTAAGTCATTAAAAGGTCGGTTTTTGTAAAACCGACCTTTATAATGTCTGATTAATAAGCTTTATCATGCACATTAGCAATCGCTCTACCAGAAGGATCGTTCATGTTTTTAAAGGCTTCATCCCATTCTAAAGCAATTGCTGTACTACAAGCTACACTTGCTTCTTGTGGTACACTCAATGCTGCGGCATCACTTGGAAAATGTCCTTCAAAAATACTTCTGTAATAATACTCTTCTTTGTTTAAAGGAGTATTAATTGGAAAACGGAATGCTGCATTTTGTATTTGCTCATCTGTGACTTCTTTATCTACTAATTCTTTTAAAGTATCAATCCAGCTATAACCTACTCCATCAGAAAATTGTTCTTTTTGTCTCCAAGCTACGCTTTCTGGAATCATATCTTCAAATGCTTTACGAACTACCCATTTTTCCATGCGTTCTCCGTTAATCATTTTATCTTGTGGGTTGATGCGCATGGCAACATCCATAAATTCTTTATCTAAGAATGGCACACGACCTTCAATTCCCCAAGCCGCTAAACTTTTGTTAGCTCTTAAACAATCGTACATGTGTAATTTATCTAATTTACGTACGGTTTCATTATGAAATTCTTCTGCACTTGGTGCTTTATGAAAATATAAATACCCTCCAAATAACTCATCTGCTCCTTCACCAGATAATACCATTTTAATTCCCATAGATTTAATAACTCTAGCCATTAAATACATTGGTGTTGATGAACGAATTGTTGTTATATCATAAGTTTCTATGTTATAAATAACATCTTTAATAGCATCTAAACCTTCTTGAATCGTAAATTTTATTTCATGATGCACTGTACCAATATGATCTGCTACCACTTTTGCTGCTGCTAAATCTGGAGAACCATCTAAACCTACAGAAAAGGAATGTAATTGTGGATACCAAGCATCCGTTGTATCTCCGGATTCTATACGCTTTTGTGCATATTTTTTTGCAATTGCAGACGTTACAGAAGAATCTAAACCTCCTGAAAGCAAAACTCCATAAGGTACATCACTCATTAACTGTCTATGAACAGCAGCCTCTAAAGCTTCTTTTACTTCAGCAATACTTGTTTCGTTATCTTTTACAGCATCGTAATCTGACCAATCACGCTTATACCATTTTACAAACTCACCATCTTTACTAGACATATAATGTCCCGGAGGAAATAATTCGATTTTTGTACAAATACCTTCTAAAGCTTTTAACTCTGAAGCTACGTAAAACGTTCCGTTTTTATCCCATCCTATATAAAGAGGAATAATTCCCATGTGATCTCTAGCTATGAAATACTCATCTTTTTCAGTATCATAAATTGCAAAACCGAAGATACCATTCATATCATCTACAAAATCATGTCCTTTCTCTTGGTATAAAGCTAAGATAACTTCACAATCACTTTGTGTTTGAAAATCATAGTCAGGATATTGAGCACGTAACTCTCTATGGTTATAGATTTCACCATTTGCTGCTAATACTAATTTGTTGTCTGGACTAAACAAAGGTTGTTTTCCTGATGCAGGATCTACAATCGCTAAACGCTCATGTGCCATAATGACCTTATCATCACTATAAATACCACTCCAATCTGGACCACGATGACGTATTGTTTTTGCCATTTCTAAAACCTGAGGTCTTAAATCATCCACTTTCTCTTTTATATCGAACGCACATACTATTCCGCACATAATTTTATTGTTTTATTTTAATTAGACTTCGACTAAACTCAGTCTATTATCTTTTTTATTATTATTTATGATACAAATATGACATTAAACTTTCATATTATAAACATATAATCACTAATTGATTACATAATGAAACTAAAAAACACATATCAAATAACAAATAGAGTCAACATTATTAAAATAGACACTTATAACTATCAATTTGTAAATTTTAAGATTTTATTACGACAGAGTAGACCTATTACATTCTAATTTTAATCAAACAAAAATTTAAACCTAATCATGAGAACATCAAAATTACTGACAACAATTAGCTTTACAATTGTACTACTTTTAGCAATGAATGCAAACGCACAAAAGTTTGACAAACTAGACAAAAGCATCATGGATCGTGCTTACTATCCTTCAAATGCCGCGAAAAGAACATTTGAAAAAAGTGATGAAGCTAAAAAAGCATCAGAACCACAAATTAGAGTAACATACTCTAGACCTGCTAAAAAAGGTAGAGAAGTTTTTGGTAAACTTTTAAAATATGGAGAAGCATGGAGAGTTGGTGCTAACGAATCTACAGAAATATTATTTGTGAACGACGTAACTTTTGGTGGTAAAGACATTAAAGCAGGACGCTATAGTGTTATCATTATACCTACTGAAAATGAATGGACACTTAAATTAAATACAGAACTTGACGGTTGGGGAAATTACGGCTATGATGACACTAAAGATATTGCAAGCGTAGCGGTTCCTGTTACAAAAAACAATAAAGAAATTGAAAATCTGTCGATAGCTTTATACAAAGCTTCAGACAGCGTTGTACATTTAAAAATTGGATGGGATACTACTATTGCTGAATTTCCAATTACTCTTAAATAAACTTATAATAGCATTAAAACCTAGCAGCAGCCTAGTAATTATTAGACGCTATAAACTTTAACATCCATTTGGGATATTTAATATAATATTAAAACCCATAGGATTTATCTTTATCGAATTCAAAAAAATAAATAAAAATAATTATGAAAACATCAAGACTATTATCAACGATCGCTTTTGCCTTTATGATGCTTGTATCATTTAATGTAGATGCTCAAAAATTTTCTGGCTTAGACAAAAGTCCTTTAGATCTAGCCGCTTTTCCGAATAGAGGAGCAGATAAAAAAATTAAAGTATTTTACAGCAGACCTCAACTTAAAGGAAGAACAGTAGGTAAAGAATTAGCAACTTACGGTGAACTTTGGAGAACTGGAGCCAATGATGCTACACAGATTCAATTTTTATCTGACGCGAAATTTGGAGATAAAACAATAAAAACTGGTGCTTATTCTTTGTTTACTATTCCTGGAGAGAAGGAATGGACTATTATTTTAAGCTCTGATGTTGATAATTGGGCAACAAGAGGTTATAAAGAATCTAATGAGGTGGCTAGAATTACAGTACCTGCAACTAAGGGAACAGAATCTTTAGAAGCATTTTCAATTACTTTTGAAGAATCTAAGACTGGCACAATAATGCACATGGGTTGGGACACTGTGCGTGTTGCTGTACCTTTTACGTTTTAATAACTAAGATTAATTTAGCTGTTTGCTAAAAATTAAAAAGCTTCGATTTTTATAATCGAAGCTTTTTTATTCTAAATATTATCTTTTACTTATCAATTGCAAAAATTAAAGCGACTCTACGTGTCCCCAATTTTCACCAGTTTTAATACGTTGTAATTGCATTGTGCTGACACCAAATTGCTTCGCTATCATTTTTAGCCTCGTTCTTCTATTGGGATTATTAAGCATTTTTTTTATTCGCCTAACATCGTTTTCAGACAACTTAGCAGAAGTAAGATTGACGGGCTTCTTATAACTAGGATTTGTAAACTGATGGATTTCTTTCTCGCGCTTAGTAACCCATTTGAGGTTATCTATATGATTATTCAATTTATCATAATCTAAATGAATCACATATATTCCGTTATTTTGCTCTAAAAAATGCTGCGCAATTAACTTATGTAAATAGTACGTTTTGTATTTTCCTTTCTCATTCTTTTTAACTTTAAAATACAAGTAACCATGCATATTATAAGGCTGAAAAAGCACTTCTTTATCATCTTTAAACTTTGATAGACGACCATGACTAGATATTTTAAAATGTTCATCAGGGTGCACAAAATCTTCAAAAACAACAGTTTTCCATTCTTCTTTCCAAAAATCACGAATCATAAAACTTTAAATTAGGGATCCTCAAAAATACAAAAAAAATAAAAAACGCCTTGAAAGGTCTTATTTCTATGGTATATTTAAATACTTATGCGTTTGCAGAGACACTTTCCATTTTGGATTTGCCATTACATAATCTACAATTTGCGGTACCATTTTATCGCGCTTACTCCATTCTGGTTGCAAATATAAAATACAATCTTTATTCACTTTTTCGGCTTGCTCTTCAGCAAACTTAAAGTCATCTTTATTATAAATAATACACTTTAGTTCGTGTGCATTCTCATAAACTTTTTCGGTTGGTAACTTCATCTTCTTTGGAGAGAGACAAATCCAATCCCAAGTACCTGACAATTCATAAGCTCCAGACGTTTCAATATGCGTTTGCACTCCTTTTGCTTTAAGCTGAGTTGTTAAAGGTCCCATATCCCACATTAAAGGCTCGCCACCTGTAACCACAATTGTTTTGCTGTATTTTACAGCATTTTCTACAATCTTTTCCGTTTCTGTAGGAGGATGTAATTCTGCTAACCAGCTTTCTTTAACATCGCACCAATGGCAACCCACATCACAACCACCAATTCTTACAAAATATGCTGCTGTTCCTTTATGAAAGCCTTCTCCTTGTATGGTGTAAAACTCTTCCATTAAAGGAAGTAATAAACCTTTATCTATTAACGCTTGTCTTTCTCTTCTTGTCATAAGCTGCAAAGATAGTTTTTTCGTTGGAAGTTTGAAGCACGAAGTTTGAAGTTCTCATACGATTACAAAAAGACTTCAAATAGAATAATCAGACTTCAAGTAAATTCGTATAAATCTTAATAAAAATGCATTATTTTTATCAAAATTTTCTAACTAATGACAAATTCTGAAGCTTTCGAAAAAGAAATTAACGAAGGAAACACGTTTAAAGGAGACTATATTACTTTAGGTTCTGCGATGCTTGACGGAGAAACGATAACTAATGCGTTTGTAAATGTTCCGTTAAAAACCATGAATAGACATGGTCTTATTGCTGGTGCAACTGGAACAGGGAAAACAAAAACATTACAAGTCTTAGCAGAAAATTTATCCGAAAAAGGAGTGCCTGTTTTACTTATGGATATTAAAGGTGATTTAAGCGGACTCGCAAAACCAAGTCCTGGACACGCCAAAATTGATGAACGCCACGCTAAAATAGGTTTACCTTTTGAACCTAAAGCATTTCCGGTAGAAGCCATGACTTTATCTGAGCAAGATGGTGTACGATTAAGAGCTACAATTAGTGAGTTTGGACCTGTTTTAATATCAAGAATATTAAATGTAACAGAAACACAAGCAGGTATTATTTCTGTGATCTTTAAATATTGTGACGATAATCATTTACCATTATTAGACCTTAAAGATTTCAAGAAAATTCTACAATATGCTACAAGTGAAGGAAAAAAAGAATTTGAGGAATCTTATGGTAGAATCTCGACTGCTTCTACAGGAGCCATACTTAGAAAACTTATTGAAATAGAACAACAAGGAGGCGATTTATTCTTTGGAGAAAAGTCTTTTGACACGCAAGATTTGTTACGTATTGATGAAAATGGTCGCGGTTATATTAATATTATTAGACTAACTGATATTCAAGATAAGCCTAAATTGTTTTCTACATTTATGCTAAGTCTATTGGCTGAAATTTACTCTACATTTCCTGAACAAGGAGATAGTGGCAGACCAGAACTTATTATTTTTATAGACGAAGCACATTTAATTTTTAATGAAGCTTCTGATGCCTTACTTGACCAAATTGAAAGTATGGTAAAACTGATTCGTAGTAAAGGAGTTGGTTTATATTTTGTAACTCAAAACCCTACAGATGTACCAGAAGCTGTTTTAGGACAATTAGGTTTAAAAGTACAACATGCTTTACGTGCCTTTACAGCAAAAGATAGAAAAGCCATTAAGCTTACAGCACAGAACTATCCCGATTCAGAGTACTATGATACTGCAGATCTTTTAACATCCTTAGGTATAGGTGAAGCCTTAGTATCCGCCTTAGACGAAAAAGGGATTCCTACTCCATTGGCTGCAACAATGTTACGTGCACCAATGAGCCGAATGGATATTTTAACCGAAGCAGAACTTGGTAGTTTAGTATCCCAATCTCAACTCGCTAAAAAATACAATCAAGAAATAGATAGAGAGAGTGCTTATGAAATGCTTAACGAAAAAATAAAGCAAGCTGAAGCAGACGAAGCAAAACAAAAAGCTAAAGAAGAGAAAGAAGCTTTAAAACGTGCTGAAACCAAAAGAAACACACGCACCACACGTAGACAAAGCACAAGACAAAATCCATTTATAAAAGTTTTAACAAGCCCAACTGTAATCCGCAGTGTTTTGGGAATTTTAACCAAAATGCTAAAATAATCTCAACGAATCCCTATTATGAAAAACACTCTATTTGCTGCATTGATTTGTGCCTTGTTTTTAACAAACTGTACAAAAGAAGCTTCAGTAAACCCTTTTTTAGTCTCTAAAACACATATTGGTTTATTAACCGATTCTACACAAGTTAAAGATATCGAATCCATTTTTAGCAATGACTCTGTAGTACGTTATATTGCTGGAGATAAATTTATAGGCTCTGTAAACACTATAGAAGTGTATGAAAAAGGTGGTAAAAAACTTTTAGACTTGTCGCCAAGAAAAGTGCTTGATTCTAGTTCTGTGATTATGAGTATTCGTATTCATGATGCGCGTTATAAAACAGAAAAAAACATTTCAACACTAAGTACGTTTAAAGATATTAAAGCGGCCTATAAGATTTCTAAAGTTGATAATCTTATTAATACTATAGTCGTTTCTGTAAATGAAATAAATGCAGCATTCTCTATCGATAAAAAAGAACTTCCTGCTAGTATGCGTTTTGATATGGATTTAAACATTGATCCTATTCAAATTCCAGAAAACGCTAAGATTAAGTTTTTCATGATTCACTGGTAGTAAATATTAAAAATATGCAGAAAACTAAGAAATATACCATTCAAGATTCCCCATTTGTAGTTCCTACAGACGACGGGAAAATTATTAAAGAACACTTTGGCAATGCTACTGACGGAAATTCAGATATAAGCATTGCACACATGATTGCTCCTGCTGGTTGGTCAGAACCTTTTCAAACACCAAAATTTGATGAATATACGTTTATTATTAAAGGTAAAAAGCAATTTATTATAGATGGTGAAACAATAGTTTTAGAAGCTGGTCAATCTATTAAAGTTCAAAAAAACACGAGGTTACAATATTCTAACCCTTTCACTGAGCCTTGTGTATATTTAGCAATATGCTTGCCTGCATTTTCAGTAGAAGCCGTAAACAGAGAAGACGCATAGTATGAGTAATTTTGTTTTAAAATCTATTGGGAACGCGCTAAATGTCACCAGTTTAATTTCAACTAAACTTGCATCTAAAAAAGCGCTGAAGTTATTTTCATCACCAAGAAAAGGACGTTACAATGATGTTAATAAACGCATTATTGAATCAGCATTTTTCGAAGAAATAACTCACAACAACCAAGATATAGCAATTTATCGTTGGGTTGGCAAAGGCAAAACCGTATTACTAGCTCATGGTTGGGAAAGCAATACATCGCGTTGGGAATATCTTTTAGAGGATTTAAAAGCCCAAGATTATAACATTGTTTCTTTAGATGCACCTGCTCATGGTAGATCTGACGGAAAACAATTCAATGCTATTTTGTATTCTGAATTTATTAATGTTGTCGCTAAAAAATTTCAACCAGAAATTTTGATAGGACATTCAGTAGGCGGCATGGCAAGTGTGTTTTGCTTGCACAATCATAAACTACCTTCTATTAAGAAATTAATTCTATTAGGTGCACCAGCACATTTCACCGGAGTCTTTTCTAGATATAAACAAATGATGGGGTTTAACAATCGCATTTCAAATGGTTTAGATTCTATCGTTTTAGAACGCTTTGGTAAACCTGTCGATTATTTTTCGTCCGCAAATTTCACAAAATCTATTGAGGCCAAGGGTTTAATAATTCATGATAAAAAGGATAAAATTATTCCTTATGAAGATGGACAATTGATTGCTAGCCTTTATAAAAATTCGGAATTAATATCAACTTCTGGTTTTGGTCATGGATTAAAAGACAAATCATTGACTCCAAAGATTATTGAGTTTATAAATAACTAATCTTTATACGTACTTTTGCACTATGTCAGAAGAATTAAAACGCCTAAACAAATACCTCAGCGAAGCTGGTTACTGCTCACGAAGAGCAGCTGATCGCTTAATTGATGCTGGACGAGTAACCATTAACGATGTGGTACCTGAGATGGGAACCAAAGTAACACCTGAAGATGTTGTAAAAGTAGATGGTGAAATTATCGGTCAACGTAAACAAGACTTTGTTTACTTAGCTTTTAACAAACCTGTAGGTATTGTTTGCACCACTGATACACGTGTTGAAAAGGATAATATTATTGACTACATTAACTATCCTAAACGAATTTTTCCAATTGGAAGATTAGATAAACCAAGTGAAGGTTTAATTCTACTTACAGATGATGGAGATATTGTAAATAAGATTCTAAGAGCGAGCAACAATCACGAAAAAGAATACCTAGTTACTGTAGACACTCCGATTTCTCAAACTTTTATTGAGCGCATGTCTGGAGGTATTTATATTGAAGATTTAGGAAAGCGCACTAAAGAATGTGTGGTAAAAAAAATAGATCGATTTACGTTCAGTATTATTTTAACACAAGGACTCAATAGACAAATCCGACGTATGTGCGAGTACTTAAATTACGAAGTACAAACCTTAAAGCGTGTTAGGATAATGAATGTAAATCTTGATATATCTTCAGGTCAATATAGAGAGCTAACTAAAGACGAGTTTAAAACATTGAATAACTTAATTAGTGATTCTATTAAAACGTTTGAGCCAAAAACAATAGACAGGACAAATAACTTTTAAAATGGCACTGACTCCTTTTCATCTTGCTATTCCTGTTCATAATCTATCAGAATGCAGAGATTTCTACACCAACCTCTTAAATTTTGAAGAAGGAAGAAGCAGTGAACATTGGGTAGATTATAACTTTTTTGGTCATCAGTTAGTTATTCATTACAAAGCAAAACAAGCTGAAGGTGATGCTACCAATTTAGTCGACGGAAAAGATGTTCCTATACCACATTTTGGTGTGGTTTTAGAATGGAACGTGTTTCAGGAATTTGCCGAATTATTAAAATCCAAAGGCATAACTTTTATTATTGAACCTTATATTAGGTTTGAAGACCTTGTAGGAGAACAAGCCACTATGTTTTTTAAAGATCCTTCTGGAAACGCCTTAGAGTTTAAGTCCTTCAAGGATATGAGTCAGTTATTTGCTAAATGATTTTTTAAACTTACTTGAAAGGTAAAACGGCAAATACACCAATAAAAACAAAGGAATAAGTACTAACTGACCAGCTATTACATAGTAAGGCCACTCTCCAAAATGATCCATTATAGTTGCTGATTGCGGCTTTTCCATTAAGTAAAAGTAATTAGCATCTAATACATAATTCAATACGGCCACAATTGCCAAATAAACATGAAAAGCTAAAAAAGATTTTAATACACTACGCAACGTTGGTTTCATATTAAAAATAAAAACAACGTAGAATATTATGACCAATAATCCTAAATGAACGATCCAATATCTAAAGTAATCAAAACTTGGTAATCCTTCCGGAATATCTGGTGTAATTACGGCCTGCAACGTGCCACCAATTATCCAAAAGACTAATATTTCGAACATCCAATACTTACGATAATGCGTAAATATGGGAATTATTAAGGCCAGTAAACTACAAAGGAAAAGCGGTAAATCAGTTTTGAAATTATAGTTTTCAAAAAGCATTCGATAAGCATGAAAGCTTATTATAAAAAGAGATACAAACCATCCTAAACCAATAAGGATATTTACCTGTTGTGAATTGGATAAGTTTCTTTTAGAATATTTTATTAGAATGGTCCCAAAGATGAATGCAAAAAGAATAGGCAGCATATGCTGAAGACTGCCTATCGTAACAGTATTAGAAACGATAGCACAAAGCCTTAAACACATCATTATTTATTATCTATTAGCTTTTCTATGTTGATCTCTTGCTATTAAAGTATTCTTTAAAAGCATTGCAATAGTCATTGGTCCTACTCCACCAGGAACTGGAGTAATATAACTTGCTTTTTTACTAACAGTTGCAAAATCGACATCACCAGTTATATAGTAACCTTTATCAGAATCGTCTGGTACTCTTGTAATTCCTACATCTACAATAACAACATCATCTTTCACCATTTCTGCTTTTAAGAATTTTGGAATTCCTAAAGCTGAAATAATAATATCTGCTTGAGATGTAATCTGTGTAATATTCTTAGTATGACTGTGTGTTAAAGTTACTGTTGAGTTTCCAGGAAAACCTTTACGTCCCATTAAAATACTCATAGGACGACCAACAATATGCGAACGACCAATAACAACGGTATGCTTTCCTTTGGTTTCTACTCCATAACGATCTAATAATTCCAAGATCCCAAAAGGTGTTGCAGGAATAAAAGTAGACATGTCTAATGCCATTTTTCCAAAGTTCATAGGATGAAACCCATCCACATCTTTATCAGGATTCACAGCCATTAAAACTTTCTGCGTATTAATCTGTGGTGGTAATGGTAATTGAATTATAAAGCCATCAATATTATCGTTATTATTTAGCTCTTCAATTTTGTCTAACAACTCAACTTCGCTTGTAGTATTAGACAAACGCACCATTGTAGATTCAAAACCAACGCGTTCGCAGGCTCTTACTTTACTACCAACATACGTTAAACTCGCTCCATCATTACCAACAATAACAGCTGCTAGATGCGGTACTTTTTCATCATTCGCTTTCATCTTATCGACTTCCGCTTTGATTTCATTTTTAATGTCGTTACTTACTTTTTTACCGTCTAATATTGTCATGCTGTTGGTTATTGTTTTCTAGCAAAAGCGCTTTTGCGCAAAGATTTACTTGGTTATAAATTAAATATTTAAAAAGTCTTTAAAAAGAGACTACTTAATACGACTGTTGCCTTTTATTGCATGCCTTTCATCGCTTGCATCATGCGTTTTCCGCCTCCGCCTTGCATCATCTTCATCATTTTACTCATCTGAGTAAACTGCTTTAAGAGTTGATTTACTTCTTGTACAGATGTACCAGAACCTTTACCAATTCTCTTTTTACGACTTGCATTTATTACTGAAGGGTTAGAACGTTCTTCTGGAGTCATAGAATGAATAATAGCTTCGATACCTTTAAAAGCATCATCGTCAATATCAATATCTTTCATCATTTTTCCTGCTCCAGGAATCATGCCTACTAAATCTTTCATGTTACCCATTTTCTTGATTTGCTGAATCTGTTTTAAGAAATCATCAAACCCAAATTGGTTTTTGGCAATCTTCTTCTGTAGTTTTCTTGCCTCTTCTTCATCAAACTGCTCTTGAGCACGCTCTACTAAAGATACAACATCACCCATTCCAAGAATACGATCTGCCATACGTGATGGATAGAACACATCAATAGCTTCCATCTTCTCACCTGTACCAATAAACTTAATTGGTTTATTAACTACAGATTTAATAGAAATTGCTGCTCCACCTCGTGTATCACCATCTAATTTGGTAAGAATTACACCATCGAAATTTAAGATATCATTGAAGGCTTTTGCTGTATTAACAGCATCTTGACCTGTCATAGAATCGACAACAAACAACGTTTCTTGTGGTTGAATAGCTTTATGAATGTTAGAGATTTCCGTCATCATCGCTTCATCTACAGCCAAACGTCCAGCGGTATCAATAATCACAACATTGTGACCATTAGCTTTTGCATGAGCAATACCTGCTTGCGAAATGGCAACAGGATCTGTATTTCCTCTATCACTAAAAACCTCAACACCTATTTGATCTCCTACAACATGTAACTGATCTATTGCAGCAGGACGATAAACATCACAAGCTACTAATAAAGGTTTCTTAGTTTTTTTATTTTTTAAATAGTTGGCCAATTTACCAGAAAAGGTTGTTTTACCAGATCCTTGTAAACCAGACATTAAAATTACACTAGGATTTCCAGAAAGATTAATACCTTCTACATCGCCTCCCATCAATTCGGTTAACTCATCTTTAACGAGTTTCACCATTAATTGACCTGGTTGTAATGTTGTTAATACATCTTGACCAAGTGCTTTTTCTTTTACACGAACGGTAAATTCTTTTGCAATTTTAAAGTTAACATCGGCATCTAAAAGCGCTCTTCTTACTTCTTTAAGTGTCTCAGCAACATTTACTTCTGTAATGCTACCATGACCTTTTAATACGTGTAACGCTTTATCTAACTTATCACTTAAATTATTGAACATGTTTTTTAGTCTTCAGTTTGCAGTCTACTATGAGCAGTCTACAATATTTTAATAAGTTGCGAATTTAAGAATTTATGAGGGAATTACTAATGTGTTTTTGAATTAGTTTTAAGGTGTAATAGTCGTTGTCAGTTGCTTACTCTCTCATTTGTATTACTAAGATATTGAAATTTCATAAAAAATATAGACAACCCTATAAAGCAACAATACTAAACTGAGAATATGCGTCTAAAAAACAAAAAAGAGCCGCTCATGGCGAACGACTCTCTTTAACTAACTTAACTAACTTTACTAACTTTACTAACTTTAATGCTTTTTATTCACAGGTTCTAACCAGAACTATTTCATTATTACTATCTGTATCATTATGCAGTATTAATTGATTTGCCGTGCACTCTACAACCAACCAATTTCCATTTATTGCCTGAATATTTGGACCTGCTACATTTGAAAATTCAATAACAACACCATCTTCTGTTGTTGATGTTGACCAACCAGCATCAATTATAATTGTATCCGTATAAATCACTACAACTCCTGAGTTTTCTTCAAAATTAAAATTATAATCATTTAGATTATCACTTCCATTATAGCTGGCAATATTCCATTCGCATTCTGTTAAAATACCATCTACATCTCCTTCTGTACAATTCCCAGAATTACAATTAATGACATTAAGCTCTATTGTAAAAATCTCATAAATGTTGGAGTCAGAAATTAATTCTGTTCTAACATATAATGTTTGTGGATTACTTGTATTTACATAAGGTGACGCTAATGCATCAACATTTGCTTCTGCATCCGAAAAGGAAATGTGGTATGTTACAATTATGTCATCCTGTATGCAATTTGAATAAATATCTTCTAAAGTAACTATTGCAAAACCATCATTTATATCATCATCATCACAAATATCGACTACAACATTTTCGAAACATTCAAAATAATTACAATCAACAGTATTTAAATAAATAGTGAAAATCTCAAAATTCCCACTCTCAGATTCAATTCTTAAATAGACCTCTGCCACTAATGCTCCGTATGCTTCTGTATTTACGATAGCATTTGTATCATTCTGCGCATCCATTAAAGTTTCATGGAATGATGGATAATAAACTTCAGTACAATCTATCAATCCTATTGTTCCAACATTTAAATTATAAACAGGCACATTATTAGGCTGGTTACATTCTATAATTTCAAAATCACTAAAGCAATTAAAGACGCTATCATTACAAGATTCAACTATGAGCTCTAATTCTTGCACAGCATACTCGTGCGTATCTTGATTAAAAACTCTAAAAAATATAAATTGAGATTCTAATTCTGTTGGTGTTGTTAATGTAATATTTAAATGATTAGTAGTATTTACAGCATCTTGATAAGTAGGATGATAACTTCCGGCTAAAGGATAAAGCGCATTACACTCTGTTGTTTGCTGACTATTGGTTTCTATTACAAATGTGGCTAAGCCATCATTATCATTATCGCATTCTTGCGACAATACATAAATAGAATAACACTCTAAAAGAGCCTGATTATTGATTTCGCAAGCCTCATTTAACTCAATATTATTATTTCCATTTTGCAAATACAAATAACCATCCAAGCATTCTACAACTTGCCATTGTCCGTTTAATACATCGAAAGGGCTTTGTAATGTATACTCTAAGAATACACCTGATGCGATAGCTGTGATTTCCCATGTTCCTATTTGAGATTCTAAATTATCAGCACCTTCAATCATAACTGTTCCTTCAGATCCAAAATGAATATAAACATCTACAGGATAATCTGTAATTAAATTGGTATCTAAACTCCAAGCACATTCAGTAATATTTGAATTTATTGCTATTGCTGAACAATCTAAATCATCGTTACAATCTTGCTCTAAATTAAGCTCTAAATTACCTTGAGATAACGTGAGTTCATTTACAGAATAATCATCAACATTACAAGACACAACCAACCACTCGCCTTCTAAACTATCTTCAAAAGCGGTTAATTCTGAAATGGTTAGTATAATACCATTATCTGAAGACGATAAGTCCCAATAACCACCAATAGCAGATGCTGCCATACCTTCTGATATTTCTAAACTACCATTAGAATTAAAGATTAATTGGTAATTGTCAAAAAAATCTGTTCCGTCTGTAAAATCCCACGGACATTCTAATAAACCTACAAGCACGTCATCTTCAACACAATTATCAGTATCTGCTTCACAAAACTGTTCTGCAGCTTGTATGGAATTTGCTAATTCTTCGTTTGTTGTGACTTCAACAGTATCTCCATTATTATATTCTAAAGTTACCGGAAAATTTAAACTTACTATTAGAGCGTTTTCATCGTCTTCTAATTCATCTAAAAACAGATATAAAGCTCCGTCACTTTCAATAACAATGGTTTCAACAAGATTAAAATCTGAATTAAAAGCAGAAAACGAAATAGGATACACAAAATCTGCACACTCTATAATATCGTTATCGTCTTCTACACATTCAATTATAAAATTTTGAAGTTGGTCTTCATTCTCAATAACAATTTGGTTATAATCACTAAAAATAATAGTAACGGGAAATACAAAATCTAAAATATCATCATTTACAGAAACATCTTCTAATAAATCTTGTAGTTCTCCTAAATCTGCTTCAGTTTCAATTATAATAGTTACATCACTAACTATAATGGTTATTGGTAATTCTAATGAGAAACAACTTGCGTTATCCAAAAAATCATCGATAGCACCGTTATTTGCAACAACATTGCTCATTAAATTCACCAAAGAAGAATTTGGCACTAACGTTTCTTGCTCGTTTGGGTTTTCTATTTCAGTAACCTCATCTTGGCAAGATGTAAAAGAAAAAAAGACAAAAAGAGTAAATACAAATAGATAATTGATTTTAATTCTCATAGCGCTGTTTCTTTAACTATTTATTATAAAACAGTTTCAAAGACAAAAGTCCTACTATCAATTATTAAAAATATTATTTATAATTTGTGGCACTTATTCTAACCTATGGGCAAACCTTTACAAGACAATATTTGCGAATCGCGCTTATTTGAACATCTATATAAAAAGCATGCTAAAAATCTGCATGACTTCTTGTATTATAAATTTGGCGAGCAATTAAATCCTCAAGACAAAGTACAAGAAGCTTTTATTAAATTATGGCAAAATTGTAGTAAAATAGCTCCAGAAAAAGCAAAAAGCTACTTATTTACAACAGCCAATAATTTAACACTCAATGCTGTGGCTCACCAAAAAGTAGTTTTAAAACATAGCCAAAAACCTCAAAAACATTCTACAAACGAAACACCCGAATTTGTACTTCAGGAAAAAGAATACCATCAAAAACTACAAAACGCAATAAGCAATCTCACTGAAGCACAGCGCGTGGCCTTTTTACTGAACAGAGTTGAAGGCAAACGTTTTAAGGAAATTGCCGAGTTATTAGGTATTTCTGTAAAAGCTGTAGAGAAACGAATTTATGGAGCTTTAAAAAAGCTGAGATTAGAAATTGATGAACTTTAAAAGTTTCGAAACACTAAAAATTATAATTATTAAATACCAGACGTAGGGGTTTTTAAACCTTAGCTGTTATATACATGAAATCAGAACATGAAACGAGAAGCACTTATAAAAAAATGGCTAGACCATAATCTAACTACTGAAGAGCAAAATGCTTTTGAGCAGCTTGAGGATTATACGGAATTAATTAAGGCAGATAAAGCCTTACAAGGTTTTAAAGCACCTACTTTTTCTGTAGATCAAACGTATCAAAATTTAAAACCTAATCTTAAACCTGAGTCAGCTAAAAGTAATTCATGGTTAAAACCTTTGTTGAAAATCGCTGCTATTCTTGCTATTGGGTTTAGCGTTTATTATTACACCTCAAATTTAGACACAGAAATAGGAACTGATATTGCGCAACAAACCACCATAGAGCTACCAGACACTTCTACTGTAGATTTAAATGCCAACTCAACAGTCACTTTTAATAAAAACAAATGGAGCGACACAAGAGAGGTGAATTTACAAGGTGAAGGATTTTTTAAAGTTGCTAAAGGTCAGAAATTTGATGTTATTACAGCAGATGGAATTGTTAGTGTTTTAGGGACACAGTTTAATGTAAAACAACGTGAATCTTATTTTGAAGCTACCTGTTACGAAGGTTTAGTTGCTGTAACGCATAATAAAAAAACGATAACATTAAAACCTGGTCACACGTTTCAAATTATAGATGGGAAACAACTTGAAAATGAAAAAGAAAACATTTTACAACCACAATGGTTAAATGGCGAAAGTAGTTTTAAAAGTGTACCTCTTAAACATGTAATTACTGAGTTTGAAAACCAATACAACCAAACAATAAACGCAACAAATATTGATACATCGCGTTTATTTACAGGAAGTTTTACACACAATAATTTAGATTTAGCATTGAAGTCTGTTACAATACCATTAAATTTAAGCTACAGTAAATCAGGAACATCTATTTTACTAAAGCGTGAATAAAAAATTACTTTGTATAATTTTCTGCTTTTTATCTATTACCTATTGTAACCTCGCACATTGTCAGGAACAACAGGAACAACAACCGCTTGCCAAAATACTTTTAGAATTAGAAAAACAATACAATGTAAAGTTTTCTTTTGAAACCAAAACGATAGAAGACATTTCAGTATTTCCTTTATATCCCGAATTATCCTTAGAGCAAGTTGTTCGTGAACTAAAACTGGTTACCAATCTTAATTTTAAAGTTCTAAGTCATCGGTTTATTGCTATTACACCCAAAACGGTATTGGCAACTGAAAACTCGATGCAACATTTAGAAGAAGTTGTCGTAGTTAACTATCTTACTAAAGGTATCTCTAAAACCAATAATGGAACCATTGATGTAGACACTAAATCTTTTCAGATTTTACCTGGTTTAATTGAACCCGATGTTTTACAAATAGTTCAAAACTTACCTGGAATTATTAGTGTAGACGAGCGCATTTCTAATATCAACGTTCGTGGTGGCACAAACGACCAAAATCTTATTTTGTATGAAGGTATTAGAATGTACCAAACTGGTCATTTTTTTGGTTTAATTTCTGCTTTCAATCCTTATTTATCTGAAGATATTAGTATTTCTAAAAATGGAACAAGTGCTAAATATGGTAATGCCGTTTCTAGTACAATGTCTATAAATAACTCAGACAATCTAGAACATAAAACAACAGGTGGATTTGGTACCAATTTATTAAGTGTAGATGGTTTTTCAAAAATCCCATTATCTAAAAAGACAGAATTACAATTAGCTCTAAGACGCTCTTTCACAGATCTTTTAGTTTCTGAAACTTATGATGCTTATTTTGACCGAATTTTTGCAGATTCAGAATTAAATACCTCTAATAGCACAACACAATTAGCCTTAGAAGAACGATTTTTATTTTACGATATAAACGCTAAATTTTTATACAATATTGATTCGTCTTCTAAACTCCGTGTTAATGTCGTGAATATGTATAATAATTTAGAATACAATCAAGTTTTTACGTCTATCAATAATGATTTTCAAGAAACTAAAAGTGAACTCAATCAAGTGAGTTTTGGTGCCAGTACTAGCTATTCAAAATCATTAAAAAAAGACCTCAACGTATCTACTGAGATTTATTATTCCAATTACGATTTAGATGCAAAGAGTAATAATATTATTGATGAACAACTTTTAAATCAAGAAAATAAAGTTGAAGATTATGGCTTACGTTTTGACGTCTCTAAAATAGTGAGTCCTAGTTTAAAAATAAATCTTGGTTATCAATTTAACGAAGTTGGTGTTACTAATTCTGAAACTGTTATCAATCCAAATCACAGAAGCTTAATAAAGGAAATTATTAGAACGCATGCTGTATTTGGTGAAGTGGTTAGATATTCTCAGTCTCGTAACACCTATTTACGTTTTGGTGCAAGAATCAGTTATTTCAATAAACTCCAAGAAATTATTATTGAACCTCGCTTTGCTTTTAACCAAAAGATATCGGATTATTTTAGACTCGAAATTTTAGGGGAAATAAAGAACCAATCCATAACTCAAGTTATAGATTTACAACAAGACTTTTTAGGTATTGAAAAACGCCGTTGGCAATTGGCAAATGACACTAACATTCCATTAGTTAAAAGTCAACAAGTGTCTGCAGGGTTAAGCTACAACCAAAACAATTTATTAATTTCTATAGAAGGTTATTACAAAAACGTGAGTAATATTACTGCTCAAAGTCAAGGATTTCAAAACCAATTTCAATTTACAAACGATATTGGCTCTTACACTGTTAAAGGCATTGACTTCCTTATTAATAAGCGTATTAAAGATTTTAGTACATGGTTAAGTTATTCATTTAGTAAAAACGATTATCATTTTGAAAATTTGAATGCTGGCAATTCTTTTCCTAACACTTTAGATCTTCAACATGTTGCCAATGCATCTTTAACGTATAGCATATCTAATTTTAAAATTGGTTTTGGTATGAATTGGCACTCTGGAAGACCTTATACAACACCTTCTGTTTTGCAAGATGAAAGCAATTTAATAATTGAATATAATACTCCAAACAATTCAAGATTACCTGATTATTTTAGAACTGATATTTCTGCTATTTATAATTTTAATATTTCCAATACCGTAAAAGCAGACATTGGTGCTTCTGTATGG
This sequence comes from Winogradskyella ludwigii, assembly GCF_013403985.1. GTDB lineage: Bacteria > Bacteroidota > Bacteroidia > Flavobacteriales > Flavobacteriaceae > Winogradskyella > Winogradskyella ludwigii. Next base: position 45,548 of record NZ_JABFDF010000008.1, read on the forward strand.
AATATCTTTAACCAAACCAATACAGTAAATCGCTATTATAGCTTAGAATCAGACGATTCAATTATAGAAATCAACAATCGCTCTTTAAAATTTACACCTAATCTTAGTTTTAGAGTCAGATTTTAGTTGTTTCTTAGTAGCAACCAACAGTAATCAATGCACACTAGAACCTATACAAATTTCATTATAACAATAGCTTTTGCCATATTTTATCAAAACGGTTATTCTCAAACTACAGCTTCTAGTAGTAACCATTCTGTATTTTTTATTCCTGAAATCCTTGTTGGTAAAACGTTAGAGGCCAATACTGATTTTCCTGAAACCAAACCTCAAAAAAATATATTTTTCAGCATTGGACGTCATAATTTTAAATCGGATAAAGAATGGGCATCCAGATTAAACTACCCGAGAACAGGTATTTCTTTTGGTTATACAGATTTTGGTAATTCACAAAAAGTGGGTCATGCTTATAGTATACTACCATTTATAGAGTTTTCTATTTTAAACAAACGTGTTAAAGGTTTAAACTTACAAATTGGTTTTGGTAGTTCTTATATGGACACTAAATACGATGTTATAACCAATGAGTTTAATAGAGCTATAACCACAAAAGTAAATTGGTCGTTTCGATCTTTTCTGTACTATGACATTTTTAAAACCAACACTACTGATTGGCGATTTGGTTTAGGTTTTTTACACCATTCTAATGGACACACAAACCTACCCAACCAAGGACTAAACAGTTTAGCCGCTAGTATTTCTGCTAAAATTGATAAAAAAACAAAAAGCGAATCAACATATAAGAGCCCAAATTTCAATACTAAATCACAAACGTATTTCTCTTTTAGATTTGGCTTAGGAGAAAACGTCTTATCTCAAAAATTTGACACAAAAAAAGAAGTCTTTACAGTTTCTGCTTCGGCTGGAAAAATACTGAATAACACCTTTAAATTTGGAGGTGGTTTTTACTATCGGTTTTACGAGCACTATTATGATTACATAAAAAACAATGAAACTTTAATAGCTGAGCAGTTTCCACACTACACAAAAAACCCTTTTGGTTATGCTACAAACTTTGGGCTATTTGCTACATCAGAATTACTTATAGATCATTTTGGTTTTGAGCTTAGTCTAGGACTTAATATTTACAAACCATTCTACAAAATAGACTGGCAACTAAACAAGGGTTATGACTATGAAAATGAACACGGAGAAACCGTTGAAGTTTTAGGTGAATTGGATTGGTATTATGAAATAAAACGAACCGTTTCTGCAAGGATGGGATTAAACTATTATTTATGGACAACTAACAAGGCACCAAAACACAATGTCTTTTTCGGAGCTCATATTAATGCTAATCTTGGTCAAGCAGATTTTACGGAATTAAGCGTGGGCTACGTCCATCGTTTAGATTTAAAAATAAAAGACTAATGCTTAAATAAGCTGAATAATCCAGAAACTTAGTTAAACCAAACTCAGCTACAAATCCTCTCTTATAACAAGCTACCTTGTCTTAAAACAAAATCTACATACGTTCAGGAACTTCAATTCCTAAAATTTGAAATGCATTTTTAATGGTTTGGCCAACTGTTTTTGATAGAGAAATTCTAAACTTCTGAGAGTTTACATCTTCATTTCCTAAAACTATAGGTAAGTTTTGATAAAACGAACTAAAATCCTTTACCAAATCGTAAGTGTAATTAGCAATTAACGCAGGACTATGTTGTTCTGCAGCACTTTGTATCATTTCTGGAAATTGCTCTAATTGCTTAATCAATTGTTTTTCTTTTTCATGTAAAACAATAGCATCATTAAAAGCATCTGAAGCCACGATTCCATTTGTGGAATTCGCTTTTCTTAATATCGATTGAATTCTTGCATAAGCCATTTGTATGTATGGTGCCGCATTTCCTTGAAAATCGATAGATTCTTTAGGATCGAATAAAATTCGTTTTTTAGGATCTACTTTTAGGATGTAATATTTTAAAGCTCCTAAACCTATGGTTTTGTAAAGTGCTTGTTTTTCATCTTCATCATACTCTTCAAGCTTTCCTAATTCTTTAGAAATTTCTTCAGCTGTATCTGTCATTTCTTGAATTAAATCATCCGCATCTACAACCGTTCCTTCTCTACTCTTCATTTTTCCGCTTGGTAAATCTACCATACCATAACTTAAATGAAATAGATTTTTTGCCCAATCAAAACCAAGTTTCTTCAAGATTAAGAATAAAACTTTAAAATGATAATCTTGTTCGTTTCCAACGGTATAAACCATACCTCCAACATCTGGATAATCTTTAATTCGTTGAATAGCCGTTCCGATATCTTGCGTCATGTAAACTGCAGTACCATCGCTACGCAATACAATTTTTCTATCTAAACCGTCTTCAGTTAAATCGCACCAAACAGAGCCATCAGGATCTTCTTCAAAAACACCAGATTTTAAACCTTCAGCAACAAATTCTTTTCCTAACAAATAAGTATTACTTTCATAATAATAAGCATCGAAGTCTACACCAATATTCTTGTAAGTGACATCAAAACCTGCGTAAACCCATTCGTTCATTTTTTTCCAAAGCGCCACAACGTCTTCATCTCCAGCTTCCCATTTAATTAGCATTTCTTGGGCTTCTAGTAATAAAGGTGCATTCTTTTTAGCGTCTTCTTCAGATTGTCCTTGTGTTACTAATTCTGCAACCTCTTGCTTATAAGCTTGATCAAACTTTACATAATAGTTACCTACTAATTTATCTCCTTTAAAATCTTCAGTTGGCACTTCTCCGTTTCCAAATTTCTGATAAGCCAACATACTTTTACATATATGAATACCTCTATCATTAATAATTTGAGTTTTGTAGACTTTTTTACCTGAAGCTTTTAAAATTTCTGAAACACTATAACCTAAAAGTACATTTCTAACGTGTCCTAAATGCAAAGGTTTGTTTGTGTTTGGTGAAGAATACTCAACCATAACAGCTTTGTCATCCTTTTGCTTAGCAAAACCAAACGTGTCATCTTCTTTAATACTTTTAAAGAAATCTAAGTAATATTTATCGCTAATTTCAACATTTAAAAAACCTTTAACCACGTTGAATCCTTTTACCAAATCTACATTATCTAGAAGGTATTGTCCAACTTGCTCGCCTATTACAGCAGGATTACCTTTTACAACACGTAACATTGGAAACACAACAACTGTAACATCTCCAGCAAACTCTTTACGAGTGGCTTGAAATTCTACTGATTCTAATTCCGAGTTAAACAACGCTTTTATCGCTGCCTTTACATGTATTTCTAAAGTTTCTTGAAGGGTCATATCCTGCTTTATTTTTGTGTTTTAAAACGTTGGCAAAGATAGAAGTTTAATTGTTTTATTAAGATTCTATGAAGACATAATTATGATACCTTAATAGTATTTATTAAAGGATTGGGTATATAATTACTAAAAGCTTACCACTAAAGATGCCTTAAAGTATAATCTTAGCTTTTAGACCCTTTATCGAAGAAGGTTTACCTGTAGATTTGAATAGTTGTAATAAACTAAACATCAAAAACTTAAGCCACCTATGCATTTCGTCGATCAAACCGTATTACTTCCGTTTAATTTACCTTTAATCGATAACTAATTTTTTGAACATATTTAATTTGTCACTTTAGCTAATATATTGGTATTAAGTCCTAATAATTAGCATTTTCATAATGATATTGGCATTTTTGGTAGGCTATTAATAAATGTCCCAAACATTGATGAAGCTTAATAATCAAACATTAACTCTGTTGTTATTGTTTAGTGTTAACTTACTTTTTGTATCCCTCTATAAAAGTTTTTCACACCAAGCAGCGCAATTCGTTTTAACGCTATTTTAAGATGAAACAGTTACTAACATTAGCTGTTTATCTACTATCGTTTATTGTTTTTTCTCAAACCGAAAAAATAGATGAACTTACGGTACAAATAGCTTTTCAAAATCCAGACTCCACAAAAGTGGATACATCGTTAATGCTTATAAACGAACTGTATAAAACTAAGGATTTTGCAAAGGCTCTGCTTTATGTTAATGAAACTTCTAAACTTTCTGAAGAACTAAATTATATAAAAGGCCTGGCTGAAAGCAGCTACTATAGAGCTTTAATTTTCACAGAACGTAACGATTATTTTAACGCCATACACAACTACACAAAATCGAGAGATTTATACCTTCAAATAAGTGATACCCTTGGTGTAGCAAAAGTGAGCAACAGTATAGGACTTATTGAAATTAAACGTGGAAATTATAAGATTGGTTTACAAAACTCATTATCTGCAATAGATATTTTTGAAGAGCGATACCTTAATCATGAATTAAGTTCTGCTTATAACAACCTTGCAGAAGCTTACTATAAAACAGCACAGATTGATAAAGCCATCGAATTTAATTTTAAAGCGTTAGCTGTACGTAAACAAATAAATGACCAAGATGGGATTAAAGCATCTACAAAAAATATTGCAGAACTTTATTCTGTATTAAAAGAACACCGTAAAGCTATTGAATATTACGAAAGGGTTTTAGATATTTTAGATCTAGAAACCGACCAAGAGTTACGTGGTGATATTTTACCAAAATTAGGTAGTGAATATCTGCGTTTTAAGGAATATGATAAAGCTTCAGAACATTTACTTGAAGGCTTAAAATATAATCGCAAGCAGAATAACAAAGAAGGAATTTTAAGAGCATTAAATGCTATTGGAAACTTAAACTTACAGAAAAGAAAAGTAAAACTAGCCGAGAAACAATTAAATGAAGCCTATAAAATTGCGTTAAAAGTAGATAGTAAAACTGATCTTTTAGAAAATTACAAACTTCATATTGCTTTAGATTCTACTCGTGGATATTACCAAAATGCATTCTTTTGGCAAGGCAAGTATCATAAACTTAAAGACTCATTATCTAAAAAAAATCAACCAGATTTTCCTACAGAGATAGATCATTTAGACTTAGTTGAAACTAATACAAGCACTGTCAACACCATTAAACAAAACGATAAGCAAACAGACGACGCATCGGCTTCCTGGTTTAATAAGTCTTATGTGACAATTGGCTTAATAATGCTTTGTATTCTGCTAATCGTTGTTTTATTTTTTAATCTTATAAAAGTTAGATTTCATAAAGCTGAACTCACTAAACAGAAAAGAAAATTATCTGAAGAGAAAATAAGAACAGAAGCCATTTTAGAACAGACTCATCATCTAGAAGAGGTTAACCAAGTAAAAGACAAACTTTTCTCTATTGTTTCTCATGATTTAAAAGATTCCATTTCTTCAATAAAAGCATTTCTAGATTTATTAAACGAAGACAGCATTTCTAAAGAGGAGTTTTATGAATTAATCCCTGAATTAAGTGAAAATGCTAATAATGCATCTGCACTATTATTCAATTTACTGAATTGGTCTAAATCGCAAATGCAAAACTTAGAACCAAAACCAGAACTGTTTAATATTCAAGATGTCTTTCATTCTAAAATGGCATTAGTAGAACAAAAAGTTGAGGATAAACGCATCGTTTTAATTGATGAATCTCAACGCGATTTTGTGTTTGCAGATCGTAGTATGGTAGAAATTGTAATTCAAAATTTAATTACCAATGCCGTTAAATTTAGCAGAACTGGTGATGTTATTACCATTTCTAATCTAGACGCGAATGGTAAGTCTTTAATTTGCATTGAAGACACAGGAGTTGGTATTCCTAAAATTAATATTGATAAGTTATTTGCTGCACATAAAAACTTCACAACCGCAGGAACTAAAAACGAAAAAGGAACTGGATTAGGTTTAACTATTGCCAAAGATTTGGTAGAATTAAACAACGGAAAAATCTGGGTAGAAAGCACAGAAAATGTTGGTAGTAAATTCTTTATAGAACTTCCTAAAGCAGCATCTAAAGCTTAATTACAAAAAAAATTACCACCTCTTTACTTCTAGAACCTAGTATAAAAAAGTTACGCTTACTTATAAAAAATAAAGAGGGCAATATAGTTAAGCTCTTGGAAGAAAAACTTCTGCCATCATGCAACGTGCACTTCCACCACCACATGTTTCTATAGTCTCTAAAGAACTTGAAATAATAGGGCAATACTTTTCTATAGTATCAATTTGAGTTTTAGTTAAACTGCTATATGCAGCTTCACTCATTATTAAATACAACTGGTCATTAGTCCCTCTTAACTGTAACATATTCCCAGCAAACTGATGCATTTGTTTTTCAGTAATAGAAATAATCTCTTTACCATCTTGTTTTAAATGCTTCACTACACTTTTACGCTCCTTTTTATCATCAATTGTATCTAAACAAATAACAGCAAAGTTCTCTGCTAAACACATCATTACATTTGTATGGTATATTGCTAAACGCTTACCTTCTACTGTCTGATTTGCTGTAAAAATTACGGGAGTATATTCAAAATCTTCACAGAATTCTATAAATAATTCTTCATCTGCTCTTGGCGATAATGCACAATATGCTTTTCTATTTACGCGATCTAAAGCAACACTTCCTGTGCCTTCAAGAAAAAAGCCCTCATGCTCAGCAGATGTATAATCTACAATATTCTCTATTATAAAGCCTTCTTCTTCAAGTCTAATAAAAACTTCATCTCTACGCTCTCGTCTTCTGTTCTCTGCAAACATTGGATATTTTGCAACATCGCCATTACCATGAAAACTTACCCAATTATTTGGAAAGATTGAATCTGGTGTGTCATTTAGTTTATCATCCTCTTCAACAATAACGTTAATACCAGCTGCTTTTAATTTTTCAACGAAAGCATCAAATTCATCTTGCGCTTTTGAATTGATTTCAGCATTTTTTAAATCTAAAGCTTCCTGAAAATAATTATTGACAGCCGTTTGTTCGTTCATCCTAAAACTAACTGGACGAATCATTAAAATGGTATTTGTAGTTTGTTGCATTAAATAAAGATAAATTGATATAATTTGATGCAAAGTTATTCATTTTTTGAAATGAATCCACTATAAAAATCACTCTTGTTTTTCTAACCAAACTAAGGCCTCTTCTCTTAACATAAAGGTTTGGATATTCCACACTCTACTCATGTTATTCATTGAAATTAAAAAATCAGTAGATTTTTTTGCATTAAATCCTTCGACAACAACAGCCATTGCCTTTATTTGATTTAAACTTGCTATTTCAGTTTGAGCTTTAAACGTATAAGTGTAAGAATGTTTTTTGTTTACAAGAAGAGAAAAAGGCGCTCTTAAATGCGTTAATAAGAATTCGTGATACTCTCCTACCTTTTTTAAATCTATTAAAACACCATCATCAACTATTACTTCTGCAAGATTATCTTTTATAATAATAATTTTAGCAAAGCTTAGCTGATGTGTTTTCATGTGAATAAATATAAGTAAATTTAGGCCAAACTTGTAATAATGAAAAAACTCCTCTTACTTTTATTGATAGTCTCTTCTTGTACTGACCAACCTAAAGAAATCAATTCAGACCATAAAATAAGTACTTTAGACTTTACTACTGTATTTGAAAAAAGTGAAGGTTTAGAAACAGCAACCTATCAAGAAACCATAACATATTATCAAGATTTGGCAGACAGCTATCCTGAAATTTCAATTCAGGAGATTGGAGAAACTGATTCAGGAAAACCACTTCATATTGTCACTTTAAACATGAAAGGTTCTGGCGATGATTTTGAAACGTTAAGAGAAAACAACCGAATTCTATTGATAAATAATGGTATTCATCCAGGCGAATCAGATGGTATTGATGCCACAATGCTACTTTACCGAGATATTGCTCAAGGAAAAATAGACGCACCACAAAACACAATTATCGTAACCATACCTATATATAATATTGGAGGAAGTTTAAACCGAAATTCTACAACTAGAACCAACCAAAACGGCCCTTTATCTTATGGCTTTAGAGGTAATGCTAGAAACTACGATTTAAATCGCGATTTTATTAAAGTAGATACCAAAAATGCAAAGGCATTTACTCAAATTTTTCATTTGTTACAGCCTGATGTTTTTATAGATAATCACGTGAGTAATGGAGCCGATTACCAATATACTTTAACGCATTTATTTACACAACATAATAAGCTAGGTGGTGAGTTAGGCAACTACATTCACACCGAGATGATGCCAAAATTAGAGGAAAAACTACAAGCAAAATCTTGGGATATTACGCCTTATGTAAATGTATTTAATCGTACACCAGATTCTGGATTTACACAATTCTTAGATTCTCCAAGATATTCTACAGGTTACACAACCTTGTTTAACACCTTAGGAATGATGATAGAAACACACATGCTAAAACCATACAAACAACGTGTAGAAGGCACTTATGAATTAATGAAAAGCATGATTGAAATCACTGAAGAACAGGGCGAAAAAATCACACAACTCAGAAAAGAACAAGCTAAATTATGGATTGCTGGTGACAATTACCCTTTCACATGGGAAGTAGATACCACCATGTCATCATTAAGAAAATTTAAAGGTTATAAAGGAGAAATGATTCCGAGCGAACTTACAGGAGCAAAACGATTAAAATATGACCGATCAAAGCCATTTACAAAAGACGTTACTTATAACGATTATTTTAAAGCTACAGATTCTGTTACCATTCCAAAAGCGTATGTAATACCTCAAGGTTGGCACCATATTATTGATTTATTAAAATTGAATAATGTGCAGTATACACAATTTAAAAACGATACTATTATAAATGTCGAAGTCTATAAAATCGGAGCTTACGAAACGAGAAAATCGCCTTACGAAGGTCATTATGCACATTATAACACTAACGTAAATTCATCAAATGAAAAAATAGCTTTTAGAAAAGGGGATTATCTTATAACAACCAATCAAAAAGCTATACGTTATTTATTGGAAACTTTAGAACCAACGGCTCCAGATTCATTTTTTAACTGGAATTTCTTCGATACTATTTTACAACAAAAAGAAGGATTCTCTCCTTATGTCTGGGAAGATAAGGCTGAAGAACTTCTAAAAGGAAACAAAAAACTTCAAATGGAATTTAATGTGAAAATCAGTTATGATGATGACTTTGCAAATAATTGGTATGCTCAATTAGATTGGTTGCATAAACAGAGTAAGCATTACGAAAAAGCTCATTTGCAATATCCTGTTTATCGTTTGAAATAGAATCTAAATTATAAGAACCACTATTATTCCAATGAATATTCCGCAACTAATTTAACAAAATCTAAAGAGCTAATCATACCTTTTATTTCACCTTCATCCATCACCACTATATGATGTACTTTATGCTTTAACATCATTTTTGCAGCCGCCTGAGCGCTTGAATCTACATGAACAACATATACATTAGAAGCGGTCATTACATCTTCTACTGTAGCATTATCATCAATATCTTTACCAATATCAGTGGAGGTTATAATGCCTTTAATCGTCATTTCATAATGTGGAACATCCTTTGAATACGAAATAATTGGAATAGCATTAATACCTTTTTCCTTCATGAGTGCTCTAATTTCTAAAATGCTATTTTCTGCTACTGCAGTTGTAACCGGAGTGGACATAAAATCTTTTACTTGTAGTCGCATAGATTGTGTTTTAAGTTAAAAATAGTATTATAAAGGGTTCAATAAACCAGATCAGATACTCTTCTTCATTTACTCTACTGTAAAAATAAAAATTTAGGTCCTCACTTTATATGATAAAAATCATTCATTGGCATACAAGATTGTATACAAGATTGTATACAAGATTGTATACAACTAAATTAACATATGAGTCAAATAAAAATCATGTAATAGCTCATTTTGAAAGACTCTATTCGTAGAATTAATCAAAACTAGACATTCAAAAAAACATTCTAATAACTGCGTTTAACACTTCATAAAAAGCACTTATATCGAGTTTATCGAAATATTGAAAGAATCTTTTATCAGTGAAATCATTAAACAAACTATTTCAAAAAATAAAAAAAATAATTTATTAACCAACGTTAAACGAATCAATAAATAATATACATTTACTTAAAATATAAATAGCGTAACGCGCTCTAAATGAATAAATATATTGTTGTAAATCAACCTGAAAAATGGAATTTTTCAATCGATAATATAACCGTAATTTCCTCTCAAGATTATCTTACAAATCCTGAATACTCCTTATTAAAAAACGCACGCATTTTTAATTTATGTAAGGATTACTCATACCAATCTAAAGGCTATTATGTGTCGCTTTTGGCAGAAGCCAGAGGCCATTTACCTATTCCAACGACAAAAAACATTGTAGATCTTAAAGCTTTAAAACTCGTTAGAATCGTTTCCGATGAGTTTGATGATGTACTGCAGCAGAGTTTAAAAAACATAAAGTCGCAACAATTTACGTTGAGCATCTATTTTGGGCAAAACGTTGCTCAGAAATACAAAGCTTTAAGTGGTCTGTTTTACAAACATTTTCAAGTCCCATTTTTACGAGTCAATTTTAATCACACTACTAAATGGAATATTCAAAGTATTAAAGCGATTTCCGAAGCTGAAATTCCCGCAGAACACATATCTAGTGTTCAAGAATTTGCCAATCAATATTTTTCAAAAAAACGATATGACACAGCAAAAGTTAATAATTACGATTTTGATTTAGCGATATTAGTTAACCCAAATGATCCTGCGCCTCCTAGCAATACCAAAGCCTTAAAAAAGTTTATAGAGATTGCCGAGAAAATGAACATCTATGCAGAAATTATTGAGCCTAAAGACCTATCACGATTATCATCTTTTGATGCACTATTTTTAAGACAAAGCACTGAAGTAAATAACGAAGCTTACACTTTTGCTAGAAAAGCACAACAAGAAGGAATTGCTATTATTGATTATCCTGATGCTATTTTAAAATGCTGCAACAAAGTTTATATGGCAGAAGCCATGAACAATGCCAACATTAGCACACCAAAAACCGTAATTGTTCATAACAATAACCGAAATTCTGTTTTAGAACAAACAGGTTTGCCTTGTGTTTTAAAAGCGCCAGATTCTACCTTTTCTTTTGGTGTAAAAAAAGCCAAAACTCAAGAAGAATATGATGTTTTGGTTACTGAAATGTTAAAAGAATCTGATTTAATTATTGCACAAGAATTCTGCCCATCAGATTACGATTGGCGCATTGGGATCATAGATAATAAACCTTTTTACGCTTGCAAATATTATATGGCAAAAGGCCACTGGCAGATTTACAATTGGAAAGCAACTGACAAAAACGAACAAGATGGTGATGCAGATTGTTTAGCTATTGAAGACGTTCCGAAAAACGTGATTGATATCGCTTTAAAATCAGCCAAACTGATGGGATTAGGTCTATATGGCGTTGATATTAAAGTGGTAGACGGCAAATTAATGGTCATTGAAATTAACGACAACCCAAATATTGATTTTGGTGTTGAAGATGCACATTATGGAGATTTAGTTTACACCGAGATTCTTTCAGCTTTAAAAAATCGATTAGACTAAGACATGGCTAAAAAATATCATTTATTCGAAGTTTACGGTATTGAATTGGAATATATGCTCGTTAAAAATGACAACTTTAAAGTAGCACCACAAGTAGATGAACTGCTCACCAGAAAAGCTGGAGAATTAAAAGCAGATATAGAAAATGGAGACATTGCTTGGAGCAACGAATTGGTTGCTCATGTCATCGAATTAAAAACCAATGGTCCTACAAAAAGCACAGATGATTTGGCTGAGAAATTCCACAAGAATATTCTAGAAATCGACGCACTCTTGCAACCTCTAAACCTACAACTTTTAGGCTCTGCATCACATCCATTAATGAATTCAGATACAGACACCCAACTCTGGAAACATAGTTATAGTGAAGTCTATGCACTTTACAATACCATTTTTAATTGCAAAGGTCACGGCTGGAGCAACGTACAAAGTACACACATTAATTTACCGTTTTACGACGATAAAGAATTTGAAAAACTACATGCTGCCATTCGTATAATTTTACCATTATTACCAGGATTGTCTGCGAGCTCTCCAATTTTAGAAGGAAAAATCACAGGGTTTAAAGACACACGATTAGAGTTTTATAAAACTAACCAAAAAGAAATTCCTGAGTTAACTGGTTTGGTTATTCCTGAACGTACGTTTTCAAAAATAGATTATTATGCAACCATTTTCAATCCGATAAAACGCGCTATTAAACCTTACGATACAAACAATATTTTAGATCAGCATTTTCTAAATTCTCGTGGTGCTATTGCACGTTTTGATCGTAGTGCTATCGAAATCCGATTATTAGATATTCAAGAATGTCCACAAGCGGATATTGCCATTTGCGCTTTAATTATTGAAGTTTTAAAAGCTTTGGTTAATAAAGATTTCTGCACGTTAAAAGCTCAAAAAAAATGGACAAAAGAAGACTTGTTTCCTATTTTAAATGACGCTATAAAACATGCGGAAGATTCTAAAATTGAAAATAAAGAGTATTTAAATTTATTTGGTTTAAAGAAATCTTCAACCGTTAATGAAGTATGGAAACATTTGTATAAAATGGTTAAACCAAAGTTACACCAATCGCATCATAACGCTATTGAATTGATTTTAGAAGAAGGCACTTTAGCTACGCGACTATTAAGAGCTATTGGTAGCGACACCTCTGAAGATCATATTATTTCAGTTTACAGACAAGTCCAAAACTGTTTAAAAACTAACCAACTGTTTCTACTATGAAACTCGTTTTAACTTGCGAACACGGAGGAAATGACATTCCTGATGCATATAAAAAACACTTTAAAAATAAAGCGAATTTACAAACGCATCGTGCTTTAGATTTGGGAGCTTTAGATTTATTTGAAACTTTAGAGCCATTATCTGATGCATCCTATTACAGTGCAACGTCTCGAATGTTAGTAGAACTGAATCGTTCATTACATCATAAACAACTGTTTTCAGAATTCACGACAAATTTGTCTAACATAGAGAAAGACAACATTATCAATAGTTACTATTTACCATACCGAACTACTGTTGAAAATAAAATTAGAGATTATATTGAAACTAATAATGCTGTGCTTCATTTATCTATACATAGTTTTACTCCAAAACTTAATGATAAAACTAGAAACTGTGATATTGGATTATTGTTTGATTCAACAAAAAAAACAGAACAATTGTTTTGCAAAGAATTTAAAGGTGAACTTCAAAACCAAGATTCCACGCTTAACGTCAGATTTAATTATCCCTATCTAGGAAAAGCTGATGGATTCACTACATATTTAAGAACACAATTTCCAACACACTATTTAGGAATTGAGATGGAAGTAAATCAGAAATTTGCTTCAGAAAACCACATGAATTTAAGAATAAAACAGAGCATCTTCAAGACCTTAAATATCTTAAAATTATTTCAACACGATTTTTAAGAGCTTAATTTTGTAGTAATAAAAGGTTAATTTGTTTAATCTTGAGAAAAACAAACCAGGTCTATAATAGAATTTATTATATATATCAAAAAGAATACAAGTCAAAAAAAGAGATTTCTAAAACAGGTAAATACACTTAAACCAAAATTCGAATATTAGCATAACTATTCTCTAAAGCTTTTTGAGATGCTTCTGCGTCTAACCATTCTACTTTTGTAATGCCTTCTTTTTCTTGAGGAAACAATTCACCTTTAAAATCCGTTTTCATTTCAAACCAATACGTAATCTTTATTTTATGCTTACCATTACGTTTAAAAATATGATAGGTCGTTGGTAAAGGTTTTACAATCTTTAAGCCTTCAACCCCTGTCTCCTCCTCTACTTCTCTAATCGCAGTTTCTTCAATAGTTTCTTTACGTTCAGTTTTACCTTTTGGCAAATCCCATTTATCATTTCTGTAAATAAAAAGGATTTCATTGTTAGCATTATATACTTTTCCACCTCCTGCAACCACATTAGGCAAAAGCTTTAAAAACTTTTTTAGTAACTTATCTTCCTTTTTATAGACGAGATGTACAGCTTTCAAATCTGTATTATTCAAGGTTTTAATAACCTTACCAATATTTACAGATTTTAAAAGATAGGATTTAAAATCCGTTTCTTTATGATTTTCAGTAGTTAGAATAATAGGTTTGTCGCCTACATAAATTGTGTACATAATTTTTGATATGTTTCAACATTACAAGTGTAAATTTATTCTTTTTTCTGATATATACTCAAAGTTCTTAGATTTTTGAAAATTTAAAGACCATCTTTTTCTTTGTTGAGGCAAAGTATTAAAGCCTAGCCCGAGTTATGAATTTATATTTCAACTTCAAGAAAGGAGAAAAGGCAACTGTAAAAACAAAAAATCTGATTATTTTAGTTTAAAATTTGAAATGAAAATTATTTTAGATTAAAATTTTCTAACCTTTAAAATTCATTATTTTTGTATCATGATTCTTAACAAAGATACTGCCAAAAAAACAGCGGAAGTTTTATTACAAATTAACGCTATAAAACTACAACCGACCGATCCATTTACATGGGCTTCAGGATGGAAATCGCCTATATACTGCGACAACCGCATTGTATTATCCTTTCCTCTTATTAGAAATTACATTAGAGAAACTATTGCTAGAAACATAGAAGAGCTTTATGGTAAACCTGATGTAATTGCAGGAGTAGCTACAGGAGCCATTGGTATTGGTGCTCTTGTTGCAGATTATTTAAATCTACCTTTTGTTTATGTACGTCCAGAAGCAAAAAAGCATGGTCGTCAAAATCAGATTGAAGGTTATATAGAAAAAGGACAAACCGTTGTTGTTGTAGAAGATTTAATTAGCACAGGAATGAGCAGCCTTAATGCTGTACGTGCTTTAAACGACGCACAAGTTAACGTAAAAGGTATGGTTGCCATTTTCTCTTATGGATTTGAAATTGCTTCTAATAATTTTAAAGACGCTAATGTAGAGTTACACACCCTTAGTAATTACGAAAATTTATTAGAGCAAGCCCTAGATACTTACTACATAACTAAAGATCAACAAGACATTTTAGGACAATGGAATGCCAATCCTAGTAAATGGAACGCTAATTGATAGATAACAAAGTAGATTCTTTAAGATGCAAATGGGTTTAGTTTATCATTTTTTATTAAACTTAAACAACGTAAAATATCTTAACGAACAAACTATTTATGCTGAACTCGTTTCAGTAAAAACATCTTAATATAAAAAACATGAAATTAGAATCACCAAAAGTTACTCTAGATAAATCAGCAGAATCCACTTTCAACTTTCTATCTGATGTTAAAAATTTTGAAAGCTTAATGCCTGAAAACATTAGCAAATTTGAAGTTTTAGAAAATGATAAATTTCTATTCGCATTAAAAGGAATGCCCGAAATTATATTGAAGAAAAAAGAAGCCATACCACATAGTAAAATTGTATTAGGTGCAGCTGGCGGAAAATTAGACTTTGCTTTAATTGCAACTATCACAGAAATTGATGCTAATAAAAGTGACGTTCAATTAAATTTTGAAGGAGAATTTAATGCTATGATGGGCATGATGATAAAAGGACCAATTGGTAAATTTATTGAAACTCTTGTTACAAATATGAAAACGGAAGTATAGAGACCAAAACCAACTACTACTGGGCGTTTTAATATAAAAGCTTAATTTCTTTAAGATCGTAAGTTTTAATAATTTCATCTTCTGTCCATACTTGTAATAACCCGTTTTCGGTAACACCTTGTATAATTCCAGAAAAACGACCACTCAATGTTGATGTAAAAGTTGATGGCTTATCTTTTCTAAAAAGAAGACTTTCGTAAGCTTGTTTTATTTCTGAAAACTGCTTGGATTCTAATAATTCAAAATAAAATTTTAATTGTTTTAGAACTTCAGACAGAACATCGTCCTTATTATAAACAACACCTGTTAATAGTCTCATTGAAGAGGCTTGTGGTAAATTGTCGAAATTTTTCTGATTTACATTCAGTCCAAATCCAATTATTGAACCTTGGAGAAGGTTGCTCTTTATGACATTTTCAATTAAAATACCACACAATTTTGTGTCTGCTGACAAAATGTCGTTAGGCCATTTGATACGTAATTGTGGTATTTTAAAAACAGTTAAAGCCTTAACAATAGCCAAAGAAACAGCCATGCTAATATAGAATTGCTCAATAATATTAAAATTATTTAACTTTTTAAACACACTAACTGTAAGGTTCTTACCTTGTTCTGCTTCCCAAACCGATCCCATTTGCCCTCGACCTTTAGTCTGTGATTCTGTTACAACCACAGTATAATCTTCAGGTAATGTAACGGCCACAAGCTCTTTTAGAAACGTATTTGTGGAGTCAATGGCACTAAGTTTGATTATGTACATAGAATTAGCATTTTTATTTTATGGTTTTCTTATGACATTATGCACTCACAAGAACTAAAAAAATAATAACTTTGCACAAAATTAATACAATTTAATGACGAAAGATAAAATCCCTACAGACCAACTTATTACAAATATAATAAGTGGCATAGAAGAGGTTAAAGGAAATAAGATTACAATTTTAGATTTAAGAGAAATAGAGAACACAGTTTGTGACTATTTTATTGTCTGTGAAGGGTCTTCAAATACACAAGTAAACGCAATCGTCGGTTCTGTCCAAAAAATAGTTAGCAAAACACTTAAAGATAAGCCTTGGCATATTGAAGGTACGGAAAATGCTGAATGGATCTTAATGGACTACGTTAATGTTGTTGTGCATGTGTTTCAAAAACACATTAGAGAATATTACGACATTGAAAGTCTTTGGGGAGATGCAAAAATCACCAAAATAGAAACGAGTTACTAAATAAGAAACGCTACGAATGGCTAAAGACAATAAAAACTTAAACAAAAAACCGAAATTAAATCCTTATTGGATCTACGGAATTATTATAGTTGTATTTATATCAATTCAAATTTTTTCTGGAGGATTTGGTGAATCTACAGGTTCACAAACAACTCCTGCACAATTCTTAGATTATTTAAATCAAGGGCAAGTAGAAAAAGTAGAAATTGTAAATAAAAGAGAAGCGCGTGTATTTTTAACTGCAGAAGCTAAAGAACAAGCACCACACAAAAAAACCACTTCTAAATCAATATTTCCTACTACGACTCCTTCACCAAACTACAAGTTTGAATTTGGAGATCTTCAGAATTTCGAAAAAGAAGTTAATCAAGTTATTAAAGACAATAACCTAAACACAGAATTGATATATGAAACGGAACATAATGTTTGGGGAGATTTCCTTTTAACATTATTACCATTTGTATTAATTATTGGTGTTTGGATTTTTATCATGCGTCGAATGTCGGGAGGCGGAGGCGGAGGAGCTGGTGGACAGATTTTCAATATCGGAAAATCTAAAGCAAAACTCTTTGATGAAAAAATTGATACAAAAACGTCTTTTAAAGATGTTGCAGGTTTAGAAGGAGCTAAAGAAGAAGTACAAGAAATTGTAGACTTCTTAAAATTCCCAGAAAAATATACTGCCTTAGGTGGTAAAATACCTAAAGGAGCTTTACTTGTAGGACCTCCAGGAACAGGTAAAACATTATTAGCTAAAGCTGTTGCAGGTGAAGCTAAAGTTCCTTTCTTCTCATTATCTGGTTCAGACTTCGTAGAAATGTTTGTTGGTGTAGGTGCGTCTCGTGTTAGAGATTTATTTAAGCAAGCTAAAGAAAAATCTCCTTCAATTATATTTATTGATGAGATTGATGCTATTGGTAGAGCAAGAGGAAAAAATAACATGTCTGGTTCTAATGATGAACGTGAAAACACATTAAACCAACTCTTAACAGAAATGGATGGATTTGGTACTAACACAAACGTTATTGTGTTAGCAGCAACAAACAGAGCTGATGTATTAGATAGTGCATTAATGAGAGCAGGTCGTTTTGACCGTCAGATTTATGTAGACCTTCCAGATGTTAGAGAACGTCAAGAAATTTTTGAGGTGCATTTACGTCCACTTAAAAAAGAAGAAACTTTAGATATTGATTTCTTAGCAAAACAAACTCCAGGTTTTTCTGGTGCAGATATTGCCAACGTTTGTAATGAAGCTGCTTTAATTGCTGCTAGAAAAGGAAAGAAATCTGTTAACAAACAAGATTTCTTAGATGCTGTTGATAGAATTATTGGTGGTTTAGAAAAGAAAAACAAAATTATTACTCCAGCAGAAAAGAGAGCTGTTGCTTTCCATGAAGCAGGTCACGCTACCGTGAGTTGGATGTTAGAGCATGCTGCTCCATTGGTTAAAGTAACTATTGTACCAAGAGGACGTTCTTTAGGTGCTGCATGGTATTTACCAGAAGAACGCTTAATTGTACACCCAGAACAAATGCTAGATGAAATGTGTGCTGCATTAGGTGGTAGAGCTGCAGAGAAAGTAATTTTCGATAAGATATCTACAGGTGCTTTAAGTGATTTAGAAAAAGTTACAAAGCAAGCAAGAGCCATGGTTACTGTTTATGGTCTTAGTGATAAAGTAGGTAATTTAACGTATTATGATTCTTCTGGACAATCTGAATATGGTTTTACAAAACCGTACAGTGAAAAAACAGCAGAGTTAATTGATAAGGAGATTTCTGATATTATTGAAAAGCAGTATCAACGTGCTATCGCTTTGTTAGAACAGAATAAAGATAAACTTACTGAATTAGCAGAAGTCTTATTAGATAAAGAAGTTATATTCAAAGATAATCTTGAGAAGATATTTGGTAAACGTGCGTTTGAAAAAGCTCATGTTATTGAAGAGACTATAACTGATGTGAAGACAGAAGTTAAAGGAGATATCAAAACAGAGGAGAACTAAAACCTCCTGTACGAACTATCATATAAAAAACTTAAATTAACGACATGTTAATTTAAGTTTTTTTATATTTGGAAATCACACCAATATTAGGATTAATAGCAATTATTGAATGAGCTTATTTCGTAAATTCTTCGGAAAAAAGTCTGAAAAGACAGAAGAACACATACCAAATCATGAGCGTGGCAAATATATGCCAGAAGTAAAGCTACCTGTAGATGAACGCTTTACCATTAACTTTAAAGCCAATGGTGGTAAGTTTTTATATTGTGAAAATATTGACGAAGTAAAGCAAAGCTTCAACGCCATATTAGATGAAAATAATTGGCATGATGAAGACGTTTTTCTTATCGATCAACGATTATCTGAGTTATTTAAAGATTTCAACTTAAATAGCACAAAAAAACTTTCAGAAAGTGCTTACTTTTTATCTACTTGTGAGTATTTAATCTCTGATGATGGTTCTCTCTTAATCTCTTCAAATCAAATTGCAGAAAAAAAATTAATCGAATTACCGGATAATTTTATAATTTATGCAACAACAAGTCAGTTTGTAGAAACTATTGGAGAAGGCTTAAAAGGTATTAAAGCAAAAAGTAAAATAAAAATACCAACTAATATTACTACCATTAAGCATTTTAAAACTGCAGACGACAAAGACTTTCTAACTTACGGAAGTAGTTCTAAAAACCTATACCTACTTTTACTAGAAGACCTATAATGAAAGAATTAGCAATAAGAGCCATTTCTGGTGCTATATATGTAATACTTCTCATAGGATCGCTCTATAACCAAGCAGCTACAGTTATTTTAATAAGTGTTTTTGGTATTATCTGTTTAACAGAACTTAGCCGACTTATTAAGTTAAAATCAATAGTTCAGTATCTTATTTTTCTTATTTTATTTGGAGGATTTTGGTATATCAGTATCTATCATTCATCACATGTCATCAGCGATGAAGCCATTCAAATTCTACTTGTTATTACCATATTTGTAAATTTATTATTAATTAAAGATTTATTTACATCAAAACGAATTCCACTATTTTCAACTAAGCGTTATATAGCAACCACGTTTTATTTGTCTAGTGCTTTTGTATTTATGTTACTGATTTCTAATTATGATAATGAGTTTACTCCGCTTTTATTATTAGGTGGATTTATACTCATTTGGGTTAATGACAGCGCTGCATATTTAGTTGGAAAAAACTTTGGTAAACAAAAGCTGTTTCCAAGTATTTCTCCTAAAAAGACTGTAGAAGGTTTCCTTGGTGGATTGTTATTTGCATGTTTATCTAGTTATTTTATTGCCACATATACAGAAACTCTAGGATTTACACCTTGGTTAGTTTTAGCCATTATTGTTAGTGTTTTTGGTACTATTGGAGATTTAATAGAATCTAAATTTAAGCGTCAAGCCAAAGTAAAAGATAGCGGTGTTATAATGCCTGGACATGGAGGACTGTTAGACCGACTAGATAGTATTATATTTGCCTCACCATTCATATATTTATTTTTAAGAATTACAACTTATGTTTCATAAAGAAGGTCACAAAATTATATTCATTACACTAGTTATAGTCGTAGGTTCATTTTTTTTAATTGATGGTTTTATTACAAATGAATGGCTACGCAAAGGTCTTATGATTTGCGTATTAGCATTCTTTATTCTTATTCTACAATTTTTTAGAAACCCTAAACGTAATACGCATCCAAATGATAAACAAGCTTTATCTCCTGTTGACGGTAAAGTAGTGGTTATTGAGGAAGTAGAAGAAAATGAAGTTTTTAAAGACAAACGTATTCAGGTTTCTGTATTTATGTCGCCTATTAATGTACATGTAACGCGTTACCCAATTGCTGGTAATGTAACATTTAGCAAATATCATCCTGGTAAGTTTCTAGTCGCATGGCATCCAAAAGCAAGTGAGGAAAATGAGCGTACAACTGTAGTTGTAGAAAACCCTCATTTTGGAAAAGTATTATACAGACAAATAGCCGGAGCTTTAGCGAAACGTATTGTTAATTATGCAACTGTTAACACAAAAGCAGAACAAGGTGCTGATTCTGGATTTATAAAATTTGGGTCGCGAGTAGATTTATTCTTACCTTTAGATGCAGATATTAAAGTAGAACTCAATCAAAAAGTTCGTGGTGGCGAGAGTGTCATTGCAGAAATGAAATGACTTCCAAAGAATTAGACATAGAATTTAAAGAAGCAGTAGATCGTGTAAACGACCATACTGAGCCATTTCCTGCCGATTTTTTATTGCGCTTATACGCGTATTTTAAGAAAGCAACAGATAATTACGATCTTCCTAGTAGTCGTAAGCCCATAATTAATGCTTTTAAGGCAAATGCTTTATTTCAAATAAAAGACAGTACAAAAGACGAAGCGAAACAAGAATATATAGCTCTTGTTACCAATTATTTTTTATACCGTAAATAACTAATCTCTTATTAAAGGCATTGTAGAACACCTTAACAATCCTTCTTGTTTTGCGATCTCTGAATAAGGTACTTCTTCTACTATAAACCCATTTTCTCTTAACCACGCATTTAATCTGGTAAAATTTCTTTCTGAAATAATAACATCTTCAGAAATTGAGAAAATATTACTATTCATACTATACATTTCTTCTTTAGTAATTTCAAAGACATTCTCTTTACCAAAGAAGTTTAATAACCATTGATATTCTTTCTCAACTAAAAACCCATTTTTATGAAGAATCGCTTTATCCTTTCCAATAGGTTGAAAACAACAATCTAAATGCAACGCATTCTCTTTAGGATCTGTATTCGATTTTCGTAATTCGAATGATTTCACTGTTTTATCCGGAAAAAGTTCTTGGATTGCAATAACGGCATCCATATTTGTTCGAGCTGTAATATAATCTGAATAATCGTCTCCGGAATAGGTTCCAATAAATATATAATCATTCCAAGGCATTACATCACCACCTTCTACATGGCATTCCTCTGGAAGCACAATAATATTCTCATCACCTATTTCTTCAAGGACATGATCAATAGCTTCATACTCACGCTCTCGATCTGGTAATATGTTTGCTTCTATTAATTTATTTTCAATAACAAACGCTATATCTCGTGAAAAAATTTGATTATAATCCTTGATAATTTTCGGCCTATAAACCGTAACATCATACTTTTTAAACACAGCTGCTACAGCATCCATTTCCTTTATCATATTATCCTCTTTAGGATAAGTTCCTGCCTTTATATGCTGAATAGACTTTGGATCGTAAGCATCTTCTATTGCAGGAATAGGACCAACACTTTCTGCGGTTCCAAGAATAACGGCTCTTAAACGGGATGTTTCGTTCTGTATATTTAATTTCATAACGTTGAAAAATAAAAAAAGCTTCATAATATGTATGAAGCTTTTATAAAAATATAATATTTAATTATCGCTTATCGATAGACGTAAATGGTCTGTAAGTTTCACCTATGTATAATTGTCTTGGACGACCAATAGGTTCTTGATTTCTTCTCATTTCTTTCCATTGCGCTATCCAACCTGGTAAACGACCTAATGCAAACATCACGGTAAACATTTCTACAGGAATACCCATAGCTCTGTATATAATACCTGAATAGAAATCTACGTTAGGATATAATTTTCTGTCTACAAAATACGGATCTGCTAATGCTTCTTCTGCTAAACCTTTTGCGATATCTAAAATAGGGTCTTCAATACCTAAATCTGCTAATACTTCATCTGCCGCTTTCTTAATAATAAGTGCTCTAGGATCAAAGTTTTTATAAACTCTATGACCAAAGCCCATAAGACGGAACGGATCGTTCTTATCTTTAGCTTTTGCCATGTATTTTTTAGTATCACCACCATCTTCTTTGATAGCTTCTAGCATTTCTAAAACAGCTTGGTTAGCACCACCATGTAATGGTCCCCAAAGTGCAGATATTCCTGAAGCTAAAGAAACAAATAATCCAGCATGTGACGAACCTGTAATTCTCACCGTTGATGTAGAACAATTTTGTTCATGATCTGCATGTAAGATTAAAAGTTTATCTAAAGCATTTACAAGAATAGGATTTTGTTCGTAGTCACTATTTGGACTTTTAAACATCATCTTTAAGATATTCTCCACATAACCTAACTTATCATCACCATATTCTAATGGTAAACCTTGCTTTTTACGCATTGTCCAAGCTACTATAACAGGAAATTTACCTAAAATTGTTACAATAGAATTATACATTGCCTCTTCTGAAGCAACATCTACTGAACTAGGATAAAATGCTGTAAGCGCACTTGTTAATGAAGACAAAACACCCATTGGATGTGCAGACTTTGGAAAAGCATCTAATATCTTTTTTAAATCATCATCTACAACAGAATGAGACTTTATATCGCAGTGAAACTTATCTAATTCTTGCTTATTTGGTAACTCACCGAATATTAATAAGTAAACAACCTCTAAAAAATCAGCTTTTTCTGCAAGCTCTTCAATAGCGTAACCTCTATATCTTAAAATGCCTTTTTCACCATCTAGAAATGTAATAGCACTTTCACAACTTCCTGTATTTTTAAAACCAGGATCTAAAGTAATAACACCACCTGTTGCACTTCTTAAACTTTTTACATCAATGGCAACTTCGTTTTCTGTACCAATAATTACAGGGAAATCGTATTTCTCACCATTAATTTCTAATGTAGCTTTATCTGACATATTTTCTTATCGAGTTTTAATAAATTATAAGGATTGTAAATTTACGAAATATCAAACGATTTCGAAAGCACATTTATAATGGTTTTAACAATTTCTATCAATTCAATAAGATTGATGTTTATTTCAATTTGAAAGCTTAAGAATCCTAGTATTTTTGTATTTATTCAAAAAATGTATGAAACTATTTCACTTAATATTAATTTTAATAATTTTTAATTTCAATTTTTCTTTGGCGCAAATCGTAAATGTAGAATCCTTACGACGCGTTTCTGATACTTCAAAATGGTCTGGTGCTACCAATTTAGATATTGGTCTTATAAAAAACACAAAATCGATATTTAAGATTACGAATAAAATTAGGCTTCAATATAATACAGACAAAAATCTCTATCTTTTTATAAACGATTTAAAACTAGAACAGATTGAAGACAATTCTTTTGTAAATAAAGGGATTCAGCATTTTAGATACAATAGAAAACTCACTGAACGTTTAAAGCTTGAAGTTTTTACACAAAGTCAATACGATGCTATTTCAGATATAAAATTTAGAGGGTTATTAGGTGCAGGACCTCGATTTAAATTGTCTAAGAGCAAGGATTACAGATTTTATTTGGGAACACTTTTAATGTTTGAATACGAAGAATCTTCAGATAATTCTATAGCTATTTTAAGAGATTTTAGAGGAAGTACTTATCTCTCTTGTAGTATTTATCCTTTAGAGAACTTATCTTTAGTGAGTACTACGTATTATCAACCTTTATTGAAACAATTCTCTGATTTTAGAATTTCGAATGAAACTTCTATTGGATTCAAAGTTTTAAAAAACCTTTTATTCAAAACCACTTTTACTTATAATTTTGATGCCAGCCCAATTATAAACATTCCAAATACACAATATGAATTAACAAATGGTTTGGTTTACACCTTCGATTAAGAACATAAAAAAAACCATCTAAAAATATTTAGATGGTTTTAATTATAAAGTAAGTTAAAAATTAAGCTTTAATTTTAAAAGCATTCTCTCCTGGGAAATAAGCAACACCTGCTAATTCTTCTTCAATACGTAATAACTGGTTGTATTTTGCCATACGATCGCTACGAGATGCAGAACCTGTTTTAATCTGTCCACAGTTTAATGCTACTGCTAAATCTGCAATAGTATTATCTTCTGTTTCACCAGATCTATGAGACATTACAGATGTATAACCAGCATTATGTGCCATGTTTACAGCTGCTATAGTTTCAGTTAAAGTACCAATCTGGTTTACTTTAATTAAAATAGAATTAGCAATACCTTCTTTAATACCTCTCTCTAAACGCTCTACATTGGTTACAAATAAATCATCACCAACTAATTGTACTTTATCTCCAATTAATTCAGTTAAATATTTGAAACCTTCCCAATCGTTTTCATCCATTCCATCTTCAATAGAAATAATAGGATATTTACCTGCTAATTCAGTTAAGTATTCAGCCTGCTCCTTACTCGTTCTAATAACACCAGAATCACCTTCAAATTTTTTGTAATCGTATTTTCCATCTACAAAAAATTCTGCCGCAGCACAATCCAAAGCAATCATAATATCTTCACCGAATTTGTATCCAGCTTTCTCAACTGCTTTCTTAATTGTATCTAAAGCGTCTTCAGTTCCACCTGGTAAGTTTGGAGCAAATCCACCTTCATCACCAACTGCAGTACTTAAATTTCTATCATGTAATACTTTTTTAAGGTTATGGAAAATTTCAGTTCCCATTTGCATTGCTTGTGTAAAGTTTTTAGCTTTTACAGGCATAATCATAAATTCTTGAAATGCAATTGGAGCATCACTATGAGAACCACCATTAATAATGTTCATCATTGGTAATGGTAATGTGTTTGCAGAAACACCACCAACATATCTGTATAATGGCATACCTAATTCGTTTGCTGCTGCTTTAGCAACTGCAAGCGATACACCTAAAATAGCATTAGCACCTAATTGTGATTTATTTGGAGTGCCATCTAAATCTATCATCAATTGATCAATAGCATTTTGTTCGAAAACAGAAACACCTAATAATTCTTGAGCAATAGTGATATTTACATTTTCAACTGCTTTTAAAACTCCTTTACCCATGTAAGTATCTCCACCATCTCTTAATTCAACAGCTTCATGCTCGCCAGTAGATGCACCAGATGGTACAGCAGCTCTTCCTATAACACCATTTTCAGTAGTAACGTCTACTTCTACTGTAGGATTTCCTCTAGAATCAAAAATTTGTCTTGCGTGTACATTGATTATAATGCTCATTATATATATATTTTAGTTAACAAAATTAAACCTAGATCGATGATTAACATCTTATAGGTTACCCAAATTTACGAAAATCTACAGCTTAAAACAGAACAAAAACCATATTTATGATTACTATTTACTATAATGTTTTCGTAACTAAAAAAACGCAATAAAAAGGGTGTTTCATTGCGTTTTCTCTATTAATTATGTTTAATATTCTCTATGAACTGGTCAAATAGATATAATGAATCATTTGGACCAGGACTTGCTTCAGGATGGTACTGTACTGAGAAACAGTTTTTATCTTTCAGCTTTATACCTGCAACTGTATTGTCATTTAAATGTATATGTGTGATTTCTACATTAGAATTAGCTTCAGTAGATTCCCTATCAATTGCAAAACCATGATTTTGAGATGTGATCTCCCCCTTACCTATCAATAGGTTTTTTACAGGATGATTAATTCCTCTATGTCCATTGTGCATCTTATATGTTGAAATTCCATTAGCTAATGCAATAACTTGATGTCCTAAACAAATTCCGAATAAAGGTTTATTATTCGCAATAATTTCTTTTGCCAAGTTAATAGCATCCACTAAAGGTTCGGGATCACCAGGTCCATTAGATAAGAAATATCCATCGGGATTAAAGGCTTCTAATTCTTCAAACTTAGAATTGTACGGAAATACTTTAACGTAAGCATCACGTTTAACTAGGTTTCTAAGTATGTTCTTTTTTATACCAATATCTAAAACGGCAATTTTATAAGTTGCATTTTCATCTCCAACAAAATAAGGTTCTTTAGTGGAAACTTTTGAAGCTAATTCTAAACCTACCATAGAAGGAATTTCCGCTAATTGTTTCTTAATGTCTTCAATATTATCAACCTCTGTTGTTATAACCGCATTCATAGCTCCATTATCTCTAATGTAACTAACCAATGCTCTGGTATCCACATCAGCTATAGCTAACGTATTATTCTTCTCAAAAAATGCTTCTAAAGATGAATCTGCTGCAGGTCTAGAATAATTAAAACTAAAATTTTTACAAATTAAACCCGCAATTTTTACATCATCAGATTCCGACTCGTCATTTTTAATTCCATAATTACCAATATGTGCATTGGTAGTCACCATTAACTGACCATAATAAGAAGGGTCGGTAAATATTTCTTGATAACCAGTGGTACCTGTATTAAAACATACTTCGCCAAAAGCAGAACCTTCTTTTCCTATAGACTTACCATGAAAAATTGTTCCGTCTGCTAGTAGAATGAGTGCTTTTTTTCTTTGTTTGTATTTCATTGGTGCGTGCGTTGTTAATTTATTTAATGTTGTGTTGTCTGTAACTTATAAATTCTAATAATAAAACACATGAAATCAATTCAGTGTTACAATCACTTTCAATTTTATATATACCTACCTCAAAGCTCATATGCTAATTCCGCGTTAAGGATTGAAACGGCATCCTCTAACTGTTTAGTTAGAGATATAGAGGAAAGCCTGACGCTATTAGTTTTCATAAAAACTAATTGGGTAACGCCCAAACTATCTTTCTATATTTTACAAAAATCCAAAAAAAAAGGATAAACTGAAACAGTCTATCCTTTTTATTTATTAATGCTTATTAACACTCGATAATCGAGATTTGTATAATACGAAAGCTAGTGTAAATTTTTTATTCACAACGAATTTAAAATCTTCTTGAACTTTCCTTAGCATATTCTCTATTCTTCTTCTTCGTTTGAAGATTTAGATTCTGTAACAGGTGCTTCAACAGCTTTGCTACCACCTCTTCTACTTCTACGAGTTGTTTTCTTAGGTGCTTTATCAGCATTGTAGATTTCGTTGTAATCAACTAATTCTATCATTGCCATATCAGCGTTATCACCAAGTCTGTTTCCTAATTTGATGATACGTGTATAACCTCCTGGACGATCACCAATCTTTGGTGCTACATCTCTAAACAATTCAGCAACTACGTCTTTTTGTCTTAGTTTAGCCATAACGATACGTCTGTTGTGTGTCGTATCTGTTTTTGATTTTGTAATCATTGGCTCAACAAATTGCTTTAAAGCTTTCGCTTTTGCAACTGTTGTGTTAATACGCTTGTGCTCAATTAATGAACAAGCCATATTAGCTAACATTGACTTTCTGTGTGCAGTTTGTCTTCCTAAGTGGTTGAATTTTTTTCCGTGTCTCATGACATTTGTTTTATCATCTTGCTACCAAACTCTTCTTTGAGGAGCAAAATATGATTAATTAATAATAATTTTAAATATGAATGCCATTCCTATATAAATAGAAATGGCATACTATATTTAGTCTTTGTCTAATTTATATTTGCTTAAATCCATTCCGAAGTTTAAACCTTTAACATTAACTAGTTCTTCTAGTTCAGTTAAAGACTTCTTACCGAAGTTTCTGAATTTCATTAAATCATTTTTATTGAATGATACTAAGTCTCCTAAAGTATCTACTTCTGCTGCTTTTAAACAATTAAGAGCACGTACAGAAAGATCCATATCAACTAATTTAGTTTTCAATAGCTGTCTCATGTGAAGTGATTCTTCATCATAAGTTTCAGTCTGTGCAATTTCATCAGCTTCTAAAGTGATACGCTCATCAGAGAATAACATGAAGTGGTGAATTAATATTTTAGCGGCTTCAGTTAAAGCATCTTTTGGGTTAATTGACCCATCAGTTCTAATTTCGAAAACTAATTTTTCATAATCCGTCTTTTGTTCAACACGGAAGTTTTCGATTGCATACTTAACATTCTTTATTGGTGTAAAAATTGAATCTGTAAAGATTGTACCAATTGCTGCAGAAGCTTTTTTATTTTCTTCAGCAGGAACATAACCTCTTCCTTTTTCAATAGTTAACTCCATATTGATGTTAACTTTAGGATCTAAATTACAGATAACTAAATCTGTATTTAACACTTGAAATCCAGAAATAAATTTCTGAAAATCTCCTGCTGTTATTTGATTTTGTCCTGAAATCGAAATTGTAACAGTTTCGTTATCAACTTCTTCGATTTGACGCTTAAAGTTAACTTGCTTTAAGTTCAAAATCATTTCAGTAACATCTTCAACAACACCTGAAATTGTAGAAAACTCATGGTCTACACCTTCAATTCTAACCGATGTAATAGCAAAACCTTCTAAAGAAGATAATAAAACTCTTCTTAAAGCATTTCCTACTGTTAATCCGTATCCTGGTTCTAAAGGTCTGAATTCAAATTTACCTTCGAAATCAGTAGAATCAATCATGATTACTTTATCCGGTTTTTGAAAATTTAATATTGCCATATTATTCTTCGTTTTAATTGTTGTTCAGTTGCGCGATTTAGAAGTATGAAGAAGACTAATAAATCCTTTGGCCAAATTACAATATGATTAATTATTATTTAGAGTAAAGTTCAACGATCAATTGCTCGTTGATTTGTTCTGGAATTTGAATTCTTGCAGGAACAGCAACATAAGTACCTTCCTTAGAACCTGGATTCCAAGTAATCCATTCGTAAACATTGCTTGAATTAGCTAATGAATTTTGAATAGCTTCTAATGATTTTGATTTTTCTCTAACTCCAACAACATCTCCTGCTTTTAATTGGTATGAAGGAATATTTACCTTTTCACCGTTTACAGTAATATGTCTGTGTGATACTAATTGTCTAGCTCCACTACGTGTTGGGCTAATACCCATTCTAAAGACAACGTTATCTAAACGAGACTCACAAAGTTGAAGTAAAACCTCACCTGTAATTCCCTTCGCAGAAGTTGCTCTTTTGAACATGTTTCTAAATTGCTTTTCTAAAATACCGTAAGTATATTTAGCTTTTTGCTTCTCCATTAATTGAACAGAGTATTCAGATTTTTTACCACGACGACGTGTGTTACCATGTTGCCCAGGTGGGTAATTTCTTTTTTCGAAAGCCTTATCGTCTCCGAATATAGCTTGTCCGAATTTACGAGCTATTTTAGTTTTAGGACCAGTATATCTTGCCATTTTAATTTGTTTTTTAAGAGTGATTTGTGAATTAAGGTCTTAATCTTATCCTTCAAAATCGTTGTTCTCTTGTTGATACTTGTTAATAATTTTCAGTTTGCAAATTTATACAAAATAAACTAATACCAACACATAAATGCGAGATATTAGTTTATTTAAAATTTGAGTAAGTTTTTCTAACTAAATATAGTTAGAAATCTAATATTAAAATTAGATTAAACTCTACGTCTTTTTGGAGGACGACAACCGTTATGTGGTAATGGAGTTACATCAATAATTTCTGATACTTCAATACCTGCATTGTGAATAGATCTGATAGCAGATTCTCTACCGTTACCAGGACCTTTTACGTATGCCTTTACTTTCTTTAAACCAGCTTCTTTAGCTACTGCTGCAGCATCTTCTGCAGCTAATTGAGCAGCGTATGGTGTGTTCTTTTTCGAACCTCTAAAACCCATTTTTCCTGCTGATGACCAAGAAATAACGTCACCTTTTTTGTTTGTCAAAGAAATAATGATGTTGTTAAATGAAGCAGTGATATGAGCTTCACCAATTGCATCAACTATAACTTTACGTTTTTTTGTACTTGCCTTTGCCATTATATTTTTAGCTTTTAGTATTAGTTTATAGTCGCTAGAATCCTAAACCGTTAAATTTCAAACAGATTCTTTCCAACGTCTAAAGACTAAAGACTATTTATTATTTAGTTACTTTCTTTTTGTTAGCAACCGTTTTACGTCTACCTTTTCTGGTACGAGAGTTGTTCTTAGTACGTTGTCCTCTTAAAGGAAGACCTACTCTATGACGAATACCTCTGTAACATCCAATATCCATTAATCGCTTAATGTTCATTTGAGTTTCCGAACGTAATTCACCTTCGATTTTGAAAGTTCCAACAGCTTCACGGATTGCTCCAATTTCGTCATCAGTCCAATCTTGTACTTTTGTACTTTCGTCAACTTTAGCTGCTGCTAAAATTTCTTTTGATCTACTTCTACCTACTCCGTAGATATAAGTTAAAGAGATTACTCCTCTTTTCTGTTTTGGTATGTCTACACCTGCAATTCTTGCCATAATTACCCTTGTCTTTGTTTGAATCTAGGATTCTTTTTGTTAATGACGTAAAGTCTACCTTTTCTGCGCACTAGTTTACAGTCTACGCTTCTTTTCTTTACTGACGCTCTAACTTTCATCGTATTAGTATCTATAAGTTATGCGAGCCTTAGTTAAATCGTAAGGACTCATTTCTAATTTCACCTTATCTCCTGGTAACAACTTAATGTAATGCATACGCATTTTACCAGAGATATGTGCAGTCACTATATGACCATTTTCTAATTCAACACGAAACATAGCATTGGATAATGCTTCTATAATTGTTCCGTCTTGTTCTATTGCTGCTTGTTTTGCCATAGTAATATCTTATTATTGCGAAACCGCTTTTCTGTTCTTTCCAGTTTTCATTAAACCGTCATAATGCTTATTCAATAAATAAGAATTAATCTGTTGCATTGTATCAATAGCAACACCGACCATAATTAAAAGTGAAGTACCACCAAAGAATAATGCCCAACCTTGTTGTACACTCATTAACTTAACAATAAATGCTGGAAATATAGCAATTAACGCTAAGAAAATAGAACCCGGTAAAGTGATTTGAGACATTATCTTATCTAAATACTCTGACGTTTCCGATCCTGGACGAATACCTGGAATAAAACCACCACTACGTTTAAGATCATCTGCCATTTTATTAGTTGGTACTGTAATTGCTGTATAAAAATATGTAAATATTATTATTAATAAAGCAAAAATCAAGTTGTACCAAAATCCAAACATATCTTGGAAATTAGATTGCATCCATAATCCCGTACTTGTATCTTTTAACCAAGCTGAACCACCTATTAAACTTGGAACAAACATAATTGCTTGTGCAAAGATAATTGGCATTACACCTGAAGCATTTAACTTTAAAGGTAAAAACTGACGTGAACCAAATACATTCTTTTCATAACCACCAGAAGCCGTTCTTCTTGCGTATTGTACAGCTATCTTTCTAACTGCCATTACTAAGAAAATAGCACCCAAAATAATTAAGAACCATATAACAAGTTCAATTAATATCATCATGAAACCACCATTTCCACCTTCTAATCGAGAGTACATATTTTGTACAAATGATTGTGGTAATGTTGCAATGATACCAACCATAATTAATAATGAAATACCATTACCAATTCCCTTATCTGTAATCTTTTCACCTAACCACATTGCGAATACACAACCAGTTACTAAAATTATTACTGAAGAGAAGTAGAAAATATTTTCACTAAAACCAGGAACCAACATAGAACCCATTGATGATGCTCCAGACAATGCTGGAATACTTGCTAAATAACCTGGTGCTTGTACTAAACAAATACCAATAGTTAACCAACGTGTAATTTGAGTAATCTTTTTCTGACCACTAGCACCTTCTTTCTGAAGTTTCTGTAAGTAAGGAATAGCTATACCCATTAATTGAACCACAATGGAAGCAGAAATGTAAGGCATAATACCTAAAGCAAAAACTGATGCATTAGCAAAAGCTCCACCTGTAAAAGCGTTTAACAATCCTAATATACCACCATCCATACCAGCTTGTAAACCACCTAGTGAATCTATATTAATACCAGGTAATACAACCTGAGCACCAAAACGATACACTAACAATAAACCTAAGGTTAGAACAATTCTATCCTTAAGTTCAGTGATTTTCCAAACGTTTTTTAATGTTTCTATTATTTTCATCCTATAATCTTATAAAGTTACAGCTTCACCACCAGCAGCTTCAATAGCAGCTTTTGCCGTAGCAGTAAATTTATGAGCAGTTACTGTTAATTTAGTTTTTAACTCTCCTCTACCTAAGATTTTCACTAGTTCATTCTTACCAGCTAAACCTAAAGATAAAAGCGTTTCAAAATCAACACTATCTTTAATTACTTTTTCGTCTACCAACTTCTGTAACGTATCTAAGTTTACACCTTGATATTCTACTCTGTTAATGTTAGTGAAACCAAATTTAGGAACACGTCTTTGTAATGGCATTTGACCACCTTCAAATCCTAATTTCTTAGAATAACCTGAACGCGACTTTGCACCTTTATGACCACGAGTTGCCGTACCACCTTTACCAGAACCTTGACCACGTCCAATACGCTTACCTTGGTTTTTTACTGAACCTTCTGCAGGTTTTAAATTACTTAAATTCATTTTAAGTTATATTTTTAAGCTTCTTCAATAGAAACTAAATGTTCAACTTTCTTAACCATACCAAGGATGTTCGGTGTGGCGTCGTGCTCTACAACTTGTCCAATCTTTTTTAAACCTAAAGCTAACAATGTTAACTTTTGTCTCTTAGTACGATTGATTGCACTTTTTACTTTCTTTACTTTAATCTTTGCCATCTTATCCTATCGATTATCCGTTAAATACTTTTTCAAGTGAAATTCCACGCTCTTTAGCTACAGACTTAGCATCTCTTAATTGTAATAAAGCATCAAAAGTTGCCTTAACTACATTATGAGGGTTAGAAGAACCTTGAGACTTAGATAATACATCATGTATACCAACTGCTTCAAGAACAACTCTTACAGCACCACCAGCAATAACTCCTGTACCAGGTGCTGCTGGGATAATGTTAACTCTTGCTCCACCATACTTACCTTTTTGTTCGTGTGGTATAGTTCCTTTAAGAATTGGAATTCTTACTAAATTCTTCTTAGCATCTTCAATCGCTTTAGCAATTGCAGTAGCAACATCTTTAGATTTACCTAAACCTTGTCCTACAACATTTGTTTCATCACCAACAACAACAATCGCAGAAAAACCAAATGCTCTACCACCTTTTGTTACTTTAGTTACACGCTGCACACCTACTAAGCGATCCTTTAATTCTAATCCGCTTGGTTTAACAAGCTCTGCGTTTTTATATTTTTGATACATATTGTCTTAAAATTTAAGTCCTG
Source organism: Winogradskyella ludwigii (assembly GCF_013403985.1). Classification (GTDB taxonomy): domain Bacteria; phylum Bacteroidota; class Bacteroidia; order Flavobacteriales; family Flavobacteriaceae; genus Winogradskyella; species Winogradskyella ludwigii. The sequence goes on from NZ_JABFDF010000008.1 coordinate 79,398, forward strand.
CTTCTCTAGCACCTTCTGCTAATGATTTTACTCTTCCATGATATAAATAACCACCTCTATCAAAAGAAATAGTTTCAACACCAGCCTTCATAGCTTTTTCTGCAACAGATTTACCAACTAAAGTTGCTATTTCTGATTTGTTTCCTTTAGAATCTGTAATGTCTTTATCTCTAGAAGACGCAGCAGCTAAAGTTTGACCAGTTACATCATCTACAAGTTGAGCATAAATTTCTTTATTACTTCTAAAAACAGCTAATCTTGGTTTTGTTTGAGTACCAGATACTACCTTACGGATTCTGTTTTTAATTCTTATTCTTCTTTCGTTCTTTGTCAATGCCATAACTTAATTATTAAGCTGATTTACCTGCTTTTCTTCTAATTTCTTCACCAACAAACTTGATACCTTTTCCTTTGTAAGGTTCAGGTCTTCTAAAGCCACGGATTTTTGCTGCGACTTGACCAACCAATTGTTTGTCAAAAGACGTTAATTTAATAATTGGATTCTTACCTTTTTCAGAAATCGTCTCTACTGTTACTTCTGGAGCGATGTCCAAAACAATATTATGAGAAAATCCTACGGCTAAATCTAATTTTTGTCCTTGATTTGCTGCTCTATAACCTACACCAACCATCTCTAGTTGTTTGGTCCAACCTTTAGAAACACCTTCAATCATGTTAGCAATTAATGCTCTATAAAGACCATGTTTTGCTCTTAAATCTTTCTTATCAGAAGAACGCTCTAAAGTAATAGTACCGTCTTCTAATTTTATTGTAATTTCTGAATACTCTTGAGTTAATTCACCAAGTTTACCTTTAGCGATAATAACGTTGTCTTTAATCTCAACTGTTACACCTTCAGGAACTGTTATTGGGTTTTTACCTATTCTTGACATAATTTCCTGTTTTTAGTATACGAAACATAAGACTTCACCACCAACGTTTTCTCTTTGCGCTTGTTTACCTGTCATCACACCGTGAGACGTTGAAACAATAGCAATACCTAATCCGTTAAGGATTCTTGGCATTTCGTTAGAAGAAGCATATTTACGTAAACCTGGTTTACTAATTCTTTGAATTTTTTTGATAACAGATTCTTTCGTATCCTTACTGTACTTCAAGGCTATTTTAATAGTCCCTTGAACTGAAGAGTCATCAAATTTATAACTTAAGATAAATCCTTGATCGAATAAAATCTTAGTTATTTCTTTTTTTAAATTAGATGCAGGAATTTCAACCACTCTGTGATTTGCCTTTACTGCGTTTCTAACTCGCGTTAAATAATCCGCTATTGGATCTGTGTTCATATATATTAATTTGCGGTAGCGGTTTTCGACATTATTGCCAAACCTGAAACCAATTTATAATTTTACCAAGATGCTTTTCTAACACCAGGAATTAAGCCTTGATTAGCCATTTCTCTAAACATTACACGAGAAATTCCAAATTGTCTCATGTAACCTTTAGGTCTTCCTGTAAGTTTGCAACGGTTGTGCTGACGTATTGGTGAAGCATTTTTTGGTAATTTCTGTAATGCTTCATAATCTCCAGCTTCTTTCAAAGCTTTACGTTTTTCTGCATATTTAGCTACCGTTTTAGAACGCTTAACCTCACGGGCTTTCATTGATTCTTTAGCCATAATTAATTCTTTTTAAAAGGTAATCCTAATTCTGTTAATAAAGACTTTGCTTCCTTATCTGTGTCTGCAGTAGTTACAAATGTAATATCCATTCCTGAAATTTTATTAACTTTATCAATATCAATTTCTGGAAAGATAATTTGTTCTACAACACCTAAGTTATAATTTCCACGACCATCAAAACCTGTAGCTTTGATTCCGTTAAAATCTCTTACTCGTGGTAAAGCTGAAGTTACCAAACGATCTAAGAATTCATACATTTGCTCTCCTCTCAAAGTTACCTTAGCGCCAATTGGCATACCCTTACGTAACTTAAATGAAGCAACATCTTTCTTAGACATTGTATGAATAGCTTTCTGTCCAGATATTTTTGTAAGTTCTTCAACTGCGTGATCGATTAATTTCTTATCCGCAACAGCTGCACCAACACCTTTAGATATTACTATCTTAGTAAGTTTAGGCACCTGCATTACATTTTTATATCCAAATTCTTCCGTAAGAGCAGGAACAACTTTGTCCTTGTACTCTTGTTTTAATCTTGCAACGTAAGCCATAATTAAATTACTTCATTAGATTTTTTTGAAAATCTTACTTTATTATCACCATCCATTTTAGAACCTACTCTAGTTGTTTCTCCTTTAGAGGTTAACAACGATAAGTTAGAAATATGAATAGATGCTTCTTTCTCTACAATTCCACCTTGAGGACTTTGTGCACTTGGTTTCGTATGTTTCTTAACCATGTTCACACCTTCTACGATGGCTCTGTTCTTATCTATTAATACTTTAAGTATTTTCCCTTCTGATCCTTTATGATCACCAGCAATTACTTTAACAGTATCTCCTGATTTTATTTTAAGCTTTGTCATCTTACTTATCAATTAAAGCACCTCTGGTGCCAATGATACAATTTTCATGAATTGTTTATCACGAAGTTCTCTAGCTACAGGTCCAAAAACACGAGTTCCTCTCATTTCCCCTTGAGGATTTAAAAGTACACAAGCGTTATCGTCAAATCTAATGTAAGATCCATCAGGACGTCTTACTTCTTTAGCTGTACGTACAACTACTGCAGTAGAAACAGCACCTTTCTTAATGGCACCATTAGGTGTAGCATCTTTAACAGCTACTACAATCTTATCTCCTACAGAAGCATATCTTCTTTTAGTTCCACCTAGTACACGGATAGTTAAAACTTCCTTTGCACCAGTGTTATCAGCTACTTTTAATCTTGATTCTTGTTGTAACATAATTACTTCGCTCTTTCAATTATTTCTACTAATCTCCAACATTTAGATTTACTTAAAGGTCGTGTTTCCATGATCTTTACTGTATCTCCTTCGTTGCAGTCATTTGTCTCATCGTGTGCGACATATTTCTTTGTCTTTAACACGAATTTTCCATACATAGGGTGCTTTACTTTCTTAACTTCTGCAACTACAATAGATTTCTCCATTTTGTTACTAGTTACGATCCCTATACGTTCTTTTCTTAAGTTTCTTTTTTCCATCTTTCAGCAGAATACGATTATTGTACGTCTCTATTAGTTAATTCTGTTGCCACTCGAGCTACTGTACGACGTGCAACGCGTAACTGAATTGGGTTATCTAAAGGAGAAATAGTATGAGCCATTTTCAGGTCCGTATAACTCTTTTTAGATTCACTAAGTTTCTCTTGTAACTCAGCTATTGAAAGCTGTTTAATTTCTGATTGCTTCATAATATCTTTCTATTAAGCTTCGTAATCTCTAGCTATGATAAACTTAGTTTTTACAGGAAGTTTTTGTGCTGCTAATCTAAGTGCTTCTTGTGCTGTTTCTAACGGCACACCACTTATTTCAAATAACATACGTCCTGGTCTCACAACGGCTGCCCAATATTCTACACCACCTTTACCTTTACCCATACGTACTTCAAGAGGTTTCTTTGTAATAGGCTTGTCTGGAAATATTTTAATCCATAACGATCCTTCTCTCTTCATGAAACGTGTAGCGGCAATACGAGCTGCTTCTATTTGACGTGCAGTTATAAACGTCGATTCTAATGACTTAATACCGAAAGTACCATTTGATAACAAATGACCTCTTCCTGCATTACCTTTCATACGTCCTTTTTGCTGCTTACGAAATTTTGTTCTTTTAGGCTGTAACATTTTGTCTTTTCTTTAAAAAATTACTTTCTACGACGAGGTTGGTTCTTGTTTCCACCACGTCCACCTTTACCTTTTTGTTGTTTAGATAAACCGACTAATGGAGAAAGTTCTCTTTTTCCATAAACTTCGCCTTTCATTATCCAAACTTTGATACCCAATCTACCATAAGTAGTGTGAGCTTCTACTAGAGCATAATCAATGTCAGCTCTAAATGTAGATAAAGGGATACGACCTTCTTTATAGTGTTCTGATCGTGCCATTTCAGCACCATTTAAACGACCACTAATCTGAATTTTAATACCTTCTGCATTCATACGAATAGCTGCTGCAATGGCCATTTTAATGGCACGTCTGTAAGAAATTCTACTTTCAATTTGACGAGCGACACTTGCTGCTACTAAAAATGCATCTAGTTCAGGTCTTTTGATTTCAAAGATGTTCAATTGAACCTCTTTATCAGTAATCTTTTTAAGCTCTTCTTTTAACTTGTCTACCTCTTGGCCACCTTTCCCGATAATAATACCAGGTCTAGCAGTAGTGATAGTAACGGTTACAAGTTTAAGCGTACGCTCAATAATTACTCTACTTACACTAGCTTTTGATAGACGAGCATGAATATACTTTCTAATCTTATCGTCTTCGGCAAGTTTATCACCATAATCGTTTCCTCCGTACCAGTTAGATTCCCATCCTCTGATAATTCCTAAGCGATTTCCGATTGGATTTGTCTTTTGTCCCATATCTGTCTTAGCTTTGTGTTTTGTTTATTGCATCTACAACCACAGTTACGTGATTAGATCTTTTTCTTATTCTATGTGCTCTACCTTGAGGAGCTGGTCTTAATCTCTTTAACATCGATCCACCATCTACTCTGATTTCCTTGATAAATAATTTAGCTTCTTCAACATCAGCATCTTCATTTTTAGCTTGCCAATTTGCAATTGCAGACATAACTAACTTTTCTAAACGACGTGAAGCTTCTTTTGAACTAAATCTAAGAATCTGAAGAGCTGTTTCAGCCTTTTTCCCTCTTACTAAATCCGCAACTAAACGCATTTTTCTTGGAGATGTAGGACAGTTATTTAGCTTAGCAAAAGCAATCTGCTTTTTTTCAGCCTTAATAGCTTCCGCCATTTGTTTTTTACGACTTCCCATGATTCTTATTTTTTACCTTTATTCTTAGCACCTGCATGACCTCTAAAAGATCGTGTTGGTGAAAATTCTCCTAATTTGTGACCTACCATATTCTCAGTAACATAAACTGGAACAAACTGACGACCATTGTGAACTGCTATAGTCTGTCCAACGAAATCCGGAGATATCATTGAAGCTCTAGACCAAGTTTTAATCACCGTCTTTTTGTTTGAAGCTACATTTTCAGCAACTTTCTTTTCTAATTTATAATGGATATAAGGTCCTTTCTTTAATGAACGTGCCATACTATCTTAATTATTTCTTTCTACGTTCTACAATATACTTATTACTCGCTTTTGTCTTAGAACGTGTTCTAAATCCTTTAGCAGGAATACCGTTTCTAGACCTTGGATGACCACCTGAAGATTTACCTTCACCACCACCCATTGGGTGATCGACTGGGTTCATCACTACTGGTCTAACTCTTGGACGTCTTCCTAACCATCTACTTCTACCTGCTTTACCAGACACAAGTAATTGATGATCTGAATTTGAAACAACACCAATTGTAGCCATACATGTTACTAGAATTAATCTAGTTTCACCAGATGGTAATTTCACTGTCGCGAATTTATCACCTCTAGCCATTAACTGAGCAAATGCACCAGCACTACGAGCCATTACAGCACCTTGACCAGGACGTAACTCTATACAAGAGATAATTGTACCTAATGGTATTTCACTTAAAGGCATTGCATTTCCGATTTCCGGAGCGATACCTGTTTCACCAGACACTATATTTTGACCTACTTTCAAACCATTTTGAGCGATAACATAACGTTTCTCACCATCTTGGTAATTTAATAGAGCAATAAATGCTGTTCTGTTTGGATCGTATTCAATTGACTTAACTTCCGCTGGAATTCCAGTTTTGTTACGTTTGAAGTCCATGATACGATACTTCTTTTTATGACCTCCACCAATATGGCGCATCGTCATTTTTCCTCGACTGTTTCTACCACCAGATCTCTTGTTCGGAGCAAGCAAGCTTTTCTCCGGCTTATCAGTAGTAATGGCGTCAAATCCATTAACTACTCTAAATCGCTGACCTGATGTGATCGGTTTTAATTTTCTTACTGACATTAATGTCTAAAATTACATGTTAGTGTATAAATCTATTGTTTCACCTTCCGCCAGTTGTACAATTGCTTTTTTAACAGCATTTGTTTTACCATGTTGAACACCAGTTTTTGTAAACTTAGTCTTACGATCTGGACGGACATTTATTGTACGAACTTTTTCAACAGAAACTCCATAAGCAGCCTCAACCGCTTTTTTGATTTCTACCTTGTTCGCCTTCGTGTTCACTTCAAATGCATACGCATTAAACAACTCACTTTGCATGGTTGCCTTTTCCGTGATTATAGGTTTTTTTAAGATACTCATCTGTTCTATTTACTTAAATTCGTTTCAATTCCTTCTAAAGCACCCTCAATCAAAATAACTTTACTAGCATTCATGATTTTATAAGTACTTAATTCTGAAGCTGTTATAACTTCTGAACCCTTAAAATTGCGTGAGGACAAATATACATTATTATTTGTACCAGCCAACACAATAAGAGATTTTTTGTTTTCTACCTCTAAAGCCTTTAAAACATTGATAAAGTTTTTAGTTTTTGGCTCTTCAAAACTGAAGTCTTCCAACACTAAAATTGAGTTATCATTTGCTTTAATACTTAATGCAGATTTACGTGCTAATCGTTTTAAATTTTTATTTAATTTAAAACTGTAGTTTCTTGGTCTAGGACCAAACATACGTCCACCACCTCTGAATACACCAGATTTGATACTACCTGCTCTTGCAGTACCAGTACCTTTTTGTTTTTTAATCTTACGTGTACTTCCAGAAATATCTGCTCTTTCTTTAGCCTTATGCGTCCCTTGTCTTTGGTTTGCTAAGTATTGCTTAACATCCAAATACAAAGCATGGTTATTAGGCTCTATAGCGAATACATCGTTAGAAAGCTCAGCTTTCCTTCCTGTATCTTTTCCGTTTATATCTAAAACTGCTACCTTCATTACTTCTGAATAATTACATAAGAGTTTTTATGACCAGGAACACATCCCTTAACCACAAGTAAGTTCTTTTCAGCAACTACTTTATAAACTCTTAAATTTTGAACTTTAACTGTTTCACCACCCATTCTTCCGGCCATCTTCATTCCTTTGAATACTCTCGCTGGATAAGAAGCTGCACCAATAGAACCTGGGGCTCTTAAACGGTTATGTTGACCGTGAGTAGCTTGACCTACACCACCAAAACCGTGACGTTTTACTACACCTTGAAAACCTTTACCTTTAGAAGTTCCTGCGACATCCACAAACTCTCCTTCAGTAAATTGTTCTACTGTTATAGAATCACCTAATTTGTACTCCGAATCAAAACCTTTGAATTCAACAACTTTGCGTTTTACAGAAGTACCCGCTTTTTTAGCATGACCTAAGTCTGCTTTAGTAGCGCTTTTTTCTGTCGCGTCATCGAAACCTAATTGAAGGGCTGAATAACCATCCACTTCTTCAGTTCTGACTTGGGTAACGATACATGGTCCAGCTTCGATTACTGTACAAGGAATGTTCTTCCCATTTTCATCGAAAATGCTGGTCATACCGATTTTTTTTCCAATTAACCCAGACATAATTATTATTTATTTATTATTAATATTTAAAACTTTGCAATAACAAGTTCATTGCTATTACTATATAAAATTCAAGGCTGAAAATACGTTTCAGCCTTGAATTGTATTTTTACCGTTTTTCCTTCGCTCGCAGCTTAGGACATGTATTTGTGTAATTACACTTTAATCTCAACTTCTACTCCACTTGGTAATTCAAGTTTCATTAAAGCATCAATTGTTTTAGAAGACGAAGAGTAAATATCTAATAAACGCTTGTAAGAGCTTAATTGAAATTGTTCCCTAGACTTCTTATTTACGTGTGGTGAACGTAATACAGTGAAAATCTTTTTGTGAGTTGGTAATGGAATTGGTCCTGTTACTACTGCACCTGTACTTTTTACTGTTTTCACAATCTTGTCAGCAGACTTATCTACTAAGTTATGATCGTAAGACTTTAATTTTATTCTAATTTTTTGACTCATTTTCTTAACTATTTAAGATTGTTCTCCTTTTGCGGCTTTAATTACCTCTGCTGATACATTAGCAGGTGTTTCAGCGTAGTGTGAAAATTCCATTGTTGATGTTGCTCTACCTGAAGATAATGTTCTTAATGTAGTTACATAACCAAACATTTCTGAAAGCGGCACTGTAGCTTTAATTGTCTTAGCACCTGCACGGTCTCCCATACCTTCCATCATACCTCTTCTTCTGTTCAAATCTCCAACAATATCACCCATGTTTTCTTCTGGTGTAATCACCTCAAGTTTCATGATAGGTTCCATTATTACAGCTTTAGCTGCTTTTGCTGAATTTTTAAATCCAAGCTTTGCTGCTAATTCGAAAGATAATTGATCCGAATCCACATCATGATAAGATCCATCTCTCAATGTCACTTTCATTGCATCAACTTCAAAACCTGCTAAAGGTCCATTTGTCATTGCCATTTTGAATCCTTTTTCAATTGAAGGGATAAATTCTTTAGGAACGTTACCACCTTTAATTACAGATTGAAACTGTAATCCTACAACACCTTCATCAGCTGGCTCAATCGTAAATACGATATCAGCAAACTTACCACGACCACCAGATTGTTTTTTGTAAACTTCTCTATGATCTGCAGATTGTGTAATAGCTTCTTTATATTCAACTTGTGGCTGACCTTGGTTAACCTCTACATTAAATTCTCTTTTTAAACGATCTACAATTACATCTAAGTGTAACTCACCCATTCCAGAAATAATAGTCTGTCCTGAAGATTCATCTGAACGCACTGTAAATGTAGGATCTTCTTCAGCTAACTTAGCTAAGCCAATACCTAATTTATCAACATCTGCTTTAGTCTTAGGCTCAACCGCGATACCAATTACCGGATCAGGAAAGTCCATAGATTCTAAAACAAGTGGATGCTTTTCATCTGTAAGTGTATCTCCTGTTTTGATAGATTTAAATCCAACAGCAGCTCCAATATCTCCAGCTTCTATATAATCAATTGCATTTTGCTTGTTAGCGTGCATTTGGTAGATACGAGAAATACGTTCTTTTTTTCCAGAACGGTTATTTAACACATAAGAACCTGCATCTAAACGACCAGAATATGCTCTAAAAAATGCTAAACGACCTACGAAAGGATCCGTTGCAATTTTAAATGCTAAAGCAGCAAACGGCTCCTTAACACTTGGCTTACGAAGCTCTTCTTGTTCTGTATCTGGATTCACACCCACAATACCATCCTTATCCATAGGAGAAGGTAAATAACGACAAACAGCATCTAATAAGAACTGTACACCTTTATTTTTAAAAGCTGAACCACAAATCATAGGAATGATTGCCATATCCATAACAGCAGCTCTAAGTGCAGCATGCACTTCGTCTTCTGTGATAGAATCTTCATCTTCCATGAACTTCTCTAGTAAGTTCTCATCGTAACCCGCTACTTCTTCAATAAGTAATGCTCTATATTTTCTAGCTTCAGCTTTAAGGTTATCTGGAATTTCAATTACATCAAAAGTTGCCCCTTGAGTTTCATCATGCCAAACAATCGCTCTATTCTTAACTAAATCTATAATACCTTTAAAATCTTCTTCATCACCAATGTTTAAAACTATTGGTACAGCGTTAGATTTCAACATATCTTTTACCTGTTGACAAACACCTAAAAAATCAGATCCTTGACGGTCCATTTTATTAACGAAACCAATACGAGGCACTTTATAATTATCTGCAAGTCTCCAGTTAGTTTCAGATTGTGGCTCAACACCATCAACTGCACTAAATAAGAATACTAAACCATCAAGTACACGTAATGAACGATTTACTTCAACCGTAAAATCTACGTGACCTGGTGTGTCAATAATATTAAAATGGTAGCTCTGCGCTTCCGGAGTAGGCTCTGCATTTTCTTTAGGAAAAACCCATTCACAAGTAGTTGCAGCAGATGTAATTGTAATACCTCTCTCCTGCTCTTGCTCCATCCAGTCCATAGTTGCAGCACCATCATGAACTTCACCAATTTTATGTGAAACTCCTGTATAATAAAGAACTCGTTCTGTTGTCGTAGTTTTACCAGCATCAATATGCGCAGCAATACCTATATTTCTTGTAAGTCTTAAATCTCTTGCCATTTCTTAAAATCTAAAGTGTGAGAAAGCCTTATTTGCTTCAGCCATTTTATGAGTATCAGTTCTTTTCTTAACTGCTGCTCCTTCTTCTTTAGCCGCAGCTAAAACTTCAGATGCTAAACGTTGCGCCATAGACTTTTCGTTTCTTTTACGTGAAAAGCTAATTAGCCATTTCATCGCAGTTGAAACCTTACGATCTGGACGAATCTGCATTGGAATCTGGAATGTAGCACCACCAACACGACGACTACGTACTTCTACGTGAGGCATCACATTTGATAAAGCTTCTTTCCAAATCTCTAAAGCTGTTTTTTCGTCATCATTTTTTTTCTCTTCAACAATATCAATTGCATCATAGAATACTTTAAAAGCCACAGACTTCTTACCATCCCACATCATCATGTTAACAAAACGTGTTACTAACTGATCATTGAATCTCGGATCTGGTAAAAGCGGTCTCTTTTTTGCTGCTCTTTTTCTCATGTCTTCTTTTTGAGTTTTTTAGTTTTTAGTTTTAGCTATCAGATATTAATCTTCAAACTTAGACTTCTAACTTTAATTTTACTTCTTAGGGCGTTTTGCACCATACTTAGATCTACGTTGCGTTCTTCCTGATACACCTGCTGTATCTAAAGCACCACGAACGATGTGATATCTAACTCCTGGCAAATCTTTTACCCTTCCACCTCTAACCAATACTATCGAGTGCTCTTGTAAATTGTGACCTTCTCCACCAATGTATGCATTTACTTCGTTTCCGTTTGTTAAACGAACCCTTGCTACCTTACGCATTGCTGAGTTAGGTTTTTTAGGTGTCGTTGTATAAACACGAGTACATACACCACGTCTTTGAGGACACGAATCTAAAGCAGCCGATTTACTCTTCTTGGTTATTTTGGCTCTTCCTTTTCGTACTAATTGTGAAATTGTTGGCATATATTTCTATATAAAAATTTATTAATCCTCACTTTTGAGGGCTGCAAAGGTACAAATTAATATCTATAATTCAAATACTTGGCGATTAATTTTTAAAAGAAATATAAACTTTCATTTCATTGACATATAATATCACGTATTTTTACGTTAACACCTAAGTTATTCTATATCGTGTATATGCCTTTTTATAACCGAATTATTTTATTTGTTTTATTTCTGATTTCATGGAATCAAGGGATTTCTCAATCGATTAATTTAAAAATTAATGGTGAAAACGCATCTTCTACAAAAATTATTGATTCTATTGGTTATCCAAATACTTACGATGACTATAAAAGCTTACAAACAGAAATTAATACATTAAAAGAAAAATTAACAAAGCATGGTTATATAGATACCACAATTGAAAACATTATACAACAGAACGATACGCTTTTTAAAGCAGACTTTATATTAGGTAAAAGAATTAATCGCATTAAAATTACTTATGAATCTGATTTTAATGTTGAACTTCTCAATTCAATTCATCGTTCTCAAAAGAATAATTCATTTGAACTTAAGATAACAGAGCTTGAAGGTTATTTAAAAGATTTGAATTCTAGAATTGCAGAAGAGGGTGATCCTTTTTCAACCTTACAACTTGTTGCCATCACTAAATTGAATTCCGATTTAATTTCAGCAGATTTAAAAATTGTAACCAATCAGAAAAGACGCATAGATAAAATAATCATTAAAGGTTACGAGAAATTTCCAAAATCTTATATCAAACGCTTTATGAAGTTAAAGACTGGAAAATATTTCAACTTAAACGCCATTAAAGAAAAGATTGAATTATTAGAGGAATTACGATTTGCTAGTAAGATAAAAGATCCTGAAGTACTTTTTACGCAAGACTCTACTACACTCTATTTATATATAGAAAAAAGTAGAACCAATAATTTTGATGGATTTCTAGGTTTTGGAACTAATGAAGACACTAATAAGATTGAGTTTGATGGTTACGTAGACCTAAGACTTATTAATAACCTTAATTATGGAGAAACGATAAACCTATTTTATAAAAGTGACGAAATAGACCAGCAAACATTTAGTGTTGATGCTAATTTACCTTACCTCTTTGGTTCTCCTGTAGAACTAGAAGTTGGTCTTAATATTTTTAGAAAAGATTCTACATTTTTAAATGCTAAACAATATGCCAATATTAATTATCTAATTAATGCACAGCATAAGGTTGGTGTCGGAATTACTTCCACAACTTCTACAAACCTATTAGAGGATGACACGGATATTTTAAATGATTACACCTCTAGTTATTTCACTCTTAATTATAATTACACAAAGCCTCAGTTTAGCGATCCATTATTTCCTATAAATTTTTGGTTTGACTTTTCTTCTGGCTTTGGAGATCGAATAAATGATCTTGGGAAACAAAGTCAGCGTGTATTTTCTTTGGATACCTATAAGATTTTCAACTTAAATAATAAAAACAGTTTTTACGCCAGAATAAACGGAGCAACATTAGCTTCTAATGATTATTTAGATAACGAATTATTTCGGTTTGGAGGTATTAACTCTATTCGTGGATTTGAAGAAAATAGTTTGGTTGCCAATTTATATGGAGTCTTAAGTACAGAATACCGTTATAGATTAAGTACAGGTATTTATGTCCATTCAGTTTTAGATGCCGCTTACTTTGAAAACAAACTTACAGACAGCAAAGAAAAACTCTTTGGTTTTGGCTTTGGATTAGGCTTACTTACCAATGCTGGCTTATTTAGATTAAACTACTCTAGTGGAAAAACAGAGAATAGACCATTTAAATTATCAGATTCTAAAGTTCATATCAGTTTAACGGCTACTTTTTAAATCTGTTTCAATACCTTTGCAACCTGAATATCCATAATGGATGATTCCTTATTATTATTTTACACAGAACTAAACCGCTAAAGCAATTATTTTTGATTTAGTATATATCACTATTTAGATGGAAAAAGAAACCACAATTTTTGGCATAAGAGCAATTATAGAAGCTATAAAATCTAACGAGACTATAGACAAGGTCTTTATGCAAAAAGGACTTCATGGTGAATTATTTAAAGAATTAGAGCATTTAATAAGATCGCAAAGTATTAATTCATCTTATGTACCTGTTGAAAAATTAAATCGTTTAACGCGAGGAAATCATCAAGGTGCTGTGGCTCAGATTTCACCTATAGCGTTTCATGATATAGATGAGTTAGTGATGAGTGTTCTTGAATCTGAAGAGACACCCTTATTCTTATTACTAGATCAATTAAGTGATGTTAGAAACTTTGGCGCTATTGTGCGTACTGCAGAGTGTACAGGTGTTCATGGTATTATTATTCAGAAAAAAGGTGGTGCTCCTATTAATGGAGATACTATTAAAACAAGTGCTGGTGCCATTTTTAAAATTCCAATTTGTAAAGTAGATCATATTAAAGATGCTGTTTTTCATATGCAATCTTCGGGAATACGTGTTATTGCGGCAACAGAAAAAGCAGAACACTTTTTATATGATGTGTCATTTAAAGAACCATGTGCTATAATTATGGGTTCTGAAGGCCGAGGAATTAATCCTTCTGTTTTAAAAGTTGTAGATGAGCAAGCAAAACTTCCAATCTTAGGGGAAATTGCATCTCTAAACGTTTCTGTAGCTTGTGGTGCGTTCTTATATGAAGCCGTGAGACAACGTAGCTAATTGACCATAGATTAGTCTTCAGACTTTTTGAATGTGTAACTGATATTTATTTTACTTTGATTACTTGATGTCATTTGGTGATCTTGAATTTCAGATTCAATTTCGATTTCTGGCTCAGGTTCTAATTCTATAAAGTTTCCATCTTCGTCAAAATGTTTCATAAACGGATCTTCTTCTTCGTTATAATCAGGTTCTTCCCATTTATAACGTTCTGGAGTTGCTACTTGCTTCCTAAAAATTAAGGCAAACACAAGACCTGTAATTAAGCCACTTAAATGACCTTCCCAAGACATGCCACTCTTAATAGGAAACACGTACCAAATCATACTTCCGTATAGAAAAATAACCATTAAAGACAGCGCTATAAGTCGATAATGTTTCGCAAAAATGCCTTTAAAAAACATAAAACTGACCAAAACATATACCAAACCACTCGCACCAATATGATTGCCAGAGCTTGCAATAAGCCATGTCAAAAAACCTGAGAGTACGATTCCTAAGCCAATGACTTTCCATGCAATTTTATTGTAGAAATAAAATAGAGCCACCATTAGTACAAATAATGGCATTGAATTATTATAAATATGGTTAATGTCTCCGTGTAAAAACGGACTTGTGAAAACACCTATAAGACCTTCGACTTTTTGAGGTCTAATACCAAAACCTTTAATTCCGCTATCTACCCTTACTTGATACCAAAACACTAACCAAATAGTAAACAACATCATTAAAGGATAGATAATGATATTATTAGAGTATTTAAAGTGTTGTGTTTTGCTCATATTCAAATTTAGTGAATCATTTTAATGACAATTACAACTAGTCAAATTTATATCCAAAAGTGACTTAGCTGAAATATTGGCAGAAACAAGAATTACTTCACGACATATTTTAAGAGTAAATTAGACAATAAAATTAATACATCACAAATGCATTTTGTAATTTTGAAATATGAATACTCCATTAGCAGAACGTTTACGACCAAACACACTAAATGACTATTTAAGTCAGCAGCATTTAGTAGGTAAAGATGGTATGTTGTACCAACAAATTAAAAGTGGAGTAATTCCGTCGCTTATACTTTGGGGACCTCCAGGAATTGGAAAAACAACACTTGCTAATGTTATTGCTAATGAATCTGATCGCCCCTTTTTTAAATTAAGTGCCATTAATTCTGGTGTAAAAGATATTAGAGAAGTTATAGACAAAGCCAAAAAAAGTGGAGGTATGTTTACGACAAAAAACCCCATTTTATTTATTGACGAGATTCATAGGTTTAGTAAATCGCAACAAGATTCCCTTTTAGAGGCTGTTGAAAAAGGTTGGGTCACTTTAATAGGAGCTACCACAGAAAATCCAAGTTTTGAAGTTATTTCTGCATTACTATCGCGTTGCCAAGTTTACACTTTGAATGCATTTACTAAAGCCGATTTGGAAGCATTATTACAACGTGCTATAACGGAAGACACAACACTTTCAAAATTAAATATTGAATTAAAAGAAACAGAAGCATTACTTCGATTATCTGGAGGAGATGCAAGAAAATTGCTAAACATCTTTGAATTGCTCGTTGCTTCATTTGAAGGTAACGACATTATTATTACTAATGATTTAGTGATGAAACAAGTTCAAAATAAAGCAGCACGATATGATAAAACAGGAGAACAGCATTATGATATTATTTCTGCCTTTATAAAATCGATTCGAGGAAGCGACCCAAATGCGGCAGTTTATTATCTGGCCCGAATGATTGAAGGTGGAGAAGATGTAAAATTTATTGCTAGACGCTTATTAATTTTAGCGAGTGAAGATATAGGTAATGCCAATCCAACGGCTTTAGTCATTGCAAACAATACTTTTCAAGCGGTTTCTATTATAGGCAATCCCGAATCGCGAATTATATTAAGTCAGTGTGCTACTTATTTAGCTAGCTCTGCAAAAAGCAACGCTGCTTATGAAGCCATTAATAAAGCACAACAATTGGTAAAAGAGACGGGAGATTTATCGGTTCCTATTGCCATACGTAATGCACCAACAAAACTCATGAAAGAATTGGGTTATGGTGAAACGTATAAATATTCGCATAGTTATCCAAATAACTTTGCTGCACAGGAATTTCTACCTGAAGAAGTTGCAAACACAAAATTATACGATCCAGGAAATAATGCTCGCGAGCAAGCCCAACGCAATTATCTAAAAACACTATGGAAAGACAAGTATGGGTATTAGTTTTTAGAACTTAATATTCATGGTTATTTGTTCTCCAAGCTCACCATTATTTTCAGAATAGTACCAAAAGCCATCTTCTTTATAAACGATAGCACTTTTTCCTTTTACAATAAATACATTTTGCGCTGCTGTTTCAAGTAAAATCATGACCACTCTTGGTTCTGAATTCTCTAATTGAAATCCATTTGACATCTTTTGTGCGTAATAAAGTTCTTTTTTTATACTGATCTCTTCTTGCTCAGTAACTTCTTCTTTATTTATTTTAGCAGGAATCACTTGTTCTACTTCTACAACCTTAACTTTTTTCTTTACAGACTGCTTTTCTTCGACATTGTCCTTAGCAATATATTTATAATCTAAATTCTGGAAAGTTTCAAAAGCATCTCTTAAGGCAGCTGTGTAAGCTTTCTTATATTCTTTTGATCGCGACTCACCAATTTTTGATGTAATAACGACCACATCAAAACAGTCTTTAAGCGTAATTTCTAGTCTCGTTTTAAACATACCCGTTTTTTCTTTGGATACAGATGCCGTTAATCCCAAACAACGATCTACTTTTAAATCTTCAGGTAATTCACCTGCAAAATAAGCTTCGTAGCCATACTTATTAAATAAGAATTTGGTAAGAGAATTTAATTGGTATTGATCTTCACTCGATGAAAATTCATACGATTTCGGAATAATGATATACTTATAATCGTTAATTGTTCTCTGAGCATTCCCATAAAAACTTAGAATTATAAATGATATTGTAAATACTATTTTCTTCAGCATGATATTATTTTTTTTATAGATAATTGTTTAGCATTTTTAAAGCTGTAATCCGTTTAAAATTGTGATTGATATCTGAATCTTTATAATCAAAATGAATGGTATCCATTCCTATTTTATGTGCACCTTCAATATCGGCTTCAAGACTATCTCCAATCATTATACTTTCGCTTGATTTTGCTTTGGCTATATCTAAAGCAAAATTAAAAATCTTAGGATTTGGTTTTTTAACTCCAACCATTTCAGAATTGGTAACCGTTTTAAAATAATGTTTAATATTTGAAGTCGCTAACTTCTTTTCTTGAGCTTCTTCAAATCCGTTGGTAATAATATGCAATTGATATTTGCTACTAAGATAATCTAGGATTTCAAAAGTGCCATCAAATAAATTATTAAAGGTACTTAACTGATCAATGTAAGCTTCAGACAAATTATTAATCAAGCTATCATCTACAGCGACTCCGACTCCGTCAAAAGCCTCTTTTAATCTTCCATATCGTAATGCAGATTTTGAAACTTTCTCTTCACGATACAATTTCCAATATTTTAAATTGATAGGTTCGTAGATTTCTAAAAAATCATCGAGATTAACTTCTAATTTATTAAGATTAAAAATTTTCTGAAACGTTAACCTTGAGTTTTTATCAAAATCCCAAAGTGTGTGATCTAAATCGAAAAAAACATGTTTTATGTGATAGTTCATTCGGTTGATTCTAATATGAGACTAAATAGCGATCTAAAACCTTTCCAACGGTCAAAATCACTAAAGGAATAGTTATGAAATACAGCCGTAAATGTACCATTCACCCCTTTTACTTCTTTAATTATTTTCTGTAAATGTTCAGTTTTATCGAGTTCTGAATCGTACTTTAATAATGCAAAATCTAAACAATGGTAAGGATTAATTTGTAAAGGTGTTTGTATTTCGTAATCCAAATCATAAAACTGAAAAGGAGTACAAGTACCAGCCCTAAACCCTAAAGTATCTATATAACCCATTGTAAAATCTTGGTTAATCTCTAACTCTACTAAATTACGATACGATGTTGGTAAATTCAATTTAGAAAATGAGTGACGTACCGCTTTTACATTAGTATGTGTAATAGCTTCCATTTTTGTTTTTTCGGCCTTAAGAATTGCAATATTACTTAAAGAAAAATAGGAGGCTTTAATACCAACATCACAGTAATCTGCAACCGATTTAATTAAAGAAACAAATTCTTTTTTATTGGTATTTATATTTTTATCGTAGGTAGAATATTCACCTATTAAAAACAAGACTATAAATTTAAAATTGTATTGCTTTTGTTTTGTAAAAATCCATTTAAAAGTATCATAAGGATCGCGTTTAAAACCCATTAAAACCATATATCGCTGTGATAATTGCCTAAATTTAAAACGACTAAGATCATTTAAAGTACCTCCTATGGTTCGCAATAAACCTTTATGCTTAAAATAATATGCTGTTGGTACATCAATAACAGGTTGAACACGATAGTTGCGTTCTGGAAAAACATAATCAGGAAAACGTTCCTGTAAAACATCCTTAAGTTTATAAGCCCAAATATCTACAACAGGCTGATTGAGAAACTTGTGTTCAAAAGCTAAACTTTCAGTGGCTAAAAACCGACCATAATCATCTTTAACATGTGGCAAATACTCTTCATATCTACTCAACAAATAAAAGGATGCAGCAAAAATATCGAAAGGTAAATCGCTTCGTTCTCCTGTAGCAAAAAAGCCTTTTGTGTTTCCCCATTGCTGGACGTTTATATCAATATCAGATAAACCGTTCTCAAACAACAGCGTATTACTTCTTACAAACAGTTCATGACTTAATGGTTGTTTGGCATAAGACATCTTAAGGCTATCGTGAGCAATAAAATCTTCAACTTTAGACGTAAAAAGTACCTCAATTCCCAAAATACGTTTGCATAAATGCTTAAACGTGTACGTAACGCGAGGTGTAATTTTATGTGTATATACTAATAGCATGTTGTGATGTAGATTCCAAAAGTTAAAAATAACAAATTCCAAAGTTGAAATAACTCATTTGGTACTTTAACTTCCTTAAAGTATGTTTTCATCCGCAAAACTATAATAGGCACTTTCAGTAATTATAAGGTGATCTAAAACCGAAATATCCAAACTTTGGGCAGCTACTTTAAGTTTTTGAGTAATATTTTTATCGGCCTCACTTGGTTTTAAAGTCCCTGATGGGTGATTATGACATAATATTAAAGCCACAGCTCCAACCTCTAAGGCATTTTTTAGCACCAAGCGCACATCGACTAAAGTCCCTGTAATACCTCCTTTGCTTAATTGATTTTTATGAATAATTTTATTGGAATTATTAAGGTATAGAATCCAAAATTCTTCATGTGGTAAATCTCCTAAAATGGGTTGCATTACATTAAAAACAGAACGGCTAGATGACACTTTATCTAGTTGTATGGCTTCTTCTAAACGTCTACGCTTGCCTAATTCTAATGCTGCAACAATGCTTATTGCTTTGGCTTCACCAATCCCTTTAAATTCCATGAGTTGTGCAATAGATAATTTCCCTAAAGCATTTAGGTTATGATCTACACTTGCAAATATCCGTTTACAAAGGGCTACTGCACTTTCTTCTCTATTACCCGAACCTATTAAAATGGCAATCAATTCGGCATCACTTAAAGTCCCTTTTCCTTTATCTCTGAGCTTTTCTCGAGGCTGATCATCTTGCGACCAATTTTTTATTGAAAATGAAGTTGGTTTCTCTGACATGCACTAAAGATAAAAAATTGTAAATTTAAGCACCTAAATAATCTGATAAATTAAAATACTTATTCAACTAACCCAAAGCACATTAACTTTCGATTCTATATCAATCGGCTATTAAAACCATAAATAGAAATACATTACTGAAATAACTTCAGCGTAATAAAAGATGAATTATCCACCACAACAACATCAAGACGATGACGTTAATCACATGATTGAAGTGATTAAAACATATCCTTTAGCGACACTAATTTCGGTAAAAGACAACACTCCTTTGATTTCGCATTTACCTTTAATTTATGAAGACGGGAAGCTCATAGGACATATCGATATTTATAATCCTCAAGCCGAACTATTAAAAAAGGATAATAATGTCACTCTAATTTTTGCAGGACCTGAATGTTATATTTCACCAAGTATTTATTCGACTACGCAATTACCAACCTGGAACTATATAAAAGTGCATTTAAAAGGTAAGGTTAAAGCCATAGAGGACAAAATGGCTTTAAAAAAATCCTTAATCACCATGACCGAATTTTTAGAAGCACCAGATCACAAATATATTTTAAAACCCGAAAATCCGCGTTTAGATAAAAATCTTGATTATATTGAGATGTTTGAAATCACCATCACCAATTGGGAGGGTAAATTTAAACTCTCTCAAGACAAAAAACCAAACGATATTAAAGCTGCTCGAAAAGAATTGATACGAGCAAACCAAGAAAGCATTACACAATTTTTAAATAAAATATTTTAAAACCCAAAATCATGAAACACCTATTTACATTTTTTATTATTCCGTTATTACTACTTAATACAACAAGTCAGAAAGAAAATTTCGTTGGCAAATGGGTTGGTGAAGACCAAAACGAAATTGGTTATATGATTTTTGACGAGGAAGGATACGCTGCTTTTGAAATTAGCGGAACAGTCATGGGAGGCAAAGAATTTATAATGAAAGGCCAAAAAGGAAAAATGACATATACTATTAATTACAACACCACACCAATTGAAGTCGATTTTACAATGACTAAAATAGAATCTGGAGAATCGAAGAAAATTCTCGGTATCGCAGAATTTACTGATAAGGATACTTTAAATTTTGATATGAGTTTTGATAGTGAAAGACCTACCGAGTTTGGTGAAGGATCAATTACATTAAAACGTGTAAAGTAACTTTTAACCTCACGTCTTTTTGATATGTCAAAAATTCGTAAATTAAAGCATTCATTTTTAATTTAAACTTGGCATCATGAAAGACTTGAAAAAAGAAGACATTAAACAAGAAGTTTTTGACCTCTACGATGATTACGCACACAACAAACTCAACCGAAGACAATTTGTAGAAAAGCTGTCATTGTATGCTGTTGGTGGTTTAACAGTGTCATCGTTATTAAGTTTTGTATCCCCTAATTATATAGATAATTTATTAGTACAACCAGATGATCCAACCTTAGATTCAGATTATATTACTTACGAATCTCCAAAAGGAGGTGGCACCATAAAAGGGCTATTATCGCAACCTAAGGACAACAAAACCAAATTACCTGGAGTTATTGTAGTCCATGAAAACAGAGGTTTAAATCCTTATATAGAAGATGTTGGTAGACGTACAGCGAAGGAAGGTTTTATTTCATTAGCTCCTGACGCATTGAGTCCGCTTGGTGGTTATCCGGGTAATGATGACGACGGTAGAACGATGCAAAAAGAGCGTAACCAACAGGAAATGTTAGAAGATTTTATTGCCGCCTACCATCACCTTAAAAATCACGAGAACTGTGATGGAAATGTTGGAGTTGTAGGGTTCTGCTTTGGAGGTTGGATTTCTAATATGATGGCTGTTCGTTTACCTGATTTAGGTGCAGCAGTACCTTACTATGGCAGACAACCAGAAGCTGAAGATGCCGTAAAAATTAAAGCACCTCTTCTACTCCAATATGGTGAGTTAGACACTAGAGTGAATGCAGGATGGCCAGCGTTTGAAGAAATTTTAAAAGCGAATAACATCGAATATACAGCTTACATCTATCCTGAAGTGAATCATGGTTTTCACAATAATACCACACCACGATATGATAAAGCTGCAGCTACATTATCTTGGAAACGTACCATCGCTTTTTTTAAAGAACATTTAAAATAACAATCCTCACTCATTCATCAGAATAATACATTAGTTTTTTGTTATTTAGCGGTTGCAAAAAAATCAACATAAATACTTAAAACGAAATGCCAATTACGCTGTTATCATCGCCATTACAAGGGTTTACCGATTTCCGATTTCGGAATGCGTTTAACCACTATTTTGGTGGTATTGACACGTTTTATGCTCCTTACATTCGGTTTAATAATAAGTTGATCATTAAAAACTCTTATAAACTCGATTTACAGCTCGAAAACAATTCAACATTAGAAGTCATTCCACAAATTATGACCAATAGCGCTGATGAGTTTTTATTCGTGGTCGATTATATTCAAGAATTAGGATACAAAGAGTTGAACTGGAATTTAGGTTGCCCTTATCCAATGGTGACGAATCGTGGGATGGGCTCTGGACTCATTTGCGATCCTGAAAAAATCAATCATATTTTAGAGCGCGTTCATAAAGAAACTGATATTACCGTTTCTATGAAAATGCGAATGGGCTACGAAAATCCGGAAGAAATTTTAGACACTTTCCCTATTCTAGACGCTTATCCTCTTAAAAATATTGCCATTCATGCACGTATTGGTAAACAGTTATATAAAGGTGGTGTGAATCTTGAGGCTTTTGAAAAATGTATAGAAAGCACCAAACACAAATTGTATTACAACGGTGATATTACTTCTGTTACAAAGTTGAAAGAAATGCAGGCACGTTTTCCAAGCATCGATCATTTTATGATTGGCAGAGGCTTAATTGCAGATCCGTTTTTACCAAGCATGATTAAAAACAACACGACAGACTATCCAGAAAACCGATGGGACATTTTTAGAGAATTTCACGATACTATTTATCAGCAATACGATGAAGCCTTATCTGGTCCAACTCCGATAAAAATGAAAATGCAAGGCTTTTGGGAATACTTTGCTCAGTCGTTTTCTAATCCGCAGAAAGCATTTAAAAAAATTAAAAAGGCGAATAATCCAAGAGCTTATCATCAAGCGGTCACTGAGATTTTGAGGAATGGGTAGATTTCAAACTATATTTGCATCAAACTGTTTCGATTTCAATTTCATTTTCAAATTCAATTTCAATTTCATCCTGTGAAAGACCTCTTACTCATAACACCTCCATTTACCCAACTCAATACTCCGTATCCTGGAACAGCTTATCTTAAAGGCTTTTTGAATACCAAAGGTATTGGCGCGTTTCAAATGGATTTGGGTATTGAAGTGATTTTAGAGTTGTTCAAAAAAGAAACCTTTGAAGAAATTTTTCAACTGGCTTTTGAAAACGATCGTATTCAAACTGAAAACTGTGAACGTATTTATGCTTTGAAAGACCATTATTTAAGGTCTTTAGATGATATTATCTTATTTCTTCAAGGCAAAAATCAAACCTTTGCTAGACAGATTTGCACCACCAACTTTTTACCGCAAGCCTCGCGTTTTGCACAATTAGATGATATGGATTTTGCATTTGGCGCGATGGGAATGCAAGACAAAGCCAAACATTTAGCAACGCTTTATATTGAAGATTTATCCGATTTCATCGTCGAATGTATTGATCCCGATTTTGGATTCAGTCGGTATGCCGAACGTTTAGGGCAAAGTGCTAATTCGTTTGACGAACTCTATGCGCAGTTGCAAGATGATGAAACCTATATCGATCAAATCACATTAGAAATATTAGAGGCTCGGATTAAAGATACCCAACCCAAACTCATTTGCTTTTCGGTACCGTTCCCTGGGAATTTATACAGTGCTTTTCGTTGTGCACAATTTATAAAAGTCAATTATCCTGAAATTAAAATCGCGATGGGTGGCGGATTTCCAAATACCGAATTACGGTCTGTTACAGACATTAGAGTTTTTGAATTTTTCGATTTTATCACCTTAGATGATGGCGAATTACCTATTGAATTATTATACAATGCGGTGCTTAAAAACGACACCACATTCAAACGCACCTTTGTTCTCGAAAACGGAACCATCGTTTATAAAAATAACAGCAGCTCTCCAGATTACAAACAAGCCGATGTTGGCACTCCCGATTATTCAGATTTATTATTAGACCAATATATCTCTGTAATAGAAATCGCCAACCCCATGCACAGTTTATGGAGCGATGGCAGATGGAACAAACTCACCATGGCACACGGTTGTTATTGGGGAAAATGTACCTTTTGCGATATATCCTTAGACTATATAAAAATTTATGAACCTGTTGCGGCATCGCTTTTAGTCGACCGAATGGAAACACTTATTGCGCAAACTGGCGAAACTGGGTTTCACTATGTCGATGAAGCGGCTCCTCCTTCGTTGATGAAAGCTTTAGCGCTCGAAATCTTAAAACGCAACCTCAGCGTCACTTGGTGGACCAACATTAGATTCGAGAAAAACTTTACGCAAGATCTTTGTATTTTATTAAAGGCGTCTGGTTGTATTGCCGTTTCTGGTGGACTGGAAGTCGCTTCAGATCGTTTGTTAAAATTGATAGACAAAGGTGTCACCGTTGAGCAAGTCGCGCAAGTGACTCGCAATTTTACCGAAGCGAATATTATGGTGCATTCGTACTTAATGTATGGTTACCCAACCCAAACGGTTCAAGAAACGGTAGATAGTTTAGAAATGGTACGTCAGTTGTTCGAGGTTGGCGTGTTACAATCGGGCTTTTGGCATCAATTTGCCTTAACAGCGCACAGTCCTGTGGGATTAAATCCTAGTGATTATGGCATTACACCCAATTATAAAAACATCAGTTTTGCCAATAATGATGTCGATTTCACCGATTCAACTGGTATTGACCATTCACAATTTAGTTACGGATTAAAGAAATCACTTTTCAACTTTATGCATGGTATTGGGTTTGATAGTCCTTTACAAGATTGGTTTGACTTTGATATTCCTGACACCGAAATCGATCCTGATTTCATCTATAATTCTTTAGCACAAGAACCTGTTTTCAACATTAAACCAACCGCTAAAATTGTATGGTTAGGCGGCATGCCTTTAGTGGCTGAATTTTCAAAAACCAAAAAAGGAACGACTAAAGACTTCTTAGAATTCACCTTTCACGATACAGCAGACAGCTTTCAAATAACACTTGAAAAAGAGAAAGGCCTTTGGCTTTTAGATATTTTAGAAGACATCACTCCTCAACATAAACCACAATCGTTTAAGCAATTAAAAACGAGTTTTGAAACTGAATTTGAAGATTTTGAATTGTTTTGGTATTCTAAACCTATTGATATTTTGAGAGATTCTGGTTTGCTGGTATTATAATATTTATAGTGTTAAGATAAATAGAACGACACTAAACACCAAAAATTAGTGATGTATCTTAAATGTTGAAGGACTAACTCCAACATTCTTTTTAAAAAACCGTGAAAAGCTACTTTGGGAATCAAAACCAAGCTCAAAAGCCAATTCTTTTGGAGATATCTCGCTTCTAATAAGTCGTCTTTTGGCTTCGGTGATTTGGCGTTGTTGAATAATCTGCTTCGCTGTTAAGTTGAGTTTTTCTTTTAAAATTTGATTCAACCGTTTCGAACTCACACCTATAGTTTCCGCATAAAAGTTACTATTTGTTTCGTTTAGAAAATGTGTTTCCATTAATTCTAAAAACTGAAAGACACGCTTCTGATTTAAATCTTGTTCTAAAAATCCATCGTTTTGATAACGGATAAGATGCAACATCAAAACTTTCAGTAACGTTTTGAGCATAATGTACGATGCTGCATCACTTTGGTACTCGTCTTCAAGTAAATGAATGACTTTTTTTAGTTGCTCAATTTCCGACGTGTTCGTTACAACACATTGTGGAAATTTATTAAACAGCGTCATAATATCCAACGCATACTCAATATCGTCTTCATCAATAAGATCGCGTTCAAAATTTAATAAGGTCGCGTTTTCAAGCTTATGGATATCGACTTTAAACGTTTCATTCAAAGGTTTAAAATGAATACATAAATTAGCATCATGCTTATGCTCAAAGCAAATGCCCATGGAATTACCAGAGAGTTTTCCTTCTATAGTTTCAAAATTATTACTGATTTGAAATTTATGTTTCCAATCTGTTCTGTGCATCGTCTTTTAAGGTCTCCCTCAAAAGTAAGAAGAATTTAGTCAAGTTCATTGTTAGTCAACTTTTGAAAACGAACATAAAGTACAATTCCAATCACTAAAGCTAAACCCGAGGCAATCGCATAAATAGCCATATGATTTTTAGAAATAAACTCAATAAACGTAGATAAAAACTGACCACCAAAAACAGCCATAGAAAACAAGCCTAAATTTTTTCCTTGGTTTTGCGGGGTACTTGCTTCAAGCATCATGTGGTTTAACAACGGAATGGTAAATCCAAAACCAATGCCTATAAAAATCGCTGTGAGCACCAAGAATGGCAAACTCGCTGTACTTGCCAGCACCAAATAACCCAACATAAAAAATAGAAATCCGAGAGCAACGGTTTTCCCATCACCCAAAAGCTTCACCATTTTTGGCATCTGACTCGCGGTGATAATCGCAATCAAAGATATAAACGCCATTAAATATCCGGTTTGCGATTCACTAAAACCAAAGATTTCAGGCAAGTATAATGGTAAGGTTACAAATCCTACAAAAAACATCATCATAGCAAATAGCGAAGCTATAAAAATGAGCCTTACCTTGGTTTTGCTTTTATCATTTTCGGAAGTTATCTGTGCTTCCGTCGTCTCTTTCTTCTCTGGTTTCGGTAAGGTTTTTGCCACTAACAATAAACATAATAACCCGACTAAATAAATGTAAAATGGAAATTGCCAATGCAATTCACCCAAAATACCACCAATAGCCAAAAAGACAACACCACCAAGTTCTATGGACATACCTTGATAGGCAATCATTTTCATACGGTCTTCACCAACAAAAAATTCCGCAATATAAGCCGTTACGGAAACCTGAATAGCAACCGTTGCGGCTCCTAATAAAATGCGGTCTAAAATTAAGAGCACATCATTGGATATAAAAGCTCCGACTACACCCAAAACCGCATAAGGCACAAGACCTAAACTTAGTAATTTTAGCGTTCCAAGTTTATGTAACAAACGACCAATTAAAGGAGCAAAAAGCACAACACCCAAGGAAGGCAGCGTAATTAACCAACTGGGCGAAAAGCCTAAATCGTTATGTGCAACGATGCTTGATAATGACGGAGCGATAACAGTCCCAACCATGATGGTTAAACTGCTCACTAATAGCAAGGTGAAAATTCCGAACTTTGAGATGTGTTTCATACTGCAAAATTCAAACTAATCTCTCAAAATGTAATAACGCGTTTTCTAAAAAACTGTGCAAAAATGGAAATCGGTTCGTTTTTAATTTACGACAATCGATTAAGCGATGATCATCTGGATATAAATGAATAAGCTGTTCTAAATTTCCACGCTACAATTTGCCGCTTAAAAATTTTCTTAGACCTTTGTAAAATCTAAGACTGAGTGATTAAACTCAGCCAAAGGCAAAACTTCAAAAATTTCTTAATGAGAAAACATAAAGCCATTCGATTTTTAATGGTCGCTACTGTTTTATTTACACAGGTTACCTTTTTAACCATGATTGTAAACGCGCATTACGAAACCAACGCTGCCATAATTATAGCCGCACTTGTAATTATACTTACCATTGTTTTTGGATATCGCTACTTAGATTTACATCACGAAGATTACGCCTACGAAAAAATATCCGTCGTTATTTGGGTGCCTATTGGAGCCGTGTTGTGTTACCTCTTAAATGTTCCTGGTGGTTTAGGCCCCATTTTAGCCATGGGCATTGTGGGAACATTAGCGTCATTTTTACCATCTTTAAATAAAAAATCGAATTACTTAAAACAACTACCAGCAAGCATTTATTGTGGTGCTTTTGTTGGCATGTCTAGTGTAGAAACCAGTCCTTCCCTTGGTTTTGCACTTGCTGCAGGCACACTTGCAGGACTGTTTTTTATGATGTCTAAAAATTTATTTCTTGGTGTTGGCGGAAAATTAGGCACCATGGCATTTGCAGGTGTCATCACAGCAACTCTAATGTATGCGTTAGTGGTATGAATATATGTATCCTTATCATCACCGGAATCTTAGGCGCAACACTCACCCACTTTGTTAGTGAATACTTACGCTTTGGTGCTGTAAAAGCCTCTGCGTTACTATCGCTCATTGTAGGATTATTTTTTTATGCCTTTACTAACGTACTCAATGGCTATTTAACCGAACACCTACCTATTGTATTTGTTGGCACCTCGTTTATTGGGATGGTCTCTGCTAAAACCTTGAAAAGTTACACCTTGCTTGCCATAGCAGGAGCACTATTTACTGGGATTTACATTACGAAAAGCCATGTCTTTGATGGTTATGGAGGTGCACTTGGCGCACTTGCGTTTATTGCTTTGGTTACTACTATGGGTTTTGCTTTTGTGGTATCGAATTCTGCTAAAATTAGGCGTAAGGTTGTTTTGGTTTGGGTGAAGGTTTTTGGTTCTGGGGAATAGGATCTTGGATTGGGCTTAATCATTTTCATGATTAATTATCGTTTAAAAAAGCACATAAACTAAATTTAATGTATTGCGATTTTTCTATAAAATTGAGATGCAAGTAATCTAGAAATAAACAGACTAACTATATCAACAGCTGATAATAAATAATAAATTATATTTGTCTTATGGCAACAAGGATAGAAAATATAAATTCTGAAATTATAAACTGGGCAATTACTCGAGCAGGTAATAATCTAGAAGAATTTTATGTGGACAATCCTGACGTTTTAGATTGGATTGAAGGAAATAAGAAACCTACTTTAAAACAATTAGAAAACTTCACTCATAAAGTCCACGTTCCTTTTGGCTATATGTTCATGAATGAACCTCCTAAAGAGGAAATTCCAATACCTTTTTTTAGAACAGGAGCAGCACCAAGAGATAAAGTTTCTTTAAATGTTTATCATACCATCCAAATTATTAAAGACAGACAAAATTGGTTGACAAACTATTTAAAAGAAAGTGATTATCCTGATTTAGATTTTGTTGGAAAATATAACGATAGCTCTGATTACAAAGAAATTGCAAATGATATAAGGAATACTTTGAAATTACCGATTAATTGGGCTAGCAAACTTGGCACCTGGGAACAGGCATTAGATTATTTGACATTACAAATTGAGGAAATTGGAATAATTATCAATTTTAATGGAATTGTCGGAAACAATACTAGAAGAAAAATTTTAGTTGAAGAATGTCGAGGTTTCGTTTTAGTAAATAATAAAGCACCTTTTCTATTTATAAATTCTGCAGATGCCAAAGCTGCCCAGATGTTTACTCTAATACATGAAATCGCTCATATTTGGCTAGGCGAAAGTGCTGGATTTGATAATAAACAAATGCTTCCCGCTAACGACCCTACAGAATTACTATGTGATAAAGTTGCTGCTGAATTTTTAGTTCCTGAGATTTTATTTAGAGAAAAATGGAATAATAATCAAAACATAAAATATTTAAGTAGAATTTTTAAAGTTAGTCCAATTGTAATTGCAAGAAGAGCGTTAGATTTAAATTTAATGTCTAAACCTGCTTTTTTTGAATTTTACAACAATTATATAGCTGAATTTAAAAACAAAAAAGAGAATCAAAGTTCTGGTGGTAATTTTTATGCGACCGCAAAAAAGAGAATTAGTTTAAGATTTGCTAGTTATGTTAATAACGCAGTAAACGAAAACAATCTTTTATATAGAGATGCTTATAAGCTAACTAGTTTAAAAGGTAACACCTACGAGAAGTTTATTAATGAATATTTATATCAAGTATGAGTAAATATATTGTAGATTCAAACTTCTTCATACAAGCTCATCGTTCAATTTACCCTCTTGATGTTGTTCAAAGTTTTTGGGTTAAAGTCAATGCATTATCTCAAAATGGAACTATAGTAAGTATTGACAAAGTAAAAAAAGAAATTTACGACAATTCTTCTCACGAAGATGAACTTAAAATATGGTGTGATTCTAATTTGCCAGACGATTTTTTTATCAATACAGATAATGTTCTTCAAAATTATATTGCGATTGTAAATTGGACAAATTCAATGTCTCATCATTTTTTACCTAATGCGATTGAAGAATTTCTTGAGACTGACTTGGCTGACCCATGGCTTATTGCTTTCGCTATGAGTAATAATTGGACTATTGTTACTTATGAAAAAAGTCAACCTGAAAGAAAAAACAGAATAAAAATACCTGAGGTTTGTAATCAATTTAATATAAGACATATTGATACAATCCAAATGTTTAGAGAATTAAATGAGAGCTTTTAAAGCTTTTATTAGAAAATTAAATTACTTGTAATTGGAATTAATATTTCTATTACAATTTTAATTTCTTACTAAATAACTCTCCTATATTATTTTCATATTTTAGAATACCAATAATACGACGTTATTTACATTTAAAACCTCATATCAAAACGTCTTGTTAAACCTTCCTCATCCATCTAATTAATCCATATTTTTGCATATTGAAAATTGAGAATCATGCAAGACAACAAAACCCTAAATTACATAAAAGACGTTCTAAGCAACATGCCAACAGACTGGTTAAACCTAACCACACATCGTTTAGATATTTACAACGAAAAGTTAGCTAAAACACAGTTTTTAGATGCGTTTGAGAACCTATATAAAAACAATAATTCAGAACCTTCAGCATTAAGCGAATTACCAACCGCTTACGATTATATTCGTTTAGGGCATCCGTTATCTTGTATTCTAGAATGGGTAATTGCGAATTTAAACGACATTAAAGCAGACAACGTGATTAGTTTTTCGTCACAAACAGTGCCTGTGTTGTCTATTTTAAGAACTAACTTATTAGAAAACAAAAAGACCCAAATTGTATATACTGGCGACCTTCCAGAATTTTTCGATGCTGAGATCATCAAGGAGGTTTATGGCTATCATTTCGATGTCATAAAAGTGGATAGTGCGGATGCTATTTTAGAGTTTAAAGGCAGTACTGTTTTTATCTCGCAACAAGAAGATATTTCACATCTTGAGGACAATGTCAATATTGATTTTTATATCAATCTTCATGGACACCTTGGAAGTGTACTCATCGTTAATGGCAGTCACAACGATCAATATATTTCAGATATTCAGCATGTGAGACGTCGTGAAACGATTGCGATGACTCCATCAAATTGTTTAGTCGCTTTAAAAGCCTTAACAGCACATACACCGATTACCAATTTAGACCATCATTTTGATGCCAATAAAGCCAGTGTTTTAAACTCCATTAAGGAGATTAATGGCACAACGTCTCTGCCTTTAGTGGGTTCTAGCGGATTATCGGTTCAGTATGCTATTATGATGGGCTTGGTGGACTATTCCTTAGAACACCATAAAGGAAAGGCGATTAAATTTGTGGTCCCACCAAATTGTTATGGAGGCACCAATGACCAAGCCAGACGTGTGGCTGCCTGTTTAGATAATGTGGAAGTGGTAGATTTACCAGTAGACGGAGATAATGATATGGTGCAAAGTATCCATACCGTTTTAGATAAAATTGCGCACGATGATGCCATTCCTTATATTATTGCAGAAATCCCAACCAACCCACGTGTTGAAGTTCCAGATTTACAAAAATTAAAAGAAGCCTTAAGCGAACAACGTAAAACGGCTTCTGGCGACATCGCGATTGATCCTGTGTTTATATTAGACCAAACCTTTTGTCCTAATGTGCACTTTTTAGGAGAAGGTGAAATATTATCTACAATGCGTACGATTTCTTATGCGAGTGGTTCTAAATTCCCAAGTGGTGGAAAATGTACAGCGGGTTATATTGTAGGAAATGCTAAAGTAGATGCTTTAATGGATAAAATTGCATTACATCTCACGCTTTGCGATAATGAGGCGACTGCGCTTCAATACGAGATTTTAGCGAAGCAATTGCCATCCATGAATCAGCGTATTGCGGAGGCGTATAAAAACACACGTGAGTTTGTGAATTTTATTCATGATACCTTACCAGAAGCGAAAATCAATTTTGTATCTGAAGAATTAGCTGCTCAAGGATTTACACCTTCGGTATTTTCATTAGACTTGCCAACAAAAGGAAACACTCCTGAAGAAAAAGAAACCTACAAACGTGCTTTGAATCATCGATTAATTAATTTAATGATTACCGAAATCCCTAACGAAAGCAAGTATTGCGTGAGTTACGGCCAATTAAAAGGCTGTTATTGGACGATTCCGGCAACCTCAACGCAAGGCACCACAAAAGAAGGTGACAAAGATTATATTGCACGTGTGTCCTTATCTCCAGATATGGATTTGGAAAAGCATAAAGCGGTGTTTTTAGAATTTGTTTCTGAGATTTAGGAATCACTAAACCTTCCCTAGTGCGTCAGTTCGAGTGTTTAGTTTTTGTAGTGTAACGGAAAAAATTAAATGTATCGAGAACCGGTTAGTTTTACTAAAGGTTCTCGATACAATTTTTCGAAAAAGAAAAATCACTCGAACTGACCTTTTCAACTCAAAAGACACTTTCCCTTTATAATATATCCAACATTTAAGCTAATGTGACAAATGTCACATTTTAACCCAAAAACCAATCGTAAATTCGCGATAAGAGATATGAAAAGAAGTTTAGAAACTATAGAATATAAAGAAAATACCGAAGCCTTAGCTAAATTTGCTAAAGCCTTAGGCCATCCAACACGTATTGCGATATTAAAGCATCTAGAAAGTCAATCGTGTTGTTTTACAGGAGATTTGGTTGATGTATTTCCGTTGGCACAATCTACAGTATCTCAGCATTTAAAGGAATTGAAAAATGCGGGATTAATTCAAGGAGAATTAAAACCACCAAAAATAAAGTACTGTATTAATCAAGACAACTGGAAGATTGCAAAATCATTATTTCAAGATTTTTTTGATTGATATTTTTTTTAACAATCAATCGCCTATTGGCGATAAACAAATAACTGTATTATGAGTAAAGTAATTAAAATATTAGGAACTGGATGCCCAAAATGTAAATCGATGACCAATGTGGTTAAAGACGTGGTTTCAGAAAACAACATCGATGCTACTATTGATAAAGTTGAGGACATCATGGAAATTATGAAATTCAATGTTATGACCACACCTGCTTTGGTTATCGATGATGTAATTACCATAAAAGGTAGAGTGCCTTCAAAAGACGAGGTATTGAAACTTTTAAATTAAAATGAACGGTTATGAATTATCAAATCAAAGCCTCTTCGCTTTCTAATGAAGATGCTAGTATTCATATCAAAACATCAGACATAGATTTTGGCACAACGTCAGAAACCGCTGACGCTTTACCCAATCCTGCCGAATTATTCTTAGGTTCATTTGCAGCTTGTATGCTTAAAAATGTAGAACGTTTTTCTACAATGATGAAATTTAGCTACACCAAAACAACGCTTAATGTTAGTGCAACTCGTTTAGAAAATCCGCCACGGATGGAAAACATCATTTATGATTTAACCATCTATACCAACGACGACAAATTGAATGTCGGTTTATTAAAAAAGAACATTGAAAAGTTTGGTACAATTTACAATACCATCAAATTAACTTGCTCTATTTCTGGAACCATTAAAACACAAAAAGATGTTTGATTGGTTACAACACTTCGCAGATTGGTTAATCTATTCCGTTTTTGAAATAGGAGCCGAAACACATTTAGGAGTGGCACTTAACTTTTTTGTGTACGATACGCTTAAAATTCTGATTCTGCTTTTCGTTATCGTTTTTATCATGGGTATTGTGAATGCTTATTTTCCCATTGAACGCCTTAAAGATTACCTGAACAGAAAAAAACTTTACGGTTTAGAATATTTCTTTTCTTCTATTTTTGGAGCGATTACACCCTTTTGTTCCTGCTCTTCGGTTCCATTGTTTATCGGCTTTGTACAAGGAGGCATTCCTTTAGGTGTTACCTTTTCGTTTTTAATCACCTCTCCATTAGTTAATGAAGTGGCTGTAGCCATGTTTATTGGTATGTTTGGTGTAAAAGCCACATTAATTTATGTGGTTTCAGGAATTTTATTAGGTACTATTGGTGGTTGGCTTCTCGGTAAATTTAACCTTGAACCTTTACTATCCGATTGGGTAAAACAGATTCTCGAAAACAAAATGCAACAAGCCAAATTTCAAGAAGAACATAGAACGTTTTACCAACGCTTACCAGAAATTACAAACGGAGCTTGGGATATTGTAAAGAACGTTCTACTATATGTCATTATTGGTATTGCTATTGGTGCAGCTATGCATGGTTATGTTCCAGAAAACTTTTTTAGTGCGTATTTAGGAGGTGGAGAATGGTGGACGGTTCCACTTGCAGTAATAGTTGCTGTACCAATGTATGCTAACGCAGCAGGTATTGTGCCTGTGATTCAAGTATTTGTTGCTAAAGGCGTGCCTTTAGGTACTGCCATTGCTTTTATGATGGCAACCGTAGGTTTATCGATTCCTGAAGCCACTTTGCTAAAAAAAGTAATGTCCATAAAATTGATAGCCATATTCTTTAGTGTCATTACGCTCTGTATTATACTTTCTGGCTATGTCTTCAACATCTTATTATAAACTATAAATCAATATACAAATGCAACAAACAATTAAAATATTAGTAATTCTAACAGTAAGTTTAATGCTAACAGCGTGCAATGGCAAAAACAAAAGTGAGGCACAGAATTTAGATCAATCTGTAAGTAAAATAGAGGTTATGGACTTCCACTCTACACATCGTTGTATGACGTGCAATGCCATTGAAGCCAACACAAAATTTACGTTAGACACTTATTTTTCAGATGAAATGAAAGCTGATAAAATTACGTTTCAAGTCATTAATGTTGATGAAAAAGAAAACGAACAAATCGCAGAAAAGTTTGAAGCTTCAGGTACAGCGTTAATCTTAAACGTGATTAAAAATGGAAAAGAAACCAAAATAGATTTAACCGAATTTGCATTTATGAACGGAAATGATCAAGATGTATTTTCTAAAGAACTAAAATCTAAAATTGACACCCAATTAAAAACGCTCTAGATGGAATATCTAAAATCACTTTTAGAGATTTACAATATTCCTATTTTATCAGCCTTTATACTCGGACTAATGACAGCCATTAGTCCGTGTCCTTTGGCAACTAATATTACAGCAACCGCATTTATCTCTAAAAATATTTCGAGTAAAAGAAAGGTTTTATTGAGTGGATTATTATATGCTGCAGGAAGAGGTTTTAGTTATACTACCATTGGATTAATCTTATATTTTGGAGCAAGCAAGTTTCATATTGCACGTTTTTTTAATCAGAATGGCGAAAAATATTTAGGGCCATTATTAATTATAATTGGTTTAATAATGTTAAATATTATCAGACTCAATTTTTTAGGAACCTCTAATTTTCAAGAACGCCTTTCCGAAAAATTTAAAGACAAAGGTTTATTAGGTTCATTTTTAATTGGTGTTGTTTTTGCGTTAGCGTTTTGCCCATATAGTGGAGCTTTATTTTTCGGAATGCTTATTCCGATGAGTATAGCGTCTGCAGACGGCCTTTATTTACCCATAATATTTGCCTTTGGGACAGGATTACCTGTTATTCTATTTACTTATTTATTAGCCTTTACGGCAGGAAAAATTGGTGTATTTTATAACAGAATTACCAAAATTGAAAAAGTAATGCGAAGCATTGCAGGTGTTGTTTTTATCATTACAGGATTATATTATCTTGCTATTTTTACAGGATTATTAAAATAAACACTTCATAATAGA
The DNA here is from genome assembly GCF_013403985.1 of Winogradskyella ludwigii. Taxonomy (GTDB): domain Bacteria; phylum Bacteroidota; class Bacteroidia; order Flavobacteriales; family Flavobacteriaceae; genus Winogradskyella; species Winogradskyella ludwigii. The sequence goes on from NZ_JABFDF010000008.1 coordinate 114,991, forward strand.
TTTATACGTTCAACTTCTACACAAGACGACGCTAAATCAAGAGATAAAGATTATCTTGCAAGCCTTGGGTTTTACATTTAACGTGGATATTAAAAAGTAATAATTAAACCCAAAACGTCAATTTGAGTGTTTAGTAATTCGAAGTGAAATGAAGACTAAATAAATGTATCTAGAATAATCAAAAGGTTCTCGATACGGTTTTTCTAAAAGGAAAAATCACTCGAACTGACACAAGAATAACAAATCAAATTCAATACCTTATAACACAAATGGAAATATTAGAATGGATACAAAATTGGCTTAAAGACAATGCCGATGGTGAATGGGAAAAAGGTGATGCCATTCAAATTACCACTATCGACAGTCCGTTAGGTTGGGATGTTGAAATTGATATTTCAAAAACATCTATTGCTAATCTCGATATCAAATGGATTCTCAATGAAAACGGGAAACAAGATTGGTATGGTGTAAAAATTCAAAACCAACGGTTTAGAGCTGCTGGTGATGCTAGCAAGTTGACCTATTTACTTAATTTGTTTAGAGAAATGATTGATAAAATTGAGAATGAGTAATCGTTTTTGAGCTTACTCAAATCGTTCTGTAATGTTGATTGGATACTTTTCTTTTATTCGAGATCTTTCTTTATTAAGTTCTTCATCTCTACTAAATTGATTTCTATGATACTGGGAATCTATCTCGTCATAATTTTCAGTCACTCGATATTCCCAAACAGCTGTTTTATGTACTGAAAACACATTAATATAATCTTGATACGTTGTAGAATCATCATAAACATACTCAATAATAGTAGACTTATTAATGTAATTTTTCAATGCTCTTGGAAGCATCTTCAACGGTACTTCATGATTTTCAATTTCTATCTTATTTGAAACATGTAATCTTAATGTATCTTGAAACTTATAGTCCTTATAAAAACCCAAAATTGGAATTCTCGGAGGTCCCTCTGAAATCAAAGCTATTTCGTCTTGTAACGAAGGTGAAATTCTATGTTTTAATTGACGGTTATAAAATCCTGATGTCGTTTCATCTTTATTAGCGACTTCATAAATTATATTAATATGACTAAACTCCAATAGTTTTAATTCGAACTGTTTTATATATTTAATCGGTATATTTTTATTCGCCCTCAATTTTGGTGACATCTTTGACTGCAGTTCTTCTGGAACATATTCCTCCCATTTATTGATATAACTATATAGCTCATATAATTGGATTTGTTCATTTTCAGAGTTAAAAAGTCCGATCTCTGATTTAGAAAGAAAATTCATTTTAAAAACAAGGTCTTCATAATAATATTTAGGATGATCGTCAATTTGATACAAACTCGAAGGCACATCTACTGTTGGGTTTAAAGCTAACATGTTCTCATCATAAGATTTATAATCTGTAATATTAATTTTACTAAGAACTAAAATTAAAATAACTAATGTGAATAAGTGAACCAGTTGAATTTTCCAACGCTGCTTTTTTATAACTAGAATAAGGCTTTTCCATGAATCTAAATACAGCACTATAACTACTAATATTGTAGGGAGCATAAAATTAGGTATGAATTCTGACCCCATAAACTGCGAAGTAAAAATCCCAAATAAAAACCACACTTTTGTAAACCAATAAATAAAATTAGGGCCTAAAAATGCTTGATCATTTAAAATCCTTGTACGTTTATTGTTTCTTCTCGAAAATACGTGTTGTGGACGAGAAAACAAATAACTAATAGCAACAGAATTTCCCAAAATAACTGAAATTGATGCAAAGAAAAGATTGTACAAATACCTATCAGATTCTGAAATTATTGTAGGTCTACCCTCAAAATCTAGAAATAGCATCCGATCTGTTTCTCTTAAAACATAATAAAAGCTATAGAGAACTATCGCAGAAATTAGCCCAAGTAAAATAGACAAAACAATTCTCTTCTTAGAAATTGATTTGAAGTTGACTTGAGAATCATAAAAGATACGATTGAACTTCATGGTTAATAGGGTCTAACTAATAAGTATAGAAAACAGTCTATTTGTTACTAACTTGAGACTAAAAATACAATTATTGAATATTTATTGTCCTAAAACCCAAGAAAACGAAATATTCTATTAAAAAAACCATCATTGTCGTCTTCAGTAGTTTCAGCGACTATGTCTTCTTTAAATTCGATAATAAATACACCAAAATTGTTTGAGGTCTTATTCACATCACCTCCGTTTAAAGTCATAGGAAATGTAATTTTATAAGTATCATCTAAACGTCCCGTTTTTAAAATGGTCTTATAATTCTCTACATCTCTAATGGTGTAACTGGTTCCTTCTGCTATTTTGTATTCAGAAAAACCTACTGTAACATCAGCTTCATTTTTATTGAACAACACGACTCTAAATGAATTTGATTTATAGGCATTTTCTGTAATGTCTAAAACGTTATCTAGATCAAATTCTTTAATATTTTTCCATTGGCTGTTAGTATCTAAGTTAAACTTAGATTTCCAAGTATTAAAATCATAACTACCATTAGTCGTTGTTCTAAACGGTTTACTATTTTTAGTATAATATAAGTTGTTATTAAAATTCCAAAGATCTGGTTTGAAATCAAAAATATGAACATAACCAGAGTAAACTTTATTATTGGTTAAGGTTAATGAATTGGCATATAAAATCCGAAAGGCATTATTTCTTCCTATAATAATATTATTATCTACAACAACATTTTCTATAGGTGCATTTTTATGAAACCCAAGTGTTAATGAGGCAGCGTCGCCGTTCACTTCATTTTTCTTAAAATTAGTATTATGATATAGTATATTATTTTTTACCGTAATATTTTTAGGGATATTAATACCTTCTCTATCATCTGAAGCGACAATAATATTATCTACAATACGGTCTTTAGAAGGCAAACCACTGTTAAATATCACGTTATTATCTAGCGTTATATTTTTAACCCATTCGGTTGTGGCGTGTTTAGATGCAGACCAAACCTCTATGCCTTTGTAGTAGTTATTAAAAATAATATTATCCTTTATAAGTCGTGTTTCAGTATCGCTATTGTTCTGTACATAAAACCCTTCGCCTACTGCTTTACCATTGCCCCTAATTGCTCCATTATTAAACACCATACAGTTGGCAATTACAGTGCCACCTGTATGTTTCCAAGTGCCAACACCAAGTCCTGGATTATTATAAATCATTAAGTTAATGAACTTGCAATTGGTACCACTTAGATGATTAATACCAACAACAAACTGCTTTAAACTACCATCTTTGCTAATCTGTCTTGAATAGTCACCTAACCATGTAATTTCAAAATTTTGAAATATTACACGTGTACTGCGTACCTTAAGCGTTTGTTCTTCTATAGATTCCACATTGCCGTTAAGCACTACTTTATCATTTTTATAAGCGCTTACTGTAATATATTGATTCGCAATTGTAGAATTTAGTGTACTTGAAAACCTCCCATTATAAATTCCTTCATGTAGCCAAATGGTATCGTTGCCATTAACAACCTTAGATTTTTGACTTAATGCCGTTTGTAAATCCCAAGGGTTTTGTAAACTTCCGTTTCCTGTTTCAGATCCAGGTGTTTCTGAATGATTTTTAGGAAATACATGAAATTCCTGCTGTGCATAAGAATGTACAACTGATAAAATGAATAGAATGGATAGGTATAGTGTCTTCATAATAACAAATTTACAATTACTGTACCATAAGTTATCTTGTAAATTCCATTATTGATTTTTATTTTCTTCTTGTTGAAAAACTAAATAAACGTTAAATGTTTTTTTATTACTAAACGATTGTTTAGTTTTGTCCCGTAGTTAGAAATAATGGCAAGAAAAAAACAATATAATGAAGACGAAGTCGTAGAAAAAGCCATGAACCTTTTTTGGAAAAATGGTTATGAAACGACGTCAATGCAAATGCTCGAAAAAGAAATGGGTATTAATAAGTTTTCTATATATTCTAGTTTTGGCAATAAACATGGTTTGTTTCTTGAAAGTTTAAGTCAATACAAATCTAAAATAAGTGCTACGCTATTAAAATTTAAAAACGGAACAAATGGAATTGAAGACATTAAACAGTTTTTTTATGATTCTATAAGTTCTAACTTTAAATTAGGTAATCAAAAAGGTTGTTTTGTTACCAATACCTATAATGAGTTTTCTAAAAATGAAGACCTACTTATAAAAGAACAAATGGATGCTTTTATGAATAATTTAAAAACCATTATAGTAGAAAAATTACAAATCGATCCATCAAAAGATGAAGATACCGTTTTAAAACAAGCGAATTATTTACTCTTAGCAAAACATGGCTTAGCTGCTGCATCTAGAGTTAATACGCAACAAGAAATTGAAGATTACATTGAAATGACGTTCAAAAATCTATAACCCTTTTTTTTACACAATAACTAAACGAACGTTTAGATAAAATTAACATAAATAATAAAAAAGAAAAATTATGACAACATTAAAAATTCACACTATTGAAAGCGCACCAGAAGCTGGTAAAGCATTATTAGAGAATTCTCAAAAAGCTTACGGAATGATTCCTGGTTTACATGGCGTTTTAGCTGGTGCACCAAAAATATTAGAAGCTTACCAGGCGTTACACCAAATGTTTGTAGACTCTTCTTTCAATGAAGAAGAACTAACGGTTGTATGGCAAACGATTAACGTAGAACACGAATGTCATTATTGTGTTCCTGCACATACAGGTATTGCAAAAATGATGAAAGTTGATGATGCTATCACAGAAGCTTTACGTAACGAAACACCTCTTGAAAGTTCAAAATTAGAAGCTTTACGTACTATGACTTTAACAATTGTTAGAAATCGTGGTCATGTAACTCAAGATGATTTAGATGCTTTTTATGCTGCTGGTTATGGTGAAGCACAAGTACTAGAGATTATCTTAGGCTTATCTCAAAAAACAATAAGTAACTATGTAAATCATATTGCAAATACACCTGTAGATGCTGGATTTAAACCATTTGCATGGTCTAAAGAGAATGTGGTTAAATAATCCCTATAAACCACAGCTTGATTGATTGTTATAAACCTTCCGTGTATTCGGAAGGTTTATTAATCTTTTTAAAATAAATTTATGATAAAAGTTTCTGTAATGTATCCAAATCGTAAAGACGTACAGTTTGATACAACGTATTACCAAAACAAACATTTACCAATGGTCATAAAGCTAGTTGGCAGCGCTTTAAAACGTATAGAATTAGATTTAGGCATCGCAAGTAAAGTTCCTAACGCGTCCGCTCCCTATATAGCCATTGCTCATTTAGTATTTGATGATATCACATCTTTTCAAGAGGCTTTTGGTCCACACGCAGCAACCTTTGCCGCTGATGTAAAAAATTACAGTAATGTACAAGCCGAACTTCAAATTAGTGAATTAATCCAATTTTAATATGAAAGAGAAATTAAAAATAGATATCGTTTCAGATGTTGTATGTCCTTGGTGTACTATTGGTTATAAACGTCTAGAAAAAGCGATTTCAGAATTAGGACTAGAAAACCAAGTAGACATAGAATGGCAACCCTTTGAATTAAATCCGAATATGCCAGCCGAAGGTCAGAATGTGATAGAGTACATTTCGGAAAAATACGGATCTACTTTAGATCAGCAAAGAGCGTCGCAACAGCATATGGCAGATGCAGGTGATGAATTAGGTTTTAAATTCGATTATTTTGATGAGATGCGTATGGTAAATACCTTTGATGCGCATATTTTATTAGAATATGCTAAAGACTTCGGGAAACAAACCGAACTAAAAATGGCATTCACTAAAGCATTTTTTAGTGATAGAAAAGATGTATCTAAAAAAGACGTCTTAAAAGAGACACTTTTAAGTGTTGGTCTAAATGCAGATGATGCCTTAGCAAAATTAGATAGCGACGACGCACGATTAGAAGTAAGAGAAAAACAAGATTATTGGAAAAATTTGGGTGTAAACTCTGTACCAACTATTGTTTTTAACCGAAAAAGTGCCGTTACAGGAGCACAACCTGTAGATACATTTAAACAAGTACTTTCGGAATTGCTTTCGGAATAAATTACTAAAATATTGAGTTTACATTTAGTTACAACCACTTCTTTTTAAAAAAGGATAAAATTAAAAAAGTTAGACTTTTATTGACAACACTGTTTAGGAATATATATTAAATACGAACTTCAAATAAATCACTTAGAGCCATGAGAACAACAAGCAAAGGTAATTTAAAAGTATTATTAGATGCCAAAAGCCAAGAAGGCACAGCAAAATTTACTGAAGAGAAAAAGCAAATATATGCAGACGGAATTACTAGTGTTGCAAATTCTGGAGTTCTAGATGCCGCTTTAAAAATTGGTGACAAAGCACCTAACTTCACGTTAAAGAATGCATTAAATGAACCTGTTTCTTTATATAACAAATTAGAAAACGGACCAGTAGTTTTAACTTGGTACAGAGGCGGTTGGTGTCCCTATTGTAATATTACATTACATGCGTTACAAGAAATGTTACCAGACTTTAAAAATGCAGATGCTACACTTTTAGCTTTAACACCAGAGTTACCAGATAATTCATTAAATACTTCTGAAAAAAACAACTTGGAATTTAGTGTTTTAAGTGATGTTGGTAACGTTATTGGAAAAGACTATGGAGTTGTTTACGCTCTAACAGCTGATGTTGCTTCAATTTATAACGCTGGATTTGGTTTGAATGAAAAAAATGGTGATACTAGTAATGAATTACCTTTAGCAGCCACTTATGTTATTGACAAAAATGGAATCATTCAATATGCCTTTTTAGATGCTGATTACAGAAAAAGAGGTGAGCCAACAGACATATTAAATGTGTTATCAGAACTAAAAACTAAACATAATGAATAATACAAAGAAGAACTTTTATTAAGAGTCTTGGTTTAATGGGCACAACAGGACTATTGATGCCAAACTTAGTTTTAGGAAACACACAAAAAACAAGAACGATTATGACAACTCAAACAAGACCTAAAGTATTATTTTTTGATGTTAACGAAACGCTTTTAGATCTCACCCAAATGAAAAAACAAGTTGGTGAAGCGCTAAACGGACGAGAAGATTTATTATCGCTTTGGTTCACTACCATGTTACAATATTCATTAGTAACAACAGCAAGTGGACAATACGAACATTTTGGAAATATAGGAGCAGCAGCATTACAAATGGTAGCTGCAAATAATAACATTACAATTTCTGAAGATGAGGCTAGAAACGTTATTGTAAACTCTTTAAGAGGTTTACCTGCGCATCCAGACGTAAAACCAGCCTTAACGCAATTAAAGGCTGACGGATATAAATTGGTGTCATTTACCAATTCATCTAACGCTGGTGTAAAAAAGCAATTTGAAAGTGCCGGATTAACCTCATTTTTTGATGAACGTTTAAGTATAGAAGACGTTGGCAAATTCAAACCCTTTACTGATGCTTATGCTTGGGCTGCACGTAAAATGGATGTAAAACCAGAGGAATGTATGCTTATTGCTGCACATGGTTGGGATGTTGCCGGAGCCGTTTGGGCTGGTTGGAGAGCTGCTTTTGTAGGCAGACCTGGTCAACAATTATTTCCTTTAGCACCAAAAACTGAAATTGTAGAAGCCGATTTACAAAAAGTAGCAGATGTTTTAGTGACTTATAAATAAAGCGAATTCCAATACACAAATTATATATTAAATAACAAAGGAGCTCTTTTTAAGAGCTCCTTTGTTTATTGTTATTATTTACTACCTATAAATTGAATTTAAAAAACAATACTCAGTTTTTTTTAAGTCCTAATCTCCTACTTTTCTATAAGTTCTTTTACGACATCAAAATCCAAACCACCATAATTACCAGAACTCATTAATAATAACGATTTATCATCAAAATTTTGTTCGAATAAAAAGTCTTTAAATTCTTCAGGATTTGTGTAGATAATTAAATCATCACGCTCAAAAGCATTCGCAATTTGAGTTTCTGTAACTTCTTCTAGTTTCTTAATCTCAACAGCATGTGGAGAATAAAATACCACAGCAACATCGGCTGCATCTAAAGCGCCTTTGTATTCTTTTAGGAATTCGGCATTAAGGCTGCTATAGGTATGTAATTCTAAACAGGCGACTAAAGTACGGTCGCTATATTGCTCTTTTACAGCTTTGGTCGTCGCCTCTACTTTACTTGGTGAGTGTGCAAAATCTTTATAAGCTACGCTTGTCTTAGATTCGGCAATTTTCTCTAAACGTTTACTTGCTCCTTTGAACGTAGAAATGGCTTCGTAGAAATCATCTTCATCGATTCCCATATGTTGGCAAATCCATTTGGCACCAGCTAAGTTATTTAAGTTGTGTGCACCAAACACTTCAATTGGCATTGGTCCTTCTGGAGTTTCTAATAAAGTTTCACCATCTTCAACCGTATATTCTGGAGTTTTGTAGGCTATTTTCCGAATCTGATTTTCCGAAGCTTCAACCACACGTTTTACTTCAGGATCTTCTTCATTATAATTAATACTTCCACCTCTAACAATAGAATCCACAAAAATGCTGAACTGCTCTACGTAGTTCTCATACGTTGGAAAGACATTAATATGATCCCAAGCAATTCCACTTAACAAGGCAATATTAGGTTTATATAAATGGAATTTTGGTCGTAAGTCAATTGGTGAACTTAAATATTCATCACCTTCTAAAACGATAAAATCATTGTCTTCTGTGAGTTTTACCATCACATCAAAACCATCCAATTGTGCACCAACCATATAATCCACATCACGATCGTGATAATGCATCACATGTAAAATCATTGAAGTAATTGTCGTCTTCCCATGACTTCCACCAATAACAACGCGTGTTTTATTTTTGGCTTGTTCGTATAAAAATTCAGGATAACTGTAAATTTTTAAGCCAAGTTCTTGCGCTTTTAGCAATTCCGGATTATCAGCTTTAGCATGCATACCTAAAACGATAGCACCTAGATCTGAAGTGATTTTTTCAGGGTACCAACCAAAAGCATCAGGCAATAAACCTTTAGCGTCTAATCGCGATTTGGAAGGTTCAAAAATAGTATCGTCGCTTCCTGTGACGTTGTAACCTTTATTGTGAAGTGCTAAGGCTAAATTGTGCATTGCAGCACCACCAATTGCTATAAAATGTACGTTCATAAAACAAATATAATAGAACTTAAACTTGTAACCGAAAATGAATTTAAAAAACTATTACACAGAGAAGGTACAAAGATATACTGAGAAAAACATATAAATGAACAACTTGGTTATTCACTGACCAAATTGCCTACTGAAGACTGTGGACTGAGAATTAAATTGTCTCCTTAAACTCCTGAAAAACTTCCAATTCAGGCAATCCAGAAATCGCCTTATCAATCCAAACTAACGCTTCTGTAGAATTATTTCTATGTTTATAAATCTGCGATAAACGATAATAAGCCCATTCTTTTGGCACTCCATCTTTAGCGGAATGATTTGACAAATATGCTTTTAAACATTTTTCGCCTTTATCTAATTGAATATTATAATCTGCACTAACTTTTCCTATTTGATAATGCATGGCATTACGTTGGTGCTTTTGTTTTGCTTCTTCTAAATTACTAATCGCTTTTTCAGGTTGTTCTTGGCCTTCGTAGAATTCTGTTAACTTTTCATAACAGGTTACAGAGCCACCTACTTTTATGGCGAGTCTGTAATATTTTTCGGCGAGTTCTGGTTCGTCGTCATATTCATAAACATAGCCTTTTGCTAAATAACCATCGACTTTAGATAATTCCTCCAATTGTTCCGCATAACTTAATGCCTTAGAAAAACTACCTCCAATAACACCTGGTAAGGATACATATAATTCTACTAAAGCCCAACGCGCTTCAATATGTTTGGGATCTAACTGCGCCGCTTTATGGAACGCATCTTTAACATCTCCAATAATTCCGAGTGCTCTAATTTTACTAATACTCAAGGCTTTCATACCTAAAGCACCACCATATTTATAATGATAATTGGCATTATTTGGGCGTTTTTGCTTTAAAATTTGATATTGCGCAATAGCATCGTCCCACTTTTTCTGATGTCCATAAGCATCACCTAACAGTTCAATTGCTTTTAGATCATTTGGATTGTCTTCTAAGAATACTGACATTTCAGCTTCTGCTTTTACAAATTCCTTTTTTGCAATAAATGTCTCAGCATTCTCAAAAGAAGTTTGAGAAAAGCACATTGAAGAAATAAAAAACACCAACAAATATTTATACATAGAATAATGGTCTCGTTTTGCGAAAATACAATTTAATAACGCTCAGTTTCCTCAACAAATTGTTAACTTCACTCATCTAAATGAACCTTTTACTCATTTCTCCTGTTTTTGGAATACATTTTGAATGTATTTTGCTATAAATATAAATCACATGAAACACTATATATCGCTATTTATGTTAATCTGCTTTGCTTCTTTTTCTAACGCTCAAAATGATTTTGAAAATCAATGGAAAGAAGTGACTAAACTTGAAAATGAAGGATTAACAAAAAGTGCTTCTGACTTGGTTGAAACTATTTATAAAGATGCAGTAAAAGCAGAAAACACTAATCAACGTGTAAAAGCTTTACTATTTATAAGTAAGTATATGTTAACGCTCGAAGAAGATGCACAACTTAACATTGTTAATCGTTTTAAATCTGAAATTGATGCTACAAAAGACATCGTAACCAAGCGTCTTTTAGAGAATATGCTAGCCACCATGTATTGGCAATATTTTCAACAAAGTCGTTATCAATTTTACAACAGAACAAAAACCTCTGAAAAAGTAAGCGATGATTTTAGAACCTGGGATTTAGAAACTATTTTTAATGAAATCCATACCTATTACCAACGCTCTCTAGAAAATGGTATTTTGCTACAACAAGAACCGTTGAGCAACTATAGTTTATTATTAAATGAAGCCGAAAACTCCAAAGACTTTCGCCCAACGTTATATGATTTATTAAGTCATAATGCCTTAAGCTTTTACAAAACTGACGAAAGTAGCATTACACAACCTTCGTATAAATTTATAATTGATAATGAAGATTTTATTGCAAGCAGCAACATCTTTATCAATGCAGATTTAAACTCTAAAGACACGTTATCGCTACAACGTAATGCTTTAAAAATATATCAGAATTTAATAAAATTCCATCGTCATAAAAAAGAAACCAAAGCATTTGTAGATGTAGATATAGAACGCTTGAATTTTGTAAAACAACATGCTACATTCAAAAATGCAGAAGATGTACTTATTGAAACTTTAAAGTCAGAATCAGCAGCATTAAAGACTTCTGAGTTATCGGCTTTATATGATTATGAAATTGCTTTAGCATATCAACGTCAAGGCAATACTTATTACTTTAATCTTGAAGACAGCGCATCCAAGTATAAAAACCGTTGGAAATTAAAAGAAGCTATAGCCATTTGTAATGCTGTAACTGAAAAATTCCCAGAAAGCATTGGCGCACAAAAATGTGCGGTTTTAATTGAGCAGATTAAACAACCGAATTTACATTTACAAGCCGAAGAATTTATAGGAATCAATTTGCCTTCAAGAACCTTAGTGACGTATAAGAATTTAGAAAAGTTAGATTTTAAAATTTATAAAGTCTCTAACAGTCAATTAAAACGTTACAATAACATTTACAGAACTGAAGAAAAAGAAGCTTTTTTCAAAAAACTGAATCCTATTGAAACATTTTCGAGTGCATTAAAAACGGAAGATGATTATCAAAATCACAGTACTGAAATTATATTACCAAATTTAGCCAATGGCTTATATTTAATTAAAGCCAACACAGCCACTAAAGACAATGTTTTTGCAACTACGCATATCCAAGTTACAGATTTGGTATTGGTTGAAAGCTACGAAAACAGTCATCATTTTTACCAGATTATAGACAGACATAATGGCGAACCAAAAGTAGATGCTGCCATAGAGTTATCCTATTCAAATAACAGAAACAACAATAGAAAAACGAAATCATTTACAACAGACCGTTTTGGGAAATTCGAGATTAAAAAAGATAATAATTACTATAGAGATGTACAAATTAAAGTAAAAACTAAAAATGACACTGGTTATTTTGGTAAATTCTACATCAATAGGACCTACGACAACAGCCCAAATAATGATACACATTATAGAAACTTCTTGTTTACTGACCGCAGTATTTACAGACCAGGACAATCAGTTTACTTTAAAGGTATTGCAACTAAATCTAAAAATGGAAAAACAGAAGTTTCAGCAGATGAGGCTGCAAAATTGAGGTTGAAAAATGTGAATGGCGAAGTGGTTAGTGAACTCTTATTGCAGACCAATGAATTTGGTTCCGTACATGGTGAATTTATATTACCTAACGATGGCTTAACTGGTAATTTCACTATTGAAATGTTTTCTCATAATTCTACATATGCTTATATCTCAGTTGAAGAATACAAGCGACCTAAGTTTAAAACCGAATTTCAACCTGTTACTGAAACTTATAAAGTAAACGATAGTATTACCGTAAACGGAACAGCTATAGCTTTTTCTGGTAGCAACATTACAGATGCCAAAGTGGTTTATCGTGTAAAAAGAAATGTGCGTTTTCCTAATTGGTACTATTGGAGGCGCTCGTATTTTAATGCGGAAGCCCAAGAAATCACCTTTGGTGAAACAAAAACAAATGCTAAAGGCGAATTTGAAGTCAGCTTTAAAGCTTTACCAGATGACAGTGTTTCTAAAGACAACCTTCCTGTTTTTAATTACGAAATTACAGCAGACGTTACTGATATAAATGGAGAAACACGCTCTAGCTCTACCATTGTAAATATTGGTTACCATGCTATGACGCTCAATATTTCAGCACCTCAGAAAATTAATAAGGGTAAAAACGAGATAGAATTCTCTATAAATTCGCAAAATCTAAATGGACAATTTACACCTGCAATAGGGGAATTAAAAATCTATAAACTCAATGCACCAAACCGTGTTTTAAGAACAAGACCTTGGCAAGCACCAGATTATCAAACACTCTCTGAAACAGAATTTAAAACCCTATTTCCGCATGAAGCTTATGACAACGAAGGTTTATTAACCAATTGGAAAAAAGGAGACGAAGTTTTTAGCACAACATTTGACACTGAAAAGAACAAAACCATAACGCTTAAAAAACTTAAGAAATGGAATTCTGGTCAATACATTATTGTTGCAGAGAGTAAAGATAAATTTGGGCAACCTATAAAAGACCAAATCTTCACATCGCTTTTTAGCGATAAAGATAAGACAGTAGCGGACAACCAAATCTATGAAGTACAGTTAGATAAAACAACCTACGATGTGAATTCTATTGCAAAACTAACCTTAGGTTCTGCCGCTAAAAACATCACAGTTACTGTAGAAGTTGAAAAGGACAACACAATTATAATGACACAGTTAGTCCAACTCAATAATTCTAAAAAAACAATTAGTATTCCTGTAACAGAAAGTGATTTAGGCGGATTTACAGTACATACATCTTTTGCCGCTTTTAACGAATTTAAATCTCAAAGTTTTAACATTAACGTACCTTATCCGAGTACTGATTTAGACATTGAAACCACCACTTTTAGAGATAAATTACAACCAGGACAAGATGAAACTTGGAGTTTTAAAATTAAAGGACCTAAAGGAGATAAAGTGTCTGCCGAATTATTAGCAAGCATGTATGATGCCTCTTTAGATGAATTTAAAGGACACCATTGGAGTTTTAATCCTATTAGCAATCCCAATTATTCTGGAAGAATTTATAAAAACTCAAGACAGAGTTTTGGACACACAAGCTTTAGAATTCATAATCAATTCAAAACTACAGCATCTTACCCTTACCAAGGTTACGACCAATTAAACTGGTTTGGTTTTTATATTGGAAATAACAGCCGTTACATGTTTAAACGGAAAACACTTAGTGCAGTAGAAGATGATGTTCCTACAATGTCATTAAACGAAGTACTTTCAGGACAAGCGGCTGGAGTAAATGTATCAACTGCACCTGGTCAACCAGACCAAGATACGACTATAATAATTAGAGGCAGAAATTCCGTAAATGGTGAAACTAGCCCTTTATACATTATAAATGGTGTTCCGGTTGATGAAATAACGTTTCGTAAATTGAATGAAAGTGATATTTCAGAAATAAAAGTTTTAAAAAGCGAAGAAGCTATTGCCCTATATGGAGACAGAGGTGCTGGTGGAGTAATACTAATTAAAACATCGCGTGCTTTTCTGAACACTGAACAAATAAAAGTCCGAAAAAACCTAAACGAAACAGCCTTCTTCTTTCCACAATTACAAACCGATAAAGAAGGTAACGTCAGTTTCAACTTTACAGCACCAGAGGCTTTAACTAAATGGAAATTGCAATTATTGGCGCACACTAAAACTTTAGAAAGTGGCACTACACAATTAACTACGGTTACACAAAAAGAGTTAATGGTAATACCTAATACACCTCGTTTTTTAAGAGAAGGTGATAAAATTAGAATCAGCACTAAAATTGCTAATCTTACAGAAAACGCTTTAGATGGTGTTGCTCAATTATTGCTTACAGACCCAATTACAGGTAAATCGATTGATGGTGAATTATCTAATGCTTATAATGATTTAGGTTTTAAAGTAGATGCCAAAGGCAATACACAAGTAACTTGGAATTTAGAAATCCCAAAAGGCATACAAGCTGTACAATATAAAATTATTGCTAAAGCTGGTGATTTTAGTGATGGCGAACAAAATGCCTTGCCTGTTTTATCTAACAGAATGCTAGTTACGGAAACGATGCCAATGTGGATTCGTTCTAATGAGACCAAAACATTCACTTTAGATAAACTGAAGAATACTACGTCAACAACACTTACCAATCATAAGTTGACATTAGAAATGACTTCAAATCCGGCTTGGTATGCTGTACAAGCGTTGCCGTATTTAATGGAATATCCTTATGAGTGTAATGAGCAAACATTTTCGCGTTATTATGCAAATGCATTAGCACAACATATTGTAAAATCGAATCCTAAAATTGAAGCAGTATTCAATCAATGGAAATCGACTGATGCATTACTCTCAAATTTAGAAAAGAACCAAGAATTGAAATCATTATTGATTCAAGAAACACCTTGGTTACGTGATGCACAATCTGAAACCGAACAGAAAAAACGTATTGGGTTATTATTCGACCTAAATAAAATGAATAACGAATTACAATCTGCCATAAGAAACCTAAAGAACAACCAACACAGTTCTGGAGCTTGGCCTTGGTTTAATGGTGGACGCGATAATCGCTACATCACGCAACATATTATTGCTGGATTTGGGCATCTTAAGAAACTAAATGTCATTCAGAGCAATAGCGAGGAATCTATGATTCAAAATGCAGTACGTTATTTAGATATAGAGTTTATTCAAGAATATAAAGACATCAGAAAATATAATAAAGATGCCGATTTGAGTAAAGACCATTTATCGCAAATGCAACTGCATTATTTATACACACGTAGTTTTTATCCTGAAGTAAAGCCTAGTTCTGAAGTGCAGAAAATTATGGATTATTATCAGACTCAGATTCAAAACTATTGGTTAAAACGTTCATTATATGCCAAAGGATTAATGGCTTTAACCATGAACCGAATGGACGATTCTAAAACAGCTGGTAAGATTATAAAATCTTTAAAAGAAAATAGTATTACTTCAGATGAATTAGGCATGTACTGGAAAGCAAATACAAATTCTTGGCATTGGTACCAAGCACCAATTGAAACACAAGCGCTCATGATTGAAGCATTTTCTGAAGTTGGAAATGAAATACAGAGTGAAGCGAAAAATCTCACAGACATTGATAACCTAAAAATTTGGTTACTAAAGAACAAACAAACCAATCAATGGAAAACCACTAAAGCAACGACTGAAGCAGTATATGCTTTACTACTTCAAGGAAGCGATTGGCTTAGCGTTACGGAACAAGTGGACGTTAAAGTTGGTAATGAAACTATTTCGCCTGAAACATTAGACAACGTAAAAGTGGAGGCTGGTACTGGTTATTATAAAACCTCTTGGACAGGTTCTGAAATTAAATCAGAACAGGCTGATGTAACTATTACTAAAAAAGGAGAAGGTATTGCTTGGGGAGCTTTATACTGGCAATATTTTGAAAATTTAGATAAAATCACCTCAGCAGAGACACCATTAAAATTGAGCAAGAAATTATTCTTAAAAACCAATACAGAAAAAGGCGAAGAGATTACTGAGATTACGAAAGACTCAAAATTAAAAGTTGGTGACTTAGTAAGAGTGAGAATAGAATTAAGAACAGACCGAACTATGGAGTTTGTGCACTTAAAAGATATGCGAGCTGCAGGTTTTGAACCTATTAACGTTTTATCGCAATACAAATGGCAAGATGGTTTAGGTTATTATGAAAGCACTAAAGACGCTGCCACTAATTTCTTTATGGACTATTTACCAAAAGGCATTTATGTATTTGAATACGATTTACGTGTAAATAATGCTGGTGATATGAGTAATGGCATTAGTACCATTCAATCAATGTATGCGCCAGAATTTAGCAGTCATAGTGAAGGTGTACGAATTTTAGTGGACTAAAAACTTAATTGATCTTTAAAAATATAAGATTGTCTTCTGGAGATTTCAACTTCTTCTCCAGAATTCATTTCTATTTTAAGTTTCCCATTAAACCAAGACACCACTTTATTTACATGATTTATATTAATAATCTGCTGTCTATTAGCTCTAAAAAACACATCTGAAGGTAGTTTTTCTTCAATCTGAGCCAATGATTTATAGATTAAAGGTTTATTGGAATCAAAAAAGACGCGAGTATAATTACCAACAATTTCAAAAAGTGAAATATCTTTAATTTTAACTAACCAGCAATTTTCACCGTCTTTAATAAAGATCTGTTTTTCTAATGTTAGTCCGCCTCCTCCTTCTTCTACTCTTTCGGTTGTCTCAGACGTAGAAGTACTTTTTTCAATGACTTTAGTGATAGAACTCGAAAAACGTTTTTGGCTAATAGGCTTCAATAAATAATCGAAGGCATTGTACTCAAAAGATTTAATGGCATAATCATCAAAAGCGGTTGTAAAAATAGTTATTGGTACGTTATCTAGCATTTCTAGAAGCTCAAAACCATCTTTTTCTGGCATATTAATATCCAAAAAAAGTAAATCAGGATTTGTTTTATTAATCAACTCAAAACCTTCATCTACATTTTCTGCTTCACCAATAAGCTCTATTTCATTATGTGCTTTTAATAGCTCTTTTAACTCATTACGAGCCAAACGTGAATCTTCTACAATAACAGCATTTAATGTTTTCATACAACTGGCATTTTAATAGTGGCAACCACATTATTTTCTAATTCTTTTAAAGTAAAAGTCGCATTTTGGCCATAAAGCAATTCTAAACGCTTCTTTATATTTTTTAAACCTACTTGTGTAGAATTCTCGCTTTTTTGAAGTGTTCCAGAATTAGTCACTTCTATATGTAATTGACCATCTTTTATAAAAGTTGACAAGGTGACCTGACCACCTTTCTTTATATTCGAAATACCATGTTTTAGTGAATTCTCGACCAACATTTGAATAATCATTGGTGGAATTTGTTTGTTTAAAGCGTCTTCATCAATATGAGTTTCAAATTGTAAACGATCTTCAAACTGAATTTTAGAAATTTCAACATAATTTTCTACCATTTCTAATTCATCTTCTAATGAAATAGAATTCAACTCACTTTTAGTCAGTGAATACCTTAAGGTCTCAGATAAATTAGTCAACATATTTCTAGCCACATCAGCATCCTCTAACATTAATCCACGAATATTATTTAGGCTATTAAACATAAAATGTGGATTTATTTGCCCTTTCAAGGTATTGAGTTGGGACTCTTTTAAATTGGCTTCTAATTGTAATTGTTTTACTTTAATAGTATTAATATAATACACTAATTTAAGTGTTAATACCACAAACAACCAAACCACAAAGTAGGCAAAAAAATGAGGCACATTGGTTAACTTTTGTACTAAGGTTAAGTCTACACTCTCATTCAAAAAATAATTAGCCGGAATATTTAACATTGGCCATAGTAAACAGTGATAAATAACTTGGGTTACCACTATAACAGCTATAAGTTTATAAATATCGCTTTTAGAATAATCACCTATATTAAAATAATTTTCGATAAAATATAGAATAATAAAAGACAAAACAAAACCCAATAATCCGCACAAGACACCTTCTGACAAAAGGTAATACATTCTATTAGGTGAATCTCCACCACCATAGGTAATCTTATCTATGGTTAACATAAAAAGCGCAAATAAAATCCACCCAAAAAAGTTTATTATCCAGTATTTATAATTTGTTAAAAGTTTCATTTACGCTTTTTAGTGTATGTACCTATTATTTGCAAGATATGAGATAAAACGTGTTTATTGCAACTGTAGTTCATATTCCATTGTGCTTTCTAATGATGCAATTTCTTTTTCTGTTTTTTTGTATGATACATATCCAAAAACACCTACGAAAGATATATACGCCGATATACTTAAAATACCTGAAACATTAGAGTCAAAATGAATAGATGCTGAAGGTATTAGTGTTAACACCCAAAACGCGATAAAATACATTTCATATTTTTTTCGATTAATCATATAGGTTTTGAATTTAGAGATACTTGAAACTAAAGAGGTTTGTGTATATGATTTTTGCTTAATATCTTTTAGGGATAAAAATTTATCTATAAAAAATACTATGGCTAAAATGCCCATAAGTAATAGCATCACATAAAGGTTATTTTCTCTGTATCGAATGGCAAGTCCAATTGATACTCCAATTAATATAAACGACGAAAGCTTGGCCATTTTTGCTCCTATTAATAATTTTTCAAATGTTTTCAATTGCTTTTGAAAAGTGTCTTGCTTGGTTTGGTTTGAATTTTTCATAATTTGATTTGATTTGATTTGATTGATTGATTGATTGATTGATTGATTAACTAAATACAACTTCAATAATAAATTCGATAACTACTTTCACTAAATTGATCATAATACTGTTGTTTTTTGATTGATGAATACTATTCGATTTCTAATTGATAGTGTAAATATAAAACAGCTTTAGGCTTATAAAATCGAAAATATGACGAGTGGTTATTTGATTATGGTAAACGGAAAACTGAATAACAAACTTTAATTGATAGACCAATAATGGCTTGCTTAAAATTCTTTTAAACAAGCAGAAAACACGGTTAAGAATACATGTAACTATTCTCTTTAATATAACGTTGTAAAGATTTAAACGATAAGCCGTTTGCGCACAACCACTTTAATACCTAACTTTAACCCTTTAAAAAACTACGGTTTAGCAGATGAGGATTTCAAACATTATAAAGCATACAAGCTTCTTATTTCTGATAATGCTATTACTATCTTGTGTTACTAAACAAGCTGTTTTGGCTGAAGAAACTCCGGAAAAGATAGAACAGAAACTACTCTTCTTAAATTATGAAATTAATAAAGTAAATGACGTAAGAAGCATTTCACTTATTAATCAAATAAAAACAGATGGTAAATTGAAAATTAAGAATTCGGCTCACAGTTATACAAACATTGGAGATTTAGAATATCTCATTTTAGACCAAGATCTTAGTCCGTTAGAGACACATAGCATACAAAATCCGTTAAGAAAAACAGTCGAATTTATAAACGACTCAGGAGAGTTTGAGAAAAAAACATTAGATTTAGACCAAGCTCAATTTTCATTAAAATTACAACTTCAGCCTCGTGCCAAATATGTAGTTATTAACGAAATAACCACAAAAGGAATTATAAAACTGAGTACAACAACCATTGAATAAATATGAAAAAACTTCTACTCTTAATACTTCTTTCTTATAATTTTCAATTTGTTTATTCTCAAATTTTTGATGTACAATCTATAAAAAATTCTGGTGCTGATGACAAGCGCATTAACCTTGTGATTTTAAGTGACGGTTATCAAACTAGTGAATTACCTCAATTTGAAATCGATGCTACCAATTTTATGAATGATATGTTTTCTCAAGAACCTTTTGCCAGCTATGAGAATTATTTTAATGTCTATATTATAAAAGTACCATCTAATGAAAGTGGAGCAACACATCCAGGAACAGCACCAGACGAACCTACTACAGTAGTTCCAACAATAGCTGTAGATAATTATTTTGGAACTGCTTACGACAGTTATAATATTCACAGATTACTATTTACGTCTAATACGGCATTAATTAGTACTGTATTGGCTAACAATTTCCCACAATTCGATCAAGCACTTATTATCGTAAATTCAACTTACTATGGAGGAAGTGGTGGTCTTTATCCTGTAGCATCCCTAGGCACAAGCGCTAGTGAAATAGCTATCCACGAATTAGGTCATTCCTTTGTAGATTTAAAGGACGAATATTACCCTGGAGATTCCTACGCTGGTGAAGCTATAAACATGACTCAAGAAACAGATCCTGCACTTGTAAAATGGAAAAATTGGATAGGAACAGGTAATGTTGGGATTTATCCTTATGCAACTTCTGGCACTGCAGCAACTTGGAACAGACCTCATCAAACTTGTAAAATGCGTTATCTTGGATATGATTTTTGTGCGGTTTGTAAGGAAGGTATTATAGAGAAGATTCATAGTTTAGTTTCTCCTATTGATTCTTTTAGTCCAATTGAAACAACGCTTAGTGCCGTTTCATTTCCACTTAATTTTGAAATAAATACTATTGAAACACTTCCTACAAATACGATAGAAAATACGTGGACGCTTAACACAACAGATTTTGAAACGAATAGCAATACAGTTGACATTGAAGAAAGTGATTTATCTGCTGGGACAAATACCTTAACTGTTGTGGTGCATGATGCCACGCCTTTTCTTAATATAGATAACCATGAAACCATTCATGTTTCTACCATAACTTGGACTATAGATAATACTTTAGGCATACAAGATATTGCGGCTAACGATTTTAGTTTAACCCTATTTCCAAATCCTGCAAATACGACACTTAATATAAAACTTGATAACCTATTGAATAAAGATGTTACTGTTGAAATTGTTAGTCTAGATGGAAAGAGAATAAAATCAGCGCCACTTTTTAATAATGAAACCACTACTATAGATATTAGCACCATTAGTAATGGTTTATACATCACTAATTTCTACACAGATGGAGTTTTAATCTCAAGTAAAAAACTGATTAAAAATTAAGACTAATTATTTAATTTCTGGAGGATAGCTAGATAGGACTTTTTCTATTAATACTTTAAACTTTTCTTCGCGCTTTTCCGGGCTAGCGTTTGGGCTATATGTGCTTTCACTAACAGCTTGCCAAAACATACCTGTTTTAGTATCATCGACGAATTCAATACTTATTTCTCTGGTATTTTTGTTTCCGCCTAACGGTAAACCTACAGAAATACCACCACCAATATTTCCACCTGTACCTCCTACTCCAACACCAACATTGCTGTTACTTCTATTTTGAATGTCTTGACTTTGTATATCGATAAAGAAATCGGGATTTTCTGATCGTGTTAATCCCATGAGGTTCAGTTGAGCATCGAGAGCTTTTATTAAACGCTTGGTATCCAATTCTGATAAACCTGTTTTCATATCATCAAAATAATCATAGCTTTTGTAATTGCTAAAATCAGTTGATTTTTCATAATCGTAGTTGACTATGGTTCCGCAAGAGGTTATGATAAATGCTATAAATAGAAATTTTAAATTTTTCATCTTTTTACTTTAAAATTACTAAAAACAGATCACTCCTTTACAACAAGTTTTGTTAAACTCCCGAAGATGGTTGTAATTTCAAGAAAATAAATTCCAGCTTTCAAAACAGACATATCATACCTCATAGTCTTAGTTTCAATAATTTTCTGTCCATTACTCGAATAAATTTTTAAACACTCAAAATTTTCATTATTTAATCCATAAATAAAAAGAACATCTGAAACTGGATTAGGATAAATATTGATTAGATTATTTTTAACCTTAACTAAAGATAAATTTTCGCATGCCATAATAACTTCAGAAATTGAATTACAACCTGATGCATTATTTAAAATAATACCAGAATTATCATTTAAGATTGAACAGACCAAGTTATTCTCACAAACTGTTAGTTGCGTATTATTAGTAATTTCCAGTGTCAAAGCTGGATTCCATTGCGCTGTATTCAATCGTGAAATATCAGACAAAATTGCGTTTTCTGAGAGGTATAAATAAGGGTTTTGAACTCCACCACTTATATTTAAGTTTTCGTTTAAACCATCTAAATCAGTTAATACATCATTATTTTCTAAATAAATGGTAACAAATTCACTGATACTACTTGCACCATCTAAAGAAGTTAGTGCAGACATATCTCTTATTAAAAATACCACAGGAACATTAACTATATAATTATTTAGAAACAATATATCCTGAAGCATTGGATTATTATCTATAACAATAAAAGAATCCTCACCGTTGAGGCTTGTTATTGTTAGTGCATCTAATCCTTGCATATTTTCAAGAGAAGTATCTGTAATTGAAAGACCTCCTACAGAATTAATTTCAGATAATCCTGAAACATCTACAACATCATTACCTAATACAATAAGAAAGCCATCTATAGATTCACAATTTGGATATAAGCTCACAAAACTATCTACTTCTGCTTGACTAGTGAAAACAACATTGCCTTCAGGACACTGTCCAAAACCAATAATAGCAAAAAACAAAGAGAATACGAGTAATATTTTTTTCATACAAAGCTGATTAAAAAGATTCATTTTAAGAGCTTCAAATTACAAAAAAAGATGGTTACAAACCCTACAATTACTTACCTTCTTCCTCAGGTTCAATAGCTTTCGTCAAAGAAGACGAAATAATACCTGTAGGAATAGCCACAACCCCTAAACCTATTAATAACATAAAAAATGTAAAAATGCGACCTCCAACAGTTATTGGATAAACATCTCCATAACCAACTGTTGTTAACGTCACTATAGACCACCAAAGACTAGAAAATATAGAAGAAAAATGCTCTGGTTGTGCTTCGTTTTCAAAATAATAAATGCCAACAGCTGTAAAATAGATAAGCATTAAGGTAATAATCATAAATAAGATGATCTGTTCTTTTGCTAGTATCATTGCATTTGCAAAATGGCGCATCGCCTTATTATAGCGTACTAATTTGAACAGTCTAAATAAGCGGAACATTCTAAGTAAACGTAAGGAACGTAAATCAATACCAAAAGAAAGATAAAATGGTAGAATAGCCAGAAAATCTACTATTCCGAAAAAACTAAAAATAAATTTAGGTTTACTATCTGCAACATAAATACGTGCTAGATACTCAAAGGTAAAAATGATAACACAAAATGCTTCAATTACATTTAAGATTAATCGTGTTTGAGGCTTTAAATCTGGTAATGTTTCTATCGAAAAAGTGATGACCGAAAAAACAATTAAAAACTGAATGAAATAAGCAAAGCGTTTGCTCTCTTTATTATCATTCAGTTCTACTAGATTTTTAAGATATGCTTTCATTCTAAAATTTAGACATTAAGCATCTTCCAAAGCGTATCTTTTAACTGAGTAAGTCCTTGTTGTGCTACAGAAGAGATAAACATATAATCAGCTTCTAAATCTTTATCTAGAATTGTAGATATTTCACCTTTTAATTCGTCATCTAACATATCCGATTTTGATACCACAACGAAACGGTCTTTATCTAACATTTCAGGATTGTAACGTCTTAATTCATCAACTAAAATTTCATATTGCTTAACAATATCTGCAGCATCTGCAGGAATTAAAAACAATAGAATAGAATTACGTTCAATATGTCTTAAGAAATAATATCCTAGACCTTTACCTTCTGCTGCACCTTCAATAATACCAGGAATATCTGCCATTACAAAAGATTTAAAATCGCGATATTCTACAATCCCTAAGTTGGGCTTTAATGTTGTAAACTCATAATCTGCAATTTTAGGTTTTGCAGAAGTTAAAACAGAAAGTAACGTTGATTTACCTGCATTAGGAAAACCTACTAGGCCAACATCTGCCAATACTTTTAATTCTAAAGTAATATCACTTTCTTCAAGTGGAATACCAGGTTGTGCATAACGCGGAGTTTGATTTACTGAATTTTTAAAATGCCAGTTTCCTCGGCCTCCCATACCACCTTGAGCAACGATCCTTTCTTCACCTTCTTCCGTGATTTCGAATAAAATAGTATCCGATTCAGAATCTCTTACTACAGTACCCAATGGCACATCTATGTAAGTATCTTCTCCGTCTGCACCTGTACATCTCCCAGAACTACCATGAGAACCATGACCTGCTTTAAAGTGTCTTTTAAACTTTAAGTGAATAAGTGTCCAAAGGTTAGAGTTACCGCGAATAATTACGTGACCTCCACGACCTCCATCTCCTCCATCTGGTCCACCTTTCATTATATATTTTTCGCGATGCAAATGCGCAGATCCTTTACCTCCATTACCAGAAGATACGTGCATTTTTACGTAATCAACAAAATTTCCTTCAGTCATACTTACCTTCCCATAAACATGGGAATCTTATTAGTTAAAATATTATGCTTTGTTTAAGTTCTTATGATTAGAACTCAATAACGTCTTACAATTTATCAATTACAGTACTTAATCGCACTGTAATTTCTTCAATACTACCAACACCATCAGCACCAAAATATTTATTTTGAGCAGAATAATAGTCTTTTAATATCGCTGTTTTATTGTAATATTCTTTAATTCGGTTTCTTATAATACTCTCGTCGGCATCATCAGGTCTTCCGCTTGTTTTTCCTCTTTCAAGTAAACGTTTAACTAAAACCTCATCATCAACCTCAAGTGCTACCATAGCATCTATTTGAGAATCTTTGTTATCCATTAACTCATCTAATGCTTTAGCTTGTGCATTTGTTCTTGGAAAACCATCGAAAATAAAACCATTGGCATCGGCATTTTTCTCGACCTCTTTATTCAACATATCAATAGTAACTTGATCTGGCACTAATTCTCCTTTGTCTATAAAAGATTTTGCTAACATTCCTAAAGCGGTTTTGTTTTTGATATTATATCTAAAAACATCACCTGTAGAGATGTGTATTAAATCGTATTTCTCTTTTAAGAAATTAGCTTGCGTTCCTTTACCTGCACCTGGAGGGCCAAATAGTACTATGTTCGTCATATGTTGTGTGGTTTTTAATTGATATACATCTGGTAAATCTCTTCCTAAACCATCGTAATCTAGTCCATAGCCCACGATAAATTTATCTGAAATTTCTTTACCAATATAATGAAGTTTAAAATCTTTGCTGTAAGCTTCAGGTTTGTAAAACAAAGTTGCAATGAGTAATTGTTTTACATTTTCATTTTCAAAAATACGATGTACTTCTTCTAATGTATTTCCAGAATCTATAATATCTTCTAAAATAACAACGGTTCTATCTGTTAAATCCTGAGTCAATCCAATAAGACGTTGAATGTCTTCAGTAGACTTTACACCTTCATAAGACGCTAGTTTAATAAAAGTAACCTCACATGCTTTTGGGTATTTCTTTACAAAATCGCTCACTAGCATAAATGAACCATTCAAAATTCCAATAAAAACGGGTACTTCGTCACCTAAATCAGCTGCGATATCATCTGCCATTTTTTGGACAGCAATATCTATTTCTTTTGCAGATATAAACGGTTTGAAGTATAAATCGTGAAGCTTTATCACAGTTATCATATTTTAGAATTGCAAAGATACATATTTGATAGCCGATTGCCCATTTTTTGATTTACGAATTTAGAAGTATGTATCATTTTTAGTTTATTTTTGTGGTAAATAAGGTCGAATTTTAAAAAACATTTCCAATTCTCTGGAAAATAAGTATGAACTATTTTTCTTCTAATTTCAAACTCGGTATTCTTGGTGGTGGTCAACTTGGTAAAATGATGCTCTCTGACACACGCAAATTTGATATTTACACTTGCGTTATAGATCCTAGTCCAGAAGCACCATCACGACTCGCTTGCGATGAATTTACTATTGGTGATTTAATGGATTACCAAACCGTTGTAGACTTCGGAAAAAAAGTAAATGTTTTAACTTTTGAAATTGAAAACGTTAATGTTGATGCCTTAGAAACCCTTGAAAAAGAAGGTGTAAAAGTTTTCCCTTCTTCTAAAACATTAAGAACCATTCATAATAAAGCGACTCAAAAATTATTTTATCGCGATAATGACATTCCAACTGCTGAATTTTCAAGATTTGCTTACACTTCTGAAATTGATGAAGCGGTTGACAATGGAGGATTAAGCTATCCTTTTGTATGGAAAAGTGCGCGATTTGGTTATGATGGCACAGGTGTAAAAGTGGTTAGAAGTCTTTCGGATTTAAGTGATTTACCCAATGTAGAATGTATCACCGAAAAGTTAATTCCTTTTAAAAATGAATTAGCTGTCATCGTTGCGAGAAACGAAAAAGGAGATGTAAAAACATATCCTGTGGTAGAGATGGAATTTCATCCAGAAGCTAACCAAGTTGAATATGTTATTTGTCCGGCTCGTATTCCTGATGCCATTGCAAAAAAAGCAGAAGCAGTCGCTTTAAAGGTCGCTTCTACTTTTAAACACGTTGGTTTATTGGCTGTTGAAATGTTTCAGACTGAAAACGATGAAATCTTAGTAAACGAAGTTGCACCAAGACCACATAACTCTGGCCATTACAGTATTGAAGCAAGCTACACGTCTCAATTTGAACAACAAATTAGATGTGTCTTAGGATTACCTCTTGGTAATACAGAAAGTAAAGTCGCTGGTGTTATGGTAAATCTTGTAGGCGCAGAAGGTTATACTGGTAATGTAGTCTATAAGAATATAGAAAACATTTTAGCTATGGACGGCGTTACACCTCACATTTATGGTAAAAAGCAAACACGGCCTTTTAGAAAAATGGGGCATGTTACTATTGTAAATAAAGATATTGTAGTAGCACGAGAAATTGCAGGACAAGTAAAACAAATGATCGAAGTTATCAGTGAATAACTAAAGTTTAAGCACCTTCAATAGTTTTATTATTTCATTTAGCAAATCATTACATTTCAACTTTAAGAAAGACCAAAACCTATTTTATTACTTTCTGTTAACAGATTCAAAAAAATTGGTATTACTACCTTAGTTGCCTTAACTTTGGTATCATCATTTTGTACCCTATAACCAAGGATACCAAAAGTAATATTATCAAAAAATAATCAACACAGAGAATGAGTAAAGTAGCCGTAATAATGGGAAGTAACAGCGACATGCCAATAATGCAAGACGCTATAGATATATTAAAAGAATTTGATATTGAAGTTGAAGTTGATATCGTTTCTGCACATCGTACACCCGAAAAGTTATTCGATTTCAGTAAAAACGCACACACTAGAGGTATCAAAGTTATTATCGCTGGTGCTGGTGGAGCTGCACATTTACCAGGTATGGTTGCCTCTTTATCACCATTACCAATTATTGGAGTGCCTGTAAAAAGTAGTAATTCTATTGACGGTTGGGATTCTGTATTATCTATTTTACAAATGCCAGGCGGAGTTCCTGTAGCAACTGTAGCTCTTAATGGCGCTAAAAACGCTGGGATTTTAGCGGCTCAGATATTAGGTAGTGCAGACCAAAGTATTTTAAACAAAATAGTAGATTATAAGGAAGGGTTGAAAGCAAAGGTTATTGATTCTGCTAAGGGTTTATAAAAAAGCCTCAACTTTCGTCAAGGCTTCTTAGCTATTAATCAATTCTAATCTCGTATATTCTTAATCTACGTATTAGTACTGCAAAGATATTAAATATTGAACTTTTGATTACAAAACACAAAGTTAAAATATTGTTAATCAAATACTTAATTTAAAATTTGAATTTATGACAATTCTTAATAAAGCATTCAACACACCATATAACACAGCCCCTTTTTCAGAAATAAAAACAGAAGATTATTTACCGGCTTTTAAAGAAGGCATTAAAAAATCTAAAGCTGAAATAGATGCTATAACAACAAACACTGAAGCACCAACTTTTAAAAATACAATAGAAGCCTTAGATTATTCTGGCGAAGAATTAGATCGTCTTTCTAGTATTTTCTTCAATTTGAATTCAGCTGAAACTAATGATGAAATTCAGAAAATAGCACAAGAAGTTTCACCACTTTTATCAGAATTTGGTAATGACATCACTTTAAATGAAGCTTTATTTAAACGTGTAAAAGCAGTTTACGATTCTAAATCTACTTTAGATTTAACTACAGAACAAGCAACACTTCTTGATAAAAGATATAAAGGATTCTCTAGAAACGGAGCAAATTTAGCTGAAGACAAAAAGACCAAACTAAGAGCGATTGACAAAGAATTAAGTCAATTAAAATTAAAATTTGGCGAACATATTCTTGCCGAAACCAACGCTTACGAATTACACCTTACCAACGAAAACGATCTTTCAGGTTTGCCTGAAGGTGCAAAAGAAGCCGCTAAGCAATTAGCAGAAAGCAAGGATAAAGACGGTTGGTTAATTACGTTAGATTACCCAAGTTATATTCCGTTTATGACGTATACGGACAATAGAAAATTAAGAGAAGAACTCTCTAAGGCTTTTGGTAGAAAAGGATTTCAGAATAATGAATTAGACAATCAAGATATCGTTCTTAAAATTGCAAAGCTACGTTTTGAGCGCGCTCAACTTTTAGGCTATAAAACGCATGCACATTTTGTTTTAGAAGAACGTATGGCACAAACGCCAGAAAAAGTAACGTCTTTTTTAAATGAATTATTAGAAAAAGCAAAACCTGCTGCTAAAGATGAATTTAAAGCACTTGAAGATTTTGCTAAAGATTTAGATGATATTGACCAACTTCAAAAATGGGATTCTGGTTATTATTCTGAAAAATTGAAACAAAAATTATTCAATTTAGATGATGAACAGTTGAAGCCTTATTTCAAATTAGAAAACGTTATTAACGGTGCTTTTACCGTTGCTGAAAAATTATTTGGATTACAATTTGAAGAAATTGATACCATTGATAAATACCACGAAGATGTTTTAACTTATAAAGTTACAGATGCTGATGGCGAATTAGTTTCTATATTCTATGCTGACTTTTTTCCAAGAGCAGGAAAACGAAACGGAGCATGGATGACCTCATACAAACCGCAAATGATTAAAGATGGTAAAAACGAAAGACCACACATTTCTAACGTTTGTAATTTCACTAAACCAACAAAAAGTAAACCTTCTTTATTAACGTTTAATGAAGTTACTACCTTGTTTCATGAATTTGGTCACGGACTTCACGGCATGTTAGCCAACACAACTTACCCAAGTTTATCGGGAACAAGTGTGTATTGGGATTTTGTCGAATTACCAAGTCAGGTGCTAGAAAACTGGTGTTACGAAAAAGAAGCCTTAGAGTTATTTGCTACGCATTATGAAACAGGTGAAGTGATTCCGATGGAATTGATTGAAAAAATTAAAGCCTCTGCGACGTTTCACGAAGGTATGCAAACACTACGTCAGTTAAGCTTTGGATTATTAGACATGTCTTGGCATGGTGTTGACCCTTCAGAAATTAAAGATGTAAAAGCTTACGAAGTTAAAGCTTTTGGTGATACAAGTTTATATCCAGATGTTGCTGAGAATTGCATGAGCACAGCATTCTCTCATATATTTCAAGGTGGATATTCTTCTGGTTATTACAGTTACAAATGGGCCGAAGTTTTGGATGCCGATGCTTTTGAATACTTTAAAGAAGAAGGCATTTTCAATAAAACGGTTGCTGATAAATTTAAAACTTTTGTTTTATCTCAAGGTGGAACTGAAAACCCAATGACTTTATATAAAAAATTTAGAGGACAAGAACCAAAACCTGAAGCCTTATTGAGACGTGCTGGCTTGTTGAAATAAAATGAGAAGCTTATGCGTTCAATATTTATGAAACTATTAAAATGTATTGGACACATTATCATCGTTATAATTTTAACAACAATTACTCAAGTTGGTGGATTAATATGGTTGCTTGCTATTATTATTTCATATAAAATAAAAAAGGGAAAGCGCATTGTTTTCCCTTTACTTTATCTACTCTTCAATCTCGTAATTATTCCACCTATTGCATCTTATTTAGGACGAGAAAAACTACCAACATTTAAAGAGAATTTGAAACCTCATAATTGGTTTTATCCATTAGCGTTTAGAAATTACGTTAATCCAGATTTAAAAAGTGAATTAGAAAACTCTGCTCATACTTTAGCTGCATCAAATATTAAGATTACTTATTTAGATGCTAACTTTCCTTTTACTAATGGATTCCCTTTGCTTCCGCATTTAAGTCATAATGATGGAAAAAAGATAGATATTTCGTTGATGTATTTAGATAAAGATGGAAATTCAATCAATAAAAAACCCTCTGTTTCTGGTTATGGTGTTTATGCTAACTCTAATCATAATCACACCTCTGTAAATTGTATAAAAAAAGGGTATTGGCAATATGATTTCACTAAATATCTTACCCTTGGCACTATTAACAATGAAGAACTAGATCTTAAAAACACTAAATTATTAATAGAACAACTACTATCAATCCCAACAACGGAAAAGATATTTATAGAACCTCATCTTAAACAATCTTTGGGATTACGTCATCAATCTAAAATTAGATTTACCGGCTGCCAAGCAGTAAGACACGACGACCATATTCATTATCAAATAAAATAAACTTTCAATAGTTACTGAAAGTTCAAAAATTATTATATATTTGCGTATGGAATATCAAGAAGCAAAAGAAAAGTTTATTAGTACTTGGGGAAGTTTAGGGTCACTTTGGGGCATAAACAAAGCTATGGCACAAATACAAGCATTGCTTTTTATTTCTACCAAACCACTGTCTATGGAAGAGGTTATGGAAGAGCTTAAAATTTCTCGTGGTAATACGAGTATGAATTTAAGACAATTAATGGATTGGGGAATTGTTACTAAAGTTTTAGTTTCTGGTGAACGAAAAGAATTCTTTACTACCGAAAAAGATGTACAAGAATTAGCACGTATTATCGCAAAAGAACGAAGCAGAAGAGAAATAAGACCTGTAATAAAAGTTTTAGAAGACGTCTCTTCTATTAAAGATGATGGCACGGAAAAAACAAAAGAGTTAATAAAACAAACCAAAGCTTTAAATCTACTTACACAAGACTTAGATACCTTAATGAATAAAATGGTCAATCAGAAACAGAATTGGTTAACAAAATCAGTTATGAAGCTGATTAAATAGCCCAACTAATAATCTCAATAAAGATTATTAAATGAATGCTCTATATGACAATTGAAAAGCAATAAACAAAAACAAAGGAAATAAGATTATATTTTTTTTAAATAAAACTTTCAGTATTTTCTGAAAGTTTAAAACAAACAAAAAGAATGAAAACACTACAAAACCAAACCTTACTTTACGACAGAGATTGCCCATTATGCAATGTTTATACAAGTGGATTCATAAAAACTAAAATGTTAGATCATAATGGTAGAAAAGCCTTTTGCAATTTAACTGATGAAGAACAAAATTTCATAGATTTAAATAGAGCTTCAAACGAAATTGCTCTTTTTGACAACCAAAGCAAAACAGTAATTTATGGAGTAGATAGTTTACTTAAAGTGATTGGTCATTCAATACCTCTAGTAGAAAGCATAGGGAATTTTAAACCTATAAAGTTTGGACTCAAAAAATTATATGCATTCATTTCATATAATAGAAAAGTAATTATCCCGAGTAAAATAGACAAAACAGAAACGTTACAGTGTGTACCAAGTTTTAATACTAAATACAGGTTAATTTATATTGTATTTGCAGCCATCATTACAAGTATTGTACTCTTTAAATTCAGTAAATTAATTACTATAATTCCGGCATCTAATTTATTAAGAGAAAGTTTAATTGCATTCGGTCAAATTGGGTTTCAAGCTTTATTCATTTCAAAATTAAACTTTAAAAAGCAACTGAATTACTTTGGTAATCTTATGACTATTTCACTGGTGGGAAGTTTCATATTGATTCCTGTATTAATCCTAAACCCAATCATAGAACTACCACAAATAGCATTACTTTTTTGGTTTGGGCTAACAGTCTCATTTATGTTGTGTGAGCATATAAGACGTATTAAACTATTAGCGTTACCAAAGCATTTATCTGCAACTTGGATACTTTACCGCCTTCTCGTTTCACTACTAATTTTATTTTTATAAGATGACTTACAACGCCATAACATATCTCTTGTATTTACCTCTAATTAGTTTTATTATGCTTAAGGTTGGCTGGCTGTTTTATAAAAATGGCGAAGTTTTTTTACTGAATTTATTCAACCAAAACCGCCCCTTAGTCACCAGTATTAATAAACTCTTATTAATTGGTTATTACTTACTAAATATTGGATACGCCATCTTAACTATTGCTTATTGGGAACATTTAGAAAGCGTAACAGACATCATCAACTCTTTAAGTCTAACCTTAGGAAGAATTATCATCGCATTAGCAATAATGCACTATAACAACATTTTTATTTTAAAATACATTCACAAACAAAAACTTTTAAATCAATAAATTATGGAAAATTCTAAAATCATTATCGGCTACATTATTTACTTACCAATAGTCATTTTACTAACAATTTACATTTCTAAAATGCTATTTAAAAATGGCAAAATATTTATGATCGATATTTTTAAAGGCAAAGAAGAAATAGCATTAGCAACCAATAAGTTATTCGAAATTGGATTTTACCTCATAAATATCGGATTCGCATTATATATTATGAAAATTTACTCTAGCGCATACTCAACCATAAGCTATCAAACCTTGATGGAAATATTGAGTAAAAAAATTGGTGGATTCACTATCTATTTAGGCGTGATGTTATTCTTAAATCTATACTTGTTTTTTCGAGGACGAAGAAAATCGAAATCAGTATTCACAACAACTAAAGCGTCTTAACCATGAAAACAATCATCATAGCAGGAGGCACTGGCTTCTTAGGCCAAGTTTTAGAAAACTATTTTACAATTAATGGTTACGGCATTATAATCTTAACTAGAAAACCCACCAAATCAAATCATATTTACTGGAACGCAAAAAATCTAGACCAATGGACCAAAGCACTTGAGGGTACATATGCACTCATCAACCTTACAGGTAAATCTGTAGATTGTAGATATACTGAAGCTAATAAAAAACTTATTCACGATTCTCGTATAGATTCTACTAACGTATTAGGAAAAGCAATTCTTAAAAGCAAAAAACCACCAAAGGTTTGGCTTAACATGTCTACTTCAACAATTTATAAAGGTTCATATCAAAAACAAATGACGGAAGAAAACGGTGATGTTGGTAACGACTTTTCTATGAATATTGCTAAATCTTGGGAAGCTGCTTTTAATAATATAAAAATACCACAGACAAGAAAGGTCATCTTAAGAACCTCAATTGTATTAGGTAAAAACGGAGGTGCATTAATCCCTCTAAAACAATTAACAAAATTTGGATTAGGAGGAAAACAATGGCATGGCAAACAAAAAGTTAGTTGGATTCACGAAACAGATTTTGTAAGAGCTATTGATTTTTTAATAGAGAACAACCTCAACGGAGTCTTTAACATTGTTTCACCAAAACCAACTACAAATGCTAAATTAATGACTACACTTAGAAGATCATTTAAAGTTCCTTTCGGAATTCCCCAACCAAAATGGCTCATCAAGTTGGGTGCAAAAATTATAGGTACAGAACCTGAATTGGTTCTAAAAAGTAGAAACGTCATTCCTAAAAAATTAATTCAAAAAGAATTCACATTTAAACATCAAACTATAGAACAGGCTATAAGTAATCTAACATAACTAAATTAATTCTCAACTTTTTAACTTATTTTTGGATCAGCAATGAAAATCAACAATGCCTAAACACTTAATAAACCCAAATAATTGGGTAAAACAGTATTCCGATTACCTCTTCAATTACACCATAACGCGTGTGAATGATAGAGAGATTGCACAAGATTTAATTTCTGAAACCTTTTTGGCAGGGTTAAAATCTATGGTTAATTTTAAAGGTGAGGCTAGTGAACGTACGTGGCTAATTTCAATTTTAAAACGAAAAATCATAGATCATTATAGAAAAATAAATTCTAATAAAGGCAAAGCTGAAGTTAGAATGAATTATAACAATAATGAAGATTCTGATGGCGATTGGCTAGAAGAACGTGTTGCAGACCCTTTTGATAAAACAGCTGAAGACACTTTGGAAAATTCTGAATTAGGTGATGCTATCTACGATTGCTTAGAAAAATTACCAGAAAAACAGGCCGATGTTTTTAAAATGAAAACAATTTTAGGCTACGATACTGAAACTATTTGTAATGAATTAGATATTACTGCGTCTAACCTTTGGGTTATTATCCATCGAGCAAGAACAGCATTAGCTGATTGCATGGAAAAAAATTGGTTTTAATTGAGATGAAAAAAAAGTTTTTATTTATTAGCTGTGACGAAGCAAAACATATTTGCGATAAAGTACAATATGGGGAAGCTACAGGTTGGGAACAAGTGCAACTTAGCCTTCGCTTAATGTGGTGTAAGTTTACAAAATCGTACTCTAAGAGTAACTCCAAACTTACAGATGCAATAGAAAAAGCACATGTAAGCGGCTTAAAATTAGAAGAGCGTGAAAAGCTTCAAAAGAAATTTGAAGAAGACTTAACTAATAATCAATAGAATACCTAACCAAATTATAGGTAAACTCTCTACCCAAAACGCACTGTAATATTGCGACTGATTTTTATTTGAAAATAACAGAAATAGTAACGTTACAAGCCCAATAATTAGTGTAGAAACTTTGTTATTCACGCTTAATTCTTCTGTAGCATACTCCAACATTATCACCACTGTTAAAAGCAGAACACCAAAAATCTTCGTTTTTTCTATACCTATTTTTTGCGGAATAGTAGCCAGTTTTAAACTGTCATAATTCAAATCTCTAATTTCAAAAGGTAGCATTATAACAAGAACAAAACAAAACCGTTGAATTCCTATAATTACAATATCTGTATCTATAGAAATCGCATTATTTACAACAGGCAAAAAAACGGTAGAAAATGTCCAAACTAATGCGATAACATAAACTTTTAACCCACCAATTTGTCGTAAATTTTTGTGACTATCAAACATGTAATGTTTTGGAATCATAACAGGTATGGCATAAAAGAACGTAACAAGCCCAAGAATTCCTATAAGAGTTAGCGTGTTAATTTCTAAATAAATAGCAAAATAACACATGGATAAAAAAGCGATAAAAGAAAAAACCTGAATCACTTTTAACCAACCTGCCAATCTGCGATGATGAAACTTAGCAAGCCCAAAGTATTTCACAAAATTATAGCCTGTAATAGTCGCAAAAAAAATAAAACTTAAAAGGTATTTATCATACGCCAAATTTAATTCTACAAGTGTAACCCAAGCCATTGCAGAAGCTGCAAATGCGACATGGACGCTACTATTTAAATAAAAATGAAAAATGCGTTTTACAACTTGCATAAAACAAAAATAGGCAATGTGTTATTTAATACCATTTCAAATTCAAAAAATACGGCTATCAAAAGTCTATTCTCATGATTTAAGTTTAGTAAAAAAAGTACTGCTTCATTATTAAACAACTAAACTTCAAGCACAAAACAACAAAAACAAACAACTCTAATTTAAAAATCTAGAGCAAAACTTTTTCTTCTTTTTCTTTGAATTTAAATAAGAAAAATAAACCATCAATATTCAGTTAAAAAAATAATAATCCTTAACCGAAAACAAGCTAAATTCTTATTTTTGTGGAACTAAAAAAACGATATTTTTCTTTATGGATACTACTTCATTTGCACTCAGACATATTGGCCCTAATTCAGACGACCAACAAGCCATGCTAGACACTATTGGTGTTAAAAGTATTGAGCAGTTAGTTACCGAAACTATTCCTGACAATATACGTCTTGAAAAAGATTTGAATCTCGATGCTGCATTGAGTGAGCAAGAGTATCTTACCCATATTAATAAACTATCACAACATAATAAAGTTTACAAAACGTATATTGGTTTAGGGTATTACCCAACTAATTTACCAGCCGTTATTCAGCGTAACATTTTAGAAAATCCAGGATGGTACACAGCATATACACCATACCAAGCTGAAATTGCGCAAGGTCGATTAGAAGCCTTGTTAAATTTCCAAACTATGGTTATTGACTTAACAGGTATGGAAATTGCTAATGCATCTCTTTTAGATGAGAGTACTGCGGCTGCTGAAGCTATGGCACTTTTATTTGCTGTGAGAGATCGTAGCCAAAAGAAAGCTAAGGTCAACAAGTTTTTTGTTTCAGATATGGTTTTACCACAAACCATTGCTTTATTAGAAACGAGAGCAAACCCTATTGGGATAGAACTAATTATTGGTAATGAAGCAGAATACAATCTTTCTAGTGAGTATTTTGGTGCTTTATTACAATATCCTGGTAAAAACGGACAGATTACAGACATTAAATCATTTATAGAAAAAGCGAATGCAGAAAATGTAAAAGTAGCTGTAGCAGCAGATATTCTAAGCTTAATAAAACTTGAAGCACCTGGTAAATTTGGAGCTGATGTTGTTGTTGGAACCACACAACGTTTTGGAATCCCAATGGGTTACGGCGGACCTCATGCTGGGTACTTTGCTACTAAAGAAGCTTATAAACGTGATGTTCCTGGTCGTATCATCGGAGTATCTAAAGATGTGAATGGCAATAGAGCTTTGCGTATGGCATTGCAAACTAGAGAGCAACACATTAAGCGTGATAAAGCAACCTCTAATATCTGTACTGCACAAGTACTTTTAGCGGTTATGGCAGGAATGTATGCTGTTTACCATGGTCCAAAAGGTCTAAGTTTTATTGCAGATAAAGTTAAGAACTCTACGGCAACATTAGCAACTGCTTTAGCTAAGTTAGAACTAGAACAAGTGAATTCACATTACTTTGATACGCTTCAAATAAAAGCAGACGCGGTTAAAGTAAAATATGAAGCAGAGAAAAAAGAAGTGAATTTTCATTATCCAGATACCAATACGGTTACTATTTCTATTAATGAAACCACTACAATTTCAGACTTAAATGATATTATTTCAATTTTTGAAACTGTTACAGGACAGACAACAGATAAGATTGAATCACTTTCGAAAATTAAAACAATACCAGATCACCTAAAACGTCAATCCGATTTTTTAACTGTAGATGTTTTTAACAGCTACCATTCTGAAACGGAACTTATGCGTTACATCAAACGTTTAGAACGAAAAGATTTAGCACTTAATCACTCTATGATTTCATTAGGTTCTTGTACTATGAAATTAAATGCAGCTTCAGAAATGCTACCATTAAGTTGGCCAAGTTGGGGAAATATACACCCATTTGTACCCACTGATCAGGCTACAGGTTATAAATTAATGTTGAATGCATTAGAAAATCAATTATCAGAAATCACTGGTTTTGCAGCTACATCATTACAACCAAATTCTGGTGCTCAAGGTGAATTTGCAGGCTTAATGGTTATTAGAGCTTATCACGAATCTCGTGGAGATCATCACAGAAACATTTGTTTAATTCCATCATCTGCTCACGGAACAAATCCTGCAAGTGCAGTTATGGCTGGTATGAAAGTGGTTGTAACTAAAGCTTCTGATAATGGAAACATCGATGTTGATGATTTAAGAGAGAAAGCAGAATTACATAAAGATAATCTTGCAGCTATCATGGTAACATATCCATCTACACATGGAGTTTACGAATCTGCAATTAAAGATATTACACAAATTATTCACGATAACGGTGGCCAAGTCTATATGGATGGTGCCAATATGAATGCACAAGTAGGCTTAACTAATCCT
The DNA here is from genome assembly GCF_013403985.1 of Winogradskyella ludwigii. Classification (GTDB taxonomy): domain Bacteria; phylum Bacteroidota; class Bacteroidia; order Flavobacteriales; family Flavobacteriaceae; genus Winogradskyella; species Winogradskyella ludwigii. The sequence goes on from NZ_JABFDF010000008.1 coordinate 153,083, forward strand.
GGAAATATTGGTGCAGATGTTTGCCACTTAAACTTACATAAAACTTTTGCTATTCCTCATGGAGGTGGTGGACCAGGAGTTGGCCCTATTTGTGTTGCTAAGCAATTAGTACCATTTTTACCAGGAAACCCAATTGTTAAAACAGGTGGTCATCAAGCTATTTCTGCGATTTCTGGAGCTCCTTTTGGATCTTCATTAGCTTGTCTAATTTCTTATGGTTACATCAAAATGTTAGGTTATGGTGGTTTAAAGAAAGCAACCGAAGTTGCGATACTAAATGCCAACTATATTAAAGAGCGCTTAGAAGGATCTTATCCAACATTATATTCTGGAGAAATGGGAAGAGCTGCTCACGAAATGATTATTGATTGTCGTGATTTTAAAGCCAATGGTATAGAAGTTACAGATATAGCCAAACGATTAATGGATTATGGTTTCCATGCACCTACAGTATCATTTCCTGTTGCAGGAACCATGATGATTGAACCTACTGAAAGCGAAAGCAAAGCAGAAATGGATCGTTTTTGTGATGCCATGATTTCAATTCGAAAAGAAATTGATGCAACCACTAAAGATGAACCTAATAACGTCCTAAAAAATGCACCTCACACCTTAGACATGTTAACGTCTGATGAGTGGGTATTACCATACAGTAGAAAAGCTGCTGCCTTTCCATTGGAATTTGTAAGTGATAATAAATTTTGGCCAAGTGTAAGACGTGTAGATGATGCTTACGGAGATCGTAACTTAATCTGTAGCTGTGCACCAATCGAAGCTTATATGGATGCGTAATAGACTTTTAAAAAATCATTATACTTGCTTTTTTTTGTGTTTTATAAATTATGAATGCTAATAATTACGAATTCACTAAAAATTAAAGCATTAAAACTGTAAATTATAGAAAACTCTATAATATTAATTAGTTTCGTAAATACGAAAAGAAATAACGATGGCAATTAAAATAATAGGTACTGGAAGTTTTATTCCCACTACCATAAAAAAGAATTCGGATTTTTATAATCATCAGTTTTTGAATGCAGATGGATCTCCTATTAATAGCACTAATGAAATTATTGTAGAAAAATTTAAAGCTATTACAGGAATACAAGAACGTCGTTATGTTAAAGAAGATTTAGTAAATTCTGATATTGCCTTTTTCGCAGCACAAAAAACCATTGAAGATGCTAAAATTGATAAAGAAACTATCGATTATATCATTGTAGCACATAATTATGGAGACGTAAAACACAATGCAGAACAAAGTGATACTGTACCAAGTATAGCGTCTCGTGTTAAGCATTTATTGCAAATTGAAAACCCAAAATGTGTTGGTTACGATTTACTTTTTGGTTGTCCAGGTTGGATAGAAGGTGTTATACAAGCCAAAGCTTTTATAGCGTCAGGCATTGCTAAGCGTTGTTTGGTTATTGGAACAGAAACACTATCTAGGGTTATAGATGAACATGATAGAGATTCTATGATTTACAGTGATGGAGCTGGTGCAGTAATAGTAGAAGATAGCGATGAAGAAGGTGGTATTCTAGCGCACGAAACAGCGACTTATACTTTAGATGAAGCTCATTTTATCTACTTTGGTGAAACCAACAATCCGGAAACTAAAGCAGATCGTAGATACATTAAAATGTATGGTCGTAAAATTTACGAATTTGCTATTACTAATGTTCCTAAGGCGTTACAATCGTGTCTTGAAAAAAGTGGACATTCTATAAATGATGTCAAAAAAATACTCATCCATCAAGCTAATGAAAAAATGGATGAGGCCATTGTTAAGCGATTTTATAAATTGTACGACATGAAAATGCCTGAAGGGATTATGCCAATGACAATCAATAGACTTGGTAATTCTAGTGTCGCAACCATACCTACATTATTAGATTCAATTTTAAAAGGAGAATTAGAAAATCAAGAAATAAACAAAGGTGATATTATTATGTTTGCTAGCGTTGGTGCTGGTATGAATATCAATGCCATTGTATATCAATATTAACTAAAAGGTTTCCGATTTCTCAGAAAACTAATATGTACGAAAAAACATATCCTAATAAGCGATTTAAGCTCACACTTCAGTTTCTAAAAAAACACGTTAATACATCAGAATCAATCTTAGATTTGGGAGTTAAAAATCCGTTTTCTGAAATTATGATTTCTGAAGGGTTTTCAGTTGAAAATACCTCAGGAGAAGATTTAGATGAAGAACGGTCTGAAATTGAAAACTCTTCCGCTAAAGTTGTAACCGCTTTTGAAATTTTTGAACATTTTTTATCTCCTTATGAAGTTTTAAAATCTATTAAAGCAGATAAGATTTTGATCAGTGTACCACTAAAGTTGTGGTTTGCTTCTGCCTATAGAAGTAAAACAGATATGCGAGACAGACATTATCATGAATTTGAAGACTGGCAACTCGATTGGCTTTTAGAAAAAACAGGTTGGAATATTATAGATAGACAGAAATGGACTAACCCTGTAAATAAACTCGGTGTTAGACCAATATTAAGACGTTTTACTCCGCGTTACTATATTGTTTATGCTGAAAGAGCTTCAAATTCCAATTCTTTATAACTAATGTTTGAAGTATTAAAAGTTTAACTTTGAATTTTAAATCTTAAACTTTGAATTTCCACATCATCATTCCGGCACATAACGAAGAAGATTACATTGGTAAAACTTTAGAATCTTTAGTACAACAAACTTTGCTTCCAAAAGCAGTGATTGTCGTGAATGACAACTCAACAGACCAAACACAACGTATCTGTGAAGATTACGCTTCAACACATCCATATATCTCTGTTTTAAACTCAACATCTTCTAATAAGCATTTACCTGGATCAAAAATTATTAATGCCTTTAATAAAGGTCTAGCTGTTCTAGACAATGATTACGACATAATCTGTAAGTTTGATGCCGATCTTATTTTCCCTAAAGACTATTTAGAAAAAATAGCTAATCATTTTAAGGCCAATACCAAATTAGGTATGGCTTCTGGTTTCTGCTATGTTGAAAAAAACAACAAATGGATTCTCGAAAACTTAACCAATAAAGACCATATAAGAGGGGCTTTAAAAGCCTACCGAAAAGACTGCTTTAACCAAATAGGTCACTTAAAACCATCCATGGGTTGGGACACCGTTGATGAGCTATTAGCCAAATATCATGGTTGGGGAATTCTAACAGATGAAACACTTCATGTAAAGCATTTAAAACCTACAGGACAATCTTACAATAAAGCCTCTAAGTACATGCAAGGTGAGGCTATGTATAAAATGCGCTATGGATTTTCGATCACTTTAATTTCGGCAATTAAACTAGCGAACAAAAAAGGAAGTTTCAGATTATTTAAAGATTATATGTCTGGCTATTTTAGAGCTAAATCTAATAAAATAGAATTTCTTGTTTCTAAAGATGAAGGAAAATTTATAAGGGATTTACGCTGGAAAGGGATTAAAAGTAAGTTCCTATAATTGTATACTTAATATCATTAAGCATCACAAAACACATTTGACTTTTATTAAAAACTCCAACGCTTATAGCTACTAGAAGCTTCTAATTTATTTTCTATATTATCCTCTAGTTCCGGAAAGAAATCAATTCCTGTTAACCCCTCAACCTCATCAACTGAAACTACAAATTTGTACAATGGTAAATTTGAATCTTTATGATTCATTAAAAAGGCTATCATCTTAACGTCTCCATTTGTGTTATCTAAAATCACTTTATAAAATTGATTAGGTACAGAAACATTTTCATCTCCAATGGATTTTAAATTAGATTCTAAAACACCTCCAGTAACTACAAAAACACCATTATTTTTTTTTGCCCAATACCTTACTTTTTGTTCTAATCGGTTCCAAACTCCAGCATTAAACTTATGTTCTTGCGGAGTTATGTTACTTGTTAAAAAGGTTTCATCATGGGCTTCTTTTGTAAAGCGTCTATCTCCTGCAGGACATAAATGACCTTTATCGTAACCCGATTTTTTATAATTGCGCCAATGTGCAGCTCCTGTTTTTACGGCTCCATCAATCTCAAAATAGGGTCTTTTACGATTTGTAGAACTTAAATGAGATGTTTTTAACTCATAAGCCACCCATTCGGCTTGTTCATGAGCTTCATTATAAGACAAAGAATAATTTTGATGGTGTATAATTTGATTTGTTGTACTCGTAGGTAAAAAGTACTCGTTGGTACTTTCTTTAACGGTTTGGCCTTCACTTACAATTTCGGCTTTTTCTTCAGAATTTAAAAAATGTTCGTAGCTATATATGCCAATAACTATGATAATGGCAAGTATGGTGTAAATTGGTTTTCTTTTCAAATCTATAAATTAATCAATCACAAATCCTAAAGGCTCACCAGAAGCTCCATTAGGAAAACTAATTCCCAACAACGCAGAAATTGTAGGTGCAATATCCGGAATTACAGTTTTAGTAAATGTTTCACCATGTTTAATGCCTTTTCCAAAAAATAATAATGGCACATGAGTATCATAATTTAATGCACTTCCGTGTGTAGAACCCGTTTTACCATATGAAATAAAAGCAGCGTCGTTAACTAAGATCACGTCACCAGAACGCTTTTGGTTAAAACCATTTTGTAATAATTCTTCTACTCCTTTTGAAAAACTCGTTGTACTCATAGTAGTTGCTGTATAAACTTTAGATACGCTTGCATAACTTAACTCCTCCATTGCAATAGCATCTTGAACATCACTAAGCTTTAGACCTAACTCTTTTACTTTAGCTCTATTTAAGAATATTTGATCGTTACTAATATTTTCTACAATATCTTTTGTTCCGTAAGTTGTATTTAAAAAAGCATTTAATTTAACTTTTCTACCCTTGTTATCTACATAACCTGCAGGCACTTTTACAGAATTTAAATAAGAAGGCACATCTACAGCACCATGATCTGCGGTTAAGAAAACAGTATACTCTCCAGATCCAACTGTTGAATCTAAATAATTAAATAAACGTTCTAAATCTTTATCTAAACGAATGTAAGTATCCTGAACTTCCTTAGAATTAACACCAAAATTATGACCTACATAATCCGTCGCAGAAAAACTAACCGCTAACACATCTGTAATATTATCTTGTCCTAAATTTTCAGCTTTAATGGCAGCCATTGCAAAATCTGTGGTTAAACTATTTCCGTAAGGTGTTGCCTTTAAAATATCAAAACCTCTGTTGTCTTTACTTAAGGTTTTTAAATCATAAGGAAAGGTGGCTTTGTCTTTGCCTTTAAATCCACCTTCAAAAGTATTCTCATCAACTCCACTTTCCGTATACGTTGTTATATCATAATACGTATCCCATTCTTTTAAATACGATTCTGCTTTTTCCGAAATATTAAAATCCTTAACCCATTGTGGTAATTCATTCATATAAAACGAACTTGAAATCCAACTCCCTTCATCTCTACCATGAAACCAATAGGCTGCATTTGCTGTATGTCCAGCAGGTAAAATTGCGCCTCTATCTTTTAGAGAAACTCCTATTGTTTTACCTTTCATTTGAGTAAAAAGTCTATTCTCATCTCCAAAGGTTGTTGTTTGCATTCTGTGTGGTGACATCTTACCTGCTCTATTTTCTGTTCCTACAGAAGTCACATTATCATCGCCTGCACAATACACCATTTCTTTAGTTTCCTTATCGTACCAGTTATTACCTATAATACCATGGGTTTTTGGTGTTGTTCCTGTATAAACAGAGGCATGTCCTGGACCTGTATATGTTGGCACATAATTAAAATGGTTGTTTTTACAGTTAAAACCTTCACTAATCATACGATTAAAACCACCATCACCAAATTTAGATTGAAAACGTGTTAAATAATCATAACGCATTTGATCTACTACAATACCAACCACTAATTTTGGCCCTTCGTTAGTTTCTATAGTTGTCTTTTGACTTTTAGAATCTGTAGTGTTGCTTTGTGCTCCGCAGGATATAAATAAAAATAGAGCAGCAACTAAAGTGAAGAAATTTTTCATTTGAATAAAACATTATTTTGAGTCTCAAAAGTACAATTTTAAAATTATCTTAGTTTAAATTAACATTAATAACTAATCATTTTTTATACTTTAGCATTAATAAATTTTAAGATGACTTACCTACAAAATATAGGAACCTATTTTATAATGATTAAAGATATTTTTCGCAGACCAACAAAATGGTCCGTGATGAAACCTTTAATACTAAAAGACATTGATGACCTAATTATTGGCTCCTTAGGAATTGTAGCCTTTATTTCATTTTTCGTTGGTGGTGTTGTAGCCATTCAAACCTCGTTAAACATGACGAGTCCATTAATGCCAAAATCCTTAGTTGGTTTTGCAACGCGCCAATCTATTATTTTAGAATTTGCTCCCACTTTTATCTCTATAATTATGGCAGGTAAAGTAGGTTCTTTTATCACATCTAGTATTGGTACTATGCGTGTTACAGAACAAATTGATGCTTTAGAAGTTATGGGCATAAACGCTATTAACTATCTTGTCTTTCCTAAATTTATTGCATTAACACTATATCCATTTGTGATTTCTATTGCTATGTTTCTTGGTATTCTAGGCGGACTTATGGCTTGTGTATATGGTGGTTATGGTACAATGGAAGATTATCTTGAAGGAGTACAAATGGACTTTATTCCATTTCACTTTATATATGCTTTTGTAAAAACTTTTGTTTTTGCGTTCTTATTAGCAACCATCCCATCCTATTACGGCTACTTTATGAAAGGAGGAGCTTTAGAAGTTGGTAAAGCTAGTACAACATCATTTGTATGGACTAGCGTTATGGTTATTCTTGTTAACTTTTTATTAACCAGCTTATTACTTGGATAATTATGATAGAGGTTAAAAACTTACATAAATCGTTTGGAGATGCTCATATTTTGAAAGGCATTACAACGTCTTTTGACAAAGGAAAAACTAATTTAATTATTGGACAAAGTGGATCTGGTAAAACAGTATTTCTAAAATGTCTCTTGGGATTGTTTGAATATGAAGAAGGCTCTATTTGTTATGAAGGTAGAAATTTTAGCAAATTAACGAGAAATGAAAAAACGAGTTTACGTTCAGAAATGGGAATGGTTTTCCAAGGAAGTGCACTTTTTGATTCTATGACTATTGCCGAAAATGTAATGTTTCCGCTGCGCATGTTTACTAAACAAAGTAAAAGCGAAATGGAAGATCGTGTAGACATTGTTTTAAAACGTGTAAACTTGGATAACGCTCATAATAAAAAGCCAAGTGAAGCTTCTGGAGGTATGCAAAAACGGGTTGCCATTGCACGAGCAATTGTAAATAGACCTAAATTTTTATTTTGTGATGAACCAAACTCTGGTCTAGATCCTAAAACAGCTATAGTAATTGATAACTTAATTCAAGAAATCACTGAAGAATTTGATATTACTACAGTGATTAATACACATGATATGAATTCTGTAATGGAAATAGGAAAGAAAATTGTATTCCTAAAAGATGGATTATTAGAATGGGAAGGCTCTAATGAAACTATATTTAAAACTGAAAACGAAGCCGTTACTGACTTCGTCTATTCTTCAGAATTATTTAGAAAAGTACGTAAAATGTACCTTGAAGAGGATGCTAAATAATTAGCACCCTTTTCAATATTATTTAGGTTTTAATTTCTTTTGATAAAAACAGTATCTACTTTCAGCTCGTTTTTAAGCCATTTTTGAAGTTCTCTTTCTCTTGTATAAACAGTACTATCTGGCAACGATACTTTCCATCTAACATTAGCGACAGTAGTGGTATCTATATTAATAAAATCTTTAGATTCAAGCATTTTTGCATACCCAAAAAATTCTAAGTCACTAAACTTAACTTTAGCATTTCGAGACAGCGTAGTAAATGAGACTGCATTTCCATTTGTATTTTTAGATTCTATAACTCTATTTAAATTAGAGATATTTACTTTCAGTTCTTCTAATTGTTTTTGAAGACCATCAATCACATTATCTTTTCTATCTAAATCGGCATAAGCTCTATCTAATGACTGCGCCATACGATCTACACTTCTTGTTTTATTGGCATTAACCACTAGCTCAAACCCTTTCAGATCTTCAGATTTATTCTTAGCATTTTGCCAAGCCGTAACTATTTCATCACTAATTTCACCGTTAAAATATAAGTTTATCTTTTTGGTATCCATATCAAGATCTTCATCATATAGCCATAGACTTCTATTTTCAGTAATTTCATCATTAATAAAACTCTTATAAGCTCTATCAATTTTACTTTCTTGTAATACCGTTAAAAATGTCCAGATCGCAGGAATCATTACAATAATGGCAACACCCATCGCAATTCTAGAAATACGCTTACGCTTTGCCGAATTAGCATATTTAAGCATCGGGAAACGTAAAAGTTTTAGCACCAAGAATGTTGCTAATGCAATAAATATAGTATTAATGGTAAACAAAAACATGGCTCCACCAAAATACTCCCAATTTCCTATAGCAAGTCCGTAACCCGCTGTACATAATGGCGGCATTAATGCTGTAGCAATTGCCACACCAAAAATAACAGAAGCTATAGTTCCTTTTTTGGTCCGCGCTATTATTAAGGCTAAACCTCCAAAAAATGCAATAAGTACATCTCGAATATCTGGACGTATACGTCCCATTAATTCATTAGTATCTTCACTAAGTGGAAATAACCAAAAGAATAAAAAGGCCGTTAATAAACTTAGCACAATCATGGTGGCTAAGTTGATAAGTGATTTTCTTAACGTATCAATATCATTTATAGCAATAGACAACCCTATACCTAAAATAGGTCCCATTAATGGTGAAATTAACATGGCACCAATTACAACTGCTGTAGAATCTGCGTTAAGACCAATAGATGCCACAAAAATAGAACAGACCAAAATCCAAGCCGTTGCTCCCTTAAACGAAATATCTGCTTTTATAGCCGTAATGGTAGCGTCTCTATCTGTGTCTTCTCTAAAATCTAGAAGTTCACTCAAAAAAGTTTTCACACTTGCAAATAGGCCTTGTGCATCTTTTTTAATAGCATCTTTCTTTTCTTCAACAGCTTTATCCTTATTCATTTCGTTAGTGATACGCTGCTCCTCTTCCTCAGAAAAGTTAAATTTATTTTCTTCACTCATGGTTCTAAAATCAGAATTTAGACAGATCTACATATAATGGAATCAAAAACGTTTAACCGTAATGTTCTCCAAATTTCGCTTTTACATTTTGAAGTACTTTTTTAATATCCTGTTCTTTTGACTTCGGATAGATAAGTAAAACTTCTTCTTTATCTACAATGATATAGTCTTTTAAACCATCTACAACGACAACTTTACCTTGCTTAGAGCGTATCATATTTCCACTAGAATCCTCTAATAAAGTCTTAGCATTAACAATTGCATTAGCATCGCTATCCTTATCTAATTTATCATATAGACTTCCCCAGGTACCAAGATCATTCCAATCGAAGGTTGCAGGAATCACATAAACATTATTACTCTTTTCCATTAAAGCATAATCGACAGAAATATTTTCTGCGTTTTTGTAATTATCTTTTATAAAAGCATCTTCTTGATCCGTATTATAAACGCTATATCCACTTTCAAACAATTGAAACAATTTTGGTTGATTATTTTTGAAAGCCGAAACAACAGATTTCACACTCCACATAAAAATCCCAGCATTCCATAAAAAATTGCCTTGACTTATAAACGATTTTGCCGTTTCATAATCTGGTTTTTCCCTAAATTGGTTTACCGATTTAATTTCTGTAGTTGCTGTTTTATCATATTCGATATAACCATATCCTGTATTTGGGAATGTTGGAGTAATACCTAATGTCATTAAAGCATCATTAGATTCGCAATAATCAAACGCTGTTTTTACATTGTCAGAAAATGCTTGTTCATCTTCTATCCAATGATCACTTGGAGCGACTATCATTACAGCATCTTCGTTTTCTTTCTGAATTTTTAATGATGCATACAAAATACAAGGAGCTGTGTTTCGCATTGCTGGTTCTAAAACTACCTGTCGTTTGGTAACGCTCGGTAATTGCTCAAACACAAGATCGTTATAACGTTCATTAGTTAGAATAAATATATTTTCTTCTGGAATTAATCGTGCTAAACGGTTAAATGTTTTTTGTATCAATGTATCTCCAGTTCCTAACATATCGTGAAACTGCTTTGGAAATTCTTGTGTACTTACAGGCCAAAACCTTGATCCAACTCCACCTGCCATAAGTATGGCATAATAATTTGATTTTTTGCTACTCATCTCTACTTTTTATTAATCTATAAGCTCTACTTCCGCATTTGGGTTAAACAAATATAATTTACTTGTTGTAACTTCCATACATTCATACCGTTTTCTTCTTTTATTTCCCTTTTTAAACACTCTTCCGTTGTGAATCTTGAATGTTTTATCCAATGGCACTTCAAAAACATAGGTCTTATCGTTGTCTTCATTAAATTGCTTTAAAGCAAATGATAGTTCTGTATCGGTATCGCTAGAGGCTTTTGGGTTTTTAAAATGTTTGGCTAATAAAGGTAATAATTCTGATGGAAAAATTTCTGGATGTAAAAAAGGCAACATCAAGTGTTGAAATGTCTGCTTCCATTCTTTTCCATGTGGCTTTATAAAACGACCATACTTTCTATAAGCTTCGAAATGTGCAATTTCATGAATTAAGGTTATTAAAAACCTGTAGCTATTCAAATTAGAATTTACGGTAATTTGATGCTTCCCATTTGGTAATTCTCTATAATCACCATGACGCGTTTTACGCTCGTTTTTCACTTTCACTATTAAGTTATCAATAGCCAAAAGCTCAGTAACTAATGGTTGTGACGCAGTAGGAATAAAATTTAAAAGAGGTCTTTCCATTATCACAAAAATAAGTGTAAAATTATAACTTTTCTATTCTTTTACAACGAATCCAAAACTTCAAATTAACTCTTAAATTATTTTATATTTATTTAGAATAACGAACACACAATCGAGATCTAAATTTAAATCCTCACAATTCTTTATTCCCTTCAAAACAAGATTTTTACACTTCTTAAAATTATTATTTTTAGATTATTCTTAACAGGAAAACTATTGATTTTGGCATAAAAAATTCGTAACTTAGTAATGGTACTTAATCAGAATAAAAAACACGTTTATAACATAGAATTATGGCATTTATCGACTATTATAAAACACTTGGTGTAGATAAAAATGCATCTAAAAACGACATAAAAAAAGCGTATCGGAAATTAGCCCGAAAGCACCATCCTGATTTAAACCCTAACGACAAGGAGGCCGAATTACAATTTAAGAAAATTAACGAAGCCAACGAGGTATTGAGTAACGAGGAGAATCGAAAAAAATACGATAAATACGGTGAAAACTGGCAACATGGTGAAGCTCACGAGCAGGCACAACGAGAACATCGTGAATCGCAACAAAACTATCAACGTACTTCTGGATCTCAAGATTTTGGAAATGGTGAGTATTCTGACTTCTTTGAATCTATGTTTGGAGGTGGCGGAAGCTATGGGAATAATCGTAGTAGTGCAAGATTTAGAGGTCAAGATTTCAATGCAACACTTCAGCTTAACCTTAAAGATGTTTACACTACAGAAAAGCGTGTATTAACCGTAAACGGAAAAAATATAAGATTGACCATACCTGCAGGAGTCACTAACGGACAAATTATTAAAATTAAAGGTAAAGGTGGTGAAGGTGTAAATGGCGGACCAAACGGAGATTTATTAATTGAATTTAATATTACAAACAATACCGATTTTAAACGTGATGGGGCTAATCTTTACAAAACCATTAATTTAGATCTATATAAAGCGGTTCTTGGAGGAGAGGTTACCATTGACACTTTTGATGGTAAAGTAAAATTAAACGTAAAAGAACTTACGCAAAACGACACACGTGTAAAATTAAAAGGCAAAGGATTCCCTAAATACAAAAAAGATGGTGAATTTGGAGATTTGTATATTACTTACACTATTAAACTGCCAAAAAAACTATCTGATAAACAAAAAGAACTTTTTGAAGAACTAGCAAAATTACAATAGTTATGAAAGAGACTCAACTTATACCAATAACAAGTTTATGCACACATTACCAATTAGAAATGTCCTTTTTTAATGGACTCAATGATTATGGACTTATAGAATTTGTTTCAGTAAAAAAAACCTTTTGCATTCACCAAGATAAAATAGCAGATGTCGAAAAAATGATTCGTCTACACCAAGAACTTCAATTAAATTTTGAAGGTATTGATGCTGTCTTTAATCTTTTAAATAAAATTGATAGTTTAAAATCTGAATTGATAACAACACAAAATAGATTGAGGAGGTTTGAAGACATCTAATAAAAGGCTTTACGCACTACCCTTTTTCAGTTTGATATATTCATATATTTTTCCTGTTATAAAAATTAGAACTGAAATCATTCCAGAAAAAATTAATCCTGTAAAAATCACTAAAGTACTACTTGTATCAGAAATCACATTTGTCATTGCTGTCTTTTGTTCCGATGTAATTTCATTTCCATTGAAAAATCCGTCTCCATTCAAATCAAATTGTTGTAAAGCTAATTTTGAAGAAATATCTGAATAAGCTGCTCCACCAACTAGAATTAGGTAAATCATACAAAAAACAGTAAAACTTATCCAAAACCATTTCAGCTTTCCTGATTTAAATATTTTTTTACGCTTATAAAATAACACTGCTAAAATAACACTGAAGATTAGCCCTGCAATAATTAAGTGATACGGTAAACTTATATTACTCATTAATTAGTAATTAATCAAACGATTAAGGAGTAGAATTAGAGACCTGTAATACTTTACCATTATAATACTTGTTTCCGGTTAAAGCAAAATTTTGAATATATTCTGCCATCTCTTTTGGTGTCGTTCCTGCTATATAACCAGGAAAAGCTTCTTCCAACATTTCTGTTTGCACAGCTCCCAATGCTAATACATTAAATTGCGGACCTGTTTCTTTATATTCTTCAGCTAACAATTCTGTCATGGTTATTACAGCTCCTTTGCTAGAACTATAGGCAGATAATCCAGGGAACTTCATACTGCCCTGAATACCACCCATTGAACTAATAGTTACAACGTGTCCATCACTTTTCATAAATGGCAAAACGGTTCTTGTTAATTCTGACACACCAAATACATTTGTTTGGTATATTTTTTCAAAATCTTTAAATGTAGTTTCTGCAAAAGGCTTATTTATAATCGCACCAGCATTATTAATTAAAATATCGACGTGCTTCCATTCACTCTTTACAAAGTCTACTACTTTCTGGTAATCTTCTTCATTACATAAATCAAATGCAAATGACGAAATATTATCAAAATGAAGGTTAGAAACAGGGTTAGCATTACGAGATAATGCTAACACATTATGACCTTGATTGGCTAATAAATGAACCAATTCAAAACCAATTCCACGACTTGTGCCTGTAATAATTATATTTTTACTCATCTTTTAAAACTTCTTCTTTTAATACCACTTCTTTTGTTGCTGCGTTCATCATTCCTTCTAAAGCAGGAATCATCTTGTTTATAAAATTGGCCATGTGGTCATAATCCATTTCATCGGCTTCATCATCTACGTGATGATAATAATCAAAATTGGTAAAATCGAAAGTAGAAATGGCATGTGCAGGCATATTCAATTCTTTAAAGAAAGGAAAGTTATCTGATCTAAAAAATAAACTCATCTTTTTTGCTCCTGGAAAAAAACCAACAACCTCTTCTCCTGCATATCTATTTAAAGTCTCACCAAAATTAGAACGCTCGTAACCACTCATGTAAGCCATTACCTCAGTTGAATCTCTTGGCACACCAATCATTTCAAAATTTATCATAGTATACGCATTGATACCTTTTGCTTTTAGACGCGTAGCTAGATGACCAGAGCCTTTTAAACCTAATTCTTCCGCTGCATAAAGCGTAATTAAAATACTACGTTTATTAGTCTTGGTCTTAGAAAAATAAGCTCCAAATTCCATAGCTGCAATAGTTCCTGAAGCATCATCATTTGCGCCATTAGCAATAGAATCTCCTTCTACAGTTTTTCCTTTTCCTATATGATCATAATGACCACCTAAAATGACAAATTCATTTTTTAGTATAGGATCATTTCCTTCAATCATCCCAACAATATTATAACCATCTACATTATCTAATTTGAATGAATCTCTATACGTTTCAAAATAAGGTTGAATATTATTAGTCTTAAAATAATTTTCGATAAAAACGGCTGCTTTCTCTATACCTTGGCTTCCTGTTGCTCTACCTTCTAATTCATCAGAAGCTAAATATTCCATACTTGCTTTAATAGCTTCTTTTGTGATGGTAGGTTTTAGAATTTCAGCAGGTTTACCAGGTGCACCATCTTTTCCTTTTTGACCAAGTGAACATGAGCAAACTAGTGCTATTATAAGTATTGAAAGTAATTTCTTCATCATATTATATTATTAAGGTTTAAAGATAAAAAAACCTACACCAAACTAATGATATAGGTTTTAAAAAATATTTTGAATAAAAGATTACATTTTTTTATTTGCTTTTTTTGCTAAACGCGCTACTTTTTTATTTAAATCTTTCATTAATTTATCTACTGCACTTTCACACATTGGCTGAATTTTATCTGTTTTCATTACAGGAATTCCTTTTACCATAGCTGCTTTTTTAGATGATCCAGCGACCTCATGAAATTGAAAGATACTATTATTGTCTTTAGTGTATAAATCCATGCTAAACCTTGCTTGGATGCTAACATATCCAAAACTACCAACTCCGGTTTTAACAAAGCCAAAATCTAAATGAATAAACATAATGGCATCCACACCTAAATCTTCAGCTACTTCTTTTAAATCTTTAACATTCTGTCTGTAATTAGGAATTACATTATAACCTTCGATAGATGTCGTTGATTCTATATCTTTATTAATACTACCGGGTTCTTCATAAGTAGGTTTAAATGTCTTATACTTTTCATTAGAAAACACATCGGATTCTGCTATAAATTCAAAATCAAAATTCTCAATATATTCACTTAAAAAAGCCTTGTGCAATTTATTAAGTGGCTCAGTTAAGTTAAAATCTGGATCATCACTTAAGTTTGAGTTTTTTGCAAGTAAATCTGCAGAAGCATCAAGAGCAGATAGATCTATCATTTTATCTGCATAAAATGATACGACAGCTACTTTTTTCTTTTGCGCATTTCCAATAGTCAATAGAGAAAGACATGCAATTAACAGGATTGCTTTTAAATTTTTCATGGTATTAGTTTTTAGTTTAATTGAACATCGAAAATAATCTTATAATATGGCTTTTACAATAAAAAAACCTGATTCAAATTCATGAAACAGGTTTTATCTTTAAAAACATACGTTATACTACATAGCATGTATTATACTAACATAGTTACCGGATTTTCAATATACCCTTTTAATGTTTGAAGGAATTGAGCTCCTGTAGCTCCATCTACTGTTCTGTGATCGCAAGCTAAACAAAGTTGCATAGTGTTACCAACTACAATTTGTCCGTTTTTAACTACTGGCTTTTCAACAATATTACCAACAGATAAAATAGCTGAATTAGGTTGATTAATAATTGACGTAAAACTATCAATACCAAACATACCTAAGTTAGAAATGGTAAATGTACTACCTTCCATTTCGTCTAGACCTAACTTTTTATTTCTTGCTTTTCCTGCTAATTCTCTTACTGCACCACCAATTTGTGTTAAACTCTGCTCGTTTGCAAATTTCACTACTGGTACTAATAAACCATCTGGCACTGCAACTGCGACACCAACATGAACATGATTGTTTAATTGCATTCTATCATCAAACCATTGAGAGTTAACTTGTGGATGCTGTTTTAAAGCTAAAGCACAAGCTTTTACAATCATATCGTTATATGAGATTTTAGTATCAGGAATAGAATTATACTGTACTCTAAACGCTATAGCATTCTCCATATCAAATTCCACATTTAAATAATAATGTGGTGCTGTAAATTTAGATTTTGCTAAATTTTTAGCAATTGCTTTACGCATATTTGAGTTTGGTACTTCGTCAAAATCTTCTTGTCCTGTTGGTACAAATTTTCCAAGCGAAGCTGATTGTGCTGCTGGTGTAAAGTTTTCAATATCTTTCTTTACAATTCGTCCATTTTCACCAGTACCTTTAACCTGACTTAAATCTACACCTTTTTCTTCAGCCATTTTCTTAGCCAATGGAGATGCAAAAATGCGTCCTGATGTTGATGTAGGCTTAGAAACCTTTGGTGCTTCTTTCTTTGCTTCTACTTTTTTAGGTTCAGCTTTTGGAGCTTCCTTTTTAACTTCTGCTTTTGGAGCTTCTTTCTTAACCTCTTCACCTTCGGCTTTAAAGTTTTTAGCAATCCCAGAAACATCTGTTCCTTTAGGACCAATAATCGCTAATAATGAATCTACTTTAGCAGACTCACCTTCTTTTAAACCAATGTATAATAAGTTCCCAGATTGAAAAGACTCAAATTCCATAGTCGCTTTATCTGTTTCGATTTCAGCTAAGATATCACCTTCTTCAACCTCATCTCCAATATTCTTTAACCAAGTAGCTACAGTTCCTTCTTCCATGGTATCGCTTAAACGCGGCATGGTAACCACTGTAACACCTTCTGGAATTTCAACTTCACTTGCAGATTCCGCTTCTTGAGATTCTTCAGCAGCACTCTCAGTATCTTCTATTTTTTCTTCAGATGCTTCTGATGCGCTTCCATTTAAGTAACTAGAAATATCTTCGCCTTCTTCACCAATAATAGCTAAAAGGGTATCTACTTTTGCAGTTTCACCTTCTTGAATTCCAATATGAAGTAAAGTTCCTTCGTTAAAAGACTCGAACTCCATCGTTGCTTTATCAGTTTCTATTTCTGCTAAAATATCACCTTCTTCAACTTTATCACCAACGCTTTTTAACCAAGTGGCAACTGTACCTTCTTCCATTGTGTCGCTCAAACGCGGCATGTTAATTACTTCTGCCATAGCTTACTTAATTTTGTGGTCTATAAATGGATAGTCTTCTTGCTCATATACAACATCGTACATGATGTTTTTATCTGGATATGGAGATTCGTCTGCAAATTTTTCACATTCTGCAACGCGTTTTTTCACATCCTTATCAATTGCTTTCAAATCTGCTTCAGAAGCATATTCGTTTTCAAGAATAATATCTTTTACTTGTGTAATTGGATCTATCTTTTTGTACTCAGCTACCTCATCTTTTGTTCTGTAGTGTTGTGCATCAGACATTGAATGACCTCTATAACGGTATGTTTTAACCTCTAAGAATGTTGGTCCACCACCTTTTCTTGCACGTTGAATAGCTTCATCAAAAGCCTCGGCAACTTTAATCGGATTCATTCCATCTACCGGTCCAGAAGGCATATCATAACCTAATCCTAGTTTCCAAATATCTGTATGGTTTGCAGTACGTGCTACTGAAGTTCCCATCGCATAACCATTGTTTTCACAAACAAATACTACTGGTAAATTCCAAAGCATAGCTAAGTTAAAGGTTTCGTGTAACGATCCTTGTCTTGCAGCACCATCACCAAAGCAACAAATAGTTACAGCATCTTTATCATGATACTTATCTCCAAAAGCAATACCTGCTCCTAATGGAATTTGACCACCTACAATACCGTGACCTCCATAAAAACGGTGTTCTTTTGAGAAAATATGCATAGATCCACCAAGACCCATTGACGTTCCTGTAGCTTTTCCAAATAATTCTGCCATGACGCGTTTAGGATCTACTCCCATACCTATTGGCTGAACATGATTACGGTATGCCGTTATCATTTTATCCTTAGTTAAATCCATAGCATGTAGAGCACCTGCTAATACAGCTTCTTGTCCATTATATAAATGAAGGAATCCTCTAACTTTTTGTTGAATGTATACTGCAGCAAGTTTGTCTTCAAACTTTCTCCAGAATAACATGTCTTCGTACCACTTTAGGTAAACTTCTTTGGTTATCTTTTGCATTTCTTGATGAGTTCTTTAATATCAATTAACAAAAATAACACTTTAGGCAACAATGAAGAAACACTATCTCATAAAAAAAAGAAGTGATTACTGATTTTTTTGCAATGAAAAGCCTATAACACTGAATTTTCAAAAAGAAGTGGCAATAAATTCGCTAGAGAATTTGATCTTATCACCTTGCCTTCAGCTCCCATGAAGTACAATTCTATGGGTTGGTCTTGTTTTATTTCGTATTCTGCGATAGATTGCCTACAGGCACCGCATGGAGGAATGGGCTTGTCTGTTAATTGATTTTGTGAAGATGCTGTTATGGCCATCTTTAAAATCTTTGCTTTTGGATATTTAGCACCAGCATAATAAATGGCTGTACGTTCTGCACATAAGCCTGAAGGATAGCACGCATTTTCTTGATTACTTCCTATAACCACTTCATTATTATCGAGCAAGATTGCGGCTCCTACATTAAATTTAGAATAAGGCGCATAAGCATTCTCTCTTGCTTCTATTGCAGTAGCCATTAAATTCTGTATGTCCTTAGAAAGTTCATTAACATCTGTAAAGACTTGTAATATGGTTTCTATTTTTACTTCCTTCATGGTTTGCAAATTAGTTTAGACAAAAAAACTATTGTTCTGTTAAACAATAGTTTTTTTTATATCGAAATTTACTAATAAATTTTAATATTCATCATATTCTCCAGCACCAAAATTAAAGGTTAAAGAAAAACGTAATGTATTTTCTAATGGACTCTGAATTTTTGAGGCTGAAAACAAATACGATAAATCAATATTTACAGTGGTGTATTTAAATCCTGCTCCAAGAGCGAAAAACTTACGAGCACCTTTATCGTCTGCTTCGTTAAAATAACCTGTTCTGAAAGAAAAACTATCTTGATAGGTGTATTCTGCTCCTAATGCCCAAGTAAATTCTCTTAGCTCTTCACTTAAACCACCTGGTGCATCACTAAATGACTGAAATACCCCATTTAAAAAACTAACATCATTACTTTGACCATCAATTATAACATTATCTTCAGATGCAGCTAACTGATCGTCTGTTTGAAAATCACCAGCATCTTCATTAAAGACTCCGTCTTCATCAACATCAGTAAACACAATTTTATCTCCATAAATAGGAGGTGTTGGCACTAAATACTTAGTAACCTCTGCAGATACACCTAATTTATTATATTCATCGAAAATAAAATCGAAACCAGCACCAAGTCTTAAATTGGTTGGCTGAAATACATCTTGTCCTGCATCATCATAAGTGAACTTTGGTCCTAAGTTTTGGATAGCAAAACCAGCTCTCCAACGCCCATTAAAATCATTATACGCTTCTTCCTCACTTTGGTAATATCCTGTAATATCTGCTCCAAATGTACTACCTGCGTTAGCATTAGAATCTACGGCACCTAGTCGTAAAGCAGAGCGCATATAACGTAAACCAACAGCCATAGAAAACTGCTCACCTAATCGTAACGAATAGGCTGCATCTATTGCAAATTCATTAGGTTTTACCGCTGTTCCAGGATCATTAGCATCTTGCGTTAATACAATTTCTCCAAGTGAAAAATACTTAAGACTTGCTGAAAACGCACTGTAATCGTTTAAACGATTAAAATACGTCACATAACTTAATGAAATATCATTTACCAATCGTGTTAAATAAGGAGTGTAACTTAAACTAACTCCTTGTTTAGTTTCTGAAAACGCATATTTTGCTGGGTTGTATTGCTGCGAAAAGCCATCTACTGACGTTGCAACTCCCATATCTCCCATAGAAGCAGATCTTGCATCTGGAGAAATAAGCATAAACGGTAAACCTGTTGTAATTACACGGCTGTCGTTACTATTAGCAGTAATTTGTGTCGTTTCTTGACTACAAACCAAATTAATCATTACCAATGATACAGCGGTTATAAAATGTTTTTTCATGTTCAATTTTTGAAATATTAATACGGCTTGAGCTGTACTAATTCGTTAGCAAATATAAATTATTATTTAAGAAGTGATTTAAACTTTTGCTTTTTGATATAAACCCACAATGTTACACTCTGATTATCAAAAATATAACAATAAAAGATATCGCAATTTATAAAATCACAAGCTTTTGAATTTTTTCAACTTGTTTATTTAAACGCTCAGATTTAACTTTTAGTTTATAGACATAGACTCCTTTTCCAATTTTATCTCCAAAATCGTCTCTTCCATCCCAAACCATACTTCTAGATAATGACGAAGCACTACTAGTACAGAGTTCATCTGCACCTGTTTGCCCATTTAAAGTTCTTACCAATTTACCTGAAACTGTAAAAATCTGTATAGAAATATCTAAAGTCTCTGAACTATTATGATTAAACCAAAATTCTGTATAACTCACAAAAGGATTTGGATAATTTAAAACGTTAGTGATGACTAGTCCTTCATCTTCATCGAAAACTGTAAATTGAATTTCAGATGTCGAAGAATTATTATAAACATCCCAAGCCTTAACAGTCAGTGTATGTAAACCCGGTTCTAAATCTCTAAAAGGATAGGTTACAAGGCCATTTTTGTAATCATCTACATTAGCTTGATAGTAATTATTTAAAACAATAGGATTGGTTTCATCTCCATCAATGATAGCTGTAATATCATGACCAATTCCACTTGCGGTATTAATTCCGTTTTCATCTTGAAGCTTAGCAAGTAAGTTTGGAGATTCGTTTGTAATACCTCCAGATACAAAACTATCATCGTTCATAAATAAATTAATGACAGGTCCAATATTATCCTCTGGTGCATCTTCATTAATACCTCCAATTGTAATATCAAAATTTGATCCTGCTTGATCGGATAATGGATTCTCTGTTTTTGCATAGAAACTCACTTTACCATTTCCGACAGGAATACCAATATCTTTTGGTACTATAAAATCGAATTCAAATAATCCATTTACAACACTTGCCTGACCTTTAAATAACACTTCTCCTAATGTTGTGAAGTCCATAACAATAAGTTCTCCACTAGAATCCGTTACACCATCGTTACCTAAGGTTTGTCTTTCAATTTGCTTATCAAAAACCGTCGCAGTTAACACACCATTGTAATTTGATATTAAATTCCCATTAGTATCTACAACTTCTCCTGCCAACTTTGTATAACTTAAAGCACTTAGTGTTTCTATAGATTGTGTAATTGGCACGTCATTTACTTTGGTTAATACAATATTTGGTTGAGGAATCGCTAATTTCATAGCTGGATCTCCAATATAAAATACCAATCTTTTTTGGCTAGATCCTGCAATATTATTGTCCGTTTTTGTTAATCGCATTGCTTCACCCATTGATACATAATCATTAGATTCAAATGCAAATAAATAATCATCGAGCACTTTATTAAAAGATTCACCAACAGAAACAATGATTTGTCGTGTTGTGGTCAATAAAGCAATTGCACCACCATTTGTGTTCCAAAAAGTAAACTCACCTGCTGTATCTCTTTCTGGATCATCAAATTTAGTATACTCACATGTTACAGTTATAAATAAATTATACTTACAAACATTATTTACTTCTTGTGAGTCTATTTTATCAAAAATTCGTTCTGTAGCAATACCATCTTCACTACCATGACCAAAATAATTAACAACTAATGCTCCAACCTCAATCGCATCTTTTATAGCATCATTAACTTTAGGATACCTATTTCCTGCAGATGAAGACTCTTGCTCATAAGCATCTGAATGAATTTTAGTAACATTAAAAAATGGTTTTTCTTCTTCTAAAGTTACTCCTAGATCATCCGTTGCTAGTTGTAATCGCTTTTCCCATTCTTCATCTACATCATCAGAAATAAGCAAAATATTGTTTCTCCAGCTTCCATAAGACGATGGCTGGTAATACGAATAAATTTTATCTACCATTTCTGTGGCACGTTGCACATCTTCTGCTAAAATTCTACCTACAGCAATATCCATTCGGTCAGAAATTGCCATACCGCCTTCATTATCGTCTAACATTGCAAAATAATCATCCGAAACAAATGAACTCGTTAAACTAAAACTATTATTAGTGTACCAAGTAGGTACTAAATTGGTGTTATTCTGTAACCTGTCTTTATAATCGTAAGAACCATCACCAAACAAACATAAGTATTTTAAACGTTCGCTCGGTGTGCTTGCATTGTCATATACATATTTAATGAAATTTCTTAAAGCCGCGATATCTTGACTGCCTGTGCTAAACTCGTTATATATAGTTTGTAAATCAACAACCTTTACATTTAAATCGTACTGATCTCTATTAATCTGAGCTAAGCGCTCCGCTTGTGTAATGAATTGCGATGGCGCTAGTATAATGTAATCTATATCTTCAAAATCTCCTTGAGCATTGGTAAAGATTGTACCTTTTAAATTCTGATTAGAAACAACTGATCTCGAGTCCGTTTTAGGTGTAAAAACATCTGAGTTAGAAAATGCTAAATAAGTTCTTTGCTCACCTGATTGTGCTTTAAAACTGAAAGTACTAGCGTTATCCGAGTTTATGGTATTACTAACATTAAAACGATCTGTTATATCCCATATTTCTTTAACATTAGCAGCGCTAGTTAAATTGTATTGCGCTATTCCAGGAGTCGTAACCACATCGTTATTTTTAAAAACCAGTTGATCCCCGTCGTATATTAAACCTCTTGTAGCTTCAATATTTATATAATCTAAATATGCGTTTGCCGAAGGGTTACCACTGTTGTTATAATCGAATGTCAATGTTATAGTTTCAGAGGTCATGGTATGTTGTTGGTTATATGAAACAGCTGTACCTAAAACCGCCCCAGGACTAATAATCCCCAAACTTAGATTAGCGACTTGAGTGCCATTAATATCAACCTGCATAGTTGTTGGCACTTCAGAAACGGAACCAACGGCAATACTAAAATCCACAGGAATACTGGTTACTAAATTTGGAAAATCAAATTCATAAACACGTTGGTTTTCAATATCAAAATCATCCCCAAACCAACGACGACCTAATTTTGAGATATTATAATCATCAACTTCATAAAATTGATAGTCTTGGAACGTATCAATTTCAAGATTAGCAGCACCATTAATAGTTGGCATACTTTGAATACGTTTACCATTACCAGAACTTACATTTACATAATAGTAAGTCTTATCTGTATATAGGTTTAAGTTAGTCTGGCTTTCTTCGCTATAGGTTTTTGGACCTTCACCATAAAAAAGAATATAATCTGCATTATCAAAGCTACCATCTTCCTCTCCAACAAACTTCACTGCATTTTCTACAACATCAAAAGGATAATTAGCAGAATTCTCTAATGGCAACATTCTTCCTCCGTTACCATAAATTTTAATTGTTTGTGGGTTTACTGAATTGGTATTAATACCTAAGCCACCTAAAAAACTTTTAGACAACTTAAAAACACCAGACTCTTCAATATAAAACCGATACCATTCTCCTGAGCTTAAAACTGAATTGGTAACTTCATTGACTCCCATGACTACGTTACTACCGAAACCCGAGAATGCATTATAATTTATAGTAAATGATGTGATTTTTTTATAAACACTACGATCCTTAACAATAGGGTTTAGTTCAAAATAATGGCCTTTTTTACCTCGAGCGTTTGTGTTATATAACTTATAATTTAGTGAACTTGGAATAAGTTCTAGATTTAGATTTTTTAATTCGGTTTTAGAAATGGTTTCATAAACCACATTGGTTAATGATACTGAATTTTCATCTATTTGACCTCCATTGCTATCCCATTGTGCAAAAAAGGTTAGTCCAACTTCTTCATTATAATCAAAATGATTCGCATCAAAAGAAGGTACTTCAATTTTATTATAAGCCGTTTCTAAAACAATAGATCCATCCCAGTTTATATCAAATTGTTTTTGTTGCCCAAAACAATGCATCGTAAATAAGAGTAGAGCGATTAAGTAGCAATTTTTCATTTATTTCTTTTCAGTTTGAGTCTCTAGTTAAATTATAAATATACCGTCAATTGTATATTTAAATAATTCACAATACAATAACGGCTAATGAAGCACGATATTATGACCACGTAATTTTTATTTCAAAAATACAACAATAAATCATTTCACTCCTCGTTATTAAAGGGCAAAATACATCGGTAAATTGAAAAATATCCGTTGTTATGTTCAAAATAAAGGATGAAATGCACTTATTTTTACATTTAGACGCAAAAAAAAGTTGTTGGTTTACCTTTAATTGTTATATTGCGACTCTAAAATTAAACGAGCTTACTTAAACGTATGGATATGAAAAATGTCTCAAACTTAAAATTCTTAATAGCAATAACGTTTTGCGCAACAATTGTTGGCTGCAACCGTTCTTCTAATTCTGGCAATACTGATAGTGCCACAGGCTGGAAAATCAACGATACCAAAGGTGGTTTTCAGTACAATACTCAATTTCAAGAACAGGAAACTCCTCCGGGAACTGCTTTTGTTGAAGGTGGGACTTTTACAATGGGTAAAGTACAGGATGACCCAATGCATGATTGGAACAACACTCCAAATCAACAGCATATTCAGTCTTTCTACATGGATGAAACTGAAGTTACCAATGTAAATTATCTATTTTATTTAGATTATTTAAAAAATGTGTACCCACCAGATGATCCAAATTATGCATTAATCTATAATGGTGCACTTCCAGATACTTTAGTATGGAGAAACCGTTTAGGTTATAACGAAATGATGACCGAAAACTATTTACGTCACCCAGGTTATGCAAATTACCCTGTTGTTGGTGTAAGTTGGATTCAAGCTGTTGAATACGCTAACTGGAGAACAGACCGTGTTGCAGAATTGTCATTACAAGAAGCTGGCTACATAAAAAGAGATGCTCAATACACAGATGTAAGTGCAGAAAGTACTTTTAGTACAGAAACTTATATTAATGCTCCATCTCAAACGTATGGTGGTAACACTGAAGTTTTAGAAGGTGGAAGAAGAAGACAACAAACAGATGCTGAAGGCAACCCTATTAATGTTTACGCTAATAGAGAGTCAGGATTAATTCCTGTAAAATATAGACTACCTACTGAAGCTGAATGGGAATATGCAGCTTTAGGAATGAGTGAATTACGTCAGTACAATGTATATAGAGGTCGTAAGAAATACCCTTGGGATGGTCAATATACAAGATCTGGGAAACGTGTTAACCGTGGAGATCAATTAGCCAACTTTAAACAAGGTAAAGGTGATTACGGTGGAATCGCAGGATGGTCTGATGATGGTGCTGATATTACTGCTGAAGTTAAAACATACCAACCAAATGATTATGGTTTATATGACATGGCAGGTAATGTTGCTGAATGGGTTGCCGATGTTTACAGACCTATTGTAGATGATGAATTTAACGATTTTAACTACTATAGAGGAAATGTGTATACTAAAAACGCAATTAACGAAGATGGTACAGTAAAAATTGTAACTATTGATGAGATTGTTTATGACACTTTAAGTAACGGTAAAATTGTAGCTAGAGATTTACCTGGTGAAATTGCAAAAGTACCTGTAGATGAAGATGAAACTTACTTAAGATCTAACTTTAGTCAATCTGATAACAGAAACTTTAGAGATGGAGATAAACGTTCTTCACGTTATTACAGAGAAAGTTTTGACGAATCTGATGCTAATAAAAGTACAACGAACAAAATGTACAACTCTCCAAAGCATACAGTACAAATGGATTCTACAGATGGTGAAATGATTAGAGAGTACGATGATTCTAATAGTAGAACATCTTTAATTAATGATGAAGTAAGAGTTTATAAAGGTGGTTCTTGGAGAGATAGAGCGTACTGGATTGATCCAGCACAACGTCGCTACTTCCCACAAGATATGGCAACAGACTATATTGGTTTTAGATGTGCGGTTTCAAGAGTAGGATCTAAAAGCGAAAAAGGAGGAAAAAGACAGAATTAATAAATTCTAAATAATATTTTAAAAAGTCCTGATATATTTATCAGGACTTTTTTTTATTTTTAAACCTATGGAAATCGAAAACATTTATCAAAGTTTTAAAGCTTGTAGTACTGTTGCAACAGACACAAGAAAATTACAACAAGACTGTATGTACTTTGCTCTAAAAGGAGATAATTTTGATGGTAACAAATTTGTAAAACAGGCATTTAAAGGTGGTGCAAAATATTGTATCGTAGATGACACAGAAGCCATCCTAAACAAGAATTGTATATATGTAGAAAACGTACTCGCTACACTACAAAATCTCGCAACGTATCACAGGAATGAAATTAAAATTCCTATTATAGCATTAACAGGAAGTAACGGCAAAACCACTACAAAAGAACTTATCAATGCTGTTTTAGAGACCACTTATAAGGTTAAAGCCACAGTAGGTAATCTAAACAATCATATAGGTGTTCCACTAACCTTATTAAGCTTCTCCGATGATTTAGATTACGGGATTGTAGAAATGGGAGCTAATCACCCAAACGAAATCGCATTTCTTTGCAATATTGCACAACCAGATTATGGCTTAATTACAAATTTTGGCAAAGCACATTTAGAAGGCTTTGGAAGTATTCAAGGTGTTATTAAAGCAAAAACCGAATTATATAATTATTTAAAACAAAACAATAAAACAGTTTTCATAAATAGTAATGATCCAGAACAACTGAAACAAATCGCTGACTATGTAAATGTTAGTACTTTTGGTTCTAATGAAAATAACGATTGTACCATCACCTTTGAAGAAGCTAATCCTTACGTCTCTATTAACTGTAATAATTTAAAAATTGAAAGTCAGCTTATAGGTGACTACAATTATGGAAATATTGCGATAGCCATAGCAATTGGAACATATTTTAAAGTTAACGCTGAATCTATAAAAAAAGCAATTGAAAGCTATCAACCTGATAACAATCGCTCTGAAATTATAGAAAAAGGAACTACAAAAATTATACTTGATGCTTACAATGCTAATCCAACAAGCATGCTTGCCGCTATTAAAAACCTCAAACAGCTAAAGGATGAAAATAAATACTTATTTCTAGGTGATATGTTTGAGTTAGGTTCTGAAGCAGCGAAAGAGCACCAAGAGATTGTAAATTTTCTAGAGTCAAATTTCACAAAGAACATTTATATTATTGGCGAGAATTTTTACAAAACCAATTCTATAGAATCTACTCATAAACTATCGAGCTTTGAAGACTTAAAACCACATTTAAATGCGCTTAAACTTCATAACGCAACGGTTTTAATAAAAGGATCTAGAGGAATGGCTTTAGAACGCATTATGGACTTTATTTAAGCCCTAATTTAATTGAGCACAACTTATTTCATATTTCATTATTGCACGTAGAAAAAGCAATAAACGAAGTGTATTTTATACTCAAAAGATTTACATCAAGCGATTGTACAAAAAATGATTCAAAGCAAAAAATCCCGATCTACAAAAGTAAATCGGGATTCCTTATTCTGTGGGCGACAAGGGATTCGAACCCCTGACCCCTTGGGTGTAAACCAAGTGCTCTGAACCAACTGAGCTAGTCGCCCTAATAAATGAAGCAATGTATAAAAAAAGTTCACATTCATGTGAACTTTGTGGGCGACAAGGGATTCGAACCCCTGACCCCTTGGGTGTAAACCAAGTGCTCTGAACCAACTGAGCTAGTCGCCCTATTTATTAGGAATGCAAAGATACTATAGTTTTTAATATCTCAAAATATTTTCTTAATTAAAATCAAATAATTTCTGCGACCACAAAAGTACTTCCTCCTATATAAATTAAATCTGTTTCATTAGCGTTTGATTTTGCGACACTTAAAGCAAGTTTAACACTATTAGAAACCTCTCCTTTTAAACCATTTTCTTCAAAAGTTTTTTGCAAAATTTCAGCATTTAGCCCTCTTTGTACATCTGGTTTGCAAAAATAGTACAATGCATCTGTTGGTAAAAGCGGTATAATACTATCTAAATCTTTATCATTAACAACTCCAAAGACTATATGAAGTGTTTGGAACACCTCTTCTTTTAACTGCTGCATCACATAAACTAATCCTTCCCTATTATGAGCTGTATCGCATATAATTTTGGGTTGCTCTTGTAAAACTTGCCATCTTCCTTTTAAACCTGTGTTAGAAACGACATTTAAAAGGCCTTTTTCTAAATCCTGTTCAGTTATCTTAAAATCTAAATCATTTAAAATCTTTATGGATTGTATAACAGTCTTTATATTATGAATTTGATAAGCGCCTTTTAAATCACTTTCCAAAATCTGATCTACGGTTTGATCTGCAAAATAGATCTCAGAATTTGTTTCTTCGGCTTTACGTTTAAATACCTTTTCTGTTTCTGAATTGGTCTCTCCTACTACAACAGGAATATTTTGCTTTATAATTCCGGCTTTCTCACCTGCAATTTTTGGAAGTGTGTTTCCTAAAAATTGAGTATGATCAAAACCTATATTTGTGATTATGGATAATTCTGGAGTAATAATATTTGTAGAGTCTAACCGTCCTCCTAATCCGACTTCAATGATTGCAATATCTACCTTTTCCTTTGAGAAATAATCGAAAGCCATACCTACGGTCATTTCAAAAAACGACAATTGATTAGCCTCTAAGAACGTTTTATTTCGTTTAATGAAACCAATAACAGCATGTTTGCTAATGACATTTCCATTAATACGAATACGTTCTCTAAAATCTTTTAAATGAGGTGATGTATATAAGCCAACCTTATAACCAGCTTCGTGTAAAATAGAGGCCAGCATGTGGCTCGTAGACCCTTTACCATTGGTGCCACCAACATGTATAGATTTAAATCCATTTTCTGGATGATTTAAATGCTTCGCTAAGTTTATAGTGTTGCTTAGATCTTTTTTAAAAGCTGAGTTGCCTTTATTTTGATACATTGGAAGTTGTTGGAACATCCAATTCACAGTATCTTGATAATTCATATTATTGACCTACATCAAAATTAATACTTACGAAACCAACTTGCTCTACTGGAGCGTCTGAATTCGCTGGCCATTTAAAAGTCATAGCTGTTTTTCTAGCTGCTTCAAACAAACAACTTGTTCCTGTTGTTCCTTTCTTACCGGGAAAAGCTTTTATCACTTTCCCTTGTCTATTAACTCGTACTTCAACAACTACCAAACCGGTTTCTTGACAATCAGGTAGCACAATACTATTATTAGGTTTGCCTCTTCCTCCTAATCCATATCCTACACCACCTTTTCCAGGTCCAGAGCCTCCAAAATAACTTGCAGCATAAGGATCACCATCTAATTGACCTTTATTTCCTCCTTGATTATCTGGTCCTTCTCCACCATCTGTATTTCCTGCTGCATTTTTAACTCCACCAATAAGATTGTCTAGTTGTTTCTTTTTCTCGGCTTCTTCTGCACGTTTCTTTTCTTCAGCTTCACGTTTTTCACGTTCTACTTTTTCTGCAGCCGCTTTTGCCTCTGCTTTGGCTTTAGCTTCAGCAGCATCTGCTTTAGCTTTAGCATCTTTTTGTTTTTTAATAGCGATAGCTTCAGCATTATCTTGCGTCATTACCTCTTCTGCTTTTGTTGCCGCTTCAGTTGGTACAACTTCCGATTCTTCAGGCTGAACTTCTTCAACCACCTCTTCTTCTACTACTTGTTCTTCAACTGCTTTTTTAGGTTCGCTTAAAGGTTTATTTCCACTCCCAACATCTGTAGTTCCAAAATTTACAGCAACACCATATTCTTCTGGTGGATCCATATATTTTGGACCAACAACAAATAACAATAACAATAATATCAATACTATTAATGCTGTTATTTTAGCTGAATTCTGTTTATGTTTAGAGTCGAGATATTTCATTTTTAAGTAACTAACTTAACTGATTTATTGCGTTGATTTTACAGCTAAAGTTGATTTAATTTTATTTCTATTCGCTATATCCATTATAAAAACTACATGTTTCATTTCAACATCTTGGTCTGAACGAATGGTAATTGACTCTGTCCCAGAAGTACCAACTTTAGATAACACTTCTGCTTCTAAATTTTCTTTTGAAACCTGTTTGAGATTAACAAAGTATTCGTTATTCTTATTAACGCTTACAGATACATTTTTTGTTTGAGTAGTTTTACTTGACGATTTTGGTAATAAAAGGTCTATTGCTTCAGCCGAAACTAAAGTCGACGCAATCATAAAAAAGATTAATAACAGAAATACAATATCTGTCATTGAAGACATATTGAACTCTGGTGTAATTTTATTTCTTCCTCTAAGATTCATATTACATAGGTTCGTTAAGTAAGTCTAAAAACTCTACAGAATTAGCTTCCATTTGGTATACCACTTTATTTGTACGTACCACTAAATGGTTATAAGCGACATAACTAATAATCCCAACAATTAAACCACCTACTGTAGTTGTCATTGCTGTATACAAACCATCTGCTAATGTTTTGATATCAATAGAACCTCCAGAATTAGCAATTTCGAAAATTGAAATAATCATACCAATTACAGTTCCTAAGAAACCTATCATTGGTGCAGCACCTGATATCGTAGCTAAAACACTTACATTTTTTTCTAGATCATAAACTTCTAACTTACCCGCGTTTTCAATAGCAGCATTAATATCTTCAAGCGGCTTACCTATTCTTGTTATCCCTTTACTTATTAATCGAGATACTGGTGTATTAATTT
The DNA here is from genome assembly GCF_013403985.1 of Winogradskyella ludwigii. Taxonomy (GTDB): domain Bacteria; phylum Bacteroidota; class Bacteroidia; order Flavobacteriales; family Flavobacteriaceae; genus Winogradskyella; species Winogradskyella ludwigii. The sequence continues at coordinate 183,858 of NZ_JABFDF010000008.1, forward strand.
GGGTACACAATGCTTGAGCTGATTCTATTTTACCATTACTAACAGAGTCTTTAATTTGATTCATAAAATTAGCATCTACTTTTGAAGCTGCTTTTATAGTAAAAAGACGTTCAAAATAAATATAAATAGCAAGAACTAGAAGTACAAAAAGAATTGCGATAATAGCAATACCAGCCGTTCCACTACTGCTAATTAATTCTATAATGGAAAGCGTTTTCTTTACAGGTTCTCCTTCTGCTAGCACTTCTGCTGATTCTTGAATAGTACTTAATGATATCATACTAAAATTTTTGTTTTTGTTCTTAATTAAACCGAATGAAAGTTAAACCATACTATAGTCGTTCCTTTTAAAATTCATTCGGTATTATAACGTTAAGTTTTGGGCTTAAGTATATTTATAAATTTAATATTAAAAAATAGCTCTTGTTACCATAAAGGCAGCTGCACCTGCAATAAAACCTACAAATGCTAACCAAGATATTTTTTTTAAATACCAAAAGAAATCAATTTTTTCCATTCCCATTGCTACAACACCTGCAGCAGAACCGATAATTAGCATACTACCACCTGTACCTGCAGAATACGCAATAAAGTGCCAAAGCTCATTATCTAATGGTTCTGAGAACATGCCTAAACTTGCTGCGACTAATGGTACGTTATCAATTACAGCAGATCCAACTCCTAGAAGTAATACCACTAAATCCGATACTCCTTCATGATGAAATTCAGTACCTAACATTGGCATAGTATCTTGTAGTGATCCTGCAAATCCGAACAAAATACCTAATGATTCTAAAGCTGCAACCGCCATTAAAATTCCTAAGAAGAATAAAATACTTGGTAATTCAATTTTAGATAAAGAATGGTGAACGGGACTATGACTTGCTGCAGAAGCATGCTCATCTGATCCTACTTCAGAGATTGCAAATTTTGAGTTACTGTAAACTTCCGCAAAAATAGCTACAACACCTAAAGAAAGCATCATACCTACATAAGGAGGCAAATGTGTTATGACTTTAAATATTGGTACAAAAATGATAGCACCTAATCCTAAGAATAACATTGTAGAACTAAACTTGTTTTTTGGTTTCCCATCTGAATCTTGCAACTCTAGAGTTCCTTGAAAAGGCTTTAAGAATGATGCAATAAAAGTAGGCACTACCATACATATTAATGATGGGATAAAAAGATATGATAATAATTTGCCTGTTGAAACTTTATCACCAATCCAAAGCATAGTGGTTGTTACATCTCCAATTGGAGACCATGCACCACCAGCATTTGCAGCAATAATTATTAAACCTGCATACCAAATTCTAACATCTCTTTCTTTTACTATTTTTTGAAGAATTGATATTAAAACAATCGTTGCCGTTAAGTTGTCTATAATTGCAGAAAGTACAAAAGCTAAAATTGAAAACATCCAAAGTAACTTCTTTCTACTATTAAAGTTTACTGCATTCTTTATGGTAGAAAAACCATCGAAATAATCGATAATTTCTACAATAGTCATAGCACCAAGTAAGAATACTAAGATTTCTGCCGTTTTACCTAAATGATGTAATAAAGTCTCTTCCATTAAATGCATTTTTTCTTCATGCGGAAGTAACCCAAAATTCTCCATAAGGCTATGATTAGCAGAATCGAACCATTGGCTAAATCCATCAATACCCAATGAGATTAATGCCCAAGTTATAGCCATCATCACTAAAGCTGGTATTAATTTGTCAATTTTAATATTATGCTCTAAAGTTATAGCTAGATAACCAAAGACGAATACAAGAATTATTACTGTTTCCATAGTTTATTAAATTAATTGTCCTAAGGCAATTTCAAAAGCGGTTTCGCTTATGCCTTTTTTTGTTGGGTTATTTTTATGTACTTCTATTAATGCTTTTTCAATGACTTTAGAGGTGTCTTTAAAAATGGCCTCATCTGTCATTTGTACTTTACGCTCCATAAAATAAGCAAATACTCTAGCCATACCACAGTTTGAAATAAAATCTGGGATTAAGCTCACTTTTTGATCTGTATCTTCCATGATAGATCCAAAAAATATTTCCTTATCAGCGAACGGTACATTTGCACCACAAGTAATAACTTCTAAACCTGTAGAAATCATCTGATCAATCTGGTTTTGAGTTACTAATCTCGATGCTGCACAAGGCGCAAATATTTCGGTTTGTAAAGACCAAATTTGTTCGTTTATCTCTTCGAATGGAATTAAATTATCTGCAATCAGTGTATTTCCGTTTTTTGTAAGATATAAATTGGTAATCTCTTCAAATGAAAATCCCTCTGCATTAATTAATCCACCTACTCTATCAATAATACCTACAACTTTAGCTCCCATTTGTGAAAAATAGAAAGCTGCTGCAGCTCCAACATTACCAAATCCCTGAACAACAACGCGTTTTCCTTTAATGGAATCGTCATTAATTGTATAGAAATGTTTTGCTGCTATAGCAACACCATAACCTGTAATCATATCTGCAACCGTATATTTACGGTTAACACTTGGTGAGTATTCTGGGTTTTCGATTACCTTGATAACTCCATGTCTTAACTGACCAATTCTGTTAATTTTGTCTGCTATGGTTGGTTTAAAATGACCTTCAAAAACGCCTTCTTGTGGATGCCAAACACCACTTTCTTCAGTGATTGGAATGACTTCATGTATTTCGTCTACATTTAAATCGCCACCTGTACCATAATAACTTTTAAGTAATGGAGATACAGCAGCATACCAACGTTCTAAAACACCTTTTTTTCTAGGATCTAAAGGATCAAAATTAATTCCAGATTTTGCACCACCTATTGCTGGTCCTGAAACGGTGAACTTAACTTCCATCGTTTTCGCAAGAGACAATACTTCATTTTTGTCTAATCCTTTTCGCATTCGTGTTCCTCCACCTGCTGCTCCTCCTCTTAAGGAGTTAATTACGGTCCAACCCTCTGCTTCAGTTTCTGGATCGTTCCAATGAAACACAATTTCGGGAGTCTTATTTTCGTATTTATGTAGTAAGTCTTTTATCAATTTTTGTGGGTTTAATTTCTTGTAACAAATATAAAAAACAATCGAACCATATGAACCCTTCTAGACTTTTTCTTTTTTCTAAAAAGTGAAGAATGGATACTCATATTATATCTGTATTTTCAATCGAAGGTATTTTACATCTGACAAGATTATTTTACGTTGATAAATTTCTATTAAAACTCAAAAATAAATTAAGGTAATTATGTTTCGTGTCTTAGATTAGGCATTAAAATTTTTCCAGAAGAATGATTTTTTGTAGCTCCTGTTACACTCTTTAAACAATTAATCTCACTTCTATCTTTTAGCACTCCAAGTAAACCAAAAATTAATGCTTCCTTAAATTCAATAATTTCGTTTTCTGGTATTATAATTTTAGCTTCAGATAGATCTTGAATGCGTTTCATTAAAAAATCATTAAAAGCTCCTCCACCAGTTACTAAGACTTTTTTCTTATTTTCAACTAAAATCATTGAAATTTGAATGGCGGCATGCTCTACATACGTTCTTAAAATATCTTCGATTTTAAGCTTAAAAGAATCAATTAATGGAAATATGTTTAAGTCTACCCATTCCAATCCTAAAGATTTAGGTGGTTGTTCTTTGTAAAATGGATGTGCATTTAATTGTAATAATAAATCTTTATTCACTTTTCCTGTTGATGCTAATTGACCTTTATTATCAAATTCAAGATTTAATTTTGAAACATAATGGTTCAAAACAATATTAACTGGACAAATATCAAAAGCTATTCTTTCAAAATTAGATTCGAAAGAAACATTAGCAAATCCACCTAAGTTCAGACAATAATCATATGTATTAAATAATAAATCATCTCCAATAGGAACTAAAGGAGCACCTTGTCCGCCAAGTTTAACGTCCTGTACTCTAAAATCACAGATAACTTTCATGTTTAATTTATCAGCTAAAATCTGCTGATTCCCAATTTGATAAGTTAGTCCAATCTCAGGTCTATGTAATGCCGTATGTCCATGAGAAGCAACAAAATCAATATCCTCAAGCTTATGCTTAGTTATAAAATTAGAGACAACAGTTGCTAAATATTCTGAATAACTAAGGTCAATATCCTTTAATTCCTCTAAAGGCAGTGACACTAATTGGCTTAAAGTAGATTTCCATTCTATAGAATATTTAATAGTCTCAGCGGTATTAATTTGAAACTGCCAACCTTGGTTAAAAGAAAAACTTACGGCAATAATATCTATGCCATCTAAAGAAGTACCAGACATTAATGCGAGGATTGTATAATTCGATTTTATCATATTAGTAAAAATAATATTACTTATTGAAAATAACACAAGAAACAATTATCTTTGTAAGAAATTTTTAAGAAATCAATAATTATATAATATATGGACTTTAATTTAACAGAAGAACATTTAATGATAAGAGATGCAGCTCGCGATTTTGCACAAACGGAATTACTTCCTGGTGTGATAGAACGTGATACTGCACAAACATTTCCTGAGAGCTTAGTTCGTAAAATGGGCGAATTAGGATTTTTAGGTATTATGGTAGATCCTAAATACGGAGGAAGTGGTATGGATGCTATTTCTTATGTACTAATTATGGAGGAATTATCTAAAATTGATGCCTCTGCATCTGTGATGGTTTCTGTAAATAATTCATTGGTTTGTTATGGACTAGAAGCTTTTGGTAACGAAGAGCAAAAAGAAAAATACTTAACAAGATTAGCTACTGGAGAATGTATAGGCGCATTTTGCTTAAGTGAACCCGAAGCAGGAAGTGATGCTACATCTCAAAAAACAACTGCTATTGATAAAGGTGATCACTATATATTAAACGGTACAAAAAACTGGATTACAAATGGTGGACGTGCAGAAGTCTTTTTAGTAATTGCACAAACTGATAAGCATAAAGGATCTCATGGAATAAATGCTTTTATTTTAGAAAAAGGAATGCCTGGTTTTGACATAGGACCAAAAGAAGATAAATTAGGTATTAGAGGTAGTGACACGCATACTTTGCAATTTAATGATGTAAAAGTCCCTTTAGAAAACAGGATAGGTGACGATGGATTTGGTTTTAGATTTGCGATGAAAACACTTTCTGGTGGAAGAATTGGGATCGCTGCACAAGCCTTAGGTATCGCTGCAGGTGCTTATGAATTAGCTCTAAAATATTCTAAAGAGCGTAAAGCTTTTGGAACTGAAATATGTAATCATCAAGCTATTGCTTTTAAGTTAGCAGACATGCATACTGAGATTGAAGCTGCAAGAATGTTAGTTATGAGGGCTGCTTGGGATAAAGACCAAGGTAATAATTATGATATGTCTAGTGCTATGGCAAAATTATACGCAAGTAAAGTAGCCATGGAACATACTGTAGAAGCTGTACAAATTCATGGTGGAAACGGATTTGTAAAAGAATACCATGTTGAACGTTTAATGCGTGATGCAAAAATCACTCAAATTTATGAAGGAACTTCTGAAATTCAGAAAATTGTAATTTCTAGAGGATTGATAAAAGGATAATAATTTCTATTATATATTTTGAAAGGCTTCAGAGTTTAACTTTGAAGCCTTTTACTTTTAAGAAAGATCGTTGATCACTAATCTTAATTCACCATAGGAGAATTTATCGTCTAATTGATGTTTTAATTCAGTCAAGTTTTCAAAAGTCTTAGTTGGAATAATCTTCTTTAATTCTACATAATGTTTTTTAGACATTAAATCTGTTATTTCAATTTCACCTGAAGATGTAAAACTTGCCAAATGTCCAAAGATGGTAGTTACATTTAATTCACGTTCTAATGCTATTTGATCTATTGATTTTCCAGATTTAAATAAATCTAGAGATATTTTCTTAGTATCTCCTTTTTGTCGTTTTGGTTTTAATTCTTCAAAAACTGAAGGTTCAATAGATGTTTCAATATCGTTTTCTTCACAATAACTTTTAATTACTTTTAGTATTTCTATTCCATATTTTTCAATCCGAGTTTTTCCCATACCATGTACTTCTTTCAATTCTTGTTTAGAAATGGGTAACGTTTCACACATCGCATATAACGATTTTTGTGTGAAAATTTGGAAATGAACTAAATCCTCTCGATCTGCAATATCATTTCTAAGCTCTCTTAATAATTCAAAAAGTTCAACGTTTGTGGTTCCATCAACGATAGCTTTACGTTGTTTTTTTGGTTTTTCCTTAGCTAGGAAAACAGATTTACCTCTTAATTCTAAATATTTCTCAGAATTAAATTCATTTTTAAGTCCAACAAAATAGAGCAACTTAGTTGCCAATAATTCCTCTAATGTATCGAAATGCTTATTTATATCTTTTTCAATAGTTTTATTATCTGTTGAAAACACCAAAGCTTTTAATGAAACTTCAATTACAGCTTTAGTTTGATTAGAAAAATAAGTTATAGCTTTTACAAACCGATCTTGAATAGATGCATTAGATTCTGGAATTTCAGAAATATCACCTATTGATTTTAACTGAGAATTAAAGGATGTGCTTACTTTTAATAAATTCGTTATGCAATCTTTGATTGTTATCAAGGGAGTTTCAATACTACCTTCTATACTTCCTCTATTTTTATAATAAATATCAAGTATTCTATTCAATGGAAATAAAAACTTGTAATAATTAAAAATTTCAGATATTAAATCTAATTGAAAAACTCTTTTAGATTGTTGTAAACTATCCGAATTAGGTTGATTAGCTTCTGCTGCTTCATTGAATGAAATAACATTACTATCACTAATAATTTGGTTTGGGGTAATTTTACTTTTTAAAACTAATCCTTCAAGAGATTTACAACGACTAAGGGCGACATAAGTTTGACCATGAGCAAAAGCCCCTTCTGCATCAATAATTGCTTTTTCAAATGTTAAACCTTGACTTTTATGAATTGTAATTGACCATGCTAAACGCAAAGGCATCTGAGTGTAGCTTCCAATTCTATCTTCAGAAATAACACTTGTAACAGAATCTACAGTATAATTTATATTTTCCCACTGTTCTGGTTTAGTAACAATATTAAAATCATCATCTGGACAATTTACAATTACTTCATCATTATCTAGTAGAATAACTTTTCCTATTTTACCATTAAAATAACGCTTCTCTGGCGAACTATCATTCTTTACAAACATGACTTGAGAACCAACTTTTAATACTAATTTTTGATCATTAGGATAAGAATGTTCAGGGAATTTACCTTCAACAACAGCATTATAAGTTTTAGATTTCCCTTTGAGTTTCTCTAATTCAAGTTGATTGACCTGAGTTGCTTTACTATTATGAGTGGTTAATGAAATATAACCATCATCTTCATTCGGAATAAACTTTGGTTTATAACGTTTATTTAATTCTTCAGCAGATTCTTTACTCAATTTATTGTTTCTTACTTCATTAAGAATTTCAATAAATACAGGATTATCTTGCCTATAAATATGCTTAAGTTCTATAGTAATTGCTCCACTATTTTGATATGCTTGACTACTAAAGAAAAACGCATTTCTATAAAAAGGACTCAATATTCTCCATTCATGATCTTTAATTACAGGTGACAATTGTTGTAGATCACCAATCATTAATAACTGTACACCTCCAAAAACAAGATTCCTATTTTTAAAACGTCTTAATGTTTTATCTATACCATCTAATAAATCTGACCTAACCATACTTATTTCATCGATAACTAATAAATCTAAAGACTTAATAATATTGATTTTAGTTTTACTGAATTTTCGATTAAAACCAGCTGAAGCATTTAAATCTGTATCAGGTAAAATAGGACCAAAAGGCATTTGAAAAAAAGAATGAATTGTAACACCTTTAGCATTTATTGCTGCCACTCCTGTAGGTGCCACTACAACCATACGCTTAGATGATTGCATTTTCAATTTATGTAAAAAAGTCGTTTTACCTGTTCCCGCTTTTCCTGTAAGAAAGATATTCCTATTTGTCTTTGTTACAAAATCCCAAGCAAGGTCAAGCTCTTTGTTTACATTCATAGTTTGTATAGGTATAAGGTAGCAAGTTAATAAAAACTTCTTAAAAAGGGTATAAACAAAAAAAACCCTTACTAGTTATCTAGTAAGGGTTCTTAAAAAAGGCGGCGACCTACTCTTCCACAGTTAAG
>NZ_JABFDF010000009.1 GCF_013403985.1 Winogradskyella ludwigii
GCGGAATATTCACGGGTTCGTAAAAGTTTGCTAACTTAGTTGCTTAACCACGCAACTAACCATACACAATCACGTTACCCAACATTTGAGAAAAACCGTTTTCATATTAAACTTAATTTTCAGCACATTAATTTTTGCTCAAAATCCTGAATCGTCAACTCTGTATGAAAAAGAGTATTACGATTTAATAAATTACATCCCAAAAAACTTGGAATTTGACTCAATTAACAAACCTGAAAGTCAACTATTACAATCAGAATTAAATACAATAAGTAGTATTAAAATTTATAGCGGATTTAGAAAAGACTTTAAACTGACCGAAAGTGACAACCAGTGGTTGGACAATAAAATTGAGCAAATTGCAACTGCCCTATTTATTGACGGAAAAAGAATTTTAGTTAGTGCTGTTGGAGGCTATTCAGGTTGTCCCGATAAAATGATTGACACAATTCGATTAAACAATATCGAAATTATTAATTTAAAATTTTGCCATACTTGTACAGATGGTTTTCGAGACGAAAAATTTATCGAAATTTTTAATGGTAAAATGTATTCATTAATGAAAATTGAGCCACCAAATAGAAAAACAAAACTATTTTATGGAGAATATAAAGGACGAACAAAAGAACGATTTGAAATTAAACTAATTTTAAAAGAAGACAGAACTTTCAAATTTTGGGTAAATAAAGGACACGGTTCTGATTTTACAGAAGGATTGTGGAAAAGCATTAATGACACGCTGATTTTAAAGTCTCGGAATCTGAATAAAGATGACGATATTAGTTTTGCATTGTCGAGTGCAAAATGGATTGAATTTAATGATTTGGAATTTCGTTTAAAAAAAGGAAAATTGAATGAATTAAATGGTGGAAATCGGAAATTAAAACAAACAGTCGAATAAAAAAACGTTGGGTAACACCGTATATAATTTATTGCTGGCTTCTTGCCTACTTGCGAAAGTCCTCGTGGACTTTCTTGGTCGGTAATTATTTACTAAATTAGTTGCTTGAAACACGCAACAAATCATATACAACAACGTTGTAGCACATTCAACAGAACTCTACGAAAAAATGACTGAAAAATTAATTGAATTACAAAATAGAATTTACAACTATCATAATTCGGCGGAATATAATTATGTTTTAGAGTATTCGCCAAGAATCAGTTTTTCTAAAATTGGAGAGTTTTATGAAATTATCTATTATGGAGAAGGTTATGATGATGATTTTAGGATACATTCATCGAATTTTGAACCAGAAGAATTTAATTTCGGATTTTGTGCTTTTCAAGACTTCTTAATTGAAAACCCAAGTAAGATAGTTTCTTTAATATTTTCTGGTCCAGATGCTGGTGCAAATGGAACAAGGGATTGGAATTTTAGTAGAATAATTAATTCAGAAGTGAACTTTGAGGATTTAAAGATATTTAAAGTTGCTTTGACAGAGGTTGGCGACCACAATCAAAGTGTAATTGGTGAATATGGAGAAGAAAACGGAATGATAGCCAAATTAGTTGAAAAAATGCCGAATTTGGTAGATTTGGAATTACCTTCTGCACCAAATGAAGACTTTTTTAAGATTCCAAAAATAAAAATCAATAATCTTACAATTCAAGCAGGTTACGGTCATCAAAATTTTATTCTAAATCTATCAAAATCAAATAATATAAAGACTTTAAGAAGTTTAGATTATACAGAACCATTTGACCATTTTGGAGATTTAGACGAAGAAGAATTTACGTCATTTGATATATTTAAAAAACTATTTGAATCGAATATCTTTTCAATTGACAATTTCCACCTTAAATTAAGAGAAAATAAGTTGACTAAAGAACAATTAGAAGAATTACAGAAAACAAAAAACATACAACTTCTTCATATAAAAACTGAAAGTGGAAAGTATGTTCGGATATAAATAACGTGCTACAACACCGTATAAACTTTATTGCTGGTTTTGGCTCACTTGGGAAATTCCTTCGGAATTTCGCCGTTCGTGTTTTATTTACTAAATTCAATGCTTAACCACGCAACAAAGCTTATACAACAACGTTGTGTACAATGTCGAAAATGATGAAGAAATTTAACATAAAGCTGATTTTATTAGAGTGTTTGGCTTTAATTTTTATCATTAGCGGATTGAAAAGATTATATATAGCATATAATGGAAAACAATTCGATGCTCTAATGAGTGAGGATTGGGGAAAATTTGACTCATTAACTGACATCAGAATTGGACAATTCTTCGCAAACCAAGCTTATTGGACTTTATCGAGTCTTATAATCGGAATATTAATCGTTGGACTAATAAACTGGAAATATAAATTCGGAATTATAAACTCAATAATAGTTTTACTAATAACTTTCGGAATTTCTTTAACTGGATTTTACGGTACAGGAATTATAAACAGATATCTAAATTATTTTTGCGGATTATTCGCCGAAGGATATGGAATAGCTTTTCTAATTGGTGGTTTGCTTATATTTTTTGTCGGAATCACTATTTTGTGGAAAACTATTGCATTGAACAAAAACACTGTACACAACACCGTGTATAATTAATTGCTTCATTGAGCCTACTTGCGAATATTCCTGCGGAATATTCACGGGTTCGTAAATGTTTGCTAACTTAGTTGCTAAACCACGCAACTAACCATACACAAAACCGTTGGCAACAATATAAAAAACGACATTGCATTTAAAAAACTTCATTACTTCTGAATATAGAGATAGGTTAAAGAACAAACACTTTGCTTCTCGTATTTGGAATTTTATTTTCTTTCCAATCACAGTTGGAATGAATTACAGAATGCATAAAAAATGGCTCAAAGTATTAAAGGAACTCAAATTGACCGAAAATGATTTGGGCGAAAAAACTCGGATAAGTTTAAACATTGAAAAAATGGGACCATTTGAGAAAGCGAATAAAATTGCGGAAATAAATGTAACTGAACGAATTAATAACGGATTTATAGTTGTCAAAAATCAGATTATAGCGATTTTCTCATTTCATTCACCTGAATCTGGAAATATACATCAGTTTTTCACTCAAATGGAACAACCGATTATAATTTGTCCTAAAGAAAATGTACATCCGTTTAGAACTATTTATAAACTTCCGACTTTTGACAATATTGTGAAAATGGAAAATAACGGAAAGGAAACGCTGATTTCATTAAAAGATAGAACTTATAAAAAAACGATTGAATTAATAATTTATAAAAAAATACTGTTGCCAACACCGTATATAATTTATTGCTAGTTCTAGCCTACTTACGAAAATCCTCGCGGATTTTCTATTCGGTTTTTATTTGCTAAATTAGGTGCTTAAAACACGCAACAAACCATATACAAACACGTTGTAACACATTTAAAACCAATGATAATCGAACAAAAACCATAAATTGAAAACTCTAACAACCGAAAAAATAAAGCGGAATTTTGCGCTGATTAATTCATCATATTTTTCAGAAATTATGTACAATAAAAATGGTGATTTTTTTGATTTATATTTAAATGTTGGGAAAAACGAGAATTTAGAAAATCAAACAAAAATATATAATGAATTAATCAGAAATCTGAATGAATATTTGATTAAAATAAATGAATTCATCAAGACTACTTTCACAAACTCTGAAAAAAATAAAGCGGTTGAAATGAATGAAAAAAAGCTAATTATCAGTGTTGTTCAAATTACGAATGACAACAAAAATTTTGATACTGTTATAGTATGCGAAAAAGAATATAAATATTTCGGAATTTTTAAGAAAAATATTGGAATTAGGGCGGAAATTAAAAACGGTCGAATAATAACAATTGAAAAGAAATCGAACACAATTAATGAAAATCTGAAATAAGAATGTTTCCTACAGATAGCGAATTTACAACTCTTTATATTGCATATTTATTAATGTTAGTGCTTCTGATTTTTGGTTTGTTAAAATCAGAAAATAAAACATTCTACAAATGGAATTTTCTATTTTTTGGAATTTATTTAGCAATAATGATTTATGTGTTTTCAGATTCAGAAAATTTCAGATATGGTAATTCTCTTGTTGTTTTGTTTTATGGAGGAATATTTGTGCTTTTACATTTTATAATAATCGGAATTATCAAACTATATAAATCAGTAACGAAAAAATAAAACGTGTTACAACACCATATATAATTTATTGCTGGCTTTTTGCTTACTTACGAAAATCCTTGCGGATTTTCTTTGTCAGTAATTATTTACTAAATTAGTTGCTTAAACCACGCAACAAACCATATATAAACACGTTATGTGCAAGCTGAAAATCGTGCTAAAATTCAACATTTGAACTAATTTCAAATTTTTAGCAAAAAAATGTCCAAAAAAGAAAGTCCGAACTGTCTTTATAGTGAACTAAAACTTTTAAAAATGAAAAAATACTTATTATTACTTCACGAAGACATTGAGAAAATGCAACAACTTTCGCCAAAAGAAATGGAGGAATTAGGGAATTCCCATATGGCTTGGGCTGAAAAATTAGGAAAGTCGGGACATCTAATTTCTGGCGAGGGACTTGAAGAAAATAGCGTTCAGATTTCTGGAAAAAACAGTATCGTAAAAGATGGAACATTTTTGGAATCCAAAGAAATGATTGGAGGCTATTATTTACTGCAAGCAAAAGACTTAAAAACCGTAATTGAATTGGCAAAAGGTTGTCCTTGCCATTTGTATGGCGGAACTACAGAAATAAGACCGATTATGGAATATGAAGAATAAAAACGCTTCAGTTGTAGAATCGAGTTACAGAACTTTTTACGGTAAATTATTTTCAGCTCTTTTCAGCCAATTTGGTGCAAACTATGTTAGTGAAATTGAGGATGCAATTCAAAATTCATTTTACAAGTCTTTAAAAAGCTGGAAACCAAATCAAGTTCCGACCAATAAGGAAAACTGGCTTTTTATTGTTGCTCGAAATGACGTTTTGAACCAAATAAAAAGAGAAAGCCGATTGCAAACGGCAAATCATTTTACATCTACCGAAGAAACGGAAAACCCAAACGAGGATTTAAGGCTGAAAACTGTTTTGTTTTTAGCCAAGTCCAAAAACGTTTCTTCAAAAGTTAAAGTGATTTTCATTCTAAAGAATATTTTCGGTCTGCATATCAAAGAAATTAGTGAATGCACTTTATTATCACAAGATGCAATATATAAAAGTATAAGCAGAGCAAAAAAGGACTTTCGAAAAACAACCAAAGGAGCAGATTTTGATTTGACTTTCAAACAAGTATCCGAAAATGAAATTGCAATCGTAGAAGAAATTCTCTATGCAGTTTTTAATATCGGTTTCGACTCTTTCAGCGAAAAAATAAAGTCTATTATCAATGAAGATTTATGTTTAGAGGCGTTGGCACTTGCAAAAATATTGTCTGACCAATTCGAGCGAACTACCACCAAAAACCTTCTCGCCTTATTTTGTTTTCATCTTGCAAGAATTCCCTCAAAAGTTAAAAACGACAAAATCATTTCCTTTTTTGAACAAGACAAAAAGAATTGGAACAATGACTTTATAAAATTGGCTTTCCACTATTTGGAAAAACCTGAAAAGCTGAATAAGTATTATGTTGAGGCGTTAATTGCAAGCAAACATATGACAGCGACAAAAAATGACATTAAACATTGGAACGAGATTATTAAACTCTATAAAATAATGCTTTCGCTTTCAAATTCGCCAATTATGAAATTGAACCTTTGTTACTCTTTAAGCAAAGCACAAAGAATGGACGAGGCAAAAGAATTATTACAAATGGTAGAAAACGAATTGCCAAACGAACACATCTATCTTTCATTGGTAAAAGCCAATATTTTCAAAAACACTAAAACCTTGGAATCTGAAAAAATCATAGACCAAGTATTAAAGAATATAAACCAAAAAATCAGACGAGAATACATATTGGAAAATATGTCAAGCGATTTCTGAACAAATCATTAAAATTATGCGAACAATACTTATAATCCTGATATTATCATTAACAATATCTTGTACAGAAAACAATTATTCCGAACAAGCAGACAAAAACCAAAAAATAGTCGAACAATATTTTGAACATTTTAATAATCACGAATGGCAAAAAATGGCGGAAATGTACATTGAAACGGCTGAATTTAAAGACCCAACTCTTGGAGAAGGAATTGTAAAAATGACAAGAGCAGAAATAATTGCAAAGTATTCAGAACTGAATGGAATATTTACCGACATAAAAGATAAAGTAATTCAAACTTATCCATCTGGAGAGAAAAATATAATCGTAGAATTTATATCAAGCGGAACTGCACCTGACAACTCGAAATTTGAATTGCCAATTTGTACAATTTTCACAATCGAAAATGGGAAAATAACAAAAGACTTTTCGTACTTTGACAACTTTGGGGAATAAAAGCCTGCACATAACAACGTATATAAAACATAGCTATTTCGGGCTTTCCCAAAGGTTTGTGCTTATTTACGAAGTCCGCCAAATTTTTATTTTTGTATATTTATAAATTAAAAGATAAATAGAAAAATAAAAATTTGGCTTGTGCATAATCCGAAAAGTAAGCGTCTATTTACACGCTACGTTTCATATACAAGACCGTTACCATACATTTGAGAAAAACTATGAAATTCAATTATTCTAATTCACATTTAAAAGGAAATTTCATTCTTGGAATAGTACAATTGGGAATAGGAATTGCGAGCTTGCTTACAGGTTCAATGGGACTTTTTTTTCAGTATGGATGGATTTTAATCGGAACAGTTACTTTGACTCAAAATTACAAAGGAAGAAAAGCACCTTATTTAATTCTTGAAAATGAAACCCTATTAACTCAATACTTATTCGGATATAAAAAGATTCGAATATCTGAATTTAATGAAGTTGAGAAAAAGAATAACTCTTTGATTTTAAAGAGTGAGAAAAAGAAAAAGAAAGTTTGGACTTGGCTTGCGGAAAAACATACACCTGAATTATTATACGCTGGAATAAACAAAATATTAAGCGAAAGAAAAGAAAAAGAATAAAAGCATATGAACGATACAAACTTGACTAATAAAATTAAAACCGAACCGAATATTGGAAACAGATTTGCTGCTGGATTAGTGGATTATATTATAATTTACACAGTAACTTTCATTTTGATTTATGCAATTGGTGAACCGAATGACGAAGGTGGATATTCATTAAACGGATTGCCTGCTCTAATACCTATGATTTTTTGGCTGATTATGACTGTTGGACTTGAAACTGGTTTCGGAGCAACACTCGGAAATTCATTAGTCGGCCTTAAACCGATTCCAAAAAACGGAACGAACCGAAAACTGACTTTTGGCGAATCTTTTAAAAGACATTTACTTGACCCAATCGATATGTTCTTTTTTGGGTTGGTCGGAATTGTAACAATTAAGAATACGGATTTGAACCAAAGAGTTGGAGATTTATGGGCGAAAACTATTGTTGTTCCAATTAAATCTCTGACTGAATTAAAAGCGGAATAAAAACGTATGGTAACACCGTGTATAATTAATTGCTTTGGTAAGTGCTTATTTGGAAAATTCCTTCGGAATTTTCTCAGGTTCGTATTTGTTTACTAATTTAGTTGCTAAACCACGCAACTAACCATACACAAATACGTTGTGCATAATGCGGAAATCGTGCTAAACATCAACATTTGAACTAAAAAAGCCAACGCGCAAACAGCACATTTATTTTTTTGCCAACGCGAAAAGCCAACGCTTAAAAAAACAAAAGAGCTGTTTCTTTGCCAACGCTAAATTCATTCTTGACAATCGGAATAAAAAACTTTGCAACACCATTGCATTGAAATTTATTTATCTTTGTGCCAATGAAATTTATAACTATCATACTATCATTATTAATTCTTGGTTTGTCAATTAAACCTTGTTCTGACGGAAATAATGCCGAAGACCAACATCAAGAAGAAATATCTGCTGAACACAATCATCAAAATGATAGTGATGATACTTGTCCAATAACTTGTATTTGTAATTGTTGCGGAATCGCAATTACATATGAACCAATTCAAACTTTTGAATTAGTTGTTAATAATCAAATCTCTACAGAAATATTATCTGTCTATCAATCAATCTACAGATTTAACTTTCATTCCAATATCTGGCAACCGCCACAATTAATTAGCTAAAAATATCGACTAAAAGTCAAAATTTTAAAGTTAATTAATATTTACATTTTCAATGAATAAATACATATTGAGCGCAATGCTCACAATTATAACGTGCTTTTCTATAAAAGCGCAAACATCTGATATACAAATAAAGGTAACTTCAGAATCCGAAAACGAACCGTTATTTGGAGCAACAGTATATTTTGAGGAATTAGAAAAAGGAGCAGTAACCGATTTTGACGGAATTGCAACTTTTAACGAAATTCCGAATGGCGAACATATTATCATAGTTTCTTTTTTAGGCTTTGAAACTCTAAAAACAACTATTCAAATCCCAAGTAATTCAGACTTGATTTTCAAATTAAAAAGTGGAGGAAACGAATTGGACGAAGTTGTATTACAATCTTCAAGAAGTACAAGAACCGTAAAAAAAATTCCAACAAGAATTGAATTTATTGGAGTTGAGGAATTGGGAGAAAAAGCAATTATGAATCCAACAAATATTTCAATGGTGCTTCGTGAAAGCACAGGAATACAAATGCAACAAACATCTTTAAGTAGTGGAAGTACAAACATTAGAATTCAAGGTCTTGATGGTCGTTACACACAACTTTTGAGAGATGGATTTCCACTTTACGGAGGCTTTTCAAGTGGTTTGAGTATTTTACAAATTCCACCTTTAGATTTGCAACAATTTGAAATTATTAAAGGAAGTTCATCTACACTTTATGGTGGTGGAGCAATTGCAGGCTTAATAAATATGGTATCAAAAACACCTGACGAAGAACCTGCTTTAGACGTTATGCTTACACAAACACAAGCTTTAGGAAGTACTACAAATGTATTTTACAGCAAACGGAATGAAAAGTTTGGTATTTCGCTTTACGGTTCAGGTCATTATCAAAAAGCTTATGACCCAGAAGATGATGGTTTTAGTAATTTACCAAAAACTAAATCTATTTCATTTAATCCAAAATTCTTTTATTATCCTTCTGATAAAACTACGTTTTGGTTTGGTCTAAACGGAACTTATGACGATAGAATTGGTGGAGACATTACTAAAATAGAAAGTGGCGAAAATGGAATTCATCAATACACAGAGGAAAACATTTCAAAAAGATTGAGTAGTCAAGCAGTTTACAAAACTCAAATAGATTCTATTAGTTCTTTAAACATTAAAAATAGTTTATCCTTTTTCGATAGAAATTTAACGATTCCCGATTTCAATTTTGATGGTAAACAAACCAACACTTTTACGGAAATCACTTATCAAAGAGAAACATCAAGAGCAGATTGGATTTTTGGAGCAAATTTATATACTTCAAACTTTGACGAAAATGATAATGCAACTTTACAACGTGACCAAAAAGACATCACTTACGGAATGTTTGCTAACAATATTTATGACCTTTCCGAGAATTGGATTTTAGAAACTGGATTGCGAGCAGATTACAATACTGATTTTGGTTTTTTTCCACTTCCAAAAATTTCATTGCTTTATAAAAATGATAGCGGATTTTCAAGCAGAATTGGTGGTGGTTTAGGTTACAAAATTCCAGATATTTTTACAGAAGAGGCTGAATTTATAAACTTTGAAAATGTACTTGGCATTGATAAATCTTCATTAAAGGCAGAGCGTTCTTATGGTGTAAATCTTGATTTCAACTATCAAACACGTTTATTTGAAAATATTGGCTTTTCAATTAATCAACTTTTCTATGTCACAGCAATTAACAACGGATTGTTATTGAATAGTACAAATAATGGTTTGTTTGCATTTGAAAATGCAACTGATGAAATTTTAAGCAAAGGCGCAGAAACAAATATAAAGTTTACTTATAAAGATTTTAGATGGTTTTTAAATTATGCACTTATAGACACTAAATTGAACTATTTGGCAGGAAATCCACAAAAACCATTAACTGCAAAACATAACGCAGGAAGTGTTTTGATGTACGAATCTGATAAATGGAGAATTGGCTACGAAACATTTTATACAGGAAAACAGTTTTTATCAAACGGAACAGAAACGACAGATTTTGTAACTATGGGTTTACTTTTAATGCGTAATTTTAAATTTGGTAGTGCATTTGTGAACTTTGAAAATTTCACAGACAGAAGACAAAGTAGGTTTTCACCTTTGGTTTTACCACCACACGAAAATCCAGAATTTCCAGAAATCTATGCGCCAACTGATGGTTTTATTTTTAGCGTTGGAATTATTATTAAACCATTTGGAAACGAAGACCACGATTAATTATGAAAACAATTGAAGAATTTTTAGAATCAAAAAATATTCGAGTAACTGCAATGCGTTTATTAATATATAAGTTCCTTGCCGAAAAACAAGTTGCAGTTACATTAAGTGATATAGAAAATGCTTTTGAGAAAGCAGATAGGACAACATTATACAGAACTATTAAAACATTTGAAGAAAAAGAAATTGTGCATCAAATAGATGATGGCACAGGAATTACGAAATATGCTTTGTGTGAGAAAGGTTGTAATTGTGAGATTGAAACCGATTTGCATTTACATTTTCATTGTAATAACTGTAACGAAACCATTTGTTTAACAGAACATAAAATCCCTCAAATAAAAGTACCTGATGGATTTGTTTCAGAAAACGTAAACTTGGTTGTAAAAGGCATTTGCGATAAATGTAGCGGACAATAAATGCACTTCCATTGCATTGGTTATTATAGCATTTTTACATAAAATTAGAAATTATGTTATTATTCGCTTATCTCATATTGTATTTTTTATTGGTCTTTGTTTTAAGGTCTTTATTACTTTGGAAAAAAACTGGAATAAATCCATTCACATTTGAAAAAACAGATAATGCACACGACTATAATGGTAAGGTTTTTAAATTTATCACAGTTCTTGAGCTAATTGTTGTAGGAATCTATGCTTTCAAAGAAGAATGGTATGAATATTTACTTCCTTTTTGGTATTTGGAAAATCAAACTTTACAGAAAATTGGATGGGTACTTTTGTTAGTATCGCTGATTTTTGTTTGGTTTTCTCAAAGCCAAATGGCAAATTCTTGGAGAATCGGAATTGATGAAAACAACAAAACCAAATTGGTAACAAAAGGAATATTTTCAATTTCAAGAAATCCTATATTTTTAGGAATAATGATTACGAATATTGGGTTATTCCTTGTAATTCCTAATGCATTTACATTACTAATAATTTCATTATCTACTTTAAGCATAAATACACAAATACGTTTGGAAGAAGAATTTTTAAAACGTGAATTCGGAAATGAATATAAAGAATACGCAAAAAAAGTAAGACGATGGATTTAATAATTAACGTAAAATTGCCAACGCTTAAAGCCATACACATTTCCAGTCGCATCATCCAAGCTTCACCAAAACTGTAAAAGAGTATGTCTTGCCAACGCTCACATTTGAACTAAATAACAAACATCGGAAAACCAAGCTGAACGTGAAAAGCACTATGCACAACAATGTATATAAAACATAGCTATTACAGGCTTTCCAAGAGGTTTTTACTTCTTTATTAAGTCCACCAAATTTTTATTTTTGTATATTTAGAAATTAAAAGATAAATAGAAAAAATAATAATTCGGCTCGTGTTAAATCCGAAACGATAGTGTCTTTTTACACGCTACGTTTCATATACTAGACCGTTGGCAACTATAACTCACTCGAACTTTGAAAGAAGAATCTTCTGAAATAATTAACAAGGAAATAAATGAAAATTAAAAATTTAGGTTGGTATATTACAATGCTAATTTTATTCGGAATTGTTTTTTACCTTATACCAAAATATCAAATTGACAATGATACTAAACTTCTTAAAAACACTTATGAAACTGTAGCTTACAGTCGACTTGAAACCAAAAATTTATTAGACTATAAAAACAAACAACTCATTAGTTGGAATTATACAATTGACGGTCGAAACTATAGTAAAATAAAAAGCCAAGTAAATAATATACAAAATTCGGAATATTATGTCATTCATTATAATCCAAAAAATAAAGAAGATATAATAATTAATTATGAAAAATTTGTACTGAATGGAAATTATAAAAAAACGAATTCTATAAGCCTTAAAGAGGATTTATTTAATAGTAACAGAGTTTTTTTTGAATATTCTGTTGGTGGAAAAAAGTACGAAAGAAGACAATCTTGTGAATTAAAAAACGGAATAGATTTAGATAAAATATATTTAGTAAAATACAAAGTTGGAAAACCCGAAATAGCTTACATATATTTAGACAGTATTCAATAAGTTGAAATGAAAAAATTACAGTTGCCAACACCATATATAATTTATTGCTTGGTTCTCGCCTACTTACGAAAATCCTCGCGGATTTTCTTTGTCAGTAATTATTTATTAAATTAGTTGCTTGAAACACACAACAAACCATATATAAACACGTTGGCAACAAGTTAAACAAATCAATAAAAATCTGGAATTGTATCAAAGTTGTTGAATTTTAATAGCAGGAATTATAAAAGGGAATCGAAATTGAAAATGAAATACAAGGAGTTCAAAATACCAATGATTATGTGTTTGATTTTCTTGATCACTTCACCAATTGGACAATGGGTTTTCGGATTAGCAGGCGGATATTTATCTTATTTGGCATCTGAAATATTGCCTTTTTCTGCGCACGAAGTTTCGACTGAATTAATGCTAATCTTATCTCTGATTTCGTTAATCGTATTTTTTTACTCAAAAAGCAAAGTTGGAATTATAATTAGTAGTTTTCTATCCGTTTTCTTTTTGTGTAATCTAGTTTTATTCTTTTCGCTTGAATACAGAAAATTGCCTGAATACTTTTATCCTGACAAATATATTCTCGGAACATTTATTTCTATAATATTATTAGGAATTTTGACAATATTAAAAAACAAAAGACAAGAAAAAATACTGGAATAACAAAACGTTCGGTAAAGCGGAATGAGATTCGATATTTTTTTGAGCTTTTGAGTAAAAACGATTAAAACGATATGAAAAAGAACAAAACCAGTTGCCAACACCGTGTATAATTAATTGCTTTGGTAAGTGCTTATTTGGAAAATTCCTTCGGAATTTTCTCTGGTTCGTATTTGTTTACTAATTTAGTTGCTTAAACACGCAACTAACCATACACAAAACCGTTGGCACTAATGCCGAAACTGAACTTTCCTGAAATAGGTTGACTAAAAATTAAACCATTAATTATAGTCACTTATGAAAACACAAAATGAACACT